>NZ_MPDK01000024.1 GCF_003144315.1 Sulfoacidibacillus thermotolerans | reverse complement strand
GTAGGTTTGTCGCCAACCCCCGTTCGGGACTTACACCCTAAAGATTCCGCCCATGCCGGGCGTACAATAAAAAACGGCTATCCAAAAATCAGATAGCCGTTTTTTATTCTTTGGCGGAGAGGGTGGGATTCGAACCCACGAACGGGTATTAGCCGTTGCTCGTTTTCAAGACGAGTGCCTTCAACCACTCGGCCACCTCTCCAAGCGAACAGGCATTATTATAGCACAATTTGCGCGTTTGTCCACCCTTATTCAATAAGAAAACCTTTACAGCATGTCATTCCTCCTCTGCGCGCACACTACTTATACAGCTTTACATTCTGAATGACCTCACCAAGAACGAGGGATGATGTATGAACTTGCTGCGCACACTGACGATCAGTCTTCTGCTGACCTCTGCTCTTATGATTGTCGATGCGCGCTTCCTGCTGCGTCCCGCTTTGCATAAAGGACTAAGCGCCGCAAATACAGACAAACAGTCAACCGCATCGTCTACTGCCAAACCATTGACTCATCGCGAGTGGCCAAAACACCGCGCGCGCGCTTCGCAAACACAGCAGCTACACTCTCTTTCTCCCTTCATCAACAATGGAGAGAAGCTGACTCGCGAATCTATCCAGCTACGTAAATTTCCTTATCCATATGATGCGATGCTTGCAATCACATCTGATACCGATGGAATGACCTTGCAAAAATTCGAACTTATTCACCGATTTTTAAATACGAAAGAAGACACTCCGCTTGGTCGTGGACTAGGCCTTGATGTTGGAGATTCCTTTTTTTTCTTTATCGGCACCGACCGTCCAGGATTTCTCGACAAGTCTTTACACACGGTTTGGCAAGATCAAATGAGCTATTTTTATCGCCTGTCACCAAATCTTTTACACGATGCCAAAGAGATCATTTTCTATAGTAAGGTCGGATGGATCGATTCCTTGCATTCCTTAGGGGATTTTTCCATGATGGACTCGCATGCAACTCTCTTTCAACGTCACTTTGCCGAAATTGCAATGAATGCTCTAAAAGAAAATCACCTTCAATATGCAGTCTGGATCAACCATGGCAACGAAAGCAACGTTGGTAATTTTGGAAATCCTGACTCAAACTATCAACAAGGAGATCTCCCCGCTTCACCTTACTATATTGCAGATCTCATGTTAAAAAGTGGCGTTAAATTTATCTGGACACGTCGCGACAGCAAGTTTGGTGAGCGCACAATGCTTTATCCCATTGAATTGCGCGATGGACACAAATGCTGGGGATTTTATCGATATACAGACGATGGGTACCAACCGCTTTTAGGCGTATTATGGAATTGGAATCCGCGTCAATTGCATAGTCAACTCTCAGTCCAGCACCTCGCTGATCTAAAATTACATCACGAATATTCGATTGTCGCACAACATCTGGGGGGAAATCCAAATCGTATGCCTTTTTATGGAGACAACCTCAAAGCTCTGATTCGCCTAAAACAGGAATATGAACAGGGACACATCCTTGTCGCACGCACAAGTCGATTATTACAGTATAATGAGGTACAACAATATTTGCATGCTAACGTGAAAATCCACGATCATCACGTAATCATTGCGATTGACGAAGTACGTGACCCTGTTTTAGGGACATATCGCCCAACTTTAGAGCAGTTACGAGGAATCACTTTCTATACGCCAAACCCTTTTGCGACATCACTGCAAATTGGCACAAACCTTGTCTCGCAAAGTCAACTGACCTATAATCCGCCTGATTCGACAGGATTGCCGAGTCTTTCAATCAAATGGTGGCCTGCGGATGTCACGGATTATACAAAGCAAGCGCCACATAACAGGTCTCATGCGCAAACTGTAAAGATCGACAAAAACTGGCTTCCACGCATAAATGAAGACAACTTGCCATGGATCTTTAAGGAAGACCATCTGTAAATCGCTAAATTAGAAACAAAGGACGTGATCGCGCTGCTCACAAAAACTGCCGCCGCCTTGGCGCTGCTCGCGGTATTAAGTCTATTTGCATATGTGTTGCCACGCCTTCCACGACTGAAGCGCTTTTTTATTCCGGACGTCGCACTTTTACTATTGCTTGGTGGCGTAATCAATGCAATCATTCCCTATGTACACACCCTCATCCTCTTTGCGACTTCTCGCACTTCATTAACAATCGCCGCTTCCTTGCTCATTTTTTATGGTGGAGCAGAACTCACAAAGGAGACGATGCGCAAAATTTGGAAACCAGTTCTTTTTTTGGCCACGATTGGCGTTGCCGTCAGCGTGAGCGTACTTGGATTTGCACAGTTTAGTTTTTCTTTAGGACATTTCACACTATTTACGGATTTATTAATGGGTGCAATTCTTGCAGGAACTGATCCAACTGTACTCATCTCGCTTTTAGATGTCATTGCACTGCGTGATCGCATAAAAGAATTACTCATCGCGGAATCTGCTTTAAACGATCCCGTATCTGCACTATTTGCAACAACTCTACTTAGCATCGTAAAACCGAATCACTCCGGACTTAGCATCCAGTTTTTAGATCTTTCGTGGCAAGTGATAAGTGCTGTAGCATTTGGTTATATGCTAGGACGCGTACTCGAAAAACTTCCGCAGCAAAGCCTCTGGAAGTTTCGCACGGTGCGCGTGATCAGTTCTTTTTTGCTCTCGAGTCTTCTCAGTTCACTCGTACATAGCAGTCCTTTTTTAATGGCTTTCACGACAGGTTTTTTTGCGCGTCCACTCGATTCACAAAGTACGTTTGATGACGAATCAGGGGAGCACAAAAGAGTCCATCTCCCAAACCGCAGTGCACTAGATCATCAGATCTTTGAATGGCTACTGTATGCCGTACGCAGTTATCTTTTTCTCGCTCTGGGTTTATCCTTCCCAATGAGAGCTTCCGCAGATGAAATCGTGGGTGCGATCTTAACTAGCTTATTATTGATCCTTGTGGCTCGTCCTCTCTCGGTGTTCACAGTAAAAATCTTAATTTGGCGCGATTTCCCTATGCGTGAGGCAATTTTTTGTGCTTGCAATCGGCAAACAGGTGTCATACCTGCGCTTTTCGCAAATGAATTGTTACAAATGCATTTTCCTCATGCCAAATCTATTGATCTTGTCGTGACTTTTTCTATCCTAGCAACTTCTGTTTTCCTTTTACCCGCCTTTCGACCTCTCGCCAATTTTTTAAAACTCAGCGAAGAAACAGGCGTGAGCGTTTCTGATCATGCATGATGCAATCCGACCAAATCCACAAATGATTCATGGGGCCTGTGAAAGCAAAGCTAATACAAATGGCAGCTGCGTTTGCCAAGTGCGGACTCCAGTTCAACAAATGTCCAAACAAGTGAACGGACAACACTTCGATCAAAAGTCCAATCACATAGACGATAAAGTAACGAATTGCGCGTTTCCAGCGCGAGGAAGAACCAATTTGCCAAGTAAGCTGTTCTCCAGCCAACCAATTGATTGGCATTGCGACACAAGCTGCAAAAATAGTTGCAGTCTCATATGACCAAACAAAGCTGACTAAAGCCAATCGAAAAACGAGCATAGTGACCAAAACATTCGCGATACTCGCAAGAAAGTAGCGCGGCCAAAAGCGACGTGCAGATATCATCGAGCGATCTCCTAGGCTGTCAAGTAGCGCAATGCGCAATTGTATTACCATTGTCGCCGAATCCCTAAGGTTCATACCCGCCACTTTTACAAAAGAATGACAGACACAAGTGTTCCTTCTACCAGTTCATCTTCTGCATCTAATCGAGCTAACGCAGTTTTCCCAATAAAATTTGTCATGACGCCAGACGAGTGTTCTCCGCTTACATCAATCCACCACTCATTGTCTAGATACACAAGGTTCCCTGCAAAAAACCTCGTATGCTTTACTTGCCTTTTATGGGGAGGATTTTTCAAGCGAGCTTTTACTGTAGGCAATACGTCCTTCTGACCTACCGCCATTTTTAACAGCGGCATTAACAAAACAAGCGAATTTACAAAAGCTGCAGCCGGATTCCCTGATAGCGAAAGAACTACCCGATCTTCGTAAGTTCCAGCATACACAGGCGTACCAGGTCGCATCCACACTCCCCAAAAGAGTCGTTTTACACCCAGTTGCTCAAGCACCATAGGGGTTAAATCATAGTCACCTACGGATACCCCTCCTGTCGTCACAAGGATGTCACAAACTGTAAGCGCCTCTTGTAAACGCTCTTTCAACTTTTCTGGTTCATCGCCCACAGGCGGAAACACTACTGCAGTACCACCTGCCTTTGTCACGAGTGCACGGATGAGAGGAGTATTGCTGTTGTATAACTGACCAGGTTGAAGCATTTGGCCAAGTGGTGTCACTTCACTGCCTGTCGCTACAATTGCTACACGCGGCTTCTGGATAACTTGTACCGAATCGTACCCTTGTGCAGCTAGTACTGCAATTTCAATTGCACCAAGTTCTGTCCCTGCGGCCAACAGCAGTTCACCCGCACCTATATCATGCCCCTGCTCTTGGATGGCTTCACTTTTAGGAACAACTCGTAACACCTGTACCATGCGCTCCCCACCGCGCGCAACTTCCTTTGTATACTCAAATCGTACAATCGCATCCGCTCCATGGGCGATAGGCGCTCCTGTCATCGTGCGTACCGCCGTACCCTGTGTTACCCTTACCTCTGGCATCTTCCCGGCCCCAACCGTTGCAATCACCTTTAGTTCAACAGGTTGTTCGCGCGTCGCATGCGCAATATCCTCGACTTTCACAGCATAACCATCAAGCATCGCACGATCATAGTGCGGAACATCTAGCAACGCGTGAACGTCGTTTGCCAATACACGCAAAAATGCCTCATCCAGTGGCACTGTTTGCGCAGGTAAAATTCTCGCAGCAGATCGTAGACGACGAAGTGCTTCTTCAATTGCAATCAGAGCATCCATTTCCATTCCCCCATACTTTTTTGGCAGATCCTACGAAAAAAAGAAGCAGACCGCATTCGCGATCTCGCGAATCCAATCTGCATCGCACACTTTGTTATGCCTTGCCGCCCCAATCATACCCTGCGTCTTCGATCGCTACTTTGACAGCCTCTTCGCTCAGTTGTTTTGTAAACTCAATAGTGGCAAGTCCAGCTGCGACATTCGCCTGTGCCTTACTGACACCTGGGAGCGCTTGAAGTGCTTGTTCGACCGCGCGTTTGCAGTGATCGCAAGTCATCCCAAGCACTTTTACCGTCATTTCCGCCATCTTTTTCACCTCCCTATTAATCTAGCCTACACTTTCCTTTCCGTCAACGCGCTTTGTTTCCATACTCAGACGCCTTAAGAAACTAACCATCTCAAGCTGTGCAGTCTCATCTACTTTTGTGATAAATCGTGTCGCATGTTGGAGAATCTCCGCTTGGGATGCTGTCCCGTCAAAGATCCTTTGCAATACTTGCAGTGCTTCATCTTCGGTGTCATATGTAAATGTGGTTTGTGAGGGGAGAACATGCGGACAAATTACTTGTCTGCTAACCAGTGTCGGGCGCTTCATCCACATGGCCTCATAAATCGATGCAGAAACGTCAAAACTTGCCGTCGGATCCCATACGACTTCTGCTTGTGCGAAAATATCAGACATAAACAGGTGGTCAACTGCGCCAATATACGCAATGTGCGCATCTTGCAACTGCTGCAAAAGTGGTTTTGCCGCCTCTATCTCTTCAATTGGACCTACCATCATACCACGCACTCCAGAAAATTGCTTTTGTAACTTCTCCATGACGCGAACAAACACCGTGAGTGATCGATCTTTTGCAATGCGACCCGCGTATAGCACGATCCGCTTGCCCGCTCGGGCAAACTGTAAGCGTCGTTGCAGTTCATGATGCTTTAATGCAATAGAGTCTGCCTCGACTCCGTTATCTTTTATTAATTTAAAATCTTGTAGATCCATTCCTGGCGCAAGGAGTTGAACTTTGTGCGCATGACGGAAATACCTCTGTGTAAACTGATGTGCAAGTTTTGGAGCAGAGATAAAAATGACCCTCGCTTCCGTGAATACTGCCTCAAGAAAATCACTCATCCCCTCCACTGCATCAAGAGTTATGGGGAAACGTGTCACTTGCACACTGAATCCAAAGCCACATTGCCGCAACCAAGTTGCAAGCGTATGCAGTTCACCGCGACCAAACTGTGACCAGTGCCATGCAACGCCATGTGGATCAAGCATGTGTATCCATGTCTTCGCCTGTACATTTACAGATATATCGGCCGCATCTACACAAGTCGTTTCTATACCAAACCTTTGTAACATTCGTTCATAACGCCGCAAGCGTGTGGTAATTCCCACTTCTTCCTGCGTCGCCGGTGCAAACAACAGTATGTGCTTAACCAATGCCAGCCCTCCAAAAAACGTTTCATGTCGCTCAAAAATAAAACAGACGTGCACTCTGCACGCCGCCTTATAGGATTTCCAACTTTATATAGAAATATGAACAACAAGCTTTCTCTAGGAAATAAAGAAAAGGGCATAATAAATGACAGTCTTCTTCCACATGTGCGAATCAACACCATGACTTATAAAAAAAAATAAAAAAATCTACAACTAAAAAGTTGCAGAATTTCCTGTACTTTTGTACTGAATCTAGGATGCGGTCAAGAGGACTTGAACCTCCACGGGGTTACCCCCACAAGAACCTGAATCTTGCGCGTCTGCCAATTCCGCCATGACCGCGTAACGTTAATGATTATAGCGATCCAAAATTAGTTTGTCAAATCCCGCACAGACTTTATGGTACACTACGAAGTAGAGTTGTCTATACAAAGTTCGGAGGGAATCGTAGATGGTGCAAGGTGTTGATATTGTGGAAATCGCACGCATCGCGCGCTTAGCACAGCGATCGCGCTTTTTGAAACGCATCTATACAGTTCAAGAATTAGCACTCATAGAAGGCGTGAATGCTGCGCGCCGCGCAGAGATTTTAGCAGGTCGCTTTGCCGCCAAGGAAGCTGTCATGAAGGCTTTTGGCTCTTTGCTCCTAAACTTCCCCTCAAATGCAAAACGCCAGCTTGCCGCTGTAGATCACAAAGCCAGGTCGATGGGTGTTTCTTTCCATGAAATTGAGACGCTCTCTCACCTGTCAGGCGCTCCTCTTTTACGATTGCACGGAGAAGCGGAGCAAATCGCGCGCCACTACAAGCTCTCTCGCTTTTCAGTAAGCCTTTCCCACACGCGTGAAGTCGCCATCGCATTTGTCATTTTAAGCTAATCGTAAAACGGCGATCCGCTTTCACTCAGTCTTATCCCTTAGGTGGCTCTATGGGTGCCGGACGCGTAAAAAAGAAGAAAAACACGACAAGAAATGCCAAGATATAAAAAATCGCCCCCTCGCTGAGCTTCCACTTTTCATTCGCCACTGAGCGTTCCTCCATTTCGCTCAAAACCATCTTAGACCATCTTAGCGCTTTCGTTTTCTTCTTAGCATCCCATTGCCTACATCTCTTTTTCTTCGCTTCATTAAACCAAAATGGCGCATCAACAGCGCCTCATATTGATGTAACACCTGTTCTGGAACCCCTGGCAGTGCTGCCACAGGTGGGGCGCTGCCTATCGGCAATCCGGCAACGACAATCGAAAAGCGGTGTGATGATACGTAGACACCAGTCGTTCCAAATACGCGCGCAATCAAAAACACTGCGGTGATCACTTCGAGTCCAGCCATAACAAACTTTGCTCCTGAAGTTGTTGTTTTCATCGTGACACCACCGAGTAAGGGACCAGACAGAGATAACATAAACCCTTCAGGAACAACAAACATCCCAACTGGCTGTAACTGCCCTGAAAGTAACAACGCAGCAGTCAACAGATCAATTCCATAATGAACTGACTTGACACCGATCAATCGCTTCAAGAGAGCGAGGTTCGTCGCTTGTGCACGTTCCTCTTGATCTCCATTCAATGTCCCCCCTCCCTTGCGTAAAGGACAGGTATTAGGTGGCCTCTGTCTCCTTTTATCTTATGTCTTCAAGCAATAAAACGTATAGACGCTCTACTTTCAAAACACTTGCTTTGACACATAAGTCACCCATAAATTGGGTAACGTAGTGCAAGACACCCACTACTGAGGCGAAACTGACATCTAACGGCTGATCGGGAGGAATATACGGTGAACGCATTTCAGGAGATACTCCGCTGGATCGTGAAGTTATCCGAAAGCGAGTCAACTTATCGCACCCGCTTTAGCTTAAGTCCTTCCGCAAGTGATCGAGAAGGGATACAAAAGCAAAGCACAAGCGCCAACGAGTCACCGTCCCCCTCGTCTGCAAAAGAAAATAAAATCACAAAAAACTCCTCCCCCTCCTCTGCTCCTCCCAAAGCAGAGAAACATAACCAGGAAAAGAAAACACCTAAACGCCTCGATCAGGCGATCCCTATTCATGATCTCAAACGAATGAGCATTGTCGAACGTCGTCAGAAAAAAGTTGGCGAAGAACGCGGAACAACCTATAATCCAATGAAACACTTGGACGATGCGGAAAAAAAACATCACCTCCCTCTCACATTTTCTGATCAAGTCGAGTATTTGCAACGCTTATTGCATTATCCGCGCAATACAGACATTCATTTTGTCACGCATTACACAAAAGCGAAGCAAAAAGTAGTGACTGCATTCTCCCATATTGCGATTGATACCAAAGAATTTGAAGACTTCATTCTCACATCAATCGTTCATCTTGAGGAACCCATTCATCATATGGAAGAACTTGCTGCACGTCTGCCTTGTAGGCAATATACTCTGGAAAACGAGCTGCCAAAACTTGCTGACGCGGTGATCGAAGGCAATGTCGTCCTTTTCTTAGGCATGGCAGAGGCGCTTGTCTGCTCTTTTTCACGCTTTGAAAAGCGCTCCATCTCTATGCCAGTCAATGAAATGGTGATTCGTGGTGCCCAAGAAGCATTTACAGAGAGCATTGAGGGCAATATGTCGCAATTGCGCCGGATTTTGCGTTGTCCAGACCTAGTTCTCGAATCAATCACGCTCAAAGACACAGCCCGTACACGCGTTTGTGTATGCTCGATGACACACGTCACAAATCCGCGCCTGCTCGCAGAAATGCACCGCCGAATCGCCAATATCGGTCCAGTCCCACTCGTCGCCTCAGGATTGGTTGAGCAGTATCTAGAAGATCATTGGCGCTCGATCTTCCCAACTCTCATCTACACAGAACGCCCCGATCTGTGCGCGCGCTATATCGCACAAGGCCAGGTTGCGGTACTCGTAGACAATGTGCCACTCGCCATCATTGCACCTGCGACATTTTGGATGCAACTGACAACTGCTGAAGACGCCGAGCTTCGCGTCTGGTATGCGAATTTTTTGCGTTTCATCCGCTTTATCGCGCTGCTCATCGCACTCATATTACCTGGTGTGTATGTAGGACTTACCAATTTTCAGCAAGAAATGATCCCATCTGACCTATTGATCGCAATGACCGCCGCGCGTCAAAATCTTCCTTTCCCAACCATTGTGGAAGTATTGATTCTCGAATTGTCCTTTGAACTGATTCGCGAGGCGAGCGTTCGCGTTCCACATGTCATCGGTTCAACGATCGGGATTGTCGGTGCATTGATTTTAGGTCAATCTGCAGTCGACGCGAACCTCGTAAGTCCTGTCGTCGTCATTGTCGTCGCTTTGACTGGACTTGGTTCCTACGCCATCCCCAACCAATCGATCGGCTACGCGTTTCGCATTCTGCGTTATAGCTTTACGATTGACAGCTTCTTTTTTGGTTTTTTTGGCATTGCCTTGATGTTTAGTCTCATGGTCGTCTATATGAGTTCGATGCAGTCATTTGGCTTGCCTTATCTCACTCCACTCGCTCCTTTGCGCAGTAAAGAAGAAGGATTTTTGCGCAAATCTGTTCTCGCCTACAAGACACGACCAGCTTCTTTGCGTACTTTGCCAACCGATCAACCGAAAATTTTAGAACAAGATGACTTACTAGAAGACGCGTCAAACCAAGCGAAAGCACCTGTAACAGCGAAGAATAGCGCGAAACAAAAGGAGACCCGTGAATGATCAAAGATGGTCACATCAGCTCCATGCAATTAATCGCGATCATGTTGATTATTATCATCGGCAAAGGTCTTGATTCAGCGATCCTGATTCTCATTCACTGGGGCCACAGCGCCCCAGAACTGTTGATGCTCGTCGGAGAAATCGGAATCGTAACCATTGTGGCACTGCAATTGCCCCTTTTTAAAGACCCAAATAAAAATCTGATCGACTTACTCATTGACACATTTGGCGGAGTAATGGGTAGCCTCTTTGGCTTTTCGCTTTTTACCTCCCTGTTACTTGATCTGGCGATGAACGTCTACTATGACATCGAACAAATTCGCGTTGTCTTTTTGCCGACCACGCCTCCCAACCTCGTGTTGTTTTTGTCAATTGTCGCCATGATCATCCCGGCGTATTACGGCATCGAAGTGCTCGGACGTACAAATCTCATCATGTTCGCGCTTATGATGGTCGTGATTCTCTCCCTGATCGCCATTTCTTTTACACTGATTAACATCGATTACATGCCCCCACTTCTTGGTCCGGGCATTCCCCAATTACTTAAGCAAGGTGTTTTGCACTCAGGATTTTTCGGCGAATATCTCGTATATCTGATGCTGCGTCCATATGTTCGCAGCTATCGTTCGTTTCGCAATAGCTTTTATATAATTGCCGGAATCTCTATCCTGTTTGGTGCAATTGGCCTGGTAATTATCCAACTTGTCTTTCCTTATCCAATCGACGATCATCTGTTTTTCCCGTTTATCGAACTTGCAAAGTTAATCTATTTTGGTAGATTCATTCAACATATTGAAGCTGTATACGCTGTAACTTGGCTCGCTGTCACTTTTGCGCGCCTTAGCTTACTGCTTTACGTCCTTTCCCTGATGGCAGCAAGCGTTGCACGCACGCCGCACTTTCGCCGCTTTGCCCCATCGATCGGTGCCATGATCTACTATGGTGCCTTGCTTCCCCCCACACTGTCGGATGCCATTGACTTTAAAGACATCATGTTGGAGAAACGCGGGTTCCCTTTCTATGGTGGCATTGCAATCTTATTTCTAATCGTGGGATATCTAAAGAAGTGGAGGAATAAACCAAATGGTGGGCAAAACCCCAGCGCCGAACAGCAAGCAGCCCCCGACGCAGCCACAGTACAACCGTAAATCCAAACGCAGAATTCAATTCAGACGAATTCTTTTGATCTGTCTTGCCAGTGTGTTCCTAGGAGGTTGTTGGGATAACCATGAACTCGAGAGCTTAGCGTTCATCACCGTCATTGGGATTGACAAAGGAAAACACAATAACTTGAAGATTACTTACCAATTTTTTACGCCCGCAACTGAATCCCCTAAGCACTCTGGTGTTCATAAACCGCTTGTCACAACGTTTCAAGCTCCTTCATTTGGCGTTGCCGAAAATATCGCCAATGTCAGCAGTGACCGCATGATCACCTCACAACAGTTAAAAGTAACGATTATCTCAGAAAGTTTCGCTAAGAAAAATGACGTTGCACGCGTATTAGAAGGGATGGTGCGATCGCGCAGTTATCGGCGTGACATCTTATTAGTCACTTCACTCGATGATGCAAGCGACACGATACGGGCTAATCTGAGTAAACTCGGTTCTACGAGTCTAGATTTTATTGAGAACATGCGCAACCAACACACTTTTACAGGATTTCTCCCTGTTGAAACACTCAATGATTTCTTGATTGCCAATGAGTCTGGCGACACCTTAGCGTTTACGGGGCTTGTCGCTCTCAACAAACAATCCTCCTCTGGAGAAAGTACTAACCAGTCTGAAAATCGAATCGCAGGACAGTTCCCAATAAAAAATGGCGATGACCCGCTGCAGTATATCGGCGCTGAGATCTATCGCGGCGACCGCGCCGCAGGAAGATTGACTGGACAAGAGACACGCATCGTGCTGTTGCTGCAACGAAAAATAGGCACTTTTTTAATGGAGTTGCCCGACATCCACCACTCAGACCGTCGCAATACCCTGTTGTTGCGTCAGATTATTGGACCGCGAATCCGCGCACACCTTGATCATGGTCAACTGCATTTCATCATCCACGTCCCGCTTGACGCGACATTAGACAGCACAACAGCAGAGATCAATTATGTACAAGACACGAAGCAACGCCGCTTGCTCGAACGCGTATTTGATCAAAAACTGCAACATGAAACCGTGAAGTTGTTACATCGCTGTCAAAAGGAGTTTCGCGGTGACCCGATCGGACTCTATCCCGCGATAAAATGGAGATTTTTAACTGAAAAAAGTTGGAGACAGTTCAACTATACAAAACATTTCAATAAAGCACGTTTCATCGTTCAATACGAAATCGAAATTACAAATTTCGGAAAGCAACGAGCACCTTTTGGTGCGCAGTAAAAAGTGCTATCGCGATCTCAAGAACCAACAGATAGATAGACTGCAAAGGGGATTCGTTTTGTGGTAGCTGTCCTTAATTACATCTTTCCGGGACTAATTGCCCTTTTGATGACCGCACCGCTCGTGCCACACTTGTGGCGCAAACGTGAATTCAGATCGCTTGCCTTGCTTGTTCTCTTTGCTTGTGCAATCATCGCAGGAGCCGTCGGTACATGGCTTGAGTTTGTATTTGGCGCGTTTGTATAGAAGGACTTGTTTCACTCATCTCACCGCTTCCTTTGCTTGACGATGTCTACTTGCGATCAGTATGATGAGAACAAGGCAACTGTATTTGCACACTGACGAGGAGGAATCGGAAGTGGAAACTGCAAAACATCCTCACCACGACAAACTTACTGCCAGTAAAGAGTTCACGAAACCGTCCGACCTCCAGCAAAAGTCCTTGCCGCTTGTAGACGAATTTTCACGTCCGCTGCGCGATTTGCGCATTTCTGTAACGGATCGATGCAATTTCCGATGCACATACTGCATGCCAAAGGAACGATTCGGCCCAAATTTCGCCTTTTTACCGCACAGTGAATTGCTTTCCTTTGAAGAGATTACGCGACTCGTTTTCCAGTTTGCAAAACTTGGCGTAACAAAGGTGCGTTTGACTGGTGGAGAACCGCTTTTGCGGCGCGATTTATGGAAACTCATCGACATGATCGCAAAGATTGACGGCATCACGGATATCGCACTTACGACAAATGGCTCTCTACTTACACCAAAACTCGCCCAAACTCTCAAAGACGCGGGGTTGCGACGGATCACGGTGAGCCTTGATGCATTGGATGACGAAGTATTTACCCGCATGAATGACGTGCATTTTCCTGTCGCTAAAGTACTAGAAGCAATCGCCATCGCATCTGACGTGGGTTTATCCCCCGTCAAAGTCAACATGGTGGTCAAGCGCAATGTAAATGATCAAAGTATCGTTACAATGGCAGAACACTTTCGCTCCACACCGCATATCCTGCGCTTTATTGAGTATATGGACGTTGGCAATAGCAACGGTTGGCGTATGGATGACGTAGTAACCGCTGCGGAAATTCTCGATACAATCGGACGGCGCTGGCCACTTGAAGCACTTGCTCCAAATCGCCCAGGTGAGGTTGCCACACGCTATCGCTATGTCGATGGGCAAGGTGAGATCGGCGTCATCGCATCGGTCACTCGCGCTTTTTGCGGCGGATGCACGCGTGCCCGCCTCTCGTCAGAAGGGCAACTTTATACGTGTCTCTTTGCAGGGCAAGGTCATGACTTGCGAAGTTTGTTGCGCAGTGGCACAAGCGACGAAGAAATAACTGCCGTGCTAAAGCAGATCTGGCATGTGCGCAGTGACCATTACTCAGAACTGCGTTCAGCGTCAACTCCCAAACTCCCGAAAGTCGAGATGTCACATATTGGTGGATAACACATATGCGCTCTCCACGCCCGATTTTTCGCATAGTTGTCGATACAATCCGCGCGCGGCAAACAACTCACTGTGTGATCCAGTCTCTACAATACGTCCCTGATCTAGCACGAAAATCTGATCGGCCGCGCGAACTGTGGAGAGTCGATGTGCAATAACAAGTGTTGTACGATCCACTGCCAGCGTCTGAAGCCCGCGTTGCACCCACTGCTCAGTTTGACTGTCAAGACTTGCAGTCGCTTCATCAAGAATGAGTACGCGTGGGTTTTGAACGGCGATGCGGGCAAAGGCAAGCAGTTGACGTTGCCCCATTGAGAGATTTGCTCCTTTCGCAAGAATGTTTGTCTGATAGCCATTTGGCAACTTACAAATAAAGTCGTCTGCCCCTACAATCTTTGCAGCATGAATCACCTGTTCCTCCGTGATCTGCGTCTGAAACAAGCGAATATTATCGAGCACCGTCCCGCTAAAAATCTGTACATCTTGCTGCACAATCCCGATCACGCGACGCAAATCTTGCTGTCGATAGTGTCTGATATCGACGTCATCAAGTAAGATCCGCCCCTCCGAAACTTCATAAAACCTCATCAATAAGCTCATCACAGAACTCTTGCCAGCTCCTGTCGCTCCTACAAATCCCACGAACGATCCTGGCTCAATGGTAAATGTCAAGTCATGCAAAACGTTTTCTCCTTGTTTGTATGCGAACGTCACGTGATCAAACACAATCTTACCTAGTCCTGACTTGATTTCCTGCGGTAGCAAAGGATCCTCAATCGCTGGTTTTGTCTGTAAAATGCGCAATACTCGATCGGCTGCCACCATGGAAGACTGAAGTGTATTCCACTGCTGGGTAAGTGAGTTAATCGGTGTAAAAAATTGTCGTACGTAGCTGATAAATGCGTACAACGTACCAAAGAGAATGACTTTGTGTAACACCTCTCCCCCACCCACCCAAACGACGAGTGCAACGGCTACATTGCCTAGTAGTTCAAGAACGCGATTAAACTGCACAGATACATAGTACTCATGAATATTTGCTGTCTGATGACTCCGATTCAACACGTCAAAGCGCTGTGCCTGCCTGTATTCCTGGTGGAACATTTGCGTAATCCGCACACCTGCTAGATTTTCCGCTAAGAATGCAACGACATTAGAGAGTCGCGTACGGGTCGTCTGATACGCTATACGCAGGCGTTTGCGAAATAAGGCGGAAACCAAAAAAATAATTGGGATCAAAAACATTGCATAAAAGGCGATGCGCACATTTAAAGCAAACATCATGACAACAATCATCACCAACGACAATCCATCACGCACCATACTTAAAAAGAACTGTGTAAAAAATTGACTAATCGTTTCTGTGTCACTAGAGACATGCGTGACCAAGCGACCAATTGCATTGCCATCAAAAAATTTCATCGCTTGGCGCTCAATATGCGTGAATAGCTCCAAACGAATTTTTTGGATGATGTTCTGCCCTGCATATTGCAGGAGAACGATCTGCAGATAGTTGGCTAGCACCCCAAGCAGTACCACCAAAACATAGATCCCAGTAATCAAAAATAATCCACGCGTGTGGATATGAGGGCCAGAGATTTCTTTGTCAATGGCGATCTTTACGAGATACGGTTGTAACACCGATGTGGCATTGTAGATGACAATTAGGCCAAATACAAGAACAAATTGCAGTGCATAAGGACGAGCAAAAGGCAGCAAGTGCAGCAGGCTGTTGGCCCCCTCGCGCGCAACGCCCGATTTGACATTGCTTGCATTCCTCTTCACACTGTCACCCCCTGCTCCCCTTGTTGCAAATCATACAAGGTTCGATAGATGCCAAAACGCTGTAGTAACTCCTCATGCGTTCCTCGTTCAACGATGCGTCCCTCATCCAAAACCAGAATCTGATCAGCGTGAAACACTGCCGATAAGCGATGAGCGATAATCAGTGTCGTTTTCTTCGTCCTAAGCTGCTTTAAACGCGTAATCAACATCTTTTCTGTATTCATATCCACTGCAGACAGGCTGTCATCAAGAATCATGATCGGTGCATTCTTGATCAATGCCCGAGCAATTGCCACACGCTGTTTTTGCCCCCCTGAAAGAGTCACGCCGCGCTCTCCGATTTGCGTGTTCATCCCTTCCTTAAATCGCACAATCTCTTCGTAAACCATTGCATCTTTTGCCGCTTGCATAAGTTCTGAAGGTGTAGCCTCCGCTTTAGCAAACCCTATGTTTTCTGCGATCGTAGTCGAAAATAGAAACCCATCTTGCGGAACATAAGCGATCGCAGTGCGCAAATCGCGCAGCACTACATCGCGAATGTCAACTCCATCAATAAAAATCGCACCTCGTGGCGGATCAAAAACGCGTAAGAGCAAGTTTGCCAACGTCGTTTTGCCTGCCCCCGTCCGCCCAACAATGCCAATGGTCTGTCCTGGCTGAACAGAAAAAGCAATCCCTTCAAGAACCTTATGTTCGCTATTAGGGTACCGGAAAAAATCGAGTTTCACTTCAATTGCCCCCTGCACATGAGGCAACGAAATCGCCGTTTTCGAATCGACGACCGAAGGACGAGCGCTTAATAATACGCGCAAACGCGCAAGCGACGCCGAAGCGCGTTGAAAGTTATTGATGACAAAGCCAATTTGCTGCAATGGTGTAATAATCATCGCCAAATACAGCGTAAACGCTACAAATTGACCTAACAAAATCTTGTGCGAAACGGTCAATAACCCTCCATAGAGCAAGGCGATAGAAAAACTTAGAGATCCAAGTAATGGGATGCTGGACTGAAAAATCGCACTGCGTTTGACCATGTGCATTTGCCGCTTCACGATTTCCTGAACCTTACGAGAAAAGCGTTGCGCCTCAACTTCTTCACTCGCGGTGGCTTTGATCAAACGAACAGCCGACAGACTTTCCTCTGTAAACTCTGCCATCGCAGAAAGCGCTTCTTGCACTTCACGCGATGCAGTCCGGATCTTTGGACCAAACCAGACGACTAAAACGGGAACAAGTAAAATGGGGATCATACTGATAAAGGTCAACTGTACGCTGATTGTTGTAAACGTCATATAAAGCGTAGCAAGCAATAAAAACACTGCGTTCGTGAGAATATTTGCCCCGCCAGAAAGGGCTTCACGCACAGCGCGCACATCGTTCATCGCATGATTTAACAAGTCCCCAATACTGCGCTGTTGATAATAATCAGTAGATAAACTTTCCCAATGTTCAAACAGTCTCTTTCTTAACTGATACTCAAAGATCCGTCCACTGCGTCCATTTAGCATTTGCCCTACGCCATAAAGCAACACATAGAGTATGCCGATTACAAGTAATTCGAACGCATAATGCGCAATGAGAACGGAAGTCAATGCCCCGCGAGAGAGTGCATCTGTGAATTCACCTAATACATGCGGAAACTGTACGGAAACAATTTCTGATAAAATGATGGAGAAAATCGCAGTAGTATAAGACCATTTTTTAGTGATGAGGTATTGTCGCAATAGATGCTTAGGGTCTTCGATTGCAACTCCCTCCCAACCCTTTTCTATCCCTTGGCATTATAGCATAATGAGACATTACGTTAGATTTGGACGGTGAATCCTTTGCCTTTCCTTCGTTTTGTACAAAAACATCGCTTAATAGGAAGTTCCTTTTCTCTACTTGGGCTCGTTGGACTCGCCTTTCTTCTTCTTCCTTTAGTTGCACTGCTCACTCACGCCCCACTTTCCACCATGTGGGAAACTCTGAGTGATCGCGCGCAACAAGCCATCTCGATCTCCATTTCCTCAACACTCCTTGCCGTTTTCGTGATTATCCTGCTTGGTACACCGCTCGGTTGGCAACTAGCGCGAAATCCCAGTCCTAAATGGCGTCTCGTCGAATTTTTTTTGTATATTCCACTCCTGATGCCGCCACTTGTAATCGGCCTCTTACTCGTGTATTTTTACGGGCCCTATGGCATGATCGGCAGTGTTCTTGCACATTTGCAAATTTCTGCATCAAATAGCGATTTGGCAATTGTCATTGCTGAAATCTACGAAGCCATGCCCTATTACATTTTCTCCTCTATTGCGGCCTTTTCACAAGTCGATCAGAGTCTCGAACGAACTGCTTTGGCACTTGGATTGACGCCTTGGCACACTTTTTGGCGTGTGACCCTCCCCTTAGCGTTCCCCGGTCTTACGGTAGGTGTTGCGATGGCTTTTGCACGAGCGCTCGGTGCTTTTGGTGCAGTGATCATTGTAGCTTATGATCCACATACACTCCCTGTAGAAATATGGATTTCATTAGAAGAACAGGGATTACCAACAGCTTTGCCCTTGGCACTTATTTTACTCTTGATTGCACTGCCTCTTCCTTTGCTCACTGTGTTGTGGCGTACACTCTACAATTTGCGCAAAGACCGCATAGAACCATCTATACACGACAAATAAGAAAAACGCCATGCTATACCCACTTAATTTTGTGTTTGTGTCTGGCGCAACGATTTGTAAAAGTGACCGGTTGCCGTCGCGATGATATCGCCCACTTCATCCGTGACATACGCTGTAAATAAGGCGAGTCGGTAGCTATTTTGCGTTGGTGTAACCTGACAGCGTAAAGTGCCATTTACCGCTTGTTTAACAAAATTCACTGTCAAATCAAGTGTCACTGCTTTTTTCAACTCGCCATCTAAAGCAAAAGCTGTTTCTGCCATCGCTGTATCAATGAAAGTTGTAATCACTCCCCCATGGACAATCCCATAGCGATTGCGCAGGTCATCTGTAATTTTCATCTGATACCAAAATCCATTTGCTGTCTCCTCGATCGCCTCAAAATGCATCACTTCCAATAAAAACGCCAAAGGTTGATGATATGTGCGATTTTTTGCCTCAATTAAATGGTAGATTTGTTCTAATTCTGGTTCACTCATCGCACGCAGCAATTCATTAATCTTTTCGCGCATCTGCATCCCTCCTCTTTCCCACAACAACATTAGTTTCATCATAAGCCTTGGATGAAAACAATGCCAGCAAGACAAACTATCCATATAGTAAAAATTTGGGGTGACCTACACAATGCCCATGATTGCTGCTGTGGAAACTGCCGTTCCTCCTTATATCGTTACGCGCGAAGAAGCAAAAGAAGTCGCTCGTCAACTTTTTGCCTCCAGTTTTCGCGATCTCGATCGATTATTACCTGTATTCGATCATGCCGCGATCGAAAAGCGCCATTTCTGCGTGCCACTCGAATGGTTTACGACTCCAAAGTCATTTCAAGAAAAAAACGAAACCTATCAGAAGGCCGCTGTTGAGTTAGGAACAAAAGCTGCTGCCGCCGCTTTAGACAAAGCCCAGATTCAAGCACAAGAAGTAGATGCCATCTTCTTTGTTTCTTCCACAGGAATCGCCACCCCGAGTCTCGACGTTCCAATTGCACAAGCTTTGTCACTGCGCGAAGATGTAAAGCGAATGCCTCTCTTTGGACTTGGTTGTGCTGGTGGGGCATCTGGACTCGCGCGTGCATCTGATTACATAAAAGCGCATCCAGAAGATATTGCGCTACTCATCGCAGTCGAGTTGTGCGGACTGACCTTTGTTCATGGCGATCACTCCAAAAGCAATCTGATAGGCACTGCATTATTTAGCGATGGAGCAGCCGCAGCCCTCATCATTGGAGAAGAACGCATCGCAAATACCGGTTTAAACTTGCATGGGCCTCGTATCGTCGGCTCCAAATCGCAACTTTGGCCAAATAGCGAAGCTGTCATGGGATGGGATGTACGTGATGAAGGGTTATCGGTCATTTTTTCGCGTGACATTCCCTCACTCGTCCGCCGAGAAATGGCCGATCAAGTCAGTCAATTACTTGATGACTATCAAATCACAAGACATGAACTGAGTGCTTTTATCGCACATCCTGGTGGGGCGAAAGTACTGGAAGCTTATCAAACCGCTCTTAGCATCCCAGAATCATGGCTGGACGCGGCACGTGAAGTCCTTTCAAGCTACGGAAACATGTCTTCGCCTAGTGTTTTATTTGTACTAAAGAAAATGCTTGAACAAATGCCAAAAACACTTTCCACAACAGCAAAATACGGCATTCTAGCAGCTCTAGGCCCAGGCTTTTCGTGTGAACAAGTATTGCTAGAGTTCACTTAGAACCAATGATTTCCTCGCCCTTTTACCGCCTATATACAGTCAGGAGATGTCTCTTATGTACCTTCACATTGCATTCGCCTTCCTTCTTTTTCTCGCACTTGAGCGCATCTTAGAATTGCGCTTGGCTGCGAGAAACGCTGCTCGCATGCGAAAGTCAGGTGCCGTTGAAGTTGGTGCAACCCAAATGCGCATTTTCTATGCTTTGCACAGCGGTTTTTTCTTGTCTTTACTAAGCGAAATTTGGTATGCTAAATCAGCGTTTCACAGTTTATCGATCCCCTTTTTACTACTCTTTGCGTGTGCACAGTGGTTACGCTTATGGAGTATTCTTACACTTGGCGACCGGTGGAACGTGCGGGTATTTGTAACTCCTCTAGAAAAACCAGTAACACGTGGCCCCTATCGCTACATTCGCCACCCAAACTACCTGGCAGTGACTTTGGAATTTATTAGCTTCCCACTTATTTTTCACGCATATTTCACTGCAGTTGTCTTTTCTCTTCTAAATTTTGCGATTTTACGTCGCCGCATCGCCCTTGAAGAAACCGCATGGCTGCAGTGGACGGAATATGGCGAAATCATGGCTACGCGCAAGCGCGGTTTCTTTTGGAAAAAAACGTTGTAATGGGTTAATGAACGGGGACTGATCACCTTGTGGTTTGCGTTTTTTCTTATCGCCATTTTCCAAGGCCTCTCGGGATGGAATGACGGCGGAAATTTACTTGGATTATTTGAACACGCGGGTACAAAAACACGCAAATCCCTCACACTACTCGTTATCGGGATTGCCGTTGGTCCCTTTATTCTTGGATCGCACGTAGCAAAAACCGTGGGACAAGAGATTATCTTGCTTCATCACGGGGACATACATGTGCTAAATGAAGCATTGCTTGCAACTTTAGCTACGCTTGTCTTAACTTGGCTCGTTCGCCTGCCAACGAGCACCTCGCTTGCCCTGATCGGTGGACTCATCGGAGCCACGATCGAATCAATCGGAATTCGTGCAATTCACTGGCACGGATTTTGGATGACAATTTTTTCTGTGCTCTTATCTGTCGTGTTTGGGTTTCTCGCTGGAGCGATCAGTTATCGAATTGAACGCCATTATCGACACCGCGTCACTCGCCCGCTCGATCCTTTGTGGCGACGACTATCCTATATTCTTTCATTTATCCAAGGAGTCGCCTACGGAGCAAACGATGCGGAAAAAGCAATTGGGCTTGCCGCTTTACTGCTTCTTCTTGCCCATCAAACCGGACATTTCACAATAACCCCGCTTCTTGTAGGGGGTTCTACCGCTATTTGGTTAGTTGGTTGTTTACTTGGTGGGCAACGCATAGCAAGGACAATTGGAGAAGCCTTTTATAAACTAAAACCAAAGCATGTCGTCGCCATTCAAAGTTCCGCAGCCCTCGTTGTCATTACTGCAGCTACACTTGGCGGCCCAGTGAGCACGACGCAAACGAGTGACAGCGCCCTGTTTGGTGTAGGGCGCGATTTACACCATCAGCGTTTAGAGATAAAAAAAGTAGTGCGATTATTCATTGCTTGGGGGTTAACTTTGCCGGTAGCCGTCATCTTTGGCCTTTTTGCAGCATGGATCACACACCTTCACTGACTCTCACAATCTCACCAAAGATGAAAGAACATCCGTTAACTTCATGGGATCCTTTCCTCATCATGGGACGGAGGGACAAACGTATGAAGAGCAGACTGGATCGCATCATCCTCAATCCAAATCGATACAATCGGAAGTTGTAAAGCAGCAATCTTTTCCTGTGCAACTGTTTGGTCATACCACTCACTGGGAACTTTTGCAAAAACGCGATCGATCTCCTGACGCAAGCGCTCCAAGTTAATCTGCTCATAAACTGGCATATACGGTTCCAGATATTTGCGAGCACGCACCCACATCGCATATCCACCACGAACATTTCCACTTTGCAAATGATACAAACACACTGCAGCCTGAATCAGACCCTTTAGCACTTGTGGACGGCCACTGTCAAGCCATAAAGCTTCTCCATATTCATGGCATTCATAATAATCTCTCTTTATGTTAAAAAAATATAAATAACTCAGTAAACGTGGGTCCACCGCACAGAGCCTCCACACCATCCATCTCATTTGAGCAACATTAAAGAACCCAGGAGGCTTGTTGCCTTTTGGGTTCTTTTGAAAGAAGCAACCGATAAGCCGAGTTCTGTTCCTCGCGTGCTGCAAACGGCGATGTTTCGCCCTTATAGGCCACTCTCGCCTCGCACGGCATGAGGCGGCAATCATCTATCTAGGCGACGCGTTACCGCGCCGCTCAAGCAACCTACCCGAGTGCGTGACGGGCCGCCACAATGCACTCCTATGCGGTCTTGCTCCAGGTGGGGTTTACCTAGCCAATGCGTCTTCGCATCGCTGGTGCGCTCTTACCGCACCGTTGCATCCTTGCCTGTGCGCTCTACATAACGAACGCCATCGGCGGTCTACATGTCTGTGGCACTTTCCTTAGGATCACTCCCACTGGGGATTACCCAGCACCCTGCCCTATGGAGCTCGGACTTTCCTCCCGCGCGACCTTTCGGTACTGCGCCGGCGATTGCCTTGGTTACTTCCCTGAATTTATATTGAACCACACGTAGTCGTCATATGCAACAGGATGTATTAACCAAAAAGTTCCGTCCCCCAAAATGAACAAATTCCTTCTTCAACACGTCTCTTACCATGAGCACAAATAAAGGGAGTGGTATAATGAGTTGGGATGTACAACTGTATTTTTTGATTTACCATATGCATACTTATACCCCGTGGTTAAACGGTCTAA
Source organism: Sulfoacidibacillus thermotolerans (assembly GCF_003144315.1). Taxonomy (GTDB): domain Bacteria; phylum Bacillota; class Bacilli; order Alicyclobacillales; family SLC66; genus Sulfoacidibacillus; species Sulfoacidibacillus thermotolerans. The sequence continues at coordinate 19,031 of NZ_MPDK01000024.1, read as the reverse complement.
TGATTGGACTGGCACAAGATGGCCTTTATATCTACGCGGCACTATTACTCGCTTACTGGTTTTGGGGTAAGCCTTCCAATTTGCGTCAGATCCACCGTGAAGCTGCTCTTTCTGCAGGAATTACAGGAGTGTTCGGCTTATTGATCAATGTTCTTATTGCACATTTCTTTTTTCGGCCACGCCCCTTTGTCACATTGCATACAGTCCCACTGATTCATCACGCGGCAGACGCGTCGTTTCCAAGTGATCATACGACAGGGTCAACTGGTCTTGCCGGGGGAGCGTACTTGCGCGATCATGCCATGGGGACATTTTTTGCGATCTTAGCACTGTTGATTGGTTTTTCCAGAGTATACGTCGGCGTACACTATCCAACTGATGTACTCGGTGGATTTGGAGTCGGACTGTTCTCGACATTTGTAGTTGCAGCAGCCAAAAAACCCATGGATCACTTGATTAAACAACTCATCGCAAATTGGGAAAAGATCAGCGCACGTCTTTCGCGCGTGGAATCTGCAAACAAATCGTGATTCACGATAGATAGGAGGCGGATGGGAACTTGACGGGAGATGAAGAACTCCTCAATGCTCTCGTTCGCCAGGCACAATTGGGAGATGACACGGCGTTTGCAGCATTAGTTGCTGCCCGCCATCGCCAAGCCTATCAGACGGCGTATGCTATTTTGCACTCGCCGCGCGATGCCGAAGAGGTCACACAAGACGCCTTTTTAAAAGTGTTTCGCAAATTGCATACACTAAAGGAACCGAGCGCCTTTTCGGCGTGGCTGACGACGATCGTAACCCGTCTAGCGATTGACCATATGCGCTCACAAAAACGGCACCAGGCGGAACCCATTGAGAATGTTGCTGAAATTCCAGAGCGTGAAAATGACCCGACTTTACGCACAGTTATTGAAGAAGCGCTTGCACAACTTTCTCCTGACCACCGCGCGATTCTCTTACTTAGAGAGCGTGATGGCTATGAGTACACAGAAATTGCCCGTATTTTAGGCGTGCCAATTGGAACCGTAAAATCTCGCCTAGCCTATGCAAAACAAGCTTTACGCAAATTTTTATAATCATTGATACAGACGTATTTAAACCTTTGATTGCAATACAGCGAAACTCAGAAGGGAAAGGGAACCGCTATGCGAGACGATCAAGAGACAACCGCTTCAGAACCACTTGATCCCAAAATTAAGGCTGCTTTACTCTCTGCCTTTGCCGTCGAACCTAGTCATGATTTAGCCGTCCGCATCGTTGAAGCAGCCAGATGCGCGCAAAGTAAGCGACGCAATCGGCTTGCTTTGGCCACGATGATCCTAAGCCTCATCGGCATCGCTTCGCCGCTTATTGTACTTCTTGTAACCCCTGGACGCATGCTGGGGTATGCACTATGGCGAATTTATATGGGGCTTCAAGGGATACTGCTACAAAGCTCCCTGAACGGCTCTTCTGGTTCGTCGTTAGAAACGGCGGCTGTGACTAGCGTCCTGATCTTGCTCGCTATAGGTCTTGGAATGTCTGCTACGCGTCTAGCGCGCACAAGTAGGTGAACGTATGAACTGCACACAAAGACCAAAATCAATTTTTATTCTTGGGATCCTGCTCTTGTTCGTTCTTTTTTTGTCCTTTGCTGGTTCGATCCGTCTCGCCTACGCGAACACCTCATCACAGCCTGACAAAGTGAATCATGCAATCATCATCCCTAAACAGCAAAATGTAGATACTGTAGTCGCAATTGAACAGCCCGTGATTGTAGAAGGTAGCGTAACCAACTCTATTCTCGCAATTGGTGGAAATATCGTCTTACGACCCGGATCGTATTCTGCTTTTGTTCTTTCTCTTGGCGGCAGTATCACACAGGATCAAGGCGCAACTGTTACAGAAGGAATATTTGCTCTTGGTCCCAATACGAAAATATTCACTACACTCACTCTTGCAGGGCTTGTGAGTCTGGGTCTGTATTTCTTAAATGCAAGCATAGCAGCCGTTTTATTTGTTACATTCGCTGTAGGAGGCAGTTTGATCTTTCGAAGAGATCTACGTGTGAGTGCGTTGATTGGAAGAAAGTATTTGCGACTATTTACAACTGGACTTGTCATTACAATGATTCCAGCACTACTCACATTTGCAAGCTATGCATCCCCGCGAATTTGGATCGCTACATTCGCAATCCTTCTCCTGTACGCACTGCTTGGGTTAACTGGCATGATTCTTGTCACCAATAAAATTGGACGTACGATTGTAGAATTTATTGGACGGGATCCAGGACGAATTGCAGCATTATATGGAGCAATTGCTATTTTACTGTTATGTAACGTGCCACTCGTTGGTTTTCTTGCTTTTGTTGCACTATGGATTTTAGGAGTGGGTAGTATGTGGACTGTGATGCTTCATCCAGAACTTGTTCGCCATGTCCACGATTAGAATGTAGAGACCCCATACACGCTGCTCATCAGTTCAAGAAGTGCATCGAGCTCGCTTTTTAGCTTATTAATCCGCCCTTGCGCCCGCTCTGAACGTCCAGAGTGCGCTTGCTTTAGCACGCGTTTAAATGCACGCGCTTCTTTTTGCATTTGTAAAAGCACCTGTGGGGATTTTGCGTGCAATAAAGTTTCACCAAATACGAAGCGCCATTTTACCTGAGGAGCAAGTTGCTCATACGCTTCACGCAAACGTTGTGCGCGTGGTGCCATCGCAACCCGTTGCTTTGTACGATGGGGTTGCAGACACATCACTTCATAATGTATCCCCTTATCAATCAATCGCACATCCTGACATACCTCATAGCCACCATGAAGAGCAAAGTAACGCATGAGCCCCGCCTGCGCCATCGGCTGTAAAACAAGGCGAACTGCATGATCTTGCACAAGAACCTGATCGGCATGTTTGGATGTAAGAATATCCCACATTGTTTGTCCTCCCATACCTGCTATGACAACAGCATCGACTTCTTCCTTTTGTAGGACAGTGAGTCCATCCCCCAAACGCACTTCAATGCTCTCCTGCAACTTCGCTTGTAAAACTGCTTGAGCGGTTGCGGCACACGGTCCTTTTGCCACTTCCACGGCAATCGCTCGCTTTGCACGTCCAGCTCTAACCAATGCAATCGGGAGCAAACCATGGTCACTTCCGATATCTGCAAAACACTCCACTGTCCCTATTTGATCAGCAACCGTCTGTAATCGTAAAGAAAGCTCATGCATACTTCCATCTCCATATTCTGTATCACTAAAAAGATAAAAAACTGCCGCCTCTCAGGGAATTGGCGACAGTTAAGAAACCGTTATTTAACAGCCAATTTGTCTTGCAATGACAAGGCGCTGTACTTCAGAGGTCCCTTCTCCGATCTCCATAAGTTTCGCATCCCGCATAATACGCTCTACAGGGAAGTCCTGTACATATCCAGCCCCTCCATGGATCTGCACCGCTTGGTCAGCAGCACGCATGCAAATTTCAGATGCGAACAATTTCGCCATTGCTGATTCCTTTGTAAAGGGTCGATGTTGATCCTTCAGCCATGCCGCTTTTAAAACCATATCCCGAGCAAGTTCAATATGCATCGCCATATCAGCTAATTTAAACTGAATCGCTTGGAATTTCGAGATGGTATGTCCAAATTGAACACGCTCTTTCGCATACTGTAATGCTGCTTCATAGGCGGCACGCGCAAGACCCACACTGAGAGCACCTATGCTAATGCGCCCACCATCCAGCGTATAAAGGAACTGCTTAAATCCCGCCGATTCACTCCCAAGCAAGTTTTCTGCCGGCACTCGTACATCTTCTAATGATAATTCAACCGTATTGCTTCCACGCAACCCCATTTTTTCATACGTGCGCACAACAGAAAACCCTTTTGTATCAGTAGGGACGATAAACGCCCCAATGCGATTTTTGCCTCGCTCATCTTTTCCAACTACAGCTGTCACGACAATCGTTTTAGCATAGCCAGCGTTTGTAATGAACGACTTACTGCCGTTGATAACATACGAGTCACCATCGCGAACTGCGCGCGTCTGTGTCCCCCCTGCATCAGAACCAGCATTTGGCTCCGTCAAACCAAATGAACCAAGCGCTTTGCCACTTGCTAAAGGAGTTAGATACTTTTTCTTTTGCTCTTCTGTACCAAAGTAATAAAGTGGACCACACCCAAGAGACACATGAGCTGCATAACTCAATCCTGTACTTCCACACGCACGCCCGATTTCTTCTACTGCAAGCGCATAGGAAATTGTATCTCCCCCAGCTCCTCCATACTCTTCACTGATCGGCAACCCGAGTAAACCTAATTCTCCAAGCTTTTCAAAAGTTTCAATTGGAAAGCGTGCATTGCGATCCACTTCTGCAGCTTTTGGCGCAATTTCCTCTTCAGCAAATTCCCGCACCATCTTCACAATCATCGATTGTTCTTGCGATAAATCAAAATTCACAGACGTCACCCCACAAGTTTAATATCACGGCTGCAATTCGAATGTGTACACCCGACAGCCCGTCCGACTTCATTCATTTCAAGCCGACTGATCGTTCAGTCGGAGCAAATGATGAAAGCCCTTACTCAACGACTCTTTTATTATAGCGAATCTACCGGTCCTTTGACAGTGTATAAAAACGCAAACTGTTCACTGTACAGTGCGCTGTACAACCGCCTTAGTACAATAAGCGGAGAACATACGCACTGTACAATTTTGTAAGATCCATTTACTCTAGAAAGTCTTTTAAGCGCTTACTGCGACTTGGATGACGCAATTTGCGTAGCGCCTTCGCCTCGATCTGACGAATTCGTTCACGTGTAACCCCAAAAACCTTGCCCACTTCTTCAAGTGTTCGCGTCCGTCCATCATCTAATCCAAAGCGCAACCGCAGGACATTTTCTTCGCGCTCGGTAAGCGTGTCAAGAACATCTTCGAGTTGTTCCTTCAACAATTCATAAGCTGCTGCATCAGCTGGTGCCAAAGCATCGTCATCCGGAATAAAATCACCTAAATGCGAATCATCTTCTTCGCCGATTGGCGTCTCGAGAGAGACAGGTTCTTGGGCAATCTTCTGGATCTCTCTAACCTTTTCTGGACTCATGTCCATTTCGGCTGCAATTTCTTCTGCACTAGGTTCTCGACCCAATTCTTGAAGTAACTGACGCGAAATACGAATCAGCTTGTTGATCGTCTCAACCATATGCACCGGTATCCGAATTGTCCGCGCTTGATCTGCAATTGCGCGCGTAATCGCTTGACGTATCCACCACGTCGCATACGTGCTAAATTTATATCCTTTACGATAATCGAATTTCTCGACGGCTTTAATTAATCCCATATTTCCTTCTTGAATTAAATCTAGAAAGAGCATCCCGCGCCCAACATACCGCTTAGCAATACTAACCACCAGACGCAAATTCGCTTCTGCCAAGCGCCGTTTCGCCGCCTCATCGCCCTCTTCAATACGCTTTGCAAGTTCAATTTCCTCTTCTGCCGAGAGCAATTGAACGCGACCGATCTCTTTGAGATACATACGAACTGGGTCGTTGATCTTAATTCCCGGGGGAATGGTCAGATCATTTAAATCAAATTCCTCATGCCGCACATCTTCTTCGGCCAGTTCCATGTCAGAAGGGAGATCATCATTCGCACGCGGATCGTCATCTCCCTCATTGATGACTTCAATACCAAGCTCATTTACCTGATCAAAAAAATCTTCAATCTGATCGCTGTCTTGATCAAAAGGAGATAGCCGGTTCATGATCTCGGTGTATGTCAAGACGCCTCGCTTTTTCCCAGAGGCAAGCAAGTGCTCCCTCACATCTTCAAGCGTTCGCCCTGAACGCATATCGTCTTGCAACTCCTTGTTCATCGTCCGCTCCTCCTTCCGGTTCTTGGCGCCTGCACGATAAGCGCAGGCTTACTACCTTTCGCTAATTCACTGCGCAATCGCCACAGTTCCTCCTCTGCTTGCTTCATCGCGAGCGTATCACCTTGTTCGAGCGCTCTTTTTAACTCGCTTGATACGCGCGCCATTTCGCGCTCTAAATCATGGTCTATAAGACACTGTATATAATCGCGAACCACTTGCGGATCGGGCGCATGATCGGGCTCCGCGCTCTCAATCGCTTCTTGCAACAATTTCGTCGCAAACTGCAGCACCGCGGAATCATCGATCGTTGCCAAAAATAGTTCCGGATCCGCGTGTTCATGTTCAGCATAAAAGGCGTACAAATAAGCTTGCAAAGCACTATGCATCGGCAAAGAAAATTCAGAGTGGACACTCATTTGTACTTGTTTCACGACATCAGAATCGAGTAACATATAAACCAGAAGTTGCCGTTCAGCTACTTCATGTCTTAATGGTAGCCGTTCATCGATGGGAGTACTTTTGCGACCCGATTCCAGATCTTGCGGCATATGCCTAATAGTATCCCATTTTTTTGCAAAGGCATTCGCCTGAGGACGCTTGCTTTTTGTGCGCAATTGCGTCTGCAGATCATCTCTTAGCGCTGCAACAGAGATGGAATACGTCTTACTTAGCCACTCTAGCATCGCTTCGCGCTCGATCGAACTATCCTCCTCAGCAAGGATATTCACTGCATCGCGGAGATAGTCGAGTCGATCACTTGTCAGATGATTTGGATGCTTGTGCGTTAACTGCAGCAATTGAAACTGCAATGCACTCATCGTCTGCTCGAGGCATTCCGCTTTAAAACGATCCGCCCCAAGTTCTCGAACTGCTTCATCTGGATCTTTCGCATCGGGTATGCTCGCTACGCGCAAAGGAATCTCCATTTCGCGCAAAATTTCAATGCTCTTTAGCGCCGCCTTTTGCCCAGCTGAGTCGCTGTCATAAAGCAGTATCACGTCATCCAAAACAACTCTTCGCAAGATCGATGCCTGTTCTTGTGTGAGCGCCGTTCCAAGTGTTGCAACTGCATTCGCAAGGCCATGTTGATGAAGTGCAATCACATCCATATACCCTTCTAGCAATACCACTTGACCTGTTTTGCGTATGGCTTGACGTGCAAGTGCATATCCATACAGCACATTTCGTTTGCGAAAGATCGGCGTTTCCTGCGTGTTCAGATACTTTGGCTCTTCTGAGCCAAGTGCGCGACCCCCAAACCCGATCGTGCGGCCTTGCAAAGCTCCGATCGGAAACATTACACGGTTGCGATAGCGATCCACTAACTCCCCATCAGACGTAAGCATTCCTAATCCCGCTTCGACAATCACATCTGTCGAAAACTCGCGTTTACGCAAAAACCGCACCAGTTCTCGGCCGCCCCACGGAGCAAACCCCAATTGAAACTGAGCGATTGTTTTTTTTGTAAGTCCGCGTCCTAAAAGATAAGAAAGCCCTTGCGCGCCTGCAGGATGATTCATTAAAATATGATTGTAAAATTTGGTCGCTAGCGCATTAACTTCGTAAAGTTGCTCCCGTCGTTTGCGATCTTCACTTTCTAGAGGATCGTTCTCGACCTGTGGCATAGGCAAGCCTGCTCGTTTAGCCAGACGCTCAATTGCCTGGGGAAAAGTGAGTTGCTCGATCTCCATAAGAAACGTGACGGCTGTCCCCCCAGCCCCACACCCAAAACAGTGATAAAACCCCTTGCCGGGCGTCACGTGAAACGATGGTGTTCGCTCTGAATGAAATGGACACAAGCCCACTAAAGAGCGTCCAACCCGCTTTAGCCGTACATACTCCGAAATTACGTCTACAATGTCGACTTTCTGACGCAGTAAAGCAAGAAATTCCTCTGGAATGCGCATGCTCACAGAAGTTAATCCCCCTTCGCTCAATGCGACTTTGGATTCTGATTGTCATGCGTCATCTTTTGTTTTATCTCATACGTAACTTTATTCGCCAAGATTCTACACTTTCCTGCTTTCGACGCACAGAAATTTATCGACACTGTCAGTTCGTCCACAAAGTATTCGACATTTGTCTAGTGTAACTCTTGTCAGCGACATCTAAACCTACTTTCTTTGCCCTTGTATATAGATGTACGCGATAAAACAGAAATAATCCTTCCGCTTTCCGACAATCGGCAAAATGGACACAAAAAATCCGCATTTGCAACAAAAGTTTCTTATCTTTCCCGCGCCTCGATCAAGCTTAAGATGATACCTGCCGTTTCTTCTACAGCGCGCCGTGAAACATCAATCACAGGACACCCCAGCTGCTTCATCACATAATCTGCATAATTTAATTCCTCTAAAATTCGTTGTTCACTTGCGTAATACGCTTGTTCGTGAAGTCCAAGATGGCGCAATCGCTCTTGGCGAATCACATTTAACTCTTTTGGATTAATCGTAAGACCAACCACACGATTTCGGGGAAGTTCAAATAATTCATCTGGCGGCTGAACCTCAGGAACGAGTGGCACGTTAGCCACACGCACGCGTTTATGAGCTAAATACATGCTTAGTGGCGTTTTTGAAGTGCGCGAAACTCCTACAAGGACCACATCGGCTCGCAACAACCCTCGAACATCGCGACCGTCGTCATATTTAACTGCAAATTCGATCGCCTCCACCCGTCGAAAATATTCATCGTCCAATTGGTGGACTAAACCTGGTCGCAACTTTGGCGTTGCACTAAAAACGTCTTCAAACGCAGACATCATCGGCCCCATAATATCAACTGCGCGAACGCCCACACGCTTTGCTTCTGCGCGCATCGCCTCCCGAAGAGCTGGTAGAATCAATGTATATGCAATAAACCCACCCATTTCATCTGCTGCCGCAACAATTTCTTGAATCGTTTGAACGGAGTCAACGTATGAAAAGCGCCGGATTTCGAAATTTCCATGATCAAACTGACTCGCAGCCGCCCGCACCACAAACTCGGCAGTTTCCCCCACTGAATCTGAAACTACGTACACGATCGCCGGTAAATGAAATTCCATCTCTATGCCCCCAAATGATTAGACATTTCGCAGCGAACCAAGCTCAACAACAAGCCTTGTCACAGTAGTTTTGGTAATTCGTCCGACCACCTCGAGTTGTTGTTCACTCCCACAGCGAACGACAGGGAGCGAATCGACTTCGGCCTCTATTAATTTACGCGCTGCATCATACATCGTGGCTTCTAGATCAATGGTCGTGATATTTGGCATTCTTGTCATAGCAACTGAAACAGGCACCTCATGTAGATTGGACTGGCCAATAGCAACTTTGAGCAGATCTTTGCGCGACGCAACACCAACTAAAACGCCTTCATCACGCACGACAAAAAGTGTGCCTACATCCTCTAAAAACATCGTAACAACCGCATCATATACCGTTGTATGTTCATGAACGACAACGGGCAGCGATTTGTAATCTTTCACTTGGTATTTACGAAACAAGTCGCCCACTAAGTCCTTTGCATGATGATCGCCGATATAAAAATACCCAACCCGCGGGCGCGCATCTAAAATTCCCGCCATGGTTAAAATAGCTAGGTCAGGACGCAGTGTTGCACGTGTAAGCGACAATTCGTCAGCAATGCGCTCCCCAGTAATCGGACCGCGATCGCGAACAATAGCGACAATTTGCTGTTGTCGTTTTGACAGTTCGATCGTTTTTCACCTCGCTGACCTATTCCTGCATGACTTGGCGCAAACGAAAGCGGCATGGTACAATCAATCTATGAATAAACGGAAACTAGAAAGGTAGGTTCAATCGTTTGCATATTCTTGTAAAAATTTTAGCCCGCCTTGTCTTAATTATTATATGTGGCTTTGTGTCTGCACGCTTTTTCTCTTATGAAAAGGGAACTCCATTTGGCTTTAATCGAAAGACGATGAAAAGCCGATATTTTTGGATGGGTGCTGTCACTGGGATCATTTTTGTTTTCTCAGACTATCGGTTTGCACACTTTTTTTCTCTTCCTCAGTGACAAACCACAAGCTGAATCTCTAAAGTTGCAACTGACTCTATTGTACGCGAAGCCACTTGAGAAAACAAAGTGGCTTTTTTTATCCAAATTCTCTATTCCTGCAATTGTTGAATTACTTCAAAAGAACGCAAGACAATTCCTGCATATTCACGCAAAAACAATGCAATTGCAACGTAAATTTGCTTTTGCAAATTCACCTCGACACGAACTTCGCGCAACTGATCAACATGAGCCTGACTCATTTTTTCCATAAGCAGACGCACGCGTGGATGCAACATAAGTGCACCCTGATTTTTTTCTTCTCTTTGACAAGATGGACAAAGAAAACCGCCATGTAAAAAACTAAAAACAGATGTTTCATGTGGTAGGGATGAAAAACACGCAGCGCATGTTGTATAAGAAAGTGACAGTCCAAGCCACGGCAAAGTCAAAATGGCTAAATGTGCAAGCGCAAAAAGCGGTGCATCGGCAGTGCGTAGTCGCTCCAAACTAGCTATCATATCCTTATACAATTGAACCAGGACAAATTCTTCTCGTGCACAGTCTTGCACTGCCTCGCTTATGCGCGAAAACAACTCCAGCATGGCAAGTGCATAAGAAAGCCGCTCCACATGACTTCGTAAGTCAGCATACGCATCTAGTAATGATGCTTGTCTGATCACGGCAATTCCTGCAGCGGGTCTGTACAAAATAAAATCACTTTTTGCGAGTACCTGAGTTGCTGCTGACAACGCATGACCTGGTCGTTCAGCACGCGGAGCAAGTACCCGCAAAAAACCCAGTTGCGGAGTTAAGATGAGAAGTAACCGATCATCTTCACCTTTTGAGTATGTTTTTAGAACTATGCCTTGAATCCGAACCAGCATTTTGGCGCTCCTTCTGAAGTTGCGAAAAAACAACTATGGAACAGAATCGGCTTCTTCTTGTGCGATAACCGCCTGTGTCTCCTGATCGGAGGAATTCACGAGAGCTTCATGCTCCTTATAGAGCAAATAAGCATCGATCGCTCCTGTCAGAGAAAAGTAGTTCCATAAAAAGTCTCGCATCGCAATCATCCTTTCGGCACCCATAAAACAAAACCAATTACCTATAGGATGAAGCGAAGACACACAACTATACGATGAAAGAGCTGGAAGAAAACCAGCCCATTTTTTGCACACAATTACTCCTGTTCATAACCAAATGAGCGCAGCAAATGTTCGCGATTACGCCAGTCTTTTTTTACTTTGATCCAAAGTTCTAAAAAAACTTTTGAACCAAATATACTCTCAATGTCGTGACGCGCCAACATGCCGACCTTTTTTAAGAGATCCCCGTTTTTCCCGATCAAAATTGCCTTTTGTGAGTCTCGCTCAGTGTAAATGAGCGCATTGATATAAAGCACATCTCGGTCATCTCGCGTTTCTAACTGTTCAATGACCACTGCAACTGAATGTGGAATCTCCTCACGCGTCAATAGCAAAACCTTTTCACGAATCAATTCTGCAATGATAAAACGCTCTGGGTGATCAGTAACAATGTCCTCTGGGTAGTACATCGGTCCCTCTGACAAGTGTTCATAAATTACCTTCGTCAATACATCGACTTGCTCACCTGTTTTTGCGGAGATCGGAATAATATCTACAAAAGGATAAGCTGCTCGATACTCGTCAATCAAACGCAAGAGTTGAGACTTATCCGCTACACGATCAACCTTATTTAGCACGAGCACGGAAGGAACACGCGCCTCTTTTATCTTATCGAGTACATATTCATCTTTTTGTGCTCCAGCAAAAGAAGCATCTGTTACACACATAACTAAATCCACTTCGCGAATTGAATTTTCCGCAATTTCCATCATATACTGACCTAATTGATGACGCGGTTGATGCATACCCGGGGTGTCAAGAAATACCACTTGCCCTTCTTCGCGCGTAAGAATTCCACGAATGCGAGTGCGTGTCGTCTGGGGTTTATCTGACATGATCGCAATTTTTTGCCCGACTAAGCGATTGAGCAGAGTGGATTTCCCTACATTGGGTCGACCAATAATAGCAACAAAGCCTGATTTCCGTTGATGCTCAGCCATTCAAATCCTCCTTTACAAATGCATAAGGTAATAATTCTCCTAGCGTTGTCTGTAGTCTTTCACCTGCAACATTCGCTAACAATACGATCGTATTTTCTGACCCAAATTCTGATAATACCTGACGGCAAGCCCCACATGGTGCGATGGGGCGTGGCGCATCTGCAATCACAGCGATTGCGCGAATTTTGCGTTCTCCAGACGCGATCATTCGAAAAACGGCCGAACGCTCTGCACAATTAGTTAACCCGTAAGAAGCATTCTCGACATTACACCCTGTAAATACAGTTCCAGAATCCGTTTGAATTGCTGCTCCCACTGCAAACTGCGAATAGGGGACATAGGCGTTTTCGCGTACTGTTTGCGCCTGCTGCAGTAAAAAATTAAAATTATCCACTTGTATGTACATCCTTTCCGCGTAATCGCAGGTGTACTGCATATCCAGAAACCGCAACCATTAAACAGAGCACGCCGATCAATACGACACCGATGAACGGCGGCTGTAAAAGTGTACGCAGAGTCCGCCAATGAATTGGATTTAACTTGTCATAAAATACGAGATACGCAACCGCAACAGCATTAGCCGCAGCGATCAATACTGCGGCCGCAGCTACATCTTTTGCGACTTTAGCCAAAGGATGAAATTCTGAAGTAACCATATCAACGACATGTTCAATTGCAGTATTTACCATCTCCAAGGTAATCACTAACGCGATCGAAAACAAAACGGTGGTGATCTGCAGTACATTGATTGAAATCACTGTACATAAAAAGATCACGACAAAGGCCGCCAAAAAGTGCACACGCATATTGCGCTGTGTCGCCAAAGCATAGGCCATGCCATTAAACGCATAGCGAAAACTGCGCACGAGCCCTTTCATTGCCTCACCGCTCAAAACCGAGTGCACTTAACACTGCTTCTTGCAATCGCATCATTTCTTGTTCTGTCTCCTCCGTTTGATGATCATATCCAAGTAAATGGTAAAAGCCGTGTGCAGTTAAAAATGCGAATTCCCGTTCTACACTGTGCCCATACTCCGCCGCTTGCTCGTGTATACGCGGCCAACAAAGGATGATATCGCCTAAAGTCACGATGGGCAAAGGATCTGCAATTTGCGGTTCGTCTTCCCCTTCTAACAATGCAAAAGATAAAACGTCTGTCACCTGATCGCGATCGCGATAGTTTCGATTAAGTTCTTGAATCGTCGCATTATCGACAAGTGTGATCGAGACCTCTGATTTTGGCAAGTCCGCACGCATTGCAATTTCTTTGCAAACAGCATTTGCGATTTCTTCCATACGCTTAGCATCGAGCGCCGCATCCAAAACTTCATTTGAAAAATGGATGACGAGATCCTCCGCTTGTTTCACATGCACTCCCCCTTTTTCCATTGATCAGCCCTTGCTGTGATTGTCCACAATCTTGGCGGGATCAGGATACTCAATACGCTCATGATAGATTCCTTGTAATGTACGCATAAACGCCTCTACCATACGTTCCAAATCTTTAAACGTAATATCACATTGATCGAGTTGACCATCTTGTAATCGATCTTTCATAATCTTGCGAATCAGCGCCTCAATTCGCTGTGGGGTTGGTTTCCCCATCGAACGCACAGAGGCCTCTACTGCATCGCACATCATGACAATAGCAGCTTCTTTAGACTGTGGGCGCGGTCCAGGGTAGCGATACTGATCTACATCAGGCGTATGGTGTTTATCCTCCTCTACCGCTTTGTTATAAAAGTACCACAGGACCGTTGTCCCATGATGCTCTGCACAAATATCGCGGACAGGCGCTGGCAATTTATACTCTTCAAGCATTTTCAACCCATCTGTCACATGTGAGGTAATAATTAAGTAGGAGAGATTGGGAGACACCTTATCATGCGGATTTTCTCCAGAAACCTGATTTTCCACAAAAAATAAAGGGCGTTTCATCTTCCCTACATCGTGATAATATGCCCCAACGCGGCAGATCAAAGGATCTGCACCAATCGCCTCTGCAGCCGATTCTGCAAGATTGCCCACGATCAGACTATGGTGGTAAGTCCCCGGTGCTTCAAGCAGTAATCTACGCAACAAAGGATGGTTGGGATTCGCGAGTTCAAGTAATCCCATATGGGTTACTACGCCGAATGCCGTCTCTAAAAAGGGCATCAAGCCAATCGTTAAAACAGAAGACAATAACCCTCCAACAATTCCATAGATCACTTCAAAAGCAAGTTCGTGCAGCCCAGAGTCTGTAGATGTCAAGATAAAGTGCATAACAATAATCGTACACGCATTTAATAACGCCGTTAAAAAACCCGCCCGCATAAAAACACTGCGATGTTGAACGCGTGTCATCGCCATGACTGCACCAAGCGCCCCAATGAGCGGTGTAAAAAAATGTTGAAATTCAAAACCAAACGCCGCACTCGTCAAAATAGACAGGAGGAGTGACGAGAGCACGGCAAGTGATGATCCAAAAAACATGGCAAGCATCATACTCGCCATGGCAATCGGCAAGGCATAGGAAATGTCTGGAGGGACACCCACATCTACAGCTGACTTGGCAAGCAAAATCAAACCAGCAGAAAAAATAATCACGATAGAATAGAGCAACAAGTATACATTATCGCGTGAAATGCGCAGGCTGCGCAATTGGATAAAAGCTGCTGTAGCCAAAACTAATAGCGCAATAAAAAAGAAAAACCCTATATAAATCCCATAGTCAGGTTGTGTTTTAAGCAACTTCAAATCTTGTAATTCGCTCATCATCGTCGGTGTAATCAATTGTCCTCGCCGAACAATCACGTCGCCGCGATTAATCCACACATCTGGCACACTGCGTTCAGCAGCCAATCTCGCTTCTTGAGTCAACACCTCGTTATACACGAGATTGGGCTGCAATACGGACAAGACAATCTGACCGATAATTACGCGCAATTGCTCGTCCACCTGCAGAGTCACCAATTGTTGATCGACAATCAGTGAAGCACGCTCCATGTCGCGCGCTGAAAAACTAGCTTGCAGCAATTGCTGAACAATGCGTACCGCATCACTACTTACCACCGTCAGTTCACTTGGCGGCATCTGCAAGAGAGCTGCAATTACTGCCGACGGCAATTTGCGCGGTGCCGACTGACGCACTTGCGTGACGGCGGTATCAGGACTAAGCGTTGGTTCACCACGAACGATGTTCACTGCATTAAACAGGCGATCTAAGGCAGCCAATGCATCTTGTTCAGTCGCTGGATTGATGTCATAACGAGGCGGAACAAGTGCTGCAGCGGCCTGCCGGGCTGCCTGCGTAGCATAAGTGTCAACAGCATCAATCGGCGCGCGAATCGTCACTTGACTGACCTGACCGGCAGATAAGTCGTACCTCTCAGGTAAGACTGTACCGACAAGCGTAAAAAACAGCACAAAGGTCAAAAACAGATAAATCGCAATTCGAAAGCGCGCACCAAACCGCAAATTGTAATCCTTTAGCAACGTGGTCACCGCGGATTTCGATCTTTTTGGATTTATCATCCCCGCTCGACCTCATCCTTTGCATATGCATGAATAATTTTTTGCACCAGTTGATGGCGTATAACATCAGATTCTTCCAACACGACAAACGCAATTCCATCAATATCTGATAAAATACGAAGCGCTTCACGCAGCCCCGAACGTTTGCCGCGCGGCAAATCAACCTGTGTAATATCTCCGGTAATCACCATCTTTGAACCAAACCCAAGCCGTGTTAAAAACATTTTCATTTGTTCGGGAGTCGTATTTTGCGCTTCATCAAGGATGACAAACGCATCCTCGAGCGTCCGCCCTCGCATATACGCAAGAGGTGCCACCTCTACTAAACCGCGCTCCATAGAACGCGCAAGTTGTTCAGGTCCCATCACATCGTGCAATGCGTCATACAGAGGTCGCAGATAGGGGTCAACTTTTTCCTGAAGATCCCCCGGCAAAAAACCCAAGTTCTCTCCAGCCTCAACCGCTGGTCGGGTGAGTACAATGCGTTTGACAAGCCCATTTTTTAAAGCTAGATATGCGAGCACCACTGCCAGATAGGTCTTCCCTGTTCCCGCCGGGCCCACACCAAAAACAATGTCGTGCTTTCGAATCGCTTCTACATATGCACGTTGACCAATCGTTTTTACGCGAATTACTTTCCCTTTAAAACTTTGCGCTAAATCCTCTTGAAAAAGGTCTAAAAGATGGGCAAGGTCGCCCTTTTTCTGCAATTCAAGTGCATACAGCACGTCACGTTCAGACAGCGGATGTCCTTTTCGAATAAGTTGCTTGAAGACTCCAATCAATTCAACAACTTGCTCCACAACCATTGGCGTACCCTGTACGCTCAGTTCATTCCCTCGATTGATCAGTGTACATGCAAATGCCTGATCTAACATGCGAATATACGCGTCTTGGGGTCCGAAAATTGCTCGCGCTTCCTCATTATCGCGCAGAAGAATCTTTTGCGAGACTACGCTTTCTTCACTCAATCGCGCTCCCATCTCCTCTAACTATTCGCGGCCTAAAATCAACCTGTAATTTTCTTCCCTGTCTCTGGTTTTTGAGGGGAGATCGCTTGATTAATCCCTATATCCTGCAGCACTTCTGTCCACACAGTCATATATAGCTTACCATGCTCGAGTTTGCGCTGTAAAATATTTTGACGAAGAACTTTCCCCTCCCCTTTACACTTTGCGAGAACATCTGTCGCCGCAAACTGTAATCCGCGTGCAGTAAGGGCCGATTCAGTCAACGCGACGGTATGAGGTATCGCTTCATAAACAGTCTCCTTGCGCAAAACAAGGGGCAACGTCAAGTCCCAAAGCTTCAGAGGAACATCTATACTCTGAACCTCTTCATGTGTATAGGGCGGATGAGAAAACCCCCAAATTTGCAAGGCAAACTTTCCAAGCATCAGATAATCATGCGAAACATGCTCACCACTTAACAAATCTACCGTCGTCTTTTGTGACAATGTGACATCTGAGCGATACCATACGATACCGCGGACTATCCCACTGGCATGTACAGACTTGCCATCTTCTAAAACACCAGATATGAGTATTGTCCCAGGAGTTACAAATTGTCCGGGTTTCACTACCGCCTGTCCGTTATCTGCCAAAACAATCGCGACGACCCCCGGCACTTTTGCCACAATATCTTGCGGAGTAGTTGGCTGAACCTTCGCACCTTGAATGCGCGAAATCACCCGGATGTAGATTGAAGTCCCATGCATTCGTACGCCAACCCATGACAGATCAGGCAATGCATCTAACAGCGCAAGTTGTAGAGCATCTTGATCGACAACTCGGTACAACAACCCACCAGGATATACATGTAATTTTTGTAGCGCCGCCTGAATTACTTCCGGTTGATCTGTACCTTCAATCTCCACATGCCAAATAAAGCCAGACAACGTGTAAAGAGCAAGAACAAAAAAAAGAGCGCCACCAATAAATGCTTTTCTGCGCCGAGCTCGCCATAAAACAAAAGGAAGCCCCCATTTATTGATAAATTGCACTTTAGCTGATGCTAGACGCACTGCCCGTACTAGTTCCTTTACATGAGCCAAACTCAGAGTCAACTGATATTGTTCGGAGGCAACATGCTCCACATCAAATAGGGGGACTCCGCGAGCGATCAGAGCCGACAGTACAGTTCGGCTCTGATCTTTTAGGACAAGCACGCGCACAGAACCACTGAAAAACTCTGCAATGCGTATCGCCACCGTTTTTCCCCCCTAGTGAAAGTCTACACTAGATACTGTGCCTTCGATGACAAGCTGTTCTGGAACAATGACCTTAAACGCCAAGCGAGTGCCTTTAATCGCCACTTCTCCTTTAGCAAGAGCGATGCGAATGAGCTCAGGTTCAAAGGAAAGAATGGACTTATAATTGTCAACAACGACTTGTTCATTGCCTATCAACATGACGCGAGGCACATGCAACAGGGTGTCCTTGGGGATTTCTAGCAATTCAGCCGCCATGTGCTCCGTTTTATCTCTCCACCGGCGTTTCATGGACATCCCTCCTCGAAAGACGTTTATGCCATAATAGAAAGAGATATGCCGCATAACAAAAAGGCGACCCTAACGGGTCGCCCATCTCACTGCAAAAGTATGCGGTTTACAACCTATTCATGAGCTGCGGATCGACTTGCGAGAACTTCTTGCACGACTTGACTCACGGTCTTTCCTTCCGCTCGCGATCCCACACGTTCCATCACTACAGGCATTACTTTTCCCATGTCTGCTCGCGAAGACGCTCCCGTCTCACGAACCACGTCCAACACGATCGAGCGAATTTCATCCAGAGCAAGCGGTGCTGGCAAATAGGAAGATAAGACCTCAAGTTCTGCTTCCACAGAAGCGATAAAATCTGCGCGCTCAGAGCCTTTTACAGCCTCTAATGCATCTTTGCGCTGCTTTACCTCTTTGCGAATGACAGACAAGATTTCTTCGTCCGACAGTGCGTGGTGAGACTCAATCTCTTGATTCTTCATCGCCGCTTTAATCAATCGCAAAACAGACAAGCGAACCTTGTCCTTGTCCCTCATAGCCTGCTTTAATTCTTCTGATAGGCGATCGGCTAACTTCACGCGCCTGTTCGCTCCCTTGTCGTAAGTTCCCGAATTCACTTTCAAACAGCACACTTTAAAATTTCTTTTTGTTCTTACGTGCAGCTTCCGATTTCTTCTTTCGAGCCACGCTTGGCTTGTCGTAATGCTTCCGTTTCTTTACTTCGGCGAGGATGCCGTCCTTTGCAGTAGCACGCTTAAAGCGACGGAGCGCGCTATCCAAAGATTCGTTCTTACGGATCTTGATCTCGGACATACAGGTTTCCCTCCCTCCACCGAACACTTGCAAGACTAGCCAAAGCTAGCCACATACATATCAAAGCAGATTATATTCCACTACAGCAAATACTGTCAACCTAGGATACCGTCGCAGGTTATTCATACTTCAAACTGAGAATCTCACGTGACATGGACAGCCTCTCCTTCGTTCTCCTCTGCAAATGAAACGGTATGCACGACATGTGGCTGTTTTCGCGGCATCAGCATAAAGACAACCCCTAGTGCGAGCAGAACAAACACTG
>NZ_MPDK01000023.1 GCF_003144315.1 Sulfoacidibacillus thermotolerans | reverse complement strand
AACGGTAGGTTTGTCGCCAACCCCCGTTCGGGACTTACACCCTAAAGATTCCGCCCATGCCGGGCGTACAACAACGTACGATCGGATTCATTCCAGAATCCGATCGCCACGGGAAACCTTCAAGTTTATTTGCCATTTGGTTTTCCGCCAACATGCAGGTCACTACAATTGTCACAGGCGGCCTTGCGATTGTACTCGGTCTCAATTTGCTGTTTGCGATCATTGCAATCCTACTTGGCAATCTCATCGGTGGCATTTTCATGGCATTCCACTCGGCACAAGGACCAAAACTGGGGATTCCACAAATGATCCAATCACGAGCCCAATTCGGCGTCATTGGTGCCATTTTGCCACTTGTGCTCGTCATTTTGATGTATATCGGCTTTTTTGCGTCAAGTGCGGTCCTAGGAGGTCAAGCACTCAGTGCCTTCCTGCATATTCCCCTTGATTTCTCACTTGTCATCGCAAATTTCATAACCTTCTTACTAGTTGTTTATGGCTATGAGATGATCCATCGTTATGAGCGGGTCGTTTCCTATCTATTTGCTGTGACATTTCTCTTTTTAACGATAAAACTCATTGCATCTCCCGCCTTCTCTGCAGGATTTTCTCAACATCAATTCGCATTTGGCCCTTTTTTCCTTGTCCTCTCGATTGTGGCGACTTGGCAAATCACGTATGCCCCTTATGTAGCTGATTACTCGCGCTATCTGCCAAAAGAGACCGCCATTGCAAAAACCTTTTGGTATACGTATGCCGGATCTGTAATAGGAAGCATTTGGATGATGATGATTGGTGCAATTGGCGCCGCAACAGCTGCGAATGCTTTTAATGCAAGCGCATCAAATTATCTCGCCTCGCTGTTCGGTCAAAATTTTTCTTGGCTGATCGATCTTGTCATCTTATTAGGCATCATCGCTGTCAACGTGCTCAACTTGTACGGCGGTTTCATGTCCATCACAACAACGATCAGCGCACTCAGTCGCATCGGTTTTACAAGTCGGGCACGCACCTGGATCAGCGGGATCATCGCTCTTTTAGGAACGGGGATCGCTATTTGGGGACAAGGCAATTTCTTAAATAATTATTCGAATTTTCTCTTGCTGCTCTTGTATTTTCTCGTTCCTTGGACATCCATCAACCTCATCGACTTCTATTTCCTTCGACATGGACATTATGATGTAGACGCAATTTTCCACCAACAAGGTGCGTATGGCACCGTGAACTGGGTCGCACTCATTAGCTACGTGGTTGCCATTGCACTCGAATTCCCCTTCATGAATACTGCTCTATACGTTGGGGTAATTTCTAAATATTTAGGCAACGCAGATTTTGCATGGGTTGTAGGATTGCTTGTTTCAGGAATTTTGTACTACTTTCCAATGAAAGCAAAGTTAACTCGTCACATAACCGATCTCCCATTGTAGTCTCGCATTGAAACAACCGCACAGAAGCGGGTACAGCCATCAGACTATTACTGGATACACCCGCTCCTGTGCGATGCTTGCAGTAAAATAGTTACGCGTGCACGAGAGAAGGAGTTCCTCCGCCAAGACGCAGAATTTCTTGTGCAAGCGCCTCAATCTCCTCAGACAAACTGCGATCTACCGTGACATTTGGCACATAAGAACGAATCCACTCATACAATTGTTTCGTCCGCTTTGCCAGACGAGATTCGACATGTTGTAGTGCAATCGCCTGCGCTGCTACAATCGCCTCAATCGCTAATACACGCGCCGCATTCCCCACAAGCTCATCTACCTGTCGAGCTGCAGTCGTTCCCATGGAGACATGATCCTCTTGACCCGCTGAAGATGGAATCGAATCGACACTCGCTGGATGTGCGAGCACCTTGTTTTCAGACACCAGAGAAGCTGCAACATATTGTAAAATCATGAGTCCAGAAGATAATCCAGGATTTTGCGCCAAAAAAGCAGGTAATCCACTTAAACTAGGATTCACTAAACGCTCCACCCGACGTTCCGAAATATTTGCGATTTCAGCCATCCCAATTTTTAGAAAATCCATGGCAAGTGCGACTGGCTGCCCATGAAAGTGACCTCCTGAAATCACCTCCTGCGTTTCAGCAAAGACAAGCGGGTTATCCGTCGCAGCATTGACCTCTATCTTCAGCACATTCTGCACATAATCTACTACTTGACGACTGGCGCCATGCACTTGAGGCATGCAGCGCAGACTATAAGCGTCTTGTACACGCTTTTCTCCTTGTGCTGTAGTCAACTGACTCCCGGCAAGCCACTCACGTAAAGCTTTTGCTGCCGTTTCCTGTCCTGGATGTGGACGCAATGCGTGCACCTGCTGAGCAAAGGGATCGCGAATCCCGGCAAGTGCTTCAATGGTGAGCGCTCCAATCCCATCCGCTAATTGGACCAAATGGTTTGCTTTCATCCACGCAAGCGTACCAATCGCTGTCATCGCTTGCGTGCCATTGATTAACGCCAACCCTTCTTTTTCCTGAAGTGTAACGGGTGTCAGCCCTGCGTGTGCCAGTGCTTCCGCACCAGGTAGCACTGCACCGCGAAACTCCGCCTTCCCTTCCCCCATAAGAACGAGTGCAAGATGAGCGAGGGGGGCCAAGTCGCCACTTGCCCCAAGTGATCCTTGACTAGGAATCACAGGATGAACTCCAGCATTCAAACAATCTACAAGCAGTTGCAAGGTTTCCTTGCGAATTCCAGAATACCCTTTTGCTAAAGCATTCGCCCGCAACAGCATCATGGCGCGCACGACGTCTGTAGCAAGAGGCCTCCCCACGGCGCAAGCATGACTGCGGATCAGATTTTTTTGCAATTGCACCGTTTCCGCTTTTGGAATCGATACCTCA
This sequence comes from Sulfoacidibacillus thermotolerans, assembly GCF_003144315.1. Lineage (GTDB taxonomy): Bacteria > Bacillota > Bacilli > Alicyclobacillales > SLC66 > Sulfoacidibacillus > Sulfoacidibacillus thermotolerans. The sequence goes on along the minus strand of NZ_MPDK01000023.1, from coordinate 39,487 downwards.
GATAACCTTCCAAATCCCGTATTTACTCCGTACACCGGCTTCCCTTGCCGTACGACAGCTTCAATCAATTCACGACTTTTGTGAATACGTGGCCACGCTTCATCTGCGACCTGTACTTCCACACGATGTCTGGGATCTATAAAATCTTTTGCTGTGGCTACTTCCCAAACTTCTTCTAAAGTAAGCGTATTACCATTTAAGAACACCTTCGACATAAACCTTCACTCCTTTACTTGAACAAAGCCAAAAAGAAAGGCCGTGAGATAAGCTCTACCTTATCTCACGGCCCGGAACGCCGATATGCGGTTGTACTTTCCGCCTTCTATGCGGTTGCATCGTATCCCGCCCTTTCGTTTCATTCCATCATACGCGAGCGCAAAGATTTTTGTCAATTTTTATTCGAACACTCATATTTCGTATTCCAGCACCTACAAATCTATACATGTCGTGCGGTAAAATATATACTAGTAGTTATATGAAAACAGATCGGCGCAAAAGAGAGGCGTTGACATTGCCAGACAAATTGTCGCTGGAACAAGAAGTCGCCCGCCTGCGTGCGATCAATCAACTTTTGCACGCGACGCGCGATTCCCTCAATACCACGGAAATTCTGAGTGCTGTTAGAGACAAAATACAGCCACTCGTCGCATTTGATCGGATTGGTCTTTTAGTCGCTGAACCCAAGGGGAAATACTGTATTGTACATGAGCTCGTGACAAAAGATGGTCTGATATGCAGTGCGCCTGGAGACATCATGCCCATCGAGCACACTGCGATCGAATGGTGTTTTCGCGAACAGCGTACACACGTCAATCAGCATTTGAGGGAAAAACACGAGTTTCTCGAGGATCCTTTTCTTTATGAACAATCAATTCAATCAATTGTGCGCGTTCCACTGTTTAAAACTGGCGAAGCATTTGGCATTATGACCGTGAAATCTATGGAACCCAACCACTTCTCTGTAGACGATATTTCTCTACTAGAAGATGTCGCTGTACACCTATCGGCTAGCCTATATGTCTCCAAGTTGTTGATGGAACTAAAACTTCAGGCGACCACAGATGGTTTAACTGGCGTCTTTAATCGCCGGGCATTGCACATGATCCATGATCGTGAAAGCCTGATTTCCTTTATGGATTCATTTGTCATCGATCATACGATCGAGAGTATCGACACTGTCGCTGTCCTCATGATTGATTTAGATGAATTTAAACTGTATAACGATACACACGGACACGATCAAGGTGATTTAAGACTCGTGGCATTTACACAAATTCTGCGTTATGCTACCCCAGGTCATCAATTGATCTTTCGTTACGGCGGAGACGAATTTGTCATTTTACTTCCAAATGCGACAAACATTGAAGCGCATACGATTGCTAGTAAGATTCGACAATCAGCCTTAAAACTCGGAGATCACCGCGGTGAACCCCTGTCTGTGAGTATTGGTGTAACTCACGCGCCCTGGGAGGAACTCTCGCGCTTAATCCGATCCGCAGATGCCGCGATGTACATCCAAAAAAAACGGCGACACACGAGTTCATCAGAAGTAGAATTTTCTTGACAACCTGCAATTTGAGAAGTGAGGGGTGTTGCGTGATTGTAGAAATCTGTATATCCAATGAGATCGCTACTTGGATGCCAGAACTCGAAGCTCAAGGAATGGAAGTTATCACATACCCTTGTCTTGAGCGATGTGAAGATTGTTTGTTACGCCCGTATGCATTTGCCAATGGGAGATGGGTCGAACGTGAGACAGCCCAGGAGCTCTTAACCGAACTTTTGCAGCTACAAGAGACAGAAGATGCCCCATTTGCAGATGAACCGTGGTAAGGCTGTGCAAGTGGATCTCCACAGCCCCTTCCCACACTTAAGAAAATTTACGGTAGGGAATGAAATCACCTATGACGTTTACCCGCGAACTGCGACAAAAAGCAGATGCATTATGGCAACAAAGTTTCGCTCACCCTTTTGTGACTGAACTCGCAAAAGGCTCACTCGCACGAGAAAAATTTGTCCACTACGTGCTAAATGATTCGTATTATCTAACCATATTTGCAAAGGTGCAATCTAGGGCAGCCTCAAAAGCTCCGGACTTGCCTACAATCGCTCGACTCGCTGTGCACGCACAAAGTACAGTAGAAGCTGAGCATTTACTTCATGAGACATTCTTTTCCTTGCTAGGCATCACCCCGTCAACAGATTTTATTCCCGCACCTACAACCTATGCGTATACCACACACTTACTCGCTGTAGCAGCCGAAGGGACGTTTGGCGAGATCATTGCCGCCATTTTACCCTGCTACTGGTTATATTTCGAGATCGGTGAACGCTATCGTAACAGCACCCCCAATCACCCAATTTATGATCAATGGATCGCCACTTACGGTGATGAGTGGTTTGGCAAACTTGTAACTGAGCAAATTCACTTGCTCGATGTGCTCGCACAAAACGCCTCGGAGGAACAGCGCAAATTGATGCGTCAGCATTTTTTACGCTCAAGTGAGTATGAATTGCGATTTTGGGACATGGCCTATCATCTTGAGTCTTGGCAAACGGACGTTCTTTAAGTAACTTATACCAATAAATCACGTATTCTTTTCTCTGTTTCAAGGATGCGCGCAGCCAAACAACGTATAGACTCCATATGTAGTACGTATAATGATTAATTAACTAACTTTTATGAAGCGACTGTGTTACTATAATTCTGGAGGGATACCCCATGTCCAATGATCATCTATGTCCAAAGTTCGAATCCGCTTTCGCACTTCTTGGCAAACGCTGGACAGGACTGATCATCCGCGTGCTGCTAGATGGACCTAAACGCTTTAAAGATATTTCTGACATGATTCCGAATATGAGTGATCGTATGCTTGCAGAACGCTTTAAAGAACTTGAAATAGCAGGTCTCATCACCCGCACGGTATACCCTGAAACTCCCGTCCGCATTGAGTACTCCTTAACAGAAAAAGGCCGCGCACTCGAACCTGTCATGGATCAAGTTCAACGTTGGGCGGACGAATGGATGCAATAATGAAGGAAAGCTGTGCGAAAAAGACCCTTATTCCGCTACGAGGTTACTACCTTTTTAACGGAATGACAGGTGGTATCTTCAATCCTTATTTGTCTTTACTACTTGTGCATAATGGCTTTACAAGTACAGAGATCGGCCTTGTCATTGCCACTGCCACTCTCGTAGGAATGATCGCACAGCCTCTGTGGGGACAACTCGTCGATCGCTTTGAAATCACACGTAGTGCTTTGTGGCTAGGAGCTCTAGTCCCCGCTATGCTAGTGATATTTTATAATACGACGTGGATTTGGGTTCTTTTCATTGTGACTGTGACCTCTTCATTTTTTAGTAATCCGCAAACGCCAATTGCCGATGCGTATGCTATAACGATCACGCGAGCTTCAGACACATCGTATAGCACCGTACGTATCTTTGGCAGTCTTGGCTACGCAACAGGCGCCTATTTGGCAGGGCAATTTTTGACTCGCTTCACAGTTTCCATCTTGTGGCTTCCTCGTGCTGTGATTGGACTGTTCACTGTGCTGACCGCTTTGTTCCTGCCGCGATTTACATCTTCAGTGCGATTCAAACGAGCAGGTTTAAGCGGATGGCACCCTTTTCTTTCTAATCGCCGATTTTTATTATTTTTGACAGGCGGTTTCTTTCTAAGCGCAATCTTAACAGCATACGATACGTATTTTGCTTTAGCGTTTCGTGAGATTGGGGGGCCGCTAAATTGGACTGGGGTTGCATTTATGATCGCATCACTCAGCAATATCCCCGCAATGCTGCTCGCAACACGACTCATTGCTAAATTTGGCAAAGAAAAAACACTGTTACTCGCAGTGCTTGCTTATTGTACACGATTCGCCGTCATGGCGTGGCTAAAAATTCCTATTCTCGATGTTTTCATACAGATCCTACATGGCGCCTCATTTGGTTTCTTTTATATAGCAGCCGTTGATTATGTTTCCTATCTTTCTCCCCCTGACCTTCAAGCCACGGGACAAAGTCTTTTTGGCATGGTCTGTGGGGGTCTTGCTGTTATGGTGGGGAACTTTACAAATGGTGTGTTATTGCACCGTGGGGGACCTTCCCTGATGTATGGAACGGATGTATTCGCAGCAGTCCTCGCTGGAATTTGTTTTGCCCTGCTTGCGCTTTCCGCTACACACACGATACAACACGCAAATGAAGTGGAGGATTCAGTACACTCATGACCAAACGTCCACAAGATACACGCGTTGTCGTAGGGATGTCAGGAGGAGTTGATTCTTCCGTGACAGCTCTTCTGTTAAAAGAACAAGGATATCATGTAATTGGGATGTTTATGAAAAATTGGGATGAAAAAGACGAGTCTGGGATTTGCACCGCTACCTTAGACTATGAGGATGTGCAACGCGTTTGCGATCAAATTGGCATCCCAAGTTACAGCGTGAATTTTGAAAAAGAATACATGGACCGCGTTTTTCGCTATTTTTTAGCGGAGTATGAACGCGGCCGCACCCCCAATCCAGACGTAATGTGCAATCGAGAAATCAAATTTAAAGAACTTCTACAAAAAGCTGTGGCGATCGGCGCTGACTATCTAGCGACTGGCCATTATGCTCAACTTCGTGAGCAAAATGGCTCCTGGCAGCTATTGCGAGCAAAAGATCGCACAAAGGATCAAACCTACTTTTTGCACACCGTCGATCAATCCGCATTTTCCAAAACACTATTTCCCATTGGGCACCTCAACAAAAAAGAAGTGCGGCAAATTGCTGAACAAGCTGGCTTAGCCACTGCGAAAAAGAAAGACAGCACAGGCATTTGTTTCATCGGCGAACGAAATTTCAGCCAATTTCTTAGCAATTATTTCCCGGCAAAACCAGGTGAAATGCGAACGATGGCAGGTGAATATAAGGGGACACATAACGGTTTGATGTACTACACGATTGGTCAAAGACATGGACTTGGAATAGGCGGTTCAGGCAGTGGTGAACCGTGGTTTGTAGTTGATAAAGATTTACAAAAAAACATTCTATATGTAGAACAAGGTGTTCATAATCCCCATCTGTATGCACATGGACTTATTGCGACAGACGTACACTGGATCGCAGGCCACTTTCCGAGTTCTGAGGAAGTGTTTAGTTGTACAGCAAAGATTCGCTATCGTCAACCAGACCATGAGGTCACAATCAAACGGCAGTCCTCAGGTGAATATCTTGTCCATTTTGCAGCCCCCGAACGAGCTGTGACGCCCGGCCAATCAATTGTCTTCTACGCAGATGAGGTCTGTCTTGGTGGGGGAATCATTGCACGCGCGTTAAAAGTTGTAAACTGAACTCTTCCTGTATAGCATCCAAAAGTCAGTTGTTTTATATTGATCATGCACATCATCAATCTTCGACTCTAGCACAAACACACAACAAGGACGAGAGAGCGTGAAAGAGCAAATTCGAACGAAATCTTTACAAATAGGCTTTCTTTTCTTGGCGAGCGTCGTGCTATTTCGCATTTGGCACATTCAAACGGCAGATCACTTTCTTAAAGGACGCGCACTAGCAGAGTGGAACGCAGAAGAAACAATACAGCCTATGCGCGGCACGATTTACGACGCAAATGGCGGCGTGCTGGCATTTGATGCCCCTGCCTATGACATGGACATTGACCTTCAAGCCATTGAGCATAATACCCCAGCGAAAATCACAGAACTTGCTCAAGGCTTAGCCCAAATCGTACACGCCAAAGAAGCAACAATTTATGCCCAATTACAACAGCCAAATGTCATTTGGTTGCGCATGTATCCTTATCTCGTTCATGTTCCTTTAGCTACAAAAGAAGCCGTACTCAAATTATTCGCAAAACTAAACATGCAAAATGACGTGAATCCGTATAAGACTTATCGGCGCATTTATCCAGACGGGACATTTGCTTCTGAAGTCATAGGTTTTACTGATCAGCATGGACACGGTGCAGCAGGTGTCGAACTCGAATACAATCAGTATCTCGCAGGCAGACCTGGAATCTCTACTTTTACACAAGATACGTTTGGGAATCCCATCCCCTTTCAACCTGTGGTGCGTAAACCCGTACAAAATGGGGATAGCGTGTACTTAACGATCAACTCAGTCATTCAGCGCTACGCAGAACAAGCGCTCGCTGTGATCAAACAGCGTTTTTCTCCTGCACATGCCGCCATCATTGTAGCGGATCCAAATACAGGAGCAATCCTCGCCATGGCAACACTTCCAGACTATAATCCAAACTACTTTTGGCGCTATAACAATTCAACACTTGACACCAATTGGGCGATCTCTGACCCTTTTGAACCAGGCAGCACATTTAAGGCGGTTACGCTGACAGGCGCTTTAGCAACACATAGCATTCAGTTAAACCAAACCTATATGTCTGGCGTTGATGTGGTTGATGGAGTGCCGATTCACGATTGGAATTTGTATGGCTGGGGACGTTTAACATATCGTCAAGCGATGATTTATTCAAGCAACGTCGGTTTCATTCACATTGGACAAGCTGAAGGGGTTCAAAATTTTTATACGTATTTAAATCGATTTGGATTGACACATAAAACGGGGATCGATCTACCTGGTGAAGGAGATCCAATTATCTTTCCCGAAGCCCATTTGAATCCTGTGGACTTTGCAACGATGACATTTGGTCAAGGGCTGGCTGTCACCCCTATCCAACAAATTGCTGCGATCGGCGCCATCGCAAACGGAGGCAATCTTTTAACTCCGTATGTCGTGCAAAAAATCGTAAGCCCTAGCGGCAAAGTGATCTACAACCACCATGTCCATATCGTGGATCACGTGGCACAGGCTGCGATTATGAGACAGGTCACAAACGTTATGGTTCAAGTCGTAAATAATGATCCACAGGGAAATGTAGGGGAGATTCCTGGCTATACGGTCGCTGGGAAAACCGGTACAGCTGAGATTCCAAAACCGACGGGAGGATATTATAAAAATCTATATAATTTATCTTTTATCGGGTATGTTCCTGCTTATCACCCAGCGCTTGAGATCTATGTCACTGTAAGTGAAGCTCACCATACCGCTCAGTGGGGGGATTGGGTAGCAACACCTGCGGCTCGCTATGTCCTACAAAAATCACTCGCATATTTGGGCATTCCTCCCCACACTGCGCCATCTGCAGCAAACTTTGCGCCCCGCGACCATTATATCGTGGCACCAGACGTAGTCGGTCTCCCAGTACATACGGCGACATCCGTTCTCGAGCGCGCGGGTTTTAACGCCCACATGGTTGGATCTACCGGAAAAGTCTTAGAGCAATGGCCAGCCCCTGGTACAAAAGTTCCAAGCGGAACAAATGCATGGACATTTGCTCCATCAGATCATCCGCCTGGAAAAGTGCAAGTCCCCAACCTTTCCGGCATGCTCATGACTGAAGCGATGCATGTGTGCTCGCTAGTAGGATTGGAAATGGTTCCACAAGGAGCTGGTTATGCCCTCTCGCAAAACTTACAGCCAGGCAAGTTCGTTCCTGTAGGAACAGCGATCATCGTTGACTTTGGCCCATCTCCCTAAATGCGACGGAACACGTACTGTAGCACCTTTAAAGCAGCGGGCGCCCGCAAAACTGGAGTGGAAGCAAATGACCGAAACGACGCTTACCTGTCCCAAATGTTCTGCACAAGTCCCTATGCACTATGGCTATATCACATGGTGTGAGTGTGGTTGGCAGCTCGATCTGCCTACTGATTGGGAAGAGGACAAAAGGCTTCGTGCAAAATACCGGCGTGCACAGCAAGTATATGAAAACGTTCGTGCAAAACGCGCAAACGATCCACTTTTATGGCGTGCACGCCTCGTGATAACCCTAGTTGGAATGCTTGTCTTTGCGTGGTTCATTTTCTATCTTGGAATCACATTTGCGTTATTTAAACTACACACGCTGATTGCAACGCTCCTAGGCAGTTTATTGGCTCTTGGATTGTTCTTGCCTTTTGAATTCTTATGGAAATTTCCAGAGTGCACCACTCCTTTGACTCAGAAACATGCACCACAAGGATTTGCCCGTCTTAACAAACTCACCGCAGTACTCAATCGCTCACCCATTACTCGTCTTGACATCATGCCAAACGGGATGCAGATTCGCACGATACAACCTCTGCTGCGCAGACAGCAATGCGTACAAATCAGTCTTCCCTTACTCTATCTGCTAGACGATGAACTTTTATTACTTGGCATCGCCCGTGAGCTCCATTTACATCGTTACTTGCGCCGCAAAAGCATCGCTGGAGCCATATGGGCGCAAAAAATACTTACTCTTGCAAGCGAAATTATCCGCAACGACACACCCTCTTTTAACGCGCGTATCCCCCATTCCATGCCACCTGTTCACGAAACCTACCGTTTTACTGCGAATGTTGCAAGTAGTCGCTCCACCATTTATTTTCTTCAGATGCTCACACGTCCGCTTTCTTTTATTCCTCAAGCACTCGCACAACTATTGGACAGTCATTTAGCAATACTCCAACATCGCGCGATTTATGAGATCGATCAAACCCTTGCGGATCAATATGGCACTCATGCGCTAGTGCGTTATTTCGAAGTGTTAAGCCTTGCCACGCCAGTAAGATTTGCACGAACTGATCATCCCTACACTGCGAACGGACGGATCGAAGAAGAATTGCAAAGCATTCGTCAACGCATCTCTACACTTTTGCGTCGTGAACGAGAACGTCTGTTACGAACGGCACCCGAAGATGACTTAGAACGCCCATTACTCTGGTGGCAGATCGAGTGTATTACACCAAACGCTTCAACAATTGAACGGACTTCAAACAATGTGCTTCCCCACTCCCTGCAAAGTGGAACTACACAACTCATCACAGAGCTTTTACAACATGTGAGCAAAGCAAAAGAGCGCACAACCGTATAGAATCACTATACTTGTGCACCCTTTTGCTAAAAAAGAAACTCAAAAGCGAATCTTCTCTGCTAAATAGTTTTTGAGTTCAGCAATCGGAAGTCGAACTTGCTCCATCGTATCCCGATTGCGAACTGTGACCGCGTGATCTTCTTCTGATTGAAAGTCGTACGTAATGCAAAATGGCGTTCCAATTTCATCGTGACGCCGATATCGTTTACCGATTGATCCGCTGTCATCATAATCCACCGAAAAGTCCGCTGCAAGTTGTGTATAAATCTGCAACGCGCCCTCTGCCAGCTTCTTTGATAGTGGAAAAACGGCCGCAGTATAGGGAGCAAGTGCCGGATGGAAATGCAACACTGTACGCATATCACCGTCTGGCAATGCTTGTTCCTCGAAAGCATCAACAAAAAAAGCGAGGGTCAGACGATCTGCACCTATTGAAGGTTCAATACAATAGGGTATAAAGGGATCTTTCCCCTCTTCCTTTACACTAAAATCTTCATGTGCATGCTGGCTATGCTGGCGCAAATCATAATCCGTGCGATTTGCTACTCCTAACAATTCTCCCCAACCAAAGGGAAAATGATATTCAACGTCAGTCGTCGCCTTGCTATAGTGAGACAGTTGCTCTGGTTCATGGTCACGCAAGCGAATATTTTCTTTACGCAAGCCAAGTTGCAGTACAAAATCCGCACAGAACTGACGCCAATATGAGAACCACGCTTCATCAGTGCCCGGTTCACAAAAAAATTCAACTTCCATCTGTTCAAATTCACGTGTTCGAAACGTGAAATTTCCAGGGGTGATTTCATTGCGGAAGCTTTTCCCTATCTGACCGATGCCGAAAGGAAGTTTCTTACGCATGGTACGCTGTACATTTTTGAAGTTCACAAAAATGCCTTGTGCCGTTTCCGGACGTAAAAAAACTTCATTGGCGGCATCTTCAGTGACCCCCGCGTGCGTTTTAAACATCATATTAAATTGTCGAATCGGCGTAAAATCATGCGCTCCACACTGCGGACATCCAATGGCAAGATCTCGTATCAGCGCTTCCATTTCACCAAAAGGTAGACCATCAACCACCTTTTCCTCACCGCGCTCCAAAAGAGCTTCTTCGATCAATTTATCAGCCCGATGGCGCGCTTTACATACCTTACAGTCAATCATGGGATCGTTAAAATTGCCTACGTGACCTGAAGCCACCCATACTTCACGATTCATCAAGATCGCTGAATCAAGCCCTACATTGTATGGGGACTCTTGAATAAATTTTTGCCACCAAGCTCGCTTGACGTGATTCTTTAGCAAGACACCTAGCGGACCATAATCCCAAGTATTCGCCAATCCACCATAAATTTCTGAACCAGGGAAAATAAAGCCGCGGTGTTTTGCCAGTGATACTAGCTGTTCCATTGTTACTGCCATGAAAAAATACCTCCACATCCATTGAAGCAAACCTTCTGTGCGATGTCTGACTCCTCTTTACACATCAATCATCGAATCTGGGCTCGCTTTTTCTTTAGAAGATAACAGATTCGAGACCTCAATGCTACAGACTGGCATCGTCTATTTGATCTAACCAATGTTCAATTTTACCAATCACAGACTCTATGCAACCTTCCTCAAAAGGTGAAATCAGCCCCGCTTTAGTGACTAACTTCGTAAAAGACTCACTGCCGCCTGCTTGGCATAAGTGTACATAGTCCGTCCATGCACTTTCTCGATCTTCTTGCATCCGCGCCCAAAATTGAAAAGCGCAGATTTGTGCCAAGGTATAGTCGATATAATAAAATGGCACCGTAAAGATGTGATTTTGTTGGTGCCAAAAACCACCTTGTTCTAAATATGTATTTCCCTCGTAATTTTTTGACGGCAAGTACATCTGCTCAAGTTCCCTCCACTTTGCTTTACGCTGTTGTGGAGTTGCATCTGGGTTGGTATAAACAAAGTGCTGAAAATCATCGACCAACACACCATAAGGAATAAACAGCAGTGATCCGCTAAGATGTGCAAATTTGTATTTGTCCGTATCTTCTTTAAAAAACAAATCCATCCATGGCCATGTAAAAAACTCCATGCTCATCGAATGAATCTCTGCCGCATCATAAGTTGGCCACAAGTACTCTGGAATTTCGTAATTTCGGCTTGCGTATACTTGAAAAGCGTGTCCAGCCTCATGTGTCAATACGTCCACGTCGCCCGATGTGCCGTTGAAATTGGCGAAAATAAACGGAGACTCATAATCGGGAATATACGTACAGTATCCACCGCCTGCTTTCCCTTGCTTACTCGCGAGATCCATCAACTGATGATCGACTAAATAAGAGAAAAACACGTCCGTTTCGGGCGATAATTCACGATACATCGTACGTCCATTTGCGAGAATCCAGTCTGGATCTCCCTTAGGCGTCGCATTTCCTGATAAAAAATTGAAGTTTTCGTCATAATAGTATAATTCGCGCACTCCGATCCTTTGCCTCTGACGCTCGCGCAATCGCGTGGCTGCAGGTACGATGTATTGTCGCACTTGCTTGCGAAATTGCTCAACGGCCTTGGCATCATAATCCGTGCGATGTAAGCGCGCATACGCAAGTTCCACAAAATTGCGAAACCCCAGCTTGCGTGCGATACGCGTGCGTGTTTTCACTAGTTCATCATACAAAGAGTCCAATTGTTCTTCATGTTCTTGCAAAAATCCATACTTAGCTAACGCTGCGCGCTTGCGCATCGAGCGATCCGTCGATTGCAAAAAAGGCGTCATCTGCGACAGTGTCCGCTCCGCACCTTCAAAGGGAATCTTCGCCGATGCCAACAGTTGAACATACTCGCTCGCAATCCGATTTTCCTGTTGTAAATCTTCTAAGACCTCGGGAGAAAATGTTCGCAGAGTGAGTTCAGCAATACGAAACAACTGAGAGCCCCATTTCTCTTCCAATTGCGCGCGAAAAGGGGAATTCACCAACGCCTCATAATACTCATTTACAAGCCCTCGATAGATCGGATCTACTTCGTCAAAAAAGTCTTGTTCTGCACGATACAACTCATCTGTCGTATCGATGGAATGGCGAATGTACACGATTTGACTTAACGATTCAAATGTCTTGCGATCCGCATTGATACGTGCCATCGCTGCATCTTGCTCCGACACATCGCGTGCACTGCGAAAAGCGCGTAACTCTTCACGAAAATGCGCCGAAAAATCTTCCATATTAGGTCGCACATAAGGCATATCAATAAACGTGAACATTCAACCACCCCCTATCGAGTATAACATAAGGCTCACAATATTTGGTGCTCGTTCCTCTTCTCACATTCCAATATATCGGGCATACAGCTCTCTCGCCGCCGTAGCGTCTTCGATTCCATGCACAAGTGCGCGCCCATCGGCAAACAGTGTAATTTGTACATGATCCGGAAGTTCCACACGCAATAAGTGTTCGTTGTAACGCACTCGAAAAACAGCCTCCAAGCGCTTTGCAACAGACGCTAAGGACAATTGAGCAGGGACTTGTGGTTTGACTTGGATCGTGCGTCTTCCACACATAGAAACCGTGATTGCATCACGCTTAGCTTGTAACGCAGCATACTGACCATGCCCACAACAGGGACAATCGGTGTTGCGTTGTCCAAATCCAATTTGCCGCATTTCGTTATTCCATAAATCTACATATACGAGACCACTGCGCAAATCATCTAGATTTCCGGTTAAATATTTTAGTGTTTCTGCAACTTGAAAAGAAGCAATCACTGACACAACCGGAGCAATGACGCCCACTGTGTCGCACGTATCGTGCCCAGAACCCGGGTCTGTGCCAAACAGGCAAACGAGACACGGTGTCTCATGAGGTCGGAAAAATGCGCTAGTTCCGTGTGCACTCACAGCACCACCATACGCCCACGGAATGTGATGCTTAACCGCCACGTCATTGATCAGGTAGCGTATCTGAAAATTATCTGTCCCATCTAGAATCACATCCACATCTGACAGCAACGCTTCCGCATTTTGCGCAGTCACATCGACAACTTTAGCCTCAATCTCCACATCGCGGTTTGCCTGGCGCAATTTATACATCGCTGCAATTGCCTTGGGAAGTGCCTCAAGCGCATCCTGTTCATCGTATAAAGCCTGACGTTGAAGATTGGAAGGCTCAATAATATCGCGGTCGAGTAACCGCACAAATCCTACGCCTGCACGCACCACTTGCGTCGCCATTGCAGTGCCAAGCGCCCCCATGCCCACAATTGCGACACGCGACTGTCTCAGACGCTCTTGCCCCTTTGCTCCGATCGGACGAAATAAAATCTGCCGCGAGTACCGTTCTTGCAGTTGTGCCTGATCCATCCCATATCGCCTGCCCTTTCTCTCATTTGTGCTTCTCATTGTACACAAAACCTTGACGCAATGGCAGAACCAATGATAGTCTAAGAACGCAATAAGACATGACTTGACGATCGCGTTTGTTGAATCCAGAGTGGAGATTCAGCCGCATCCCTTACTTGGGTGCGGCTTATTTCATGTCTTCAATATTCTAAAGGAGTTAAACATTGTGTGTGCTGTCCTTCACGTTATCAGCGACCGCAAACGACATTCGCTTCCTTTGTTTGATGCACTACTTTTAAGCGCTCGGGCAGGAGCTGACGTCATTCAAATTCGCGAAAAAAAAGCGCCGAGCCTAGAAACCTACCAATTATGCGAATCCTTGATGCAAGCCTGTGCAAACGAAGGGTTGAACTCACAAGTCTTTGTGAATGATCGCGTCGATGTGGCACTTAGTTTGCCTACTGCAGGTGTACATCTTGCCGCAAAATCACTACCCATTGCAAAAGTTGTGCATCTGCGTAGTCGCATCGGGTGGACCGGCCAAATCGGTTGCTCCGTACACAGTCTAGAAGAAGCAAAAGCAGCACAGGAAGCAGGTGCTGATTATGTGACTTTTGGCCATGTTTTTGCCAGTTCATCACACAGTGGGATCCCGCCGAAAGGATTATCGGCTCTATACCAAGTTGTCGAAGAATTGTCAATCCCAGTAATTGCGATCGGCGGTATTGATGCGACCAACATTGCATCTGTCCTTGCCACTGGCTGTACTGGGGTAGCGGTTATCGGAGCTGTTCTTGAATCTGAACGACCTCTCGCAGCAGTACAGACCTTGAAAGAAAAGTTAAAGCAACATTCAGGAAAAGAAAAAGTTTCCTGGATAACAAGGGGGCTAAAAGCATGAAGACGAGCTACGATGTGATAGTTGTAGGCGGCGGCGTGATTGGCTCAACGATCGCTTGGCGTATCGCACAGACAAGCCGCAAAGTCTTGCTCCTTGAACGCGGACGGCTTGGTCAGGAAGCTTCAAGCGCAGCTGCAGGCATGCTAGGAGCCGAACTGGAAATGAATGAGCCGGGACCTTTTTTCCAGTTGTGCTTAGAGAGTAGAGAATTATATCCTACATTTTCTGACGAACTCTTTGATCTCACAGGGATAGAGATCGAACTCACCCCAAACGGCATTTTACGCCTTGCACGCACCACAGAAGAAGCTGCACAATTGCAGGAAACGGCGGCATGGCAACAGTTACATGGCGGTAGCGCGATGTTTCTCACATCTACTCAAATCGCAGCCATGGAAACTTCGGTATGCGAAACATTTGGCGGGCTATTTTTAGCCAAAGATGGTAACGTAAATGCCGCTCTAGTCACGCGCGCCGTTGGCAAAGCTGCTAGTCTCACTGCAGATGTCATCGAAGGCTCCCCTGTATACGACATTGTCTTCTCGCCAACTGAAGTAACCGTGCGAACAGCGACAGAGCAATATCATGCAGAAAAAGTCATCCTCGCGAATGGAGCTTTCGCAAACCAATTCTTACCCTCTATGCACATGCCCCCTTCACTGATCCCGGTAAAGGGTCAGTTACTGAGAATTCAACCGAGTGGCCATGTCAAATTGACACGTACAATCTCCCATGGTCATTTCTATTTTGTTCCAAAACGTGACGGCACAATAATTGTGGGTGCAACTGAAGAACCTGAATTACTTTCCCATATCAACACCGTATCTGGACTCTCGCAGTTGCTACTTGCTGTACAGGATGTCTTACCTGGATTACGTGATGCAGCCTTTGTAGACGCGTGGACAGGAATACGCCCTTTACTCCCCACTCGCGAACCATTCATCGGGCCTGTCGATGCTAATTCTCAAGCGCTTGTTGCCATCGGCCACTTTCGCAACGGCATCTTACTGGCACCTGTAACTGCGGAAATAATCGTCTCTCTCATTGAAGGAAAAGCGCTTTTAGCTCACCATAAAGCGTTCATCCCACAGATTCCGGTCTCACAAGTACGATAGACAAAACGCTAGCAAAACAATCCGATCTTCTATTAGGAAAGGAGGCATCCACAAAGTGGATATTTTAGTCAATGGGCAGAGAAAAAGCGTTCCAGATACCACAACGATCTTTTCACTACTTGAACAGTTTCATTTGCAAGATGAATTGATTGCCGTAGAACACAATGGCGAAATTATTGCGCGTGAAGCGTATGCAACACGAAGATTGACTGAGAAAGATGTAATTGAAATTGTTCGCTTCGTCGGTGGGGGTTGAAAAAAAGCAGAACCTCGGAGACAAGTTATAAAGAAAAGAGGAGGTAGAAATTATAATGAACCTTCCAGCAGATGATCAACTCACAATTGCGGGGCGTACATTTCGCTCCCGCCTTATGGTTGGGACAGGGAAATACGACACCTTTGAACAAATGCGCGCGGCTCTTGATGTTTCTGAAGCAGAGATCGTCACTGTAGCAGTCCGTCGCGTCAACCTCGATCAGACAGAAGAGTCATTGCTCAACTACATTGATCGCACACGTTACTTCATTCTCCCAAACACCGCAGGATGCCAAACAGCCGCTGAAGCTGTGCGTACTGCACGTTTAGCGCGTGCCGCAGGTCTATCAAATTGGGTCAAGCTAGAAGTAATCCCGTCAGACGGAACACTTCTTCCTGATCCTATCGAGACACTTGAGGCGGCTAAAACACTCGTCGAAGAAGGATTTATCGTACTGCCGTACACGACAGACGACCATTTAGTAGCAAAACGTCTACTTGACATCGGCTGTGCAACCATTATGCCGTATGGTTCGCCGATTGGAACCGGGCGTGGACTCTTAAGTCAAGATCGACTTCGCCGCATCATTGACCTTGTGGCTGGCCGCGTGCCAGTAGTTGTCGACGCCGGAATTGGCGCACCTTCAGACGCAGCGCTTGCTATGGAACTGGGCGCTGACGCCGTATTAATCAACACCGCCATTGCCCGTGCAAAACAACCGATCGACATGGCGCATGCCATGAAACTAGCTGTTTTAGCAGGACGGGCGGGCTATCTAGCCGGACGCATTGAAAAATCTGATAACGCACAGCCTAGCAGTCCAACGACTGGCCTCATAGGCCAAAGGATATAACTACTTTTTTATTCCCACTAGTGTGATGCGTATAAATACAAAAGCTCTCCTGGCATAATTTGAAGGAGAGCTTTTGTTTTGCTAAAATAGCCTCATTCAATTAGTAGGATAAGGCGATGGTCATAGAAATGCATCCCCATGGATCAACCAATGAACTTCTTCTGCTACAATCCCAATTCGATGAACTTACTACAAGTTATTACGTCCCTGATTTCATCTCTTCACACGCTAGCTTTATCTTTCTGTTGGAAAGTCCCCATCTTCAAGAATTGAAGCATGGCGCACCAGTAAGCGGTAGCTCTGGTTTATCAATGAGTAAACACTTATTTGGCGAAAAATATTCTCACATTCCCCTTGGAATCATGGTTAAGAAAAATATGACAGAGCAATTAGATCGACCCTCACTCAATGTGCTAGGTGTAATGAATGTTTGTCAAATTCCCATGCAAGCGTCTGCTTATCAAGGATTCCCGAAGGCTGCCGAATTCAGAGAGTTATTTTCCTTACTAGAAAATCTGCGAACAGCAAATCAGCGTGATCATTTTTCAGATGCAAAATTACAGGCACTACAAAATTTGATCGCACAAAAGTTACAGGAAAAACTATACAACCTCATCGATCGCAGATGTTATATCATCCCCTGCGGACGCTTTGCGCAAAAGTTTTTCCGCATTGCCAATATCACATCGCCGAATTGGACGGTGTTACTGGATATCCCACATCCATCGTATAATAACTGGAGCAAGCCGCAGTATCAAAGCGCAATCAATGAAATGATTCGTGCATTTGCACAGATGCGTTCGCACACACCCTCTGTGCAACTGTAAATATCCTTTACTGCGAAGAACCGTCTGGAGCTGTCGTAAATGATTGCGCATTTCCCTCTTTGCCACGCAATGCAGACATCACCGTCGCAAACAACATCAGAATAGCCATGGCCCAAAACGCGATTTGTAGTCCCAAAATAAATCCTTGAAGCGAACTTGCGGCACCCTTTAATCCCACTTCCGTACCAGAAAAAATAGCAAGCATTGCTTGCCTTGGGATACTCGCTGTAACAAGTGGAATCGTAAATGCAATACTCAACATCATTCCTGAGTTCGTAGTAAGAGAGCGAATGCCTGATGCTTCACCGCGAAACTTTGCTCCCGCAGAGTTCATGATACTGCTTGAATTAGGCGAATTGAAGAATCCTGAGCCAACTCCAATGATGGCCATCCAAAGCGCCAATTGCCAGTAAGGGGTAGTCAAAGTCAGTCCGAGCGCAAGACCTATAAGTCCAATGAACGTCACCAATAGCCCCCCTGTGGTAGGCAGCGTCACTCCGAAACGATCACTCAACCATCCTGAAAACGGTGAAACTACGAGCATCCCTGCCGCTAGCGGAATTGAAAGAATTCCCGCCTGCAACGCATTGAACCCTTCGGCTCCTTGAAAATAGAAAATCAGCATGAACATCACCGCCATGCGAGCAATTGCATTTAACGTAGCCGCGATAATCCCAATACTAAACGCGCGCTTGCGAAACAATGGTAAATGTAAAAGCGGCTGCGGATGACGACTCTCCACATACAGCCAAAGCGGCAAAAAGACCACAAAAGCAATCGCCCCAATTAAGACCACAACCGAGTCCCAACTCTGAATAGCCCCCCAGGTCAAGGCGATCAACAGACCAAGCGCTGCAAATACATAAGTAAAAATACCCCATCCGTCAATTTTCCGACCTTTGCGCTCGGTTATTTCACGCAGACCCATCACATAGAGCGCCCATAAAACGGCGACGATGCCAAAAGGAACGTTAAACCAAAAAGTCCACGGCCAACCAAATACAGTCGTTAACCATCCGCCCAGTACAGGACCAATAATTTGACCAACTGCAACAACCATGACATTGATCCCTAACGCCCGACCCAGTTCTGCTTTTGGGAAAACATCCGCAACAATCGCTGTACTGTTGGCCATGACCATCGCACCTGAAATCCCCTGCAAAATCCTCAATCCAATCAGCCAAGATGCAGTAGGTGCATAACCTGCTACAAAGGATACCAGTGTAAAAAGTGCCATCCCCGAAATATATAATTTCCTACGACCAAGTAAATCCGCTAAACTTCCCGCCATCAGCACCATCACTGTTTGTGCAACCATATAAGAAAGCATAATCCACATTGCCTGCAACAGAGAGGCGTGAAGAGAACGAATCAAATCTGGCAGAGCAATAATCAACGTGCTGAAATTTAAAGCGCTCAGCAATGCGCCAAGACTTGTAACGGATAAAACCCACCATTTCTTCCTTTCCTCCTGCACAAAAACACCTCCACACTCCCCATACACCGTTAAGGCCGCAATTTTTTCACACGATCTAGACGTTCTAACAATCCTGTTTTCATTTCACTTAGCTTCTCTAATTTCTCATCAATATGCTGAAGAATCGTCGTCATCAATTCGATGGATTCATCGATAATCTGTTGGCGTTCTGTTTCTGAGCCACTCTGATAACTCTCGCGCAAACGATCAAGCGTCTCTTGTGCAGCTAGTACGTTTCGAATCTCTTGTAACGAATACCCCAAACTGTCTTTAATTCGCAAAATATAAGCCAATTTCTCTACTACATCCTGTGCGTATAAACGATGACCTCCTGCCGTGCGGGAACTTGGAACAATAAGCCCCACTTCTTCGTAATAATGTAATGTTCTCGCTGTAATGCCCAGTTTTTTCGCTACATCTTCTACTGAAAATAACTCTTTCTCGTCCGTCGTTCTCACCTCACGAAACATCTTAGCAATATCTAATCCTTACGTCAACGTATTGATTTTAAAAACAAAAAACATACAAACACCCTCGATTTGCTAATTTCTCGATGGTTTGTATGTTCGCAATCGCCAATACTATAGGCCCAATGCAGTTAAGACTTGCTCTGTTGTACGAATTCTTCCAATGCGCGGAAAAATATATTGTAAGGTGTGCTCATGTTCAGCGGCCGTCAACCCTGTCATGGCATCTGACACAAAAATTTGTTGATAGTTATGCTGATATGCTTCCCGCGCTGTCGTCTCTACTCCGATATTCGTCGCAATTCCACACAAAACGAGGGTATCAATACCGCGCCTGCGCAACTGCAAATCAAGGTCAGTCCCAAAGAAAGCGCCCCACTGGTGTTTTATCACGAGATGATCTGTAGGTTGAACATGCAACTCCGGAACCAAATCAGCAAAATCTGCAGATCGCTGCACCGAAGTAGTCATCGGCTGATCTACAATTGGATGTAATAGATCTCCCCCATCGCGCGAACCAACCGTCACAAGAACAACAAATCCACCTTGTTTGCGAAAAGCCTGACTCAGCTTTGCCGCATTGGCTACCACTTCAGTGGTTGCGTTTGGGGCACCTGGAAATTGGACAATTCCTTTTTGCAGATCAATTATAACCAATGCCGTCTTCTTGCTTTGAAGTTCTAAATCCACCGTACGACCTCCAGGAATCCATCGAATTTAAAAAACAAGTAATCTTTTCTAGGATACCATGGACTCACAAAACACGCACGGTAAATCCTCATTAGCGCCAAGTGCGTTTGCGACATACGACAATTAAATGATCGTGTCTACGTTGTACATCGATAATCTTAATCTCCGCTCGATCCACTCGTTCTTTAATCCGATCAAGCAATGCGGTCCGCTCCTCACACGCCTGACGAGATATGACATATCGTTCAAAGACCTCCTCTGTTTGCACACGATCTCCCCCAGTCACATGTTATGTTATTATATATAACACATTAACTCAAAATTCAAGCCTATTTTCATGAGTTTTTTAAAAAAAAGATATAGTCATGTTATATAATATGACATGACTATATCTTTTTCGTGATCTTCACTCAATCCACTCTTTCGGATGCTCCAAACCATTCTGTAATCATCACTGCAATGATAATGAAAAGGGCACCAGACACTTTAAAAACTTGCATCGACCCTCCCCAAAATAGCCATGCAAAGAGAAATGCAGAAGGTCCTTCGACAGATAAAATAATCATTACATGTGTTGGATTACTCCATTTTTGAGCAAAAATTTGCACTAGATACGCAAGAATTGTCCCGAAAATCAACTCAAATACATAGCCACAAACCATAAAAAAGGGCTCAGAGAGTGGGGAAACGACTCTGTAACGAAACCAGCCCCAAGACAAAGTACCCCTGTAGTCAACAATTGAATGACAACAAACCACAAAACATGAACTTGTTTCACCTTTCGATCTACCAACAACACATGACTCGCATAAGCAACATCGCACAAAAGTACTAGCCAATCGGATGACGCGTGAGTAGAAAATACAAAAGAGGGATTAACACCGTCGTAAGTTCTGTAATCATCCCCGCTGTCCCAGGATTCGTATGCAAAATTCCGAAAGTCTGAAGAGAATATGCAAACGCAAGTAAAATACCAGCAAAAAATCCTTGCTTGAGATCATTGATTGTAAATAAACGTCTCATCTTGATCCATAATGGAATGCCCAAGATCATCCCTGCGAGCAAAAAGCGCATACCTAGAAATAAAAAGACAGGCAATACGATAATCACATATTTCGTGATTAGAAACGTATAGCCCCAACTCACGCCAATCAAGATAAGCATTGCATCAACCAGAAATTTATACAATCGTCCTCGCGCAGAGAGACGAATTGTCTCTTTTTGCGGTTCAAGTAGCAATGTATCGCATCCTTTTAGCGCTTTACTTTTCTTAGCGCATTTTCTAACGCATCTACTACTTGGTCCATTTGTTCATAACTAATCAAATACGGAGGTTCAATCCGAATCACAGTCGAGTTATTCAGCGTCCCCGCCCTCGCACCATGGTAAGCACATCAGAGTGGCGAGACTGGATTGCCAGTAAATGTTTTATAAAGCACTCTCCCTTCGCTGCGACAATTTGCGGTACCTCTTCCTCCAGTGTCGTATGAATTGCAGCAATCGTGGCAATGGGTGCTACACCTCCGCCAAACGCTTTGCCAAGCGTCATAATATCCGGAGTAACCCCGACGTGATCCACAGCAAATAACTTTCCAGTACGCCCCACTCCAGTCTGGATCTCATCCACAATGAATTCTTGACTTTCGGGTGACGATGACCAAGCAAATACACTCCATATCCACCTAGACAGTCAATATATTCTCGACCCAACGTATCACGAAAAAATACCCCTCCATCTTCCCATTCCACAACAGAGAAATCTTCAGAATAAGATTTCCGATTCAATAAAATTGCTTTTGTTACGTACTCTGTAAAATATTCGACTGAATCTTTCACAATGCGTTCTTGTTCATCTCTCGTCAGATGATCTTTTTCTATAAAATCAGGAATTCGCAGTAAAGCGTATCCCTAACATAATGACGAAACTAATAAAAAGGAACCACATCCCCCCCTACAATCGTTGTAGCGAAAAGATTACTGCTAAGAGCAGGAGCGAAAATGGAAAGTGTCGTTAAACCAGCTGGAACGGAACCCCCGAGTATGCTTAATTGCTTATGTAATAAAGCATATATTATGCAAGAACAACTACTCTCAATACATCGCTCATCCTTCCCAAGCTGGTAACATCCGGTTTAATGGTTTATCCTGTCTGAGACCTAGTACGTATTCTGCCTGCATAAGTGTATGAATTTCTCTCGTTCCCTCATAGATGACAAGCGCTTTCGCGTTTCGCATCATGCGCTCTACCGGATATTCATTAGAATAACCATAAGCTCCGTGAATTTGAATCGCATCTGCAGCGCTTTGAAAAGCCGCGTCTGCCGCGATCCACTTAGCCAGTGAAGTCTCTCTTGTATTTCGCAACCCTTTATTTTTCAACCATCCAGATCGATACACGAGTAATTGCGAAGTCTGATATGCAGCTTCCATTTTAGCTATCATCTGTTGGACTAACTGATGATTTGCAATCGACACACCAAATGTCTTACGACTTTTCGCATACGCAACCGATGCATCTAAGGCTGCCCGTGTAAGCCCCACAGCGCCAGCGGCAACCGTAAATCGACCATTATCTAACGCAGCCATCGCAATTTTAAAACCCTCTCCCTCTGCACCCAACCGATTAAACACAGGCACACGCACGTCAGTTAAAATGACTTCCCCCGTGTCCCCTGCATGAATCCCAAGTTTTCCTCTAATCGGTCTCGTCTCCACTCCAGGGAATGTGCGATCCACAAGAAATGCGGTAATTCCTTTGTGCTTTTTCTCTGGATCAACCGTTGCAAATACAAGAAAATAGTCTGCATAGTTGCACATTGAAATCCACATTTTTGAGCCATTTAAGATGTAGAAATCTCCATCTTTTACGGCACGTGTACGCAAAGCACCTACATCAGAACCCGCTTCCGGTTCTGTTAAAGCAAATGAACCAAGTTTTTTCCCCTGCGCAAGAGGAATAAGGAACTTTTTCTTTTGTTCTTCCGTGCCCCATTGCAAAATTGTAAGACTATGTAATCCGGTATGAACAGAAACTGCCGTACGATAAGAAGTATCCCCGTATTCTAATTCTTCACAAACAATCGCAAGTGCATTATAATCCATACCCGCTCCACCATATTGCTCAGGAATGCACACTCCCATAAGGCCAAGAGCCGCCAATTTGTCAATAATACTTCGCTCAAAATGATGTTCTTCATCCCATTGACGGATAAATGGAAGAATCTCTGTCTTCGTAAATTTGCGTACCATCGCTTGCAATTCTAGTTGCTCTTGACTCAACGAAAAATCTAACATTCGTAAGTAACTCCTCTCTTCGATTCAATGAATCCCTACTTTGTCATGAGATATTTTTGATATTTCCGGCTCACCGAAGATTGACTGATTCCTAACACTTCTGCAGCCTTAACGGTCGAACCGTATGTCGCCATAGCTCGCGAAATCAGTTCTTCCTCTTAAATTCATAGGCTTCAAGCAATTCAATGGATGCGCGAGAAAATCTGAGATTGCGATTGTACATTTGGTTAAATTCGTGTAACAAGTGATGCGCCAAAACAGCAATATCCTCTTTACGCTCACGCAGTGGTGGGATGTGGATCGGAAAAACATTAATTCGATAAAATAAATCCGCTCGAAATTCCCCTTTTTCCACAAGTTCTTCTAACGATCGGTTCGCAGCGCAAATGATTTGAACATCAAATTTTACCGGTGTCGTTGCCCCAACAGGATAGACTTCGCGTTCTTGAATCGCCCGCAATAGTTTGCTTTGAATATTCAAAGGAAGTTCAGAAATCTCATCTAAAAATAGCGTTCCTTTATCTGCCTTGATAAATAATCCTGATTTTCCTTCTGATCTTGCTCCCGAAAAAGCTCCTTTCACGTAGCCAAACAACTCACTCTCAAGTAAAGATTCAGGGATTGATGCACAATTAATCTTGATTAACGGATGATCACGTCTTGCACTCAAACTGTGAATGGCGTTCGCCACAACCTCTTTCCCAACTCCTGATTCTCCAGTGAGCAAGACTGTTGCTGAAAATTGGGAAATTCTTTCCACTTCCTTCATGACTTCAAACATACTAGGACTAGCAAAAACCATCCCGCCTCCCCGTGCACTCGGCAGACGATCCTGCAGTTCTTCATACTTTTTGCGATAATTCTCACTCTGTTTGCGAGTAAACTCCAATTCACGCTGCAAGCGCGCCATCTCCGTCAAGTCACGTGAAGCGACGACTATCCGATCCGGTTTTCCATCTTTTGTAAAGATAGGGTTTCCAACTGAGAGTAAAGGTGCTTCCCCTTCCTTTTGCATCAGGGATACCTTTATCCCCGTCTTCTGTACTTTACGAATCACTTGGCATACTAAATCACGTGCTGATTTTACTTGAAAAATCTGTTCTCCAATCCATTCCTTAGGGGCTCTCTCCCAATGCGTTTCAATATAGTGAGCACTTGCCCGAAGCAATCTCCCCTCTCGATCAACAACGATAATCTCATCATAAATCGTCGACAGAATCGTCTCCAAATCCGCATTTAAGTTCTTGACCGAATCGAGTTCCATCGCCATCGAATTCACAGTAGGGAGATCTTGAAGCACAAGTGCAAACCCTGTCATCACGCCTCCTTCAATCAATGGAACAAAATCGACGAGAACAGCTCCTTGATTGTTTGGCAAGGTAATCAATTGATTAAGTAGAGGAATTTGAGTGAGTTGGACTTGTTGGAAGGGGGAAGAGCCAAGTAGTTCATCAAGGCGTCGACCAATCATCTGTTGCGGGGTTGTACAGAGCATCCGAATCGATTCCGCATTACTATTTACAACTGTATATTCTAGGTTTACGACCATGAGTCCTTTCGGAATGGAGGAGAACAAACTGTGCAACCAACCCATTTTACTTTGATCTGCATCTGACATAAGGGAGAGAAGGAAATCTTCGCGAGTGATATATCTTAATTCATTTCCTATGCGAACTAATGTCACTTCCTCAGATAAAATATCCATTGCCCGGTCTGAAAGTTCTTCAATAGGAACCGCTTCCATAGGTTTCTCATTGCTCAAATCTCTAATTTGCAGCGTTTCTAATCGTGCATCATGCAGCTTTCCAAGTAAAATAAAACTTTTAACAAAATAGAAAGTATGATCAATTTCTAGAAATACAAAGCGATGATGTTCCTTGCGAATTACTTCATTACACTTCAAGAGGTCATTTTGATCTGCGTATGACAAGAGGATTCCGCAACAATTCAAATATACCCATCCGCTACCCATCCTCTGATAGTATATGCAGAATCGAATAACTTTACAAAATAATCGAATTCATTATAACGTAGTTTTGTACTTCAGGAAACTGGAACTTAGCTCTTGGCTAACGGGAGGTATGCCGCCAACTTCCGTTTGGAACTTGCACGCTGGCGATTCCCTCATGCCGACACATCAAAAAGGCAGGTGCACAAAAGCATGCACCTGCACATTGTTTTCTCTACTTACCTTATGCTCCTACAATATCTTTACGAAGAGGTTCAATGGTGTTTGCCACTTCAACAATCTCTGTCTCTGCTACATGAAAATCGCGGAGTGCTCGTGCAAGTAACTCCACAATGGTATCAAAATGCTCATCTGTCAAATTCATTCCTTCATGTGCTTTGCGCATAGATTGCCCTGTATAGTGATTGGGCCCACCCGTAGCAAAACTAATAAACAAACTTTGATGTAAGCGTTGACGTTTCATGTCAGTCTTGCGAAAAAAGTGGTTGACACGTCCATCCGCCAAAACATAATCATAAAATTGATCGACTACTTTTATGATTCCTTCTTGCCCACCCAGTCGGTCATATAACGACATTTTTCCCATTTAGATCCCCCTTGTGTTGTCGAACATTTCGTGCCAATTATGTTCGATCACAAGGACAAATGTTGTGATTTATATCACTGCAAAAATTAAACGACATCATGAAGTAAATCCATGGGCCGATCAGAAAAATTTTCTAAAGGCGACGATGCGTCTACACGCGCACGAATAAGTTGCAACAAGTCTGAAAAAGGTGCCAAAAAATCACTGTACCCATCAATCTGTGCACTTTCAAGCGCGGCAAGACAGGACTTATCCGATTGCGTACCTAAAAAATATACGCGGATACCTGGCAAGCGTGATTTGACATATTTGACGTATGCGGCTGCTACTTTTCCACGGAGTGTACCGCCATCGATAATGACGACGTCCGGGTATTCTAATTCGGCGATTAAAATCGCATCCTCGACTGTCTCTCCAACGCTCACTGTGCGCATGTTTGGCTGATCGTTGATCAGATCCCGCATCCCACGCCGCACGAGCGGATGTTTTGCAATAATCGCCACACGAATCGCCGCCATCGCTCTCGACCTTCCTTTTCATCTCTCATCTCACAACTTCCCGCCTTTATCGTAGCGAACTGAACTTATCTACGCGACCTAAAGAAAGACTAATCAAATGGTCCAAAATGACTAGTCTTCTTTTGTTTTTTTTACCCTCCTCTTTGACTAGACATTTTAGTCGTTTTGACCCTGCCGTTAAAAGTGAATGTAAATTAACATGAAGCCATCGAAATTGAAAGGAGCGATACACGATGGTAGATTATTCGAATGCGTGGCCCAATTATTACGTCGGCTACTTATGGCTTATCGTCTTCATCCTTTTTGTTGCAGCAAAATATCCGCATCATGATAAGGGTGAGAAAAAATGAACTGGACAAAAAGCATGCGCACGACAGTCACCGAGAAACTGACTTGGGATAACTTGTTGCCTTCGGAACAACCTATTTACGTGTCTTCCTTAGTATACAGTTTTGGGGTATTCACACTAAGTAGTCTTGTTTTTACCATACTTTCCGGCGTCATCATGGCAGCATACGGACCTACTTGGTATCAGTATTCATCTGCCGGCGACTTTCTGCGATCAGTGCACTTTTGGAGTGTTCAGGCCTTCTTCTTCTTTATGACCATGCATCTTGTCGGTCAATTTTTCATGGGGTCATGGCGCGAAGGACGCGCACTCACCTGGGTGATTGGCGCCCTATCATTTGGCGTGTCTGTTTTAACCGCTTTTACAGGATACTTATCGCGTGGCGACTTTTTCTCACAATGGAATCAAGTACAGAGCAAAGACGCTTTTAATGGTGCTGGTCTTGATGGATTTCTAAACATACTGAACAATGGGCAAGTTTATGGACTGCACATCGCCGTTTTACCCTTGGTCTTGATCGTTCTTGTGGCTTGGCACTTGATTGCTGTAAGAGCAAAAGGGGTCGTACCTCCTTACCAAGCAGCGCACGTCCAGCAAAAAGAAGGTGTGAAGTGATGAAATACTTTGAACGAAATACCTTGCGCTTTCCTCAAAAAGACTTCGATATGATCAAAGAAGGCGTGGTCAGTCTAGGACTTGTCGGTGTACTTGTCGTTGGTGTCGCGGCAATCTTTGGCGCCCCTTATCGTCCCGCCATCACCAACCAAGACATTGCAAATCAAAAGCCCATTTTGATCATGCAAACTGCTTTGGGCGATCTCGACGGACAAGGGGAGATGGCTTCTTATGGCCCTCCTTATAACAATGGATGGCACGGCGTTGCTCAAAACATCCAATCGATCGGACCATTTTCTCCACAGACGTGGTGGGGTACTCCTTACCATTTAAACACTGCCACAGACGATGTACTTACGCCGCTGTCAATGCTCGCGACAGCTTCCAATGACTCAGCGTTACAAACGGCTCTTCAAACTTACAACCTCGCTTCGTATACACAACAACAAGCGTGGGATAACAACTTTTCAAACGCTCTGAACAAAGCCACCGTGCAAAATGGGCAAGTCGTCGTACCTCCAGGGAATTACGGACCCGTGCAACTGATGATGAACGACGAACTCGCACTAGCACGTTCCGGACTTCTTTCAGGGGCACTCGATCGTGAAACGAATAACGGTGTCTATCGCTGGAATATCCAAAATGATCTCTTATTCTTACAAGGTGCTGCCCTTCACCAATATGCCAAAACGATCGATATGAAGGGTGAACAATGGGGAATTAACCATGATGAACAAGCGTATCCTGGCCCATGGTGGTTGACGCCATACACATTCCTCTACCAAGTACCCCCAGGATCCACTTCATCATCGGGTGATGAAATCGTCGCGTACACGGTGGCCTTCTTGTTCCTATTACTGATTCTCGTGCCCTTTATCCCTGGGCTCAACAAGTTGCCACGTGCACTTCCTGTACATCGAGCAATTTGGAGAGATTGGTATAAACGATTAGAACAAACAAATGCCTGTGCTTCTTGCCCACTTTCCGAATCCTGCAAAAAAGAGTTTCGCGGTCACGCTGTGACGACTACCGCCAACGCAATCCCAGCCTGTTATGATCAAACGAGCACGAAACCAGCAGGAGGCGTTCGCACGGCAGGATAGTCAAAAAACACTGCAAGTAACAAACAATCAAGCGCTGTGATGTACACAGAATGTGTACATCACAGCAAAGAGGAGATGACAACAATGGGCAAAGGATTGAAATTGTGGGTAATCTGGTTGCTCGCACTTAGTGCCGGTATCTATGGAACTGCTGTTGTGTATCAAGGAATTACAACCTCTGCAAAACTAGATCTACTCTATGGAATTCCAATTCTACTGCTTGGAATTTGGGTTACGGGTAATATTTGGGCATCAGCCCGTCAAGCCTATCGTCGTCAACGTATCCATTGACTATGAATGCAAGATTTTGGTTGGGGGATGCAATTTACGGAGTCAATGATGGATTAGCTGCGATCTTTGGAATGATTGCTGGCGTATCTGGGTTCACAGATAATCATCGCATGATTCTAGTCTCTGGCTTGTTTGGCGCAATAGCAAGTACACTCTCTATGGGCGCCGGAGCCTGGCTTGCTGCTCGCTCCGAAAACGAAGTCAAGGAATGTGAATTACTTCATCAACGCCAGCAAATTACACAAAATCTCGAGGATTATAAGTGGACTTTACACAAAGAGTATATAGAAAATGGATTTTCGCAAGATGAGGCACGCTGGATTGTCGATCGCCTAGCAAGCAATCCCGAGCGTTTCCAACAAATGATGCTCAATGAGCACTTAGAAGTGCATGACCACCATAAGAAAAATCCATGGCATGCCATGCTGTTTGCTGGCCTCTCTACTCTTGTCGGAGCACTCATTCCGCTTGTGCCGTTGTTTTTTCTCTCCCATCAAGCGGCGTTTATTGCAGCTGCGGTCGTAAGCATCACAGCTCACTATGTGGTCGGTGCAGTCAAATCACTCGTCACGATGCGTCCTTGGTGGCAGAGTGGCTTTGAAATGATGGCTGTCGGAATTCTCGTTGGAATTGTTTCCTACGGGCTTGGCTCGCTCAGTTCACTGATGGTCTAGACGGCGAAGTAAAGGAGTGCGCACGTAATGACAGATCGGACAAAGCGCGTTTTTGTCATAGGCGGTGGAATCACTGGACTTACAGCTGCCTATACCCTACTGTCGACAAGCGACCGAAAAAACCTGGAAGTGACGATCCTAGAGCGCGAACCACGACTCGGTGGTAAAATCAAATCCACAAAGGTCAATGGGAATATTGTTGAACGTGGGCCTGAGTCCTTCTTAGCTGATCGAGCGGCAATCCTTCGTTTATGTGACAAGCTTGGACTCTCTGAACGCATTGTCGGAATGGGACCAGAGGCTAATCAAACCTATCTCGCACAAGATAACCACTTATTCCCTTTACCTCCCGGAACATTAATGGGCATCCCTTTTCTCGAACAAACGCTCATCTCAGCTCCTTTACCTGAGGCAAAAGAAGCTGCAAAATCGTTTTTTGCACTGCCCAAAAGCACATTTTTAACCTTTCGCCAAGGGTTGCAAACACTCATCGATGCGCTCGCGCTCGCAATTGGTGAAGAACACATTCGCCTAGGTGTACGCGTCGTTCGCATCAACAAAAACGCAGAGAATCCCTCTGTTGATTCTAACTCCTCAGCCTATACCATTCACCTTACCAACGGTACGACTCTTGAAGCTGATGGCGTGATCCTTACAGTCCCTCCATTCGTTGCGGCACAGTTACTGCCCGACGAGGAAGTCAAACATGCACTCAATTGCATTTTATACAGCTCTGTCGCTACGGTAACCTTGCTCTTTTTACCTGATCAGGTTGACACCACAAACCTGAAAGGAGCCGGATTCATCGTGCCAAAGACGGAACCTCACGCCATCACCGCATGCACATTCCAGTCCTCAAAATGGCCACACAGCACAAAAGACGGTGCCATCGCCCTGCGCTGCTTTCTTGGTGGAGTCGGACAGGAGGAGATGGCTCTCTGTTCTGATTTTGAGATGACTCATCGAGTGCGTGAAGACTTGCGAACCCTGATGCAAATCAACGCAACACCCGGTCGAGTATTGATCAAGCGTTGGCCCAATGCCATCCCCCAATACACAGCCGATCATCACGAACGCGTGGTCGCGATTCGCCAGTTACTAACCGAACGCTTTCCAGGAATCCTTCTTGCTGGTGCTGGCTATGAGGGAATAGAAATCCCTGAATGCATCGTGCAAGGCGAGGCTGTCGCGCAGCAGTTGATTGATTTTATCCAACAAACTACTCTCGTAAATCACGCTTCTTAATCCATACCCCCCTACAAATGGACTGTACAAAATGATCTGCATAGACCACGGCAAATAGTCTATTCCAAACTCTACCTATCCCCTTTCACATCTTACAATCGTGGTGTAGATGTGAAAGGGGATAAGAGTATGGCCACCATTCTTGTAATAGGCGGAAACTTCGCTGGACTGACGAGCGCTCTTGAAATTAAGCGCAGACTGCATGACGATCGTCATCGTGTGATCGTCGTTTCAAACAGAGAGAATTTCTTATTTGTACCATCTTTAATCTGGGTGCCTTTTCGCGAGCGGGAGATTGAAGACATCAGCTTACCGCTACGTCCCATTTTAGAATCTCACGGAATTGAATTTGTTCATGCAACCGCAACCAAAATTGACGCAGTAAACAATCGTGTAGAAACGACAGCAGGCGACTTTCTCTATGATTATCTCGTCATCGCGACAGGTCCTGCTCTTGATTATTCCTTGCCCGGTCTAGGCCCTAAAACAGGCTATACACAATGCGTATGCACGCCAAATGACGCACTAGCCATTCGCGAGCATTTTGATCGCCTTGTTGAAAATCCCGGCCCTGTAGTAATCGGAGCTGCGCCAGCAGCTGGGTGTACAGGCGCAGCATATGAATTTTTGTTTAACTTTGAATACAACTTACGCAAGCGTGGTGTACGCGACCGTGTAGAGCTAACGTGGATAACACCAGAACCTTTTCTCGGGCATTTTGGCATTGGCGGAATGGCAGGAGCAACTTCCTTATTGCGTAAGTTTATGGATTCTTTACACATCCATTATATTGAAAATGCAGAACTGGTGGAAGTGACGCCAAATGAAATCATACTTGCCGATGGCAGACGCCTACCGTTCGTATTTTCCATGATTATGCCACCTTTTCTTGGACAGGATGTCATACGTAATTCACCCGGCATCGGCAATGCAAAAGGCTATGTACCGGTGCATGATACGTACCAACACAAAACATACAGCAATATATTTGCCGCAGGTATCGCAATTGACGTTCCTGCCCCATTTGTTACACCCATCGCTATTGGCGTCCCAAAAACAGGATTCCCTGCCGACGAGGCTGGAAAAACAGTGGGCGAAAACATTGCCAAATTAGTAAACGATAAAATCGATCTCAAGAGCCGACCATTTGTTAAGATTCCAGGATTGTGTGTAATGGACGCCGGACATAAAGAAGTCATAATCGTGAGCAATCACCTGATGAAGCCGCGAGAATTTGCTGCGATTCTACCCAATCCGCTCTACGATGAAGGGAAACGTCTATTTGAGAAATACTTCCTATGGAAAACCAAACACGGGTACTCAAATCTTCCTTAGGATTTATGGGCACCCCATCCCCCTATTGGATTTTATGCGCAGGGATCCTTTTGTTCCCTGCGCATTTTTCACACAAACCATCTGTTATATACCAGTAGATATACTGTATGAATATAGTGCCTGCAGTAGGGTCAACAAATCATAGGATTGTCTCCACAGAATACGTTGGCAAAGATGCATCTCTACCACATATCTAAAAATATTTCAAGTTTTATTCTTACTATATACTTCTAGTTACTTTTGACTAGTCAATACTACCCACAAGGAACATGCTCAAATTTCCTCCTCGTGTCACAATGATAACAGACAGAATGAGGAGGTAATACAGATGACGAGTGATCTTCGCTCGCATACGAACGAAGCGGGCTTTTATGAGATCCGTATGGAATCCATCGGCGGACTCGGCGCAAACTTGGCAGGGAAAATGCTTGCAGAAGCTGGCGTACTGCAAATGGGGTTAAATGGATCTAACTTTTCTTCTTATGGATCTGAGAAGAAAGGCACCCCTGTAAAAACATTCATTCGCTTTGCAGCTCCAGAGACAGAAATCCGATCTTCTTCGCCGATTGAAGAACCTCATATCGTGGCGGTTTTTCACGAATCTCTCTTGCGCACGCAAAACTGTATCGCAGGTCTACAACCAGATGGTACCTTGATCGTCAACACCGCAAAAACGCCAGAGGATATCCGCCAGATCACCAAAATGAAGTCTGGCACGATCGTATGTATTGACGCGCTGCAAATCTCAGTAGAAGAAAAAACACGTGTCAACACTGCTATGCTTGGCGCAATCTGCCACGCAATAAGTTTTCTCGACGAAAATGCAGTCAAAAAAGTCATCTCTGAAACGTTTGGAAAGAAGTATCCCGCTTTAGCAGAAGCCAATCTACGCACTTTCGACCGCGGCTTTCGTGAAGGCCGCACTGTATCTTATGAGCCACAACACAAGGAAATTCACGTGCCGTTTGCACACCCGATCTCAACACTAGGTTACGAAACACAACCACTAGGTGGTGCAATCATCAATCCCGGCAACTCGATCAGTCGTGACCTCAGTGCTTCACGCTCTGGTTTCCTACCTGCTTTTGAGAAAGACGCGTGTATTCATTGTGCTGCATGCGATCAAGTGTGTCCAGACATGTGCTTTGTGTGGGAATCGAGACAAGACGAGCGTGGTAGGGCTTTCCAATATTTAAAAGGAATTGACTATCAGTATTGTAAAGGATGTTTACGTTGTATCAGCGCTTGCCCGACAGATGCACTCCAGGCATTGCGCGAAATAGATGGTTACGCGGATGAAAATCGAGTGAAACACTCGATTGGCGCCTAATTTGTAGTCACTACTACGAGGAGATGAATGAACATGGCCCTGCAAGAAGAGGATGTGCGAACACGAAATAGATCTGCACAGCGACGCGTGGATCAAACTACCGATTTTCGTTCAGGAAATGAAATGGCTGCCAAAGCTGCTGCTCAAATCGATTATCATGTTATGGGTTATTTTCCTATTACTCCATCGACAGAAATTGCAGAATACCTTGATGAAATGAAAGCAAACGGGGAGCACCACATCGTGATGATCCCGGCAGACGGAGAACATGGTTCAGCTGGCATCTGCTATGGGGCAGCAGCAGCGGGGGGACGCGTATTTAACGCAACATCGGCTCAAGGATTTCTCTATATGCTCGAAGAAATGCCCGTTCAATCGGGTACGCGTTTCCCAATGGTGTTAAATCTCGTCACTCGTGCGGTGTCAGGTCCCCTTGACATTCGCGGCGATCACTCTGATCTATATTATGGTTTAAATATCGGTTGGCCCATTTTACTAGCAAAAGATCCACAAGCTGTCTATGATCTGAACTTGATTGCCTTGCGCTTAGCTGAACATGCAGAGGTGAGGCTTCCTGTAATTGTTGCATCTGATGGGTTTTTCACATCACATCAGAAACGGCGGGTACAGTATTTCACGCAGAACGCCGACGTACAAGCATTTGTCGGTGACATGCCAAAACCTCCCATCGATGCGTTAGATCTAGAACATGTCGTCACAATTGGCCCATATATGAATGATCCAGACCTCATCAATACCCGCTACATGCAATCAGAAGCGATGTATCGCGCCGAAGCCGTCTTTCAAACGATTGCTTCCGAATTTGCACAAATGAGCGGACGTTACTACGATGTGGTAAACAAATATTCTATGGACGATGCAGAAGTTGTCGTAGTCCTACTCAATTCTGCAGCCGACACTGCAAAAGATACTGTAGATCATTTGCGCGCAAAAGGGATCAAAGCCGGAGTACTCACCCCTGTTCTGCTACGCCCATTCCCTAAACGCGCGATTCAAGAAGCACTCAAAAATGCGAAGATCGTTCTCGTCGGAGAACGTGCAGATGCATATGGCGGACACGGAGCAAACATCACACATGAAATCAAATCAGCTCTACAAGAAATTCATGCAAATGCAACCGTGCTCACCCGCATTTATGGTTTGGGCGGACGTGATTTTTATCCAGACGATGCAGACCATTTCTTTGAACTTTGCTTAGACGCACTCGCAGGGAAAGCAGTTCGCCAGTTTGACTACTACGGAGTCAATCCAGGTGACCCCAATCTCGCCCCGGCAGAACGCACACAATCATTGCCAAAAAATCAAACGACAGGCTTTATAGAAGTTGCAAAAGATCCAGCAAGTGGACAATTAAAAGTAAAAGCCCCACCGCTACGCGCACTTACCGCAAAAGCAAATCGCATGGCACCGGGCCATGGTGCATGTCCTGGATGCGGTATATTTCCTGGTATTAATACATTTCTTAAGGGAATAGAAGGGGATGTAGTCGTATTATACCAAACAGGGTGTGCAATGGTTACCACTACTGGATATCCATTCTCTTCCCATCGCGTAACTTACATTCACAACTTATTTCAAAATGGTGCGGCCACGTTGTCTGGTATCGTTGAAATGTTTTTTGAGCGCAAACGAAGAGGTGAAATTAAAGTTCATGACGATGTCACTTTTCTCATGGTAACTGGCGATGGAGGAATGGATATCGGCATGGGATCTGCCATCGGTACGGCGCTGCGCGACCATAAAATGATTATCCTTGAGTATGACAATGAAGGATATATGAACACGGGTTCACAATTGTCCTATTCCACACCGCTTGGTCATATGACCTCGACATCAGGTGTAGGAAAATATGAACACGGCAAAACTTTTCAACACAAAGACACGCCGCAAATTATGGCAGCCACGAACATCCCCTATGTTTTTACTGGAGTAGAAACATATCCTCAGGATTTGATAAAAAAGGCTGCGAAAGCCCAGTGGTATGCAACTCATGAAGGGATGGCCTATGGTAAAATTCTCATCTCCTGCCCGCTTAACTGGAAGGCAGCAGACGATGCCGGACACGAAATTGTTGGTGCTGCTGTTAATAGCTGCTTTTTCCCTCTCTATGAAGTGGAACATGGAATCACGACGATCACTTATAATCCTGAGGACAAGAACAAACGGATTCCTGTAAGTGATTGGCTAGCAACAATGGGGAAAACTAAACATCTACTAAAACCAGAGAACCACGAACTCTTGCATCAGTTTGAAGAAGAAGTAGAGCGCCGCTGGCAACGCTTAAAAGCAAAACATGAAAATCCTTACCTATAAGCAGAGACAAATTTACTCAAACCCTCTGAAGTTCTGCTTCAGAGGGTTGCTTACACAATTAGTAAATATGCTCTTTAATCGAATAGAGTGTGATCTTCGCTGGGTACAACAAAGAAAGTTGCGCTTTCCAAAAAAGGAGTTCCTGCTCCATAGCGACTTCCGAGAGAGCCTGGAACTTCGCTTGTTCCATCTTTTGCTCATATGGCGTGTGTTCAGGCATGTAAAATGGCGACAAAAACACAACATCCCCTGCCGTAAAGGGAATACGCGCAAGCGCTTTGATTGTCTGCTCCCGATGCTCTTTTACAAACTCGTCCCCGCCAGCTCCGATCAGCAAAATGAGACCTATGCGAAACCCTGCCGTTTTTAATTTGATCACCGCTTGCACAGCCTCATCAGCTGTCCCAGGTTTATCAAGAAACGCACGCAGGCGATCCGCCCCTGTCTCAAATCCAATATAGACCGTTTCCAGCCCAATTTCACGTATCCTCTGTAATTCGGCTTGTGACTTGTGATCAAGAGTAAAAGTGTCCATGAACGTACTAAATGTGTCTGTCACAGGATTTCCTAATTTTTCTTTCATCAACTGAATCATCTCAACCAAACGCTCTGTTGGAATGACCAGCGCATTGCCATCTCCCAAAAATACACCTGTACGATCTCGCATGCGTTCGCCAAAAAACTCCTGTAATTGCTTTAGATGCGATTGTAATTCTGTCCGTGACTTTATGTGAAAAGGACGATCGCGATAAAAATCGCAAAATAAGCAACGATTATACGAACAACCATGTGTAACCTGAACAACGAGCGTATGATACTGATCAGGCGGCAAAATGCTCACGGGGAGATATACCTGTAAAAACGCCTTCGCATCCTGTTCCAATTGCTCGATGGAAATTGTAGAAAAAATAGCTCGAAAGTATTCAATCTCTGCTCCTTGCGCTTGACGCAAGGCTGTTTTTGCCAATACATACGCTGTTTCGAGAAACTGCGCTTTCGCCTCCCGCGTCATCTCAGTATAGCGACGCGCAGGCAATCCGCCATAACGCGGGACATCGATTTTAAGCATGCGATGATCAAGCCCCCTGCGTATGACTTGACCATCGGTTGCATACAACAAAAAGCGGCCGGAGCGGTCAAACAGATACTGTTTGTCCGCTTGCCGCACTCGTAATTTGTCATGTTGCACACGCACGGTGAATTCGTCATTGTGTGACAAAAGGCACTCCATCCTATCGTCAATGTGAAGTGAACTACCCAAGCATCAAAATCTCTTAAAAAGTGGCCGATTCAACTTATTCTAGTGTAAACGAAGCGATTTTTGCTGACAATTGTTCTGCCACACTTGTCAACGATTCCACACTGGCAGATACTTCTTGCAAAGAGGCAAGCTGTTCTTCACTCGCCGCCGCCACAGCCTCTGCAGCAACTGTTTGCTTTGCACTCGCCTCGACGACAGCACGTACCTGCTCATCTGTCAAAGCAGCCTTTCCCCCAATTTGCTTTACCTCATCAACAATTTGCGCCTCTCTTTGATCCCTTTCATGCAGATCTTGCGTAAGCGCGAGAAATACATGACCCGTCTCTTCAACAGCCTGTACTCCCGCATTGACCGTGGCGTTCATCGTCTTTGTCTGAGCCTCCGTCTGTCCTGCCTCGGTCAAAATCGTATGGAGCACATCGCGAATTTCTGTAGCCGCCGCACGCGAAGCTTCCGCTAATTTGCGCACTTCCGAAGCGACTACCGCAAAACCACGCCCTTGTTCGCCAGCACGCGCAGCTTCGATTGCTGCATTTAGTGCAAGCAAATTTGTCTGCCCAGCAATCTCTTCGATAAGAGAAAGACTACGTGCAACAGACTCTGTACTTTGTACGAGCGTTCCAACTTGAACAGCTGTCTGTTCAGCTACTGAAGCGATTTCTGTCATATGCGAAAGAGCATCCTGAACGCGTGTTTCACCCAGTCTAGCCCTTTGCTCCATATGTGTAGAAAGTTCGCGCATGGCTTCTGTCTCTGCTGTAATTTGCGCGACAGAGCGAAGTACATCTTGCATGTTTTCAGAGGCTTGAACTGCCATCTCTTTTTGACGCAAAGTCGTTTCTGCCATTGTCGATACAGAAACAGAGTTATTTTCTGCTGCCGTAGCCGTGGTCACAGAAGCTGCGCGCAACGCTTGCGCAGCTTCCACGAGACTGCCTGTCACCTCATGCACCGAGTGGAGAGTATCGCGAACATTGCCACGAGCGTTCGAAAGGTCTGTCACAAGTTGTGCAATATCCGTGTGTTGTGATTGCTTTCGAGCAGATTGTGAGAAGTCGCGTTTAGCTAAACGCAAAATATCTGTACGAAGGTCAGTGAGTGGCCGACACAAATAATTCAAATACCAATAAATCCATATACTTCCCAAGATGATAATAAACGCAACAGCAAAAGCTAGCACTTGGATGGTCACATTCCCTGCCTGATGCGCCAAAAAGCCTACGATGATACTAAAGAGTGTGACAGCAGTAGCAGTGCCCATCGTGATAGAAAGAATGCGCCCACTGACTGTCGAAAGGAACTTGTTCATGCTTGTAAATCCTCCCAGACAATCAACTGGTCACCGCGCTGCCATACTTTTTGTTCCCCCACGTGTTCCCAAGCGTCATCTGCACAATCTGCTATATCAAGCGCCTCATCTACGACATATCCGTTCCCATTTGAAATGAGTAGACGCGACTCAGGCGTAAAAGCTTGTTCTTCGACATTTAGCACTTTACGCAAATCGCTGACGGCAATCACACTCCCTCGCAAATTTGCCACGCCTAGAACATGCGCAGCAGCTCCGGGGACTGGACGGATTGGAAGCATACGTTCGATTGATTGAATACTTTCGACTGGTGTCGCATATTGATTCTGCCCAACGCGGTAAATAACCACTTTCATCGAGAGTCACCCTTTTTCTATTATTTACTTGAACCATCACCATGTGCCAGTTCATGTGCCACTTCTCTCAATTGTACAAAAGCGGCTGCAAATTCTTCCGTGCTCGCCGTGTGTTCTTCTGTCACTGCGGCGATCTCCTCAATCGCTGCGCTCAGTGACTCGATCCGATGGTTGACACCAATTAACTGTTCCCGGATCTGTTTTGCATACTGTTTACTCTGCTCTGCCATCTTGCGCATCTCATCTGCAACCACAGAAAAACCGCGTCCCCCTTCGCCCGCACGTGCTGCTTCGATCGCTGCGTTTAACCCGAGCAGATTCGATTGATCTGCGATTTCTTGAACATAAGTGGCTAGTTTTCCTGACTCATCGGCATCTGTTTTTACCTGCAAGGAATCCGCTAAAATATCCTGCAAACGTTCAGCAATACGAACAGTTGTCGTCGACAACTGATCAGAGATCCCTTTTAGCTCATCCGTGGAATTGACTACTTTATCCGCAATTACGCGCTCCATTTCTTGGATTTTATTTGAATACGTACTTGTAAGTAGTAACTCTCGCAAGCGCAAGCGACGAGCGAAGGCTGGATAAAACAACGGGTCTGAAATCTCTTGTAAGTGTTCTAAAACATAGTTTTCAAAAATTTGTAGAGAAGAGATTGCCCACTGCTGCGTAAACCCAAGCTGATGATACAATTCCCCGATCTGAATCACGAGTTGCTGCGATTGCGTAGAATTAGGTCCTGCCATATCCATAAAAAACTGCGCCTGTTGTTGCTTAAACGCTTCATTTGCAATACGTCCTTTTAGGCGCAAAGAAAAATTGGGTAATAGAGACATTTTTTCAAAGAAATAATCGCTGACTGCACTAGCATGACGTTCGAAAAATTCTTGGTGAGCGGCTAAAATCGTAAAATCCTGCTCTTCGATCCCTATCACTTTCACCAACTCTGCCACTTCTCGCACCATATCCATAAATACATCCACCCTTTTTCTAAACTATAGAGGTCACAACCGTTATTTTGTGCGATTAGAAAGCCCCAGGATCAAGTACGAGGGCCACTTGTCCATCCCCGAGGATCGTCGCCCCAGCGAAGT
>NZ_MPDK01000022.1 GCF_003144315.1 Sulfoacidibacillus thermotolerans | reverse complement strand
GTGAATAATGGTCCTATCGTGATTACCGACTATCGCGAAATCCTCCTTAGCCAAAACGAGGATGTTCTTGTCATTTCCGGCGGCAAAGGGCCGACGGAATGGGTAATGCGGATTGAGGCAGAAAGATTAAGTACAACGGATTAACTAGCCTGTCGATTTAACCATTCCAAAAATTTTTCTCGGTACACACGGCGCATCGAAGGCGTGACAGGAAAAGAAGGAAAATCTTCTCTTTTCATAATGTTGCGGGCAGTGGTTTCACTGATACCAAGCGCAGTCGCAACATCCTTCACAGTCATTACCAATGGCAAGTTCACGGGAATCACCTTTCTTTTATATGGTTTATACAAATTGTATTTCGCTTTACGCGAAAAATCAATAGACTTTTTTGCGTAAAGCGATTTTAGGAGTGGTGTTTTGTTGGATGCGTTTGGAGAACGTTTGTCCGACCTGCGAAAGTCGCGCAATTTAACCATGCGAGAAATGGCAAAAATGTTAAACATTGCAATATCTACGTATGCAGGGTACGAAAGTGGAGATCGAGAACCGAATTTAAATGTCATCACGCAGTTGGCGAAGTTTTATGGGGTAAGTGTAGATTATTTGGTTTTAGGAAAATCAGGAAATGATATGAGTTTAGAGTTTGATTTAAAGGCAGCGCTACAAAAACAACAAGTAATGTTTGATGGTGTTCCTTTGAGTGAAGAGGATAGGCGAAAAGTAGAAGATGTTTTGACTGGTCTATTTTGGGAAGCTCTGCGCCGCAAACAAGATCGCTCGAAGGAGTGAGACTGTTGTCAAGAGCTAGAGAAACCGCACGCGCAATTGCACGTAAATTTGCCACAGATAATCCTTATCAAGTAGCGGAACAATTAGAATTTAAAGTAAAAATTAAAGATTTGCCATCGAGTGTAAGAGGATTTACAACAGCCATTTTTGGCATTCGGTTTCTAGTGATAAATAATGCTCTGGACGCTACCTTTGCAAAATTTGTTTGCGCTCACGAGTTAGGTCATGCTATTTTACATCCTGACTGTGATTATTTTGAGATAAAAGATACTTTATTTCCAATTGGCAAATATGAACGCGAAGCAGAAGAGTTTGCAATTTCATTTTTATCTTCGTTCAGTGCCCCTGAATACGGCGAACCGTTAGAACGGTTTTATCGTAGAATTGGAATTCCTGTGGCAGGAGGAATTTAGGATGACAACAGGACGAGTTCGCAAACGTGGAGACAAGTGGGGATATATCATTAACATGCCCTACGATCCAATACGCGGTAACTATCCAACAATTAGAAAAAGTGGATTTCAGTCAAAAGCGCAAGCTTTTGAAGCGATGACTCAAGCCATCGCTAAAATTGATTCTGGAGAAGTAGCCTTTGCCGCAATGAAAGTCGAGGAGTATTTGAATGAATGGCTTATCCAAATTCAAGATAAAGTTGCACCTAGAACGCTAGAAACCTATGAAGATACAAAAAAAATAATAAGTTTTTATATCGGCGATTTGCGACTTGATAAATTAGACCATTTTGCAATTGAATCCATGTATGAGAAATTAAAAGCAAAAGAATTAGCCCCGTCAACAATTCATCGCGTACACCGTGTGTTGCGTGCAGCATTAAATCGAGCAGTAAAGCGTGGAATCATTAAAGAAACTCCGATGAAAAGAGTGGATTCACCAAGCGGAAAAATTGAACGTCGCAATGTGCTATCCGTAGAGCAGGCACATCAACTACTAAATTGGCTTAAAGATCATCGTTATCTTTCTTATTTAGGAGCAACAATAGCACTTCATACTGGGATGCGGCGTGGTGAAATTTGCGGGCTTCAGTGGCGAGATATAGATTGGGAACGTAAAATCATCCGAATCACCCGATCACGTCAGCGAAGAAAAGGAAAAGATTTTATCGGTAATCCCAAAACAGTCGGCAGTATTCGCCCTATCCCGGTTGATGATGATTTAATCGAATTATTGCACGTATGGTACGGTGCGTTTCCTCTCCCTCCTATTGATATGCAATTTATACTTGCACACCCTGACGGCAAACCTATTGATCCAATGACATTATCGCGCGATGTCCGCATCGCGGTAAATAAATTAAACCTGCCAAAAGTATCATTCCATGATTTACGACATACTCATGCCACATTGTTACTTCAAGCTAATGTTCCATTAAAAATCGTATCAGAACGGCTAGGTCATGCCTCAATCGCAATGACAGCAGATACCTATTCGCATGTCACTGAAACGATGCAACAAGACGCTACGCAACGCATATCTGATTTATTACGCACAAAAAAATCGTAACAAATTCGGAGCATAACTTAAAAACGCGCTTTTTATAGACATAAAAAACCCCATAAATACGGGATTTTTTGAACGAGGTCGCAGGGTTTAACCATGCGACCTCCAACTTGCAAGGTAGGCGCGCTGCTCCTCCGTGAGCTCATCAATTTCAACTCCACTTGCAGCCAATCGCATGCGTGCTACTCGCTCATCAAGAGCTTGTGGCAAACGATGAACACCTGCTGAGAGTGGCTCCTCATTCACATAGCGGAGCGCGAGTGCCTGCAGAGCAAATGTCATATCCATCACTTCAGCCGGATGCCCATCCCCTGCGGCGAGATTCACAAGTCGACCCTCAGCGAGTAAGTACACTTTGCGACCATCAGCAAATGTATACTCCTCCACATTTTTGCGCACTGTCTGCACAGATACTGCTTTGGCACGTAAATCCGGAATGCTGATTTCTACGTCAAAGTGACCTGCATTTGCGAGGAGTGCCCCATCTTTCATCACGTCAAAGTGCTCTCCAACAATACAATTCTTATCCCCAGTCACCGTAATAAAAAAGTCTCCAAGTTTTGCTGCCTCGCGTATGGGCATGACGGAATAGCCATCCATCAGAGCCTCCAATGCCTTGATCGGATCGACTTCAGTCACAATCACTTTCGCCCCTAACGCGGCAGCGCGTAAAGCCACTCCCTTTCCACACCAACCATATCCGACAACGACCACTGTTTTTCCTGCCACAACAAGGTTTGTCGTACGCATAATGCCATCCCATACAGACTGTCCAGTTCCGTAACGATTGTCAAATAAATACTTGGAGTATGCATCATTCACGGCAATCATCGGAAACCCAAGAACCCCTTCTTCTTCCATTGCACGCAAGCGTAAAATGCCTGTTGTAGTTTCCTCACATCCGCCTTTGATCTCTGCCACTTGCTCTTTGCGTTCACGGTGCAATGTGGATACTAAGTCGCCCCCGTCATCGATGACAAGCTCCGGGTGAAAGTCAAGAGCCGCCTGAATATGTTCATTGTATTCAGTTGCGCTGGCGCCGTGCCAAGCAAAGGCATAAATTCCGTCATGGACAAGCGCCGCAACAACATCATCTTGTGTAGAAAGCGGGTTGGATGCCACGACCGCAACTTTTGCGCCTCCGGCTTGTACCACTTTTGCGAGGTACGCTGTCTTCGCCTCCAAATGTAAGCAAATGACTACGCGCTTGCCTGCAAATGGCTGCTCTTTGCGAAACTGCTCTTCCAACGAGCGCAACAAAGGCATATGTTCTTTTACCCAGGAAATTTTTTTTAATCCGTCACGATATAGCTCGTAATTTCGAATGCGCGAAATCTCGCGCACATTTGCTTCTTTATCTGCAATTTGACTCAAGGGTACAGCCCCACCTTTCATAAATTGAACTCTCCTCCAGAGTACTACGTTTTCCTGCTCGCGCAAAGCATTCACTTTACAGAAACCAAGCAGTGAGTAAATAAGCAGCCGGCGGCAGTGCAAAAGCGGCAAACAAAATGCCTTGCAACCAAGAATCCCGCTCACTTTCTGGCGATTCGATTGTGCGCAGTGATCCTAATGAGAGACCGATCAGTAACCAAATCACAACCAACGCCGCCACTTCAAATGGAGCCATCATCGTACCGATGTAATGATACATTGTTCCAGTCCATACAAGATGGAATAAACTTACGCCATAGAGCAACAAAATACTAAAACGCAGGTATCTTTCCGACCTCATTACACCCATCCCCCAGTTAAGAAGCGGTTGACCAGCAATGCGAAAGCAAAAATCATCATCGCTGCAAGAGGCAAGCCCACAACCATAGTTCGCTTCGAGAAAACTTGAGGCATGAGAAATATATTACGCACATCGATCATTTGCCCCGCAAGAAGAAAAGCCATCACGGCACCAGGAGAAAATAGTGTCGTTAAGCTGGCCGCAACAAATGCATCCGCTTCCGAGCAGAGTGAAAAGGCACTGCCAAGCACCATCAGTAAAACAATGGACCAGATCGAGTGCTGCGTAAACGCAGTTACCACTTTTAGTGGCCACAGTCCTTGCGCAACTGCTGCAAAGAGCGCACTGATGACAAAAAAGGGTCCGACAGTAAACAGTTCATCCACTGAGTGTTCTGCCGCATGACGCCACTTCGCAAAACCTTTTTGTGTGTGATGGTGATCCTCGGAATATTTCACATTCCATTTTTCCGTCAATCCTTCTTCCTGCAAATACACCGCAATTCCTGTTACTAATGCGATGATCAGAGCAGATCCAGCACGCAATAAAACAAAACCCAAC
Organism: Sulfoacidibacillus thermotolerans; assembly: GCF_003144315.1. Taxonomy (GTDB): domain Bacteria; phylum Bacillota; class Bacilli; order Alicyclobacillales; family SLC66; genus Sulfoacidibacillus; species Sulfoacidibacillus thermotolerans. The sequence continues at coordinate 39,070 of NZ_MPDK01000022.1, read as the reverse complement.
TGTTGCCGGAAAGCAATAAACGTGGAAATGAGCGCAATTAGGTTCAACGTCGGCGTCGCCAGTGCGAAAGTAAATGCAACGGATTCACCAACTCCTTTGCGGCGAAATGTCCGTGCCACTGGAATCGTTCCGCAATCACAGACGGGAACCACAAGCCCAACCATACTCGCAGCCAAACGCCCAGTCATCGAATCTGATAACAGCGCAGATAAGTGATTGGCCCCAACCCATGTTTCAATTAGTGAGGAGAGAATGGAACCAAACAAAATAAAAGGAAACGCTTCCCACACAATACTTTGAAATAAAGTTTTTACCATATGCCCATGGACCAACGGGTGGACATTGCCCTCACTATACACTGCAATGGCTACTAAGCACACCACAATCAATCCGACCAAAGTCAGCGTCCTGACCTTGGCCCCAACGAGTGCCCCATGAATCAAAACGCCCCCGCCTTTCGTATGTAAAATCACTATTTGTACACGTTATTCGGGCGGGGGGCTGGACATGCCCTAGAAATGCAAATAAGGCTGATCTTAATCAGCCTGCTGACACGGGAACAACGTCCCACGCATAAACTATTTTCATGATGCACCTTGTCAGAATAAACAACTTAGAAATCAATCAGACCAAGGCTAATTTGAATCCCTTCGTTCACCCTTTGCATTAACTCATCGTCGAGATGTGTAATTTTCTCGGTCAAACGCTGCTTGTCGATCGTACGAATTTGTTCTAAGAGAACGACCGAATCGCGTTCTAATCCGTATGTTGACGCTTCGATTTCGACGTGAGTAGGCAACTTTGCCTTCTGAATCTGCGCGGTAATCGCGGCAATTATCACGGTCGGACTAAACCGATTTCCAATATTATTTTGAATGATCAGCACGGGACGGAAACCGCCCTGTTCAGAACCAACGACTGGGGATAAATCAGCATAATACACGTCACCGCGCTTGACGTTCATACGCCTACACCCCACTGACGAGCCGTTGTGCGATTCGCTCCGCCTCTGCTTCCGCTTCAAAAGCCTCGGAGGCCAAACGCAAATTAATAACAGCCATTTCTTGGTATCCTTGCTGTAAAAGTTCCCGAATGCGCTGCTTCTTGCGTTCTCGCAAGTACATGGCCGTAGCCTTCCGAATCAAATCACTGCGCGTGTTGCGTTCTTCCGCAACAAGCACATCGACTTCATCAAGAAGGTATGGTGGCATGCTGATGGCAATCCGCCGTGATCTAGACAATGCAAGATCCCCCTTACTACCTACAGATCCATTCATATTATAACGCACTTTATAGCAACACATCCAGTTCAATGGCAAGTCTCTTCTAGATTTTTCACGTAGGTGATGATTCTTGGTACACGCGCTGAAACTCGACATAGCAGTTCATAAGGAATCGTATCGAGTTGAGCTGCCACTTGCGCAAGAGAACCACACCCTTCGGATTCTCCATAAAAAGTCACCACATCACCAACTTTCACAGACAAGTCGGTCACATTAATCATCAGTTGATCCATACAAACGCGACCGACAATAGGAGCACACTGCCCATGAATTTTCACCTTTCCCACATTGGATAATGCCCTGGGAATGCCATCAGCATACCCAATGGGTACAGTTGCAATCACCTCTCGCCGCGTAGCAACATACGTGCGCCCATAACTAACGGCCTCGCCTGGTTCAATCACAGCGAGGCGTGTAATGCGCGAGCGCAAAGAGAGTACCGGGCGCAATCGAAACGACGAATCTTCCATAGGAATGGGAGAATAGCCATACATCGCAATCCCATATCTAACCATATTATACTGATAGCGTGGATCGCGCAGTGCAGCTGCACTATTTGCTGCATGGAGAATTGGAACGTGTATCCCTTGTTGCTGAGCAGCACTCGCAATTTCCTCAAACCGCAATCGCTGTTGCTCTACAAATGGGAGCGAACGAGTTGGGTCATTCTCTACTAACCGCGGCTGAATTCCGCTCTTTTCTTGGAGTAACTCTTCATCAGCTGATGCGAAATGCGTGAATAGACCCTCTAGCGTCAGCCATGGAGATTCTGCCGCTCTTTGCAAGAGCTCGAGCGCAGCAGGCAGAGTACGCACACCAAGACGTGTCATTCCCGTGTCGATCTTAACGTGAACTGTTACCCGATTTTTATACTCTTTTGCTTTTTTTTCTAAAAAAATAAGGTCTTGTATACTCCCCACTGTTGCCGTTAATCGATACTTTACAGCAGCTTCCGCTGCCGCTTCAAATAAAGCGCCATAAACCAGAATGTCCGTCTCAATACCAGACATTCGCAATTGCGCACCCTCTTCATACGTCGCAACGCCTAACCGATCTGCCCCTGCTTGCAATACAGCTTGTGCAACCGTCGACGCGCCATGACCATATGCATCTGCCTTGACTGTAGCCATAAAGAGGACATTCGGAAGAAGTCTTCCCTTTAAAAGCCTCACATTATGAACAAGGTCTTCAAGATTAATTTCAGCCCAAGTTTGTCTCCACACATCCCTCACCTATGAAGAGGATACCACAAAACACTTGTATGAAGGCAACTTTCGTTTATTTCCCGCCTTCATCAACCATGGATGCCGCCACCCGCACCATTTGTTGAATTGGCATATGCGAGGTCAACTGAAATTCCACCCCATGTTCCAACCAATACAGTTGATGAACGGCCACATTTCCAGTCAAAACAGCTGGAAGACCATACAAAGTCAGTAATTGACCCGAACCAAGCTCAATACTTCCAGGAGTAGGACGAGTTTCCACAAGCGTAAAAGGTTCTGGACCTGCATAGCGCACGAAGACAACTCCCCCCTGCTCTGCTTCGTCTTCAAGATTATCATTTTGCGGTATATAAGAAGGTTCAATCACGCCAAACCCTTGCTCAATTGCACTCACAGGAACTTCAATAGATTTTAAAGTCGTAGCTTGATCAGGAGAAAACGCATTGGGTGGAAACTGAACTCCCTTTTTGAATGAAATGTAGTTTAAGGTGATTACAGGACGACGCTCCTGATCGTATAACACGACCTGAATCGGATGAAAGGTCGCCTGATCTAATTCAATCTTTTGACTACTAATCAAAGCATTCGATGAATCCGCAGCAACCACGAATGTGACTACCTTATCCTTCACAGAATAACCAGGTTTCACAGCTGATACAATTTTACTCAGAAGTGAACTGTAGAGATACATTTGTCCCTGTTTCTCAGCCCAATCCCCTTGGAACCGAATCACTTTGCGTGTAGATGGACTGATAATATAAATCCCCTGTGCATTATGCAAAATAATTTGTGAGATCTCTTTGTTCTCATTCCCTAATGCGATCCGATACAAATTCGGCGCCTGGTACCAGGTTTCAACATAATAGCGCTGCACGGAATCTTGCACATGCACGGTCATAAATGCTTCACTTTTATACGTCGTGAGATTGTTTTGTACACTCTGCAGTTGTTTGGCCATTTGCGTTGCACTCATTTGCCCGCATCCAGATAGCACCAACGCTAGACTCACAGTCAAAAGAAAGGAAGCCCAGTTTTTCCGTCGCACATGATCACCCCTGTCTATCCATCAAGAGAAATGTCCATTGCCCGGGAAATTTGTCGAAATGCTGTCCCTAGCCAGCGAAATAAATCGGAGGCGAGCAAGGATTCTTCACTCTGCTCTTTCTGGCAAGCTAATTGTGCTGCTAACCCATGCACATAAACACCGACAATCGCTGCATCCTGCACATCATATCCCGACGCGACTAGTCCAGCGATCATCCCAGCCAGCACATCGCCCGTACCGCCAGTCGCTAATCCACTGTTGCCCGTTTGATTTATCCATATCCTTGGTTGTGGCGTAGCAATCACCGTCCCCGCTCCCTTGAGGACTACAACAACATTTGACGCTACCGCAAATTCTTTCGCATAGCCTAATCGGTTTGCCTGCACTTGTTCAACAGAAACATCTAACAAACGTGCAAATTCTTTAGGATGTGGAGTAATCACTGTTGGAAACGATCGCCGTGCAAACCAACTCTGCCCTCGATCTCGCAGTGACGCAAGTACAGATAAAAAATCGGCATCCAATACGAGGGTAACTGGCAGATTCGCCAGTGTAAAAAGCAATTCGACATTTTCCCGCAAATTCATTCCCAGTCCAGGTCCAATAACCCCCGTAGTCACCTCTCGAAACAATGCGACAAGCGCATCGATTGCTTCTTTCGTCCATTCTCCTGCTCGTCCGGGATAGCGCTTAATGATCGCTTCCACCGGGAAGGCGGTGAGCCATGCCGCTGAGAGATCAGTTGGCGCAAAGTAATAGACAAGACCAGCACCTGCACGATAAGCAGCTTCTACTGCCAAGCGCGCCGCACCATACATCCCCTTACTGCCAGCTAAAATGCCGACTCGTCCAAAAGTCCCTTTATGTGAATCAGTTGGTCGTTTTCGATATCGACTAGCTGCCAGATCAGGTGTAATTAAGTAATGATGTGCACCATGCGCTTCCGCCTGCTCCCGTGGCAATGCAAGCGAGGCAACTACGATCCGCCCTACAAAATTTCGCCCCGGATCCATGTACAACCCAGGCTTTGCAAAGCCACAAGTCACAGTGATCGCCGCTTGCACGCAATCTGCATCAATTTGCCCCGTATCCGCATCGAGACCCGTTGGCAAATCAATTGCGACAACTGTGCGCTCAGCTTTTCGTATGGCGCGTAAAAGTGGCTTAATGGGCTCACGCAAAGGAAGTTTACTGCCATTCCCAAGAATTGCATCCACTATGACATCCACATCTGCCAGATCATCTTGCTCCGCAGCCAATTGCCCTTGCAATTTGAGGTAAGCTTCGAACTGTAAACGTGTCATGGGTGCAAGTTCGTCCTCTGGCGCTGCTAACCATACCCGAACCTGATAGCCAAAAGCATGCAAATAGCGGGCCGCGACTAATCCATCTGCCCCATTATGTCCCTTACCAACTACAACAGCGATCCGCTTTACGTGAGAAGACACAGCAGTTGCGTTTGAGCGCTCCCCCATTTGTTCATGAACACCCATTCCATCTAACAAATCGATGATCACTTGTGCCACTCGCAAGCCAATCGATTCCATAAGTGCCGCAGAAGGCACTCCCATTTTCTTTATCATGAGCTCGTCAAGTGTTTGCATCTCGGCACTTGTCACAAGTAACACGTTTCTCCCTCCGATGTGTAAAGATATATTCATAACTACGTACAAGTAGTACAACCACTCACTTATGCCTATAAGAAGTCACAAGTGCGCAAAAGGCGCCCAATCGGCGCCTTTTGTTTTTCTGCTTTTCTTCCATGTCCCGACAAGTAAAGGATACTTTATTGTGCATATACGACGACAGCATTTGGATTCGGACTCCCCGGTTCAACAATTCCGTTCCCTGTCGCCAAAGTACGCCCAACTTGAAAGCCCCATTCGATATCGCCGCTCGGATACATAATCTGTACAGGATACGTACCATTGCCTGGCCCCATCCACGTGACAGGATATCCTGCTGACTTTAGTTCGTTGACAACAGCTTGTGAACCATAAACCTGTACAGGAATCTGACTGGGCGCCGGCAAAGGCGGCAGTCCTAATGAAGAGCCTGTCGAACCATAGGGTTTTAGCATTTGATAGATGTGCTGCGGATTTAGTACATCGTAGTACGCCCCCGTAATATAATTCTCCTGGTTAATACCAGGCAAAGGCGCACTCGCAATCTGCATCGAATCCCCTAAATTCCCTAATGTCACGTGGACTACTTTTGCCCCTGGAAGATCAGCTGCCAGCGCAATCAGATCGGAAGTACTCATGTCCGTAGCAATATCTTTTTTCCAGGTATTCATTAATCCGCCGATGCTCGTTATATCTGTTCCTGGACTCAATAACTTCTCCTTTAAAGCTTCCAAAACCTGCGCTTCGGCATCCATTCGTTGAAAATCGTTGACGCGGACTGTGCTACTCGCTTCATTTTGGCGAATACGGATATACGCCAACGCCTGTTGCCCATTTAACGTTTGCCATCCCGGATAGAGATTCGCATGGCTGTGCAGTGGATCATATAGACGCCCTGGCACATCCACTCTCACTCCACCAACAGCATTGACTGCATCTTCAAATCCATTAAAATCAGTGACTACCCAGTGGTTGATCTTCATCCCCGTCAACTGCTCAACTGCCTGTACAGACAGTTGCGCCGCTTGATTGGGGTGCATCTGTGCCCCAATAAAAAACAAGCTTTTAATCTTAGGAATCGGATTATTAAACTGAGGTTGTGCGAATAAAACATTGCGCGGAATCGAAATTAAAACTACTTTATGATGTTTCGGCTCGACGTGCGCGATCATCAGAATGTCGGCCTGTCCACCGCCTGTACCTAAATCAAGCGGCCCTGCCGGGTCTCTCGCATTATTCCCAATCAGCAAAATATTCTCCTGCGGAGCCCCCATCAACGCTGTGACGACGTGTTCAAACGGATTGCCGCCACTTGGATTTTTCACGCTCGTATAGACTGCCGCCAGCGCCGTACCGAGTAGAATCGCGGCAACCCCTGCACCGACAAGTGTCGCTATCCTTCTGCGTTTCTTGCGCCGCGCCTTGTCTGCTGTTCTCCGGTTTTGCGGGCGATTTGCCCCGGACTTCTGATCCATAGTTTCAACCTTTCTACTAGATATGCACCACTACATCTTTGTACACAAGTTCGTCATTGACATACCATAAAAAACGCTATTTATTATATCATACTACGTCGATCCTCTCACTATAAGCAATCGGATCTGTTAAACCCGCTTCTGCAAACCCTTTGCGGCGCAATCGACAACTGTCACATACACCACAAGCAACAGACCCTCCTTCATAACAAGAAGACGTTAGTTCATAGGGAACTCCGAGTTTTGTGCCGAGTGTCACAATTTCCGCCTTGCTCAAGTATAAAAGTGGCGTTTTGATCTGCAAGGTAGCTCCCATCGCCCCAGCCTTTGTCGCAAGAGTCGCCGTGCGCGCAAAAGACTCGATAAATGCCGGACGACAATCTGGATACCCGCTATAATCAAGTGCATTCACTCCAAGGTAAATCGCATTTGCCCCTACCACTTCCGCATAGGCTGTAGCAATCGACAAGAAAATCAAATTGCGTCCCGGGACATACGTAACAGGAATTTCATTGGCAATCACTCCGCTATGTGGCACAGCAATCTCTTTATCCGTCAATGCGCTCCCCCCGATCGCACGCAAAAACGGCAACGTAGCGATTTGATGCTCCTTGACTCGATAGTACTCAGCTACTTTTTTTGCTGATTCAATCTCAATTCGATGCCGCTGTCCATAATCAAAAGTTAGCGCGTATACTTCTTCCCCTTCCTGTACAGCGACACCAAGACAAGTCGTGGAATCCAATCCGCCACTTAAAATAACGACTGCTTTCTCATATTGCTTCAAGAATATTTACCTCCTTATCTAAGACGCGATCGAACTCGTGATCAGGTCATACAACATCAGACTCCACGCTGTGCTGGATCCCAGATCACCTTGTGAATTTGCAAATTCAGCTTCACGTGAGCCAACCCCTTTTCCAGCATCCACTTTACAAGTTCGCTCGGCTCAAGGGCACCCCACACTGGACTAAACAGCGGCGTCCCGCGCACGTGATAATCTGTAAGAACTGTACAAGCTTGATCAAAATCAGAACGACTGGCTATGACAAATTTTAATTCATCCTGTGAGCGCAAATCTTTTAGATTCGAAAGTTGCATCTTGTCTGTCTCACCTGAACTGGCCAATTTATAATCGAGAATATAGCGGACTTTTGGTGATGCCACCTCGCGCAAAAATGGCGCCAAATCAATAGCTCCACTGGTTTCCACGTGAATGTCGACGATTGCTTCAAGGGTTGCGAGTTCATTTAATAAAGCGATTGCCGGACGGGTGTAAAGCAACGGTTCACCACCAGTAAGACAAATTCGCGCTGCTCGAAACTGCTTTACACGCTGTATAATCTCATCGACAGAAAGCACCATTTCCGCTGAAGCTGGCGGATAACTATACGGAGTATCACACCAACTACAACGCAATGGACATCCAAAAAGGCGAATAAATATTGTAGGAAAACCTGCTGCCGTTCCTTCCCCCTCCACCGTTTCAAAAATCTCCACCAGAGGAAGAGTGAGTGTACGCATCGCTTGCCCTTGTTCCATTTGCCCCTGTGACACAGTTATTCCATCTCCTCACGCGACACTTCTGCGCAGGAAGTTGGCGTCTCCCACAAAACAACACGTTCCACGCGAGCAGATGAACCTTCTTGTTGCAATGCTTGTGCAATTTGTTCATACATCCATACCACCATGTTCTCTGCTGTCGTATTCATTGGCGGCAAAACAGCATTTAAATACTGATGGTCAAGACGATCGACGACACTTTGCTTTACGATCCGTTTTAAATCTGCAAAATCAATGGAAATCCCGATGTCGTTGGGTACAGCACTGGCACTGACAAGCAATCGATAGGTATGACCATGTAGCCCAACACATTTTCCTTCATACGCATATAGGTGATGAGCAGCATCAAACGTGAACTCCTTGGTGACGAGCACACGTTTCTGATGGTAACGCAATTGCTCGCGGGCGATATCGATATCCAATTGTAATAATTTTTGAGGCACCACAAATTCCATACTTACACCCCAATTTAATCCTTAGATTGGTCTTCAAGCAGCAGAAAGGCATATCCAATTTTGGTGAGACTCATAATAAGCATCTCACAGTTATCCGCAAATGTGAAGTATTGCAAGCGAATCCTGCCAAAAGTTAACGCGGAATTCTTGCCTTGCTAAACTGAACGTGACATAATGGCTGGAAGCAGAGTGATACGGCATTCTATCTGAAAGGTTGGATGAAATCTGTTCTCCAATGTGAAGAGACTACTGATTGGTCCTCCGAAGAAGCTACAACAGTTACGTGAAGAACGCCTGTCCAAATTAAAGGCGCTTCCTATTCTTTCTTCGGATGCTTTATCTTCTGTCGCATACGGATATCAAGCAGCTCTTTCCGAAATTGCCTTTATTGGAGTTGCTGGACTATGGATTGGACTTCCCATTGCTGCCGTGATTGTTTTGCTCCTCATCGCGCTGATTCTCTCTTATCTACAGGTCATTCGCGCGTATCCAAACGGGGGCGGCGCTTATGCAGTCGCTTCTGATCAGTTCGGCCCAATCGCTGGACTCGTCGCTGGAGCTGCTTTGTTGATTGACTATACTCTGACAGTTGCAGTTTCCGTATCCTCTGGGATCGCGGCGATTACAACGGCCTATCCGAGCCTTTTGCCTTGGACCGTGCCGCTCTGTGTTCTCGCGATTTTTGGCATTATGATCATGAATCTGCGCGGTCTAAATGAGTCTGCCAGTATATTTATGTGGCCTACCTACCTGTTTATTTTTTCGATTTTTACCTTAGAAATCGTCGGTTTTGTCCATTTAAGTCACGCCGGTTGGCATTATGCACAAACACCACCTTTTGGTGTTATTCCTAAGGAAATTTCTGTATTGCTGATCCTGCGCGCCTTTGCGTCAGGGTGTTCCGCGTTGACCGGGATTGAAGCCATATCAAACGCAACTCCACAGTTTCGCGAACCAACGATCCGAAACGCACAAAAGACACTGCTTTGGCTTGGCTTATTACTCGGTCTCATGTTTGCGGGCACAAGCTATCTTACTTATATGAAAGGTCTGCAAGTCAATCCAAATTTCACCCTGCTCGGAATGCTGGCACAGTCCTACTTTCATACGGGCTTTTTCTTCTACTTTATCCAGTTCACTACCTTCGCGGTACTAATTCTAGCTGCTAACACCTCCTATAGCGGTTTTCCGTTGCTCGCCGCACTGATGGCGCGCGACCGTTTCATGCCGCGGATGTTTGAACTGCGGGGAGATCGACTCGGATATTCCAACGGCATCATCGTCCTAAGTATTCTTGCAATTATTCTGATCGTTGCCTTTAATGGACAAACGGACGCACTGATTCCACTCTATGCGATCGGCGTCTTCTTATCCTTTACACTCGCTCAAACAGGATTAGTGAAACGCTGGATGAAAACTAAGCCACCAGGATGGCTGTGGCGTAGCGCAATCAACAGTTTCGGTGCCATACTGTCAGCCATTGTTACGGTTGTTTTTGCAGTGGCTAAGTTTTCACAAGGGGCATGGATTGTACTTGTCATCTTACCTCTTATTATTTACTTTGGAGTAAAAGTGCGCCGTCATTACCAAACCATCGCTGACGATTTGCGCATCAATATCACCCAAGTAAAACCTTCTCCTCACAAGACAATTGTCATTGTCCCCATCGCGGGGATCAATCGCGTCGTAGCTGGTACTCTCTCCTATGCATTATCTGTTTCAGATCAAGTCATCGCATTCTATGTTGGATTTGACGACGAAGCGATTGAACGCATGGAGGAAAAGTGGAAACAATGGAATACTGGCATTCGCCTGGTCACAGCGCGTAGCCAATACCGTTCAATCGTACGACCACTCATGCGCTTTTTAAACACTGTAGAAAATTGGGAAGGTGCACCTGACCACATTGTTGTTGCTATCCCTCAATTTGTCACGCGAAAATGGTGGCATAACATGCTGCATAATCAAACAAGCATTATGCTCCGCACCATTTTGTTGTATAGAAAAGACATTGTGGTCACCACAGTACCGTATCATCTAAGCGACTGAGGAGATCGACATGCGAATTTGGGTTGATGCTGATGCTTGTCCGCGAGGAGCACTTGCAATCATAAAAGAACAAGCAATGCTTCATGGAATCGAAATCACAACGGTCAGTAACTACAATCACGACCTTCAAGGAAGCAATCATTTAACCGTCGATGCTTCTGCACAAGCGGCTGACATGGCCATTGTTTCGCGCATGATAAAAGGTGACCTTGTGATTACGCAAGATTATGGACTGGCAGCACTCGCGCTCGCTCGGCAAGGGATGGCCATTTCACCTATGGGCCAAGAATTCACCCCCCAGAATATCGACCATTTGCTTACCATGCGAGCCATAAATGCAAAAGTGCGGCGATCAAGTAAACATGCAAAGATACGAGGCCCCTCTGCCCGAACGCGTGAAGATGATCTGAACTTTCAGCATACACTGATAGAAGTTCTTTTGCGAATGAAGTCAGCCGATTAGGGAAGCGTATAAAAGAGAACAAGAGCAAGCGACCTGAAAAATTCAGATCGCTTGGTTCATTTTTTCTCGTTTCTTAACCCTAGGAGGTTACGTATGCGTCAATCACGGACTATCTTTCACATCACATATGCGCTAGTGGTTACTCTTTATTTTCTTTTTTCCCCGTTCTTTGAAAAGCACACTTTAGCCTCCTATCATTACACAGATTACCTTCAATTCTATCCCGATGTATTTTCATACCAAGGACCACCTAATAAACGCATCGCCCTCACTTTTGACGATGGACCAGACAACCTCTATACACCTAAAATCCTCGCGATTTTAAAGGAAAAAAAAGTTCGCGCCACCTTCTTTGTCCTAGGCCTGCACGTTCGAAAATACCCAATCATCACCAGGCAGATCGCGCGTGCCGGACATGTATTAGGCAATCATAGTTATGATCACCCCAACTTAACGCGCATCAACCAGGAGCAACTTCTATGGGAAGTAAAAGCAACGGAGCGTGAAATTCTTCGCCTCACGGGAAAACGAACTCGTTATCTACGCCCTCCATATGGGGATTTAGACCCGACTGTATTGAAGAGTCTCGGAAACATGGGATATCATGTTGTCAATTGGTCAGTAGATTCAAACGACTGGCGCAGTTTAACCAAAGCGCAAGTTTTGGCAAACGTCTTACCACATGTTCAACCAGGCGCAATTATTCTTCAGCATTCCGCTGCGGGCGGACCACAAGAAAATTTAACTGGAACCGTAGAAGCACTTCCTGTCATCATCGACACATTGCGCGCAAAAGGGTATCAATTTGTCACTATTCCTGAGTTATTAGCTACAGATACAAGAAGTGTTCACACTAAGACATCCCATTTTGTCTCAACGATTCATCATCGCTCCTCCGGGATTCGCGGATCCGGACGCTGAAGCTGCGCATGCGTAAGAATTTGCGCCGTGGGTTCTCATGTCCATTTCCATGGACCACAATATAGCGCCTTCTTGTATCAGTAACGGCTCCAATCGAACAAGCGGATATTGCGCAGGATACAGTGTTTTCGCCCATTGTTTGGAGAGGTCTCCCGACTGTTTTTCAGAAACAGGAATTCAGGAAACAAATTTTGGCAGATCTTCGCTTTAACGATTATCATTTACGACTTTCCCCGTATTTGCATCCACCATCACATGGATAAAACTTTTTCTGCATAAAAAAACGCCTCCTTATCTTTCTATCTTCCCGACGCAAAGACTCAGAAAGAGGTTACAGGAGGCACAGATTTCCCTTTGTATTAATGACGAATTTCTAGATGTAAGCCGTTCTCGTTCGCGTCCACATGAATTACTCCATGCGAGACAGGTTCCGCGACAAGTAAACGGCTTAAAGGAGTCTCAATTTCCTGTGATATGATCCGTTTTAGAGGCCGTGCACCAAATACTGGGTCATAACCCTTTTTCCCTAAATAAGCAAGAGCAGCTTCTGTCCACTGTACTCTTAGTCCAATATTTTTTTGTATCCGTTTATCGAGACGCTCCAACATTTGTTGTGCAATCAAACTCATGTTTTGTGGACTAAGTGCATGGAAAACAATGATCTCATCGACACGGTTTAAAAATTCCGGACGAAAATGCCGTTGCAGAATTTGTCTAACCTGCATTTCAATCACTGAGAATGGTTCACCTTGTTCTGTTCTGCGCAAAATTTCTTCACTGCCAAGGTTGGACGTCATAATAATGACCGTATTTTGGAAATTAACAGTACGTCCCTGTCCATCCGTTAAACGTCCATCATCAAGCACTTGTAGCAACAAATTAAAAATATCTGGATGAGCTTTTTCTATCTCGTCCAATAAAACGACAGAATAGGGTTTGCGTCGAACAGCCTCAGTCAATTGTCCCCCTTCTTCATAGCCGACGTATCCTGGTGGTGCTCCGATCAAGCGCGCAATCGCATGTTTCTCCATGAATTCAGACATGTCAATCCGAATCATCATGCGTTCATCGTCAAATAAACTTTCCGACAAGGCCCGCGACAACTCAGTCTTTCCGACCCCAGTTGGGCCAAGGAAGATAAAACTCCCAATTGGGCGATGCGGATCCTTAATCCCAGCTCGCGCGCGCAAAACTGCATCTGCAACGACTTGCACCGCCTGATCCTGCCCAATCACACGACGATGTAACGCCTCATCTAAATGCAACAGTTTTTCACGCTCGCCTTGCATCAGACGACGAAGTGGAATTCCCGTCCAGCGACTGATTACCTGTGCAATATCCTCTTGGTCTACTTCTTCTTTTAATAACATCCCATGACTTTGTTTGCTCGCAAGCTCTGCTTCTTCTTCCTTGAGTTTACGTTCCAGTTCCCCTAAACGTCCATAACGCAATTCAGCTAAACGGTTGAGGTCATACTCCCGTTCTGCTCGTTCCATGTCGTAACGCGTCTGTTCAATCGCCTTTTTGATCTCTCGCACGCGTGCAATATACTGCTTTTCAAGTTCCCACTGTGCCTTTAGCGCATCTGATTCTTGGCGCAAGTCAGCGAGTTGTGAACGGATTTTCCCAAGACGTTCCTTTACCGCTTCGTCCTGCTCTTTACTCAGCGCAGCTTCCTCGATCTCCAGTTGCATCATGCGCCGCATCATTTCATCTAATTCCGTGGGCATGCTATCGATCTCCGTGCGCAAGCGCGCAGCCGCTTCATCCATTAGGTCAATCGCTTTATCAGGTAAAAAGCGATCACTAATATAGCGATCAGATAACGTCGCTGCGGCAATAATCGCACTATCCTTAATGCGCACCCCATGAAAGACTTCATAACGCTCCTTTAATCCGCGCAAAATCGAAATCGTGTCTTCTACCGAAGGAGGGTTTACAATAACAGGCTGAAAACGACGTTCTAACGCTGCATCTTTCTCGACATGTTTGCGATATTCATCCAGCGTAGTGGCGCCAATCGTACGTAACTCTCCGCGCGCGAGCATCGGTTTTAACAGATTGCCAGCATCCATTGCCCCTTCTGCTGCTCCCGCACCAACGACAGTATGCAATTCATCAATAAAAAGAATCACGGTCCCCGCCGATTCTCGTACTTCTTTTAGCACGGCTTTAAGGCGTTCTTCAAACTCGCCCCGATACTTAGCGCCGGCAACAAGCGACCCCATGTCTAGACTAATGAGGCGCTTATTTTTGAGCCCTTCTGGCACATCCCCCGCCACAATTCGACGAGCTAATCCTTCAACGATCGCTGTTTTTCCAACCCCTGGCTCACCAATCAAGACAGGATTGTTCTTCGTCCGCCGGGACAAGATCTCAATCGTCCGCCGAATCTCATCGTCTCGACCAATCACTGGGTCAAGTTTTCCATCTTTCGCCTCTTGTGTAAGATCGCGACCATACCGTGCTAATGCCTCATAGGTCCCCTCAGGATTATCTCCCGTTACCTTTTGATTGCCTCGAATAGCGCGTAGTGCTAGTAAAACCGCATCGCGCGTTAACCCTACCTCCGCACAAGCAGCCACCGTTTCGCGTTCACTATCCACGATAATCGCAAGCAGTAAATGCTCGACACTAATGTACTCATCTTTCATGTCTTGGGCTTCTCGCGCTGCGCGTGCGAGTGTCCGCGCAAGCCCTGTTCCCATGTGCAACGCACTATCATAACCTGTGACTGCAGGAATCTGACGCAATAATTGCTCCACTTTATTTTCTACAGCAGCGTCGATCCCGATCTGTTCAAGCAGACGAGGAATGAGTCCACCTTCTTGATGTACCAATGCATAAAGCAAATGTTTTGCCGTAACTTCTTGATGATGGCGCTCTGCAGCAAGTTGTTCGGAGAAAACGAGCGCCTCGCGCGATTTTTGTGTATATTGATTCCCGTCCATAATTTTTAAAAACGCCGTCCTTTCACCACTCTAGATTACGAAAAGCTAGCCACAAATCAATCATGCCCATCTGGGACATCTCTCTTGCACGTTCTGGCGCCGCTACGAGTCTTTGCTTTACTACAGCAATAGGAAATCGCTCTGTTTCGCCATACTATAAAGAAATAAAACTTACCATCGACAGAAAGGAAATATTAACCTTTCTACTGTTCATGGTAACATACTCACTTGAATTCTCTCAATCACTTTGTATTCACTATGTTAAACTAGAATGAATTGCGCGATCTACTAGAAACCCTAGGAGTGAGACGATGGAAATAGCGCCGAATGTTCACTTACTGGAAGAGACAAAAGGAAGTTATTGTTATTTGATTACAGGACAAGAACCTGTGCTGATCGACACGTTTATGCCAGGAAGAATCGCAAATGTCATACAAGGGTTAGCACGTATTGGATTACAGCCTACAGACCTCGCTCATATCTTACTCACACATAGTGATGTCGATCACATTGGAAATGCAAAGCAATTACAAGAACAATCTGGCGCCACACTTTGGGCGCCACGCGAAGAATTGCCGGTGATTTATAATCTACAGAAAGATCGTGGAATCCGACGTGTAATTCGGGCGCTGATGAAAGTTGAACAGCCAGTGATTGATCAAACGTATGAGGCATGGAATCAGATTGCTGGATTGGAAATTATTCCAACCCCCGGCCACACTCCTGGACATGTTAGCATACGGTATGGGGATATTTTGCTTGCTGGGGATTTAGTGACCACACGCAATGGAAAATTGCGACCTGCACCAGCGTTTCTCACCTGGGATCGCTTAGCTTTACAAAAATCGCTTAAAGAAATCGGAAAACGACCTTTTCAATGGATTTGCCCCGCACATGGCAAGCCGGTGCAAAGAGGAAGTTTGTGGGATATATTACAATAGACTGAGTGTCAAATGCAGATCACCGCAAGGAAGTGGAGGTTAGAAAAATGACCGTTGAACATGTACACGCGATGGACGGGCACGACCACAGCGGAGTCTTTCACACACATGCACCCGTAGGAAAGATGAAGCAGGCTTTTATTTTCACGTTAGTGATTTTAGTTGTTGAATTTTCTGGAGGACTCATCTCACATAGCCTCGCACTGCTCTCTGATGCTGGACATGTTTTAACCGATCTGGCTGCGATTGGCCTTTCTTGGTATGCAATCAATCAATCAAATAAGCCTCCTACAGAAAATCTGACGTATGGCTACCATCGAACAGGCATTCTGGCAGCTTTAATCAATGGGATTGCGCTCATTTTCATTGCCATTGTGATCATTATAGAAGCCTATCATCGCCTCTTACAACCTGAGCCTGTTCATTCACTTTGGATGATTGTAAGTGCAGGTATCGGACTTTCGATCAACCTATATCTCGGGCTGGGACTGCGCGGCGAAGAGAACTTAAATGTACGCAGCGCCGTTTTGCATATGTTAGGTGATGCCGCAGCTTCCGCAGGAGTTATCCTTGGCGCAGTACTCATCCTTTATACCAAATGGTATCTCGTAGATCCCATCTTGAGCGTCCTTATCTCACTGTTGATCGCATTGGGGGCTTGGCACATCGTAAAGCAAGCAATCAATATTTTAATGGAAGGTGCGCCCAAGGGCATCTCGCTATCTACTGTGGCGACAGCGATCCGCCAAATCCAGGGTGTCTACGATGTGCACGATCTCCATATCTGGTCTATCACGAGTGGGAAAAATGCGTTATCTTGCCATGTTGTACTCGATGGTACACTCTCGATCCGCGATAGTCAGGCAATCTTGCGCAATATTGAACATGAACTGATTCATTTAGGAATCGGACACAGTACGATTCAAATGGAGGACGCTGGTCATCCTCACCCAGATTCCGTATTATGTGCAGACGACGCCTCACACCAAGGCCATGGGCATTGCCAGTAAAATCAAAGAGAACCAGTCCCGACCTAAAACGTTGCACCTGCCCCAAACATTCTTGTCATCCAAGAGGTGAGTACCTCGAGCCGATGTGTCAGTAACAATACGCCCATCAGCACCAGTACTGCCCCGCCAATCCGACTGATCGGCTCACTGTAACGCTGCAAAAACCGAACGGAACCAAGCGTATAAGCAAGGATAAGAAAGGGAATGGCAAATCCAAGTGCATAAGCAGTCATCAACATCGCTCCATTGACTTGACTCGTCGCAGCAATTGCAATAACAGAAGCAAGGATGGGGCCTATGCATGGAGTCCAACCAGCTGAAAAACTAACCCCGATCACAAAAGCACCGAGATAGCCCGCTGGTTTAACTTTCGCATGCCATTTCGCCTCGCGCATCAACATGTCAAATTTGACAACCTTAAGTAAAATGAGCCCCATGAAGATTACAATAACCCCGCCAATCTCACTTAACAAAGAGCGGTATTGTGCAAACAAAAAACCTATTAAATTTGCTGATGCGCCAAGCGCGATAAAAATGACAGAAAAACCGAGCACAAAAAAGACAGCATGTGCTAGCGCCTTTCTACGCACCGCAGAAGTCACCAATTGCGATTGCCTACGATCGTAGGAAACTCCAGAAATATACGATATATACGACGGATATAATGGCAATGTACACGGCGAAACAAAAGAAGCTAGCCCCGCGAGAAACGCAATCCAAATTGTCGGCGTTGAACTCATCTCTTTATATCCTCCTAAAGGCGTATGCCGCGTACAAAAGATACACAGCATACGCGATTACCTACTTAGTGCAGAGTAGACAACTTGGAAAACTCTGACTGCATAAAAGACGGCGTCATCATCCCCGTAATGCGGGCAATAATCACTCCTTGTGGGTTAATAAAGAAACTAGTCGGAATATCCATTACATTGTAGGTAGACTCAACAGTTCCTGACGAATCCAAAAATACTGGGTATGTTACACCAAAAGTTTGGATATAGCTCTTAACGCCTGCAAGGCTATCGCTTGGTGTCATATTGACCGCTAGAAAATCGATGCGGTTCCCGTATTTTTTATACATGGTTTCAAGATCAGGTGTCTCCAACTTACAAGGCGGGCACCAAGAAGCAAAGAAATTAATATAGACTGGATGCCCTTTCAGTTGTGACAGTGTCACCGTCTTTCCTTGCATATCCGTCAACGTAAAATCTGGCGCTAAGTAACCTTGTTGCGGTAAACTCTGAAGCTTTGGCTTTGCCGCCATAAATCCAACCAATGCGAGAGCTGCACCCACAACAAGAACAGCAATCACAGTTTTGCGTTTGCTCATCTGTTTGCTCACCTCTTGCTTTACGAATCTCTTATAAATTTTCAATCTCCACAGGCTCAGCATCAAAAGGAACTGAGAAACCAAACACTTTGGAGTAAAAGTACAGCTCTGCATCTAACGTTTTCTTGATGTGATCTGCTTTGCGAAAACCATGCCCTTCTCCTTCAAACGCAACATACGCTACGGGCACACCCTTTTTACGCAGTCCCTCCACCATAAGTTCAGCCTGATTGGGAAGTACAATTTTATCGTCTAATCCTTGAAAAAAGATGACAGGAGCATGAAGTTGGTCAAGCGCATATAGTGGAGACCGAGCCACATAAACGTCGCGCAATTCGGGATAGGGCCCAACCATGCTGTCCATATACCTCGATTCAAATTTATGGGTCTCTTTTGCCAGCAATTCAATGTCACTAACTCCATAGTAACTAGCTCCTGCAGAGAATACATCGCGAAACGTCAAAGCAGATAACGTAGTGTACCCACCAGCACTTCCACCGCGAATGGCCAATTGGTCACTGCGTACATCACCTCGTTGGACCAAATACAAAGCGCCATTTGTACAATCATCTACGTCCACAATACCCCAATTGCCATTCAATCGCTGACGATACTCGCGTCCATACCCTGTACTCCCTCCATAGTTCACGTCCAGCACAGCGAAGCCTCGACTCGTCCAATATTGAATATGTAAATGAAAGGTGGTCGAAGCAGCTGACGTCGGACCGCCATGACACATCACGATAAGTGGAGGACGATCTGTTGGCGGCCCATCAAATTCAGCACTCGCCGGTGCATAAAAGAAGCCATAAGCCGTACGATCAAAGGACGTAGGAAACTCCACAACTTCGGGAATTGAAAGGAATTCCGGGTCAATCATCAATTGCGTCGATTCCCGCAGCAGTGTAAATTCATTGTGAGATCGCACGTAGCGTACAATTGCCGTCGGCATCGTAGGGGATCCACCAATAAAACACGCGCTCCCCTGTGCCGCCCGCACATATCTGACCGCAGTAAAATGAGAATCGAGCGTCTGCAACTCCCCAGTTGACAAATGAATCATAGCGAGCGACCACTGTCCATGATCATTGTATGTACAAAAGATTGTAAACTCATCAAGAAACCCATAGGTCGACATACCAAATACCCACTGCGGCATTCCAAACTCAACTGCTTTTTGAACAACGATCTCAGTGCGCCCCTGTGCATAGCGATAAAGATTCCACCAATTCGTACGATCTGACACATAGTACAGATCACCTAAAGGAGACCATTCTGGTTGAAAAACAGACTCCTCCTTACCACCCGCCACACGAATCGCTTGCGAAAGAGTACCGTCTAAATTAAATTCTGCTTCAAATAGCTCTGTACCATCCCATGGCATATTCGGATGATTCCACGCCAACCAAGCCATTTTCAAACCGTCAGGGCTAATCCGTGCAGACGAATAGAAATCACTTCCTTCCACTAAAACGCGTACCGTGTTAGATCCATCCAGTGCAATTGCAACGAGCGCATTAACCGCCTCTCCTGAACCCGTATGGTCCTCTCGCACACAAATCAGCTGTTGATGAACCGTGTCAACTGTAAAGTCTGCATAGCGGTATGCCCCATCTGGAGTGATAGGTTCAATTCCTTGCTCTGTCAAGCGATAAACACGTCCATCAGAAAAATTCGAAAAATAAACAACCCCATTTTTCACCGTATATGCACCACCCCCGTACTCATGCACGCGGGTTCGAACATTAAACGGCTGCGGTGTCAGATCAATCACTTCTCCCGTCTCTGTACGCTTCACAAGGACGTTTCGGCCCCCTTCAGTCGGACGCCCCTCTAACCAATACACATGATTTTCATCCAGCGTGATTTCTTGTAATTCACTCGCTCCAGAAACAATGAGATCTGAGGTAATCGGTGATTCCCACGACCCAAAAATGCGTTGCTTCACTTCCGGCAAATCTTTTCCCTCCCATAATTACATACTGTTTCATTACAGTATACGGCAAGTCGAACACAAAAGGACAATCAACCGTGTCTAAATGAGTATAGTCTAAATGGAGTAGTCCGTGGGGATGATAAGAGAGGGTTCAAAGCAACCAAAAAAAATAACTCATTCCACACTGTTATACATAATTTCTATACGATTTAATAATGAAATAGGGATCTTGCAGTACGAAAGGGTTGAGCTTGATGAGACCGTCTGAAACATTAACCTGTACCCCAGAAATGTTTCGCATGGAAGAAAATTTGCGCAATATACATCTATTTCGTGAACTGGACGATCAAGTACTGCAAGAATTAGGTGTTTTTACAAGGGAAATCGATTACGACCGCAAGCAATATATTTTTATCGAGGGCCAAACACGAGACACGGTTTATTTTCTTCATACCGGAACCGTAAGAGTTTTTCATGTATCCTCCGATGGACGCGAAACCATTCACCAAATCGTTCGGAGTGGTCAAATCTTCCCGCAGACGGGTGCATTTGATCTCTCTGTTTACCCTGGAACCGCCGAAACGATCACACCTTGTACGATTCTCTCAACTCCCCGTAAAAAATTTGAGGCTTGGTACATCAAAAATGTCTCTCTTTTAAAGGATGCAAACAAAACGATGCGAGCAAAATTTCCTCATCGCGGTGGGGCTCGTCGACCAGAACTCCCTTTTTACGATTCAATCGAACGCATCGTCGCAAATTCACGATCTACGAGTTGAATATGAGATCGTCAGCTGCGCGTGTCGCTGTCTGGCGATCTTTCATTTTGGCAACTGCGTCATCACTTGCAGAACCTGTAAATAAACACAAAAGTACAACAGTTGGCTCAATCGCAACAAACGAATGCAGTCTCAATGGCTCGATTTCAATCATTTCAAAAGCGCTGATTTCAAAGTTTTGCTGATCGAGAAAAAACTGCAACTTCCCAGCAAGCACGATCAAAACTGCATGGTGATTTGTGCGATGGTTTTCAATCCCTTTCCCTTTGTCAAACGATAACTGAATCATCCGATCATCGCCAATTTGCAGGAGATTTCGTAGAACTTGTTCATGAAATTGTAAAGAAGTCACTTGTGCCATCGCCAAATCCCCCTTTTTCCTCAGCATACCACGAAAATGCACAACTGTTGCAAATTCAATTAAGTATGCGAAGCGGGAATTTTGTAGACATTCCCATGCACATAGGCTAGGAAAGATGTACACTAGGAAGTGTTAGAAAGATCACAGATGAGATGAAAGAGGGCAACACATCATGAAAATCACTTTGTCGCAGGATGCTGTTGAATGGGTCACTCGCGAATTGCATCGTTCTCCAGACGAAGCCATTCGTTTTTTTGTTCGCTATGGCGACTCAACCATCCATCCCGGTTTTCGTTTAGCTCTTACTGTGGCAAAACCTGTAGACCCTGCACTTACGTGGACGGAGCAAGGAGTCCCCTTCTTCATTGAACAGAGTGATATCTGGTACTTAGAAGGCTATCATTTAGATGTACATTACGATACAACCCATGATGATCTACAATTTTCCTTTACTAAATTACAAAGTGACCACCGCAAATGAGCAACAAAGCGACAGGCCCATAGGACTTTACACACTAGACATTGAGCAAAGAAGCGCCTAAAACTTTGGGCCCTTGTGGGGTCTGATCATTTACGTGTGGCTCCAGTGTGATTCCTACTCCGGAATAGGTCACGGTAAGTGGGAGACGAATCGTCACTGCCCCTTCTCCCAAACGATTTACTGTAAACTTACCACCTAAAGTGCGCGAACCGTCTTCTAACAACCATACGGTATAGCAACCGTGGCCTTTGATAGGAGTAAGATCAAACACTTGAACGATCCATTCTTGCATGCGCCCACTTTTCACAATCGTCACCTGTCCGTAAGCGGTCGGCGCATACGCAGTCGATACAAGGGATGTATTTCTTACCCATGTACTCGGAACCGTCGTGTCTTGCGATGATGGGAAACTCCCTGGAGACGCTTTGATTCCTGCGCCGATCCAGATGCCTGCAAATAACATCGCTACACTGAGCGCATAAGGTAACAAAGTCCACCCTCGCCTTCTAGAAAATCGGCTCGTGGCGTGCTCTTTAGACATGGGTTGTGGCTGAGAAGCATGAACTGACGACACACGAGAAGCGTCATCTCCAACTCTTGGAGCACGTGTAGAAAATGCTTTTTCTAACGTTCTACGCTTTAAATCCCCCTGCAGATCATTAGCCACCCGAGTCTCCTCCATTGTCATGAGTTCCAAATGAACAGGCCAAATCGCATCTAACTCCTCTCTACAATGTGCGCAAGTTTGTACATGACGCAAGAACGCTTGGAAGTCATGGTCACTTAGCTCACCCAACACAAAGGGCATCAGAAGATCACAAAAAGCTTTTTCATCTCCCTTCATCCTTCCACCTCCCATGACCAAGCGTCCATGGACTTGCGCATCTTGCGCAGTCCCTGATGCAATCGTGTTTTTACCGTTCCAAGAGGAATGCCTAGAGCCTGAGCAATTTCTGTTAGTGTATGCCCCTCCATGTATGCGAGTTGTAGGACAATTCGCTCCTCTGCTCGCAGTCCACCTAACGATCGCTGTAAATCTTCACGCAATGTCCATTCAAGCATCCCATCTGAACTCGTCGCCGGGATATGGCAATCCGCATACACTCGTTCAGAATCAGGGACATCAACTTGTCGACCCTGCTTGCGCACATAGTCAAGAGCAATATGCCTTGTCACGACATAGAGCCAATGCTCAAATTGGCCGCGTTTAGAATCAAACGCAGCCGTAGTCCAAATTCTAGTGAAGACATCTTGAACGATTTCTTCAGCCGCATGAGAATCCGCTACAACTTTACGCGCAATGGCATATACCCGATAGACATAGCGATCGTAGAGTTGGGCTAACGCCTCCCCATGTCCTTCTTTAACCAGCGCAAAGAGTTCCTCATCAGACACCACATGGGCCTCTCCTGTTCCTCATCTGCCATTTACATAGGCCTCTATCCGCACATTGATCAATTCTAAGAGGCTCGCGACAGAGCGCTTTTTATAAGCGCTGCTTCTACTATATAGCGATACGGGGTCAAATTCCAATCATTAAATGGATAGCAGGTTTCCAATGCCAAGGCAGGAAAATGCGTAGTAGAAAGCGTCTCACCTACATGCAAAAGGCGATGCTCCATGACTTGGAAAGTAAATTCACCTTGCTTCGTGTCGACTTGAATGAAATCCCCCGAACGCAATCTTCCAATTTCATGAAAAAAGGTTACATTGTGTCCTGCTAAAATACTCACACCCATTTCTCCAGGAAAAGGCGTTCCAATCAAATGTCCCACAGCGTCTCGCAGTTGCCAATCGCTCGTTCCCTCCACAATGGGTGCTCGCAAACCAATCGCCGCAATCCAAAGCGATCCCACAGGTGTTCCCGCCGTTTGTGCCGCCATCGCTTTGGCGGGCGCCGGATAGAGCACTCCTTGCGCTTGTGATAAAACGATGTGAATCGGCGCGGGAGCCGCGCGCAGTAAAGCCCGGGCTCCCACTTTTGACTGCCAAAAAAACAGCGGAACAGAGATGACCATCGCGACTCCCATAAACATGAGCAGCACACCAAACCATGTAGTCACCCGCTTCATCGCCAAATCCTCCGCCAGCTTAGGACGCTTTGCGTTTAAACGCAATCAATAGCCCCCCGCCAGCTATTAACACTGCGCCAACTGCCAACCAATCTGCGAGTGGAACACCAGTCACGGGTTGTGTCGTATTGGTTATCGGAGTCACAGGAGAGGTAATGACCCAACCTACACCAGCCGCCGCATTTCCGTGTTTTAGAGTATCTCCTGAAATTACAGGTGCAAACGGATTAGCCATATATTTGCCCGTCGGCGTGATATCCCAATACTCGCTCTTCGCATTCACCGTTTGATCTGTATATGCAATCACCACGGGTTTATTAAATTTCCCTACTAATTGATGTGTTTGTTCATTCACTACTTTAAACGCAAAATCCACCAACGGTGTTTGCCCACTCGGAGCATTACTCATAAAATTCGAAAGCGGGCCTTCAAGCAATTCGAATTTTACCGTGTGTGCAAAAGCGCCTTGTGGAATTTTCACCGTTAATCCACCATACTGCAAAGTGGCAGCTTGGCCCATCTGAACAGTCGTCGACGCGACGACATGAGGAAATCCAAGTTTTGTAAAATCAGGAACCACGCTCGCAAAAGCCGGAGCCACACTTAATGCCGTAACAGCGGCAGAAGCTAAAGCGATCGGAAATGCTCTATTTTTAATCGTTTTCATGTAAAAAACCCCCTCTATATTTTTTGGTTTTAGTAGGAGTGAACCTTCTCACTCTAGATAACGATGAAAATCGAGAAATGGTTTTCTAGAAAAAAAGCTTGAAACCTCTTTAGCTATAAAGTGAGTAGGGAGACTCAAACATAAAGGAAAAATCGTGCACAATGGCGAATTATCTTTATTAAAAAAGCAAATTTGGCTATTTTTAAGAAAATCATTAAAATGGGAGGGCTAAATCCATGACGTTCTCAGACTTTTCTACTAGTTCTAACAAAGAGGGTCTGCGTGCCCGCCGCCATACACTTGGTGATCTGTTGACGCGCACGGCCAAGCGTTATCCTGATAAAATCGCCCTCATTTATGGGGCAACCCGCGTCACGTATCGCGAACTCGAGACTCTGACCAATCAAACAGCACGCTTATTTGCTGCGGACGGAATAAAACGCACAACAACAGTTGCCCTGCTCTCAAAAAATAACTTAGATTTTGTGATTGCTAAATATGCACTTGCCAAACTCGGCGCAATCCTTGTCCCGATCAATTACATGTTGACTGCTCACGAAATGGCTTATATTCTACAACACGCTCATGTCTCATACGCAATTGCAGCAAAAGATTTGATCCCTGCACTCGATGCTGCAATCGCAACTGCAGACAACTTACAAATTGCCGCGCGCTATTCGATTGATACAACCGAAAATATATCGCCATCTTGGAAAACGCTTGCAAGTTTGTGCCACACATGCAGCGGCGATCAGCTCGAGACAGACGTAAGGGATGACGATGTCGCGCAGATTCTTTATACAAGTGGTACAGAGTCGCGACCTAAGGGAGTTATGCTCACACACCAAAACCTTATTTCGCAATATGTCAGTTGTATTGTAGATGGTGCCATGGTTACGCAAGATGTCATCATCCATGCACTCCCGTTTTACCACAGTGCGCAACTCAATTGTTTCCTTGGCCCTGGCGTGTATTTGGGCGCTACAGGAGTGATCTTACAGCATGCTACTCCGGAACTAATCTTACAAGCTGCCAAAGCAGAGCAAGCCACACATTTATTTTGTCCCCCCACCGTCTGGATTGCCTTACTTCGCCAAGAGTTGTTTGACGTAAGCTTGCAATCCATCGCAAAGGGGTACTATGGAGCTGCCATTATGCCGATGGAAATATTAAAAGAACTAGCTCAACGCTTACCAAACACCCAGTTCTATAATTTTTACGGCCAAACAGAAGTTGCCCCACTCGCAACCGTCCTAAAACCAGAGGACCAGTTACGTAAACTCGGTTCAGCAGGCCGACCTGCACTCAATGTCGAAACGAAGATTGTCGATGAGTTTGGCCATGACGTACCTCCCCTGACTGTTGGCGAGATTGTCCATCGCACACCTCACGCCATGCTCGGTTACTTGAACGATCCATCGCGCACAGCAGAAGCATTTCAAGACGGTTGGTTTCACAGCGGAGATTTAGGATATCTCGACGAAGACGGGTATCTCACAATCGTCGATCGCAAAAAGGACATGATTAAGTCAGGCGGCGTCAATGTTTCAAGTCGCGAAGTAGAAGAAACCATTTATCAATTTCCGGGCGTTCTTGAAGTAGCCGTGATCGGAATTCCTGATGATTATTGGATTGAAGCTGTCACGGCAGTAATCGTGATGAAACAAGGACAATCGTTAGATCAAGCCGCTTTACTCACACATTGCCTAGAACGGCTGGCAAAGTTTAAAGTTCCGAAGCACGTGATCACAGTTGACCAACTCCCACGTAATCCCAGCGGGAAAATAGTAAAGAGAGAATTGCGCGAACAGTATAAAACGTATGCGAAATAAATAACCGTTTATCGAAGCAAACCGGGCACAGACTGTGTCTAACGTAGAGACCGAGTCCTGCGCCCGGATGCAAAAGAAGGATGATTTTGGAGAGATCACCTCATGGTTACTTGCACACTTCACGACAAGCAACTCAACTGTGCATAGGAGGAGCAAGGCCAACCGCCACTTCCTTTTGCGCGCTCCCCCCCATTACTTTAGATGACAACAGCGCATAGAAAGCTTGTGCCCACGCGAGCGGCGTATGGCTGTTAGGCATCCCAGAGCGTCCGCCGTACAATTCAGGCAACACGCCAGGGGTAGGCATGACCTGTTCCGTCCACTGAAGGTACGAAACAGCTTTTACTACGTCGTCAAACGTCAAGTAGCACAATCCAAGCCACAGCAATCCCAAACTCCATTGTGCTTCCTTACCATTCTCATGGAAATATTGATCTCCCACATAGCGAATTACACCTTTTTCACGCAATAATTGTTGCTCGATCTGCCTAACTACTCTGCGCGCCAAATCTCTAGGCAATAATTGATACGGGTAAACGAGGCTTAATTGCGCGAGATCACACTCTTTTGTAGCGCTTTCACGTGGCAATAGCTCTATGAGCGCATGCATGCCACGGCGTAAAACAGACGTGTCAACTGTTACATAAGGGGCAACAGCAAGCAACCCCGCTACACACGCACCGATACTACTTGCATGAATCTCCGCCTGCTCTTCCCACATGCCATTATCCGCATCATGCCAAAATTCGAGATTGGCAAGGTATTGCACAAGGAGTTGTACCAGTTCTCGATCACTCTCATCTCGCAGGATCCACTTTCCTTGCCGCAATCCTTCCCCTATGCCATATAAAAAGAGCCCGATCGCGTCATTTTGTGCATTGCCCCAAGGTTCTTGCAACTCTTCTAACCGATCTGGGTCATAGCGCGGATGAATGTATTCATATGCTGCCCTCGGGCGCCTTTGTGCATGAAACGCAATTTTCCATCGATACTTTTTAAAAAGGTCAAGTAACGCATGATAAATGCGCTCATAGCGTCCCTCACTTTGTTCCAAGTACAAAAGAGACACATAGCATGTATCTCGAATCCACACATATTGATAATCAGGAGTCACACTCGCAACATAAAGTCCACTTGGTTGTTCGAGTGTCAAAAGAACGCGAATCGCTTCCTCCATTGCTCATTTCCCCCTTTGCTGCAGGTGCAAAGAAGTCTCTTTCCTTTTCAATGTACGCAAAGACTCATCAAACAGAAAGCCTGAATTTATGACTTCTTAACTCCTTCCCTGATAAGGACATTCAAACATCTGAACCAGTTCTAAATTACAAAAATTCCCTGAAAGTTTGCTGCAATGCTGCTAGCAGACTTTCAGGGAATGTGATAAAACATCTATGTTAGATCATCCCATACGTTGCGCGCTCGAAAGTGGACGTTCTGCATTCCTTGTCAAAACCTTGACTTCACTAGGCAACTTCACACGAACCCGCCCGTTTAACATGTCTAATTGGGTTTGATAATATTGGTGCAAGGTTCCAATATCAGACCAGTATCCTTGCGCTTCATACCCATATAGAGGGAACCCTTCTTCAACAAACCGAGGGAATAAATCACGCCCAAAATCACAAGGGAATCCCTCTGGGATATAACGTAACACTTCTGGCTCAAAAATATAAATCCCTGTGTTCACTAAATAGCGCTCTCCTTGTTGCCAAGTTTGCGGTTTCTCAATAAATCGCTCGATGTACCCCTGGGGATCGAGTTGAACGATCCCATATCCGAGCGGACATGCCATAGAAGTGAGCAAGACAGTAGCTAAAGCGCCTTTTTGACGATGATATGCAAGAGCTTGCGTAAGATCGAAATCAGTCATCCCATCCCCACTCATTACCACAAACGTGTCAGTTAGAAATTCATGCACCGCTTTAATGCCACCAGCCGTCCCAAGCGGTACGGATTCATAAGAATAGTGCATGCGCGCGCCAAATCGTTCCCCTGTTTGAAAATAACTTTGAATGGCGTCTGACAAATAACAGGTTGTAACCATTAAATCTGTAATCTGATGCGACACGAGCCAGTCGACGATATAAGCCAGAGTTGGGCGATCAAGCAAAGGAAGCATCGGCTTTGGCAGACTGCGCGTCAAAGGCTGTAAGCGGGTTCCAAATCCTCCTGCCATAATCACTGCTTTCATCCTACAGTCGCCTCCTTCTGAGTGATAGCATCCATACTTTGTTCATACACGGCTACGGTACGTCTAGCGAGTGCCTGCCAATCATACGATTGCAAGCAGACCTCGTATGCCCGTTCACTCAAACGTCTAGAAAGTTCTGGGTCATCGAGTAAGCGCATGATTTGATCAGCTAAAGAATCTGGATTGCCCGCATAAAAAGTTAGTCCGGTCTCTTCATGACGCACTACTTCACAAAGCCCTCCCACGTCAGCAGCAACAACTGGTGTTTTAAAGCGCATCGCCTCTAACGCAACAATCCCAAAAGGTTCATAGAGGCTTGGAAACACCGCAATTTGCGCAACAGATAGCCATGCATTGCGCCTTGCATCTGAGACAAAGCCCAAAAAATGCACCTGTGCAGATAATCCATTCGCTCGCACCTGCGCCTGCAACTCCTCACTTGCCGGTCCCTGACCCAAGATGACGATCTGTACATCGCTCCCTTTTGTGAAGATGCGCGAAGCGGCCGCAATTAACAGATGCACTCCTTTCTCACGCACTAAACGTCCCACATAGAGGATCGTTCGCTTCCCTGCAGCTAATAACCGATCCGCTTCCTCCAGTTCCCCTACATTCGACATAAGCTCTTGTGCATCTACACCATTTGCGATAACCGTCATCTTTTCAGAGGGCAAAGCAAAGACTTGTTGAACTTCTTTTTTCATAAACTGGCTGCATACAATCACGCGATCGGCTGCAGTGGTCAATTGCCCTTCGATCGAACTAATTTTGCGCTGTAAATCAGTATAAATGCCATGATTGCGCCCGTACTCTGTCGCGTGCAGCGTAGCAATGAGAGGTACTTGTAAACGTTGTTTGAGCATGCGCGCTGCATCGCTCACAAGCCAATCGTGCGCGTGGAGCACATCCACTCGCTGACCACGTTCGATCATGGCTTGACAGGCATCAATCAATGCCAGATTGAGGGCAAACACCCAGTGATAAAAATGTCCTCCATCTGGTTGCAACGGCCGTACACGATGCACGTGTACCCCATCAATCATTTCTTCATAAGGACAATCCTCTCGATGGGCCGTCACGACGTGCACCTCCCACCCGGCTCTGACCAAATGGCGAGAGAGATCATATACGTGACGAGCAAGTCCGCCCACCGTAAGGGGGGGATATTCCCACGTCAACATCCATACCGAACGTTTAGAATGAACTCTGGACAAATGAGGCGTGGTAGGTTGTTCCACCAGGCATCCCTGTGTGCGATAAATACGATAGTCTATATGGGGGAAAAGGGGATCTAGCATTGCGATTTCATGCACAAATTCAGAATCAAGTACACCCTCGATTAACATCTGATATAACTTAGTGAAAGCGTTCACATGTCTCTTGACGCGTCGCACGGCATAATCGACGACAGTCTTATTATCCATAATGAATGCCCAATCACTGCTTTGCGCAAGTAATAATTCTCGCGCAGCTTGATTTAATGCCTGCTCCTGTGCAGCTACAGGTTCTAAAAAACGATCTGCCAGTTCTATCATCTGGTGTTCAGCCACATGTAATGCTGGATAGATCCAGGCATTATCCTCACCAAGCCATACATCAGAAACTCCTCCCCGACCCCAAGAAGAAAGCGGGAGATCACAAACTTGATAATCTGCATAAAGACGCAAATACTCAGAAGGTGTGAGTGCTTGGATCGAAAGTCCATGATCTGCTACATGTGACGCTGACATTTGACGCAAGAGCTGCTCAATCCAAATGGGACCCTCATACCACCAGTGCCCAAATAGTTCTGCATCATATGGGCATACAACGATCGGACTACGTCCCATCTGCCGTTTTGCTGCTGCAAGTTGTTGTTGCTTTGTCTGCAAGAAATGTGCCGCATGTAAGGCAGCCTTCTCTCTCGCTAGTAAGGGGTCATACGGTTCCTTGCGTTCACTCCCTGTGATCCGATAATATTTCACCCCTGTATGGACACGAGTCCCATCTGGATGAATCACTGATTGAAGCTGATGAAGCGGCAAGTCGAACCCTAGATCGCGATAATATTCACGATAGGAGAAATCACCGGGATATCCATGTGTCGATGACCAAACCTGATGAGCAGACGACGCGTCACGCGCAAAAGCAGCAACCCCAGAAGGGGTTAATACGGGAGAAAGCGTTCCAAAAACAGAACGCGGCTGCGCCATAGCAACTCCTTGTGTGTCGGTAAAGAAAAATTCAATTCCGCACTCGCGCAAAAGTTCATCAAGCCCGGGCACAAACCCGCATTCTGGTAGCCAAATCCCTTTAGGCCGCTGGCCAAAGTGTGCAGTGTGCAAATCAAGCGCCGTCCTGAGTTGTGCACGCCTAGCTTCCCTTGTCTGTACCAAAGGCAAATAGGCATGGGTAGCAGCTGATGTGATCAACTCTATCATGCCCAGATCCTGTAAAGCACGCAATCGCTCTACAAGATTCCCTTGGCATGACTCGTAATCTTTTAAAAGGAGCGAGAATTTTTCCCTATAATAGCAAGCAAGGGAATAAAACGCCGAATCGTCCTTTCTTGTACGGTTGATCTCTTGTTCCGTAAACGCAATGAGCTGCTCCATGTGTCGTACATATCTTTCTTGTAAAAGTTCATCCGTCCACATTGAGAGCAAGGTCGGACTCACTGACATGGTCACGCGAAAATCGACCCCATCGCGGATCAGCCCATCAAATACTCGTAATAACGGCAAATACGACTCCGTCAATGCCTCAAAAAGCCAGCGTTGCTCCATGCCATGTGAATCCTCATTGTGCCGCACATACGGCAAATGTGCATGAAGAACCAGACAGACATACCCCTGATTCACGTTTTTTCCCCTCTCCAACCATCCTCTAGCTACTGATCAGTCCACGTATACCCGTTAAACAAACGATCAAAGGGTGCAGTCAAGCGCACCTTTGACTGCTCATGGAAACGGCTTGATTGGCTACTTTGCGCAAAGTCGTACTCTTGGCGCAATGGTTCAAAACAAACGGACGGATGCTCGATAAGTAAAGCGAAAGAGGGAGGAGTTTGAATCACATTGGACTGTAAAATGGCAAAAAGGCCGCCTTCCGGAGTTTGTGTGCAAATGTCAGCAAGATAATGGCGAGTGGGTGACACATTGGAGAAGAACCAATGATCAGA
This sequence comes from Sulfoacidibacillus thermotolerans, assembly GCF_003144315.1. GTDB lineage: Bacteria > Bacillota > Bacilli > Alicyclobacillales > SLC66 > Sulfoacidibacillus > Sulfoacidibacillus thermotolerans. The sequence goes on along the minus strand of NZ_MPDK01000022.1, from coordinate 7,254 downwards.
TTCTGGATGAACCGATTCGGATCTTGTTTCGTTCGCATGATAGCCATCAAAAAGGAGATCTGTGACATCGTGAAGACGGAGGAACAAGGGGAAGTCACTCCAAGATCGAGAAAAATGTTCGCATAAGAGGTTTCGTTGAACATCTGCTATTTCCCAATAAGCAAATACGGTGGTTGCATCTTTCACCAGTAAGACGAGACGATTCCTTTGTCTTCGCCTTTGCCAAGTGTATTCTAATAAATCCAATTGATCACGAGAAAGCCGCACGCCATAAACCACTCCTTTTTCTGCACGTATGTGGATGATTCTTATCTATATGCGTGAAAATCGAAAACTTGCCCTCGACAGATAAACTTTAATCATATCGAAAAACTCTGTGATTTTTCTCGATCTACGAAGATTCATCAACTCACCATGAAATTGCTCATCCTCAGAAGAATAGACGGAAAAATATGCTATAGTGAAAATAACTAAAATGCTGAGGGGGCCAATAAAAGACCATCGGTCGCTAAACTATGCTACAAATCTGGCTAGAGTTGCTCATCAATTTTTTCATCGTTGGATTACTCGGATTTGGCGGCGGATTTGGCATGATTCCTTTGATGAAAACCGTCACGCTAGGAAACCACTGGCTCACGGCCAGTGAGTTTACCGAAGCCATCGCGATGGGACAAATTACACCCGGCCCTGTAGCGATTAGTGCAACCTTTATCGGAGACCGTGCTGGGGGTTTCATTGGCGCTGTGATCGCTACTTTTGCCGTCTTTTTGCCATCTATCCTCGTCGTGATCGCACTCACTCACATCTATCGCTACGTCCGCAAAATCCCTGGCTCGCAGGACGTTCTTCACGCAACGCTCGCTGGTGTTGTGGGCTTAATCGCAGCTGTAACACTGTCACTCGGACGCAGCGTCATCATCAGCCCACTGGCAGCTGCAATTGCTGTGATCACAATTTTTGGCGTTCTCAAATGGAAATGGCCCTATTGGGCAGTTATCATCACTTCGGGGCTCGTGGGCGCTTTGCTTTTGCGCCCTTAAGGTGCCTCTCACTAAAATACGCAACAATTCCTGCCAATGCTGCAAACAATACAACGAGTGCTGGATTTAACCCCAAAAAGGTAAGCAGGCCCGCTAAGATGGCAAGGACAAGATAAAATTTTTTGCGTGGCAACTCTAAATAGAGCGAGCGCACGACAACCACCAATAGACCAACTACTGCCGCCTCAATCCCTGCCAATATCCCTTGCACCCATGGAGAGTGGATCATTGAAGTCACCGTTGCCAACCCCAAAATCAATAAAAAAGAAGGCCATAATACAGCTGTAATTCCGACCACTACACCCATCCAACCGCGAATGCGATACGCAACCGCAGTCATCACATTGATCGTCGTAGCTCCCGGCGAAAAGGAAGTAAATTCAATCACGTGGTCAAATTGTTCATCCGTCAACCATTGGTGGCGTTCAACGGTTTCCGTACGAATAAAAGACAGTACTGCAAAGCCCCCGCCAAATCCCAACACCCCAATTTTTGTATATACTCTCCATACATCTCGTAATCGGACTTTCTGCTTTTCTGTTTTTTTATTCACCGCTACAAACCTCACTCATGCTTAGTGTAAAGAGGAGATCGCCAATCTATGACATTGTAACACGCAAGTTAGCAAGGCCATAGAACATCTCCATACAAAGGAATGAAAAGCCTTTCTCCAACACATGCTACAGTTCAAAATCTGTACATTTACTTTGACCAACCTGTTTGAAAGAGGTGTGCTAGCGCGTGACATCTGCCCATGTATCGCTAACTTTTCTACAACTGAATGATTTGCACGGACAACTTTTCCCTCACGCAGAACTTTTTTGGCAAAGGGGAACTCCCTTGATCAAACAAAATATCGGTGGAATTGCACGCATTGCAACTTTTCTTAGAACTCGCAAACAACAAGACCCTGACCGGACGTTTATTGCAGACTGCGGCGATGCATTTTTCGGTAGCTATTTTACACAAATCGACCAAGGGGCTGCCCTTCTCCCTTTCTTAAATGCGCTCGGCATTGACGCGAGTAACGGCGGTCATTGGGAGTACTATTATGGACCCGAACGCTTTCTCGAACTCGCAAGAGCCTTAAATTATCCCCTTTATGCGTTAAACGTTTATAAAAAGGGGACGCGCACTCGTATCTTTCCGCCTTATGGCATCTTTGAGAAGGCGGGAGTAAAGATCGCCGTCCTTGGGTTGGCAGCGACGATCGTCGACGACTCTATGCCTGCCTCCTTTGCTGGCAATCTTGAATTCACAGACGGAATTGCTGCGGATGAGCTCCCTGCACTCTTGCCAGAAGTGCGCGCACAAGCTGATCTAATTTGTCTCATCTCACATATGGGACTCCCTCAGGACATTGCGATCGCACAAGGTAACCCTGGCATTGACATCATTTTTAGCGGTCACACGCACGACCGCTTATGGCAACCGGCTGTAGTCACAGGAGGGAATGAGCCTTACGGGGATACACTCTTGATTTCTGCAGGATTTAGTGGATCATTTATCGGCGAACTGCAACTACAACTTGAGCGCACACCAAGCGGACGCCTGCACAAACAATTTTCCTATCGCTTGCACGTAATCGATGAATCCATTCCAGAAGACAGCACCGTGCAACAACAGCTTGACACTTTACTGGAACAGCACAAAGCTACACTCACACCAACACTTGGCACAGTGACGACCGATTTGCACCGCATGTTAACTTTTGAATCAACAATGGACAATTTTCTCTTACTTTGTATGCAAAATACTTATCGTGCTGACCTTTATGTCTCACGCGCTTGGCGTTTTTGCCCACCTAAGCCTAAAGGGGTACTCACTGAACAAGATTTGTGGGATATGGTCCCATTCCAAGTACAGCTATTTGAAGCGCACATCACCGGTTTGGAATTGCGGGCGGCCGTAGAAAAATGGTTGACTAACGTCATGACGACACCCCTGTCACAAAAAGGTGGATATGTGACTCGCCAGCTAGGCATGCACGTAATCGCCCGAATCAACAATCCGGATGGATACCGTGTTCAAGAAATTGAAATTGGCGGGAAACCACTTGACCTGACCATGAAATATCACGTAATCATTGCTGGCGAGCAAGTGAAAAAAGACTTTCTTGCCAACTGGACGCCTTTACCACAAGACTTGCATACCGTTGTACGCAGTGCACTTGCAAAAGGACCTATTCACAGTCCTCTCACTCATGATAAATTTATTATAAGTTAAATTAAATAAGAATCCCCGGTGTGGGGAATTTGCGGTTTCCTGCGTGCACTTCAAGATAGCCATACTCTGTTGTTATCGCAACAATCAACTCCATGGACCTTAGTACCTATGAATGGATAGAACTTTCCCAACAAATGATTGTGAGTTATAGAAATATTTTGTATACTAAGTGTATTCTACTCTTGAAAGAATCGTAGACCGTGAGAGGTGATCTCCATGGAAGATAAGGAGTGGCAAGCAAGAAATCGCTTACCGTTTCCCTTTGAACCAATCGATCTATTTTCCGAAGTGCATCAAGCAACAAGTAGCGGAGTGCAACTGCAAAGAATCCGTGAAACAGCACCACATTTTCAAACTTGGTTTCGTAAAACAGGCCAAGTAAGTGCCTTTTACTCCTACGACCTGATCACACTTCCTTACCCGACTCGCTACGGATTATGGCGAGCAACGCAAAATCCAGCTCCCTTTCTGTGGTTTACTAATCGCATGTTCCTTGTACAATGGAAGGCTCACGGGAAAACGTGGACCCTATTAAGTGAACCTACAGATTACGAACGAGCAGCAAACACGCCCTACTATGCAAATTTGATCGATAAATATGGCACTTATGTATCGAATCGCTTACTCGCAAAGCGCCACGGTACAGTAGAAAGTCACCTTGCGGCCCTTGGTCTGCGACCAGAAGATATAGACTTTATCACATATGATCATTTACACACGCAAGATATTCGACGCTGGCTCGGGACGACTAAACCGCAAGCTGACTGGGAGCAGAATGAGCCGCTATCCCCCTATTTTCCAAACGCGAAACTGATTGTCCAACGCAAGGAATGGGATTTACTACAGACTCTTCATCCACTACAAAAAATATGGTATCAACCCGCCACCTTTCGAGACATACCAAGAGAACGGATTCTCTTGATTGACGGAGATGTCCTATTGGGACCAGGAGCGGCGCTGATCTGGACTCCCGGTCATACAGAAGGCAACCACTCACTTGTGGTCAACACTGAGACAGGGATTTGGGTCTCTAGCGAAAATGCAATCTCCGCAGAATGCCTAACACCAGGTGACAGTAGCCTTCCAGGACTTCGCAATTATTCGAAAACAACCGGTTTAGAAGTGGTCATTAACGGAAATACCCTCGAATACACTGCACGCCAATATAATTCCCTCGTACTAGAAAAAGAACTCGCAGATCCAGTGCCGACAAACTCGCAGATACGACAATTTTTCCCTAGTTCGGAATGGACGAGTCACCCACTCGCTTTAGGGCTAAAACCGTCATTTCGACATTTGCGCGTTGCACTCGGTAAGATAGAAATACCCTCTGATCACACATAAAATATCTCAGCTGTCCCAAAAGCAGAATGCGAATCTAATCGATTTTAGGGGAAGTAGGATACCGACATGAGAGCAATTGTGTATGATTTTTCCATACCAAAATACCTAACCGCGAAAGCAGTTGGAAAACGGTACCCCAAGCTCTACTATGGAAAATTTTCCGCGCTCAGTTTGCGGGAATGGCCAGAAACTAAGACCCTTGGACCCCATGAGGTACAAATTCGACCTTTACTCGCTGGCATATGCGGGACGGATATGGGCGCGATTCTCTATAAATCATCGCCTGCACTTACTCCTTTCAATTCTTTCCCTGCAGTATTAGGTCACGAAGTAGTCGGAATCGTTGAAAATTGTGGAGCCCGCGTGAAAAGTGTCGAGCCAGGTCAGCGAGTTTCTATTGACCCTTTCATTTCTTGTGCAGTGCGTGGAATCGACCCACCTTGTCCAGCTTGTGCAAAAGGTCTACATGCGATGTGCTATTACTCAGGGAGTGAGCGCGGTCTCTCTGCAGGAATGCTGATGGGATTTTGCCGCGATCTACCTGGCGCTTGGAGCGAGCGTTTTGTCGCACATGAATCCATGATTATCCCCGTGCCAGAACAAGTAGCCGACCGCTTAGCCGTCATGATCGAACCACTGAGCGTCGGTATACATGCTGTGTTGCGAAAAAATATCCCCCCCAACAGTTCCGTACTTGTAATTGGCGGTGGAATGATCGCCTATGCAGTCATCGCAGCGCTACGCATGCTTCATCCTTCGAGTCATATCACGCATTATAGCTTGTTGCCTTATCAGCGTGACATGGCATTACAACTAGGAGCAACCCAAGCATTTATTCGTCAAGAAGAGCTACTAAGCGATTTAGAGACACGCTTAGGTGCAAAAAAACATCCCCCTGCTCTCGGACGCGACGTCTATTTAGGCGGTTATGACGCCGTTTACGATTGTATTGGAAGTAACCAATCACTCGCAGATGCCTTACACTATACGCGAGAGCGCGGCAACATCACAGTCGTAGGGACAGCTGGACATATGCACGATCTCGATTGGACTTTTGTCTGGGCAAAAGAATTAGATATCCAAGGGTCTGTCGGCTATGGAAGAGAATCCTGGGAAGGTGAAACCCTCTCTACTCATGATCTGACCTTACGCATGATCATGAAAGAGCATCGCAAACCATTTGAAGCACTCGTTACCCATGAATTTGCGCTTGAAGATTATGAACAAGCAATTATTGCAAATATCGAACGAGCAAAATACAAATCAATTAAAACTGTTTTTAAGATCCATGAATCATAGGCCTAGTTAAGCTTACCACCACCGCAACCTGATGTTATATAATGAGTCTCTATCTGTTTTTAGGGAAGGGGCGTGACACAATGTATATCCCATCGTCGTTTGTCATGGATGATCCTCAAGCGCTTTCGAATTTCATTCGTTTGAACAGCTTTGGCATCTTAGTTAGCACCGATCAAGTGACTCCTATTGCAACGCATCTCCCCTTTCTTTACGATGAGAAGCAAAATGCACTTTTTGCCCACATGGCAAAAGCAAACCCTCAGTGGAAAGCACTTGATGGACAAATGGTACTCACTATATTTCCAGGTCCTCATGCCTATATCTCGCCTTCCTGGTATGGAGATCCCGCATCAGTTCCGACATGGAACTACCTCGCAGTTCATGTGTTAGGGAAATGCTCCATCATCAAGAGTAGAATTGAACTTGCTTCAATCCTCGAACAATTGGTACGATTCTACGAGCCAAGCTCTGATCTACCAGAGCGAGCAACTGAACCATTTTACCAGAATATGATGAATGAGATCGTCGGATTTCGCATTGACATTACTCACATAGAGGGCGTAGCAAAACTGAGTCAGAATAAATCGCCTGCCATTCAACAGCGCGTCGCAAAGCAACTTAGCACTTCTACTGACGTTATGGCTAGGAACATTGGAGCCTTGATGCAAGATCGAGCAAAAGGCGAGCTCGGAAATTGAAGACGAAGGGATGTTTGCTCAAATGGACAAGGAACACTTAAAACAAAAGTTAACCCCACTACAATTTCAAGTCACACAACAGAATGCCACAGAGCCACCTTTTCTAAATGAATACTGGGATTTACATCGCGAGGGTATTTATGTGGACATCATTTCTGGCGAACCCCTTTTCTCTTCCTTAGACAAATACGATTCTGGTTGCGGTTGGCCAAGTTTTACAAAACCTCTTAAAAAACAACAAATCATAGAGAAAAAAGATACTAGCCATGGAATGATTCGCACAGAAGTACGCAGTAAAGATGCTGATTCCCATCTAGGTCATGTATTTCCTGACGGTCCTGTCGAAGCAGGTGGTCTCCGCTATTGCATCAATTCCGCTGCCTTGCGCTTTATACCTAAAGAAGATTTAGAAAAAGAAGGATACAGCGAATACCTATCCTTATTTGCTGAACATTAACGCTATAGACGATTCGAATCATTTATGACTATTCCCAAAAGTTAATCCCGCCTGCGAACTCTATAAAGGCGGGATCCATGATTCAGCCTGCGCTGTGTTTTATTATGTAATTACATGTTTATATAATAAAACGCATGAAGGTGATTGACAATCGTCTTCATGCGTTAAGCTTTGTCGCCTCTCACTTACA
>NZ_MPDK01000021.1 GCF_003144315.1 Sulfoacidibacillus thermotolerans | reverse complement strand
CTCTCACGCACTAAGTGGCTCACTTTTACCGTGATCGCTGTGGCTCAATTTATGCTTGACAAAAACAGTTGGCTCCGTGTGAGTTGAGTTCCCCCGTTCGAGGCATCAGGGAGGGCAGTTTTCCTTGACAATCAACATACCTTACTTCCAGTTGTTCAAGCAGATGCGCGCCGCTTTTTTAAGATGGCGTTCTCCTCTCGTAGTTCGCGAATCTCTCGCTCAAGGTCCCGCAGAGCCTTTGCGTCTGGCTAAGGTTCCCGCCGCCAACGAACGGAGTAGTTGGATCCTCTATGAACTTCGATATCCAGCCATACAACGTCTTTAAAGATACATCCAGTTCACGCGCGACCTGGCTTGCTGGCTTCACACTCTCCATAGCCAATTGAATTGCATGAAGTTTGAATTCCTTCCTAACACCAATGGCGGTGAACCAACTACTGACAAACACCGTGGGCGGCTACAGCATTGGTCATTTAACTAAAGTTGACCGCGTATATTTACGTGTTTGGCTAGATCAGAAATCTTATATCTGGAGTAGTAAATTAAGGATTTGGGGGAAAATGAGAAAAAGTCGAAAGCGGGTAAGTTCTTGTTTGGAATCGCTGGGGCTTGAATACACTGTAATTATGAACGTGATTTTATTTACCGTAAATCCAAAACACTCTCATCACTTCATTCTTGATGGAAAGCGCTATGATGACGTCCGCAAACATTGGAACAATCTCTTGAATCAGACTACACCTCCTCGATTGTTTTTTTGCCAAATGTTTCTCATGTCTCTTTGACTGAATTCTGGAACCTTTTCACAGGTTCTTCTGCTGGACCTTTACTGTGGTTCCCAATTGGTCGTCATGTCCCATTTTCGCCATACTCCTAATTAATTTAAAAATATACAAAATTTATGATAGTTTGTTTAGATCATAGAGGGGTGAGTTTGTGCAAGATCTTTTAGAACTGTATCGAGACCGGCTCACAGATTTAACAAAACGGAACACAAGCCTTCGCTTGTTAAAGCTGACTAATAAAAATCATGCTGACGTCTTCTCACTTGCAACTGAGGAGTCTAAAGATAATCCTATACGCGTCGCCGAAGAAGTGATTATGCAAAAATCACAAATCGTATTGATTTCAGCAGTTGGGCAGTCAAACGATGATTTCGTTGTGAACCAAAAATTCACAACGCTCAAACGCGAAATTGACTTAATTGAGCAGGAGACGGGGGCTAACACGTTCCATGTCGCCTATGCTTTTTTAGAAGGTACCGTCGGCGAAGATTTTTATCGAAGCCCTATCCTTCTGTATCCTGCACACATTGCGAAAAGGAAAGTTCAGGGTGTCCCGCATTGGGTTATTGAGCTGGATGCTGAAAATCCTCCATTCCTAAACCCTGTACTGGATTTGGCTTTGAATCGGTTCCTTGGGGTAAATCTGGGCGAAGCCGTTCAGTCTGTAGGTGAGGAAATACCGACAGCGGATGTTCTTGCTTGGGTTCAGTCGGTATTTTCTGCAGCAAAGCTGAAACTTTCCCCAAGTTCTTCTACACTGGCTCCGTTTAAATCCTTAAGTAGCAAAGATATTCCTACAGGTAAAGTGGCACTTCAACTTCAGCCCTATATGATCTTTGGAAAGTTCCGACAGTCTACAAGTAATTTGTTGGTTGATTATGAAGAACTTCTTAAAAATCCACCATCTGAAGGGTTGTTGTATCGACTCTTAAACGAAGAACCTGCAGAAGGTCAGCTTGCTGAAGTGAAGTCGGATATCCTCAATGAGCAGAAAGAGTATGGAACATATTTTGTTTTGGACACTGATGCGAGTCAGGAAGCTGCAGTTATTGCATCTCGTGAACGCGATGGCTTGATTGTGCACGGACCACCGGGAACTGGAAAGTCACAAGTTATTGTAAATTTGGTGGCTGATCATCTCGCTCGTGGGCAAAAGGTTCTTGTAGTGTGTCAAAAGCCCGTAGCGCTTGAAGTCGTCTACAATCGGTTGGCTTCCATTAACTTAAATCATCAAGTAACTCTCGTTCATGATGTACATAGAGATAAAGCTGCAGTGTATGGGAAAATTGGTTCGATCTTGCAACGAGAAATCTCAACCGGTATCACCGAACTAGAAAGACTGTCGAATGAAATGGATGTATTGGCTGACAAACTTAATTCGATCGCGAATTCTTTGCACGCCGATAGACCATTTGGGAAGACACTTCGGTATTTGTACGCAAACGCAAAGTGGGATCCAAACTTGATGATCGTGGTTTCGGATTTGGCCAATGGCATGACGTACGAAGAACTGCAAAAACGTCTTCTCGAAATCCGTTCAATACTGGCACTTATGCAAAAGTTCGACCACGCCAATTACGCTTGGGCGAGAAGAAAGTCGTTCGCAAAGTTTGGTAATCAACATCACATGGAGCTCGAAGAGGTAAGCAAAAGGCTCTGTGTAGCGGTTGAACGTGGCAACGAAATTCGGATACAATTCGAGTTGCCAAATACACCGCAGTACCTGGTTCAGAACCGAGAAACACTAATCGGGCTAAAACAAGCAGTTCAAATCTTAGGACGCAGTAACCTCTTCAAGCACGTTCATATGTTCTACTTCGATGAAGATAAGGAATTTGAGCACTCAGACCAAATTGCCCGCGTCAAACAAGTCTTTCAGATGATCACGCAACAGTTAAAACGTGCGCAAGAGCTCGGCGCGCCGATTACGCATATGTCAGAAACCGAAGCTAAGGATTGGGCAAAGAAGATTGATGATTTTCTTGCGCTTCAACAGAAGATCACTCGCTTTGTATCTTTCTCGTGGTACGTGCTAAAACGTGAAGTTCAAACGTACTGCACGAAAAGTGGTGTTCTTTTTGACAGTAAGTCGGTTTTGAAGTATCGCCAGTCGATCGAATCATATTTAATTTTCCAATCACTTCGTGAGCGCATCGCGAAATTACATTTTTACTCGGATGTACCGGTAGTGAATGACGTTGATACCTGGGAAGAGTGGAACCGTCAAAAGCAGCACGCAATGGAGTTCTTAGACAAATACGTTGAGGCGCAGGGCTGCTTTGACAAATGGTTACCTGATTTGGTTACAAAAGAGGATCTAGACAAGTTAGCGAATGGTCAATTTACGACGCTGGTCGAATCGCTCCTAGAAATAGTTGACCTTTCGGAACGAATCAGCCAGGATCTTCAGATCTTGAAACAGTACCTGTCCGACGATACAGTTTCAGAACTACGCGAAATGGTGGATCAGGGTATTTTTCATGTCTCTCGTTTTGCGGAACTTGCAGAGGGTGCGAGGAATTTTGACAGTCTACAGCGACTCGATCAGATGAAAGAAAACCTTGATGGAATAAACCAGAAGTTGATAGAACGTTGTCGGGAAAAGGCACCACTTGAATCTACGCCTAGCGCGTCTGAACTGTGGAACGAAATCATTGAAAACAGCTTCCTCCATACTTGGATTGACACCGTTGAAGCGACCGACAAACACATGTCAGATGTATCGACGGAACTATTTGAGCAATGGCGCAGTCGATACAGTTCGCTACTCAGGGAAAAACGCCGGTTGGTACCAGAGTGGATTGACCGTCAGCTGGCGTTAGAAGTTTCAAATGTGCGCGGACAGGTGAGAACCACGCTTAAACACGAAGCGAGTAAAAAACGCCAAATTAAGCCGCTTCGAAAGGTCTTAAGGGACTATACGTCAGACGTATTAAAGCTTGTGCCTTGCTGGCTATGTACACCCGAAGCTGTCAGTGCCATTTTTCCAGTGGAGAGCGGACTTTTTGATTTGGTCATTTTTGATGAAGCATCACAGTGTCCAGTTGAGAACGCTATTCCTGCGATTTATCGCGGAAAGCAAGTAGTTGTCGCTGGTGATGAAAAGCAGCTGCCACCCACAAATCTGTTTCGTATCTCTGACGATGATGAATCTGAGGACGAGGACGAAGAGTTTGTGCGAGATAATCACAGAAAGGCATCACATTTGCTGGACTGGAGTAAGTCGAATATGGCGGACCAATGGCTCACATGGCACTACCGCTCGGCAAATGATGCTCTGATTCATTTCTCTAATTACGCATTTTACGGCAAGCGGATGCAGACAGCTCCGATTGTTGGATTTGGCAAAGAAAAACCAATTGAGTTTATTCGCGTTAATGGTAAGTGGATCGGTCAGAGAAACCAGGAAGAAGCAGAACGTATCGCAGACCTTGTAGTCGATATTTTGCAACATGACGAATCTAATCCAACGCTAGGAATCATTACATTCAATAGTAACCAGGCGGAGCTCATTAATGATGTTTTAGATAACCGTGGACACGATGATCCAGCGCTTCATAATTTGATTGAGCAAGCACGGACACGCAAAGAAGGCGACCAGTTCGTCGGATTGTTCGTGAAAAACATTGAGAACGTACAGGGTGATGAACGTGATATTATCTTGTTCTCCGTGGCTTACGCGAAAGACCAAGACGGGAAGATGGTGAGTCAGTTCGGAACGTTGTCACAAGATATGGGGGAAAATCGATTAAACGTTGCAATTACACGTGCAAGACTGAAAGTGTATATTGTTTGTTCGTTTGAACCAAGTGAATGGACACGTGTCGAGACATATTCAAGGGGACCGAAGTTGCTTAAACGCTACCTTGAGTACGCTAAAGCAATATCCGATGGTGATGAGAGACGAGTGGATATGGTATTGGAAAAAATTCTGGACGCGACAGCTGTCCAATCAATCGAAAATGTCTCCATTTACGACAGCGCATTTGAAGAAGAAGTTGCTACGGCTCTTAGGAATTTGGGGTATACGGTACAGACCCAAGTTGGCTTTTCTGGGTATCGTATTGATTTGGCGATTGTCCACCCGGATGATCCCGAGTGTTTCATACTGGGTGTCGAATGTGACGGGGCGATGTATCACTCATCTCGCGTAGCTCGTGAACGCGATTTGTATCGGCAGCGGTTCCTAGAACAGCAGGGGTGGTCTATTTATCGAGTATGGAGCCGTAACTGGTGGAAAACGAGACAAGGGGAAATTGAGAAAATCCAACGTGAGGTAGAACGACTTCGAGGAGGCTCACGTGCACAGGTCAAGGAGTTTTTGAGAAACTCCATATAAATCAGAAAAATTCAGTATAATTACAAAGGGGCCATCCCTTAGTCATTCTCATAATCACTGATTCGGTTTCGGTATGTAAACACCTCAGCAGCAGACATTGATAAACACTTCACCGTCCAAAAGTCTAATTGTGATGTTAGGCTATAAAAGTAGACATGGCGAACTGAGAATGTAAAACAAAATCATTCGAGGGGATGATCGTGCCAAAACCCTTTGCTCGAGATTTCAAGTTAAACGCGGTCCAAATGGTGAAACAGCAAGGCAAGTCGGCGTCCCAAGTCGCGCGTGATTTAGGCATTTCGCCAAAGACGATGCATGGATGGGTTCAACATTACAAGGAAGATCCTGTCTCGCCATTTGTCGGAAGTGGGCATCTAAAACCTGATGCACAAGCGTTCCGTGAACTGGAGCGAGAAAACCATGATTTGTGAGAGGAGAATGCGATTTTAAAAAAGGCCATGCGCATCTTTATAAACGACCGGAGATAACGTATTGCTTTATCAAAGAAAACCGCTCCAAATTTCCGGTCGAGAAGATGTGCAACGTATTCAACGTGTCACGAAGCGGTTTCTATCCGTATTTGAAAAGATCCAAGAGCGAACGAATCAAGCGAAAAAAACGATTGACTCAACGTATTGTTCAAATCTTTGAATCGTCAAGAAAGTTTTATGGTAGCCCTAAAATCACGCGTCTTCTTAACCGTCAGGGTGAACGTGTTGCTCAGAAAACGGTCGCATCGATCATGCGAGAAAATCAACTGCGAAGCCGAATTGTACGCAAATACAAGGCGACGACAAATTCAAGCCATGATCATCCGGTACATGATAATCGGTTACATCAAACGTTTATTGCTGAGCGTCTCGGACAAGTGTACATGTAAGATATTACCTGCGTATCACCGCGTCACTATGAAATGATGTACGAAGCGCGGGCTCCCTAGTGAAGAACGTGGTGAGGATGCCAAGGTACGCTTTTTGCTCCTTGACATCTGAATCGGAAGATTTTTAAAAATGAATACTGTGTGAAACCACAGAAGGTGGGATCGACCTTAACCATCGATTTAAAATGAACGATTTTCTCTGTTTATCGTGTCTACTTTCTTGACTTAATATCAATTTCAACCTAATACCAGTATGGAGAGTAGGTGTCATTGAGAGAGGTTAACTGAATAGTGTAACTCAGAATTGCTCACAGTAAATTAATGGGAATTGTGGTCTGACTTCTCTGGAAACGTCATTATTGGTCTTAGCTCCGTGTAATGGGATGATGAGTTTTAGGTACACATAATCTTCAGACATTTTCTGCTGGCTGTGACCCACCTTGACCTAGTATCAAGTTGATTTCACCAACTTGTTTCCTACAATGGATGGACCTTTATCTGGATAAATAATGATGCGCCTAATTACAAACGCTTGAGGAAACTTTGTTTGATTGGTAGGGTTGTGAGGCCACGTTCCACCAATAGCCAGATTTATCGTAGCATACATCGGTTGATGGGGTATGTTTTTTGTAACCTTCAGAATGACATGTCCGTCAATTGACCACTCTAGTAGATGCGGTTGCCAGATCAGAGTATACGTGTGAAATTGATTTGGGTTTATTAGATAATAACGAGTGAATATGTCTCCCCCGGAGGTTTCATGATAGGCTGGAACAATCACGTTAGGATCACGACCAATGTTCTCCATGATATCTATTTCCGGAAGAATGCCACCGTTCGCGGGTCGAAGCCATAATGCAGGAAACATGCCTGTACCCGTGGGAAGCTTCATAATTGCAACAATATCACCATACTCAAATGGATGATCCTTTTCGTCAATCCTACCAGAGACAAAATTCTTCGCTCCCATTTTTTCCTTTGACGCTGTTATCGTTAGACCTTGCCCTTTGAATGTAACGGCCTCGGGCGTGTAGTATTCCAATTCGTCATTAAAAACATGTCCCGTATTCCATTCATTCCAAACATTGGGTGTTGTACTAGTACTATCTGTGCGAGATTTTCCGACGTTTATTTTTGTGTGTGGCTTTACAGATTGTGTCGAAGAATTTTCTAGAACAGATGTTTTAACTAGCATCATTGAAGCCAATAATCCGCTGCAAACGGTAACTAATAAGAGAGGCATCCAAGAAATGTGGCGCATGATTAACTACTCCCCTATGACTGCTTCGTTGTCCTTGTCCCGTGCTGTTGAATAGTATTTGCGACCGGTTCGCTGAACCTTGTTCCAAGAATTTCTATTGTAGAAATACCCCAACGTTCCAATGACGATAACATACAGGTTCCAAAGACGATACAGAATTTCTAATAGACACATAACAAATATTCGTGCTGCGTCTTTGGTGGAGTATCTTGCACCAAAGCGTCTGTTAATGTATAAAGCACTTATAGTTTGTAAAAGTCCGACTAGAACCCAAACTATAATGGTGAAATGCGTTAAATTGACTTTGTGTATCCAAAGAAGGGCCCACATAATAATCCCTAACGTAGAGAACGGACCAAACGTGTTGACAAATCCGCTGTCTAATAGAAGGACAAACGTTACCCAGGATGGGTGTAAAACTAGAGGTTTCCAGTGTAATTTGACGCAGTCCACGAGACTTTTTTGCCAACGAATCCGCTGGTTATATAAATCCTTCCAATTTTCAGGACATTCTGTGTAACAAATACTTTCGGGAAAGAACTCTATACGGTGTCCTCTGGGTACCCCCCATTCATGAAATTTGAGTGTGATGTCCATATCCTCTCCAATTGTCTTCGTATAACCTCCAACTTCTATCATCACATCTCGACGGAATAAACCAAATACTCCCGGAATGACCAAAATGCCATTGATGGATCCCATCACGGCCTTGTAGAGAAAGAAACCGCGCAAATATTCAAGCGTTTGAAGTTTCAAGATGAACGGGAGCTTAAAACTGTATTTCGTAAGGCATTGCGGAGATGATCCTTGCAAGACTCGTACAAATCCTCCACCTGCAATCACATTTTTATTACTCATACCTTTAGATGCTTGTGTAAGTGCGTCAGGCGCCAGCACAGAATCCGCATCTAGTGACACTACGATTTCCTTCTGTGCATAACAGATGGCGGTATTTAGACTATCGGCTTTTCCTCCATTTAACTTATCTATTACTGTTATATTGCTGAATACTTGGCTCTCGTATATGCCACGAATTTCGGCGTGGGGGAGCGACGCAGTTTCTACACGATCACAACGTATTAATTTAAGTAAGTTTTGTAACTGAATGAATGTGTCATCTTCAGAACCGTCATTGATAAATATAACTTCAAAATTGCTGTAGTTTAATTGTCGCAGTCCTTCGATAGTTGTCTCGACCGTCGTTTCTTCGTTAAAACACGGTATTAGTAGTGATATTCCAACATTTTTCGTCAAGTCTGATGATGGAGACTCCTGGCGTGGTCGTAAAGCAAAGATGGGTACCAAAAGATAGACTAATGAAATACCTACAGATAATCCAAAAATCATGTATTCACACAGTTCTATTTCCGTCATATAATTCTTCACCTTTACCCTTCCCATCATTGATATGGTGGGAAGGTGAAGAATAGCACTGTGTATAAAATTCTTTAGACGGACGAATGCAATAATGTGAAATGAGTGAAAAACACATTCAAGAGAATTAAACGACATAGTGAACCTGTAAAACTGGACACCGGTTAGGAGTCCAGTTAGGTTTCATTGTAGCTATGAAAAGCAACACGGAAGTGATTACTGGGCAAGAACAGATTGCGTCTATGCTCTACTCGTTGACAAATATTCATCTACAAGCAAACGACCACCAACATCGTATACGTGGCCGGTGCCCGGAACCCTTCCAATGAGGCTAGATTAAATCAAACGACACATGTACTGTCCGGCACGCCAGACACGCGAGGTGTGCATTAGATGACAAACAAAGTGACGCATGCACAAGGCACGACGTCACAAGAGACCATTATCTTGGACGTTCGACATTTGTACAAGCGATAGGTGTTGTGGAACGGAAGCATCAAGAATGTACGGGACATTTCAGGAAGAAGGTATGGCGCAGGCCACCTACATGTTTATCTGGTATGTGATGCAAATGCTCAAACGAGTGGGCTTGCAAAGTACTTGGAACGGTACAACATGAACGGTTACGAAATAAACAGAAGAGAAAATCTTACGCTGGCGGGTCTCGTGAAATGTGAGACCTGCTATTTTAATGCCAATCTAGCATTGACTCTACTTGAACATAAGGGGGCGAATACGGCAGAAGGAAGCTATCTCCAAACTGAATAATGATACGATTACACTGCGGTTTTATAAGGTTCTACTGTATACTCGCGCGTCCAGTCAGATCCACAAGAACGATATGTGGATCCGACTGGACGCGCGGACACTTAGCAACTGAGGTTACCGAAATTGGACACGAACATCAATGCCATCGGGGCCTCGCGTATAGTCAATGCGTTCAATCAGCAGTTTCGCGAGTCGATTTCTCTCCTTGACCTCGATACGTTTTTCCCACGCGGATTTGAACGCCTCGAACCTTTGCACCCGCAGTGCGCGCGTCGGTTGAGTTCTGCGCAGACCGCGCTGCAGGTTTCACCGCTTAAAATTTGATCTTTGATGAAACGATAGGTTTGGAGTTTTGCAGGGTCAACCTGCAGGCTGTGGACATCCGCGTTGTATACGTAGGGGAAGGGGGCCTGACCGTTTGTCCAGTGCCCCAACCGAGCGCCAATCTTCTTGCCCCGCTGGAACCGCTTCTTGATCATCCGGTACTCATACCTGGCGAACACGCCTTCGATGTCGGTCATGAGTTCCTGGTCCTCGTCGTTCAAGTCATAGACACGTATCGGCGTGACCACGACCGTGTGGGAGCGCTTGAGAATTTTCTCGATCCGTGCGCGGTCCTCCTTGTCGCTCCGGCTGAGGCGGTCATAGTCGATTACGACGACCGCATCGTAAAAGTCGTTTTCGACGTCGCTGAGCAGGCGTTTGAATTCGGGTCGGAATTCAATGCTGTCGGAACTGCCGATTTCCCGGTAGATCACATAGTGCCAAGTGTTTTGGCGAGCGAGATCGGTGAGGGCGGTTTCGTGTTTGAGCAAAACGTCTTCCTCGTCGTCCGAATCATCGCGACTCTTGCGCAGATAGATGGCCACTTCGTAGATTTTCTTTGGTTCCATGACGGTTTCCACTCGATGTGTGACATGAATATAGGAACGGCCTAGCGTCTGTTCAGCTTGGCTCTGGATGATGAACGAGTCAACGGCAACGAATGGAGAGACCGCGGGATAGTTGCTGACGCAGTGAGGGGGTATCCTCTTGAAACCGCCCGTGGGCGATAGGAGGGAGACCGTTCACCGGGTCAACTTGGTGGGATCAGCGAGTCTCTTGACGAGTGGATACAAGGCGCTCCGGAAGCTCTCCACGGCAGCAGCGGAGGGTTTGTTACTGGTCACTCTTAGGACGAGGTTCCGGTGCTGAAACACGATGGTCATCGCGGGCGCAGGGTCGATGGGGGAAGCTGGCGCGCAGACACGCCCGCCAATGGACGCGTCTATGAGTGAGGACATGGCGATACCTCCTGTATGTGATGTGACGGAGTAAGCGGGGAAGCTGAGCCTAAGCACGGGAGCCGTGCGGATGACGGGGCAAACTCAGAGTACACGTTGCACGAGCGGTTTGGGTGCCATGATCGTGATAAGACGGTGCCATGATCGTGGCGTGGGCGTGCGCCTATTGGAAGCACGAGAGCACGAGAGCGCAAGTGGGCGACATGCGCGACATGCGCGCGCGGATGCCGGGGGGTAGAATGATCCTGAGAAAATCCCGTTTGCTGTCTCGACAGAGTGCATCTCGATGCACTCGGGCAAACTGACTTTCATGAGAACGAATCCCAGGGAGGAAGATGACCATGTCCAACGACGCTGCGAGTCACAAACACACCAACCGCCTGATCCACGAGAAATCCCCCTACCTCTTGCAACACGCCCACAACCCAGTCGACTGGTACCCCTGGGGCCCGGAGGCATTCCAAAAAGCCGCTCGCGAAAGCAAAGCTGTATTCCTCTCCATCGGCTACTCGTAGCCCTGCGGGGCTACGAGTAGCTGTATACGCTGAAAGTGGAGTAGTTTATCGACCTGTCACTGGTGTCATGTCATGGAACAAGAATCATTTGAAGATGAAAAAGTCGCAGCGATCTTAAACGAACATTTTATCGCGATCAAGGTAGATCGAGAAGAGCGACCAGATATTGATCAAATTTATATGGGAGTATGTCAGGCCATGACAGGACAAGGCGGATGGCCGCTTACGATTGTTATGACGCCTGATAAGGAACCCTTTTTCGCGGGAACCTATTTTCCGCGTGAACGGCGCTATGGACGCGCTGGATTGCTTGATCTTTTGCCTCGATTGCATGACATTTGGACAAACGAACGCGAAAAAGCGTTGGAAATTGCATCTGATCTTGTAGAAAAGTTAAATTCCTCTGCAAGTACTGAAAAAGGTCAACCAATGCCTGAGCGAACTGTGATTGAACAGGCATATGCACAATTTGTGAGATCATTCGATGCCCAATATGGGGGATTTGGTCAGGCGCCAAAGTTTCCATCTGCGCACAATTTGCTCTTTTTATTACGCCATTATGCGATCACTCATGAAAAACAGGCGCTCGAAATGGTCACAACAACACTTGAAAACATGTATGCAGGTGGAATTTGGGATCATATTGGCTATGGATTTGCTCGTTATTCGACCGATGCAAAATGGCTGGTTCCACATTTTGAAAAAATGTTATATGACAATGCCATGCTTGCACACGCCTATTTAGAAGCATTTCAAGTGACCGGAAATGAACTGTTTGCCCAGATTGCTCGTCACATTTTTACCTTTGTCACACGTGAAATGACGAGTGCCGAAGGCGGATTTTACTCTGCAATCGATGCGGACTCAGAAGGAATTGAGGGAAAGTTTTACGTGTTTTCGCCTCGCGAACTGGAATCTCTTTTAGGGAAAGAACAAGCAGAGTCTTTCTGCCGCCATTTCGGGATTACAGTGCAAGGGAATTTTGAAGAAGGCAGTATTCCTAATCTACTCAATACGCCTAAAGAGGAATGGATGATCTCCTCTGCTTTCCGTGAATACGCTAGCTCATCTTTATCTCATGCACAGGAGTTAGAACGCAATCGGCAAAAAGTGTTCGCTTATCGTGAACAACGTGTACATCCACACAAAGACGATAAGGTACTCACCTCGTGGAACGCGCTGATGATCAGCGCATTTGCGAAAGGAGCAAGGATTTTAAAAGAAGCAACATGGTTAGATGTGGCTCTTCGTGCGCGTCAATTTATCGATGATGTGCTCATTCGTCCCGATGGGCGTTTAATGGCACGTTATCGTGATCATGAAACTAAACACCTGGCTTACTTAGAAGACTATGTGTATTTAGCATGGGCAGAACTCGAACTTTATGATGCGACGTATGACTTTGCACATGTACAGCGCAGCATGCATTGGATGCGCGAAGCCCGGCGCCTTTTCTACGATGAAATACAAGGTGGATTTTTCTTTTATGGAAGTGATGGGGAAAAACTTTTAACGAGGCCTAAAGAACTTTATGACGGGGCACTGCCTTCAGGCAACTCGATTGCTTTTTACGTTTTGCAAAAGCTTACGTTGATGACTGGCCAAAAAGAATGGGAAGATCTTGCTCTTGGACAGATCCACGCTTTCTATGATCAAGTGCAGGAATATCCAAGTGGATATGCACAGTTTTTAATGGGGTTACAGTTGAGCCTTTACAAAACACAAGAGATTGTGATTGCCGCACCCACACTTACGGATGCTCGACCGTTTCTTGACTTCCTAGCAGTACAATACTTGCCACAAAGTATAACTCTAGTGCGAACAACTGAAAATCGAATGCAACTAGCGAATAGTTGTCCTTATACGGCAGATCAAGAGCCGCAAAATGGTCAATCTACTGTCTATTTCTGTGAAGCGTTTGCCTGTCGTAAACCGATCATTCAACTTGAGGAGTTGCGCACAGTACTTGCGCAACAGACGAATTGTTAAAAATAAAACAAAGCGAGTGGGGAAGTTCTTTTCACGAGTCTTCCCGCTCGCTTTGCTATGCTTATTTAAAAAATTTGGGATCTAACTTTGATTTCTGAAAAAGTTCTGCAAAAGACTCCTCCTCATCTTGTGGTGCAAACAATGCGGCAAAATCTTCGTCCGCATCTCCTTTTGAGGAGGACGACGCTGGCGTTTGGCGACTTTTATTTGTGCTATTTTTAGGAACTTGCCCATTGTTTAAAGGAGGGGTTGAAGGGGGAGATTGCATATCAGATTTTAATTTGAGAAGAGCTGATAACGTCTCCTGATTAAGAATTTGTCGCAAAGTAGGAGGATCAGATGCAGCTTCCTTCACTAGGTTGCCAGATGGCTTAAGTGGTTTGCGGGTATTAGGCCGCGTGGTTGTTGCATCTTTTTCCTGATCTTGTGCAAGGGTGCGCATATCATCCTTATGTCCATGTTGTCGTTTTTTGCGCGGGTGATTATGGTGTACGTCGGATCGTTCCTGTGCGACGAAACCAGATTTAATTAGTTCATCTAACACTAATTCTGGATGCGCAGTGACAAGAAAGATTTCTTGCACTGCAGTTGTCGTTTTTGCTAGCAACTTGATTCCATTATCCGTGAAATATTGAAATGTCAATGATTCCTGATAACTTTTTGAAGGTGCGATCGTTCCAGTCAAAATCGCTTCAATCTCGTCTAACTGAGCCACTTTGCGTAATGTCTGTGCAAAATCGCCAATGATCGTATGCATGATTTTTAATTTCCCATCTCGATGACGCATGTCGGCCATGATAAAAGCCTCCTACACTTCTTCATTTCTCTCTATTATAGCCCACTTGCACAAGGATGAAAAATTGTCAGGAAATGCGCGTTATTTGACGCGATTCCTACATGATTTTGTTATACTCATGTCATAAGTAAAGAAAGAAGGTGTTTTATTTATGCCCTTCGTCCCACGGTTATCGAGTACGGAAAAGATTGTGAATTCAGAGGCGGCATTCATAGAATTCGATCTCCAAACCGACAGGGGATATGGTGAATGGCTTGCGTTTTTCATGCAGCGTGAGGAAGATATCAAAAGATTTCACGGCTATATGATTCAACCTGAGGTGAATGTTGCACAAGTTTCTACTACATCCGTTGAAATTCATCTATTTACACGTGGGATTTTTGTCTCTCCTCCCGGAGAAACGGAAGCGTATTTTTATGAATTGCCTCGATCCGAGTTAAAAATGGCCCGCGCTTATTTTCTTTGGGAGCCCAGTCAGAGTGAACGATTCGAGGGATATCAGCCGCGGTCAGACGAGTTGCTCGCACTCGATATTTGGGTACAAGAAACAGAACAAAAGCAGACAATCTATACATTTTTCTATGAGGCAACTTTACAAACAGAGACTGGCACTTACCACATTACTCGCTATTCCACCTATTCGTGATTAATAAACGACGATCAAGAAAGAAGGCATACACGATGCAGATCATCCCTTTGGCGCTTGGTCAAACAGACGGAGCCATTACGTTATGGGACGAAAATCCAGAACTTGCTCTTGTTTTTCCACGCCCCCTGCAATTTATCTCGGAACTTGCATTTGGTTTAGGTACACTCGATGAACAGCCTTGCCTCATTTTATATTTATTTGTTGCGGAACAGGCGATCGAAGTATATCTTCCAGAAAGTCTTCCCACCAACCCTGAACAAGAAGTGGATGTTTGGTATACACTGCTTACTTGGCGTCCGGATATGTTGAAAATTCGCTATGGCAATTCACCACTCGATCAGGAGCATGAGGTCACCTTACTATTTCCAAAAGAAGAGGAAGAGACATTAGCTGAAAAACTTACTTCATTCATTTTGCGCACCAAAGAAACTCTCGATGGAAATCAAACGCAAGGAGCAGTCATTGAACGCCTAGCGCACTTACTGCGCGAAGTTACAATGTGATGGACACGTAAAGTGCTAGCGACGCAGTGGGCTTGACTTGCTTCAAGAGAAGCTCGTGAAGGGGGCGACGCATGTGCATCTAGAAAGTCATGAAGTCTTCCGAGCCACTGTGCAATACGGGAGCATTACAAAAGCTGCTCAGATTCTACACATGACACAGTCTACGGCGAGTCGTCATTTACAAGCCTTAGAAGATGAATATGGGGGCCTTTTGCTGGAACGTGGTGCCAACGGGCTCACCTTAACTCCATTTGGCAAAGCACTTTATCCGTATACACTCGATTTACTATCCTGCCACAGCCGCGCAAAAGAAGAGCTCGCTGCACTGCGCTGTTCTGGCGGAACACTCGCAGTTGGCGCGACGATGTCCATTGGTGAATATTTATTACCTGCGATCCTTGGACAATTTATAAAAATAGAACCACATATCGACGTGAAAATGCGGGTTTCCAATACAAGCGAAGTCGTACTTGATTTGATCCGTCATCGCATCGACATCGGGCTTGTCGAAGGAATCATAACGACAGAAGAAATCGAAGTCATTCCATGGAAAACAGATGAGATTGTCCTTGTCTGCAATCCGACACACCCATTTGCGCAAAACAAGCCGATTCCTTTGCAAGCGCTAACTTCGCAAGTTTTATTGTGGCGTGAAGAAGGTTCGGGAACACGCCAAGTGACAGAACAGGCGTTTGAACGCATCGGGATCTTATCACTACTGGATCGAACCATGGAATTAGGGAGTACGCAGGCGATTAAGTCCGCAATTGAGGCTGGCTTTGGCGTTGCCTTTTTATCACGATTGACCATCGAACGAGAGTGTGCATTGCAGACTCTCGTTGAAATTCCTATTCAAGACTTTACAATCACTCGTCAGCTTTATCTCATTGAACGAAAAGAACGATTTCCCAAGGTAGCCGTCGAACGGTTTCGCAAAGCATTGAAAAACTTGTAATCTAGTGGTGTTGCATAGGGTGCTCACTGAATGCCCCTATGCAACATTTGCATTACCTTCCAGACCAGATCTAATGTTACGCTAGTTTCATCACGAACGCGTTAGGAGGTCTGGCCATGATTGAACTTGAAGTTCTCCCGCACATTGAGACGCCGCCTGTGCGTTGGGGGAAAGTGATCAATCAGGAAACCTGTATCGGTTGTCATGCCTGTACAGTTGCTTGTAAATCTGAGCATCTTGTGCCACTTGCAATCAATCGCACGTATGTCAAGCAAGTGGAGGTAGGAACCTATCCGCAAGTTAGTCGACAATTTCAAATTACTCGTTGCAACCAGTGTGATGAGGCTCCCTGTGTTCCCATTTGTCCAGTCACGGCGATGTTTAAGCGACCAGATGGGATCGTCGATTTTGACCGCGAAGTCTGTATCGGTTGCAAAGCTTGTATCGCTGCTTGTCCTTACGACGCGATCCAGATCAGTCCTGACTCACACAGTGCTGAAAAATGCAACTTTTGTGCACATCGTATCGATCAAGGACTTGAGCCGGCTTGCGTTGTTGTCTGTCCAGTAGAGGCCATTGTAGTCGGGAATCTCAATGACCACAACAGCGAGGTGTTCCAACTCATCGCGCGTAAAAAAGCCGATGTGCGGAAACCCGAAAAAGGGACAGAACCAAAAGTTTACTACATCGGTGCAAGCGATTACACTTTAAATCCTGCAAAAGCCACGTATGAAAAACACCATATGTACTCGAATCAAACTGAAGGTTACCCCGTACTTGATGAAAAGCATCATCCCAAAAAACATCGCGTAGCAAGTGCTCGACTCGCGTATGATGTTCCTCACAACTCTCCCTGGCATTGGGAAGTTTCATTATATACTTGGACGAAATCCATTTCCGCAGGTGTCTTTATTGTATTTTCTATGCTTTCCTTTTTCGGACAAATCCTCGATCCTTTTTGGAATATCACAAATGCGGTTGTGGGCGGTGTGTTTCTGGGGATTACAGGGGTTTTATTGATTAAAGATCTTGAACATCCAGCACGTTTTATCCGTATCTTCACGCGGCCGCAGTGGAAATCTTGGCTTGTTCGCGGTTCCTTTATCATCGCGATTTATAGTGTCGTACTCCTAGCGCAGTTTATTTTAGGCATTCTCGGCGTATCAGGAGGCATCACACTCTCGCTATTTGGCCTCATTTTCGGTGGATTGACAGCAATTTACACAGCATTTTTATTTGCTCAAGCGCGAGGTCGCGATTTGTGGCAAAATCCAACCTTACCTCTGCATCTTTTTTCGCAAGCGACACTCGCTGGGGCAGCAGCCTATTCATTACTTGGCCTTATTTTCCCGTTGTCGAGTGCAGCTCTCCACATTGTGCATATTACACTGCTGGTCGGATTGGCAACACACCTTGTGCTCATCGTCAGCGATTCTGTCATCCCACATTCTCTCCATGGGGCAAAACGAGCAGCTCATCAAATGGTATTTGGCAAATACAGCAGCTTTTATTGGACGGGATTGATCCTTGGAACGCTCATCCCGCTGCTCGTTGCAATCTTTACAAGCACAGTCGCGTTTATCGCGCTTAGCAGTGCGCTTGCTTTGATTGGATTGCTAGCCTATGAACATGCATACGTTCAGGCAGGACAATCCATCCCACTTAGTTAGGAGGAAATACGATGGCGACACGAGAAGAGCAGTTAAAGAGCATCGAGGGCTATGGCCATTTACAAACGCACCCAGATCCTGCGAAATGGGATGATTGGAAGGAATTAGATGCCAAAGCCTGGCCGAGAAAAAAATATCATCGCTATGAACTGATTCCAACTGTGTGCTTCAATTGTGAAGCAGCGTGCGGATTGCTTGCATACATCGACAAAGACACAGGTGAGATTCGAAAACTTGAAGGACACCCGCTACACCCAGGAAGTCGTGGGCGAAATTGTGCGAAAGGACCAGCCACGATCAATCAGGTGACAAATCCTGAGCGTATTCTCTATCCGTTAAAACGTGTAGGTGAACGCGGGGACGGAAAATGGGAACGCACGACTTGGGATGAGGCATTAAATGACATTGCTGCGCGCATTCGAAAGAGTCTACTTGCAGGGAAACAAGATGAAGTCGTGTATCACGTGGGTCGTCCTGGAGAAGATGAATATACAGAGCGTGTTCTCAAATGTTGGGGGATTGACGGCTTATCTTCTCATACGAATGTATGTTCTGCTGGAGGAAGAGCTGGCTATGCGTTTTGGATGGGTTATGATCGCCCATCTCCAGATTATGCAAACTCTCGATTTATCCTCATGATGAGTGCGCATTTAGAATCGGGGCACTATTTCAACCCGAACGCGCAGCGCATTATTGAGGCCCAACAAAAAGGGACGAAAATTGCGGTTATCGACACGCGGTTATCAAATACAGCTTCAAAAGCAGACTATTGGCTGTCCCCGTGGCCAGGGACCGAAACTTCTTTGTTGTTGGCAATCGCAAATGAAATCATTCAAACGGATCGCTATAACCGCGAATTTTTGCATGATTGGGTGAACTGGAAGGAATTCATGCAGGATCGCGAATATTTAGCGAGCTTACAGGATCGCGGATTTTTAGCAAAAGTTCCAAAAGGTCAAGGGTTTGATAATTTTATTAGTACACTCAAACAAATCTACAAAGAGTATACTCCCGAATGGGCGGAGGAAGAAAGTGGCGTTTCTGCAGAAATGATTCGCCAGATCGCCGACGAAATTGTTCGCGCAGGCACGGCATTTGCCTCCAATGTTTGGCGCAACGCAGCTGCTGGTCATCTCGGTGGCTGGATGATCACGCGTTCCCTACACTTTCTAAACGTACTAATGGGTGCAATTGGTGAACCAGGAAGCACATTGCCAAACTCGTGGGTGAAGTTTGTTCCAGCGCGCCATTCTGCTCCTGCGCCGCTGAGGGTGTGGAATGAAAATCATTGGCCGCGCGAATATCCACTCTCTTTCTTTGAAATGAGCTTTTGTCTGCCACATATTTTGAAGAAACGCAATAAACGCTTAGAGGTATATTTTACTCGCGTCATGAATCCAGTGTGGACCTTTCCTGATGGATTCAATTGGATCGAAATGTTCAAGGAACCTGACCGGGTAGGCTGTCACGTGACTTTATCCCCTGTGTGGTCAGAAACCTCGCAGTTCTCAGATTATGTATTGCCCATGGGCCTTGCGCCAGAGCGGCACGATTTGCACAGCTATGAGACACAAGCCTCTCAGTGGATTGGATTTCGTCAGCCGGTCTTACGAGTTTCAAAAGAACGGCACGGAGAAAAGATTCGTGATACACGAGATGCTAATCCTGGGGAAGTTTGGGAAGAAAATGAATTCTGGATCGAGTTGTCTTGGCGTATTGATCCCGATGGTTCTATGGGGATACGAAAATACTTTGAGTCTCCTTATCGTCCCGGGGAAAAAATCACAGTTTTAGAGTATTATCAGTGGATCTTTGAAAACGCAGTTCCCGGTCTTCCTGAAGCTGCCGCTGCTGAAGGGCTAACTCCACTTGCATATATGCAAAAGTACGGAGCCTTTGAAGTCACAAAAGATGTTTATGGACTAAATCGCAAACCAGTGGACATTGACATTTTGCAAAAGGCAACCATTGTCCCTGAAGGAGAACATGGCGAAAATGTAGCGACACATGAAGCGGGAGTCTGGGTAGACCAAGCGCCGCACACGGCCAATCATGTTCCAGTAGCGGGCCCTTTTAAAAATTCAAGTGGCAAAGTGCGGGCCGGTATTGTTGTCAATGATCGCGCAGTCAAAGGATTTCCAACACCTTCTGGAAAGTTAGAATTCTTTTCAACAACATTGCGCGATTGGGGATGGCCTGAGTACGCGATTCCTATCTACCCACGAAATGAAGTAGAACGTAAGCGGATGCCTCACATCGTCAGCCAAGTACATTTTAAGACGATTGACTTTGCTCACAATGAATATATTCTGCTACCTACGTTCCGACTGCCCATGCTGATTCATACGCGGACCAATGGTGCCAAATGGCTTCATGAAATTGCCCACGCGAATCCTATTTGGGTACATCCTGTTGACGCCGAACGATTGCAAGTAAAAACAGGAGACGAAGTGAAGATCAGTACGGAAATTGGCTCGATTGTAGATAAAGTATGGGTTACTGAAGGGATTCGCCCAGGCGTCATCGCTTGTTCTCATCATCTAGGACGTTGGCGCTTGCACGAAGCGACGGGCAGTGATCGCTGGAGTAGTTCACTTGTCACGATTCGACAAGTGACAAAAGGGAAATGGCAAATGAAACAAATTCATGGACCTGCTCCCTTTAAGAGTGCTGACAAAGACTCTGAGCGCATCTGGTGGTCAGACGGTGGTGTACATCAAAATGCCATCTTCCCGGTACAGCCAGACCCAATCAGTGGAATGAATTGCTGGCATCAGCGCGTGCACATTGAAAAGGTTCGGACAGGGACGCACTATGGAGAGATTGAAATTGATACAAAAAAAGCGTACGAAGTATTCGAGCGTTGGTTGCAGCTTACACGTCCAGCACCAGGACCCGGTGGACTCTATCGCCCGATCTGGATGCTGCGCGTGCTAAAACCGCACCCTGATGCCTACGTAGTACCTGAAGGGTCATCAGGTATGATTGATTCTACACCCATTGAAAAACGCACGGCTAAACGTGCAACTTCACCTTCAAGTTAGCTTCGCAGCGAAGGAAAGTATGGATCAAAAAATAAAAATGGCTTTGTCGGCGCGCGTGCTTTACATGGCATGAATGCACCGACAAGGCCATTTTTAGATCACTCAAGTTTCGTATTCCTCCGTATAGCTAGGCTCTCTTTGGCGTTGCATGCTTTAACATACAAATGGTGGTCATCATGTGCTTGATGGCGTTCCGTTGCCGACGAATCGAGGCTCGCTTGTGATTCGAATCAAGCGCAATCTTATGGCTTCTTCGCATTGTCAACTCGGCGATGGCCTCAAGGAGTAATATCATCCGGTTGCAAACGTCCTTCTTTTTCCCAACGACGGAGTGTCGTGATGGATACTCCAAGTACTTTTGAGGCTTCGCCTATCGTCACTAATCTGTCCATAACGAGAGTATACAGTTAGTTTTAAATACATTAAAGAAAAACTGTAAAACACGAGAAAAAGGGGGCGATCCCAGTAGAAAAACTACCTTTGGGACGGCCCCTTTGTGAATATAAGAACGAAGTCTGCAGAAATAAAATTTTACAGTTGGCTCAATACGCGGCGCACACCGTCAGCTGACTTATGTAATGCCGCTTTTTCTTCTGCAGTAAGTTCAATTTCATAGATTTTCTCGACCCCATTTTTACCAAGCATCACGGGTACACCAAGGAAAATATCACTGACTCCATATTCGCCTCGAGTATATGCAGAGCAGGGCATAATGCGCCGTTTATCTTTGATAATCGCCTCAACCATTTGTACAATTGATGCACCCGGAGCATAGTAGGCACTACCTGTTTTTAGGTAGTTGACAATCTCTGCGCCACCTTGCCGTGTACGCTGAACGATGCGATCGAGAGTTGCTTTATCTAATAAAGTCTCTACAGGAATGCCGCTGACAAATGAATAGCGCGTGAGCGGAACCATGTCATCGCCATGTCCACCAAGTACAAAGGCTGTCACATCTTCAAAAGATACGCCTAATTCAAGTGCAAGAAATGTTCGAAACCGTGCAGCATCCAGAACACCGCCAAGGCCGATGATTTTTTCTGGTGCAAAACCGCTTTCTTTATAAGCAACTTGCGCCATCACATCTGATGGATTCGTAACGAGCACCAGGTGGGCATTAGGAGAATATTTAGCGACTTCTTTTACGACTGAACGAATGACTTTTACGTTGGTATCTGTCAGGTCATCGCGGCTCATTCCAGGCTTTCTTGCAATGCCAGCTGTTATGACGACAACGTCAGAACCAGCGGTTTCTTCATACGAGTTTGCGCCCGTAATCAGACTGTCGTATCCTTCGATGGGAGCTGCTTCTTGTAAATCGAGCGCCTTGCCTTGCGGAACTCCTTCGACAATGTCAGTGATGACAATGTCGCCGAGTTCCTTCAGGGCTAGATAATGTGCGACTGTGGCGCCGACATTTCCAGAACCTACAACAGTAATTTTGGGACGATTCATAACTTACGTCACTCCTTTATTGTGATTGCACGACTACCCGTCCTTCATCTTAGGAGGTTTTCGCTTCGCGAACACCTCGATGGTGATGGTGTGGACGCCAAGCCAGCAACGTGCCATCCATGATCCCTTTTAGAGTACCTAAACTGACTATCACAAAGCAACCCGCTAACACAAGAAGTTGGACAAAAGCTGCGATAAAAAATAGTTTTAAATCGGTCAAATGATATAACGCATAAGTTCCTGCTGTAAAACTGCCAAGAGGGAACACATAACTCCACCATCCTAAAGAATAAGGAATTCCTTCGCCGCGTTTGGAAAGATGCATCAAAGAATAGAGTGTTGCGATAATCGACCACCAAACTCCCGTACCCCAGAGTGCTGTAGCGCCAATGAGTCCGATGGAGCGAAGTCCCGGAATAAATGAAGGCAAGAATGCATGTGCAGTCAACGGAATCGTTGCAAGTGTGCCCATTGCCATTCCAATTGGTCCGATTTCAATCCATACACTGGGTGCTAAGTGCCCTGGAACGACACGATGATACATGAGTCGCATGTAGAATAACGCACTGATCATGAGGAAGAGGAAAAATGTCATGCCAAAAAGCGTGAGATCAAATGCGGTCATTCCCATATCCAGTCCTTTATTCCCCCAGTAAGGGAGTATATTTGCACCATCTGCTGCCGCTACAATCGGTGGTACGACAGGAATTAACCAACTTCCTACAGCATCCTCTGGTGCGATTTCGTGTTGCGTAAACATGAGATAAGGGATCGCAATCACGGAAAATAAACTGACAAATACCCCGGCTAGCCATAACCCTTGACTGATGTGGATCGCCATTTCACGCGGGAAAATATGCGTACCTACTAAAAAGAAATCGTTGCCGATTACATTCACAGCCATAGCGAGAGCGCCGTAAAATAATGCGCGAGTCGGATCTAAAAAATCGTGCAGTGCATCTTGAGTATGCATGATCCATCGCGTGGTCCATAAAATAAGTGCGACGACAAGCAGCAAAGAACCTAGTAAGAAGGCAAGAATACCGATTTGATCGTGGTCAGGGAAAGCCATCGGGGAAGTGTATGTAAGTCCCCCCATGATGCCTACACCCATGACGACGGTGAACCAATTCGTGCCGATTTGTTTTGCAATCGACGTCATGTTATAACCTCCTGTGATATAGTAAGAAAGATGTTACTGCTACTATATCGAATAAATGAGCGCATCTGATCGCAACCTCAAAATAGCTGTCATAAATAATTTTTATATCAAACACGCTCTCGGAGGTTTTTATGAATCCCTTTGAACCGTGGAAAACGTTTCTCGCTGTTGCTGATGAGCAAAGTATTTCCAAAGCAGCCGTCAAGTTGCGTTTGTCCCAACCCGCTGTGAGCCAACAGATAAAGCAATTAGAAGTTCTTTATCGAACACCTTTATTTCTAAGACGTCATCGCGGAATTAGTTTGACCGAAGCAGGACGTCTTTTATACGAGCAAGCAACACGTATCGTCAGCCAAATTGAAGAGTCTTTTGATCTTGTGGCAGATGCGACTGATCGCTTAGCGGGGACACTGACTATTGGGGCTAGCATGACGATTGCGGAGTATGTTGTACCTACGGCACTACAGCGTTTTCGCTCCGTGCGACCTCACGTAAAAGTTAAATTGATCACAGGCAACACGGATGATATCGGCAGGGAAGTTGCTACAGGTGAGTTATCACTCGGACTTGTTGAGGCGCCACTTTACGATACGCGGTTGATCCAAGAACCATTTTTGACAGATGAACTAGGCGTTGTGATGCCGACCTGGCATTCTCTGGCCCATCACACAAAAATTTCTTTAACTGCATTACAAAACGATCGATTATTAATCCGCGAAAGCGGTTCAGGGACACGTTCGGTCTTTGAAACGGCGCTCCGATTAGAAGGATTGTCACTGCGTGATTTTTCTATCTATCTAGAAACCAATAATCCACAAGCGCTAAAGGCACTTGTTGAATCTGGCTATGGCATTTCTGTCATGTCCAAATGGGCTGTGCGTCATGAAGTTACCCTGCGTCAACTTGCTTTTGTCCCTATTGAATCAAAAGCCGCCAAGCGCAATTTTTTAGCCGTTTGGCACCAATCGCACAGCACAGATCCCCTAGTCACAGCTTTTGTTGAAGGACTTCGTGAACTCGATCACACAGAGTTGAGATGACTGATTATGCTATACTAAGTGCAGATGGAATCAATGAGGTGACCAGAGCATGGCTAATTCAAAAGAACACAAAGAGCGAAAAGAAGAGTTTACCACATCTTCTGGGATTCCAGTAAAAAGGGTTTATGACCCATCATTTGCTCCAACAGCTGATACATATAGAGAGAAACTTGGCGACCCAGGAATGTATCCGTTTACGCGCGGGGTACAACCCACGATGTATCGCGGACGACTTTGGACCATGCGCCAGTATGCAGGCTTTGGTGACGCCAAACAGACAAATGCGCGCTTTCGTTATCTACTCGCTCAGGGACAAACTGGGTTGTCCACGGCATTTGATTTGCCTACTCAAATCGGGTATGACTGTGATCATCCGTTTGCACGCGGTGAGGTTGGAAAAGTCGGGGTCTCTATTTCGTCGCTCGAAGATATGGAAACGCTATTTGATCAAATTCCCTTGGATCAAGTAAGTACTTCGATGACGATTAACGCACCCGCTGCTGTGCTTTTAGCGATGTACATCGTAGTCGGAGAGAAGCAAGGTGTTCCCATGGAGAAACTCTCAGGCACGATTCAAAACGACATTTTAAAAGAATATGTAGCACGCGGAACCTATATTTATCCACCAGAAGCATCTATGCGATTGATCACGGATATTTTTGCTTTTTGCGCAAAACATGTGCCGAATTTTAACACGATTAGTATTAGTGGCTATCATATGCGCGAAGCGGGGAGTACAGCCGTTCAAGAAATCGCCTTTACGCTCGCAAATGCTCGTGCGTATGTCGACGCTGCACTCTCGGCTGGGCTGAAAATCGATGATTTTGCGCCGCGCTTGTCGTTCTTTTTTAATGCACATAATCATTTCTTTGAAGAAATCGCTAAATTTCGCGCCGCTCGCCGTATATGGGCCAAAATCATGCGCGAAGACTATCATGCACAAAACCCTAAATCATGGCAATTGCGTTTTCATACTCAGACAGGCGGTTCGACACTAACTGCCCAACAACCGGACAACAACATCGTGCGCGTGACTGTGCAAGCGTTAGCCGCTGTCTTAGGTGGCACGCAAAGTTTGCACACAAATTCACGAGATGAGGCACTCGCGTTGCCGACAGAAGAATCTGCGCGCATTGCATTGCGGACTCAGCAAATTTTGGCTTATGAAAGTGGTGTGGCCGATACTGTCGATCCGTTAGGCGGTTCCTATTATGTGGAGGCTTTGACAGATGAAATTGAGCGCCAGGTTCTTGTCTATATGGATGGGATTCAAAAAATGGGCGGAGCTGTAGCGGCCGTTGAAAAAGGCTACATGCAGCGCGAAATTCAGGCGGCTGCCTATGAAACACAACTGAAAATTGAGCGTAAAGAAGATCTCGTAGTGGGAGTTAATGCATTTACTATTGAATCAGAAAAGGAACCAACGCTGCATAAAATTGATCCTCATTTAGAGGTGGAAGCGCAGGAACGCATTCGCGCTGTTCGCGCGAAACGCGATGCAAAATTTGTGCAACAAACACTAGATGAGTTACGACAAGCGGCAAATGGGACTGACAATCTTATGCCTCATATGATTCAGGCCGTGCGTGCCTATGCAACATTAGGAGAAATTTGTGATGTATTACGCGATGTCTTTGGCGAGTACACACCTGAGCACTTCTAAACGAATAAGGATGGGGGAAATCGTTGTGGAACGACCGATTCGCATCCTCGTGGCTAAACCTGGACTTGATGGTCATGATCGCGGTGCACTCATTGTCGCTCAGGGGCTGCGCGATGCGGGGATGGAAGTCATTTATACTGGGCTGCGCCAGACTGTAGAACAAATTGTGCAAACAGCCATACAAGAAGATGTCGATTGTATTGGCCTTTCGTCGTTGTCAGGTGCGCATATGGCTTTATTTCCAGCAGTAGTCAATGAGCTCAAACAACGAGGAATTCACGATGTTCTCGTCATTGGGGGAGGGGTCATCCCGCCTGATGACGTACGGCAATTAAAAGCGCTTGGTATTGCTGAAGTTTTTACACCTGGCAGCACGATCTCTGATATGGCAAACTATATTCGCGCGCATGTAAAACCTAAAACATGGGATGAACCCTTTGAAACTCCTTCGCAGATTGATCACATTGGTATTGCTGTACGCAATATGAAAGAAGCTTTGTCTTTGTATGAGAATCTGCTGGGATTTACAGTAATCCACGAAGAAACGATTGAAGATCAAAATGTGCACGCGATCTTTGTAGAAGTTGGTGACGTGCATATCGAACTGCTTGAATCGACTTCAGAAGATGGACCTATTGCGCGTTATCTCGCAGCAAAGGGACCTGGTATCCATCACATCGCATATCGCGTACAAAATGTCGAACATTGGATCGCGCGTGCGCGCCAAGCAGGCTATCAATTAATTGATGAGGCCCCACGAAGCGGCGGACAAAATAAACGCATTGCCTTTGTCCATCCAAAGAGTACACAAGGTGTCCTTACGGAATTTTGTGAATTAATTTAGAGAGTAAATTAGGAATCCAAGCAGTAAAGGGGTTGCACAGGTGGACGACAAATTAATGGAATTAGAAGATCGTCGCAGCAAAATCGAGCGTGGCGGAGGAGATCGTCGCATCCTAGCCCAACACGAAAAAGGGAAATACACCGCTCGCGAGCGAATCGACATGCTACTTGATCCTGGAACCTTTCGCGAAATAGGTGCTTTTATCGAACACCGCAGTTCCAACTTTGGCATGGATCAAATGGAAGCACCTGCTGAAGGAGTCGTCACAGGATGGGGAAAGATCGCTGGGCGCATCGTATATGTATTTGCGCAGGACTTTACCGTCTTTGGCGGAGCATTAGGAGAAATGCACGGTCAAAAAATAGCGCGTATCATGGATCTGGCAGCTAAAAACGGTGCTCCAGTGATCGGCTTAAACGATTCAGGGGGAGCACGTATTCAAGAAGGTGTTGTCTCTCTTGATGGGTATGGCCAAGTCTTCTATCGCAATGCGATATACAGTGGTGTCGTGCCGCAAATCTCAGTAATCATGGGGCCTTGTGCTGGTGGAGCCGTATATTCACCGGCTATTACCGACTTTATCTTTATGGTTGATGGAACAAGCCAAATGTTCATCACGGGTCCAAAAGTCATTGAAACGGTAACTGGAGAATCGATTAGTTCAGAAGATCTTGGAGGAGCAGTTGTGCACGCGAGTATTAGCGGCGTCGCTCATTTTGCCACGAAAACAGAAGAAGACGCATTTTCAGGTGTTCGTCGCCTCTTGTCCTTTCTGCCGCAAAATCACAAAGAAGCGCCTCCAGTGGGTGAAGTAGATCAGCGCCGCGAAGCTGACGAAGAACTTTTAACTCTGGTGCCCACAGACTCAACAAAACCATACAATGTGTTGCAAATCATTGAACGCGTCGTTGACTTTGGCGATTTTTTTGAAGTCGCTCCTCAATTTGCGAAAAACGCGGTGGTCGGTTTCGCGCGCATGGCTGGACATCCTGTCGGAATCGTTGCCAATCAACCTAAATTCCGAGCTGGTGGACTTGATATTGACTCATCTGATAAAATTGCTCGCTTTATCCGCTTTTGCGATTCCTTTAATATTCCTATTATTACCTTTGAAGATGTCACTGGATTTATCCCTGGAGTACAACAAGAACATCAAGGAATTATTCGCCATGGCGCCAAAATTTTATATGCGTATAGTGAAGCAACCGTGCCAAAGATTACAGTGATTTTGCGCAAAGCATACGGAGGTGCCTATGTTGCCTTAAATTCTAAAGCAATCGGCGCCGATCTCGTACTGGCTTGGCCTACTGCTGAAGTGGCAGTGATGGGCTCAGAAGGTGCAGCAAACATTATCTTTGCAAAAGAAATCGCACAAAGTCGCGATCCTGATGCGACGCGCGCAGAAAAAATTGCGGAATATAAACGCCGTTTTGCAAATCCTTATATTGCTGCAGCTGCAGGAATGGTTGACGATGTCATCGATCCTCGCGAAACGCGCCAAAAGTTACTTGACGCTCTTGAATCTCTTCGGCAAAAAGAAGAAGTGCGCCCGAGTAAAAAACACGGCAACATTCCATTGTAACGAGGTGAGAGTGGCATGAACACCACTGTGAATATCGATCAAGAACGTCTCATTGCGGACTTTATGACGCTTGTCTCCATTGGAAGTCATTCGCGTGAAGAGGCAAATGTTGCTGCGTATATCCGGGGGGCAGTCGAAGAACTGGGTTATTCTGTTGAAGAGGATCATGCTGGAGACATTGTAGGGGGGAACTCGGGGAATCTCATTATTCGAGTTCCTGGTAACCCTGAATGGGCAACTGTTTTGCTTATGGCTCACATGGATACAGTGGCACCTGGACACGGAGTGCGCCCTATACGCCAAGCAGATCGAATCACGAGCGATGGGAAGACAATTTTAGGAGCCGATGATAAAGTCGGGGTGGCTGGACTTTTACATCTGCTTACTGTACTTCATTCAACTGGGGAAGAGCACCCGCCTTTAGAGGTAGTGTTCACAGTTTGTGAGGAAGTTGGGTTACTCGGCGCAAAAGCGCTCAACCGTTCGCAATTAAAAGCGAGCTACGGATTCGTCTTTGACTCAGGCGGCTCGCTCGGTTCGATCGTTACGCAGGGTCCGGCGCAAGCCAAGATGCGTGCTGCTGTGCATGGAAAAGCAGCTCATGCTGGCATGGCGCCAGAAAAAGGCGTAAGTGCCATTGAAGTGGCAGGTCATGCGATTGCAAATATGCGCTTAGGGCGAATCGATGACCGTACGACTGCAAATATTGGCCAAATTAAAGGTGGTTTTGCCACCAATATCGTTTGTGATTTAGTTGAACTTTTTGCTGAAGCACGCAGCCTTGACGATGATCGTTTGCGCGCTCAACAAGAACATATGACACAAATGCTAAAAGACACTGCGAAGCGTTATGGAGTTCATGCAGATGTCGAATGGACGGCAAGTTATCCAGCTTTTGCACTACCAGCAGATTCATTCCTGCGAGACATCGCAACGGATGCACTTCAGCGCATGGGGTTGACTCCACAGTTTGTGCATTCGGGAGGTGGCAGTGATGCGAATGTGATTTCAAGTAAAGGAATTCCAGTCCTTAATGTCGCTGTGGGTTACCAACAGATTCATACCTTAGAAGAGTGGATTGCTCTTGATGATTTGATTGGGTCTGCTCGGCTCATGCTTGAAATGATTCGGGCTGCTTCCAATTATGAACGCCGCTCCTAAGTCTTCGCTTTTGTATTTCTCGTGTTGCAAGGCGCTGCGATCGAAAAGGTAGCTAGCCTGCTCGTGGTCGCAGCCGCTTCGCTACACGATGTGATCAAGCTACTCCTATTTTAGGATCCCGCATATTCACGAATGACAAAGGAGTGCACACGCCGAGAAATTACACGCTCTGCTAAGATCAGTGACAATCTTGCATCGGCGTGCAATTGGAGCAGATGAATGAAGTGGCGCACATCCTGTCCTCGCCCCGACACGACAAACTTATTCTTATAGTAAAATACCTTCACTGCGTCATCCCCCTTAAGCCACACCGCTGCTCGATATTTCTTATGTCACGCTTATGTCACGGAGGTTGCGATTATGAACGAAAAGTTCCATGAGCAAAAAAATTCTTCGCTGCAGATTTTTCAGGGAAAGATGATCCGCCTGCGCGTTGATACAGTACTTCTTCCAAACGGCCAAGAAACAACACGTGAGGTTGTAGAACATCCTGGGGCGGTCGCCATTTTAGCATTGCCCACTGAAGATGAAGTGTTGCTCGTTCGTCAGTTTCGCTATGCTACAGGTCAAGTTTCACTCGAACTGCCCGCAGGGAAACTTGAGCCGAATGAACAGACAGACGTTGCTGCACACCGTGAATTGCGAGAGGAAACCGGATATCGCGCTGCTTCTCTTGAGCTAATCTTACAATTTTATACAAGTCCTGGTTTTTCGGATGAACGTATGTATTTGTACTTGGCAAAAGATTTGACAGCGGGAGAACAGCAATTAGACGCGGATGAATTTCTTGATTGCATTCGTATCACGCGAAAAGAAGTGCGCACACGGATCGAACAGGGATTGATTACCGACGCGAAAACACTCGTTGGCCTCCTGTGGTGGCTGCAAGAGCGATGACACAACAAAAGACCGCACAGAGCCGCTATTATATCGATGGGCACGTGCATATCGGCCGTTCTAAGAGTGGCGCTGCGATCAAAATTGCGGCCGCTCCATCACTCACGATCGACGGAATCCTTGCCACTGCGAGCGTACAAAAAGGCATACAGATCCTAGGCGTGATCGACGCGGTCACTCCACCCATATTCCATGAGCTTGAAGATCTTGTGACTTTGGGAACGCTCGTTCCTTTGCGAGATGGTGGATTGCGCTACAAAGATGAGCTCACACTACTGCTTGGCGGGGAAATTGAAGTTCGTGGCCCTTATGGTGGTGCTGCACATTTTGGTGCCTTTGTCCCTGATCTAAAAGCGTTGCGCGAATTTGCGCAGTGGCTGGAAAAGGAACAAACGAATCCTAACTTGTCTTCGCAACGGATAAAAAATGCGGATGCGAATGCACTAGGTCAAATCATTCAAGAATTAAACGGGCTTCTGATCGTCAATCATGCATTTACTCCTCATAAAGGACTATACGGACGTTGTGTCCGCCATTTAGGCGAGATGATTGACCCAGCGTTCGTATCTGCGATTGAACTTGGACTCTCAGCGGATACTGCGATGGCAGATCGGTTATCGGAACTTGCCCATTTTACTTTTGTAACAAACAGTGATGCCCATTCTTTACCACGTATTGCTCGTGAATACCAGATTGCAGCTTTAACCGCTCCGACGTTTAGGGCTTATCAGTCTGCCTTGTTGCGTCAAGGCGAAAATCGCTTACTTGCAAATATCGGGATGTTCCCTAACCTTGGGAAATACCACCGCTCAGCCTGTGCATCTTGTCATGCGATGCTCCCATTCGGTGACGGTTCTTGTCCAGCCTGTGGCGCGAAACGAGCAGTAACTGGTGTCGCCGAACGTCTACAGCTGATTGCTGACTACGAGCAACCACACTCACCGGAACATCGGCCTCCTTACATTCACCAAGTTCCTTTACATTTCATCCCTGGTCTAGGGCCTAAGCTCATGCAAAAATTATGTGCGGAGTTTGGTACAGAGATGAACATTATCAACGAAGTTCCCATCCCGCAGCTTGCAGAAGTGATTGGTGAACCTTTAGCGCAAATGATTGGACAAGCGCGTCTTGGCCAACTCATTTTAGAACCAGGATATGGTGGACAATATGGGAGGGTGCAAAAAACCTAGGCACTCAGCCATTCGCGTCCTAATTAAACGACTCTTGTCATACTGTATGACAGGAGGGGAGCCGAGTGTTTCGCACTGCGCGCACATTTAAACCACATATCACATTGCAACCTCTGATTAATAAGGGATTGCGTGTGGGCACATTTCTTACAGTTTTATACATCGTTGGGGTGGCGATTGGATTGGTGATTTACTTTTCCTTTCCTGCCTCTTTGCAATCTTCCTTTCTCGTACAGATTCACACGGCCATCTCCTCTCTTTCACCTTCTACCTCCCCTGTTCACGGAGCATTTACAGAAACGACGCTAGAATTCATTTTATTATTTGTCATCTGGATTTTTGCTCAGACGCCGATTGGCACTCCCTTTATCGTGAGTTTGCTTTTTTTACGCGCTGTAAGTACAGGGTTGACTTTTTTAGCACTTGTTGCAGCGTTTGGATGGCGCGGACTTTATTTTGATTTGCTTGCGATTGCGCCATCGAATATACTCACAGGAGGCGGTTTTATTTTTGCTGCTACAGTCAGCGTGTTATTGATCCGTCATAGGCACAGTGGCGGAAAATCAAGTCTTCGCTATTCTGTATGGGTAGCCTACCACAGCGCTGTACTGCTTGCGGCAGGACTACTTTTCTGTTCTGGGAAGCTAGAAACAGCTGCCACGACACACGCTTTCGCGTGGCTCCACTTCTCCCAAGGACGATAAATTGAGAAGAGTTGGGGTGGACAGTGAAGCAGAAACGCTTTACCGTGATCAATGAATCCTTTGTGTGCGAAGTGTGCCATACTGAAGTTCTGCCTCTGCAAAAGGGTTGTCGCAACCATTGTCCACATTGTTTACACAGTCTTCACGTGGACAAGTTCCCAGGGGATCGGGCAGCGGACTGTGGAGGCCTCATGATTCCTTTGCGCATAGTTATGCATAGTAAGAAGGGATACATGGTAGAACATCAGTGTAAGGTTTGTGGGTACCGCTCTGTCAACAAGTTAGCACTCGACGACCCAAGGCAGCCGGATGAAATGGAAGTTGTACTTGATCTCATCCGCAAAAGTGCACGGTTTTTCGACGAGTGATCACGCTTTTGCCAGGCGGAATTTCAAAAGGAGGGTTTCTTTCGTGTTTATC
Organism: Sulfoacidibacillus thermotolerans; assembly: GCF_003144315.1. Classification (GTDB taxonomy): domain Bacteria; phylum Bacillota; class Bacilli; order Alicyclobacillales; family SLC66; genus Sulfoacidibacillus; species Sulfoacidibacillus thermotolerans. Next base: position 11,536 of record NZ_MPDK01000021.1, on the reverse strand, counting down.
GGTGTACCTAAAGAAATTAAAGATAATGAAGATCGCGTCGCCATGACGCCTGCAGGAGTGCGTTCACTGATTTCTGCAGGCCATCGCGTAATTGTAGAAACAGGAGCGGGAGTCGGTAGCGGTTTTCTCGATGAGGACTATCGCAAGGCAGGTGCAGAAATCGGTACAACTGCTGCGGAAGTTTGGAAACAAGTTGAGATGATCATGAAAGTGAAAGAACCTTTGCCAAGCGAATATCAATATTTTCGTGAGAATTTAATTTTATTTACATATCTTCACCTTGCACCCGAATATGAACTCACCAAAGCGCTCATGGAAAGTGGCGTTGTTGCCATTGCATATGAAACCATCCAATTGCCTGATCGCTCCTTGCCTTTGCTTATGCCGATGAGTGAAGTGGCTGGTCGCATGTCGATTCAAATCGGCGCCCATTTCCTTGAACATCCAGCAGGAGGCAAAGGGATTGTACTCGGTGGAGTACCTGGTGTTATGCCTGGACAAGTCGTCATTGTAGGCGGCGGGATTGTCGGTACAAACGCTGCAAAAATGGCGCTTGGAACGGGAGCTGATGTGACGATTCTCGATGTCAATGCAGATCGCTTGCGCCAACTTGATGATCTCTTTGGTGGGCGTGTTCGCACGCTGATGTCTAATGAGTACAATCTTGAAATGGCTGTTGCATCTGCAGATTTGCTCGTAGGTGCTGTACTCATTCCGGGATCACGTGCCCCTAAGTTAGTCACTGAACAGATGGTAGAAAAGATGTCACGTGGTTCTGTCATCGTCGATGTGGCCATCGATCAAGGGGGGTCTATTGAGACGATTGATCGCGTAACTACGCATAGTAATCCAACTTATGAAAAATTTGGCGTAATCCACTATGCGGTTGCGAACATGCCAGGAGCCGTACCGCGTACGTCTACGCTTGCCTTAACAAACGTCACTCTACCGTATGCACTGCAAATTGCCAATAAAGGGTATGTACAAGCTGTCTCTGATAATCAAGCGCTCGCAAAAGGGGTTAATGTATTAAACGGACGCGTCACGTATGAGGCGGTTGCTACTGGTTTAAATCTTGAGTACACGCCACTCACAAGTGTCCTTGTGGGGTAAAAGTGCGCATGTTTCCGTCCTCCTTCGCATACATGATTGCATGCGAAGGAGGGTTTTTATGAAACTGATTGCTAATGGAATTGTGTTTTTAACGATGACATATGCAATGTATCTGCTGCTGGCGCATGTGAATGAGAACTTGTTGTTTGACCTTTCCGGATCTGCTGGGATCTCTCCTCTCTGGCGACATATCGCAGCCTATCTCTTGGCGGGGCCATAACGCGTTTACGAGGAAAAGAACCACTTGTCGAAGTATGCGCAGGAGGTTTTAACATTGGACGCCATGATTGACCTCTTTATTCAATATGCGATCGTAGAACGTGGGTTATCGACCAACACAGTACACGCCTACCAAACGGATCTTGTGGCATTTACCCGGTTTCTTACAGAACGCAACATAGCTAATCTTGATGATGTCGATCGCACTGTGCTTTTACATTATTTTCAGCAAATGCGTGCCAATCAGCGCGCCGCAGCTACGATCGCGCGAAATGTGTCAAGTTTGCGGGCGTGGTTTGAGTTTTTAGCGCGCGAACACTATATCACACGGGATCCAGCACATGATTTAGAAACCCCTAAACAGGCTAAACGCCTGCCTCATAGCCTCACAAAACAAGAAGTAGAAGACTTACTTGCCGCACCGGACGTCCATTCACATTTGGGTTTACGTGATAAAGCGATGCTCGAACTGTTATATGCAACAGGAATGCGTGTCTCGGAACTCATCTCTCTTCAGGTCACAGATGTGAATTTATCCGCCTCCTTCATTCAGTGTCTAGGGAAGGGAGCCAAAGAACGAATCATTCCTATGGGAAATCTAGCGCGAGCGGCTGTTGAATCCTATACCTTGACAGCTCGTGCACGTTTACTTCGCGACTTACGCGAACCGAAACTTTTTGTGAATCACCTCGGCGATCCCTTAACCCGTCAAGGTTTTTGGAAAATTATAAAAAAGTACGCAAAAATGGCTGGGATTCAATCCGACATCACACCGCATGTTTTACGCCACTCCTTTGCAACCCACCTTTTAGAGAATGGAGCAGACCTGCGCGCTGTTCAAGAGATGTTAGGTCACGCTGACATTTCGACGACCCAAATTTATACACATGTAACGCGCAGTCGCCTGCAAGAAGTTTACAATAAAAGTCATCCGCGTGCGTAATCGCATCAAATTTTGCAATTGAGGTGAAAACTATGCAACGACGAGCGATCGTCATCGTTCTTGACTCTGTAGGAATCGGACATGCTCCCGATGCCAGTGAATATGGCGATGAAGGAGCCAATACTCTCGCAAATGTGGCAAAAGTGCTCGGCGGGTTACACGTCCCCAACTTGGGACGTCTAGGGCTTGGCAAAATTAGCCCAGTGGAAGGTGTCGCCACAACAAACGTGCGTGGCGCATACGGGATGATGGTTCCTCAATCCGCGGGGAAAGATACGACAAACGGTCACATGGAATTTGTTGGCGTGACGTTGCGAACGCCCTTGCCAACCTATCCACACGGATTTCCTAAAGAAATTATGGAGCCGTTTGAGCGCGCAATTCACCGCAAAACCTTGGGTAACCGTCCAGCAAGCGGCACAGTGATTCTCGATGAATTAGGCCAAGAACATATGAATACTGGATTCCCCATTGTATATACCTCAGGTGACAGTGTGTTCCAAATTGCAGCGCATGAAGAAGTAATCCCGGTCGCAGAATTATATGAGATCTGTCAAATTGCTCGAACCCTCCTCGTAGGAGAACACGCTGTGGGAAGAGTCATTGCGCGACCCTTTATAGGGACGCCAGGTCACTTTACACGCACAGCAAATCGGCGCGACTTTTCCCTCGATTTTGGACCTACGTTGCTTACACAGTTAACGCAACACGGAATTCCGGTAATTGGAATTGGGAAAATAGCAGACATTTATGGTGGTCATGGCATCACACGTAGCATTCATACAAATGGCAATGAAGACGGAATGAATCAAACCCTCCTAACGCTTGACCAAACGAAGGAAACAGCGCTCATTTTTACAAATCTAGTCGATTTCGATATGCTTTATGGCCATCGCAATGATCCAATTGGCTTTGGGCGAGCGATTGAAGCATTTGATCGCCGTTTGCCAGAACTCTTTGAACGTTTAGAGGAAAATGACTTACTGCTCATCACAGCCGATCATGGTTGTGATCCGACGACGCCTTCGACTGACCACAGTCGCGAATGTGTCCCGATTCTCGCCTATTCGAAAGAGATGCACGAAGAAATACCATTAGGAGTTCGCTCGACTTTCGCAGATTTAGGCGCTACACTCGCTGATTTTTTTGACGTGCAGTGGGATGTTGGCTCGAGTTTTTATTCTGCACTCTGGAGGAGATAAGCGTGCATCCAGTGGACTATATTGCGCGTAAGCGCGATGGTCATGAATTGACGAAAGAAGAATTGACCGCATGGATTCACAGCTATGTGAAAGGTGCAATTCCAGACTATCAAATGGCAGCGTGGCTTATGGCTGTCTATCTGCAGGGCATGAGCAAAGGCGAAACCAGTGCGCTAACAGAAGCGATGGTAAGCAGCGGAGAAACACTTGATCTATCAGAATTTGGGACACTTACAGGAGATAAACACAGCACAGGTGGGGTAGGGGACAAAACCTCATTTGTTGTAGGCCCTTTAGCAGCAGCTTGTGGTGTCAAAGTTGCAAAAATGTCGGGTCGTGGGTTATCTCATACAGGTGGAACGATTGACAAGTTAGAATCGATTGCACAAATACGTACTTCTCTATCAGTCACTGACTTTATGGCGCAAGTCAAGCAGATCGGACTTGTGATTTGTGGACAAACAGCTGATCTTGCACCAGCAGACAAGCTCTTATATGCTTTGCGCGACGTGACAGCAACCGTAGATTCGCTGCCTCTCATTGCGTCCTCGATTATGAGTAAAAAGATTGCTGCTGGAGCTCAACATATTGTGTTGGATGTAAAAGTAGGAGAAGGCGCTTTTATGAAGACAATCGAACAGGGGATTGAGCTTGCTGCAACTATGGTCGGCATTGGCGCAGACTTAGGGCGCAATGTGGTGGCATATATCACGGATATGAATGCGCCACTAGGACGTTCAATCGGTAATGCGCTTGAAGTTTATGAGGCAGTGCAAACTTTAAAGGGCAACGGGCCCAAAGACCTGACAGACATATGTGTTGTACTCGCAGCAGAAATGGTACATCTTGCAAAAAAGATTTCATTTGAACAAGCAAAAACAGATGTGATAGCAGCTCTAACATCCGGGCAAGGACTCGAGAAATTTAAGCAAATGGTTGAAGCACAGGGAGGATTGTGGGACCAAGCACAAAATATCCCTGTGCTACCACAAGCACCTGTAACTTGGCAAGTGTATGCGATGCAAGAAGGCTATATTGAAACAATACACGCCTTACAGTTGGGTCAAATTGCGATGGAATTGGGTGCAGGGCGAGAGCGCAAAGAGGATGCGATCGATCCCGCCGTTGGCATCGTGCTGCACAAACAACCAGGTGATTTCTGTACTCTAGAGGCTCCGCTTGCCACACTCTATACGCGCACTGAAGCTCAGGCCAGGAGAGCACAAGAAAAACTATTGAAAGCTGTCAAATGGAGTGCGCTACAGCCGGAAGCGGTGCCGCATTACTATGCAAAAGTCACGCTTGACGGGATTTTGCGCATCGCAGAACAAACGCTACTTCCTCGTGAGTTCGCATAGGGAGATGCGCAATCGTAAAGAATATACCTCATCATGCTCTGTCTACGCGATGAGGAGGCGTTATCGTTGTGGAAGTTTAAGCGACAAAATGCATTTCCCAAATTACGTCACGCGCTGTTCGCTGTTCTGTTTAGCGTAACACTCCTTTTCCCCACTATGCCTACACGTGCAGCGACTGATGTCGCCCTGGCCGCACAGGCGAAAGCGGCCATTTTAATGGATGCCAATACAGGGACCATTTTATTTGCAAAAAATGAACACCAACGTTTGCCGATTGCAAGTGTCACAAAAGTGATGACGATGCTTCTCGCTTTTGAAGCGATTGATCGTGGTCAAGTACACTTTACAGATCAGATTCGGACCTCTGAATATGCTGCCAGTATGGGAGGATCACAAATCTTTTTGAAACCTGGTGAGCAGATGACCCTGCGCGATCTTCTTAAGGGCATCGCAATTAGTTCTGCCAACGACGCGGCAGTTGCCGTGGCTGAGCATTTAGCTGGGTCAGAAGCGAACTTTGTCCGCCTCATGAATTCACGAGCACAGGCTTTGCATTTAAAAAATACGCATTTTGCGAATACGAACGGATTGCCGATTGCAGATCATTATTCGTCTGCGTATGATTTAGCGGTGATCTCGCGTGAACTTATGAAACATGAGCAGGTTCCACAGTTTACAGGCGTGTACAGTGATCATTTACGGAAACATACAGATCGACCCTTTTGGTTGGTAAATACGAACAAACTCGTTCGCTTCTACCAGGGTATGGATGGCATTAAAACGGGATATACCTCGGAAGCTAAATACTGTTTGGCTGCGTCAGCGAAGCGCAATCATTTTCGTGTCATTGCTGTTGTACTTGGTGAACCGACGGCTCCTGTGCGCAATGCAGAAGTGACAGAAATGATGAACTATGCTTTTAGCCACTATGACATTAAATCCGTCTATGCAAAAGGTCAGGTGGTCACACTAGCTCCAGTTTTACGCGGACAGACACAAGCAGTTGGCGTTACTCCGATACGTCCAGTCGGCATTTTAGTCAGTAAAATGGACCATTCGATCACAGGGAAAGTAACAATCGATCTTTTGCCACTCATTGCGCCTATCAAAAAAGGACAAGTCGCTGGCTACGCAAAAATTGTAACCAACGACAAAGTGGTTGCTGCAATTCCGCTTATCACGTTATCTTCAATTGAAAAGGTTTCCTTTTTTGAAATGTTAGGGCGATCGTTGCATTCGCTCTTTGTACTTGGCACTAAGCGATTGTAGACATGATTAAGCGAGTCTGTTCTGTTTTAGCCGTGAGGGCGAGCGCGCGTTCACGGCTTTTTAATGCTTTTTTGGGTTCGCCAAGTTCCATGTAGATCTGTTCAAGTGCCTGTAGAATTTGAATGGATGTCACATGCCGTTCCTGATTCTCTAAAATGGTCAGCGCCTCATCATACGCTTTTACCGCTTTTGCAAAGGAACCGGTAGCAGCAGCGATTTTTCCTTGTAAGAGCAAGCTTTGTGCATAATCGATCGTATTTGGTGCGAGAAGTGCGACTGCGCGCTCCAAACTGCGGCTTGCATCGTCATATTGTTGTAAGGCGCATTCACAATCACCGCGTTCTAACCAGACTTGCGCGAGACCTTCGCGAATTCCCCAATCGTAATAATGTGCGAGAACGGGGATCAAAAATGCAAGCGCTGCTTCACAATCTCCCAGTTCACGAAGAATCATTGCATAATTTAGACTTGCATCAAGCGCTTCAATCGTCAAATTGAGACTCTCATATTGTGAAATCGCCGCTTTCGCATAGTAAAGTGCAGAGTCCCGCTGAGTCAAACCTGCATATAAGACAGACAACATCGTGTACGTTTCAGCCAGTTGTTCCGCATGCTCATCAGCCTGAAGATCAGACAATGATGACTCCGCAAAATGCAGTGCCTGTTTGATATTTCCTGCACGATAAAGGAGAATGCTGATATTTTTGCGCAGATTATATACTTCGAGAAAAGTAGCATTCGGTTGCATTTGTAAAAAATGCAACGCCTTTTTATAAGAATAAAGGGCGAGCGGTAACTTTCCAAGCTGCATGTACAAATCACCTTGCCGCGTCATGCAGTCGGCAAGCGTAACCGCATCACTTTGCAATAGCGCTTCATGTTCAACAGTTGCATATAGATCGAGGGCTTCATCAAATTGTCCGATCAATTGTTTTGCATAAGCCATTTCTAAATATAATTCAGCATCTGAAATGTAACGGCTTTGGCTTGATGCGAGTTGTTGCAATAGGGCAAGGGCAATTTCACCTTTTTTCACATGCAAATAATCTCGCGCCTCTTTTAAAATCTGCAACTGTAAATTGCGTGACTCTACATCGGTAATGAGTTCATGCGGTTGTATTCCTAACTGCTCGGCAAGTAACTGAATCACCCGAAAAGAAGGTGCGACGCGATCCGATTCAATCTGACTGATGAGCCCCGCTGTAATTTCCCCGCGGGTCAATTCACCCTGTGTGAGCCCACGTTCAATGCGCAACGCGCGAATCTTTGCTCCTAGTGTTTGGGGTACTCCAGATTTCACACACATTCCCCTTTCATTCAGTTTTAATATAGCATAGATTTCAGAGGCCAAAGTGGCAAGACAAAAGATCATGCATTCTAAATTTTTTGTCGAAAAGGGGGATATTTTAACTAGTTTTGTCAATCAGCAGGAACCTGCCAGTTAAAGAGCGAACTGATACACAGATTGACTGATTGTTTCATGTTGCAGTGGCTAGGAAGGAGCTTGCAAAGATGAAGGTGCAAATTGAGACCATGAATCGAGGGGCGATGATGGTCGCCACACTCCATGGAGAGCTGGATCATCACGCTGCTGAAAATGTTAGAGGGACGCTCGATCGAGAGATTGAGGCGACCAAGGTAGACTGTCTCATTCTTGATTTGCGCGGTGTCACATTTATGGATAGCTCAGGGCTAGGTGTTATTCTTGGTCGCTACAAAAAAATGCAAGCGATTTCAGGAGAGCTGGTGGTAACTTCTCTTTCAAAGCCAGTAGAACGCCTATTTGAAATGTCAGGGCTTCACAAAATTATGAAGATCTATAAAGATCGCGAGACTGCGATTAAAGCCTTAAAGGAGGTCACAAAGTGAAAACAGCAAATTCGATGTCGATGACGTTTTCTGCCCTCTCAGAAAATGAAGCGTTTGCGCGCGTGGCCGTAGCTGCCTTCGTAGCTCAACTCAATCCTACACTGGAAGAATTAACGGAAATTAAAACGGTTGTCTCTGAAGCGGTTACAAATTGTATTATCCACGGATACGGAGAAATAGAAGGAGATATTTATTTGCAATGCAAGATATTGGGTGATAGTATAGAACTTGTCGTGGAAGATCATGGGATAGGGATTGATGATCTAGATCTGGTACGACAACCGCTCTATACATCTCGACCTGAGTTAGAGCGTTCCGGAATGGGCTTTACTATCATGGAGTCTTTTGTCGATGAATTTGCGGTAGAGTCAGTGGTAGGCAAGGGGACAAAACTGCGCTTTAAAAAACGCATTCGCACACCCCAAAGCGCTACCCATCATGAGGTGTAGGATCGATGAAGCACGGAGTGGCTCGCGATTATCCCAAATTGTCGGACGATCGCGTGCGCGAACTGATCCAAGATAGCCAACATGGAGATGTCGCCGCGCGCGATGAGCTGGTCGTTAGCAACCAACGCCTTGTCTGGGCGGTTGTGCAGCGCTTTTTAGGGCGCGGATACGAACCTGACGATCTCTTTCAGATTGGTTGTATTGGCCTCATGAAGGCCGTCGACAAATTTGACCTGCAATACGATGTAAAGTTCTCTACATATGCAGTACCTATGATTATTGGTGAAATTCAACGCTTTTTACGTGATGACAACACCGTGAAAGTCAGTCGATCGCTAAAAGAATTAGCGCGCCATATTCGACGCAAGCGCGATGATTTAGCGAAGGAATTGGGACGACAACCACAAATTAACGAAGTGGCAGAGGCGCTTGGCATTGAGCCTGCTGAAGTTGTCCTCGCACAAGAAGCAATGCGCGTACCAGCTTCAATTCATGAGACGGTTTTTGAAAACGATGGGGATCCGATTTATCTCATGGATCAAATTGCGGATGCAGAACAGGATAAATGGTTTGACAAACTTGCTTTACACGACGCTTTATCACGTCTTCCAGAACGTGAACGGCTCATCGTTTACATGCGTTTCTTTAAAGATAAAACGCAATCAGAAGTTGCAGATATGCTGCAAATCTCACAAGTACAAGTTTCTCGCCTGGAAAAGCGCATCTTACACACCATTCGTGAAACTTTGTTGTCAGATAAGTCATTGTAGGCCGCTTGCGGGATCTCCGGGTCATATTTTTACCCCATTGGGAAACCATAAGGGTGTCGATACGAAGGTACGACGCCATGAGGTTAGGAGATGGGGTCTTTTGAGTGCTCAACTCGGAACTCGCCAAAAACAGTATCAACAATTTTTAAAAGGGCGACAGCCAGCACGTCCTGTTTTAAAAAATTCACTTCGCGCCTTTCTTGCGGGAGGAGCTATTTGTCTACTTGGGCAAGGAATTCAAGAACTGTTTGTACACTATTTTCATATGAGCGAAAAAATGGCTGGGAATCCTACAGTTGCCGTACTCATCATGATCTCGGCAATATTTACTGGACTGGGTTTCTACGACATGTTTAGTCAATGGGCTGGGGCTGGATCCGCCGTACCTGTAACAGGTTTTGCAAATGCGGTGACATCAGCTGCGCTTGAACACAAAACTGAGGGCTATGTTGTGGGGATCGGCTCTAATATGTTCAAAGTTGCTGGCCCTGTCATCGTGTTTGGCGTTGTCGCCGCATTTTTTGTTGGACTCGCTCGCTATCTGATTTTACATCTTTAAACCGTATATGCCGAGTTCAACGCAAGGGAGGCGAGGATGTGCTGATTGGTCAGCAGACATGGGAGTTTACTTCGCGTCCCCGCGTACTTGGGACCGGGACGGCTGTTGGTGAAAAAGAGGGGGCAGGTCCGCTTGGAACGGAATTTGACTTAGTTTTCACCGATCCTTATCTCGGACAAGAATCCTGGGAGAAAGCCGAACGAAAACTCCTCGAGCAAGCCCAAGAAATGGCAGTTCAAAAAGCTGGATTATCCATGGAAAGCGTGGATGTTTCAATTTCTGGAGATTTATTGCCCCATATTATCTCTGCAAATTTTGCCGCACGAACAAATGGAAAACCTTTACTAGGAATCTACAGCGCGTGTGCAACAAGTATGGAAGCTGTTGCGCTCAGTGCGCTACTGGTCGATGCACGGGCTGCTAAATATGCCTTAGCAAGCACAAGTAGCCACAATAGTACTGCTGAGCGCGTATTTCGTTATCCTACGGAATATGGCGGTCAAAAGCCGCCTACTGCTCACTGTACAGTCACCGGTGCAGGAGCTGCAGTAATTGGTCATGGCATAAACGGTCCTATCGTTCGCTATGCAACGATTGGGAAAGTGCTTGATCTTGGGGTAAAAAGCCCTTGGGAAATGGGGGCAGCGATGGCCCCCGCAGCGACAGATACGATTGTGGCGCATTTTCGCGACACGGGGCTTACTGTAAATGACTATGATTTTATCGCCACAGGGGATTTAGCCCGAGTCGGCCACCCGATTGCGAGAGAATTATTAAAACACCAGGGGATTGAACTGGATGAGCGTTTTTCCGATTGTGGCATCCTTATGTATCATGAAGACCAACCGGAAGTTTTTAGTGGGGGCAGTGGTCCTGCCTGCTGTGCATGTGTGACATTTGGCCATTTGTTGCGCCGTATACAGAGAGGGGAATGGAAGCGCATCTTGGTTGTGGCAACAGGGGCGTTACTTTCTACTGTGAGTGCACAACAAAGTGAAACCATTCCGTGTATCGCGCACGCAGTTACATTTGAAGCAGAAAATCTTTCGTGAGGTGATGAACCCTTGCCACATCCGATCCTTTTTCTCACTGCATTTGTGGTAGGAGGTCTCATTTGCGTAATCGGTCAACTTCTCCTTGACCTTACGACACTCACTCCTGCCCATGTTATGACGATACTTGTTGTTGGTGGTGCTGTACTCGATGGATTAGGGTGGTACGACCCACTGATCAAATTTGCCGGAGCTGGAGCTACGGTGCCTATTACTTCATTTGGCAATGCACTGGTTCATGGCGCAATGGCAGAAGCCCAACAATATGGAATTATTGGGCTTATTACAGGGATCTTTGAAGTGACAAGTGCAGGAATTTCTGCGGCGATTATCTTTGGATTTCTGACCGCACTGTTTGCACGCGCGCGCGGCTAAAGCAAAGGAGGTCAGCGCTCATGCAAGGAAAGCGCCCACGGGTAATCCTTGTAACAGATGGCGACGAGATCGCGCAAAGAGCGCTAGAAAAGGCTGCAAAAATCATTCGAGCACGCGTGATTTCTCGCTCCGCCGGAAATCCAACCCCCTTAGCTGGAACAGAAATTGTCGAACTCATCCTTTTAGCAGCGCACGATCCTGTCATTGTCATGTTGGATGATAATGGTACATGGGGACAGGGGCCAGGAGAGCAAGCACTGCGTATTTTAGTTGAAGATCAACGCATTCGCGTCATCGGCGTGCTTGCCGTTGCGAGTAATACACGCTATGTGCGCGGCGTTGCAGTCGGTTTTTCCCT
>NZ_MPDK01000020.1 GCF_003144315.1 Sulfoacidibacillus thermotolerans | reverse complement strand
CTCGCTACCTTCTTGCGCCGCCGCTCGCGGCGACATCGAGTAATATAGCATACCCTGTTTTGCTCTGTCAAAGCCTATTTCGAAAAAAATACGTTGTAATTTATTCCTTGGAATTTATCGGTGAAATGCACGAAGAATAAGCTTGAACGAGACCATCTGCTAAGTCGATGGTCTTGTACTTTTACGCTCTTGTTCACGTTTTTTCAGAATATGACGTTGAATTTTCCCGGATGGAGTCATCGGGAATTCTGTGACGAATTCGATTTCACGAGGATATTCATGCGCTCCGAGACGAGTTTTTACCCATTGTTGCAATTCGACTGCAAGTTCATGCGTTTGCGTGAACTCTGCTCGCAATTTTACAAATGCTTTTACGATCTCGCCGCGCACAGGATCAGGGCTTCCGACGGCAGCCGCCATTAGCACAGCTGGATGCTGGGTCAATGTTTCTTCAATTTCAGAAGGACCTATGCGATATCCCGCAGATGAAATAACATCATCTTTACGACCAACAAAGTGGAAGTATCCATCTTCATCTTTATATCCTAAATCTCCCGTACAAAGCCAATCACCAATAAATTTTTGTTTTGTAGCATGAGGTTGCTTCCAGTATTCGAGAAACATCACGGGATCGGGGGTGAGAATTGCAATCTCGCCAATTTCCCCGCATTTTACCAGTTGTCCATTGGCATCAATGATTTCAACACGGTGGCCAGGAATGGGACGACCCATGGAATTCGCTTTGACTGGAAAAAGCGAACTGCAGTTCCCTAGTACTACATTACATTCTGTCTGACCATAAAATTCGTGAATCGTCACGCCTAGTTGTTCTTTCGCATAATCCAGTGTTTCTTGTCCTAACGGTTCTCCCCCACTTGTGATCGTCCGCAGTTGCAGATGCCAACGCTCCCTCGGACGCTGAATTTGGCGCATCATTTTGAGCGATGTTGGAGGCAGAAACACATTTCTAATCTGCTTGCGTTCCATCAGAGTAAATGCTTGTTCTGGATCAAATTTCGCCATGCGATGGGCCACGACAGGGACCCCCCAATGTAAAGCAGGGAAAAGTACATCAAAGAGTCCTCCAATCCATGCCCAGTCAGCGGGAGTCCAGAAACGATCTCCCAAATGGGGAGCAAAATCATGAGGTAAGCTTACGCCAGGTAAATGTCCTAATAAAATTTGATGGCCATGTAAAGCTCCTTTTGCAGGACCCGTAGTTCCAGATGTATAAATAATCACTGCCGGATCAGCTGGCCGCGTGCGTACAGGATCAAACTGTGGAGAAGCTCCATTTTGCAGATCAGTAAAGAAAAGCGTATCTCTTATTTGCTGGTCGGTGACAATAATGGATTGTAACGTGGTGAATTGCGAACGCAGGTCAAGGATTATGTGTGCATGTGCTGCATCTGTAATGACAACTTTTGCACCACTGTCATTTAAGCGATGTAACAACGCATCCGGCCCAAATAATGCAAACAAAGGAACAGCAATGGCGCCTAATTTGTAAATAGCAATATGCGCAATCGGCAACTCGCTACTTTGTGAGAGAAGTACAGCAATCCGATCTTTACGTTCACAACCAAGTCCGCGCAAGGCATTTGCAAGACGATTTGAGGAAACTTTTAATTCTTGAAAAGTCCAAATAATCTCTTTGCCTCTCTCATCTTCTTCAATGAGGGCAATCGCACTTGGATGGCTGTCTGCATGTCGATCACAAACGTCAACGCCAAGATTATAATGCATAGGAAGGTTCCATTTGAACTGAGAGTATACCTCCTCGTAAGTAATCTGATCATTTTTACTCTTTACTACTCTCGACAATTGATCCCATGAGTCATCAGAAGAATTAGAAAACATAAACAAGCCCCCCGATCCCAATGATACCGTCTTATTTGTATAGATAAGATGATTGTACATCGTTTAGAAGTGAAAACGAATACACCGTTTTACATACAAGACTTTCTTTGCTCAATCAAGACATTGCGCAATTGTAGTCGAAGGTAAAATTAGTTATGGGAGTTTGGAAGGACGAGTTGGTGATAGCGATTAAACAAACTCGGATAAGTGAGAAAACCAAGTGTTATACTGGCAATCATTGCAGAAGCCATAAATGTAAATAGTACAACGAGTTGATAGCGCACAGCAAGGATAGGATCTGCCCCTGCAATAATTTGTCCTGTCATCATCCCAGGCAGTTGTACAAGTCCAGTGGTTTTGGCGCTGTCAATCGTAGGGATAAGGCTTGCCCGAATGGCCTGTTTGACAAAAGGTACAATTGATTGTTTGGGAGTACCTCCCAGAGCGAGAACGGTGATGATTTCTTGGCGATGGGAATGAGCTTCTGCTTGCAAACGATTCAGCAATAACCCACTCACAATCATTGCGTTACCAATAATCATGCCACTAATCGGAATCAAATATTGCGCTTTTGCTGGGATGATATTCAGGCCAATTAGAAAACTTTGGGCAATGATTTCAGTGATCGCAATTGCAAATAAGATCTTGAAAGAGACTCGGGGAATCCCCTTTCCCCGTTTAGCAGCATTTTGAGTGGCTACCCCGATCATGAGTGCGATCATGAGGATCATAAATAACGGATTATTCAATCCAAATACAATTTTTAACACATATCCGACAGCCAACAATTGGATCGAAGAGCGAATCGTCGCAATGACAATATCACGTTCCACACCTAATTTTAGCCACATCGAAAGTAAAATTGCGATCCCGACAAACGCTAAGGTAAAAGAAAGTGTGAGCAAGCTCAACGAAATAGTGCTCCTTTCCTACTCGATTTATATGCGTTGCCCATTTAGTTCGCCTTGTAAAAAAAGTCGCCCCAGTTCGGTTTGTGGAGATGTAAAAAATTGCCTTGTTTCAGTCACTTCAATAAGTTGTCCTCCGATCATCAACCAGACCCAGTGACTGACGCGCAATGCTTGTTCGAGATTATGCGTAACCCATAGCATGGTCGTTTTGTTTTTTTCATGGATATGTAGGATCCATTCCTCAACATCACGAGCTGCAGAAGGATCGAGTGCAGAGGTCACTTCGTCAAGCAGCAAAACTTTCGGCTCTGTAGCAAGTACTCGCGCTAAAGCAACTCGTTGTTTTTGTCCCCCTGAAAGTTCACTTGCTTCATGATCCAACAAATCCGCAGATAAGCCAACGTTTTGTAGATAGCGTTCAGGTTGATTGAATGTATCTCCTTGTAATACGCGCGCCAATTCAATATTGGTTCGTACCGTACCAGGAAAAATGGTCGGTGTTTGAAATACAAGACCAACTTTACGGCGCAATTCAGTGATATTCCAATCTAGCACATTTATCCCGTCCACAAATACTTTCCCAGCATCTGCAGTGATCAATAAATTACAAAGCGATAACAACGTGCTTTTCCCGCTTCCCGAGGGACCAATCAAGGCAACAATATCACCCGGTGCCACAGCCGCTGTGACGCCTTTTAAAATCGGAATAAATGTATCCTTGACGTAAAATGACTTAACTACATCGCGAAATGCAAGCGCAGCCGACTCAGAATGTTCCACCATGTTTTCTATCACCTCTGTCACTTGCCTGGACATTGGGAGCCAAAGAAAGTATGGGATAGCGAAAACAATCTACTGTATGATCCATCACCATACCTGTAGCTTGCATGAAACTATAACAAATCGTCGTTCCCACAAAACGGAATCCTTGCTTTTTAAGTTCTGTACTCATATGGTCAGAAAGCGGCGAAGAAGTTGGAACCTCTTCGCTGCGATGCCAGTGATGTATTTGGGGGTTCCCATCCACGAAAGACCACATGTACCGTGAAAATGTCCCATATATTTCTCGAATGTTAAGATATGCGCGCGCGTTCTCTACGGCTGCTTGCAGCTTTAAGCGATTGCGAATGATGCCCCTGTCTTGAAGTAACTGTGCGATTTTTTGTTCATCGTATGCAGCTATTTTTTCTGGAATAAAATCATCGAATGCACAACGAAAGCTCTCCCTTTTTTTTAAAATAGTAATCCAGCTTAACCCAGCTTGAAATCCTTCTAAGAGGAGAAATTCAAACAGCTTAAGATCGTCATAAACAGGAACTCCCCACTCTTCATCGTGGTAATGTATCGAGAGTGGGTCTTGCGAAACCCAGTCACAGCGTGTCAGCACAAGGTAACTCCTTTATGTGAACATAGGATCTACATGCTGCGGATTGCTCCACCGTCAATAAAGATGGTTTGACCAGTCATGTAGGAATTTACAGGAGAGAGCAAAAATGCGGCTAATTTTCCAAATTCCTCAGGTTGACCGTAACGATTCAGTGGGATATGACTTTGTTCATCAAGACGTACTTCTTCAATCGTTCTCTGTTCTCGCACTGCCCGTTGTTCATCAAGCCACTGAACTCGATCGGTGTGTATGCGACCTGGTGCTAAATTTAAAATTTGGATGTTATCTTTGGCGACTTCTCGAGCTAAGGTTTTAAGCATAGCCATGGTCGCTGTGCGTACCGTATTTGACAAAATGAGATTAGGTATAGGCTCTTTCACTGAGACTGAAGAAACATTTAAGATTTTCCCGCCTCTCTGCTTTTTTAGATATGGGAGAGATTCGCGGATGAGGCGCACGACACTTAATAAATTTTGGTTTACTGCAAATAGCCACTGTTCATCAGATAATTGTTCAAATGTCCCTGCAGGAGGACCGCCTGCATTTGTGATAAGCAGATCAATTCCCCCCAATATTTGCGCGCTTTTTGCGATCAATTGAGCAATGTCATTCTCTTTTGTCACATCTGCAGGAATTGCATAAAGGCGCGATGGATCAATCCCCGTTTTTGTCATTAGATCTTTTTTTGTTTCCTCTAAAACTTTTACATTCCTGCTAGAAATGACTACTCGGCATCCTTCTTGGATCAGTTCTGTTGCGATCGCTCGTCCAAGACCACGTGATGCAGCCGTCACAATTGCCCGTTTGTCTTGTAATCCCAAGTCCATTTGTATGATTCCTCTCTATGCGGATCGTTCTTTTTTCTATCTACCTTTTCCATTGTCATCTCTATACGCGCTTCATTCAAATTTAAGTATACCGTAATTTAATAATGAACGCGAAGAAGTATGCATTCCTTGTGCCAGATCATCTCATAGGAATGCACGGTCGCAGGAATCAATCCGACTTCTCCAGGGGATAAGTGCAAGGAGAAATCGGGAGACTTTTCATTGTCCACGCGAATTTGAACATTACCTTTTACGCAGATGATCATGTCGGGACTGCGTTCACGTCCAAGATGAAAAGTAAGTATACGGCTTTGTCCATTAGGAAAATCGGTTTCAAGCACAATTTCCTCGATGATGAAATAAGGAGATACGATCTTTTTTGGCTCTTCAATTACGCCTATTTTGTTTTCGTTTTTTTTCGTTTCTTCTGTTGGAAAATTAATTACTTCTGCAGCTTCTTTTATATGCAAAGCACGTTTTTCTCCACCATTACTTACGCGATCCCAATCATAAATGCGATATGTAAGATCAGAGGTTTGCTGAATTTCTATCACACTTGTCCCGGCTAGTAACGCATGAACCGTCCCCGCCGGAATATAAACCATCTCACCTGCAGTGATCTCCCGATACTGTAAGTGAGATTTGATTTCTCCAGTAGCAATAGCGCTCTCAAAATCAGCACGTGAATTGAAATCGTGTCCAAGACAGATGCGACGCTCACCTTGTGCAGATAGAATGTACCAAGCTTCTGTTTTTCCAAAGTCGCTTTCGTAAGTTTGCGCATAGACATCATTAGGATGGACTTGTACAGAAAGATTTTGGTCTGCTTCCAAATATTTAATTAGAAGCGGAAAACGCGGCTGTGGAGATTCGCCTAGAAAATCTTCCGGATACACGCGAACAAGGTCATTGAGTGATTGCCCGGCCAAGGGCCCTTCTGCAACAACGCTCTGGCGTGTAGGATACGCCGACAATACCCAGTACTCTCCAATCGGTTCCGAGAGTTGTGTGTGAAACATTGACTTCAACTGGTGTCCACCCCAAATTCTCGGAACAGGAATTGGCGTAAATTTGACGGGAAACACTCCATCGCCTCCATTACAAACATCAAATACAGTGAACTTACCTTCTCCATGATAGCATGCACACGCTACCCTAGAGTGAAAAAAGTGCAGTACAGCAAAATCCGTAAATATGATTTGAATTAAAAGAATGAAGAGAGTATACTTATTCCCCATAAAACTCAGTTTCTTAGAAATGGGGGATCATAGATAAACATAGAATAGTCAGATTTGTAGGTTTTATTCATTATTATTTCATTAAATACTCAACTTGATATTTTGCCTTGAAGGGAGTAAGGGAAATGAACGCAGGATTTAAGCGGGATTTATCTCTCCTCGATTTGATCATGGCTTCAGTTGGAGGCATTATCGGATCGGGTTGGTTATTTGGAGCTTTGTATGCTGCCCAAGATGCAGGACCAGCAGCAATTCTTTCTTGGATTATTGGTGGAGCAGCAGTTTTATTAATTGGATTGGTTTATGCTGAATTAGGCGGAATGCTTCCTGAATCGGGATCGATCGCACGATATCCACACTATAGTCATGGACACGTGACAAGTTTCATCATGGGTTGGGCCGCTTGGATCGCATATGCTTCAGTCCCGGCTGTCGAAGCAGAAGGGGTTATGCAGTATGCCGCACACTGGTTTCCAGGACTTTGGGATACACAGACGAATCTCCTTACTGGACTCGGTCTCTTTTTTGCGGCTCTTTTGATGTTTGCCTTCTTTTTAGTCAATTATTTTGGCGTGCGGTATTTTGCAAAAGTGAATACGACCGTTACGTTTTTGAAATTTATAATGCCCGTGTTAACCATCATCATTTTTCTCTTCGCCGGGTTACATTGGGGAAATTTAACACAAGCAGGTGGATTTTCACCTGAGGGGACATCGGGTATCCTCGTTGCGGTCGCTACATCTGGAGTGGTGTTTGCCTACTTAGGATTTCGTCAAGCACTTGACCTATCCGGTGAGGCAAAAAATCCTCAACGTGATATTCCACTTGCACTTCTTACATCGATTGTGATTGGAATTGTACTCTATGTTCTCTTAGAGTTGGTATTTGTGGTTGGAATTGATCCTAAAGCTCTTCAACATGGTTGGCCAAGTGTTTCGTTTAATGCGCCTTTTGCACAACTTGCAGCGAGTTTAAATCTCGGTTGGCTAGCAACTCTATTATATGCGGATGCCGTACTGTCACCCGCAGGTACTGGCAACGTCTATATTGCTTCGACAACACGTGTGTTGTATGCGCTTGCAAACAATGGGTATTTCCCGAAAGCGCTTGCTAAAGTTGATTCTCGTACAGGAATTCCAGTTTTTTCTTTAGTAACAGCTTTTGTACTGGGATTGATTTTTCTACTCCCCTTTCCGTCTTGGCAATCACTTGTAGGGCTTGTTTCTTCTGCGACGGTTTTCACTTATATCATCGGCCCTGTATCGCTTGCGGTCCTGCGAAAAACGGCCTCCGAGGCTCACCGGCCCTACCATTTGTCTGGTGCATCACTCATTGCACCCATTGCATTTGTGATTGGTTCGCTCATCATTTATTGGACAGGTTGGGCAACAGATTCAAAACTATTGATTGCATTATTGATCGGAGTCGTCATTTATGCTTTCTTTGCCCTCATTATGCCTAATGAAATTCGTCGACCAGATGCACAATCGATCAAGAGTGGAATTTGGCTGATTCTTTTCTTACTTGCAATGCTCGGACTAACGTACATCGGTTCTGCGAAACTCGGAGAACTTAAAAACTGGATCCCCTATCCTTGGGATATGGTTGTTGTCGCCATTGTGTCATTGCTCTTTTATTACTGGGGAGTTGCCAGCGGATATCGGACAGCCGATGTAGTAGAGGCATTGGAAAATATCTCTCAAACTCGTGAAGCAAGCGAATTGTGATGAACTCTACAAATTTTCATGTGCTGGGTTGCTCGTAAGCAAACCCAGCACATCCTGTCTTCACAAGACGTATTTACCGCCATTGTGGCGGTCGTTTTTCTAAAAATGCAGAAATTCCCTCTTTTGCATCAGGAGTTGTACTTTGTAGTGAGATCACTTGAGTTGCAAAGGACAGGGCCTGTTCATCTGTCATGTTGTACTGCTGATACAGAAAACGTTTTCCTGCTGAAAGTGTAGATAAACTGTACTGTGCGATCGTCTGAGCGAGTTCGTATGTGGAGGAATGAAGAGTGTCTGGATCCGCGAGACGATTGACCAATCCATGCTCAAGTGCTTCAGTAGCGGAAATAAATTCTCCTGTAAATAACATTTCTGCTGCTTTTTTTCGACCGACATTGCGTGTAAGATGAACTGCTGGCGTGCTGCAAAAAAGTCCAATCTTGACACCAGGTGTAGCGAATCTTGCGTCAGTTGATGCGACTGCTAAATCGCTTGCCGCAACGAGTTGGCATCCTGCTGCGGTTGCAATTCCTTGCACCTCAGCAATGACAATTTGAGGGATCTCCCGCATGACCGTCATGACACTGCCACAGGTTTGAAAGAGACTAAGCACTTCTTCAGATGGACTAGAGATGATTTCGCGCAAATCATGACCGGAACTGAACACCGGACCGTGTGCCTTGAGGATGACCACATGAATGTTTTGATCTCGTGCAATTTCATGCAAATCGAGGGCAAGCGATTCTAAAACAGACTTCGATAACGCGTTGCGCTTCGATGGATTATTGAGTGTAATTGTGGCAATTTTTGATTCGTGATGCAAAACACTTTCTGTGAGTCTCATGGGCAACCTCCTTCTGGAAGATGATGATCAAGATTACAATAACATATGGCCACCGATCTGAGATAGAATAGTTTTGAAAATTAGAATAAGTGCAGGTCTTTTTTGGGGGATTCAATGGTCTTGCGGTGATATCTGTTTTCCATACGTTTTAAATGCTTCAAGTGCGTTTTCCATTTGATTGATTGTCAGCAACGTCGGTTTCCCTATGCAGAGAGAGCGATAATATAACTCTGCCATTTCTTCGAGCAGGATTGAATTTTTATAGGCCTCTTCTACAGAATGACCCACTGTAAGAGCGCCATGGTTGCGCAAAAGGACGCCGTTGTACTTCTCCGCCATAGCTAAGACCACTGTATGCGCTAATTCTTCACTTCCAAATGGGGCATAGTGCGATGTAATTGGAATCTCCGTTCCTCCTAAAGCGGCTACTAGATAGTGTAGTGAGGGAATCGACAAACCTTGCACAGCAAGTGTCGTCGCATAAATCGAATGCGTGTGCACGATGGCTTTCACCTCTTTGCGCGCGCGATAGATGCCTAAATGCATCGGTGTTTCTGAAGAAGGAAGAAGTCCTGAATAGCGGTTTCCTGTCAAGTCGATGATGGAGATATGATCAACAGTGAGCTCCTCATAGGGAACTCCTGTAGGAGTGATAGCAACAAGGTCACTTCTCTGCAATCTACAACTGATATTCCCAGAAGTCCCTGTCACCAATCGGTCTTCTGGCAATTTTTTAGCATGCTCCACTATCCTATTGATCTGATGTCTATCAAGTGCTTGTAATGTGTACATTTTAGTCTTTTTCTCCTTTAGATAAGCTATTTGCTAAAAAAATCTGCATTGCAGTTTGACTCGTGCGCTCTACGTGAAAAGCAGCGTCATGAAAAGCTTGTTCTAAACTCATAGGGCCTGGAACAATTGACAAGAGTCCAGTTACGCCTAGTTGATCGATTTGACTGGCTGTCATGTCAATAGATCCAGAAATACAAATTACAGGAGTATCAACTCGTCGTGCACGTTGAGCTACGCCAAATACGGCTTTTCCATGCAGCGTTTGGCTGTCCGTTTTCCCTTCTCCCGTAAAAATGAGATCTGCCCTTGTAGCGTGCATATCAAAGTCCAGCCAATCAAGCATCTGTTCAATTCCGCGATATATTTTAGCACCTAGTACGCCGACTAAAGCTGCGCCAAGACCCCCAGCCGCACCAGCTCCAGGTAAGGAGGCGACGTGAACGCCGAATTGCTTTTCTACTACTTCAGCAAATTTTGCAAGTGCTTGATCGAAAAGATTAATCCACTGATGTGCAATGCCTTTTTGTGGACCATAGATTGCAGTGGCTCCACTTGGTCCGCAGAGTGGGTTGGTTACATCTGCAACAACACGTATGTTTGCCAAACGTATTTGCGGGTGTAATTCTGTGTCATCAATCCGTTCGAGCTGTTGACAAGCGAGCGGCACGAGCGGTAATTCTTCCCCTGCTGCGTTGAGTAAGCGTATGCCAAGAGCATGTAGCATGCCAACTCCCCCGTCATTGGTTCCACTGCCACCAAGTCCAATCATCAAAGATGTGTGTCCTGCTTCTAACGCATGTTTTATGAGTTCGCCTACTCCAACAGAATTTGCTTTTCGCACATCCTGTTGGGTGTTTACCATTAAGTGGTATCCAATGGCAGCCGCAGCTTCAATCACAGCCGTGCCATCGGGCAAAACGCCGTACTGTGCAAGAATGTTTCGACCTAATGGGTCATGAACGGGTACAGATACCTTATATCCCCCTTTAGCCTGTAATAGACAATCTAACGTGCCTTCGCCACCGTCAGCGAGTGGTAGCAATTTAATCGTTGAGTGAGGAGCGACTTTTTTTATTCCATTTTCCATATGCTGAGCAACCGCTCGTGCAGGCAGAGAACCTTTAAACGAATCGGGAGCGATCAAAATGCGCATAGAAAACCTCCTACGAACTCGATGGGAAGCAAGTTATGGCGATTATAACGGATACAAGAAAAAGCGTCGAGACTCTAGAGTTGTAACTCCTAAGTCTTGACGCTTACACTTAGACTTTAACCGATCTTAGCGATTCTTTTTTTGTTCGTTGAGCGCCTGTAATAAATAGATCGCAAGGTGGAGTGAGCGCTGTACAGTCGGGTCTTTTCTCAGTTTTAAAATCCGAAATGCAGAGATGGTGGATTGTTCCGCCGCTGATTTCGCTTTTGCTTCAAGAATTAATTCTGGATGATTGACCAGTGGTTCGAGCAGGTCTGCCCCCACATCAACGAGGGAGGAAAGTTTTGCGAGCGAAGGCAGTTTATCGACTAACTGCAATGCGGACTGTAGCGTTTCTCCAGTTAGTGGTTTCGCTAATTGCGAGACACTTTGCATCACATTCTCTAATAACTCAGGATCTTTCATCATAGGTTCAATGAGATCCATCCCAAGTTCCAAATAGGAAATCGTTTTTACCAATAATGGCAACTTGTCAAGTAGCGTATTTACTGATTCCATCATGCCAGGTTTCGCCAAACTGCTGACACTAGTTACAACATTCGTAAGCAGTTCGGGATCTTTTATCATCGGTTCCACTAGATCTGTGGCCAATTCTAGCACTGTAACTAGTTTTGCAATCGTCGGCAGTTTGCTCAGTACAGTGACCGTAGCTGCCTGAATGTCCGGATTGCTTAACATGTGAAGGAGTTCATCAACATTGTCAACAGTTACTGTATCCGAAGCCATAAGTCCCCTTCTCTCATCATTGGATTGATATCAAAATGATTGGCAGAAAATTAAATCGGCAAATTGGTTAATCCATTTTTCATTTTCCAGATGAAATACTTTTCAAACGCAATTTTTGCGCCATGCACCCAAGAACCGTACTGTAACGTGTAATTTTTTTGCGGCGGAAATACAGGGTCAGCGATCATATAAATTCCTGCGTCTCCAGAATCTAAGATACACAACGCCTTCATATCATAAGGGTCAAAATCGTGTGTGAGGGTTCCTTCAATGTCAGCAATAATATTTTTAACAGCTGTTTTGGCCATATGTTCAGCCATGTATCCCGTTTTTGGAACGCCTGTTGGAATAGGGGTTGGATCTTTGGGAGCGAGAGCAACATTGACACCACCAGCAAATATGTTTGCGAAATTAGGATGGCGATATTGCGAGGTAACAGGAATAAAGCCATTTGCGTTGCCCAATCCAGGTGTATTGAAGACCGCATCGATTCCTTTAAAAGGAGGAATCATCATGCTATATGCAAAAGGTAATTCGGTACCATCATCGAGGATCACTTTGTCTTTTTCAATTTTCTTTACAGCATGGTTTGCATAGCCATCGATCTTTAATTCTTTGAACATTTTTTTAACCATGTTCTCAGAGTCACCTACACCACCTAAGCCGAAATGCCCGAGAAAAGGTTCAGGAGTGACCCAGCTTATTTTCACTTTGTCACGCAGCCCATTTTTGCGTAGAAAACTTTCTATATTTAATAGGAACTCATAACCTGCCCCAAAGCAACTGGCCCCTTGTGTAGCGCCAATCACGAGAGGGCCAGGATTCTTAAGAAACTCCTTGAAGGCAGACTGAGCAGACAAAGAATGTTCGAGATTGCAGACAGAATGTGTGAAACCTCCATGCGGACCCAATCCTTCAACAGCAGAAAAATCAAGAGCTGGTCCTGTACCAAGAAATAAGTAATCATAGTGGAATTGGGTCGATTGCGTATAAACAAGGTTTTGTGTCGGATCGATCTTTGTAACAGCATCTTGTATAAACTCAATCCCCTGTTTTGCAAGAGCGGGAGCAAGTGGGAAAGAAACTTGTTCTGCTGTTCTAGTCCCTAAAACGACCCATGGCATCGAAGGGATAAAAACGAAATGTGAACCCTTAGAAATGACGACTACTTCATGTTCTTTACCAAGCTCTCTGCGCAAGTCAAATGCTGCTGTAAGGCCAGCAAATGAAGCGCCAACAACGATGATTTTCGCCATAACGAGCGTCTCCCTTCTGATTTTAAGCACGATATACTTCTCGATCAAATCTACCTATAATTTTGGAAGCGATTTCTAAAGCAACCCTACCCTATAGCATAACGATAGACGAATTATAATATTAAAAGATATGACTGTACACGAAAATGATCACAGGTTTATCATATCGCCATCATTTCGACGAGATTACTCAAAATAATGACGTAAATACAACATTTTATATCTAGCCGTCTCTCCGATTGTGAGAGTTTTGTGTCGTTGCTAATCCTGTGTATATACATATGAATTGACAATGGTCGATCATTCAAGACATAATCAAACTATAGAGTCTAGTAAGCAGAAAGAAGGCTCATTTCGATGGAGTTAAACCAAGAAGTAGATTTTATCGTCGTAGGTTCAGGAGTCGCGGGTTTATTGTGCAGTCTTTTCGCTGCGGATTATGGTCGTGTTGCACTTTTTTCAAAAAGTGAGGTACAAGCAAGTAACAGCATGTTAGCACAAGGGGGAATCGCCGCAGCAATTGGGACAAACGATGATCCGTTGATGCATGAAGAAGACACTTTGCGCACTGGACAAGGACTTTGTGATCGCGAAGTCGTTCGTTCATTGATTAGAGAAGGTCCACAAATGATTCAGTTTCTCCAGCAGCTAGGGGTTTCATTTGATCAAAACGCAGAATCTGGACTGGCTTTAGGAATGGAGGGGGCACATCAGAGAGCTCGTATTTTGCACATCGGGGGTGACCAAACGGGAAAGGGCATTACTGAGGTGCTCCTCGAGCAAGTGCTGTCCCATTCACAAATCACTGTCTATGCAAAAACATCCGTCCATGAACTCGCAGTCGAAGATGGACAATGTGTGGGGGTATGGGTAGTTGATGAGCAAAATGAACTACTCTACTATCGCGCTAAAGCAGTGGTGTTAGCAACAGGAGGACTTGGACAAATTTATCAATATACTACAAATCATCCGATTGCAACAGGTGATGGGTATGTACTCGCTTATCACGCGGGAGCAACTTTACGTGATATGGAGTTCGTGCAGTTTCATCCCACCGGATTACGTGTTGATTCCGATTCATCAAGTTTGACTGTTCCTCTTATCTCTGAGGCGGTTCGCGGTGAAGGAGCTACACTTGTCAATGAACATAAAACACCATTTATGCATCGCTATCACGAATGGAAGGACTTGGCATCTAGGGATATAGTCTCAAGAGCGATATTTACGGAGATGGAAAACGGACACGAGATTTTCCTGGATGCACGGAAAATAAAAAATTTTTCTTCTCGCTTCCCAAGTATTTCAAAGCAGTGTGAAAAAATAGGAATTTCACCAGCGCAAGATCTCATTCCGATTGTACCTGTAGCGCACTACTCTATGGGAGGAATTGCAACAGATGCGTATGGTCAAACTTCGCTACAGCGTTTATTTGCGATTGGTGAAGTTGCTTCTTCTGGATTCCATGGTGCGAATCGACTTGCGAGCAATTCTTTGCTTGAGGGATTGGTTATGGCGAGACGAGCAGTCGAGCGAATGGCAAAACTCCCCCCGCTCTCATCAGAGCGCTCGATTGAGCTATCCCGGCCTTCCTTATGTGCAAGTGATCTCGAAATCAATCCTGAATTGTTTAAATTAATCCGTCAATTGATGTGGAAAAATGTCGGGATTGTCAGAGAAGCAAGTCGCCTGTATGAGGCTATACAAATTCTACAGCAGCAAATGAAAAAATTTGGAGATTCCCTCAATGTCAATCGCTCTTTGCTCGAAATTGCATTGCTTGTCACGCGTGCCGCACTCTGGAGACAGGAGAGTCGAGGGGCGCATTTTCGCTCTGACTTTCCAAATGTATCTTCTGAGTTTCAAAGACACTCTGTGCAAACGAGTGAACATCGGCTTTCTTCTGCACTTCTTTAGTTTTTCACTGCAGTTTTTATTTGATGTGAACACCATTAAAGGGGATTGTTATTAGATGAATCAACTGCTAGTACAGCAATTTCTTCGCCAAGCATTGATCGAAGATATTGGAATGCATGATCTCACTACGGAGTTAATTTTTGCTGAAGATGCGCAAACCCACGGGGTTTTACGGGCAAAAGAAGCTGGCAGAATTGCAGGGCTGCCTATTATAAAAGAAGCTTTTCAATTGCTCGATCCACTGGTTCAAGTGCAACTTTGTGTCTCAGAAGGTGAAGATGTCAATGCTGGCACTGTATTGGCAAAAGTGTTCGGTAAGACGCGCGCACTTCTATCTGCAGAGCGCGTCACGCTTAATTTATTGCAGCGTATGTCTGGGATTGCAACGCAAACGCACAGATGGTGCGAACGAATTAAGGAATACCCTACACAGATTGTCGATACAAGAAAGACATTGCCTGGTCTGCGGATGTTTGACAAATATGCAGTAACAGTCGGCGGTGGACGAAATCATCGCTTTGGTTTGTATGATGCGGTTCTCATCAAAGATAATCACATCGCAGCACTGGGTTCGATCACAGCAGCAGTCCAACGCGTGAAAGAACGCGTGAGTCCCTTTGTGAAGATTGAAGTTGAAGCAGAAACATTAGAGCAAGTCGCAGAGGCTGCAAGTTTATCCGTCGATGTGATTTTACTTGATAACATGACTCCCGAACAAGTGGAAGCAGCAGTTCGTTTGGTCGATCGCCGCGCGCTTACTGAGGCATCAGGTGGAATGACTCTACAATCCGTATTGTTCTATGCTAAAGCAGGGGTGGACCTAATTTCTGCTGGCTTTTTAACGCATTCGGTTCAAGCTTTAGACATTAGTTTAGATCTTTTTGCATAGTTGTTTATTTATGATGAAGAAAAGATAAGAGCTGATCCCCTTTTAGGATCAGCCTCTTTGCTTACAAGTGAAGTTCACGATGTAGTGAGCGACGATATCCCTCAAGACTTTGATCGCGGCGGCGATTGCGTACAGCAACGTGATCACGTTGTTTTTTTGACATCTTCATGTCGAGCAAAACCGCTTGATCTACCGCTTGATGTGCAGCCGTTTGAGCGATCGCAGTTTGAATTTGATCGATGTCATTCCCTCGATTTCCTGACATGTCGACTCCCCCTTCTTCACTTGTACCTCCTTTAGCATGTGTGTTTTGTCACTTGGTATTCTTTGTCTTATCGATTCGCAGAGTCTTCCTTCACTTCAGCGATCAACTTGTCTAAAATATCGCTATCTTCAAGCCCTGTTGCATCTCCACGCACAGTTCCCTCTTCAATAATCTCACGAAGCATCCTTCTGATAATTTTCCCGGAGCGAGTTTTTGGCATCACATTTACAAAGTGGATTCGTTCAGGCTTGGCAAATGAACCAATGTCTTCAATTACTTTGCGTTGCAGTGCATTGGCTAATTCTTCATCAGGTGTATATTGCTTGTCAATTGTCACAAATGCGACAGGAACGGCTCCCTTAATTTCATCTGGTTGACCAACGACCGCGGCCTCAACGACTGCCTCGTGTGCAATGAGCGAGCTTTCCATTTCCATCGTGCTAATTCGGTGCCCAGATACATTGATCACATCATCGACGCGACCCAAAACCCAATATTGACCATCTGAATCGCGTACTGCACTGTCGCCTGTAAAATAGACTCCTGGCATAGGAGCAAAGTAGTTATTGACATATCGCTTGCGATCACCGAATACATCTCTTGCCAGGGTAGGAAAAACAGTGCGTATGACTAAAAATCCGGGAGTTCCATCAGGAACAGATTGTCCATCTTGATTGACAACGTCCAATTGGTGCCCAAAAAATGGGACTCCGCATGATCCGGGCTTCATCGGTGTTGCCCCGGGAAGTGAAGCAAGAGGAGTTCCTCCCGTCTCCGTTTGTCCCCAAGTGTTATTAATCACTACTTGATTTTGACCAATGACGCGATAGAGCCAGTGCCAGGCTTCTGGATTGAGAGGTTCGCCAACTGACGCCAAAAGCTGAATAGAGGACAAGTCATATTTTTTCGCAAGCTCCTCCCCATATTTCATCAACATGCGAAAAGCTGTTGGAGCTGAAAATAGCTTGTTGACTTGGTACCGCTCAATCATTTCATACACTCGTCCCTGATGGGGATAATCAATGGCACCTTCGTACAGAATTGTCGTAACGCCAAGTGCGAGCCCCCCCACGAGTACAAAGATATGAGCTGTCAACCAGCCGATGTCTGCGGTATTCCAGTAGACATCCTCGTCGCGCAAATCTAATTGATATTTCGAATAAGCATAGGTCCCAAGTAAAAAACCTCCGCCAGCGTGTACGATTCCTTTTGGTTTCCCGCTTGTCCCACTTGTGAAAATTAAGAGTCCAGGATCATTGCAATCAAGGGGAACGACTTCACAGGAAGCGGATGCTTTTTGCATGAGTTCTTCGTAGTCATGATCACGTGTCGGATCCATCGTAACTTCGAGGTTTTCGATGCGGCGAAAAACAATGACATGTTGTACGGGATGCTCATCTCGCAACGCAGCGTCTACAGTGTCTTTTAGATTGAGCACTTTTCCGCGGCGATAGCTACCATTTGCACAAATCACAGCTTTGGCGTTGGAACTAAGGATTCGCTCACGTAAGGCTTCTGGAGAAAATCCTGCAAAAACAGTGTTATAGAGAATGCCTAAACGAAAGCAAGCGAGTAAGACAACATATGTTTCTGGTAGATTTTGCATGTATACGCTTACTACATCGCCTTTAGAAAGCCCTAGAGATAATAAAACATTTGCAAACTTTTGCACTTCTCGATGTAGTTGCAGATATGTCCATGATCGACGTTCTCCATTTTCCCCTTCAAAAAAGATCGCAACTTTATTGCGGCGTTTCGGGTCTAGTGCATGTCGATCTACGCAGTTTTGGCAAACATTGATCTTGCTTCCTGGAAAAAACGAAAAGTCTGGCATACTTCCTTCGATTACAGAATTCTCACGCTGTATCCACGTCAGTTCATCAGCAATTTCACGCCAGAATGAGGCTGGATCTTCAATCGAATGTTTATATTTTTCTTGGTATTCGGCCATAGATCGCACATAACTGTTCCTTTTATAAGCGACAGGCGGTTCGATCTTTTCACTCTTTTGAATAAATTCGACTTCATTCTGAGGACTCATGTGGCATTACTCCCCTTCGATTTAGTTGACATAAATGATAGAGTGGGCTGATGACGGGAAACTTTCAATTCATACGTATTGTAGCTGATTTGTGAAGGTTTGATCAATATATGATGCGGACTTGCGCAAGTTCTTATCTATAGGATACGATATTCGCAATCGAATCGATCAGCAGATGACTCTAGCGTGAGAGTGTATCGTTTACCACCGATGGGGCAATGTATGCGGAACCTCACCACATACAGAATCTCTCAGGTTCCATAGCGCTAGATGATGCTACTCTGGAAAAGTCGCGTTGCGACTACCAACGGGGTAACTCTAGAGTAAGGAAAACTAGGGGGAACTCTCAGGTATCAAGGCAGAGACATGCGAGGGCTTTTATTCGCATGTCTCTTTTTATTGTAAGAATTTCCGGGTGTTGCGAAAAACTTAAAATGGAGGCGAGCGAATGTCATTTCAATATTTGCATGAGTTAATTGCATTAGCTGAATCGCGCAAGGTATCCATTGCACAAGTTATGCTTGCTGTGGAGGAAGAACAAACGGGTCGTACGAGCGAACAAATTCTACAGCAAATGGAGAAACAATTTACAGTAATGGAAGCTTCAGCGCGAAAAGGAGTCGAACAACCTATTCGTTCGCGCAGTGGACTAACTGGTGGCGATGCTTACTTAGTAAAGGAATATATTGAAAAAGGAGATACGTTTGTCGCACCTTCCACACTGCGCGCGATGTCTTATGCACTCTCTGTTTCTGAAGTAAACGCTGGAATGGGATGTATTGTAGCGACACCCACTGCAGGAGCCGCAGGGATTTTACCTGGAGTGTTGATTTCTATTCTCGATTCAGGCAAGTATCGACGTGAAGCGATCGTGATGTCCATGTTGACCGCAGCAGCTGTCGGACTTGTCATTGCGAATTCTGCTTCAATTTCTGGTGCCGCTGGTGGCTGCCAAGCAGAGGTTGGATCGGCAACAGCGATGGCGGCAGCTGCTCTTGTTGAAATTGGCAAGGGAACTCCGCAGCAGGTCGGCCATGCCGTCGGATTAGCACTAAAGAATTCGCTTGGGCTTGTATGTGATCCGGTTGGAGGACTTGTTGAGATTCCTTGTATCATTCGCAATGGACTTCACGCAATCACTGCTTTAGCTGCGGCTGACATGGCACTTGCTGGTGTAAAGAGTGTGATTCCACCTGATGAGGTCATCCAAGTCATGCAGGCAATTGGACAGGAGATGCCTCTTTCACTTCGCGAAACTGGGATTGGGGGGCTGGCTTCAACCCCTACGGGAAAGCGATTACGGGAATCTGTTTTTGGTAAATCTGACTAATCTGGAGTGAGTAGCAATGAAGTATCACAGTGCTTTTGATATTATCGGACCGATTATGGTTGGGCCTTCAAGCTCGCACACCGCTGGTGCCGTACGTATAGGCAA
This sequence comes from Sulfoacidibacillus thermotolerans, assembly GCF_003144315.1. Classification (GTDB taxonomy): domain Bacteria; phylum Bacillota; class Bacilli; order Alicyclobacillales; family SLC66; genus Sulfoacidibacillus; species Sulfoacidibacillus thermotolerans. Next base: position 28,206 of record NZ_MPDK01000020.1, on the reverse strand, counting down.
CATTGCGCGGCAAGTCCTTGGTGAGGAACCTGTTCATGTCACGTTTCACCTCATGGGTTCGTTTGCAGAAACGTATCGCGGACATGGTACAGATCTTGCTCTGCTTGCGGGTGTCCTTGGCCTTACAACAGAGAGTGAACAGGTTCCTGATGCTGATCGAATCGCAGCAGCTAGTGGCTTAACGTATGGATTTTCACAGGCCAATCTTGGGTGGTTCCATCCCAATACAGTGGAGGTTTTGCTAAAAAGCAAGCAACACAGTATCCAACTCATCGCTAGTTCCCTCGGAGGTGGAAAAGTAGAGGTACAGGAATTAGATGGACTTCCTGTGAAATTTAGCGGTGAAAAACCCACGTTGATTTTATATCATATAGATCAAAGAGGATTTATCTCGATGATCTCAAGATTACTTGATGCAAATGGCTATAATATTGCTCGGTTAGCTCTAGAGCGTTCACGCCGCAAAGGCGCTGCGATCACCGTCTGTGAAGTGGATGAAGAATTGACAGATGATCTCATTGCATCTCTAGCTACTACAATTCCAATGTTAAAAACGATTCGGGTCGTTAAAACTTTTTAAGGATTTCTATCGTATAGTGAGTAAGAAGAACTCACGCCTTGGTGAGAAGGCGTGAGCTCCTCAATCATCCACAAGTTTTCCTGGATTCATGAGGTCTTTGGGATCAAGCAGATGCTTAATCGCTTTCATCAATCGCAAGGACTCTCCGTGTTCCAATGCTTGATATTTTTTCTTGCCAAGACCCACACCATGCTCTCCTGTACAAGTGCCCCCACACTGTAAAGAAAACTGTACTAAGTGCGCATTCACTGCGGCAACACGTTGCATCTCGTCTTCATCATTTGGATCTACGAGTAAAACGGTGTGGTAATTTCCATCCCCTACATGACCTACGACTGCTCCATGTACGTGATATTCTTCAATCGTCTTTGTGGCATCCAAAACAGCTTCGGGCAACTTGGAAAGAGGCACGCAGATATCAGTTGCCATCTGTTCTTTGCCAGGTACACTTGCTCGAAAGGCAAGTGCAGCGACGTGCCTGCTATCCCAGAGGCGACGCCGACTGGCCTCGTCTTTGACGATTTCGACGTGTGACATTCCCTCATCTTGCATAATTGAAACTGCGAGTTCTACATCATAGTTAATGGACTTTTTCGCCCCCTGAAATTCTAGAAAGAGAGTAGGAGCTACAGGATAATCAACGCCTTTATAGCGATTGATGGCTGCAACGATCAATGCGTCAGCAAGCTCAATTCGCGTGACTGGAATGCCCGCTCCCATGATGGCTGTTGAAGCCTTGACACATTGCTCAATCGTGGAAAATGTTGCGCGTACAGCCACTGCGGCTTCTGGCAATCCGTAAACTTTGAGCCATAGTTCAGTAAATACGCCTAGTGTACCTTCAGATCCAACAAACAGCCCATTCAGATTGAGTCCAGAGGCAGATTTTGCAGCAAGTGAACCTGTTGTGATGACTGAAGCATCCGGCAATACAACTTTCAGCGCTCGCACTTGGTCTCGCATGACTCCGTAGCGTACAGTTGTTGTCCCACTTGCGTTTGTAGCTGCCATGCCCCCAACAGAAGCGTTCGCTCCAGGATCAACTGAAAAAAAGAGCCCATAGCGAGCGAGCTCAGCATTCAGTTGGTCTTTTGTGACACCAGGTTGTACATGGACAAGGAAATCATCTGGACGAATTTCAAGAATCTTGTCCATCTGCGACATATCCAAGCTAATTCCCCCATGAATCGGGATGACCTGCCCTTCCAGGCTGCTCCCTATCGCATAAGGGACGACTGGAATTTCATGTTGGTTTGCATAGGTTATCACCTTTACGACATCTTCTGTACTGTGTGGAAATACAACCACATCAGGCTTCTGTGGTGTATGATAGGATTCATCACGACTGTGATGTTCCAAGACGGTTTCATTTACAGAGACTTGTTCTGGCGTCAATAATTCACGCAAGTCAGAGATGAGTTTCATATTCATTCCCCCTATTTTTATCATACAATATCTTTTGTTTTTTGGTATGATTCTTCGTCTGTCGAATGCAGGAACAGGAGGTGATCAGATTGCTTAAAAGAAAGCTTTTTGAAAATGATGTTCCGACTACTTCATACCTCTGAGTGAAGTAGGTGTAGGTTAGCCTCTTCCGTCAGAGGCATTCTTAAAGAAACAACGAGACGGAGGAGACACGGATGAATTTTGTAAATAAGCGGCATTTGGGTGCACTTTATTTAGCAATGGCCGCCAGTATCTGGGGTGGCATGTATGTCGTTAGCAAAATGGAATTAGAAGTAATTCGACCGCTTGAACTCGTTTGGTTACGATATGTGATTGCATTTGCTTCTCTTGTTATTCTAGGAGTGCTAAGTCGACAATCATGGAAAATACGCAAAAGTGATTTTTTATTAATTGCTTCGATCGGGATCATTGGCTACGTGGTTTCGATTTATGCCCAGTTTCTTGGCACGAAATTGTCATCCGCACAGATGGGGGCAGTCATTACGTCCGCAACCCCCGCATTTATGGTCTTATTTGCGCGTTTGCTGATTGGTGAGCGGATCACTTGGCGAAAAGCACTCTCTGTAGCTCTTGCCACATGTGGTGTCCTCTTGATCGTAGGCTTTGGAGACCTAAGCCGATCTTATCAACTAGGCGGTCTTGTCCTTGGAATTGCAGCACTCACATGGGCTTTGATGTCAGTACTTATAAAGCGTGTTCCTAGTGACTATTCACAAATAGTTGTCACCGCCTATGCAATTTTCATTGCAGTCATCGCGTTAACTCCTTTTGTATCTCCACAATTGCAGCAAACTATTGCACTTTGGAGTCATCCATGGATTTTAGGAGGACTTCTTTACCTAGGCATTCTGTCAACTGCTGTGGCTTTCTTTTTATGGAATAAGGGATTACAGCTCGTAGACACCGCGAGCGGAAGTCTATATTTCTTTTTTCAACCTGTTGTTGGCACTTTTTTAGGTTGGGTCATAATGGGTGAAAAAGTGAGTTTTTCATTTTGGATTGGTTTTGCTCTTATTCTTAGTGGAGTGACGTTAGTAACAAGAGCTTGAGGATAGGCATGAGGTTTCAAATTCGCTTGATTTGGAACCCCATGCCTACATTTCTAAAATAAAATGAATCTAAAAGCTGTATACTCCCTACTCATTAGGAAGTCTCAGAATTGCTTAATGTCAATTCTTTCCCTACGCCTTTTAACATTCCTGAAAAAAATGCTACAGCACGTCGGATGTCAGGATCTCGCGCGAGGGCAAAAAAGTCAAAGACACTTTGACTTTTTTCTTTAGCAGTTTCCTTTACTCCTTCTTCTATTCCCGATCGTAAAGCAGAAACGAGAATCTGCACGTCGCTCTCCTCCAAATGGCTGAGTAAGCTTGCTACGCGCATGGAATTTTGGATGGCCGTGGTCATCTCAGGGGCTTTCATTTGTGTTAAAGCAATCTCGAAAATTTTATCTTTTGCTTTCATCCCACTCCACAACATTGTCAGGATCCCTGAATTACTTAATTCCCCAATTATCTCCACAATTTGACGAAATGCATCTTCATGGGCAAGCAGGAATTGCAGTAAGTCATCTATGCGCTGGTTATTTACTTGTTGAGAATTCACTGGGTTGAGCTTGATTTGCGTAATCGCTTCTGCCACGTTGCATGCTCCTTTCAATTTTCTGCTTGACAGACACATAGTTTGCGCGCGCCCACTTGCGCTGTACTTCGACTCCTTGCTGTGGATTGCGCTTCCCAAAGCGCGGGTTAAATCGTGGCAAGGGACTCTTGCCAGCATCTTTTAACACGATCATGCGTACATACGTTTCTTTATAGGCTGGAGTATGTGTGCGTTGATCTGTGTAACTGCTCGTTAACAAGTTGATGGCTGATTCTTGGCTGATCGAGTTCATAGGAAGATACAGTTCATTTCCTTGTACACGATCTGTGACGACAACTTGTACTTTAACCGCACCATAAGCAGACTCTAACCGTACCCAAGAACCATCAGAAATTCCTCTAGCAGCAGCAAGTTGCGGAGAAACTTCAACAAAAGTGCCTGGCACTTTATGGTTGAGTCCTTGGACTTTATTTGTCATATTGCCTTCGTGAAAATGCTCTAATAATCTCCCGTTGTTAACAATCAAATCGAATTCATCACTCATCGGAATGGGAGGAATCCAGTTGGGTTCAGCAAGCCGTGCTTTTTGATCAGGGAATGCAAATCCATCAGTATATAAAAGAGGCGTATCCGATCCATCCGGCGCAACAGGCCATACTAAACTTTGATAACCCGTCAAACGTTCATAGGTAACTCCTGCAAATAACGGGGCCAATTGTGCAGCTTCTGCCATAATTTCTTCAGGATGCGCATAAGTGAAATTTGCACCTAAGCGATTGGCTACAGCCATGATAATTTTCCAATCTGGTAGCGATTCACCAAGTGTAGGAAGTACTTGATATAACCGTTGGATTCTCCGTTCGGTGTTTGTAAAAGTCCCTTCCTTTTCTAGGCTAGGGCTGGCTGGTAAAATCACATCGGCAAATTGTGCTGTTTTCGTGAAGAAAATATCTTGGACCACGAGGAAATCTAATTTGCTTAGCGCATTTTGTACGTGGTTGGTATTTGTATCTACAAAGGCCATTTCTTCACCGACGAGATACATCGCTTTTAGACGCCCTTCTTCAATTGCAGCGACCATTTGTTGGTTATCCATTCCTGGAACTGCAGATAAAGGCACTCCCCAAGCTTGCTCAAATTGCTGTCTCACGCGAGGATCGCTTACTGCTTGATAACCTGGAAACCACGACGGCAACGTACCAAAGTCGCATGCTCCTTGTACGTTATTATGACCACGTAAAGGAAATGCCCCGGCTCCTGAACGACCATAATTTCCTGTGATCAGTAAGAGGTCGCTAATTGCACTGCTCGTCTCACTCCCACCACAATGTTGAGTTACTCCCATAGCAAAAAGAATAGCAACTCCATCTGCTTCGTGGATCATCTTCGCCATCGTCTCAAGCTCATCTTGCGTTATGCCACTTACTTGCTCCGCATACTCAAGAGTAAATGGAGCGAGCGCTGTCACAAACTCCGCAAATCCATTGACATGTTTTTCGATAAACGCTTTATCATGCCACCCTTGATCAATTACATATTTAGTCAAAGCAGAAATCCACACATGATCTGTTCCAAGCTTAGGACGAATAAACAAATTTGCACGCTCTGCAAGTTCATGTTTTCGCAAATCGGCAACAATGAGTTTTTGTCCACGCAGTTTTTGTGCACGCTTAACTCGAGTGGCAATCACAGGATGTGCTTCTGCCGGGTTCGCTCCAACAACAAGTACGAGACCTGCATTTGCAATGTCAACAATCGTTCCTGAGTCTCCTGCAAGTCCAACTGTACGCAACAATCCATCCGTTGCTGGAGATTGACAATAGCGAGAACAATTATCGATGTTATTGGTTCCAATCACGGCGCGTGCAAGTTTTTGCATCAAGTAGTTTTCTTCATTTGTGATTTTGGATGAAGAAATTAATCCGATCGCATCTGGGCCATAGGCCGCTCTCGTTTCATTCAATTTCTCCGCAACTAGATCAAGTGCCTCATCCCAAGATGCTTCTTCAAAAATACCATTGCGCCGGATGAGCGGTTTTGTTAATCGCTGCTCACTGTTTACAAAATCCCAGCCGAATTTCCCTTTTACGCAAGTCGATACGCCATTTGCTGGTGCATCTTCATGCGGTTCTACCTTAAGAATATGCCTTCCCTTGGTCCAAACGTCGAACGAACATCCGACACCGCAAAAAGTGCAAACCGTCTTTGTTTTTTGAATGACGTTTGATCTCATCGCAGATTCAATTTCTGAGATCGCAAAAATCCCATCGTAACTAGGTTCTACTTGTTTTACAAGATCGATCATCGGATTTAGTAGATCAGGCCCAATACCTGTCATGAAACCTGCTTGACCCAGCATTGATTTTTCCATCAGCGCATTGGTCGGACAAAGTGTGACACAATGCCCACAAGATACACAAGATGATTCATCGATTGGCACATCGTCATCCCAAATAACGCGCGGTTGTTCACGTTCCCAATCTATGGACAGTGTTTCGTTGACTTGTAAGTCTTGACATGCTTCTACGCAGCGACCGCAAAGGATACATTGATCGGGATCGTAACGATAAAAAGGATTTGAAAAATCTTTCTCATACCCTTTTGTTCGATATGGATATTGCTGGCTTTTGATGCCCATGGAATGAGCCGTGTTGTGTAAAGTGCAGTTCCCATTGTTGTTATCACAGACCGTGCAATACAGCATGTGATTTTCAAGAATTCGATCCATTGCTTCTTTTTGCGCGGCAAGCGCAAACGGATGCTCAGGTTCAATTTGCATGCCGTCTTCTAGTGGCGTGCTACAAGCTCGCACTAACTCTCCATTTGCAATAACCATACAGGTATCGCAGGTTTGAATTGGCCCTAAACTCGGATGATAGCATACATGAGGGTGCTCGATCCCCTGGTTTATGAGTGCTTGAAGAATCGTTTGCCCCGCAGAGACTTCGTATGTGGTTCCATGAATCGTGACGGAAATTCCTCTTTCTTGACGTTTCGTTTCCATGTACACTCCTCCTATAAAAACAAAAACTCCACAGTAAAGCGTTGTCACATATTTATCGTGACGACGTCTCTGTGGAGTAGCTCCAAGCACATTAGTACTTTTTGCCAATCCTTGTACTCAAAAAGATATTTCATTCCTTGTCTGCTGACTTAAACTTTATGACAACTTCATCCTGTCATTACGTAAGTATGAACCTTATCGCAACTTATTTAATCACCTAGTTGAAGTATACCAAATACACGTGAAATACGTCTAGAGGAAGTATTGTTCTTGCAAACTGTATTTTACACGCAATAATCGAAATTTTTACATTTACAACGAAAGATGACTTTTAGGCATATGCAACAGTAGTTTCGCCTATACAGCCCGTTCCTTTTTCGCGTACGTTACATTATCCGTCTCATACAAAGAGCTATCTTGTAAGAATAAGGTATACAGTCTGATGGCTCCTAAATTAAATGAGCGGATAGCTATACAAAAAAGGAGGATTTCGTATGGGTGTCTTTGGTGCATATACACGTTGGGCAGTCGTCTTTTTAATTATCTTTGTTTTGTTCTTCCTATTTGTGCCGAGTTATGGATATGGCACTGGCACTGGTGTAGCAGCTTCAAGCGCAGTCGTATACTAAATTCACTGGCGGCCGACCCGATCCGGCCGCCAGTTTTTTGTGATTCAGCGCATTTCGTTTGCGGCGCATTCGGTAATCAGCGATAATAGCCAGCTTCGCTGACCCGCAAAACCTTCCCCTTTGACTCGGCGATTTTCGGATCAATACGCGGGTGACCACTGCCTATAAATGCAAGGATCCATGTTGCTTGCTTTAGCTTCTCCATGTGTACAGCGTTGTGGGCGGAATCCCCAGTTGTGCTGAGGCAACGACTGGTCCAGCTTCATAGGATAATTTGACGGGTTCTTCTTTGAATTCTATTTAATCTCCTAATACTACTGCAGCTAAACCTAATAACAAAAATGGGATGATTGCAACTGTAAGTACTTGCGCCAAAGTTAACGTTTCATTCGCACTGTTGTGTGTCACCATGGCGGCGATCAGAAGGGTAAGTAAAACACCTATACTTACAAATGGTGCTAAGATACGGCGATGTCTTGCCACAAAAACCCCTCCCCAAGTTCAATCTTTACGTAACCTTATTTCGCCATTACCTTTTCAGACGAGGATCCATAGACAAAACGTGCAGTCAAAAGCATGGCAAGCAACACTGCAGCAGTAAATACCCACGCACTAACCGCCATTTGAATGCCACCACTTAAAATGTGTCCGCTAGCACATCCACCTGCCATACGGGCACCAAATAACATAATGAAAGCCCCACTAAATGTCCAGATCGCTCGATAGGATTTTCGATTTCCAAAACGATTGCGCCATGATGGAGGAATAACCGAACGAAAAGCATTAAAACGGCGACTAAAAAAAATCGAAGAAATAAACGCTCCTAAAAAAGTTCCGATATCTGATAACGGTTCCCATCCAATCGTTGCAAATACTTGCTTACTATAGATGGCATGGGGTAAAAACAGGCAACCTGCTAGCCATGAGAATGTGGTTGACTCGCCAAAAATTTGATGTAAAAAAATGCTGAGCACTACGATTACTCCAATGATCACTCCCACAAGCAACATCGGTGGCGAAAAGAAATTATGTTCAGGTATATCTTTATTGACGATCTCACCATTCCACGAATGTGAATCTAAAGGCATACCTCCCTCCGCTAGATAGGACAGGGTATCCACATGATATTCACGATCGAGCTCATCCACTTTCCGTTTTACTCTTTCACGAAAACAACTATGACGCCCACCCGCATATCGCGGTAAAAAGAAAGCAAGAAGCAGTAGAGCAACCGCGTAAAGGATAGACACACCAAATGTCATCCATGGATGAATATGTTCAATCGGGCCAGTAAAAATGAGATTCCCAAAATTTCCGGCATTCACAAGCCATTGACCTACGCTCGTTGGGTATAACAGCGTCCATGCAGCGGCGCCAAGCAGACTTCCTGGAATCGCATATAATACATCTCGCCTTCCCTCACCCAATGCCATCCATTCTGATCCCGGGACATATCCAGATACAGCCATCCCTGATCCAAATAATAATCCTCCAATCATGATTCCAAACACATACACGGGTTTCGGACCAAAGTGCATAGCGAACCCACTTGCATATAGACCGTAAAGTACGACTGCGCCTACCGCCGAACCAATTGCGATACATCCAATGAATAAACGGTCTTTCCAACGAGCTAGCCGAATGAGCGTTTCCGGATTAGAAATACCCCATAATTCAGCAAACCCGCCAATTACACCCCCAATAATGATCCCTATCCAAAGAGGTGCATTGACGTTAAACATGATCATCCCCCCATTCTTTTGCTCAGTTCCTGTACATGAGCAAAAATTACTAAAAAACAGAAATATTACCACTTATTTTTAGCTTAATTCTAGTTGGATGAAAGAAATAGATTAAAAAAGATTAGATATCATAGTACTAATTAACTATATTTTGTATAATCTATGATCAGTTTAACAAGTTAAGTGATAGATAGGGCACGGCCTTATAGGCGCGCTTTCTTTGATGCTACCGTCACTCCGAATTTAACCAATCTTCTTTTGAGTGCCTCTGTGAACCGTTCTGCGACTCGCTGATTCTCGAACAGCGCTACAAAATCGTCTGCAAAACGAATCAGTATTGCTTCTCCGCAAAGCGCCTTTGGGACTCCCCGTTTCAACCCTCCCTCTGATATGAACGAGGCCGTCAAACCCCATTCGATTTTTGTTAAAGGCCCAGCCCGAGGGCAAAGCATCTTCGACGATTGGCAATCTGATATTCGTAGATTGGATAGCACAAGTCTTACCTCTATCAAGGACTGCCTCGGACTAAGCGCGTGCGTTTAATCAAATCTAGCACATAGAGGTGCCAAGGAATCCCTGTATTGGGTCTTTGCCTCCGGGCCCGATCTTCACAACAATAAGCATTGATGCAAATATTTCTGGCTTACGCTGATCATTCGGACCGCTTGCTTATTTGCTGTTTTTCGATTTATATAGCAATCGCCCATACCATACATAGCCGAGTAGTTCTCGAGCGACAGCTGTAGCTGTACACTCGGTATTTTACCTCGAGACACCATGCGAAAATATTTGTGATGCAAGCGATTCTGTGCCTTCAAAGCTATATCCTGTACTTGTGGACTCTTTCCTTTTTGCTTACGTCGAATATCGCCTATAACCGCAGGTTTGTATCGATAGCTCCAAGCCGATTCTGATAATATCCAACGAACATGTGCATTTACCAGTCTTTATACTTCCACCCTGCCATCGACTAGCCCTGCTTGAATACTCCTTCGGTACTAATCTCGCGTACGCCATGAGCTGTTTCGGATTACGAAATCTCGAAAATTTGCCTATTTCGGCGACTAAGGTGACCGCTGGTATTAAGTCAATAGACCACCATGCCGCCTGAACAGCACCAGTAGAAGGATGAAAATGGGCTTGTGTCGAATGACACCTTAGCGGCTGGCGAAGGTAGGTCGTTCCACTCTGGTGCCATGAGCCCGCTCAATAGACTAACTACGACGACCCAGTGCACCATAGTATGTTGCTCCCTTTAGGGAAGCACGCAGGATAGAATGATCTTTATGGTCGTTGCACCAGCCCTTCAATTTATACAGTTCGCCAGAAAGGATCTATATAGATGTCGTCTACGAACGTTGTTGTGGTCTCGACGTGCATAAGAAGATGGTAGTTGCATGCGTTCTGACGTCGGAAGCCAAGGAAATTCGCACCTTCTCCACCATGACGTTAGACCTGTTAGAAATGGTCGATTGGTTGAAACAACACGGATGTACGCATGGAGCGATGGAAAGCACTGCTTCGTTTTGGAAGCCCATCTATAACCTCTTGGAATCAGAGGACTTTCAAGTGATTGTAGTTAACGCAAATCACATGAAAAACGTCCCGGGGCGCAAGACGGACGTGAAGGATGCTGAGTGGATAGCTGGTTTGCTTCGTCATGGGTTATTGCAAGCCAGTTATATCCCGGACCGAACCCAACGTGAACTGCGAGAACTCATTCGTTACCGTCGGAGCCTGATAGACGAACGAGCAAGAGAAGTAAATCGGATACAGAAGGTGCTAAAAGAGGCCAACATCAAGCTGTCTTCCGTAGCGAGTAACACCTTGGGGAAGTCTGGGCGTTGTGTTTTGCAAGCCAAAAGTGCAAGGCAGTCTATAAACAAAGGAAGTTTGCAAATGGCGGTATTTGTTTTGGAGTTCCGATCCCTCAAAGGCAGTCTATAAACCAAATGTTTTCGGCGCAGCAGTGGGCGATCCAAAAAGGTTCCGATCCCTCAAAGTATAGTGGTCCCAGGAAACAAGACAACTGAGAAGGGACCGAATAAGCTACAATATGACTATGCGAAAACATTACACGGGATCATTCAAAGCAGAAGTCGTCCTAGAGCTACTCAAAGAAGAAAAGACCATCGCTCAAATTTCCTCAGAGTACGGTGTTCATGTGACAATGCTCCACAAATGGAAAAACACGGTTGTGGACAACCTGCCTGGCATCTTTGAGGATGAGAGTAAAAAGAGCGCTGCCGCCCTAACGAAAGAACATGAAAAGGAAACCTCGGAGCTCTATTCAAAAATCGGCCGCTTAACCACTGAGGTTGAGTGGCTCAAAAAAAAAATCTGGAATCAAATTGAACTAGAAATGAGCGAATTTCCATGGTGGATCACGACAACGAGAAGCTTTCTGTCTCCAGACAAGCTGAGTTGCTCAGCCTGAATCGGACGAGTCTTTACTACAACCCCGTGGGCATCCCGGACGAGGAGATACGTCTCAAGCATCGCATTGACGAGCTATACACAGAAAGGCCTGTGTCAGGCAGTCGCTACATCGTGGCCATTCTAAGGCGTGAAGGGTGGGATATCAACCGAAAGCGTGTTGTGCGCTGCATGAGGGAAATGGGTATCGCTGGCGTGAGCCCAGGCCCCAATCTGAGTAAGCGCAACCTGGCACACAAGATTTACCCGTACCTGTTGCGAGGGGTAAAGGCCCGTCACGCCAATCACATTTGGTCTATCGACATCACCTATATCCGGCTCAAACGCGGATGGATGTATCTGGTAGCCGTCATCGACTGGTATTCTCGCTACATTGTCAGCTGGGAGCTCGATCAGACACTGGAAATCGATTTTGTTCTTAAGGCGACGCAAACAGGACTGCAGCACGCCAAACCAGAGATTTGGAACAGTGACCAGGGCAGCCATTTTATGAGTCCGCAATACACAGACATTCTCAAGAAGGCTGGTGTGCGCATAAGCATGGACGGAAAGAACCGGGCTGTGGATAACATCTTTATCGAACGATTCTGGCGAACGCTAAAGTACCAAGAGGTGTACACAAAAGAGTACGCCACACCAAGGGAGGCGAGAGAGTCTATCAGAAAATTCATACACAAGTATAATCATGAGAGACCCCATCAATCTCTCAAGGATCATACACCTGCTGAGATCTACCTGAAAGGGATGACGCCTGAGGATCCAATTCCTACCTCATCTCATGAAAATACATTCATAGGAAAGGAGATTGCTTAACGACCAAGGATGAGAGACAACGAGCAGGGGAAGCCGCTTCCACTCCTCTCCTCTGGTCTAACGGCCATTCACCCCTCCCGCTTCTCCTACAAACGGCGTAGGGATAGGGTGAAAGAGACTATAGCTTAAAACTTTAAAAACTTTGTCTTGACAGATGGGGCCACCATAAAGGCAGTCTATAAACCACGCCAAAGCGATATCCATTCTTTTTGAGTAATAGTTCCGATCCCTCAAAGGCAGTCTATAAACTTATAATTTTTCATTTTGAAAAGCACACCACGATTATGTTCCGATCCCTCAAAGGCAGTCTATAAACTCAGGTCGCGTTGTTGCGCTGGAGTGAGTTCAACGGGGTTCCGATCCCTCAAAGGCAGTCTATAAACGGCGCCATGACATAGGTGCTAATTGGACTAGCCGTTACGCTTTCGTCCCTCAAAGGCAGTCTATAAACGGCGCCATGACCCACGATTCGTCTTCGTCATCCCAAGTTCCGATCCCTCAAAGGCAGTCTATAAACTGACGCACGATAGTGCATCATGCCACGCTCGCGATCAAGTTCCGATCCCTCAAAGGCAGTCTATAAACGTACCGGAATTTGCACCAAGTGGGCTTCATCGATCATGTTCCGATCCCTCAAAGGCAGTCTATAAACCTCGTGTAAAGTTGAGTGGGAATCCCGTGCTAATCAGGTTCCGATCCCTCAAAGGCAGTCTATAAACTACACCTTTTGCTTTGGGTTTTTAAGTTTTGTATGGTTCCGATCCCTCAAAGGCAGTCTATAAACTGAAGCCTGATTTATACGACTTACCTGTAGATGCTCTGTTCCGATCCCTCAAAGGCAGTCTATAAACTGCAAATCATAGCGGACATCCGGGATATGCGGGGGTGGTTCCGATCCCTCAAAGGCAGTCTATAAACAGAACTCACATTATTAGAAAATCCGACGTAATATACGTTCCGATCCCTCAAAGGCAGTCTATAAACGACTCTGCATTGACGATAGTAGAAAGTGGAAACTGTGGTTCCGATCCCTCAAAGGCAGTCTATAAACCTATAATCAAGTGGAGTTGCCGTAATCTTTATGGTGCGTTCCGATCCCTCAAAGGCAGTCTATAAACGATTTCTACGGGCGAATTACACCGCGCTGGGTAAACCAGTTCCGATCCCTCAAAGGCAGTCTATAAACGTAGGTAGCACAAGGTTCTGCGAGCTTATCCCACGCAAGTTCCGATCCCTCAAAGGCAGTCTATAAACGGAGTTGGAGATTCCGATGAATATAGTGACGGTGGCGGTTCCGATCCCTCAAAGGCAGTCTATAAACTAGCTTTGATTGGTTTGAGCACTGGATGTGTTTTGGTGTTCCGATCCCTCAAAGGCAGTCTATAAACGTGATTGCACTGGAACGCTATTTTGTTGATTATTAGGTTCCGATCCCTCAAAGGCAGTCTATAAACCGTATCATATCTACTGCGTAGCCAATCAGACTGTAGTTCCGATCCCTCAAAGGCAGTCTATAAACTTGAGATGTGCTGTTAAAAGCGCCCTGAAAATCATCGTTCCGATCCCTCAAAGGCAGTCTATAAACCATATATACAGTCTCCCGCTCCATTTTCGACTTTTCGTTCCGATCCCTCAAAGGCAGTCTATAAACTTATCGGAGTGGGGTTTAGCATCCTTCTTTTTCTATGTTCCGATCCCTCAAAGGCAGTCTATAAACCAGCGGCTAGACCAGCAGTCTCAGCGTCGAGGGGTGGTTCCGATCCCTCAAAGGCAGTCTATAAACCTTGCTATGGCATGCACCAGGACTATCAGATACTAGTTCCGATCCCTCAAAGGCAGTCTATAAACGCTGTCTGCGTATTGTCGACCACCGTCGAGGTAGTATGTTCCGATCCCTCAAAGGCAGTCTATAAACGAAGGAATACGCAGATTATTATTGGGTGCTCTGGTATGTTCCGATCCCTCAAAGGCAGTCTATAAACCGCGACGCTCGAAGAAGCGGGAGCGCCAGAAACACTGTTCCGATCCCTCAAAGGCAGTCTATAAACCCATTCTACCCGCATCATAATAACAAGACAATACAATCATCACAAAAATTTTGTGATGATCATCACCCACCTGCAAAACTCGATCTATACCGCTGATTACAAGCAAATCTAATCGTGCCAGTATGTCGTCGATCCCCCTGGTTTTTAGCACGACTCGATATCGACGACTTTCTGCTTCTAGCACTATATTTCATATTTAGAAAACAACAACACAAGCAATCTACAAATTCATACTACGCGCTATAGCAAGAGCGCGTACCCATGGCTTCAAAGAAATCGATCTTCTCCACCCTTTTGAAGCCCTATACTTATTCGCTCAGTATATCGAGTAGTTCGAAATGTGTAAAAAAGCACTGAGTCTGTTTCTGGCGATATAATTCGCTTCAAATCTCGTTTCAATTCTTCAAAATCCGCCAATGTGATCTCACCTTCGAGCACGGAATTCTGAACCCAGTACAGATACTTACGACATACTTTTAGCACTTTTGCGACTCGTTTAACTTGTACGTCATAAACAACAATAACAAACATGAAAACCACGCACCTTCTTACCACCTAGCTGCAAATGGTTCATACGGCTTCTCTCCGATTAAATGCTTTTCCAGCTTATACAACTCCATGCGAATAAGCCGTCGATATGAAACTGAGCGCCCAAGATCTCGCAATTGAATAGTCTGCTGTAAACGATCATCCCACTGTTTCAAAAATACTGAACGACCTGCATCGTTAAGTAAAACTCCTCCAGACTCTCGAACAAAATCAGTCGATTTTAACATGTTTTTACTAATAATAGTAAAAATCATGCGATCAACAAGAATGGGTTTGAAAATCTCAGCTATATCCAGGTTCAACGTAAAGCGTCGAAAATTGGTTGCATGCAAATAGCCAATTCGGGGGTCAAGATGTGTCTTATAGATTTCACTAAGCACGGTCGTATAAAGCAAGGAGTTTCCAAAACTGATAAGTGCATTCAACGGATTACGTGGAGGCCGTTTCGTCCGACCATTCATGGCAAAAGCTTTATCCTGAATAATCTCATCGAACGCATCATAGTACGTCTCTCGGATATTCCCTTCAACGGCCATTAGTTGGGGAATATCATTAAATGTGTCAAGAGTAACAATTAGACTTTCGATTCTCTCTAAATTAGACTCCAAATTACGCCCGCGACTCATGTAATACTTGAGCACACGTCTCAAGTTTTGTGCCGCACCGCCGACAAATCTGCGTGCAATGTCCACCCTTAATGGATCGCTAAGATAATGCTCCACCTGGCGTAGGATCAGGCTTCCAGAAACAATGTGCTCACGAGGATAAATAGTCCCAGAATAGTATCCATAATGATTAAAATAATGGATAAGCACCTCTTGCTCGGATAGGAAATTAAGAACCCTCGAATTGAACGTCACTTCACCGAACAACAATATATCTCTGACGGTCGTGATTGGGATAAACTTCTTTCCCTCCGCCGTTTCAAAAAAAAGTGTGTTATCCTTTCGTTTTAATTCGCCGTTTGAAAACACGTACAGACTTTTTTCTATCACACGAATCCCTCCTCACGCCCAACAGAATTCTGCATAAGCATACTTTTTGCATACCGGTATGCGCGTGGGTGACGGTGGCAGATCGCGAGCAATCAGATCGCGAATCTGTGTAATGATTCCCATGATCTCTCGAAGTTCTTCGTCGCCCAATTGAATTTTGACAACCCTCTTTTCTTCCGGATAATGCAGTTCACCGATTGCCAGCACCCCTGCTTCCCGCAATTGCAAAAGATAGAATAGTAATTGCATACGAGCGGAGCGTTCGTGTCGCGAGCTTTTCTTTACCTCATAGACAACTAACTTTCCATCGCGCTGAACCACCCTGTCTATCTTACTGCCTGATATGGCTGCCTCCCGCTCAGCGCGGCCAAACGAATCTTCGTGAATCATCCTGCCGATTCGAATATTTTCGTCGTCTTCATCAGGCGTCAGTTGATGTGACATCAGCCACGCTTCACGAGGACAAACGCAAAAATACCAGACAAGCGTCCCTGTTACTCTCACATCTTCTATGGATTTTACCATTTGTACACCCCCATCAAATGAAGGAATCTATGTCATTAGGATCCATCACCAAACCTGTTATTGGATTGTATATATCAGGTTGATTCATGACCGCAGGGAGATACCAGAGCCCACCATTACCCTGTTCTATGGCTCCTAAACCTATAGCACGCCGCCTATGCACGGATATGATGTATCCATGAAATTCCGCTTTTCGCTTCAAATAATTCTCTCGACGTTGCTGTAAATCACTTTCACCGATGACAGATGATTGATACCATAACCACAGATCCTCTGCGTCTTTCGTGCAAGTCACGAACAGATCTACATATTGCGGATATTTATCGATTAAGCGAAAATCGCTGACGACGGGTATTTCTTTTACTTTATTAGGCGAAAAGTAGAGCTCTTCCATAGAAAACCATATTTGTTCTGAAACCCCCTTTGATCCTTGTTCCACTAGAGCGCTAAAATAATCGTCCACTAAGCGTGAAAATTGAGACTCCGCCAGAACATAACGACCCTTAGAATCACAAAATTTGTTTAAAGTTTCCATAGTAGCATGTGATTTGATTTTTCCGTAAACTACTTCCATTGATAAACGTTGTCCAGATTTCGGTTCCAATTGAAAAACGTAAACCAAACCTTTATTGACACCCCCACCATCATCGCGATTACACCGTCCTGCCGCTTGTACCATTGCATCCACCGGAGCAAGCTCGCGATAAACAACGTCGACATCAAGATCGACTCCGGCTTCAACCACCTGCGTAGACACGATTACCATAGATTTTATGGCTCTGCTCGCTTGGGTGTGTTCCTCGACAGATTTTCTGGCTCTGCTCGCCTGGGTGAGTTCCTCGACTCGCATGCGGCGCATAACAGGTACAACGTTACTAGACAGATAAGTAAGCCCCGCATCTTCACTTAATCTAGATTGAAGCGCTCTGTAAACATCTAGAGAAGTTCGAATGGTATTAAACACAAGTAAATAGGACTGATCGACCGTGTAACGATCAAGAAATTGCATGACAAACTGGTCGACAGAGATTACCGTGAGATCTATGAGCATATCGATTCGATCTAATTGGTTGAACATTTCTGCGACTTCATCCGATTCACCAGCCAATTCCACACTCTGCATAGCCTGACTTAATAGTTTCGGCTGAGTTGCAGTCATCAGGATAATTTTTGTCCCTAATTGTTCTGCTATCAGATTTACTACATTACCAATCAAAGGCCATAGTTCAGCTGGCAAGCTCTGCACCTCGTCAAGGATGAGGATAGCGTTTTGAATACGATGGAAACGTTTAAGCGCACGATTGCGATACCCAATCAGTGTCTCGAATAACTGTACAAACGTTGTGATAACAAACTCACTATCCCAACCCTCTTGCAATAATAGTGCTTCATCGACAGGAAGCTCTCGCCCCCCCTCCTGCGCTTTTACAGGAGCCAAGTGATGATGCGCAATCAAATACTTATACTCGCGTACCTTGAAATCATCCAATTGGTTAAGCATGTTCTTTAGAACCTTATAATTCTGGTCGATGATGCTCGTGAACGGCATAGCATATATAATGCGCGGTGATGGTAGCCCAATCGATTCAGCCCATTTGCGCAGTTGCATAGCCACTGATAGAACCGTCAAGGTTTTCCCGCTACCAGTCGGCGCAGTCAGAGTGAATAGTCGTTTTTCAGCCATTTGTTGTGCTCGCCTCGTTGCCCTGGCATATAAATTTTGACGAACACTAATCATAGAAGATGAAGCTTGAGAAGCCTCGACCTCTTTCGCCACGGGAACATTTACGATATCCACCGGAATAGTGGGTCTGTCTGAGATTTGCAATTTCGCTGCGTCACGCTTATCGCTATCGATTAGAGATGAAAAGATCAACAGAAGACGAACATAAAGCCAATGTCTGTCATGATCGCGATCATACAGAAATTTATCTTTGACCAATCGATTGAATGTCTTCATCCAATCCCCAGCAAGGAAAGCTGCTACATCCGGTTGCCAATCTATTGGTAAGCCGAATGATACTCGACTAGCAGCTATCTCCAATTCGCGCGTCACTGCCTTGCTTTGCGCTAGCAAGTCCTTCACCTGGTGCATAGCTTTGCTTAATGGATCGGCCAACTGATTGGTGATACTCACCAGATTATCATCCCGAATCAGTTTTGATCCAAGATCATCCGTGAGATTTGCCAGATCTCCATGGTGATGCTTAATAGCCAAGTAGATCAGTAATGGATCCCAAGATTCCACAAAACTCCATATGTCCAGTATTCGATAGGCTTCGAATGCTCCGTATAGAGCGGAAATGAAGGCATGCTGTTGAAGGGCGTGCGAATGCGGTTCACCTGTCTCTAGATAAGACTGAAAATACGTCGTCATTTTCCCAAAATCGTGGCACAATCCAGCAATCAAGGACGGACGTTCTGCGCCACCCGTTGTGGCCAATGCAAAAGTTGCATTGGCCACAGATGCAAGGTGATCACTTAGACGCGTTCTTCCTGTCTCTTTCCCGTTTTTGTCGCGACGGATGTGCGAATAATATCGCGTCATGATAGAAGGTTCACTTCCTCTGCGAAAACAATTTCATCCGTTACCGCGTTTCCAGCATCACCGGGGTAAAAGATTCTCAGTGACGGACGCCTCAGACGTACCGTCATGGGCAATCCTTGCCGTTCGTATAAAAATTCCCGATTCCAGCCATTTCTGCGTCCTGGATCAAAACTGTACGGCATGAGATCTTTAATCACCTCGGTGCGGAGGTTGGTATTAATTGATGGTACCAACTTTTCCACGTCTTCCATTAAACATGGCGTTACCACAGAAACATCTCTTTCAGGTGGTGTAAGTCGGACATCCTCAACCGCCACAATCGCTATAGGATGTATAGAAGCTAACATAGGGCCTGTTCCGAGAGATACAGGATAGGCTGGCGCATGCTGAACGATGCGATCAGCCAACTCACTCACCAAGGATTCATCTTGGTGAGCAAAAAAAACACGGTAGATCAAATCACCTGCTGTCTGAGAGACAACAATCTCAGTGGGTACCTGTGTATGCCCTTTGACGCCAGAGAGTTCTGACGGTGATTTTATGAACAGATTGTTCATGGTCTGCATAATGGTACGTACTTTTGTACGCAATGAAACAGTGATCCACGATTGCTCAGGGCCCAGCAGTTGGTAGTACGAATCACGATTCAATCCCAGGATGGCTGCGATGATTCCACTCAGCGTAGTTCGCGGCGGTACAAGATACGTCAGAGAGGAAGAATTTGTATAAATCTTACGAAAATGTGCCATGTGCCCGCGCAATTCAAAGACCACAATTCGATCCGGAGTACTCATAGGGTTCTCGCTTCCATTAGCTGAATGGGTGTGATCAAATCTGGTACCTTCTGCTCTATTGCTTTTGCGACTGAGGTCCTCTGGTTTCCTAAGAAAAAGGGGAAATCGGGATGCTCCCAGAGATAAACACGAGCGATACGCCCCTGCACCGCTTCAATCCGCTCCACTAATTTGTCGACATTCAATTGCACATCACCAGGTACGCGCAGGTTTTCCTTCTCTTTCAAAACCAGCTGGTCACGCCAATCTCCAAGTACAGTACGATCATCTCGGTATTCAATTCGAAGATACAACCTCGGATATTGGCCCATTTTACTTCGTGTCGTTTGCAGCGGAATAGCCTCTAACATTGCAGTATCCAACAAGGCAAGGTCTGTTTCTTTCAGGTGGCTGATCTCGGCCCGCTTGCCACTAACGACGCCCGCGAAAGCCAACAGAGCGTAGTAAATACGATAGTCTTTGCCAAACGTACCCTGAGTTTTGTCGTCTTTAGAACTGAATCGAGAACTGATCGTGTAGGAATTTACCAAGTCAACGTGATTAAGAGAATACCCCCAGGAGAACTGTACGGGTCCCGTCACCTGAATGGACGCTCCGCCCCCATCCCCATCTCCTTTGATCGGCATGGTGGCGCCAAACAAACGGATGTCAATAAGCTTGTCCAAAATGGTTGGAAGATCTCCCACGGTTGGTTTCTTGTCTCCGATTATGGTGCGAAGTCGCTTATCCGCAGTTATCGTTTCTCCTTGTCTGGGCTGAGCAACATACAGTTCATGACCTTGATCCTGCAGATAGTCGCGAATATACCGTTTGAGCCGGACATCACTCACCAGATTCCGCCTGGATTGATAGTCCATGCGGGGGCGGTTTTCGTCGTCCGGATCACCATTGGGATTGGTTAACTGCGCATCGTAAAGAAAAAGAATCTCAGAATTATTCATTGTTTTTTCCTCCTCAAGATTATGCTCTCAGGCGTTTTATTGTGTATTTTGCAAATCATTATTTTGCGTATCCTGATCAAGACCCACTTTCGTTGTATCTTTACGCCGATGCGAAAGAATCTCCTTTCGTTTGACAGCAAAGCCGGATAGAATGTAAAAAACAGCTTCCTCGTCCGTCATCGAATACTCTTTCTTCCAGCGCAGAGGCGACGCAGCCGTGTCCAACGCCGCAGCAAAAGCTGTATGCATGCGAAACAATGTATCGGCGCCTGAGCCAAACAACTTGTATTGCCGAAAAGCATCCTCTATCTTGCCTACAAGACGAACAACGTCACCAGCATTCATCCCCCGGTAATTGATCTTTTCAAGTACAGGCATAGTGTCTAAACCATTCTTCTGCTGTGCGGTAGCCACACTTGCAATCGCGGCTCCAAGCCAAAACAGCGCTTCGTGACTCGCCTTATAACCGACGGTCTCCAAAAACATCTCAGGGTTCACCTTTTCATTTACAACATCATGATTTGTATCCAAATGACCGTCCCTCCTTTTCATTGGGCTATCTGTAGCAAGTTGTCCGAGATCCTGCAAACTGAATAATACAATGTTCGCCATCAGTACATCATCTGTTAGCCTTGCTAATTCATACCCGGCTTTTGGCTCCTCTACATTTGTTGCATCATACCGTCCAAAACGCCGAATTTCGATAAGCTTTGCGAACGATTGCATCAGCAATTTGTAAGAGACGGGTTGTCCTGTCAAAATGGCATCAAAAACCTGCAATACACGCCTATATTCTTGAGTTTTATTGGAACGGCTGACCGGAATCAAATGATAAATCGTATTAAAATCGGGTCTCCAATTCCACTGTTCGTTATTTGAACGGGGTCCTAGCATCAATTTAGCGATTCGATCAGCACGCTGAAATCCTTCTTGTATTGTCTCAAACCTCGTTTTTGGCACATCGCGAACCAAGTTGAATAGACGGAGTTCAGCATTGTTCCATACATGGAATAAAAGATTTACCACGTACCCCTGTTCATATACAGATTGTTCTAATGCCAGTTCATCTTCTAATTCGGCAATTTCCTTGAAGTTGAGAGCGGACTGAACCTGATTCCACGCACGCCGATTCCATCGATATGGATCCAACTCGTCTGAAACAGGTCCAAAAATCTCAGGAATAACATAAAATCGTAAGTGTCCAATTCTTGACGACATATGACCCATAACGAAAGGTTCGGCCGCGAGACATGCCGTATAGCAAGAAGAACACAATGAAAGATTGCGATCAAAGCGTTTCTTGTCCACACCGCTCGCAAATGACATCTTGTCTGTGTTATAATATTTAAACTTCATTCGCGTAAGGTTGGAGGTGACCGTACCACTTTTCCCACATGCAGAACAGCGACCCGCCTGTGCATCTTCAAATACAGCTTCGACTTTGTTGCGCATCACCAAGGCTCGATAATCCGGATGATCGACCACACGCTTTCCATCCAATAACAGCGTAAAAAGATAAACCTGGCTTAATGAATACCCTTCGCGCTGAAGCACCATTTTTTCCAGTTCGGGCACAAGTTCCTTTGCGCGAATTGAATGATCGGATTGATCTCGAGTTTTATCAAGAAGATTTTCCCACTCTGCGCTTGGTATATTAGATAGCCGACTCAGATCCAAGATATGGCGATACCGTTCTTCTGAACCTTTTTTCTGAGGACCGAGATCTACCATCAAAGAATGGAGAACTGGATTCAGCCAGTCTCGCACTTCAGAATTTTCTGGTAGTATCCTGAAAAGATTCGGGATTGTTTGTGAAAGTAAATAGGATAGATTTTGAGTTGTGGCAGTCCATTGCAGGCTGGCTGCGCCATCGGCATTTCCAATCCACAATAATTCCTTGGCCAGTCTGATCTTATCAGCTGGCTCACATTCGATAGGAGTAAAGGTCAATTTTCCCCTGACTGTGTCAATATTCATTTCCACCACAAAACGTTTACCCTTACCAACCAAATTCGGCATAGGTTTGACCAGCGCTTCCGTATCGCTTTCTCCGCTCTTTCTACCGAGCAAACGCCCCAATTGAACCATTGCCTCTAACATTTTCATCACCTCCCTTGTGAAAATACATCAAATACTCCAAAACCAGAGCTTCCCTTCCCTCCTAAGCCCGCATTCCAAGCTAGTTCAATAAATTTCGTAGAGCCCTGCAAGCGAAAATCACCATCCCAAGCGTGAATGGGCGACCCATGAAACAAGATAATTCGTTCGCGTATTGCCCCTGCATTGACAGGAATCAATGATAAATCCACATCCTTCGATGTCACCTGCCACCCTAATGCATTCGCCTTCAGCGCCAAATTCTGACGTAAAAGTGTATCAAATTCCTCTGTTCCAGGTTTATAATATTGTGTAAACTTCTTTCCATTCGGTTGCGTGATCGTTCGATACGTCACGACGGGTGAGAGCAATCGAATTTGGTTATGTGTGTTCCTACCACAATACGACTGTAACTGCACCTGCCGCACCTGCATCTCTGTACCATGAAGGGAAATTCGATCAGCTTTCAGTAGAGAGGTCGCAAGATCATAAACCATTTCATCTAGCGCACTCGTCACAACTAAATCAACAGATCCCAAAATCGAAATGGTTTTATTATTACGATCAATTCTGTACTTACCCAATAGCTTCGAATACGCAAATAATTTCACTGGTTTCCCGCCAACTTGACGTAGACCGTGATCGTGCAGTTGCGTGCTAGAGGCTTTATCGCTCAGCATACGATAGATCAACCCTTGTACTATCTCCGGATAGTGCAACGGTAACTTAAGCGGCGACTTCGGCAACATCTCTATGCGACAACGCATGTATATCTCACCTCCATTCCATCGCAGATTGTATAATTGTTAAATTTTCTTCATGGTAGCACCCGCTAAATAATTTGTAAATAAAAAAGAGATAAGAATAAATGCGGTGTATGATCATTCAATAACATGGTATAATAATTACTATATCTAATCTGCCTAAAAGGAATCGAAATTCTCTTTTTTATTGACAAATCACAGAAGTTTACTTGAAAATATAGTCTGCCTTAAAGGGATCCCAAAAAGAATAACACACTTGAAAGAGAAGTTTTAGATACTTCCACACGGTGTGGAATCTCCAGACATACTGGGATGGTTAACAATACCAAGATGAACATGTTGTAACTAGGTTGTACGTAGATTTAATAACCAACAACTGGCCATCCTATGTAAAAATCTAACCATCCGATCACACTGAATTCACGTTGAAACGTTGAGTCATAACTTTTTACCTCCGCTTCTTTAATGACTTAACAACTTGATGGCTGACCTAAAAGGTATAGACTCAAATCTAATTCTAGAACTTATTAGACATTGCATACTCATACTTTGGGATGATAGTACTGTTCCAGATCAGCACGCAGTCGCTTTGCTGTATGATGAATCGCTGGATCATCACTGACGATGGTCGACGTACGAAATTGTCCAAGTGAAACTTCTAGCAATAAAAAAGAGGGACTCGAAAGAATCGAGGCCGCTTGTACAAAGGTCCATTTTGGCCACAAAACCGCATCAACGAATACACTTTGTATGTGATTGTGTCCATTTACATAGATGACACGACAATCCGATTGGGACATTTCGAAATAAAGTTCATGCGGTGTAGAAAGTGACATCATAGGTTGATTCGCGCCACTTGTCGTATTTGGGAACGGATGATGAGCAAAAATTGCTGTCACTTTAGATGGGTGCGCACGAAGAGAACGTATCCATTCAAATTGCGCATCATGAATTTCACCTCCCCAATTCAAAGGAGATGTCTCTTTAGTTGTATCAAGCAAAACGACTCGCAAGTCTTGCCATTCTATCATTGTATATAAGGGTTGAGCAGTCAGTTCTACAATATCACTTTTAAAGCAGTGTAACGTGTCATGGTTTCCAATTACAAACTGAAAGTTACACTGGGTTTGTGCCGCCAAATATTTTGCTAGAGTGATGAACTCTTTCCATTCTTCACGTGTTCCATTATGTGTGATATCCCCTAGTGCCACATGAAGATCCGCTTCTATTGAAAAAAACGCTTCCAACATTCCTTTGTAAAAAAGATTTCTTTCTGCAAATTTTTGATCATTCGTAAGACAGTAATGCAAATCACCTATCACTGCAATACGCCGACTCATATAAGCACCTCCAAAATATACAGAAAGTCAGTTGCTATTCTATTCATTCTGTTTTCAAGAACCTTGCCTTAAGCCGTAGTTGTTTGTACCTCGGTGCTCCTATCAATTTCTCTAGAAGTTTCTTCAAGAGACTGTTTTTTCGTCTCCGGAATAACTAAAATTGTAATGATCGCAGCGAATAATGCCAATGTAGATAAAAAGCCAATTGCAAAAGATTCGCCCCATGTCTGAAATAACGCAGGAAAAACAAATGCTGTAAACGAGGCACCAAGTCTTCCTGATGCGACGGTAATCCCCTGTACAAAACTGCGAATCTTTGTCGGTGCTAATTCAACGCCAAGCATGCCCGATGCAGACACAGATCCAGGACCTATTTGTGAAAATAAGTTTTGACTGCCGTACAATATGAGACCGATCATGGGAATCGCAGCCGATTCTACTCTAAAAAAACTAAACGCACCGAGTGCAATAGCCATTCCTATAAAACCAAGTGCTTGCAAAGGTTTGCGACCCCATCGATCAATAAATATTACAGCAATAATGGCTCCTGGTACGGTAAATGCAAACTCCATAACAAGTTGAAATGTTCCTGCAGTCAAGTTTAGCCCTTTAGCAATTAATGATGGACCAAATAAAATCCCCGAATATACAACAATATCAAATAAAAACCATAATAAGCATGCCGTTAAAATATTGCTCCCATTTCGTTTCCAATATTCTGTTGCTTGGTGATGGTCTTGTAAGATCAATTCCTCATCGACATACTGTTTGACATCTTCACCTACCACATATTGAATCACTTGTTGGAGAGCCGAACGATCTCCTTTAATACGTGCAAGAAATCTCGGAGTTTCAGGTAATTTTCGGCGCAAATAAATGACAGACGCTGCTGGAACAACGCCAAATCCTAGAACAACGCGCCAAATGATATTTTGTGGTTCATGCATAGCACCCAAGATCAAATAGAGGATCGCAGCAAATGTAGCTCCCAGTCCCCAAGTCAATCCAAAACCAATCGCCATACTTTTCCCGCGATCCTGCTTATTTGCATTTTCCGCCATAATCAAAGGAGATAACACATAGTCAGCACCAATACCAACTCCCAAGATAAAACGTATCAGAATTAACTCTGGCACATTTGTGACAAACGCTTGCGCCAGTGATGCAATAGCCATAATAAAAACATCTAACCCATAAAAGGCTTTACGACCGCGATTAGCCAACAAACCAAACAACAAAGCCCCTATGGCTGCTCCAATTAACGCACTACCTGCTAAAAAGGAGCTTTGCATTCCCGTTAAATTTTTGATTCCTAAGGATGCCAAAACCATAGGTAATACAATGCCAATTGATGATAAATCATATCCATCCGTGAATACCCCCATCCCAGTTGTGATCATTGATTTCCCGTGAAACCAATTAAACCGAACATTGTCAAGTGCAAAGAATGGACTTTGATTCTCCATGTAATCTCCTCCCCAACGTCTTTTTAAAAACAAAAACAAATAGATTCTTCACTTAGAAGGTTACTATGTTGATGCTCGTATCGAGTGAATATACAGAAAAGATTGGATTAATATTTCACAAAAACTTACAAAGAAATTATGGAGCAGTATCATGGGTGTATAATCAGGAAACTCGTCGTTCTGGTAATAGAGGAGAGTTATACTAAAGTTCCGTAACATAAGGAGGATTTAAACGGATCTTAAAGATATAAGTGAGAGAGTAAAGATGGAGAGACGAAATGGGCGCGGAGTAAGAAACGATTAATTGGCAGATTAACGTAGACACACCATACAACGAATACTTTCAATTGCTTATTACCTTAAAAATGCTATTTATTCAGAGGCAGCTCATGGGGGCTGTTTTACATGAAGAGCATCTTCTCTATGGAGCTAACTATTCTGTTACACCACTAGTTAAGAATAACTTGCCGAACTGAGGCAACAATAAAGTTCGCTTTCACAAAAATGAGAGTATAATAAAAAAGACTACGAGATCAGATGGAGTTCTGAAGTGATTTCACATATCAAAGAATATTAGTCTGAATAATAAGAATTTAAAGTGTGATAACCCAAGAAAGTCAGCCGCATTAAAGAAATAGGGTAGGTAGGACACAGCCTTGTAGACCTTACTCATTGCGTGGTCTTCTTGTGCCGTTTCCCCTTATAGAAGAACACGCGTGCAGATTTCTCATACCAGACTCCCTAGCTTCTCACACCTTAGGACTCTTCACCTAACACATTCGACTGTGTAAGTTTAGTATGACAAGACACCATGATCGGCTCATCGCCTTTTGGACACGTATGCTTTGCGTTGCATGAAGCACAGGAAAAATTAAGATAGAAACCAAGATGGCGGCATCATGAGATTCCTACCTTGCGCTTAGGTACCTAGTAGACAAACCAAATCGCATCCATGAAAGGATGGAGCCACACGAATCACGAGATAAGTAAAAAGAAGCTTCAAGTCGTCGAAAGACAATGATGGGACAAGCACCCTATCGACAAAAAGAAAGCGAAATTACACACAATCAAGAAATCGACCAGATACTTTTATTTTAGTTCAAAGTCGAAATTAATTTATTATTGTTTCCTGTTCAAGCTTACGATTTCACAGCAATTTGTTTCACTGCATCGCGCGCTTTTCCATTAAAACCTAAGTAGATATCCAATCCAATTTTCCTCAACATGCGTTCCATATCATCGCCTAACCCTACCGCTACGACTCCCGTCACATGATGCTCCATAATCCATTTGGCAATTTGAGCATGATGTAGACCTTCAGTTGTTTCCTCTCGGGCAATGTCCCACTGCACCGGATACTCTTTCCAATCGATGATCGCCCCATCTTGTACTGAAGCTACTGCTACTTTGGGTGCTCTCCCCCAAAAACGATAAATATCACCATTCTCTTGCACAGCAACAGCAATTACTTGAGATTTACGCTCCACAATACAATCTCTCCTTTTTAAGATCTAACTTTTTCATTTTAAATAACCATAATAACAATAGCATATCTCACGTGTTAAACATTTACAATAAAATCTTGCCTTTATGCTTTTTAGACCTGATTTTCTAGATGCCTTTTAAACCGTTCCTCCAAACTGACTTAAATCCACGCAGCGGTCATGATGCGTGTCGCATTTTAAGCATGTCCATTCTCGCACGGATAGCGGCATGCTTTCTTGTACTCGTGAAATCCCATGTCTCCCACCGCTCTTGCCAAACGATGATTCGCCATCATGCCCTTTACGTTTACATCCTCCATGACGATCACACCGTATTGACTTGCTAGGCGGGTGGTGAGTTTATGCCGTTCGTCGTTGCGAA
>NZ_MPDK01000002.1 GCF_003144315.1 Sulfoacidibacillus thermotolerans | reverse complement strand
AGATGTGTATAAGGGACAGGTACCCGTGGATAGCGGGGAAACGCAAGAGCTATGATGAGCACATCGGTTGCATTTTCTACCGCAAGGTGGTCCCACAGAGAATCGCCTGGCTCTGTTTGATATACGTGGGGTCGCACCTTGCTTAAAAAATAGTGAGCATATGGCATAAGTGTCGCAGACGCGCGCGCGCTCGCAAAGATGACCTGGCGAGCGCGCGCCATCTGTTGAGCGAGTGCGTAGAATGCTTGTGAATTTGTAATGTGTAGTAATTGTTCAAGATTGTTTTGTTCGCTTTGAATGACGCGATCGCCCTCGTCATTTTGTGGATTTTGTGCAAACCACAGGCGGTCTTGAGCGGATAATTCTTGACGAATCAACTGTTGCATTGCTTTATTCCACTCTGTAAACCCGCTGAAACCAAGCAGGCTTGCAAATCGCGAAATCGAAGCTTGGCTTACGCCAACAGCTTTTGCAAGTTCTGCAGAGGTCATAAATGCGGCTTGTCGATAATGTGTTTCAAGGTAGCGCACGATCAGTCGATTGGCGTCAGAGCT
Source organism: Sulfoacidibacillus thermotolerans (assembly GCF_003144315.1). Taxonomy (GTDB): domain Bacteria; phylum Bacillota; class Bacilli; order Alicyclobacillales; family SLC66; genus Sulfoacidibacillus; species Sulfoacidibacillus thermotolerans. Next base: position 449,852 of record NZ_MPDK01000002.1, on the reverse strand, counting down.
ATGGCGTGCCGTCTGCCACCACTGTTCAAGCTGTGCAGGTGGATTGATAGGGTTCATAGTGGCTCCCTTTTGAATGAAATTATTCATGATTATGATTAAAATAAATGCTACTATTCAATTGACGTAATTGCAAGAAAAAATTAGCTGTGCTAGCATAACGCTAGACACATTCGTTTTTACATGCAGAGAGGATGATGAGAAATGGCTGTAGCGAGCCGAGGTGTGATTCGCGCTCCGAGGGGGAGTGAGCGATCTTGTAAAGGGTGGGAGCAAGAAGCGGCATTGCGAATGTTGATGAACAATTTGGACCCGGAAGTCGGGGAACGTCCAAGTGATCTTGTCGTTTATGGGGGAAGAGGGAAAGCCGCGCGCAACTGGGAGGCGTATGACGCGATCGTGCGAGCACTGCGCAAACTAGAAAACGATGAGACGTTATTGATTCAATCAGGCAAGCCTGTGGGAGTCTTTCGCACGCATGAAGACGCCCCGCGCGTACTTCTTGCAAATTCTCTACTTGTGCCAGCATACGCTACGTGGGAACACTTTGATGAACTAGATCGCAAGGGATTGATGATGTTTGGACAGATGACTGCGGGAAGTTGGATTTATATCGGGTCTCAGGGAATTTTGCAAGGGACCTATGAGACGTTTGCGGAAGCAGCCAGACAACATCGTGGGGGAACGCTTGCTGGCACTTGGACGCTAACGGCTGGACTCGGTGGCATGGGTGGGGCGCAGCCACTCGCAGTGACGATGAATGACGGGGTTGCGCTCATTGCAGAAGTGGATCGGCAGAGAATCTTGCGCCGATTGGAAACGAGGTATCTCGATGTTTTTGCGCAAGATTTAGACGAAGCGATCGTGCGTATGCAAGATGCTGTAGCAAAAAAACAGCCACTTTCGATTGCTGTGCATATGAACGCGGTGGATCTCTTTCAAGCACTTATCGCGCGAAACCTCATACCTGATTTTGTGACGGATCAAACATCCGCACATGATCCGCTTTACGGTTATTTGCCACAAGGGATGACAGTGGAGGAAGGAGAGCGCATGCGTCAAACGGACGCAGTGGCGTATGTCACTCGTGCGAAAACTAGCATGGCTGACCACGTGCGTCTGATGTTAGAGATGAAGCGCAGAGGGGCGATTGTGTTTGACTATGGCAACAACATCCGTCAAGTGGCCTTTGATCAAGGGGTGAAAGAAGCATTTGATTTTCCCGGATTCGTACCTGCTTATATTCGCCCACTGTTTTGTGAGGGGAAAGGGCCCTTTCGGTTTGCGGCTTTGTCAGGAGATCCGGCAGATATTTTGCGTGCAGATCAACTCGCTTTGGAACTATTTCCGCATGATGCGCATTTGCGCAGTTGGATTGAAAAAGCGCAACAGAAAGTTGAATTTCAAGGATTGCCTGCCCGGATTTGTTGGTTAGGGTACGGTGAGCGTGCAAAATTCGGACTTGCTATAAATGAACTCGTGAAAAAAGGGGAAATTAAGGCCCCTATTGTGATTGGTCGCGATCACCTTGATGCAGGGTCTGTAGCCTCTCCCAATCGCGAGACAGAAAGTATGAAAGATGGTAGCGATGCAGTCGCCGATTGGCCGATTCTCAATGCGTTGTTAAATACGGCAGCTGGTGGATCGTGGATTTCCGTCCATCACGGGGGTGGAGTGGGCATGGGATATGCGATTCACGCTGGAATGGTCGTTGTAGCTGATGGATCAGAGCGAGCCGCGCGAAAATTGGGACGCGTTTTGACGACAGATCCTGGTATGGGTGTCATTCGGCATGTCGATGCTGGGTATGAGCGCGCACAACAAGTTGCTCGGGAGCGTGGGGTACGCATTCCGATGTGGGAATAGCGTTTCGCCAAGGAGGATTCTATGAAACGCGTGAAACGGTTGATTGATCATATCGGATTACTTTGGACGATGAGTTCAGGGAGTGCAGTGCAAGATGCGCAACCGCTTTGTGGGCGAACAGCGATGCAAGAAGTTGGTGCAGTGACGGATGCAGCGATCGCAATAGACGAAGAGGGAATGATCGCAGCCATTGGCAAGAGTAAAGAATTGCAAACTGTCATCGATGCACAAACAGAAATTATCGACGCAAACAATGGATTTGTTTGTCCGGGGTTTGTAGATCCGCACACACATTTAGTACATGGCGGGTCAAGAGAACACGAATTGCCAATGCGTTTGGCGGGTGCGGATTATCTTGATATTTTGCGCATGGGTGGAGGGATTATGAGCACTGTACAAATGACACGAGAGTGTACAGAGCAACAACTCTATGAACAGGCGCAAAAAAGTTTATTGCGCATGCGCTCCTATGGGGTAACTTGCGTAGAAGCGAAAACAGGGTATGGATTAACGGCTGCGACAGAAGAGAAGCAGTTGCGTGTTGCAAAAGCGCTAGAGCAAAAGATGGCGATGCGCTTTGTACACACGGCCCTTCCAGCACATGCCCTCCCACTAGAACGCAAGGACATGCGTGAGCGCTTCGTAAAAGAAGCTGCGCAAATGTATCTCGAGTTATCCAGACAAGGTGCAGAGTTTGCTGATGTTTTTGTCGATGATGGCGCATTTACTATTGAAGAAGGGCGTTATTTGCTTGAGACAGCGAAAACGGCTGGAATGAAGATTAAGTTACATGCCGATGAACTTGTACCACTTGGCGGTGCAGAGTTGGCGGCAGAGTTAGGAGCAGTTTCAGCGGATCACTTACTTGTAGCCAGCGATGAGGGATTGGAGGCGATGGCACAGGCAGGGGTTCTTGCCGTCTGTTTGCCAGGCACATCTTTTTATTTGCAAAAAAAACCTGCTCGTGCTCGTTTTATGATCGATGAAGCGCAGCTTGGGGTGGCGCTTGCGACGGATTATAATCCTGGGTCGGCACCCTCAGAAAACTTTCTTCTGATGTTGAGTCTTGCCCTGTTTACTTTGCGTATGACTCCTGAAGAAATTTTCGTGGCGGCGACGCGAAATGCAGCAGCGGCAGTAGATCGCTGTGCAGTTGCAGGTGTATTGCGCCCAGGGCGCGCGGCAGACGTCGTGATCTTTGATGCTCCCAACCCTCAATATGTTCTTACACACTATGGGATCCAGCATGTGGCGCGAGTCTTGGTCAAAGGGGAAGTCGTTTATTCGGACGTTCAGTGACATTCATTTGTACATGAGCGTGGCATTTTACGGATCTTTCGCGTTTCACGTGAAAAAGGCAAAAATTGTGTCGAATGAAGCGTTTGTATAGGGGCTGCATGGCTTGTTAGCAAGCTGTGCAGCCTTTGTGTAACCCGTTTTGCATTTGCTGTATAATTCTCGTGAGACGCGCTGTTTTTGCGCGAGATGGAGGGTGTGTAAGAATTGGATTTACAAAATGCGCAACGTGTGGCGCAAGCGGCAGCTCGTGTCGCAGGTGAACAAATTCGGACCTTTATTGGTCGACCCGCGCAGACACACCAAAAGTCGTCACCCCACGACTTGGTGACAGAAGTTGACAAGGCTTGTCAAACGGCGATCTATGAAATACTGCAAAAAGAATATCCGACAAGCGTGCTACTTGGTGAGGAGTCTGTGCCACCTGGTGCAGCAGCTGCTACTCTTGCGGTACAGCAAGTAGAAAGAGACTTGCTGTGGGTGGTCGATCCGATTGATGGAACCCTTAATTTTATCCGCGGATTGCCTGCCTGTACCGTTTCAATCGGACTCATGGTTGAGTCAGTAGGTAGGGTTGGAGTGATCTATGACCCCATGCGCGATGAGATGTTTTCAGCGATTCGCGGACAAGGGGCATATTGCAATGGTCGGCCCATGCGTGTGTCTACTGAAGCCGATTTGTCTAGTTCGGTTCTGGCTAGTGGCTTTCCGACTGGGGCATATCGTGGACGCAATGCAGAACAAATCAGGAGATTTGGCTATCATGTGCGAAACGTACGCGCATTTGGATCTGCAGCTTTACATTTGGCTTATGTTGCTGCAGGGCGGCTTGATGGTTTTTGGGAGAATGATCTCAATGCTTGGGACTTACTTGCTGGCGCTGTAATGGTAGAGGCAGCAGGTGGGCGCGTGACAGACGCTGACGGTGCACCTTATTCGCTCGATACGCGCCATGTGGCAGCCACCAATGGACATATTCACGATCAGTTACTGCGCGATTTGAATCTTGATATTCCGCTTGCGTAGTAGCGAGCTTTAGCTTCCCTCATCACCACAGCAGGGCAAGGTGATGAGGGATGTTCTTCACAAAAGGGAGGTTGAATTTTCGCATGGGCGGCAGTGCAGAGCGTCGGATTGCGGCAATTAGTTCATTGCCAATTTATCGACATCGCCAAGAAGGTCTGTTGACCGATTTATATCAGTTAACGATGATGTATGGTTTCTATAAAAGTGGTCGAATGGAACAGCGTGTGGTTTTTGATATTTTTTATCGAATGAATCCTTGTGATAATGGATATGTGATTTGTGCTGGGTTGGAACAAGCCGTCGTCTATCTGCGCAATTTGCGCTTTTATCCTGAAGAAATCGCGTATTTGCGCAGCTTAGGGATCTTTGATGAAGGTTTTTTGAAAGAGCTTGAAATGTTCCGTTTTACTGGGACAGTGTATGCGATTCCAGAAGGCACGGTGGTGTTTCCACAAGAACCGCTCTTGCGCTTGGAAGGTCGAATTTTTGAATTGCAATTGGTTGAATCAGCACTCCTTTGTTTTATCAATCATCAAAGTTTGATTGCAACGAAGGCGGCGCGAATTGTCCAAGCTACGCGTGGTGTTTTGGTGGAAGACGCCCATCCAACCAGTGAATTTGGTTTACGCCGCGCACAAAATGGTGATGCGGCTGTTTTTGGTGCCCGCGCTGCTTACATAGGCGGCTGTACAAGTACAAGCAATGTCGTGGCAGGGTATAATTTTTCGATTCCCGTTTCAGGGACACAGGCGCACAGTTGGATTCAAAGTTTTGATTCTGAACTAGAGGCATTTCGCGCCTATGTGGATGCATTCCCAAACCGTGCAGTGCTACTCGTCGATACGTATGATGTCTTGCGTTCAGGTGTGCCAAATGCCATTCGCGTGGGACGCGAACTACGTGAAAAAGGATTTGATTTGCTCGGTGTGCGCATTGATTCAGGTGATCTCGCGTACTTGTCGAAGGCAGCACGCAAATTGCTGGACGAAGCTGGATTTCAACAGACGCAGATCATTGCTTCAGACGATCTCGATGAAGATACGATTCGCGATCTCATGGTTCAAGGTGCTAAAATTGATGGGTTTGGCGTTGGGACTGCGCTTATTACAGCCAAAGGATGTCCTGCACTGGGCGGAGTGTATAAGCTGGCGGCGGAAGAAAAAGATGGGCGCTTTATTCCCCGTATCAAGGTTTCTGAAAATCCGCTTAAAGTTACGAATCCCGGGAAGAAGAAAGTGATCCGCTTTTATGTCGGAAACAAGGCCAGTGCTGATCTCATTATGTTAGATGAGGAAGCTATCCCTCAAGGGGAACCTGTTACATTATTTGATCCCGTTCATACATACAAGCGTAAAACCATCTATCAATACACGGTTCGAGAACTCCTTATTCCCGTTATTGTAGATGGGGACATCGTTTATGAACTGCCTGCGGTCGAAGAGATTCGTTCGTTTGCACAGCAAGAATTAGCGACGTTATCCAGTGAGACGTTGCGTCCTAAAAATCCGCATACGTACCATGTAGATCTAAGCCTTCCACTATGGGAGTTAAAAAGAGAACTAATGGCACGCATGCGCACGGCTGGGGCAAATTGAAAGCCATGGGTGAAAGCGTGCCTATTTTCTCTTTTCTGTGACTTATTGTTGACTGACAAATTGGGCAACCAAACGGGCGATGTGCGACTCGACGCGGCTTGCCTCGCGTTCGTCAACGCCTTCACTGCAAATGGCTAAGGCAATTGGGTGCTGATGAATCCAGAAAATCGCTGCGTCGTGGAACTCGTTTGGCCAATCCCCAGTCACTTGTTCAATTTTACTTTCGCTTGGCAGGCCACCAGCTATGCGATTTGCCTGTGCGACTTGTAGGAGATCTTGCATGAGCGGCGCGACGGTCTTGGGATGTGCTTGGTTCATGCTATATAAATAGCTCAGGTATAAGGTCAAATCGTACGGGGTTATAAGCCTTGGCGTGGCGAGTGTTTCATGACTCCCGACGCTGTTCATAAAGCTATTGATTTCTGAAGGGTCGAGTTTGCGAATGAGCATATTGATTGCTACGATGTCGTGATCGACAAGTGCAGCTCGAGCGAGTTCAGTCACAGAAAGTGGTGTGCCGTCTGGTAATCCACCGATAAAGCCAGGGCCAGCCTGTTTGTCGACGCTTTGTACGTGAACAAGCGTTTGAGCGCTCAATTGACCATTGGCAATCTCACTGTAGAGATTTACCGTGATAGGCAGAGCGAGTGTCTGTGCCGCACTAAAGGATTCGTGTGCCTGCCAGCCAAATTGAGCTCCTGTCACGAGATCAGAGCCAGCAACGCCAAATGTTCCAGGCTGTTTTTGTAAATACAATTCGATCTCTCTTGTGAGCGCAAGATAGGCGTCTTGTGTAAAGGGCAGCGGGCGTGATTTTTCGGTGACCTGTAGTACGTCCGCCCGCAGGCGAGCGTAGAGTGTTGTAAAGCCGGACGCAGCCATCCATTTTAGCGAAAATCCGAGAAGAATTGCTGCGCAAAGGACAAAAAAAACGCGCAATAGCCGCAGTCGTTTGCGGCGATAAGCTTTAAGCGACGTGGTTTTCCTGTTTTTGTGACGCTGTGGGTTACGGCGTGCATGAGCTGATGTAGAGGATGTTTTCGCTGGTTGCAGGGGTGCAGACGCAAGCGTTTGAATCGAACGACGTTCACCTGGTGAGCGATCTGGTTGGTGTTTTTTCGGTGAATTGCGCCCTTTTGTAGATGTGTTTTTTTTCCTTGTCGCTGATTTTTTAGCTGGAAACTTGTGAAAAGGACTATACATGTGAAATCATCCAATCTATATTGAACTTATAAACTTATTCTTCCCCCATGTTGTTAATCTATCATATAGATGACAAACTGGCGACGGATGATTACTTCTTTTTGGAGGCGGGTTTCAAGTGAACGACATTCGCATGATTGTACCGACAAGTCAGACGGCACGAGCCGCTCAAGTCAAAACTGGAGCAGGCGAGACGAACATGACTCGACCAGGGCGGATTCTCGTCGTCGACGACGAGCAGGGGATCAGTGATTTTTTGTTGTTTGGACTGCGCGACGAGGGGTATGACGTCATGTGCGCGCGCGATGGCGAAGAGGCGCTCGAACTGCTTGAACGGTTTAAACCGCATGTGGTTCTGCTCGATATCATGCTTCCGGGAATTGACGGATTTGAAGTGTGCCGATTGATGAAAGACAGGGCGCGCGTTGCAATTATTATGCTTACTGCGCGCGATGATGTCACAGATCGCGTAAAAGGACTTGTGACAGGAGCAGATGATTACGTCGTGAAGCCGTTTTCTTTCGCTGAACTAAAAGCGCGGATCGAAGCGCGCTTTCGCAATCAGTTCCCTGAATTATCGGCGGTTACTCGGGTAGGAAAATTCGAAGTAGATAAAGTGCAAAAACTTATCCGATACGAAGGCGTTGCGCTTGGTCTATCGCGTACAGAATATACGTTGCTCGAGATATTGTTGGAAACTCCTGGGGTGGCGCTTACCCGCGAACAAATCATGTCGCGCGTGTGGGGCGATGACTTTACCGGTGAAGATAATATTCTAGAGGTCTATATCCGCTATCTTCGCCACAAGTTAAACGATACCAAACGTCAACTCATTCGCACGGTGCGTGGAGTCGGCTATCGTGTCGATCTTCAGTAAATTTAAGCGACAGCCTTTTCGCAATCGCAAAAGGGCTGGGAGTTTAATTCGTGATTTGTATGCGCGCTATGTGGCGGTCGTAGTGATCTTACTGGTGCTTGTGGCGGCGATTCAATTTGAGTCGTTGCATAGCGCGCTTGTCGTCGCCAACGAGAATAATCTCTCCTTTGCCTTGCGCGATGCGCTGTCCGAATCTGCAATTGAACAAGGGATTACACCGCAGACTTTTGCAAAAGCGGCTCCACGCTTGCTTTTGGCACTGAGCATGCGCGGCATTAATGTGCGGCTGTATGATCCGCAGTTACACCCGATCGGTGAGCGGCTCTCAAAATATGATCCAGCGAATTTGATTCCCGTGCGGCCCGATATGCTTCAGGTCATGCGCAAAAATGAAACGCGTGTCTGCCGGATCGCGTCCGCCTATGTCATGCAAACACATGGCCAGATGCTATTGCTGGCAACGGTGGGCAGTTCTAGGCAAATTGCAGGGTATGTAGAACTTGGTTACTCTGAATCGTTATTGTATCCGATCTTATTGCAGCAATCGCTAAAATTTTTGCTGATTAGTTTGCTTGTGGTCGTGTTTGTCGCAGCCATCCTCATTCCTGTTATCCGTGCACCACTGCGTCCACTTCACCGCTTGATCGAAACGGCATTACGCATTCGCGATGGGGCTTTTCAGGAGCGCTTTCCGCTTGTCGGAACACATGAAACCGTACGCCTCGCGGAAATCATCAATGATGCGCTAGATTTGCTCGCAAGCTCAGTGAAGCGCGAGCAAGATGCGACGGAACGCATGAAGCAATTCGTGTCAGATGCGTCTCATGAGTTGCGAACGCCACTCACGGCAATTCGGGGATTTACTGACGTATTATTGCGCAGGTTGGATTCATATGTACAGGATTTAGAGGTTTTACAGCGCAGTGTACACTTGAAGACCGAATTACCAGATGAACTTATGGCGCGACTTTTGACAAATGCAGAAAAAGTGACAGGCATGCGCCAGGGATTACTTACAATGCAACGAGAAACTGGGCGGCTTGAAGAGTTAGTGCGGGACTTACTGCAACTTGCGAAACTCGAACAAGGATTAAAACCGCAACTGTTTGATGTCGAACTTTCTGCAGTTGTTGAGATGTTGCAGCCACAATTTCAGGTTTTAGCTGGCGCGCGACAAATTATCTACGATCTCCGACCTGTAGTTATTCTTTGTGATCAGAGTATGTTACAACAAATTTTATATAATTTAGTCATGAATGCAATTCAACATACAGATCCAAAGCAGGGGATCATTCAGGTTCGCCTGCGGCCACTGGAAAAACAAAGAGCACTACTCACAGTGACTGACAATGGATCTGGAATTGCGAAAGAACAGTTAGCGCGCATATTTGATCGTTTTTATCGCGCTTCAGGCGCTCGCGAACGACATCCTGGAGGAGCCGGGCTAGGGCTTGCGATTGTAGCGGAAATTGTCCGTGTGCACAATGGCCGAATTTGGGCGGAAAGTGAACTGGGTGTTGGAACCACAATGTTTGTGGAATTATAAAGATGTGAGGGAACGGCGCATGAAAGTGATTAAGATTACACCACGCGGGTATTGTTATGGAGTTGTTGATGCGATGGTGTTGGCTTCACAAGTGGCAAAACAGCCGGATTTACCGCGTCCGATCTATATTTTGGGGATGATCGTGCATAATCAGTACGTGGTTGAGGCGTTCGAAAAACAGGGAATTATCACGTTAGACGGGGATAATCGCCTGGAAATCCTAGAGCAAATCGATAAAGGAACGGTCATTTTCACGGCGCATGGGGTTTCTCCTGCTGTGCGTGCGCGTGCGCGTGAAAAGGGATTGGCTGTGATTGATGCTACATGTCCAGACGTGACGCGCACGCACCGATTGATTGAGGAGAAAGTGGCGCAAGGATACGATGTCGTGTACATCGGTAAGCGTGGGCATCCTGAGCCAGAAGGAGCGCTTGGTGTGGCTCCAAGTCGCGTCTATCTGGTTGAAACCATGGAGGATATTGCTGCATTGCCAACCACTCTTGGACGTACTGGCGATCGATCAAAAGCGGATGAAAGCGATCTTCCGCGCATTATTGTGACGAATCAAACGACAATGAGCCAATGGGACATTGCGCAACTCGTCTCCCAAGTAACGCAACGCTTTCCAAGTGCAATTGTGCATAACGAGATTTGTAATGCGACGCAAGTACGGCAGAATGCAGTTGCAACACAAGCAAAGGGAGCCGACTTGTGCCTTGTAGTCGGTGATCCGCGAAGTAACAATTCGGGCCGTTTGGCGCAAGTTGCAACGGAGATTGCAGGGGTAAAGGCGTATCGGATTGCGGATGTTTCAGAGATTCAGCTCGAGTGGTTAAAAGATGTAGAGACGGTGGCTGTCACTTCGGGTGCTTCTACACCGACTCCCATTACACGCGCAGTGATTGATTTTTTAATGCAGTTTGACCCGGCGCGTCCGGAAACTTTTCATGCTGTCCATCACGTTGATTACGAACACCTATTGCCTACAGGGAAAACGCAACAGGAATAAAGGCAGAGTACGATTGCTTTATCTTAGCGATGATGTAAAGCGAATACGCGTTGCTGCTGATGTGCGGCAACGCGTATTCTTGATTTTACACACTTCCTCTTATTAGTATGAATGTGCATAGGCGTTGTATAGAGTTGGGGGAGGTAATGAGGATGGGTGTTGCTCAATCTGAATTTCATCGTGCCACTGCGCAGGGAGTGGATCATTTACCGATAAAATATTTAGATTATATCGAGTTTTACGTCGGCAATGCGAAGCAAGCAGCTTATTTTCTAGCTCATGCTTTTGGTTTCGTACCCTTTGCGTATCGCGGTTTAGAGACGGGGTCGCGCGAGCGCGTTAGTTATGCGTTAAAACAGGGGAGTACAGTCATTGTTGTGACGTCAGCTTTACATCCAGACCACGAGATAGGGGAATTTGTCCGCCTGCATGGCGATGGAGTAAAGGATGTCGCGTTTGCAGTTGACGATGTGCAAAAAGCTTACGAAGCGGCTGTTTTACGTGGAGCAAGAGGGATTGTGCCGCCCTATACGGTTCAGGACGAATATGGGGTGGTCTCGCGCGCGGTGATCGGGACGTATGGGGATACAGTGCATACTTTGATTGCGCGAGAATCATATCAGGGAACATTTATGCCAGGATTTGTTCCGTATGCAGCTTCTTATTCTGTGCAAGAAAAGGGACTCGTGCAATTTGATCACGTTGTGGGGAATGTCGAGTTAGGCAAGATGGAGGAGTGGGTGCATTATTATCGTCAAGCGTTAGGCTTCTCGCAATTTATCTCATTTGACGATCAGGACATCAATACAGAGTATTCGGCGCTCATGTCAAAAGTGATGGCTAACCATTCAGGCCGCATTAAATTGCCCATCAATGAACCAGCTACAGGACGCAAAAAATCGCAAATTCAAGAATTTCTAGATTTTTATGCAGGGCCAGGTGTACAACATGTAGCTCTTTTGACACATGATATCAAAGCAACGGTTCGTGCGTTACAAGCATCAGGAGTCGAGTTCCTCCGCACACCCCATTCTTATTATGAACATTTGCGTGCGACGATGGGAGATATTGAAGAAGGAATCGATGAATTAGAAGAACTCAATATATTACTAGATCGTGATGAAGAAGGATATTTATTGCAGATTTTTACGCGGCCTGTTGTTGACCGTCCCACATTTTTCTTTGAAATCATTCAGCGCAAAGGCAGTCGCGGATTTGGCAAGGGAAATTTTAAAGCGTTATTTGAAGCGATAGAACGTGAACAGGCACTCCGGGGGAATTTATAAGATGAAATGGGTTACTCGGTGGATCACTTCACGGCAAGAACGTTTGCACTTCTTCGCTCGTACAGCGTCTGGTGAACAGGAAGTCGATTTTGCGAACGCGGTACTTGCCTTACGTCGTTTTGTTGCACCAGATCGCTACCTGCAAAGTTGTAAAAAAGTTTATGAAAAACGGGTTGGTTTAGGGAGCAGCAGGAGCGGAATGGATCCCTTGGACACGCCGCCAGACACGTTACTTACTTTGCTTGAAGCAGGGGACCAGTGGTGGCAGTACGCATTATGTGTAGAGCAACTCTTTGTGACGGAATTGACAGCAGAGCAGCAACGGATGTGTTTTGCGACGGGTGTGCCAGCTCCGCTCTTGCCAAAACCTCCTTCATTTCGGGATTTTTATGCTTTTGAGGCGCATGTTAAACAAGCGCGTGCGCGCCGTGGATTAGGTATGCAACCGGAGTGGTATCAGGCTCCTGTTTTTTATTTTTCCAATGCAGCCGCCTTCATTGGTGATGGGATGGCGGTTGAACGTCCGCGGGGATGTTCGTGGCTAGACTATGAATTAGAAGTGGCGACAATCATACGTAAATCAGTTCGCGATGTAAGTCCGCTGGAGTGGCTAGACGTTACCGCTGGATTGACGATTTTGAACGATTGGAGTGCGCGGGATATACAAGTCCAAGAGATGAAAGTGGGGTTGGGCCCAGCGAAAGGGAAGGATTTTGCGACGTCACTCGGTCCAGTACTGGTGACATGGGATGAGTTACAGGATTGCAAGGTGATTTTAGACAACCAGCAAGGCCCCAATTTCAATCTGAAAATGCGTGCATATGTGAATGAGATTTTGCGTTCGCAGGGAAACCTCGCTGATTTGTACTTCACATTTGGACAAATGATCGCGCGTGCATCGGAGGGCGTGACTCTGTATCCAGGGGATGTCATTGGATCGGGGACGGTCGGTTCAGGATGTATTTTAGAAATTGGACCAGAGCAACAGCCATGGCTTGAGGCGGGAGATGTTGTGACGCTTGAGGTGGAACGCATTGGCCGCTTGACAAACGTCATTGCGTAAGGGGGGATTGACATGACATATTACACGATGCAAGGGCAGGTTCCGAAAAAACGCCATACGCAGATGCGCCAGAGCAATGGGCAACTTTATACTGAGGAGTTGTTTGGCAGGGAGGGTTTCTCTGGGAGACAAAGCCTACTTTACCATATCACACCTCCAACAAATGTCACACAAGTTCGCGATCTCGGTTCCGTCGCGCGCGAATTTTCTTTCTTGGGGCCTTTAGTGCATCGCCATTTGCGTACTCTGACATTGCCGCCTCCAGCACTGCAAAATGCAGTGGATGGGCGAGTGATTTTGCTTGGCAATGAAGATGTCGCACTTGGGGTAGCTGTCGTTACGGAAGCGATGGACTATTTCTACCGCACGGCAGAGGGTGATGAGCTGTTCTTTGTGCATCAGGGGCATGGGATGATAGAGACGATTTTTGGACGTCTTGATTATCGATCAGGCGATTATGTGGTACTACCTGTAGGGACAACATATCGTGTGATTCCGACTGCAGGAGAAGTTACACGCCTGCTTGTGATTGAGGCGCAAGGGCAAATTGCGATTCCAAAGCGCTATATGAATGAGGCGGGCCAAATGATGGAGCACGCGCCATTTTGTGAACGCGACTTTCGGCTGCCGCAGTTAGAGACACATGATGAGCAGGGAAATTTTGAAGTGCGTGTGAGGGCGCGCAAACAACTGACAAGTTTTGTGCTCCCCTTTCATCCATTTGATGTGGTGGGATGGGATGGGGCGCTTTATCCCTACATTTTCAACATCGCAGATTTTGAACCGATCACAGGGCGTATTCATCAGCCACCTCCGGTTCACCAGACGTTTTCCGGTGAAAATTTTGTAATCTGCTCGTTTGTTCCTCGAAAAATGGATTATCATCCGGAGGCAATTCCAGTACCTTATCATCATTCAAACATCGAAAGTGATGAAGTACTCTATTATGTAGATGGCCATTTCATGAGTCGTAAAGGCATTGAAATCGGATCGCTGACATTGCACCCTGCCGGCATCGCGCATGGACCGCATCCTGGTGTAGTAGAAAACAGTTTAGGTGTTGCAGATACAGCGGAATGGGCGGTCATGTTAGACGCCTTTCATCCACTCGGCCTTACAGCAGCGGCCTTGGCGATAGAAGACCCACAATATATGTACAGTTGGCGTCTGTAATCATAGAGAGTGAGGCGTGCACACATTTTAGGCGGATGACCATATGATAGGGCATAGACTTTGTTGGGGGGATATGTCCTAATGTTGTGGCGAGGGAAAAATGTGAATGCAGAGCCTGATTATGAGTACCATGAATTAGGTTTTCAGGATTATGGGCATGCGGTAGGGTTTCTTCAGTATATGTTACGTCGGCTTGGCTTTTATCATGGTCCAGTTACGGAGCACTTCAATCAAGGGACAGAAGAAGCGTTAAAACGTTTTCAAATGAGTCAGCATGTCCCGATTACTGGTCGCATGGATCAGCAAATGTGGAAATTGCTGATTGGGGTTGCAGTCAATCGACAAATTCTGCAAAATGAAGTGGGGCCGCAGTTTGTTAATCATTTTACTGTGGCCCAAATGGGATAAAGGGAAGGGTCAATTTCATGCATGTAAAAGCTAAAATGCACGCCACGCTTGATGAAGAGCGCGCTGTGATTGATGCGCCAGGAGCGAAATTGTGGCTTGAGAATTATCTTTGCAAGGAGGATCGAGCGCCACTTTCGCTCCGCTTTGCTGCATCACCGTTTGAAAATGCGCCTCATCTGGTGATTGGGCTGCGAGAACAAGGCAGAGGAATTGATCTCTTAGTGCCTGTTGCACAGTGTGCAACTTTGTTACAAGCACCTGTCGGGATTCTTGTGCGCACAGGAGAAACGCGCTCTGATCTGCAGGTGGATGTTGATTTTGATGAGGATGCTTTTAGTACATTTATTGAGCATGCGGCGACGATGTATCAAGAATTTCCTGATCATGAGGTCTGGGGCGCGCTATCGATGCTGTTTAGCGACGGTGTGTAACTTCATGATAATGGTTGTTAGGAATCGCGCGAAAAGTCGAGCGGTACGAGCTTGCCGATCGGGAATGCGCGTTTTTCTTTTGTCCCAAGGACCTTTCCATAGGCCATAATGCCATCTAAGTATTCGACTGTAAAAAGGTCTGTCGTAGTTTCGATGCCATAGGTGACATGAGGTTCAATCGTTTGGCGATCCATGAGGTACGATTTTGCTAGAAAATAACGTTGCTCATAGACTTGATATTCATTGATGACACCTTGTTCGAGGGCGAGTTTAGCTTGTTCTTGGCAACGAGCCATTTCAGCTTCCAATTGCATTTTTGACATTTGACTGAGCAGTTGAGTTGTCATGATAGTCCCCCATGAAAGATTCTTAACTCTATGTTACCATAAGAACAAGATGAGCACAGGGGGCGTTTGAGCCGTGTTGCCGGATCGGCCGACTTTGCAGGATTGCCAAAGGTTCCATGAATGGTTGGACAAGGAAAAGGGATTTTCACAGGATCTCCCGTTGAATGTGATGTTGCTTGTGGAGGAAGTTGGGGAGGTTGCAAAGGAAGTGCGGCGGTTACAGGGCGCCATGGGTCACCCCGAGATGATCGCAAAGGAAGGCGAAGCCCGCGAGCATTTGCGCGATGAACTCGCGGATTGTTTGGCGTATATTGTGAAATTAGCAAATTACGTAGGGATTGACTTAGAGTTGGCGTACGTCCGAAAAATGCGCTACAACATGGGACGAGAATGGAACGAGTAGAAGGGATCGGTAACGATGAGACGCGTGCGCAAAGCAGTTATCCCAGCAGCGGGGTTGGGAACTCGCTTTTTACCGGCGACGAAGGCACAACCAAAGGAAATGTTGCCGCTTGTAGACAAGCCAGCCATTCAATATATCGTTGAAGAAGCAGTGGCGGCAGGGATTGAGGATGTTTTGATCGTGACTGGGCGATCAAAGCGGGCGATCGAAGATCACTTTGATCGATCATTAGAACTCGAAATGCACTTGGCAGAACATGAAAAGCGTTCTACGTTAGAAGTGGTTCAACACATTTCACGCTTAGCCAATATTCATTATATCCGTCAGCCGGAATTGCGAGGGCTTGGACATGCTGTGTATATGGCTCGATCATTTGTAGGGTCGGAGCCATTTGCTGTATTGTTGGGTGATGATATTATCTATTCACAAAAACCAGCGCTATCGCAACTTTTGGAGATCTATGGCCGCTGTGAACAAACAGTTGTCGGGGTCAAGCCTGT
The DNA here is from genome assembly GCF_003144315.1 of Sulfoacidibacillus thermotolerans. Classification (GTDB taxonomy): domain Bacteria; phylum Bacillota; class Bacilli; order Alicyclobacillales; family SLC66; genus Sulfoacidibacillus; species Sulfoacidibacillus thermotolerans. The sequence continues at coordinate 433,826 of NZ_MPDK01000002.1, read as the reverse complement.
GCCACGGGAAAATGTGTCAAGCTATGGGATTATAGCGGGTGTGAGCGCGGATGGGATCGAATATACAGTTACAGATTTGATTGAGAAACCGTTTGTGCATGAGGCGCCTTCGAATTTGGCGATCGTTGGTCGCTATGTAATTACACCGGATATTTTCTCAATTATCGAGACGACTCCTCCTGGTAAGCAAGGGGAGGTGCAACTTACAGATGCATTGCGTGGGCAGATGTTAAAAAGCGGGTTACACGCGTGTAAGATTGATGGATTGCGATTTGATATTGGCGATAAATTGGGATATATCAAGGCGACTATTGGACTCGCATTAATGCGATCCGATATGAGAACGGATGTTTTGCAGTATTTACATGAAGTGTTAGAAGAGGCAGAAAAAGAGCGCGGACCTTTTGCCATGTGATGGTCGGTCTGATCAGGGAGCGAAGCACATGGAGAATCGATCGTATTTTTTGCGGTTGTTGCGAAGTTTAGAGGGCAAGTCCTATGGTGGATATCGCGATCTAAAAGGTATATTTGATCTTGGCCCATATATTTTAACCATTGATCGGGTGCAATCTGATCCCTTTGCGCCACCTTCGCGCGTTCGCGCGTTTGTAGATGCAGATTTGTTGCGGCTGGACGAAGCGATATTAACGGATCTCGACCGCAGAATCGCAGTTGAGGATTTTTTAACACGAAGGTTATCGGCGGTTTTAAAGGAACTTGGCTTAAAACGTCGAGGGAGTGGCCGTAGTGGGATTATTTTGTTCGCTTCTCCACAACAGGTAGTTTTGCCGCGTAGTGCAGTAAATGTGACAAAAGCAGGCATTGAGGTACGCCTTGCTGTGGGGCTTCCGGCAAATGGTCGAAGGATTCGAGCCAAAGACGCTGAGGCGATGTTTCTTGTCGATTTGCCGTTCGTTTTACATCAGGCATTTGCGCGATCGGAGTTTCCTTTTGCGGAACTAGATGAACATGTAGCATTGTACATAGACCAATGTTTTATCCGACGCTCGTTAGCAGACCGGGGGCTTGTTTCATTTATTGGAAATGGGTCAATCTTGGCACGGCGAAGCGGAATGAGTGAGTTGCCGATGGATGAAAAACTTGCCCAGCCATTTCAAGCACCTCTATCTACAGTGGTGACTTGGCATTTGCCAAGTGGACGGGAAATTGCAGGCATGGGGATTAAAAAGGGCGTAACTTTGATTGTGGGCGGAGGATTTCACGGGAAAAGCACCTTGTTGCAGGCGATCATGCGCGGGATCTACCATCATATTGCGGGAGATGGTCGAGAGTGGTGTATCACGGATGAGACGGCAGTTAAAGTGCGTGCAGAAGATGGGCGCAGGGTAAGTCGCGTCGATATTTCAGGATTCATCTCACACTTGCCGCGCGACCGTTCTACCACCACTTTTAGTACTCAGGATGCGAGTGGTTCCACGTCTCAGGCTGCCGCAATTATGGAGGCGCTTGAGCTAGGTGCACGTGTTTTGCTGATGGATGAAGATACGAGTGCGACAAATTTTATGATTCGCGATGCGCGTATGCAGGCGCTGGTGGCCAAAGAACGCGAACCGATCACGCCCTTTGTAGATCGGGTGCAGGAATTATATCTCACATATGGTGTATCGAGTATCTTGGTGATTGGTGGATCTGGAGATTATCTTGATGTAGCGGATATGGTTTTGTTGATGGACGAATACAGACCGCTTGATGTTACCGAAGAGGCAAGGCGTGTTCGTCTCGATTTCCCTGCAAAACGTAGGATCGAAGCGATAAGTCCTTTGACACAGGCACGCATCCGTGTTCCACAACCTATCGCAATGGGGACAAAACTTGAACGAATGGATGTCAAATCGCGTTTTACGGTACAGTACGGCGATGAATTTGTCGATCTTGGCGCATTAGAGCAACTTATTGAAGAGAGTCAGACGCGTGCGGCAGTGGCGATGATTCGCTATGCACTTACCCAATTTGTAGATGGAGAGATATCGCTTCACCAAGTTACGTCTCGCATCGTGCAAGAAGTTTATAAAAAAGGGTTCGCACAAATAAGTATGGAAGAAGGGTGCTCTGGGTTTTATGCTTTACCTCGCGCCCTTGAAATTGGGATGATTTGGAATAGAATTCGTGGGCTTGCCATTCGTTGACAACCTAGATCGCTATGAACCAACCGTCTTGACAGTGCATATGTATATCGTGTGGCGAGCGAGGAGGAGGATTCATGGCTGCATTTGTCAGTGTGGGAGCGTTCCAGATTTCATCCATGACAAACGATGTGGGTTTTTTTTACGGACAGAACGTCCAAAATGCGTGGGATTCTCATTCTCCTTTGCAAATGGCGGCAGGATATGTGATGGGCAATTATGATCTAAACGGTGTCGCAGCGGTTTGGTCGTATACTCCTGCTGTCGTTTTACAGCCCATCGCGGATTCGGATGTGAAAGACAATTTCTCTCCAAGTTGGCAGGGACCCTAGATGGCAGCGTTTATTCAAGTAGGCAATATCCAAAATGCTGCGATGACAAATGCGGTTGGGCAATTTTTCGGACAAAACATTCAAAATGGTTGGGATTCGCACTCCACGATGATGATGAGCGCTGGATTTTGTATGGGTGACTGGTCATATCTCTCTACGCTAGGGGCGACGTTGACTTCGCGTTCCCAGCTGTTGATGCCGATTTTTGATCAGGATCAAAAATGTCTTTATTCGCCGATTACACAGCGCTAGAGGAATATCAATACGTCTCTGCAGCAATGGTGCATGCAGGGATTTTTTTATGGCAGAAAAAGCTTTTGGCGACAGCATTGTGAACGACAAGTATTCAAAACGAGTAGCCATTGTGTGATTGTAAAAAGGAATTTGGTCTGCTGTTCGCTAACAGAAGAGATTGATGGAGGATGTGCAAAACGTTCTCATCGATCATCGAGTTGTAAAAGAGGAGCGATCACGGCATGATCTTGTATCAATCAACAGCTGCTCGAAGTGAGTATAGATCTGCGCAAAGGCGCAAGATCTGGTTTTTCATCCCAAAAGTGCTCATAAGCGGTGTACTTCTCTTGCTGCTTTCAGGATGTACATCGATGGATGGTATGTCTGCTGGGCAATTTCCTAACCCGGTAACACAGGGCGACGAGACGCTGCTTTGGGGTCCAGAGATAAAACCGGAGGCACTGAAGATGATTGATCAGAGTACAAGCTTTTGCCATTTAACAATGTATGAACTATCCGATCCAAATATTTTGCAGGCTCTATTGCGTGCAAAAGTACGAGGGGTTGATGTAGAAGTTGTACTGGATGCTACAGAACCACACTCTCAATCCGTTGCACTTCCTTTTCTCCAAGCTCATCAGATCAAAGTGCGCACTCTTTCAATCTCCGGGGGGATTTCCCATATCAAATCACTTGTTGTTATGACACATCATGGAATGCAGGCTTTACTGGGGGGGATGAACTTTGGTACATATAGTTGGGAAAATCACGATGCATCAGTCTATTTCACGCATCCAAGTCCAGAGTTTGAAGGTCTTTTTGAACAAGATTACGCGCGTGCGGGCGGCAATCCGGAAGTCCCAGTAGCTTATCCGCTTCCGTTGCGCGCTGATACACAAATTGAGCCAGCCTTGCTTTTGGCGATCGCAAGTGCGAAAGAAGAGATTGATATGGAAGCTTTTGCATTTACTAGTCGTGAACTCGTTGCAGCACTTTCTGAAGCGGTCGCAAGAGGTGTAAAAGTAAGAGTCGTACTTGATGCAAAGCAGCATTATAATCATAAAACGGCTCGGTTGCTGGCAAATGCGGGGATAGACGTTCGCTACTATCAACCGTATGATAATGAATATTTACATGCAAAAATTTTGTCTGTGGACAATGGCCGAATTGTATTTATTGGGAGTGCCAATTTTTCTTACCATGGGTTCTCGGTCAATCACGAGGGTGACGTCGAACTGATGAACGCGTTTGCTTTTGGCAAAAGCATTAAAACTGATGTGGACAATCAGTTTACAAGAAGTTAACGCTTCCTCTAAAGGCTTTAAAAGAAATTAAAGGATTGGTGAATGGTTTGATAAAAGATTGGGTGGCGCGGATTCAGCAGCGCGACCGCGTGTGGTATATGACCATACAAAGGCTTCGCGGCAAACATCAGCTAGTGGATCGATGGATCAGTTGGCTTGGAAGATTTGGGCCCTTGTTATTTTTCCTTGAGATGGGGGGGATCTTTGTAATTCTTGGAATCCAAGAAAGGTCAAATGCAGTGAAGGTTTTGTATGTCCTGCTTGTGGCTATTGCTGCTGCGTTATCGACGAAGTTTATCATTGATCCACTCGCTGCACGGATTGCAAGAGTGCGTCCTTTTGTCAAGGAATCCGTCGTACCACTTGTTGCGAAGGATCCGCAGGATCCTTCTTTTCCTTCAAATCACGCGGGTGGGGCTTTTGCTTTAGGGATATTCTTGTCGATCGCATTTCCGCATTTGCTCTTTTTCTCATTGGGGTTAGCAATTTTAATATCCTTCTCGCGCGTCTATATTGGTCTGCATTATTTCACGGATGTTCTGGTTGGCGGGATGATTGGAACACTTGTTTCTCTGCTGTATTGGAAAATATGGCTATGAATAAAATGGATAAATTAGTTAATTTAGGGCATGATAGCCCTCGTCATCAAATTCTAAATCTGATGTTGGAGGGCATAAGATGTGAGACACTTGACAAAAAATCGCTATGAACAAGAATCTTGGCGGATAAATCAAAGAGGAATTTTTAATGGCGCTCGTCGCTTGTTGCTTCTTCTTATGTGTCTGTCTATTGGACTGTGGCTGAAACCAACTCCTGTTTTTGCAGCTACATATCACATCATTGTAACTGATAAGGGTTTTTTTCCTAAAAAAATCACTGGTTCCTTCAATCAACCAGTGACGATTACAGTCTGTAATAAAGGGACAAAGACACACAACTTCATACTTCCTGCATTCTATATTTATTCCCCCAATCTTGCTGTACATTGCTCCACAACAGTCCAATTTACCCCAGATAAAACAGGGGTGTTTCAATTTTATTCTGATGCCGGAGGATCTAAAGAACCTGGATTAATTGGTGAGATTGACGTACACTAAGGCAAATGATTTCTTGCAGTTTTTTGCAGTTGTGATCGATTACATAAGCGTTTAGAACAGTTTCTAAGCGAGTGTTAATTCCAGATCTCTTCCACCTAAAATATGAAAATGAAGGTGAAAAACCGTTTGACCAGCAGCTTTTCCTTTGTTTGAGACGAGACGGAATCCACTTTCGGCTACGCCGGTTAGGGCAGCAACCTCCCGAATCGCTTTTTGTAATTCTGCTAGCAATTGTGTATCGTCATCAGGAAGTTGCAAAATAGATTCAATATGTTGCTTTGGAACGATGAGCACGTGCACGGGTGCAGCTTTTTGGATGTCTTCAAATGCAATCACACGTTCTGATTCATAGATTTTTTTTGCGGGCAATTCACCTTGAATGATGCGACAAAACACACAATCCATCGTAAGATTCTCACCTTTCTTGTATGTAAAGAATTCACTGTATTCCATGATATCAGACGAAGTGCAGGTTCGCCAATGTTCACATGGTATACAAAAGGTATGTTTCCAAGGGGATTCCCAGTAAACAAAGGAAGAGGAGTGTTAACCAGTGAGTCCGGGTGAATTTTTAAGTGAAACTGAAGGAATTGGTTATGCGCGCGGCCGATTTGTGGGACTTGATGAGCCGGTGATTCCGATTGAGGATCGCGCACATCAGTTTGGCGACGGTGTTTATGAGGTTATTCGCGTCTATGGCGGGAAACCATTTTTATTGCAACAGCACTTAGAGCGGTTTTGGCGGAGCGCAAAGTGGATCGAGTTGCAATTAGATCGTTCATTGCAAGAACTGCAGGAGCTAATAGAGGAGGCGATCACTCGCGCGGGATTTTCTGAAGCACAAGTATATTTTCAATTGTCCAGAGGAATTGTCAAACGGGATCATGCATTTCCAAATGTCCCTAGTCATCTCAGTCTAACTGTACGCCCCGTAAATTTAAAAAAATGGGAGAAGGGGAAAGAATATGGGCAGCATATGATTTTGGTTGAGGATATACGCTGGAAACACTGTCATATTAAATCGCTGAATTTGCTGCCCAATGTGTGGATGAAACAAAAAGCGATTGACCAAGGGGCAGATGATGCTATTTTTGTTCGCGAGGGAGTGGTTACCGAATGCACGAGTAGTAACTTAGCGCTTGTGCGGGATGGCGTTATTTTTACACACCCGGCAAATGAACATATTTTACATGGCATTACGCGTAGGTTTATCATGGAAAACGCCCATCAGATAGGGATTCAAGTTCGTGAAGAAACGTTTTCATCCGATGCATTATACGATGCTGACGAGGTCTTCACTATGGGAACAATGAGTGAAATTCTTCCTGTCACAAAGGTGATGGATACGCCAATCAAAACAAGGTACAAGGAAAAGCAGAGTATTACTTACCAATTACAACAATTACTTAGAGAGGCTATTCACAACCTTACGCACAATAACTACTAGATTGTAAGGGTGTAGCTGTTTGCGAAAAAGAAAATTGACCAATCAGTCAAAAAAAGATGTTCAAATGAATACTCGTTTGTTATCATAGAAACAGCAGGAGTAAGGAGGCTGATCTCAGTGAGCTCAATTCGACGTGCAGCAATTTTAGGCTCTGGAGTAATGGGAGCCGCAATTGCAGCGCATCTCGCAAATGTGGGGATTCCGTCGTTATTGCTTGATATTGTCCCTAATAAATTAACGCCGGAAGAAGAAAAAAAAGGTTTGTCTCTCGAAGACAAAGTGGTGCGAAATCGAATTGTAAATTCAGGAAAAGTCGGTTTGTTAAAAGCAAAACCGGCGCCTTTATATCATACAAAAGACATCGACCTCATTGAGACGGGGAATTTTGAGGATGATTTTGAGCGAATTGCAGAATGTGATTGGATTATCGAAGTAGTCGTGGAACGTTTAGATATTAAACGTCAGGTGCTCGCTAAAGTAGATGAGTACAGACGTAAGGGGTCGATTGTTAGTTCTAACACCTCAGGCGTATCCATCACTGCAATGGCAGAGGGAAGATCAGAAGATTTTCGGCAGCATTTTCTAGGCACTCATTTTTTCAACCCGCCGCGCTATATGAAATTGCTTGAATTGATTCCTACAGTAGATACTTTGCCTCAGGTCATTGCACAGATGCGAATTTTTGCCGAGGACGTGCTCGGTAAAGGGGTTGTGATTGCAAAAGATACCCCCAATTTTATCGCAAATCGCATTGGCACGTATGGACTACTCATCACTTTCGCGGAGATGCAAAAAACAAGATTTGGTGTAGATGAGGTTGATCTTCTAACTGGTCCTGTACTAGGCAGACCAAAGAGCGCAACTTTCCGAACACTAGACATTGTAGGGATCGACACGTTTGTTCATGTAGCACAAAACGTGTACGATCAATCAACTGATCCCGAAGAGAAGGCTGTATTTGAAGTGCCTACAGTTATTCGCAAAATGGTTGACAATGGATGGATCGGGGAAAAGAGCGGTCAAGGTTTTTTTAAACGTGAGAAGACAGCACAAGGGCGCGAGATTTTTGCATTAGATATTGATACGATGGAATATCGTCCACGCAGGAAATTATCGTCCGCTTCTTTTGAGGCTGCCAAGGCAGCGCCAAGTCTCAAAAAGAAATTGCAAACGCTTGCATATGGTGAAGATGATGCAGCTATTTTTGTGTGGAATGTAATAAAGCAAACGTTACTTTATAGTGCGCGCTTAGTCGGTGTGATTGCGGATGATATCACCGCCATCGACGATGCGATGAAGTGGGGATTTAATTGGGACATGGGTCCTTTCGAACTGTGGGATGCCATTGGCGTTCGCCGATCGGTCGAACGTATGAAACAAGAGGGACTAGTCATTCCAGAGTTTGTTGAAGTGCTGTTAACGCAGGGGGAGACGTTTTATACGCAGCGAGGACAAACGGTACAGAGCTTCTTTGTGGGTCATGGGTATAAAGAAGTGAAACCTGATGAGCGAAAAATTGATCTTCGTCTCCTCAAAGAAAACGGACACGTAGTTTTCGGAAACAAGGGAGCCAGTTTAGTCGATCTAGGGGATGGGGTTGCGTGTCTTGAGTTGCATTCTCTAAAACAGGCGATTGGCGCTGATGTAGTAACGATGATGATGAAAGCCGCTGACGAAGTAGAGAAGAACTTTGAAGCACTCATCGTGAGCAGTGAGGCGAGCAATTTCTCAGTTGGTGCGAATTTGATGATGATTTTGATGGAAGCACAAGATGACAATTGGGATGAGATTGATCTAGCGGTGCGCCAATTCCAAAATGCCAATATGCGCTTGAAGTATTTGAAAAAGCCTGTTGTTGTTGCGCCGCATGGGTTAACTCTTGGAGGGGGCGCGGAAATCGCCCTTGCAGGAAGTGCATTACAGATGGCGGCTGAGACTTACTGTGGATTAGTCGAGGTCGGGGTTGGGCTCATTCCAGGTGGTGGTGGCAACAAAGAGTTGCTTATACGCATGATGGAGCGTTTGCCTGAAGGAACGGATTTATCACCTGTACCTCTTGTGCAAAAAGCTTTTGAGGTAATTGCCATGGCTAAAGTTTCTACGAGTGCAAAAGAAGCTGCAGAGTTGGGATTTTTGCGACCTACTGATCAGATTACGGTGGCGCGTGATCAGTTGTTGGCACAAGCGAAAGCGACAAGTTTGAAATTGGCTGAGAATTTTGTTCCGCGCCGGCACAAGGGGATTAAGGTGCTAGGGGAAAACGCTGCGGCGTATCTCATGATTGGTGTTTATGGAATGAAGAAAAGCGGATACATTTCTGAACACGATGAAAAGATTGCTCGGCATCTGATCCGCGTGTTAACTGGCGGTCAGGCGGCTGGTGGTAGTGTAGTCAGTGAACAGTATCTGTTAGATCTTGAACGCGAAGCGTTTTTGTCACTCTGTGGAGAACCGAAAACGCAGGCGCGAATGCAATACATGTTGCAAAAAGGAAAGCCGCTGCGGAATTAGCGCATGGAGATAGCGGATATCTGTAAGGAGGGGTAAGTATGAGAGAAGCTGTCATTGTCGCTGGCGGCCGCAGTGCCGTGGGAAAAGCGGGCAAAGGCAGTCTGCGCCAGACGCGGCCTGATGAATTTGGCGCAGCGGTACTAAAAGCAGTTTTTGAACGGGCAGAAGGATTGGATCCAGAATTAATTGAAGATGTGATTTTGGGGTGCGCAACGCCAGAGGCGGAGCAGGGGATGAACCTTGCCCGAATTGTTGCGGTGCGGGCTGGTTTTCCAACTTCTGTGTCAGGAGTAACTGTCAATCGCTTTTGCAGTTCCGGACTGCAGGCTATTGCGATGGCTGCTCAAGCAATTCAAACGGGAATGAACGATATTGTCATGGCGGGTGGGGTTGAGAGTATGAGTCGCCTGCCGATGGGTGGATATAATATTTCTCCCAATCCTTATCTAGCGGAGTTTTATCCACAGATTTATATGTCGATGGGGCATACAGCAGAAGAAGTAGCTGTACGTTTTGGCGTGAGTCGTGAAGATCAAGATGCCTTTGCGTTACAGAGTCATCGGCGTATGGCGGCAGCGATTGAAGCTGGCAAATTTAAAAATGAAATTATTCCGCTTGAGGTTGTTTTGCGCGATACAGATGATGAAGGGCGCATCGTCGAAAGAAAGTTTATTTTTGACACTGACGAGGGTGTGCGTGTTGATACTTCACTTGAAAGTTTAGCTAAATTGCCGCCTGTTTTTCGTGTGGGGGGAACCGTAACCGCAGGCAATTCTTCGCAGACAAGTGACGGAGCAGCTGCTGTTGTGATGATGTCTGCACAGGAGGCGGCAAAACGCGGTCTGCAACCGCTTGGCGTATTTCGTTCATTCGCTGTAGCCGGGGTCGATCCGGATATTATGGGCGTTGGTCCTGTGGCAGCAGTCCCTAAAGCATTAGAAAAAGCGGGATTAAAACTCGAAGATATGGACCGGATTGAATTAAATGAAGCTTTTGCTTCTCAATCTTTGCAAGTTATTCGCGAGTTAGGAATGGATCCGAGCAAAGTGAACGTCAACGGTGGAGCGATTGCAATGGGCCATCCACTTGGCTGCACAGGCGCTCGTCAGACGGTTACGATTTTAGAAGAACTCAAACGCTCTGGTGGACGCTATGGTCTTGTCACGATGTGCATTGGCGGAGGAATGGGCGCTGCAGGTGTTTTTGAACGCGTGTGAGTAGGAACGAAAGAATCAAGGGGGAATCGTTGATGAGTCAGACAAGAGAGCACGGGGCCGCGTTTTTTGTTGCTCCACAAAGTCCTGAACAAATCTTTACGCCAGAGGATTTCACGGATGAACATCGCATGATTGCAAAAACAACTTTTGATTTTGTAAACGGGGATATCCTACCTGTCGCAGATCAGTTGGAACATCAGGATTGGGATCTCACTGTAAAATTATTGCACAAAGCAGGCGATTTAGGTTTGCTAGCAGTCGATGTGCCTGAAGCATATGAAGGATTAGGTCTGGATAAAGTCACTTCTTCGTTGATTACTGAATATATGACGCGTGGTGGTTCATTTGCACTCTCCTATGGGGCACATGTCGGAATTGGATCATTGCCAATCGTATATTTCGGAAATGAAGATCAGAAGCGGAGGTATTTGCCTGATCTAGCCACAGGGCGTAAATTTGCAGCCTATGCATTAACTGAACCAGGATCAGGATCAGATGCGCTCGGTGCGCGGACGACTGCAAAATTATCGGAAGATGGGAAGTACTACATTTTAAACGGCACAAAGCAGTTTATTACTAACTCTGCTTTTGCAGACCTCTTTATCGTCTATGCGAAGATTGATGGAGAGCAGTTTTCTGCTTTTATTGTGGAGCGAAATTTCAAAGGGGTATCAACGGGGCCAGAAGAGAAAAAGATGGGGATTAAAGCATCTTCTACTCGTCCGCTCATCTTAGAAGATGTGCATGTTCCAGTAGAAAATTTGCTTGGAGAAGCTGGAAAAGGTCATGTCATCGCTTTTAACATTTTGAACATTGGACGTTATAAACTAGCAGTTGGCTGTGTTGGAGGCATCAAAGCAGCTCTTGAAACAGCTGTAAAGTATGCAAAAACAAGGGAGCAATTTAAGCGTCCAATTGCCTCATTTCCTCTTATTCAAGGAAAGATTGCTGATATGGCGATGCGCGGGTATATTGCAGAGAGTATTGCGTATCGGACGACTGGCGCAATTGATCATGCACTGTCAGAAGTTGACCTTTCAGGTGAAGATGCAGGGCGCAAGGCAGCCAAGGCTATTGAAGAATTTGCGATTGAGTGCTCCATCAATAAGGTCTTTGCTTCTGAAGCCTTAGATTTCACGGTAGATGAGGGGTTACAAATTCACGGGGGGGCAGGATTTATCCAAGAGTATGCGATTGAACGGATGTACCGTGACTCGCGGATTAATCGAATTTTTGAAGGAACGAATGAGATTAATCGACTGTTGATCCCTGGCACGCTTATGAAAAAGGCGCTAAAAGGAGAAGTAGCACTTTTGCAAGCAGCGCAGGGGTTACAAGAAGAACTGCTCGGCATCTTGGAGCCTGCTGATGAATCAGAACTGCTTGGAATCGAGCGTCATGCAGTGGAAATGACACGTAAAATTTTCCTCTTTGTCGGAGGGCTTGCTGTTCAAACGTATGGACAAAAGCTTGAACGAGAACAGGAGATTTTAGCTAATTTAGCAGACCTTGCAATGGCACTGTACGCTATGGAAACGGCTTTGTTGCGGGCTTTAAAAACACAGGCGAACGAGGGGAGCAATGCGCAGTTGCAAGGGGACTATGTGCGCTTATTTGTCGCAGAGACCTTCCCTGAGGTAGAGCGTATTGCGAAAGATACCTTAGCTGCGATGCAAGATGGGGATACGTTAAGAACTTCTCTGGCTGTTCTTCGAAAATTGACGAGAATTGCACCAGCAAACACGGTCGAACTCAAGCGCCGTATCGCTGCGCGTATCATTGAAGCAGAGGGATATTTAGCATAGAATTCATTTTTCAGTAGAAGTACTGTGTGTATTTGCTTGGCAAACCTCAGGATTGTTCTTGCGCAGTATGCGATGATCCTGAGGTTTGCTGTATTTTGGCGTTGTTCAGCTATACTTGCATCTTGCAATGTTAGAGCGAGTGTTTAGCTGATTCGAGCATCGGCTGCCAGATATAGCGATCAAGCGTGATTACCCACACATCAAGTATGTCACTTTGGTTTCCTTGTGTGCCGAGCGAGAGACTAGAAATCGCTTTTCCCAATTCTTGATTTGTCGTCATAGACGAGTACTGTGATGAGTTAGCAAGCAACTCTCTTGTAGCAAGCGGCATCGATGTGGGATTCCCGACAGAGGGTGCAGCTGTTACAACCGCGGTCATGCGGGCAGAGGAACTGACCTCTAAGTTTTGCGGCGCCAAATTTGCGCTTGTGCTCATTGCTGTTACTGTATCTTGCGCAAGAGAAGAGCTAGCGGGAGCCACTGAATTGTTATTATTTGAGGCTAATGACCCAAAATTGTTGGCTGCTGATGCCTCAGTCCCTTGTGTGGCCAGACTGTTTAAGGGTTGACTGTTGTTCACAGGGCTCGTTAGACTTGCAGCAAATACGGGCAAACCATCCTGATAAGCCACATCTGCTGGTGGAATTAAGTAGACGACGACATTAGGTTTAACGCCAAAATTCATTGCTGTTTGCTGGCTATTGAAAAATACATCGATGCGATTGCCAACGATTGCCCCTCCCGTATCATCAGCGATCCGCAGTCCCACACCTGGAATAAATACTGCTGTACCATACGGGATGACAGATGGATCTACAGCGATCGAGAGCCCTTGTCGAGCCACTTGACCGGTCGCCGTAATCCCGTATCCTGGATCCCCGGGGACTTTCCCTGTTGATTGATATCCATCTGTATAGGCCGTGAGTGTGCAAACCATCGCTTGTGATCCGATCGGCAAATTTTGTTCTATGGTTGGGACCACTAAATGCTCACCGCTATAGATCAGATCAGGATTTGGCAATCGATTTAGCATCTCAAGAACAGTTGGTGTCGTGTTAAATGCGGCTGCAATCGAATCAAGCGTATTCCCTGGCTGTACGACGTAGATGCTTGTCATATCAGGTGGTGTCAGTGGGCTTGCAGCGATTGCCTTTCCCACAAACAACACACCACTTAATAAACTGAATAATATCAGACGTTTCAATACGAGATCACTCTCCCTAGTGAATATACTAGTATTTTGAACCAGTTTTTAACTTACTAAACATGCGATCTATAAAATGGTCCTTTATAAGGAAATGAAGAAATACTCTAGCGACAGATTTCATGGTATGATATGATATTTTTGACTGAGCGCTCGCTCGGTAAAGGGATAGAGGAGAATGAACGCAGAGCGGGGGGACAGGGTATGGCTAATATGCGCAATATTGCTACACCAGTGAAAGACCCTGATCTCGTGCGCATGCGCCGCGATCAGATCGTTCAAGCGGCCACGAAGCTGTTTGCTGAGAAAGGGTTTCATGGGACGACTACACGGGAAATTGCGCGAGAAAGCGGTCTTGGGACGGGTACATTGTATGAGTATGTAAGTTCTAAGGAAGATATTTTGTACTTAGTCTGCGATATGATTCATTCTCAGGTAGAGGAAAAACTGCATTCTGTTCCAGTGACAGGATCGCGTGCAGACGAAGTGTTACCTGTTGTATTGGCAGGTTTTTTCCGTGTTATGGACGAACTGCAAGAGCTGGTTTTACTGATTTATCAAGAAACCAAATCCTTGCCTCCTGAATATATGCACTATGTCCTGCGCCGCGAGGAAGAGATAAGCAGTTATTTTGCAAAAATATTACGCACAGGGATTGAAGATGGTTCTTTTTCGATTTCGCCAGAGGTGGTTTCCTTAATGGCGCATAATATTACTGTACTGGGACAAATGTGGGCGTTTCGCAGATGGTCACTGCATCGCAACTACAGTTTGGAAGCGTTTACGGAAACGCAAACTTCTCTCTTTATGCGAGAACTTTGTGCGGATGCGAACGCTGGCTTTCTAGGGAGAACACAGATTCACGAGAATGTGCAGTAAGTACGAGGAAGTAAAATAAGGAGCGATTCGAGTTGGAAACAGAAGTCTATCGACCGCAGCATCGAGTTCGATTTGTAACAGCATCAAGTCTTTTTGACGGCCATGATGCTTCTATTAACATTATGCGTCGCTTACTGCAAGCATGTGGTGTAGAGGTCATCCATTTAGGGCACAATCGTTCCGTTCGTGAGATCGTGGAGACGGCAATTGAAGAGGATGTTCAGGGAATTGCCGTAAGTTCCTACCAAGGCGGCCATGTCGAATACTTCAAATATATGGTGGACATGTTGAAGGAGCAAGGTTCGTCGCATATCCGTGTGTTTGGCGGAGGCGGTGGAGTGATTGTACCGCGTGAAATTGAAGAATTGCACAACTATGGAGTGGCTCGCATCTATTCCCCTGACGATGGGAGAAAACTCGGACTCGTCGGGATGATTAATGACATGGTACGCCTCTCTGATTTTCCGACGCCAAAGGAGAGAGCGAAGAGATGGATCGAATCATCTGCGCCGCTTGATGGTCAAGATCGGAAAATGGTCGCAGAATTGATCAGCCTGTTAGAAGAACGGGTGGAAACTGGACAGTCAGTGGCAGATCTGATGCTGCGCTTGACAGAGGCGATAGGTAGTAATCAGAAAGGTCAATTGGATCATAAAACGGTTGTTGTAGGAATCACGGGGACAGGGGGAGCTGGGAAAAGTTCTCTCACAGATGAGCTTGTCCGCCGCTTTATTCGCGATTTTCCAGACAAGAGAATTGGCATCTTGTCTATTGATCCTTCGAAACAAAAAACAGGTGGCGCATTGCTTGGTGACCGCATTCGAATGAATGCGATCTATCAGCCTCAGGTATACATGCGATCGATGGCTACACGGTCGTCGCGTTCTGAGCTTTCACTTGCGATCGAAGAAGCAATCGCTGTACTGCGCGCTGCTGCTTATGATCTTGTTTTAGTCGAAACAAGTGGCATTGGGCAGGGGGATGCTGCAATTTCAAACATTGCAGATGTCAGTCTTTATGTGATGACGAGTGATTTTGGCGCTCCTTCACAATTGGAAAAAATCGATATGCTTGATTATGCGGATCTTGTTGCGATTAACAAGTTTGATCGCAAAGGCTCACTAGATGCACTGGCTCATGTGCGTAAACAATTGCAACGGAATTTCGGGAGATTTTCTGAGCCGTTAGAGAATATGCCTGTGTATGGAACAATGGCAAGTCAATTTAATGATTACGGTACTAATGCACTATATCGTGCCTTGATCTCCACGATCGATCAAAAATACAGGAAAGATTGGAGTAAAGGGCTTGGGGAAGAAGCGATATCTCCTGAACGTGCGGTGATTATTCCCGGAGATCGTGCTCATTATTTGTTGGATGTGGTTCAAACAGTCCGCGGATACCGGGCAAAAGTAGAGGAACAGGTGGCTTTGGCCAGTAAGTGGTATCAGATTGAGGGGACATTAGCTGAATTGAAGCAGCGCAAAGTATCCGAAACAGTGCTTGATGCAGTTTTAGAAGCGCGGGATGATGTAAAAAAAATGCTCCGGCCTGAAAATATTCAGCTTATCGAGACGTTTCCGGAATTGGTACAACGCTATCGTCAACCGGAGTTTATTACAAAAGTGCGCGATCGCGAGTTGCGTTCTCCTTTATTTGTAAAGTCTTTAGCTGGTTTACAAATTCCCAAAGTGGCAGTTCCACGTTTGCGGGACTATGGCGATATTCTAAAATACTTGCTTCTTGAGAATGTTCCTGGGGAGTTCCCTTATACGGCTGGTGTATTCCCGTTAAAACGCACGGAAGAGGAACCAAAACGGCAATTTGCAGGGGAAGGAACACCTGAGCGAACCAATCGGCGATTTCATTTTTTGTCTAAAGATGATAAGGCGAAACGTTTGTCAACTGCTTTTGACAGCGTGACTTTATATGGTGAAGATCCGGATTATCGACCGGATATCTATGGGAAAATCGGTGAAAGTGGGGTTTCTGTATGTACTTTGGAGGATATGGAGCAACTCTATGATGGGTTTGATCTCGCAGATCCAAGTACTTCCGTTTCAATGACGATTAATGGTCCAGCCCCCATTATATTGGCGATGTATTTGAATACAGCAATTAACCAACAGTTAAAAAAATATGCAGCGAAGAAAGGTGCTCCGTTAACAGATGCTGAGGAAGCAGAAGTCAAGGAACAAACGTTACGGGCAGTGCGAGGAACAGTCCAGGCAGACATTTTAAAAGAAGATCAGGGGCAAAATACCTGCATTTTTTCAACTGAATTTGCGTTGCGCATGATGGGGGATATTCAACAGTACTTTATCGATCACGGGGTGCGCAATTACTATTCGGTTTCGATTAGTGGGTATCACATTGCTGAAGCTGGAGCGAATCCTATTTCACAATTGGCGTTTACCTTGTCAAATGCATTCACCTATGTGGAGTATTATTTGAGTCGCGGAATGAAAATTGATGATTTCGCTCCAAATTTATCTTTCTTCTTTAGCAATGGCATGGACCCAGAGTATACGGTGATGGGGCGTGTAGCCCGTAGAATTTGGTCGGTGGCAATGAAGTTTTTATACAAGGGAAACGACAGAAGTCAAAAGTTGAAGTATCATATTCAAACGTCGGGCCGATCTTTGCATGCGCAAGAAATAGATTTCAATGACATTCGCACAACGCTGCAAGCTCTTTTGGCTATTTATGACAACTGCAATTCGCTTCATACGAATGCCTATGATGAGGCGATAACAACGCCTACAGAACACTCTGTGCGGCGAGCCATGGCGATTCAAATGATCATTAACCGGGAATTTGGATTGACAAAAAATGAAAATCCGATTCAGGGCGCTTATATTATCGAGGAACTGACAGATTTGGTGGAACAGGCGGTCTTAGATGAATTTATGCGCATTCATGAGCGCGGAGGCGTGCTTGGAGCTATGGAGACGCAGTATCAACGCGGAAAAATTCAAGAGGAATCACTCTACTATGAAACATTAAAACACTCTGGTGAACTTCCGATCATCGGTGTAAATACATTTATTGATCCAGAGACTTTAAAAGATGACTATCAGGCGCCAGAAATTGAGTTAGCGCGCGCGACGCGTGCAGAAAAAGAGCAGCAAATTCAATCCTTGCACGCTTTTCAAGAACGCCATCGGGAAGAGGCGAAGGCAGCACTTGAGCGCTTAAAGCAAGTCGCTGTCGAACGGGGCAATATTTTTGCTGAGTTAATGGAAACGGTTAAAGTTGCGAGTTTAGGTCAAATTACTGCGGCACTCTATGAAGTAGGGGGACAATATCGCCGCAATATGTAGTTCACGAGTCTGCGTGTGATACAATACGAAGGGAAATGACTCATTTCAAGGGGGAATTCGCTTCGTATGCATCTCATGCAGACTCTGATTTTTGCATTGGTTCAGGGAATTACTGAGTTATTCCCGATCAGCAGTGTGGGGCATGGTGTGCTTTTGCCCTATTTATTTCATTGGCCAAACATACAATCTAGTCCCGCGTTTTTACCGTTTATCGTCATGCTGCACGTTGGAACAGCCGTCGCATTGCTGATTTTTTTCTTTCAAGACTGGCTTGTTTTTTTGCGTGCACTCTTTGCATCTGGGAGTGAAGGAAAACAAAGGAGTACACGCAGTGCGCGCAAAGAATTTTTATTGTTAATCGTTGCAACTTTGCCTGCGGTGATTATTGGTGGACTTGGGGCTAAGAAGTTTGCAGTCTTGTTTGCCACACCACGCGTAGCTATGGTGTTTTTATTTGTAAACGGGTTGATTTTAATCTATGCGGATCGTTTATTGCGCCGCAAAGGAACAAAGACAGCAAGTCAATTGACATTTGGACAAGCTATTGTCATTGGAATTTTGCAGTCATTCGCATTGATCCCTGGGTTTTCAAGGTCAGCCATGACGATGGTTGGAGGACTCCTTTACGGGCTTCGTTATGAGGCGGCAGCTCGCTTTAGTTTTCTTTTGGCGACACCGATTATCCTTGGTGCTGCAGTTAAAGAGTTGCCAAAGCTTCACCATGCAGCCCATGGAATGTTGCAAATGGCGCTTATTGGAGGTGTCGTTGCCGGGATTGCGGCTTATTTGAGCACGTGGTTTCTCATGCGTTATTTTAAAACACATGAGGTAAAGGCATTGCGGCCGTTTGGGATTTATTGTATAATTGTCGGTCTTGGCACATTGCTATACAGTTTTATTGCCTGATTGCTTGATATTTGCTCATCCCCTTTGTCTAAGATGGATAAAATCCGTACAGCTACACACATTGATGATATGGATTGTCATGCGGGCGCCTGGCAACAGGAGCGCCCGTATGTTGTCAGGGGGGATGACATGCGGGCTATAGGGAAAGTCGCAAAGCTGTCGCAGCAGGGGTGGTGGCTACTTGTAGTTGCCACTTTATTTATGACTGGGATTGCGCTCTCGGGAACGTTTATCAATGTGTATATATGGAAGATGGATCGGACGTATGAGGCGATCACCTGGTTTAATTTATTTACTTTTTTTTGTATCCCTTTAGCGTTTGTGGGGGGCGGATATCTGGCTTCTAAGATCGGTGAAGCGTGGGTCATGCGCAGCGGCGTTACTGTATTGGTTATTTTTTTTGCCGTTTTATTAGCGCTCGGACCCTCTAGTGTGCATTATGTGAAATGGCTAGGTATATGTTTTGGAATTGGGCAAGGGTTTTATTGGTTTTCATTTCATGTATTCTCATTTGATTTTACGAATCCAGACAATCGAGCAAAGTTTACCGGACTAAGTGGTTTATTTGCATCACTCGCAAGTATGACCGGTCCCTATGTCGCGGGATATCTCATTGTGCGAGTGCGACAAGTTTCTGGATATCATGCGGTGTTTGCTCTTTCATTCACGATTTTTGCTTTATTATTCATCGCGACGTTTCGCCTTCCGAAAAAAGAGCTGCCCCATCGTCCACAGCTCTCCTTGGCCCTTCGTTTGAACCAAGACTCGGATTGGCGTAGATTATTGATCGGTTCTGTTGTTTTTGGTCTACGAGAAGGGCTATTTTCCTTTCTAGTTGCCTTGCTCGTGTTTGATGTATCCAAAAGTGAAGAAGGACTTGGGTTATATGGATTATATACGGGATTTTTATCGCTCATCGCCTTTCTCTTAGCTGCTTTTATTGGAAAGCGCGAGGGGCTGAGAAAGTTTGGCATGGGATTGGCGGCTTTTTTGCTTGGGATCATCCCATTTTTATTTATGCAGTCTGTTTCAGCGCGGTCCCTTTTTCTCTTTGGAACAACAACAAGTTTTGTTCTTCCTTTTTTTCTTGTGCCTTTTGGAACGATGGTGATGAATGAAATTGATGAGTCGATTCGTTCAGCGCGATATCGTGCAGAACACCTTGCTGTTCGTGAAATCGCTCTGGGGATTGGACGAGTCGTGGGGATAGGGGGATTTCTAGCGTTTGTCGTATACAGTCAAAATGTAAACTGGATCCCTTATCTCATGATGGCACTTGGTTTTGCTCAGTTTTTGGTATTTTTAATTACTTATCGGGTAACTTATACAGATCGCAAG
This sequence comes from Sulfoacidibacillus thermotolerans, assembly GCF_003144315.1. Classification (GTDB taxonomy): domain Bacteria; phylum Bacillota; class Bacilli; order Alicyclobacillales; family SLC66; genus Sulfoacidibacillus; species Sulfoacidibacillus thermotolerans. The sequence goes on along the minus strand of NZ_MPDK01000002.1, from coordinate 414,085 downwards.
GCCAGTGATCAATCTGTAATTGAAGTGGTCAAAGAGAAACGTGAAGGGCGATCTTTGCAACGAATGAAGTAGAGGTGTTTTGACGAGGCTCTTAGGGTAGGCATGTCCAAAAAGTCCCACGTAACAGATGGAATGAACCCGATCCTCTGCACATCATGGGGCTCTTTGGACAGTGCATAGATCATAAGCAACTTACTTTTTGAAGAAAGCGCGGTTCTTTTCGATAAAGGATTTTTCTTCTTCCGGAACAAAATCTTCCTGGAAAATGGCGGCCACTGGGCATACGGCTTCACAAGCCCCGCAGTCAATACAAGTATCTGGATCGATATAGTACTGGTCTTCGCCTTCGTGGATCGCGTCAACAGGGCATGTTTCTACACAGTCGGCCGCTTTTTCATCAATGCAAGGCGATGTGATGACAAAGGTCATTTGAACCCACTCCTCTTTAAATTCCTTTCTGCCCTATCATATAATACGCGCGGAAAGGATTTCAACTGTGTTTCCACACAAAACCCGTAGGATGGACAAACTGTTTTTGTTCGAAGTTGAATTGTGAACATTGTGTCTCAAAAAAACTAGTTGCTCTCATAAATTAGGCAAGAGTTCATGGCAAATGGTTGACAAAGTAGCTATACTTGCTATCATGAGGATATGAAGTTATATAGCACCGTACTTTGTGAAATATTCTACAATCTTTCTTGGTGTTTGTGAAATAATGGACATACTTTTAGGGAGCGGGAGATCTTATGGGCAATCGGATTGTGATTTTGGGCGCGGGGTACGCAGGGTTAGTTTGTGCGTTACAAACCCGCAAATATTTAACGGCTTCGGAAGCAAGTATTACATTGGTTAATAAACATAATTATCATCAACTCATCACGCTTTTACATGAAACAGCAGTTGGGGCAAGAAGCGATCGTTCCTTGCGAATTCCGCTAGATAAAGTATTAGCGGATAAGGATGTACAAATTCAAAAAGGAACGGTTGTAAAAATCGATCCGAGTGCTAAACAAGTTGCTTTGGAAGATGGGCAAACGATCTCATATGATCTTTTGGTTGTAGCACTAGGAAGTGAAACTGAGTATTTTGGTATTCCTGGATTAAAGGAACACGCTTATACACTCAAGTCTTTGAATCAGGCGCGCTTATTGCGTGCACATGTGGAATCTTGTTTTGCCCGTTATCCGCTTGAACGTAGACGGGAGTTGCTGCGCTTCGTAGTCGGAGGTGCTGGTTTTAGTGGGATTGAACTTGTTGGTGAATTTGCTGATGCGCTGCCTCGTCTTGCAAGTGAAGCAGGAGTGCCGCTGGAATATGTAGAGTTGTACAATGTCGAAGCAGCACCTGGAATTCTTCCGGGTTTTGATGCAGATCTTGTGAAGACTGCCGAGGAGAGTTTAAAAGCACGTGGTGTGCGTTTTCTGACAGGCGTTCCAATCACACAAGTAGAACCTGGAATTGTCCACTTGAAAACGGGCGACACGATTGAAGCAGAGACCATTGTTTGGACAGGTGGTGTCCGTGGAAATCAAATCGTCGTTGACGCGGGATTTGAAACCGATGCGCGTGGTCGAGCAAAAGTGAATGCGTATCTGGAGTCAGTGAATTATGAGGGAGTGTACATTCTTGGAGATTGTGCATTGATCCTCAATGAACAAGGGCGTCCCTATCCACCGACGGCTCAGCTTGCTTGGCAGATGGGGGCAGCTTGTGCAAAATACCTCTACCATGATGTGCGTGGCGGAGTTAAAGAGGAATTTCGCCCAAATATTGCAGGAGCGATTGCTTCGCTTGGTCGCAAAGACGCGATTGGGAAAATTGGTCGTTCTTTCAAAGCAACTGGGAAGATGGCCTACTTATTTAAAGATGCAAGTCAATATCGCTATTTGAGTAAAATTGGGGCAGTTTTTGCCAATCGGTAATCATTATTTCTGAAAATTACTTGCGATTTTTGACGTAAGGGTCTAGACTAGTAGCAATGGATTGTTTTTGTTTGGCACCTTAGAGACGCTAGCAGTAGGAATTGCATGTGACATACCGAACTGAAGGGATGGGTGTCCGTGTTTCAATGTCCGATCTGTGGTGAGCTGATGGAGGCCCTCACAAATTACCATTGTATGAGTCGCCATCACATGTCGCGCAAGGAACTTGTCGATCAACACGGGATGCCGCGGTATGTGTCGCCTGCAATGAAGAGAGAGGTTCAGCAGTGGATTCGCTCTTCACAAGTGATTACCAGATTAGATTATGAGGTGGCACAGGCAGCGGCGCGCAGCCAGATACGAAAAGGTTAAGAATCGGATGTGGCCAGCCCTCGGGGTTCCGGGGGCTTTTGGTATGCTTTGCAGTGAGATACGTATACTATCGGATATCTGTGATTTGTAATGTTGGGATTGGGGGAGTAGATGTCGGTGGATGCTGCGTGGATTAATGACCGGGTAGGGAATCAAGTGCATCTGCACATTTTGCCTACGGAAAAATATAAGATGGTATCTGTACTCGCCCAGTTTGAGTGTGCACTAGAGCGTGCTCGCGCAACGAAGATTGCTTTACTTCCGCAGATGTTAATGCGTGGAACGGTGCGCTATCCAGAGCCTACAGCTTTAATTCGCGCATTTGATGAATTGTATGGAGCGGCAATTGGGGCGCGGGTTAATAAGCATGGAGATCGCCAGACAGTGGAATTTACGATGCAAGTTCCACATGAAGGATTTTTACCAGAAGCAGAGGGGTTGTTTGCTTCTGCCATGCAGTTGTTTGCTGAAGTGATCTTTGCTCCCAAAACAGAAGAGGGTGGATTCCAAAAATCAGACTTTGCGGCTGAAATCACATTACAGCGGCAACGTATCGAGAATTTAGTGAACGACAAAATCGCTTATGCTGGAGAACGCTGTATACAAGAAATGTGTAAAGGAGAACCGTATGGAGTTGCGCGGTTAGGATATGTTGAGGATCTGGTGAACTTGACGCCAAAGGAGCTTTACACAGAGTATCAGCAGTTGATCCATTCGTCTGCTCTACATATCTACATGGTGGGGCCAATTGATGCCGCTTATGCGCAGGAAACGTGTCAGCGTGAATTTTCGCGTTTTTTGCATGCTGATTTTACAGAGCAGAACATTGGAGCGAACATTTTGGTCGGTGCAACTCGTCATAAGAGGGATATGCATGAACGCTTGATTGTCGAACAAATGGATGTCAATCAAGGGAAATTAAATTTGGGATTGCGTTCGACGACTTCTTACGCTGAAGATGATTATCCAGCGCTTGTTGTCTATAATGGGATTCTCGGAGGGTTTCCCCATTCGAAACTGTTTGTAAACGTTCGCGAAAAGGCAAGTCTTGCCTATTATGCATCGAGTCGCTTAGAGGGATTAAAGGGGTTACTCTTTATTCAATCTGGGATTCAGATCAGTCATTTCGAGCGTACAAAGGCGATCATTGAGCAACAAATTGAGGATTTGAATAATGGGCTGATCAGTGATGAAGAACTTGTCTATACAAAAAAGGGGCTTGTCAATCAATACTTGCAGTCCGATGATCAACCTTTTACTGGAGCAGTTTTGCAAATGTACAGTCGATTCACAGGTCGTGAACGATCTGTGAGTGAGTTGATTGAAGCGGTGCAAAAAGTAACCAAAGAAGATGTAATTCGAGTTGCGCGCGGCGTCACGATTGACACGATCTATTTTTTGCGGGACAAGGAGGCGTCGCAGGATGAAAAAACAGCAGTATCAGCGGCTAAATGAAACTATATATGAAGAGACACTCGACAATGGTCTTCAAGTGTTTGTGCTTCCGAAAAAAGGGTTTCGTCAAACGTATGTGAATTTCACAACGCGCTACGGTTCTATTGATAGTGAATTTATTGTTCCAAGACGTCAAGAGCGTATAAAAGTTCCAGATGGGATTGCTCATTTTCTTGAACACAAGATGTTTGAAGAAGAACACGGAGACGTGTTTATGGAATTTGCTAAAACAGGAGCCTCAGCGAATGCGTTCACGACATTTGATACGACTACGTACTTATTTTCGAGCACCGTAGAAGTCGAACGCAATTTAGAAATTCTGCTTAACTTTGTACAAAATCCATATTTTACAGATGAAAATGTCGAGAAAGAAAAAGGAATTATCGGTCAAGAAATTAAGATGTATGAAGATAACCCGAATTGGCGGGTGTATTTTGGCCTTTTGCAGGGGTTATACGGTGATTATCCAGTTGCCATTGACATCGCAGGAACGATAGACTCGATTGCAAAGATCACCAAAGAGACGTTGTATGATTGTTATTATACGTTTTATCATCCATCCAACATGGCATTGTTTGTCGTTGGTGATGTTGATCCAGCGCGAATTTTGCATCTGGTGCAAGCGAATCAGTCGGCAAAAGGTTATGAAGCACAGGCTCCGATTGAGCGCTTTTATCCAGAATTACCAAAGCAAATTGCACGCAAACGAACCGAATCTACACTTGACATCAGTCAGCCGCGCGTCTTATTTGGTTTTCGTGAGCAACATATCGAACCAAAGCCAACCGCGCGTCAAAAACGCGAGGCGGCAATGGAGGTGTGGATGGATTGTCTTTTTGGTCGCAGTTCTCAGCACTATCAGAAATTAATTGACGACGGACTGACTGATCAAGGATTTGGCTCTGAGTACGAACTAACACACCTTTATGGACACTCGATTTTTGGTGGCAATTCAAAGCGACCAGAAGAACTCATTTTACGAGTGCAAAACTTATTATTGGAGTACGCAGACAAAGGGATTGACGAAGCGGATTTCCTTCGTTCGAAAAAAAAGGCGATCGGTCGCTTCATGGCATTACTTGATTCACCACAAGGAATTGCAAATGTTTATGTCTCACAAAAATTGCGTGGTCTTGATGTGCTCACTTCGTTGGATGTATTGCAAAATCTTGATCTTCACGATGTGAATCAAACATTGCGCGAACATGTGGTGGACAATACAATGGCAATTTCCCTCATTTCACCAGAAAAAGGAAAATAAAACTGGAGGTTTTTCGTGATTCAGATAGAAATTTTAAAGCAAGATAGTGGTAAGAAATTGCACCGTTATGTGCGGCAGATACTTCCTGGCCTGCCGCTTAGCGGTGTTTATAAGATGATTCGCGTAGGGCGCATCAAGGTAAATGGAAAGAAAGGGAAAAATGATATTGTGCTCGTTGCTGGTGATCAGTTGACGATTTATATGGCTGAAGAAGAATACCGTGAGCTAGCGAGAGCGAAACCAAAGTTTCAAGGAGTGCACACAAACCTTGATGTGATCTATGAAGATGAGCATTTACTTGTTGTAAATAAACCTGTGGATTTGCTCACACATCCAGATCATAGTGAACATAAGAATACATTGATTAATCGTGCACTTGCTTATTTATACCGCAAGGGAGAGATCAGTGATGGTCGCTCTTTTTTACCGGCTGCAGTGAATCGGTTAGATCGTAATACGTCTGGTGTTGTCATGATTGGTAAAGATAGTGACACGTTACGTCTACTCACACAATCCATTCGCGAGCATCGTGTTCAAAAACAGTATCTAGCGATCGTCTGGGGAAGACTGATCGGAGAAGGAGAAATCGACGCACCTCTTACTCGCGATCAGCGTAAAAACAAAACATTTTTAGGTGATCAGCAGTCAGAGTTAGCGAAAGGGGCTCTGACACGTTACCGTGCATTAGGAACGGCTGCTGGATTTACACTCGTTGAAATAGACTTGATTAGTGGGCGGACACATCAAATTCGCGCACATCTGAAAGCCATTGGTCACCCACTTTTAGGGGATGCAAAGTACGGCGGGAAAACGGCGTTTGGCGTGGAACATCATTTACTCCACGCCTATATCGTCCGACTTGCAGATGGGAGAAAATTCGTCGCTCGACCTTCTGAAGTTTTTTTAAACGTGCTTTCCTCCACGGGTTTACATCGTTTTATAAAGGAATAAGAAAAAATCTTTATGGTTGATCTAATAAATCGCGCACGATGATACTCGCTAGCATGAGCCCTGCAACTGGAGGGACAAAAGCCAGACTCGCTGGCGGATTGGCTGCTTTACTTGTAAGGGTGCGCCCTTCTCCCACGTCAGTAGGTACCAGTGTTTGTTTGATGGCTTCGTGTGTTACGCTAGGTGTTTCAAATGAACAAACCACCTTTAGACCTTGTGTAATACCGACTTTACGCAATTCGCGCCGCATCACGCGCGCAATTGGGTCCACAGAAGTTTCGCTAATATCGACAATGCGAAACTGTGTAGGGTCAAGTTTGTTGGCAGCACCCATACTAGATGCAATCGGAATATGGAGTGACCTGCAAAGTTGAACAAGATGGATTTTGGCACTTAAGGTATCCATGGCATCGGCTACATAATCAATGGGCTGCGAAAAAATGTCATCTTCAGTATCTTTTAAAAAAAACATGCGCTTTGGAATTACTTCACAATCTGGGTTAATGTCATTGATGCGCTTTGCCATGACATCTACCTTTGCTTCACCGATAGTACTTGTCAAAGCGGGAATTTGACGGTTAATATTTGTGATGTCGATCACATCTTTATCAATGAGAACTAAGCGACCGATACCTGAGCGAGCAAGCGCTTCTGCAGTATATGAACCGACTCCACCAAGTCCAAAGACGGCGACAGTAGCTTGACGGAGCCTGGCAAGGCCCTTTGTGCCAATTAATAGTTCTGTGCGTGCAAAACGATGTACCAAAGTCAGTCTCTCCTTCAAAAGGGCAGTGATTTGTCGCTTTATTGTACTATACCCATTTGCAAAGATCACAAATGTGGGCGCACAAGGGACAGCGATCTTGAAATTTTGAGTAACGAGGTGAATGAATGTCGAAGAATATATTTGATGTTCGCGGCAAGCATGTGCTGATCACGGGTGCGTCACGTGGAATTGGCTTTGCGCTAGCGCAAGGATTTGCAGAGGCTGGTGCAAAGGTCATTTTAGCTGCCCGTAAACAGGAAGACTTAGAGCAAGCTGCGAGGCAAATTGAAGTTGCGACGGGACAAGTAGCCTTTACACAGCAGGTAGATGTGCGGGATCTAGTTTCGATTGCTGCGTGTGTTGAAGGCGTCATTGAAGCGTATGGTCGCATTGATATACTCATTAACAATGCCGGATTAAATGTACGTGTTCCAGCGCTTTCTGTAACAGAACAAGACTGGGATACGGTACTTGATACGGATCTGAAGGGCGCCTTTTTTATGGCGCAAAATGTAGGGCGTAGCATGGTCGCAAATGGTGGTGGGAGCATCGTCAATATTTCGTCGATTGGTGGACAAGTCGCATTGCGGACAGGCGTAGCTTATGCTGCTGCAAAGGCTGGTGTCCTTCATATGACACGTGTACTTGCTGTGGAGTGGGCAGCAAAAGGTGTTCGTGTAAATGCGATTGGACCTTGGTATTTCCGCACGCCACTTACAGAAAAATTACTTGATAATCCAGATTATCTTCGTGACATCTTGGTTAGAACGCCCATGGGACGTGTCGGGGAGCTTCATGAATTGCTTGGCCCTGTTCTTTTCTTGGCCTCTGATGCGGCGAGTTATGTGACAGGACAAGCTTTGTTTGTCGATGGCGGAATGGGCGTCTACGGATTTTGAGGCGATGCGCGTGATAAAAAAATGGAAATCGCGATTAGCTTTATGGGTGGGGCAGATTACGCTTTATGTTCTGAGGTTGATAGGGCGACGAGGAACGAGTTTACCTGGATTCCTTGCTTATCGTTTGAGTCCGGATCTGTTATTTAACTTGCTCACGCAACTGGATACTTGCGTATTTGTGACGGGGACGAATGGTAAAACAACGACCAGTGCATTGCTTTATAGTATTTTATCTGACGAAAAGAATCTGTGGCTGACAAATAAAGATGGCGCAAATCTAATGCAGGGATTGCTTGCTGCCTTTTTGCCGCATGTCACCGCAACAGGCAGACTCGGTCTGCGTAAAGCTATTTTAGAAGTGGATGAAGCGACGCTTCCGCGTATTACAGAACGTTTTCATCCGACGATGGTTGTCGTTACAAATGTAGTACGTGATCAATTAGATCGCTATGGGGAAGTGGATCAAGCACTTGCAATGTTACGACAAGGAATTTCTTATCCAGGAATTCAGCTGATTACGAATGCCGATGACCCGCTCGCTGCATCCCTTGGCATTGAACGAGAACTCACATCCTTTTATGGCATGGATGAGGTTTTGCAGGATACGCAAACTCGTAATGAAGTAAGGGATGGGGCGTTTTGCTTAATGTGCGGACAAGAGATTGAGTATTCACATACAATATATGGGCAATTTGGACATTACCATTGCCCAAATGGCGATTTTACTCGCCCAACTCCTGATTACGGTGGGATTTTGCGCGCAAATGATGCTTCTCTTATTGTGAGATGGCGCAAACGCAATACAGAAGTTGAGCAGTTTGCTGTTCCATCTCCGGTTATAGGTCTCTATAACTACTATAATTTACTTGCAGCTGTCGCCACTGCTTGTACACTCGGCATTTCTACGCGAAAAATCGTCGAGGCTGTGACAGTTTATGAGGCACCTTTAGGCAGGATGCAGGTTTATGCGGGTACTCCTGAACGCATTCTAGCGCTCATTAAAAATCCAGCAGGTGCAAATAGTGTGTTACGTACGATTGAAACTGACAGTCGAGCAAAGGCGGTTTGTTTTGCAATCAATGATGCGGACGCTGATGGACGTGATGTGTCTTGGCTTTGGGATATTGATTTGGAGAGTTTTCTAGCAACGGCTGTATGCGATCGTTATTTTTGTGCTGGACATCGCGCGCTTGATATGGCACTACGCCTTCTTTATGCTGGGGTGCAACGTAAGCAGATTGAGATCCTTGATGCACTGTCAGATGTGGTAAAAGCAACTGAATCTTTGGATGTGCCTGTCTATGTCTTGTCAACATATACCGCCTTATACCCACTTGGGACTTATTTGCGGGAGGCGAGTCGATGAGTGAGGTGAAGATTCGCCTTGGACATCTATTTCCTGAACTGTTGAATTTATATGCAGATCAAGGAAATATAGCAGTGTTAAAACGGCGTGCGGCACTACGCAATATTTTGTTAGAAGTTACCCCAATTAAACTCGGGAATGAATTGAAGGTAGAAGATTTTGATCTTTTGCTTCTTGGTGGTGGATCTGATCGGGAACAAGCAATCGTGGGAAAAGAATTGGCTCCCTATCGAGAAGACTTGCAGGCGGCGATTGAAGCGAATATGCCTATTTTGGCAATTTGCGGAGGATATCAATTGCTCGGGAAATTTTATGAGTTAGCGAATGGAGAGCGAATTCCAGGATTGCGCCTAGTAGATATGGAAACAAAACCGGGACATGGAAGGTTAATCGGGAATATTGCGATCGAATGGATGGCGCAAAATGAATCCTCAAAAGAGTTAACGATTGTCGGGTTTGAAAACCACGGCGGGCGTACTTATCACGATTATCCAGCCCTTGGAAAGGTGTTAAAAGGACATGGCAATAATGGGCGCGATCACTTAGAAGGCCTCCAATATAAATCTCTGATTGGTACGTATATTCACGGTCCGCTTTTGCCGAAAAATCCCCACCTTGCAGATGCTATTTTACGATATGCATTGAATTATCGCGGGCATTTTTCTCTGCTTGAGGCGCTTGACGATCAGTTGGAGTGGGACGCACACCATGCAGTGTTGCAAGAATTGCTGGGAAATAAAAAGTATGCACGGGTACGGCAGCGCCTGTGTTGAAATGAGGTGTTTATCGTGTTTCACCCAATACAGACAACAGAATCAGGTGATGCGTTTTATCGCCATCTGCTTGAGCAAGTAAAGCATTTATTGGAGGGAGAGCGAGACGCAATAGCGAATATGGCAAACGTCTCCTCGTTACTATTCATGATGATGGAAGACGTGAATTGGGTTGGGTTTTATCTTTGGAAAGATGGTCAGCTGGTACTTGGACCTTTCCAAGGGAAACCTGCTTGTGTTCGCATTGCGCAAGGGAAAGGAGTCTGTGGAACAGCTTTTTCTCAGCAGTGTACATTGGTTGTTCCCGATGTGTACAAATTTCCGGGGCACATTTTTTGCGACGGCGATTCGCGCTCGGAAATTGTCATTCCACTGTCCACTCACCAACCAATTGGTGTTTTAGATATTGATAGTCCGATTGTTGATCGGTTTACAGAGGTCGATCGCAAGGGATTGGAAGCAATCGTACAATGGCTCATTGCAGCGACAGATTTTTGATGGAAAAAATAAAACCGGGACTCCTTTGTGTCTCGGTTTTATTTTTTGTTAGAGCTATCTTGCGTGCTTCATGTCTTCGTAATAAAGTAAACCCTTCGCATCTAGTTCGAGATCAATCCCCAATTCCTTGACGTTGAATTCTTCAGAATGCCCCATATCGATGAGTAGAGATTGAATTTCTGCTTCTAAACCGACTTGTAACTCTTCCCATGTGATTCCTCTGTGGTATAGTCGATCTGCCATTCTTGCAAAGCGCTTGGCACCTTCAAGTGTATCGCGCAGTGCTTCTTGTGCAGGGGAAGGGCCGAAATGCGTGTGAAAGACAGTCTTCGCATCTAGTGTACGCAGTTTATTTACAGTCATTTCGACGGCAATTGGGTCAAAATCAGACGGACTGGTAGATGGTAAGATGAATTCAAATGGCCACCCAGTGAATCGATGAACATAACGAATGCCTAATGCATCACCAGAAAAAATGGCGCGTAAAACTGGATCATAGAGACTAAAGTGGTGTTTAGCATGTCCTGGAGTATCGTAAAAAGTGACGATGCGATCACCAAAATCAAGTGTCTCCCCATCTTCACGAATCAGCACTTGATCTTTTGGAACAGGAAGAATTTCACCAAAAAATTGTTCTAATTGTTCTCCGTACACTGCTCTGGCGCCTGCAATGAGCTTAGTTGGATCAATGAGATGACGGGCTGCGCGTGGATGCACGACAAATGTCGCGTTCTTGGAAACCTGTGCCAATGATCCAGCGCCTCCAGCATGATCGAGGTGAATATGCGTAAGAACAACATAGTCTAGCTCGTTTGTTTGGATTCCTAATTCATCGAGTGCGCGTAAAATATACGGGTGAGAAAGTGCAGAGCCAGTCTCAATCAAAACTTTTTTTACCCCATGATATACATAAGCTGCAGATCGTCCGGGTTGCCCCTGTTCAAATAAGTCAAACATGTACAAGTTTTCGGCGAGTTTTGTGGTATATCCCATCTGTGTGCGGAACTGAACTCCTGTCGAGTTCCACATGCCTCCTCTCACTGATCTGTCAAGATCTGTTGCTGTGTTTACATCATTGGCGAACGTCTAGAGACTGTGCGGAGGGTACTGCTGTTGAACGTTTTTTGCGGCGATGCGGCCGCCGTTCCTTGCCTCCAAAGGTGGCTGTTTGAACAATCCCCTGCGCTTTTTTTGTCGCAGAATTTGTCTCGGGAATGGTATAGCGAGACAAGGAGAGTAAAATCCCAGCGGCGCATAATTTCATGATCAACGCGGTGCCGCCATAACTAATAAAAGGGAGAGGGATCCCAGTGATTGGCATCAATCCTGTCACAACACCGACATTGATGAGAACGCCTAAACCTATCATACTGGAGAGTCCCGCTGCAAGCAATGAAGCAAACCGATTGGCAAGATGTTGGCTGATCATGATTCCGCGCCAAATGACGATTGCAAATAGGCCAAGCACAAAAGCGGCACCAACGAAACCTAATTCTTCAACGATTATGGCGAAGATGAAATCCTCATGGGGAATTGGCAAATATAAAAAAGGCTCAATTCCCCGGCCGATTCCTTGGCCGAATAATCCTCCGTGATAAATGGCAATTAGCGATTGCTGAAGTTGGTATCCCCCTTTGTTTGTATACGCGGGGTTCCAAGGATTAAGGAAGATCTTTATGCGGATATTGCGATAAGATTCAAGCCAAGCGAACGCAACAATAATAGGAAGTAAGATTCCTCCGATTGTGAAAATGTGTACCTTGCGAATGCCTGCAACGAACATAACGATGAGTCCAGACAAAAGTAATAGCATACCTGTCCCCATGTCGGGCTCTAAAAGGATCAGGAGAAATTGAATTCCTAAAATTGTGAGTGGAGGCATGACGTCGCGGGTAAAGCTGTTTATTTTTTCCCCTTTTTTATCAAATATGTATGCAAGATAGATCAAGACGCCAACAAGTGCAATCTCGCTCGGTTGGAAGTGCAAGAAAGGAGGTCCGATCCAGCGTCTAACCCCTGCTGCCTTATGTCCGATTCCTGGAATAAGTACGATAAAAAGTGACATGAGTATCCCGAGGGTGATCCACTTCGCATGGCGATGAATGACCGTATATGGGATATTCATAAACACGAACATCACGACAATACCGATCAGTGCATAGATCAACTGCCGTTTAAAATAATAGCCTGGGGAAGCATTGGTCACTTGAATGGCCCAGACCATGCTAGCGCTATATACCATGACGACACCGAATGTAACAAGGCACAAGATGGAGAAAAGCAAGAGGAAATCTGGTCTATGTCTACGCATCACAACAACCTCCGTAGACACTAATTCGCCTTCTCCCCCTAAACATCCTGCCTATTCATAGATCGTTTTGGGCAATTATTCATCGCGTTGCTTGGAAAGTTCAATCCACCTCCTTTCTGCTGTGCAGATTCGGACAAGAAGTTAATGAAATGTCATTGTGATGAATACGATACATGGTAACAGGTCGTTATACTGAGAATGTGACAATATGGATCTGGTCCGTTACAGTGAATGTATCGTTTACCACCCACTCATGGCGCCAAGACCAAGAGCAGTGATGCCGATGATCGCGGCGATAGGCAACGCCACCATTGCCGCTGGATAAAAGACAAGCTCTGCTTGGCTTACTGGGAGCTCGTTTAGTGGTGCGATAGATGGTGATTCGCACTTTATTGCATTGGCGACCTGAACGCCATGCAAGTGTACGTGTGTGTCTGTAATACCGTGTAAATAGCCGTGAAAAGTGCCCATGGTGGTGTGAACTAACACAGGTTGCCCGATGTAATGGTGCCAGTGATGTCGAGGAATCATCATAAAGTGTCGCCTCCTTACTCATACGGTATGTGAAGTTAAACATGAGGGTAGGGGCTTTTGCGGAATTCACAAGATTGATTTCATGAGGGGTGAGGAGCATCTCTGGGGCGGAGTTGTTGGCGCTGATTCATCATTATGGATATATTGGGTTAACGGCAATTTTGATTTTGGGAATCGTAGGTCTCCCTTTGCCAGATGAGACGATTTTGACTGCAGTCGGTTACTTTGTATATAAAGGCAGCTTGTCTTATTTTCCTGCGTTATTTTTTGGGATCTTAGGTGCGTCGTTAGGGATTACTTTGAGTTATGCACTTGGAGTGTTTATCGGACGACCGTTGTTGTTGCGGTATGGACGCTATCTCCACATTACAGAAAAATCACTGGACCGCGTAGAGCGATATTTTAAAAAATATGGCGCAGTTACACTGTTTGCAGGTTTTTTTGTGCCAGGAGTTCGCCATGTGACAGCGATTGTGGCAGGGCTAGGCGGAATGTCCTACGGGCGATTTGCATTTCCGGCGTACATGGGTGTTTGTGTCTGGGTGACAGTCTTTATAACACTTGGAAGATTTGCAGGTCCAAAGATCGCTGGATTTACAGGTATGCTATCGGTGACAGAGGCGGCATGGATCCTAGCGGGGTTAACAATTGCCAGTTTTTTAGCGCTTGTTGCAGTAAAATCCTTGGGAAATCGCCAGTAAACGCAACATTGCTGACGTTGCGTAAACGAATGACTCATGCGATGATTAGCAACGTAGAATGTTTTAGCTTGGAGGCAAAGCAGTGGAGTCAATTGTCAAAAGAAATATTCGCGATTTGGACTATCCTCTTATATTTGTGATGATCTGTATTTCGATTATTAGTTGTATTGCAGTCTACACTTCAACTTATGGGAAAGCGGACCCGGCAACAGGAAATGCATTGCTCGGCATTCCCCCTCACATCCTCTTGCGGCAAATCATGTGGGAAGTACTTAGTTATATCGTGATGTTTGTGATGATGTTTGTCGATTATAAATCATTAGCGAAATGGCATTGGTGGTTTTATGGCATATCTGTTTTTCTCTTGCTCGCTGTATTTGGATTTCATCGTGTAAACGGCGCTCATAGTTGGATTTCTCTTCCCGCTGGATTGAGCTTTCAACCCTCCGAGTTAGCGAAAGTCGCATTGATTATTTGGATTGCAGACTACATGGCACGAATGAATGAGAGGGAATACCCGGATTACTCGTTAAAAGGGCTTCTTCCGATTTTCGGTGTATTTATTGTCCCGTTTCTTTTGACATTAAAAGAACCAGCGCTTGGACAAGCGCTAGTCATGTTAGCGATCTTGTTTTCGATGCTTGTCGTCTACGTGCAGAGGAAGCATCTGCGCATTTTAGTGACGGGTTCACTCGGGTTTTTAATCTTTTTTATGTTGGCTGTAGGTCCGTTTGGCAATCAGACGATTCAAGTGCTTACTCATCAACATATCTTGCATCCTTATCAAACACAGCGTTTGATCTCGTTTATCAATCCGACGGCGAATCCGACAGGCGCTGGCTATCAAGTACTTGAGGCGGAAATCGCTGTAGGATCAGGCGGGGTATTTGGCACTGGTTTATTGCGCGGGTCACAGACAAATGGCAGCTGGATCCCATTTCAATGGACAGATTTTATCTTTTCAGCGATTGCGGAACAGCTTGGATTTGTGGGATCAAGCCTGCTCATCATGCTTTTTTTAATTATGTTATTCCGTATGGTTAAAGTTGCAACGAGTGCTTTAGACGATTTTGGAGCCTATGTGATTGCTGGTTCTATCGGCATGTTTGCCTTTCAGATATTCGAAAACATCGGAATGAATCTCGTGTTAAGTCCTGCTACCGGGATTACGTTACCTTTTGTAAGCTATGGAGGCTCTTCGTTGGTTGTTAACTTTCTTAGCATTGGGATTGTTCTAAGCGTCTCCCTGCGGCGTAGAACTTTGCGGTTCGATTAACTCACTTATTTTGCGTTAGCTAATCTAACATTCTTTATTGACGTTCCTTCTGATCCTAGCGTATACTATCGATAAGTAGTTTACATTTGATGTGGGGGTTGAAGACGTGACTGCTTCAGAAATTTTGTCTCTCATTCAGGAAAAAAATATTCAAATGGTTGACTTTCGAATTGTAGATTTGCCAGGTCGGCAGCATCATGTCACGATTCCTGCCGCAGAGGTTGACGAGGATATGCTCACTCATGGAGTGGCATTTGATGGATCGAGTATTCAAGGGTTTCGCGGAATTGAAGAGAGCGACATGGTTATGCGCCCAGATCTTTCAACGGCTTATGTGGATGCGTTTACGGCAGTCCCCACACTCGATTTAATTTGTGATGTCTATGAACCAAGTGGCAATCGCTATAATCGTGACCCACGTTATATTGCACAGAAAGCGGAAGCTTTCTTACAAAAGAGCGGCGTTGGAACAGCGGCTTACTTTGGTCCGGAATTAGAGTTTTTTGTTTTTGATGATGTGCGTTTTGCTTCTTCACCAAGTGGTGCGTTTTATGAAGTGGATTCTGAAGAAGCAAATTGGAATACAGGAAAAGATACAAGTCCAAACCTCGGATATAAGGTGAAAAACAAAGGCGGTTATTTCCCGGTTCAACCAACAGATAGTCAACATGATTTGCGCACAGAAATGGTTCTTGAGCTTATGAATGCAGGTATTCGTGTTGAGCGGCATCATCATGAAGTGGCCTCTGCTGGTCAGGCAGAAATTAACTTCCGTTTTGATACCTTGACTAATGTAGCAGATACCGTACTTTTGTACAAATACATTGTGCGTAATGTCGCCAGACGATATGGAAAAGTGGCAACATTTATGCCTAAGCCAATCTTTGGTGATAATGGTTCCGGCATGCATGTCCATCAAAGTATTTTTGATGGTGACAAACCGTTGTTCTATGAAGAAGGGAAATATGCAAATTTAAGTAAAATGGCACTTCATTATATCGGTGGAATTCTTTATCATGCACCTGCAATTTTGGCTTTTGCCACTCCGAGCACGAACTCTTTTAAGCGGTTAGTTCCTGGCTTTGAAGCACCAGTAAATCTTGTCTTTTCAAAAGGGAATCGCAGTGCTGCAGTACGCGTACCAGTGGCTGCGGTTACACCGAAATCAGCGCGAATTGAGTTTCGGACTCCTGATGGGACAGCAAATCCGTATCTCGCTTTTTCTGCGATGTTGTTAGCTGGCCTAGATGGAATCCGCCGCGAGATCGATCCTACTGCTCACGGGTTTGGGCCTGTTGATAAAAATATTTACGAATTGCCTTCTGGGGAGAAAGAGAAGATTCGGAGTGTGCCTGGCTCTTTGGATGAAGTGTTAGCTGCGCTAGAAGCTGATCATGAGTTTTTGTTGGAAGGCGGAGTGTTTGATCGCGACTTCATTAATACCTGGATTGAATTCAAGCGTTCTACGGAAGTTCAACCGTTGGCACTTCGACCACATCCGCATGAATTCCAGATGTACTTCGATCTATAAGTAGAATTTGGCATGGAATTGCTGTGACCGATGAAAAAAGCGCCCATAGAGGCGCTTTTTTCATCGTAGTAAGCCTATTGGATAATATGATTTCGCGCAGACGGCTTGGCGTATGGTAGACTACAAATTATACTTATTTGAAGCAATTTGTGCTTTTGGCGAAAGGATGAATCAAGTGAAGTTAGGCGCAAACGTTTCAGTTGCAAAAACAGGGTTGCTACATGCCGTAGAAGAATCCATCTCCTATGAGGCAGATACTTATATGATCTATACACGGAGCAATCGTGGCGGCTTGGCACGGCCCATTGAACAATTTCATCGGGATGAAGCCCTGCAATTAATGGAATCCCATCATCTCAGTGATCCAGTAGTTCATTTATCCTATCTTGTAAATTTGGCGAGTCCGAAAGAGGATACGTTTGAATATGGAATGATGATTCTTTCTGAAGAAATAAGACGCGTAGAGTATTTGGGATTTCGCTATCTTGTTATGCATCCAGGAAGTCACGTGGGGACAGGAATTGCTCAAGGAATCGAACGAATTGCTCAAGGATTAAATGCAGTGTTAAAAGGAGATGAGAATCTATATTTATGCCTTGAAACAATGGCTGGCGATGGCTCGAAAGTTGGTAATCGATTAGAAGAAATTGCTGAAATTATCGCACGTGTAGAATATAAGGACAAGCTTGGTGTGTGCATAGACACCTGTCATAATTACAGTGCAGGATATGATATCGTCAATCATTTTGATGATTTCCTACAGCAATTTGACGATATCATTGGGCTGCAACGCTTGAAAGTCGCTCATATTAACGATTCGAAAACGCCTTTTCACTCTCATAAAGATCGCCATGAGAATATTGGACGTGGATCACTTGGGCTTGATGCACTTCGCTATATCGTGCATCATGATGCGCTGTCAGAGATTCCATTAATTTTAGAAACTCCAGGTGGACTTTATAAACATGAAATTGCACTATTGCGCGGTGATACGGATGAATTGCCGCCGGCGGGAAAAGGGGAAACTGTTGATGAGTAATGGCGAAATCAATATGCCTGTGCAATTTCACATTCAGCCAGCCAAGCGTTTAGGACGTCTTCCTTCACAATTTTTTGCGAAGCTTACGCAACAAGCAGCAAGAAGGATAGCAATGGGCCATGATGTGATTAATCTGGGTCAAGGGAACCCTGATCTACCAACTCCCTCACACATCGTGAGCGCGCTTCAAGAGGCGATTGAAGATCCTTCTACACATCGCTATTCACCTTTTCGCGGAATTCCCGAATTGCGCGAGGCGATTTGTGCGCACTATGCACGAGAATACGGTGTGGATTTAGATCCTGAGCAAGAAGTTGCTATTTTATTTGGAGGAAAAGCAGGGTTAGTGGAAATTAGTCAGTGTCTTTTAGAGCCTGGAGATATCGCGTTGGTTCCAGACCCAGGATATCCGGATTACTGGTCTGGGATTGCTCTAGCAGGAGCACAGATGGAAGTAATGCCATTGCTCGAAGATCATCAATTTCTCCCTGATTTTTACGAAATTCCAAAAGATGTGCGACGGGCTGCTAAACTCATGTTTTTAAACTATCCGAACAATCCAACTGGCGCAACTGCAAACGAGGAATTTTTCCAGTCTGCAGTTGCTTTTGCCAAAGAGTCTGAACTTGTTATTGCGCATGATTTTGCTTATGGAGCGATTGGATTTTTAGATCGTCCGATTAGTTTTTTGCAGATTGCAGGAGCGAAAGATGTTGGTGTTGAATTTTATACCTTGTCAAAGAGTTATAATATGGCAGGCTGGCGAGTTGGATTTGTTCTTGGCAATGCTCGAGTGATCAGTATGATCAATGAGTTGCAGGATCATCTCTTTGTTTCTTTGTTTCCTGCTGTGCAGCGTGCTGCAATTGTAGCACTTAATGGAGATCAGTCGTGTGTTAAGCAGTTGGTGCAGACCTATGCAAAACGACAGCAAGCGTTGCTTGCTCCGCTTGATGATATGGGATATTCTGTAAAGCAATCAAAAGGTTCGTTCTTTGTTTGGATGAAGACGCCACAAGGTATCTCGTCAGAACAGTTTTCAACGTTTCTCCTCGAACATTACGATGTAGTGGTTGCTCCAGGAATTGGGTTTGGTGCACGCGGGGAAGGGTATGTGCGCATCGCTTTACTTGAGACTGAGCAACGTTTGCGCGAAGCAGGTTCACGAATCGCTCGTGCGCTTAATGAGCTGAAGGCTTTGTAGTAAGTGTCCAAAATTGCAATTGTTGTGTTGTCAGCAGACTTATTCCTTTGATATGAACTGAAATCCCTTTCGCGGGACTAAATTCAATGAGACTCGGAAGTCTTTCCCATGTCGTTGTTTGTTTTTGCAACTTAATGGCCATCCATCCTGGCTGTGCGAAATCGGGCAAAGGATTAGACGTGATCGCAGTGATGAACTGAGACAATTGGTTTGTTTGATTCGTATTCGCGGGATTCGTGAAAGGTCCGAGCATATAGGTCCAGTTACCGATTGCAAAAGCAGCAAACCATGTGGCTGAATGGAGAGTGGGATTCTTTACCTTCTGACTCTGTTTTTCGATTGCGCGAATCCATTCAATTTCTGGTCCTTGTTGTGAACTGAGAATCATCGAAGTAAGAGGCTGATAAGCCCCATAAAAACTGGGGATTGGCGTCACCGAATGCACGAATAGATTTTTAGTAGGCAAAATAAGGCTCTTGGTGTCGATATGTTCAATGTGAATCCGGTATTTGTGTAACGCTTGCTTGCTTTTTGCCACTGTAACTTGCAAGATTGTGGAGGGGTTTTGTAATGTCAACCTGATTTCATAGAGACTCGGCCCTTTTACGGTAAGTAGGATAGGCATGATCGAAGAGTGGCCGTATTGAAATGAAATTGAGGGAAGATACATCTCAGGCATGTGCAAAGGTTGTAATGCATTGAGTAAAAGAGGATTTAAAGGCAATGGCGGGGTTTGCGCGTGCGTTATTTGGCCTTTTGCATTGATAGAGATTTGTTCAGGACCCGCAATCACTAAGGCTGAGGAAGTATTTGAATAAAAAGCTTGCGCTTGAAAACTTGTATGAAACACGACGGTTGTATTCGCGGCGAAATTTCGATAGATAAAGACATGTTCACGTTGCAAATGGGAAGGGGAGTAACGTTCATAAATCACCCCGTTTGTAATCGGCATAACGACAGGGGGAACTGGTCTAAGTGGATATTGGCCCAGCAACTGAATCGCAGTATTCGCGTTTGTAAGAATGGCAAATTGAATCATCTTTTGACCATCGATAGGTAGTATATAGGAAAATAGGATTGCAGAATGGTCTTGATAAAGTGTAATTCCATTGTTATTGCTTACATGATCTGTGTATACCTGATTTGTCCGGAATAAAAGTGTCGCATTGTCCGTCAGTGACGTTGTCATCCGCGGAAGTGCATGCTCCATAAAATCACTGGATACAAAGGGTGTAAAGAAAAGAGAGTTTACCAGCGGCTGGTTTCCTTGGATTCCACCTCTAGGTTGTACCGTCCAAAGAATCCCATTATCTTGAAGTAAATACATCAGGCGTGTGTGCGCAGGTAGATTGATTTGATAGGTCATGTGATTTACGACGATGCGTCCAGAAGTTGTTAAGAAGGCTTGCTGCAAAAGATCGCGGTGTAAGGTTCCAATTGAGTCTGGAAGCGCAAGTTGGAGAGATGAATCTATAGTAAGTGGCGCATAGTTTTGCACTTTGGATAAAGGTTTTTGTACAGATTTTATATTTTGAGTATGCAAAGAAGACGACACAGTAGAGGGGGTCGTAGCACAACCACTAACCGTCATACAAAGCGCAGTTATTGTCCCAATTCGTAGCAATCGCTTTGTAGTATCAATTTTCATGTAGATTCCCCGCCCATAGTATTTAATAAAATCAACACTATATTTTATCATAAGTAGAGGCCCTGCATAGAATTGCAAGGCCTCCTATGAGCGAGTGATCTTTCTTTTATGGACGTTCATAACCTTCACCGAGTTGTGAAGGTCGGCGAAACCGATCGGCAAGTTGAATTAGCCACAGACGATGATAGGGTTCGATGTACACGATCGGTTCGAGACGCCGATCTACACCAGGTGTGATTTGGTATTGCCAAATTGTTGTTTTGGTTGTTGCGCCCTCATTCATGCGAACTCCCATATGAATCGAGTCGTGGTAACCGTTTTTATATGAAATGAGGGTGAGTTGGCCGTGCAACTCATTTACCAGAAAGCGAAAGCGAGCACTGCGTAAAACAGGTGCTTGAATCCACGGTGTAAGTCCATTTGCATCCGTTTTGTAGCGTTTCTCCGTTTCTAATACGACAACTTCTGCCCCTTCAATGGGTTTTAAGGTTCTACCATCAATCACTTTCACACGCAAATTGCCATATCCCTTACCGGAAATCATCGGATCGTAACCACTTGTTTGCGGTTTTTCCGCGGGATTTGGTGTTTTATCCGTAGTGTTTGGTGTTTTATCCGTAGGTTTTGGTTGTTGTTGCTGGAACTGCATAGGTTGTGAAACGTTTGCTGGTGTATTTGCAGCTGAACACAGATGGATCGGGAAAAAAGAAAGTGACAAGATTCCTGTAGCCAAAAGAGTGCGAGCTAATATTTGTATCACATTCTTATTTTTCACACTTTTAACTCCTTCCAACGCCTGGAATCGTTGTGAGCATGCGGCCAATATAATAAAATTCGAGAATTTGTAAAGGGGTTCGACCTTGGTTTGCCCAGTATTCAGAACCCCATTGGGCCATGATACCGGCATTTCGGTATTGCCAGTTTGGATTATTCTCGTAACCAGCGCGGTAGTTTAATTCGACAATTTCCTTGTTAGGTTTTACAAACGCTAAATTACGTGTAGCATAATACGCTTGGTCCGTACTCGGTTGATCAGACTGCGCGCGATACGTTTGGAAATTCACCGTATTATCTACATCAAAAGTGTATCCATCAATCGTTACAGGATGAAGATGATGGAACCAGGCAAACATTTTTACTGCGATGGCTCCAGCCTCAAGTGCGGCAGGATTCCAGTTTGGGAACCATTCGTTTGGCAAGACATCACGGCAATATTGATCAAAGTTAACAGTGGAAACATAGATGATTCGACCACGTGGGTCAGGTTCGCCGGATGAATTTGTTTCGCGAATCGCCACGCGAATATTACTAGGGAATCCTGTGGATCCCACCATGTAGGTTTGCGCCTTTGCTAAATTTGCAGGGAGAGTTGCACAAAGAGTTCCAAAAACAAGGGTGGTCAATATGGAAACCAGCGTTCGACGTTGATTTTTATACAAGGATGACTCGACCTCCAGTGCATAACAAGTCAGGATTCTGCTGTAATCATGCCCCACTTGGGAAATATCATGCGTTTGCTTGTGAAATCCTCGTTTGAAGGTAAAATGGGAGAAAAGATCCTTATACGCTGTGAGGAAAGGGTGCTTATATATGGAAGAATTACGTCTGACAGGGACGAATCAACATCGCGCGCCAGAAGGTATGTCGACGTTGTCTGCACTCATTATTGATCAAGGGGAGCTTTATCTGGATAATGGTGCAATTCATGGAAAGGCTAAAATCGATCAAGGAATTCAGTATGAAAAGAGTTTGCAACAGGTTTCTAATCCACGAAAAGTTGCAATTGTATGGTTGAGCTTATACCGCAGAGATGGCAATCAAGGATTTCACGGTGCGGCTGCTTGTGAGTCCTTTATTGATCAACAGTCTGGGAAAGGGTATAAAAATCTAATTGAACAGGCGAATCAAATGGAAAAAGCGGTAAAGGGAAGGGTGGACCTAACGAATCTGACTGAGGAAGAGTTTGGTTTATTGCGCGCATTTGTGCAGGAGTTTCGTCCAGATTTGTACCAGCATGCGTCTCCTCAGTTTCTTGAAGCGTTCACAAGCGAGTGACTTTCAAATCGTTAGAAGCTCTCTATGAATAGGAAGGCTTTGCTTGTAGAGTCTTCTTTCTGTATTATAAGTAGTTGATATTTTACTCGGATGTAATCGATGGGCGAGGATGTGTACCGCTTTAAGCGTGGTGATAGCAGTCATCGTTTGCATAGAAGTGAGGATGTGAATTTTTTGTTAGATCAGTCTCAGACCCCGTTGTTTTCGGCACTGCGTGAGCATGCAATGCGTCGCCCTTTGCAATTTCATATTCCAGGACATAAAACTGGACTCGCGATGGATCCTGAATTCAGGGAATTTATGGGTGAGCGAGCGCTGAGTATCGATCTCATTAACATTGGTCCATTAGATGACCTGCATCATCCTACAGGAATTATCGACCAAGCACAAAAGTTGGCTGCACAGGCATTCGGCGCAGATTATACTTTCTTTTCCGTGCAAGGTACAAGTGGTGCAATTATGGCAATGATCATGTCTGTCGTAGGTCCGGGAGATGAGATTCTCGTTCCGCGCAACATCCATACTTCGGTCCTATCGGCGATTATTTTATCTGGAGCTAGGCCGTTCTTTTTGCAACCAGAAGTGGACTTACGCTTAGGAATTGCGCATGGTGTGCGCGTCGAGTCAGTGGCAGAGGGATTAAAGCGCCATCCGAATGTAAAAGCGGTCTTGCTAATTAATCCGACATATTTTGGAGTAGCAACAGATTTACGTTCGATTGTAAAACTCGCACATGATCGCGGAGTCGTAGTTCTAGTCGATGAAGCACATGGCGTGCATACGCATTTTCATGAGCAATTGCCACCGTCCGCTATGCAAGCTGGGTGTGATTTGGCGGCTACAAGTGTTCATAAATTAGGAGGCTCCCTTACACAAAGTTCAGTATTGAATGTGAAAGAAGGGCTAGTGCGCGCGAGGCATGTACATTCAATCTTATCTTTGCTTACGACCACGTCAACTTCTTACATTCTCTTGGCATCACTGGATGCAGCTCGCCGTCAACTGGCAACGCGTGGGCATGAGTTGCTCGATCGAGCGATCGCGATGGCGCAGAGTGCGCGTCGGCGATTGAATGAAATTCCAGGGATCTATTGTTTTGGTGAAGAAATTTTAGCTTCTTCTGCGACATTTGCGCTCGATCCATTGAAACTTACGATTCGCGTGGCGGAGATTGGGTTATCAGGATATGAAGTAGAAGTCATTCTACGTGAAAAATATAATATTGAAGTTGAATTATCCGATTTATACAATGTGCTATGTGTAATTTCTTTTGGCGATACAGAGGAAAACATCGCAGCATTAATTTCTGCGATTGCAGAAATTGCGAATCGGGAATTGCTGCAACATCACCATAAAATTCAAATTGTTGTACCTTCTACCCCTGTACTTGCAATGAGTCCGAGAGAAGCTTTTTATGCTGAAACGGAAGTTGTACAGCTACGAGATGCAATCGGAAGAATTATCGCAGATGTAATTAAAGTCTATCCCCCAGGGATTCCGATTCTTTTACCTGGTGAAATAGTAACCGCAGATAATGTAGAATTTATTGAAGAAAATTTACGTGCAGGATTACCTGTACAAGGACCAGATGATCCAACAATTGAGACCGTGCGCGTTGTAAAGGAACGGTAAGATTCTCCATGGCATGATTTACAGCTTGGCAATTCGGGGTGATGTCGTGTATAGTTCTACGCGACATCACATAAGCCGAATCACACATCGATGTGTGTACGGAGGAACCGTGTGCTTTGGGGTGAACTCATCTTTGTGAGCGGGCATCCTTCGCCCGAACCCGTCAGCTAACTCCGGAGGCCAGGGAGGGAATTATGCGAATAAAGGCTAGATTTTCTGCTGTGCAGCAAACAACTGCGGCACTGTTATGCGCTGGGCTGTTGTTGGGGTCACATGTGAGTGCTTTTGCGGCGACGACTCCGCTTGGACCCTACACGGTACAACCGCTTGACAGTGCGTATTCAATTTCTGTACAGGCTCATGTAGGGTTGCAAAGTTTCGAACGGGTCAATCACTTGAATGGAGATAGTATTCTGTATCCCGGCGAAGTCGTGGCAATCCCTTTTTTGTATCTCGTCGATCCTGGGGATACGTTATGGTATATTGCTCGTCGTTACAACACAAGTGTCGCCTCTATTCAAGAATTAAATGGATTAACTTCTGACTTAATTTATCCTGGGCAAAAACTACTGATTGCACTAGGGAGTAATGAGGCAACGACGTGGAATTCAAATGACACGAGCAATTCGAATCTCGCGATGACTACGACAACTGCAAGCACTTTATCTGACAGTCAAACGGCGAGTGTTAATGACAGTGCGTCTGCAGCAACTTCATCGACTCCTACCTCTTCTTCACCTGCACCTGCACCACAAACACAAAATCAGTCTTCCGCGCAGACATACAATATGCTGGCCACGTCTTATGATGCATCTGTCGCAGATAATGGTCCATGGGGAGCGGTGAATTATTTTGGACAACCGCTTCAGTTTGGCGACGTTGCAGTAGATCCATCAGTGATTCCGCTAGGCTCAACACTTTTTATTAGTGGATATTCCGATCCAGCACTTCCGCCTGGAGGATTTTATGCAACGGCAAATGATATTGGTGGTGCTATTCAGGGGAATCGAATCGACATTTTTTTGCCAAGTGCAAGTTTAGCTGATCAATTTGGCATGGAAAACGTCAAAGTGCAGGTGATTTCTAAATAAATTCGGTATACTCTAGATGATTGCAAATCAGAAGGAGGAGCCGAATGGAAATAGCGGTTGGTCAAGAGGCACCAGATTTTACACTTACGGCAACAGAAGTTGGCTCATTTCAACTAAGTACACAACGCGGCCACTATGTAGTGTTGTTTTTTTATCCTAAAGATATGACACCTGGTTGAACGCAGGAGGCCAATGAGTTTCAAGCACTCTTACCAGAGTTTGCTAAACTCAAGGCGGTTGTGCTAGGGATTAGCACAGATAGCATAGCTTCACATGAAAAGTTTGCGAAAAAATACAATCTGACGTACCCTTTGCTCTCAGACCCTGATGCAGCAGTATGTACTGCGTATGGCGTCTACAAAGAGAAAAAAATGTATGGTCGCACCTATATGGGAATTGAGCGAACGACCTTTGTTATTGATCCAGAGGGAAAACTTGTTCGGATCTATCCCAAAGTAAAAGTGGATGGCCATGCAGCCAAAGTTTTAAATGACTTAAAAGAGAGCTTATAATAAAATCTCCCGCAAATGTGGAATGACGTTTGCGGGAGATTTTTTCTGTCTTTCATGTACACAGAGGAAATGCTGGTACTCATGTTTTGTGGGGTGTAAAATAGAGTTACAATGGCAAGGAGGAGTTGGCGATGGTAACTTTGACAATGGAAGCAGCGAAAGTGGTCAAGGAACTTTTGTCTGATAAAGAGGAAGGTTTAGGACTGCGCATCTTTGTCAAACCAGGTGGTTGCTCTGGTTATAGTTATGGAATGGCTCTCGATATGAAAAAAGAATCTGATCTTCTTACCATGCAGTCAGGCATTCCAGTTCTCGTTGATGAAGCAAGTTTGCCGCTTATTGATGGGGCAGAAATTGATTATGTCAATGGATTGTCTGGTAAAGGTTTCAAAATTTTTAATCCAAACGCGGTTTCTAGTTGTGGATGTGGTTCTAGCTTTCATACGAAAGATGATGCGGGTACGCCAGGAAGTTGCTCTTAAAGAAATGAAGAGGTGGGCGATTGTAGCCCACCTCTTCATTTCAAACAGGATTCCTGTTTATGTGCTTGGCTATGAGTGGTGGCTCTTTGTTGTTTACTGTGAGGAATTATTGTCAATGTGGGTGTGGGGTTTGTTGCGCAGCCAAAAGATGATCAGTATGGCAATCAACAAAATAGCAAATACATAGGTTAAGGCAGAGGAATGTTGTTCAATAGCAGCCCAATGTCCACCGAACTGGTATCCAAGAAGGGTTAAAATGTAAACCCACGGTAGACTGCCAATTGTGGTAAAAAGCAAAAATGTACTTATACGCATATTGGCAATGCCGGCTGGCAGGGAAATAAAGGTGCGAATTGCAGGGAGTATTCTGCCTAATAATACGGTGATAGCGCCATAACGAGCAAACCAGTGTTCGGCTGAGGAGAAGTGTTTTTCTGAAAATAGAATATATTTTCCGTAGCGTCGTAAAAAGGGTCTGCCTCCTTTGCTGCCGATGTAGTAGGCAATGAGTGAGCCTACTACATTGCCAATGACGCCAGCAAACACGGCTTCTGTAAAGTTAATATTTCCTTTCCAGGACTCGAATCCAGCAAATGTCATGATTAATTCGCTTGGTAGAGGAATACACGCGCTTTCTAGAATCATCGTGATAAAAATTGCAGCAATGCCGTAATGCCGAATGAAGTGTTCAAGTAGAAGTGACAGTCCTTGCATGTTGTACCCCTTTCTGACTGCAAAAGACAAATTGCGTTACAATATAAAGTATACAAGGTGAGAGATCGTCAGTCTACTTGTCCTCTGATTCGCATACATGCTATAGTAAGGAGGGCTTTTAGGCTCGCGATGTCGTGACATGACGGGAGAGACTTTGATTGAGTTTCTGGAGCGCAGTGTTGGATGGCGCCTTCATCGCTCTACAGGCGATCACCGGTCTCATCGGTGCCTATCAAGTGGTTTTATCTGTATTTGGACTGTATTATCGAAAGCGAAAGATTCAGTTCGATCCGCAAAAGCGATTTGCAGTGCTGGTTGCTGCTCACAATGAAGCGCAAGTGATTCGCCCATTGCTTGAAAATTTAAAGCGGATGGAGTATCCGGATCATCTGTATGACATCTATGTGATCGCAGACAACTGTACAGATAACACAGCTGAGATTGCGAGGGCGTGTGGAGTAAACGTCGCTGAACGATCCAATGATCAAGAACGAGGAAAAGGATTTGCGATTCGTTGGATGTTGGATCGCTTGTATGAATCCGAACAAAAGTACGACGCAGTTGTTATGTTTGATGCAGACAACTTGGTGGCGACAAACTTTTTACGCGTCATGAATGAGCGGTTATTAGCAGGGAAAAAAGTAATTCAAGGGTATTTGGATATTAAAAATCCATATGATTCTTGGGTAACGATCTCGATGGCTATTTCCTATTGGTACACGAATCGAATGTGGCAGTTGGCGCGTTACAATCTGGGATTGTCATGTGCACTTGGCGGTACTGGACTTTGTATTGACATGAAGCTCCTTGAACGGTTAGGTTGGGAAGCGACTGGGCTTACAGAGGACGTTGAATTTGGGGCGAAATGTGTATCAGTTGGGATTTATCCAGTATGGGCACATGATGCACGCGTTTACGATGAGAAGCCCATTTCTTTGCGGGCTTCGATGCGTCAGCGTTTGCGCTGGATGCAGGGTCATTTTAACTGTGCACAGCAGTATATGGCGCCGCTTTTGTCAGCCAGTATTGCAGAACGGAGTCTCGCGAAGTTAGATGCTGCCATTTATCTGTTTCAGCCGATGCGGTTTTTAATCTTATTCTTTACAGGTTTTATGCTTTTGTTTCAAATGGGGGCGCCGGCAGCTTGGGCAGTAAATTCCATGACGGAATTACTCCCAACTTGGTTTTGGGCGATGATTAATTTGTTTATTTTACTGCAGATGCCATTAGCCATGTTACTAGATCGCATTCCATGGAAAGCTTATCTGGGGCTCCCGCTCTTTCCTGTTTTTATGGTTACTTGGTTTCCTGTTACTCTGTTAGCCCTCTTTACACGGCACAACCGCGTGTGGAATCACACAGTGCATACAAGGGCAATTCAGCTAGATGAGATGCGCTCGCGGTGAGAGACAACAACATACTTTGGCGGCAGGGGAATCCCCTGCCGCTCGCCTTGCGACAGAAAGCAGCGTAATCTATGTTCTATCGTCTTACGGATGCGTCTGATGACGACACATGAGAAGGATGGCTTCTTTTCCAGTCATCCCCACTTTAATGCCAATTGCATGAGCTGCCTCTGTTACTGATTCTAAGGGAGCTGCGAGTAGTTGCTCGACGGTCTTGACACCGACAGCTCGCGCGGCGATAATCTGACGATCTTTAAGGCGCGCATTTAATAAACCAACGTCTAATGCGCCACACATAATGTATCCGATGTTTGTCGAAACGATGACGAGATCCGTTTTGGGGAGTGTGACGGTAGTTGCGACGCATGAACAATTTTCAATGGTTAACGGAGTAACTGTGACCATGAAAAACGGCCTCCTTTCTTCGTTAACATATGGCGGGATCACTGTCCCGGTGTCAAGAATGCACACTTTGGCTATACTGATATGCATTGGTTGTGAGCTAGGTCTGCTGATGCGAAGGCGTTTTGTACAATTGTTTGCGTGAGGTGAATGAAGGATGGCGCGAGTTTTTTTGACGACTTTGAATGCGAAATTTATTCATTCGTCACTTGCGCTAAGATATTTACGCGCATTTATTGCGGATGCACACGATGTGGTGATGGAGGAATTTACGATCCATGATCCTCTCGATTATATTCTAGGGCGCGTGTACGAAGCAGATCCAGAAGTAGTCGGATTTAGTTGCTATATATGGAACATTGAAGAGATCAAACGTTTAGTTCCCCTCATTCGCAAGATATTACCGCATGTTGTTATAGTGCTCGGAGGACCAGAGGTTTCGTATGACACAAAGGAATTTCTGGAGGAAAATAAAGCGGTGGATGTCGTTGTCATTGGTGAAGGAGAAGCCCCTTTGCGCAACTTATTAGCCGCGATTGAGCAGCACCAACCGTATTCTGCGGTGTCAGGTATTTATTATCGAGCGGAGGATTTCTCGATTCATACGACCGGTCCAAGTTCGAAATTGCGCTTAGATGATCTTCCTACTCCCTATCCTGAGGATGCAATGGATGAACTACGTAACCGAATTGTTTACTATGAAGCGAGTCGCGGATGTCCATTTCACTGTCAATTTTGTCTTTCATCGATTGAAGATGGTGTACGCTATTTTAGTTTGCAAAGGGTCCTAGATGATTTAAATCGGCTAATAAAAGCAAATGTCCGACAAATTAAGTTTGTCGATCGAACGTTTAATTTACGTAAAGACTATGCAATGAAGATTTTTGAATTTCTGGTTGAAAACCATGGGAACACAACTTTTCACTTTGAAATTACGGGCGACATCTTAAAGTCGGATATTGTACAATGGCTTTGTGAACATGCTCCTAAAGGTTTATTTCGGTTTGAAGTCGGAGTTCAATCGACAAATGACCTCACCAATGAGCTGGTTCGGCGGCGCCAAGACTTTACGCGTTTGGCGGCGACTGTACGGAAAATTAAGGAGTCGGGGCGTATCTTGCAACATCTTGATTTGATTGCCGGACTTCCAGAAGAAGATTTTTTAAGTTTTCGTAACACATTTAACGATGTATTTGAGCTTCGTCCAGATGAGTTACAACTTGGTTTTCTCAAGTTATTAAAGGGGACTGGATTGCGTCAGAAAGCTGAACAATTTGGCTATGTTTTTATGGACACTGCGCCATATGAATTGCTTTCAAATCACAGTCTCACATTTTCCGATATCCATCGATTAAAGCACATGGAGGATATTCTAGAAAAATATTATAACTCTGGGCGCTTTCCTTACACACTGGAATATCTCATCACGGAGTCATTTCCTACGGCATTCGATTTCTTTTTATCGTTTGGCGAGTTTTGGAATGCAAAGGGATGGGCGCGAATAGGCCATCAACCATTGGATTTGGTCCGCCGACTCCAGGCATTCTTGGAGTATGAAGGAAAATTTGATGAGAATGTTACCACGTTGCTTCATGCCGATTTTTTGCTGCGTGAAAAATTGCGTCCGCGCTCTTTGCTTTGGGATTCAGGTTTGTCGCAGGCGCATCAGTTAGAGCTGCTTCGAAGATTATTACAAGCTCAGCGCACGGATGTGAGCGATGGTTATTTGATGACAAAGATAAATGATCTAGAAAAGCGCATTGTATTGGATCACGCAGCAATAGGAGCAATTCCCTACATGTTTGCGCAAGTGAATGTCGATCCGAGTGAGGTATACTATCTTGCTTATGTATATCCTATAGCTGTGGGAAGACCGATTGTGTATTTGCTTAGCGATTCTATATTAGAAGTTCAGCACGATATGGGGTTACTGGCAAATCAGATTTAGAATGGGGATCGTTTTTATCAAAAGGAGGGGCCGAGTGGTGTGGTTTTCTGCGCTTCTACGAGGCATTTCACATAATCCAGCACTTATGGCTGCACTAGCGTCAATCCTCGTAGCGCAAGTGATTAAAGTTCCGATCTTTTATGCGACGAACCGCAAATGGGATTTGTCGAAGATGATGTCGACGGGCGGTATGCCGAGTTCTCACTCTGCTGCAGTGTCTTCACTTTCAACAGTGATTGCGATTCGTGTGGGGACCGGTTCGATGCTTTTTGCCGCAGCTGTCGTCTTTGCGATTATTGTCATGTATGATGCAGCGGGTATCCGGCGTCACGCAGGAGAGCAGGCCATTGCAATCAATAAATTAGAAGCAGAGATTGGAAAATATATCGAACGTTTTCCGATGGGACGACACGAGGATTATCAAAAAAAGTTAAAGGAGATGTTAGGGCATCAACCAATCGAAGTATTTATGGGGTCTATTTTGGGAATTTTAATAGGCGTTGTAGCTGCTCGTTAGAAGCCTTAGCAAGCAAGGATGGTGGTTTTGTTGCGATTGTCAGAACGGGATGTAGAACTTATTAGGAGGGCATTACACAGTTCTCTCTTAAGGGCTGAGACTGTGGATGAACGAAATGAATATCAAGCGGTTCTAGATCGCATTTTTGGATTACCCATTAAAGTAAAAGACGGATTTTTATATGATTTCGATGACGATACAAGAAGCTAGAAGGACCTGTTTCGTGCAGATCCTTCTTTTATTCTATTCTTCTTGAGAATGTACATCCTCTCCTACAAACTGAATCTCTGTGTGATCGTGTTCACGATTAATTTTTTTGATCGCTTGTTCCAATGCGACTGCGGGATCTTTTACGACAGTGCTACCATAAATATAGAGTCGATCACTGTGACTTGGCGTGCCAATGGCGTAAAACTCACTCCCCTGTGTTTCAAATAATTCAATTTGGAATAAGTCTCCCCCTAGTTGATAGTGATAGACTTCTTTTCGTAAGAGTTCCGCGTCTTCACGAAGAGGGATTGATTTCCATGAACTTGACATTTGTAACACCTCTCAGTTTGTTTTTTCCACTTTATGTAGTACGAGATGGGGTAACTGCCCAGATAATAAGCGAGGCAAGAATTAAAAAAATCCCAATTAAGTTAAATAACATTGATATGCCATGATACATAAAAAACTGGTTGATAAGCGGTGTTTTAGGCCCTGAAAAGGTGGGGATGCGAGCTGCAAGACTCTGCATCTTAGGAAGTAAAATTAGCCATCCAATGAGCGAGAGTGCACTTGTAATGCCAAGAAAAACTTGAATGAGCTTACCTCTGCGCATACTCGTTTGCCTGTATAAACCAAAGGCTGAGACAAATGCGATTACACAAAGTGGCGCAGTAAGTGTATAGTAAATAGGGAAGAGGCGATCTAAAACGTGTCCTGCTGTATCAATTGGCAGTACTGAAAACAGAGTGGGCGCGACGACTGCAGTAAAAAAAACTAGGGTTCCAAAGGCGATGCTGGTGGCAAGAGTGAACATGATTCGCATTGTAGATTGCATTTTTGATCTCCTAAAAAGGTGTGATAGGTATGAAAAGAGATTCTAAAGCACTTGCTATTCTTTTTGTGACGGTAACGACTGTGCTGCTCACTGGGTGTGGTACATCTAGTGGTGGGGGTGGACCTGTATCACAGCCTCTTTCAGATTCTCAAACGACAGTTACGACCACAGCAGCTTCGTCGAACAGTGCAAGTTCAGCTTCTTCAACTTCTAAGTCGCCGGGAAGTACGACAAGCAAAGGCACAAATAGTACCGGTGCAAGTACTCCAACTCAAGGGACGGGTACTCCTGTCTTGACAGCGGTGAAAGTGAATGAAACTGGGACTGGCAATACGTTTGTTCCTGTGTCCGCCTCTGTTTCGTCTATTTTACTGCCATCTGGATGGCAGTTGCAAACGGCTTCTCTTGGCAGCGGCGGGACAAGCTTAAAA
The DNA here is from genome assembly GCF_003144315.1 of Sulfoacidibacillus thermotolerans. Lineage (GTDB taxonomy): Bacteria > Bacillota > Bacilli > Alicyclobacillales > SLC66 > Sulfoacidibacillus > Sulfoacidibacillus thermotolerans. Next base: position 381,343 of record NZ_MPDK01000002.1, on the reverse strand, counting down.
CTTGTAAATCCAGCTGATTCTTCGCAGATGATTAGCGAAGTGGTCATGCCTTCGGATCGAAATTTACAATCGTTTTATAACTCCCAATCATCAAGTACAGTTCATTGGATCGTTCCGGGTCAGATTTTGTCCTATACACAGTCTAATCCTGACAATCCATACTCAGATCGCGGAATTATGGCGAATTTAAGTTCCGGAGGTTCTATTCGTGTAGATGTTTATCTACCTTCAGCGGAACAAAAAGCCGCAGAGCAAATTCTAAATAGTTTTGTTGGAAATACCACTGCTTAGCTTCTTACAGGATAAAAAAGCGGGGATTGTCTCCCCGCTTTTTTATCTTTTTTATCTCCTATTTATTTTAAACATGGAGATTTTACGCAAATTCCTCCATCGTTTTTTCAAAGAAGTCGCGCTCAAGATGAAGATCTTGTTTTACGATTGGAGTTTCTTTAAAGCCTTCAATCAGTGTCTCAAAAGGTTGTTTTTGTTTATCTTCATAGATTAAACCAGTGCAAAGGCCGTCAGTCTCTGCGACTTTCGCCATCGCCATATTGCGATTAGTTGGATCGTAATCAGGGAATTGCTCTAAATTGACAACGTGTTCTTTGTACCATTCGTACGTGTTTACTTTGTTATATGTGACGCATGGGCTAAAGACGTTGATCAGTGAAAAACCTTTGTGTTCAATTCCTTTTTGGATCAGTTCAGTCAGTTGATTGACATCATGTGAAAATCCTTGTGCTAAATAACTAATTCCAGCAGCTAAAGCGATTTGTAAAGGACTAATGGCATTTTCAATATTCCCGGCAGGTGTTGTTTTCGCTTTAAATCCAAAAGCGCTCGTCGGTGAATGTTGTCCTTTAGTTAAACCATAAATCGAATTGTCCATGACGATGTAAGTGATATCAATGTTGCGTCGTGCTGCATGCATAAAATGACCGAGTCCAATTCCAAATCCATCTCCATCACCACCAGCAGCGATGACTGTCAAGTCGCGATTGGCTAGCTTAACACCTTGAGCCACGGGAAGTGAACGACCATGTACACCGTGAAATCCATACGCGTTGATATAGCCAGAAATTCGACCAGAACACCCAATTCCAGAAATGACCGCGACGTTTTCCGGCTCTAGATCGAGATTGCCAAGTGCCCGTTGAATTGATGCTTGGACTGCAAAATCACCGCAACCAGGGCACCAGTTAGGTCTCACGTTATTGCGAAATTCTTTTACCGTTGCCATGCGATCATCGATCCTTTCACATGAGTTTCAATTTCTTTTGGCAAAAAAGGCGTTCCATCATATTTGAGGTAACTCTTCATTTCAGGATGACTCAGGCCAAAGAATTGCAATAAGTGGAATAGTTGTCCGGTCCCATTGCTTTCAACGACGATGACTTGTTTTGCGCTATTTAAATAAGATTTGATCGTTTCTACGGGGAAAGGAGAGAGAACTTTAATTTGTGCATGACCAACTTTAATTCCTTGCTTGCGTAAGCGATCTGTCGCCTCACCGATTGCACCCACTGATGAACCAATACCGATCAATAGTACGTCAGGGTTTGTATCTCCCGCATAAGACACACTATTTGGTAGTTCAATTCCTTCAAATTTATTCAAGCGTTTATTCATCATGAGCACGTGATTTTTCGGTCCTTCATCGGGGCGTCCAATTTCACTATGCTCAACGCCTGTCACATGGTGGAGTCCGCCGCGTTGGCCTGGGAAGACGCGCGGTGAGATCCCATCTTCTGTACGCTCGTAGCGCTTAAACATTTGTCCAGCAGGCACTTGATCGAGTTCCTCTTGGGTCGCTAAGCGCCCGCGATCAATTGTTACCTTCTCGTAGTCAAACGGTTTTACCGATTGACTGGCTAGGGACAGGGCTAAGTCGGTCATGAGAATGACGGGGCATTGATATTTTTCCGCGTAGTTAAAAGCGTCTACTGTTGCGTAGAAGCACTCTTCTGGAGTAGAAGGAGTTAAAACGATCTTTCCAATTTCTCCGTGGTTTCCAAATAGTACTGCATACATGTCACTTTGTTCATGTTTGGTAGGTAAGCCAGTACTCGGGCCACCGCGTTGCGTATCTACAATCACAACAGGTGTTTCAGTCATTCCAGCAAGTCCGAGCGCTTCCATCATTAGCGATAAACCTGGGCCAGAGGTTGCGGTCAGAGCGCGTGCACCAGAATATGCAGCACCAATGGTCATATTTAAAGCGGCGATCTCATCTTCTGTCTGAACAACGACACCACCCACTTTTGGGAGCTTTTTGATGAGATATTCCATTACATCAGAAGCTGGCGTAATGGGGTATGCGGGCATCACACGCGCTCCTGCAGCGAGTGCGCCAAAAGCGATCGCATCATTGCCAATCATCAGGAGATGCTTATCAGGAACTGGGGGGGCCAATTGAAAAGCAGCAAAGTCAATTTGCTCAGTGCTCATTGCGTCAAATCCCGCTTTAATAGCAGCTAAGTTTTGATCAACAATCTTTTGGCTTTTCTTCCCAAAACGACTCTGTAAAACAGGAGCACAAAAATCCACATCAAGTCCAACTAATCGTGCAGTGGCTCCTAGTGCAACCATGTTTTTCATAATTACAGCGCCGTGTTCTTCTGCAATTTTGGTAAAGGGCATTGCAACTAAAGTGACGTTCGCGGCAACTTCATTCGGCAATTTGGGATTAAATTTTGCGTCGGCGATGACGATGCCACCTTCGCGCAATTCTCCAGCATTTAAGTCGATTGTTTCTTGATCAAAAGCGACGAGGATATCTAGATAGTCTGCACTTGCCGACTTTGGTTCGGTGGTGATACGCACCTTGTCATTTGTATGTCCGCCTTTAATGCGTGAGGAAAAATGTCGGTAAGAATAAATATAGTATCCCATACGATTAAGCGAGGTAGAGAACGTCTTGCCTGTTGAATCAATACCTTCGCCTTGTTGCCCGCCCACTTTCCAGGACAGTTCCTGTAACATAATTTGTCACTCCTTCTAGCGTAGTGCACAGGCGCACTCGTCACCTTTCACGGCGAACGTCAGCGACAGCTGCGCGGAGTAAATTCACAGATGCTGCATCTGGTCGAAATACAAACTCAATGATCGGTTGCCGATCAGTACATGCTTTTTCAACTTCACGGCGGCGACTAGGTGATACTATGACAGCATGTAGTCCTTTCACAAAGCGGGCAAGTTCGTCTGGGTCAGATGTAGTAGACACGTGAAGTGTGAATCCATCGAGACCTGCTTGACGTAGTGCAGAGCGAACTTTACCGGCAAAGCGATCACTTCGACAAACCAACCCAACTTCACTTTGTTCCGGTATACGAGCGATCTTTACGATCGTCTCTAATTCCGGATCTAGTGCAATGGCTAAGATGGTTTGCATTTCACCTAATAGCTGTTGGACCTCATCAAAGTGAAAGAATGTCGTAATAATTAAATCTGCAGATTCAACTAACAACAAAGCATCCCGTTTTTGATCGCGCAACTCATCGATAATAACGGGGGTAATGTGGACACCTCCAAACTCTAGTTTCCGTGAGAAATACTCCACCTGCTCGCGGTTGCACTCGATAAAGACGATTTGCGATTGATCGAGCAATGCAGCCTTTTCTTTCACGCGAACGGCCGCAAATTGCATGAAGTCGTCAAGCGTAAAACCGAGCTGGAGGCATTCTTCTAAAGCGACATCAATCACTTTTTGTAATAAATCACGCCGATTGCCAAATCGGACTTTATCGTCGCGATCACAGACAAAAGTTCCCCGCCCCTGAGCTGACGCGATCACGCCTTCTCGTTCTAATTCGTGATACGCTTGACTGATGGTGTTGCGACTTACGCCGATCATTGCGGACAGTTCGCGTTCTGTCGGCAATTTATCGCCGGATTGATACACACCTGTCCTGATGTCAGAAAGGATTCTTTCTTTAACTTGGACATAAAGTGGGATTCCATTCTTGCGAATGATAGAACGGTTCATCGCATCACCTTCCCACCGGTCCCTATCTATATGGACTAATCCATTAATCCATAGGATCTGTCACGTTTTATTATACCCGATGAAGAAGGGAAATGAAGCCCTCTTTTTGCTTTTTTCCATGTGAAATTCGAAGATGTAATTCTCGAATAAATTCATGGCCATAATATGGTCCTATTAATGGTAAGATACAGGATGGCACAATACGTATTGAACGAGAACAAGAGGTGATTGTGTGTTTATAACGGATGAATTAAGAACAAAAGTATTTGTTTTGACAGATGCATTAGATGAAGTTTCTCAGGCTTTAACATACCTTGTTCAAGAAACCATCTCTCGTGTGACAGATATGGATCGATTGATTGCAACAAAAGCAATGGAACGGTTAGTACATATTGCGATTGAAGCGATAGCGGATATTGGAAATTTGCTAATTGACGCATTAATTATGCGTGACCCCGCAAGTTACGCTGACATTATTGACATTTTACACGATGAAACTGTCATCACGACGGATGTTGCAGAAGTGTTGCGCCCGATGGTTGCGTTTCGCCGCACGCTGATGCAGGATTACACCAGCAAGCATGCGGCTTCGCTTTTTCTGTACGCACAAAACGCGCATTACATCCAGCAATTTGTGGAACAAGTCAAAAATTATTTATCCGCTTATCCTGAATCCGTTTAGCAAGTTGATGAGTGCTTAGCTATGGATTTAGGCTTTGTTCTTTTGGTGATTATGTCCAAACACGTAAACTTTCACGTGGTTTTTAACCCCGAATATTTTCGCGTCATTTTCGTCCGCAAAAAAAACATCAATATGTGGTCCTTTGATGGCACCACCAATATCTTCGGCAACTCGATAACCGATGCCGTCAATGTAGACAAGGGATCCTAGGGGAATTAAATTCGGATCAACTGCAACCGTGTGTTTGGGTTTTGCGACCTTTCCTGTCGCTGTGATTCCGTATCCTGGGTCGCCGGGATTTTTCCCTGTAGATTGAAAATCTGCGCTGTATGCAGTCAATTTACAGTCATACGTATGTACTACGGCCAAATGACCAAGAGCTTCTGCTGTAGGTAAGACAGGATTTAGCGTAGCCATCGCTTCAATGGCTTGTAGATTTGGTTCATTGTGGTGAATCGGTTTTACTCGCTGATGAAGTGTGAAATGGTCTGGCGAGGATGGTGTTCTTTGGCAAAAGTGTTGTAATTCCTTATTTGTATGCGGTGGGTGTGCAATGTGAGAGTTTGCATGCGGCACAGTTGAGACAGTGGTGAACATGATGAATGCCCCATACGCAATCACATTACTAAATGGCACCATGAAAGAAATCACCTCAAAAAAGAATGGATTAAGTGGCTTATTCAGAGAATAGAAGTACCCTGATTGGCGAAAAACTATGCAGCAAGTGGGAAAAAACTTTCAACAAATTCGCCTTGGGATGGTAAAATAAAACACAGAAAAACACGCAAAAAACGCATTGACAGAGCAAAACAGGGTATGCTATATTACTCGATGTCGCCGCGAGCGGCGGCGCAAGAAGGTAGCGAGTTGATCCTTGAAAACTAAATGCAAGAAGAGACGGACGACGAAAAGAGCACGAAAGCGACATGATTTAAGAGTTTGATCCTGGCTCAGGACGAACGCTGGCGGCGTGCCTAATACATGCAAGTCGAGCGGATGGATGTAACAATCCATGAGCGGCGGACGGGTGAGTAACACGTGGGTAACCTACCTTTTAGACGGGGATAACGCCTGGAAACGGGTGCTAATCCCGGATGGGATCTTTCTGCGCATGAAGGAGGAAGGAAAGGCGCAGACAAGCGCTGCTAAGAGATGGGCCCGCGGCGCATTAGCTAGTTGGTGGGGTAAAGGCTCACCAAGGCGACGATGCGTAGCCGACCTGAGAGGGTGACCGGCCACACTGGGACTGAGACACGGCCCAGACTCCTACGGGAGGCAGCAGTAGGGAATCTTCCGCAATGGGCGAAAGCCTGACGGAGCAACGCCGTGTGAGCGAAGACGGTCTTCGGATTGTAAAGCTCTGTCATTTGGGACGAGAGGCATGGAGAGGGAATGCTCGATGTGAGACGGTACCAAAGGAGGAAGCCCCGGCTAACTACGTGCCAGCAGCCGCGGTAATACGTAGGGGGCAAGCGTTGTCCGGAATGACTGGGCGTAAAGCGCGCGCAGGCGGTTTCTTGCGTCTGAGGTGAAAGGCCAGGGCTCAACCCTGGGATGGCCTTGGAAACGGGGGAACTTGAGGGTCGGAGAGGCAAGGGGAATTCCACGTGTAGCGGTGAAATGCGTAGAGATGTGGAGGAATACCAGTGGCGAAGGCGCCTTGCTGGACGAAACCTGACGCTGAGGCGCGAAGGCGTGGGGAGCAAACAGGATTAGATACCCTGGTAGTCCACGCGGTAAACGATGAGTGCTAGGTGTCGGAGGGTACCACCTCCGGTGCCGAAGGAAACCCAATAAGCACTCCGCCTGGGGAGTACGGTCGCAAGACTGAAACTCAAAGGAATTGACGGGGGCCCGCACAAGCAGTGGAGCATGTGGTTTAATTCGAAGCAACGCGAAGAACCTTACCAGGGCTTGACATCGGCGTGACCGGATCTGAGAAGATCCCTCCCCTTTGGGGCACGCTAGACAGGTGGTGCATGGTTGTCGTCAGCTCGTGTCGTGAGATGTTGGGTTAAGTCCCGCAACGAGCGCAACCCTTGATCTGTGTTACCAGCACGTAGAGGTGGGGACTCACAGATGACTGCCGGTGACAAACCGGAGGAAGGCGGGGATGACGTCAAATCATCATGCCCCTTATGTCCTGGGCGACACACGTGCTACAATGGGCGGTACAACGGGAAGCGAAGCTGCGAAGTGGAGCGAACCCCGAAAAGCCGTTCGTAGTTCGGATTGCAGGCTGCAACTCGCCTGCATGAAGCCGGAATTGCTAGTAATCGCGGATCAGCATGCCGCGGTGAATACGTTCCCGGGCCTTGTACACACCGCCCGTCACACCACGAGAGTGGGTAACACCCGAAGTCGGTGAGGTAACCCGCGAGGGGGCCAGCCGCCGAAGGTGGGATTCGCGATTGGGGTGAAGTCGTAACAAGGTAGCCGTATCGGAAGGTGCGGCTGGATCACCTCCTTTCTAAGGAAGTAAGCCTAAAGAGGGCAGAAGCGGACGATCTCTTACTTGCATTTAGTTTTGAAGGATGGACGCAGGGGGAAAGACCTGCGGCGACCTTCAGGGGTTCCTTGACAACTAGAGGTGAAACATAGGAGCGCACGAGGCGACGGGGAACCGGAGCGCGAGCGCAAAGAGAAGGTAAGGCAAGCGTAGGATGAGGATAAGATAGGAAGGGCGCACGGAGGATGCCTAGGCGCTAGGTGCCGAAGAAGGACGGGGCGAACACCGATATGCCTCGGGGAGCCGTACGCAGGCGAAGATCCGAGGATTTCCGAATGGGGGAACCTCTCTTTCGAAGGAAAGAGACCGGTAACTGAATGCATAGGTTACACGGAGGGCACCGGGGGAACTGAAACATCTCAGTACCCCGAGGAAAAGAAAACAAACGTGATTTTCCAAGTAGCGGCGAGCGAACGGGAAAGAGCCTAAACCAATTACGTGATACAGCGTGCAAGCGATGCGGGATTGGGGTAGTGGGGCAATTCGTAGGGGCCATGCACAGGTTCCACAGGGGAGAGTCAGCGTAGACAAACGGCATGGGAAGGCCGGCCAGAGAGGGTGAGAGCCCCGTCGTCGAAACGCTGAGAGAAGCTGAGAATTGACCCCGAGTAGGGCGGGACACGAGGAATCCCGTTTGAATCAGGGAGGACCACCTCCTAAGGCTAAATACAACCTAGCGACCGATAGTGAAGAAGTACCGTGAGGGAAAGGTGAAAAGGACCGCGGGAGCGGAGTGAAAGAGAACCTGAAACCGTGTGCTTACAAGCAGTTGGAGTCCCGCAAGGGATGACAGCGTGCCTTTTGTAGAATGAACCGGCGAGTGTCGATGGCAAGCGAGGTTAAGGGAGAGATTCCGGAGCCGGAGCGAAAGCGCGTCTGAAGAGGGCGGGAGTTTGCCGACGACGACCCGAAACCGTGTGATCTACCCCTGACCAGGGTGAAGTGGCGGTAACACGCTATGGAGGCCCGAACCCACTGACGTTGAAAAGTCAGGGGATGAGTTGGGGGTAGGGGAGAAATTCCAATCGAACACGGAGATAGCTGGTTCTCCCCGAAATCGCTTTAGGGCGAGCGTCAAGGGCGATGCAAGGTGGAGGTAGAGCACGGATTGGGCTAGGGGCCTGCAGAAGGTTACCGAACCCAGTCAAACTCCGAATGCCAGACTTGTAGCCTTGGCAGTCAGACTGCGAGTGCTAAGATCCGTAGTCAAGAGGGAAACAGCCCAGACCAACAGCTAAGGTCCCGAAGTGCCAGTTAAGTGGGAAACGATGTGGCGGTGCATAGACAACCAGGATGTTGGCTTAGAAGCAGCCACCATTGAAAGAGTGCGTAATAGCTCACTGGTCGAGTGACGCTGCGCGGAAAATGTAACGGGGCTAAACTGGACACCGAAGCTATGGATAGGAAACTATGGTAGGGGAGCGTTCCAAGGGCGGAGAAGGTGAGCTGGGAAGCGAGCTGGAGCGCTTGGAAGTGAGAATGCCGGTATGAGTAGCGAAAAGACCAGTGAGAATCTGGTCCGCCGAAAGCCTAAGGGTTCCTGGGGAAGGCTCGTCCACCCAGGGTAAGTCGGGACCTAAGCGGAGGCCGAGAGGCGTACGCGATGGACAACGGGTAGAGATTCCCGTACCACAGGCGTCTGCATGACCGAAGGGGGGACGCAGGGGCGCAAGGAGAGCGGCCGGATGGAAGAGGCCGTCTAACACGTAAGGGGGTCGTGCAGGGAAAACCGCACGGCGAGAACTCTGAGCGTGGAAGGGGAGCGAAGAGAAGTAGCGAAGCTCCGGAGCGCGAACTGCCAAGAAAAGCCTCTAGGGAGGACGCAAGTGCCCGTACCGGAAACCGACACAGGTAGGCGAGGAGAGGATCCTCAGGCGCGCGGGAGAACTCTCGTTAAGGAACTCTGCAAAATGGCCCCGTAACTTCGGGAGAAGGGGCGCTGATGCGAGTCAGCCGCAGTGAAAAGGCCCAAGCGACTGTTTAGCAAAAACACAGGTCTCTGCAAAGCCGAAAGGCGACGTATAGGGGCTGACGCCTGCCCGGTGCTGGAAGGTTAAGAGGAGGGGTCAGCCGCAAGGCGAAGCTCTGAATTGAAGCCCCAGTAAACGGCGGCCGTAACTATAACGGTCCTAAGGTAGCGAAATTCCTTGTCAGGTAAGTTCTGACCCGCACGAATGGCGTAACGACTTGGGCGCTGTCTCAACGAGAGACCCGGTGAAATTGTAATACCTGTGAAGATGCAGGTTACCCGCGGCTAGACGGAAAGACCCCGTGGAGCTTGACTGTAGCTTGATATGGAGGAAGGGTACGTCATGTACAGGATAGGTGGGAGGCGAAGAAGTCAGGGCGCAAGCCTTGGTGGAGCCGACGTTGGGATACCACCCTTGAGGTACTTTTCTTCTCACTTGGCGCCCTGAAGCGGGCGTAAGGACAGTGTCAGGTGGGCAGTTTGACTGGGGCGGTCGCCTCCTAAAGAGTAACGGAGGCGCCCAAAGGTTCCCTCAGCGCGGTTGGAAATCGCGCGGTGCGTGCAAAGGCAAAAGGGAGCTTGACTGCGAGACGGACAGGTCGAGCAGGGACGAAAGTCGGGCTTAGTGATCCGGCGGTGCCAGGTGGAAGGGCCGTCGCTCAACGGATAAAAGCTACCCCGGGGATAACAGGCTGATCTCCCCCAAGAGTCCACATCGACGGGGAGGTTTGGCACCTCGATGTCGGCTCATCGCATCCTGGGGCTGAAGTCGGTCCCAAGGGTTGGGCTGTTCGCCCATTAAAGCGGTACGCGAGCTGGGTTCAGAACGTCGTGAGACAGTTCGGTCCCTATCTGCCGCGGGCGTAGGAGATGTGAGAGGCGTCGTCCTTAGTACGAGAGGACCGGGACGAACCGACCGCTGGTGTTCCAGTTGTGCCGCCAGGTGCAGCGCTGGGTAGCCAAGTCGGGCCGGGATAAGCGCTGAAAGCATCTAAGCGCGAAGCCTCCCTCAAGATGACATCTCCCGCTCGGTAAAACGAGGGAAGACCCCTTGAAGAACACAAGGTCAATCGGTCCGGTGTGGAAGCACGGCGACGTGTGGAGCAGACGGATGCGAATCGGTCGAGGGCTTATCCTCACGAAAATCTATCCTGTGCAAGTCACCTCTAGTTGTGAAGGAATCCGCAAGGATTTCGCTCAGGGGCACCTGAGAAGATCAGGGGCCTTGAGACGTCTGGTGATGATGGCGGAGGGGACACACCCGTACCCATCCCGAACACGACGGTTAAGCCCTCCAGCGCCGATGGTACTTGGACCGCAGGGTCCTGGGAGAGTAGGTCGTTGCCAGACAGTATGCGGCGGTAGCTCAGAGGGAGAGCACCACCTTGACACGGTGGGGGTCATAGGTTCGATTCCTATCCGCCGCACCAATCTATTCAATTTGTAAACAGGTTTCATTTACCATTTAAATTGGTGAGTGTAACCTGTTTTTTTATCGTCTTTTGTGAATAATTTTGGGTCATTCTAGTATCTTTTTTTCTTTTGCTTTGTATGTTACGTTAACAAGGGGAGTGATTTTCCGTGTTATTGACAGTATTCATTGCATTACTTTTGGTGATGATCGGACCGATTCTTTTGTTTTTTATTAGCGCGTTGATTTTGTCACGAAAACCTCAACATGCGATTATTCGTTCGCATCCTTACCTTGGCTGGGTACGGTATGTTTTAGAGAAAGTGGGACCTGAATTTCGTCAGTATTGGTTTGATGGAGATGAGCAGGGAAGGCCTTTTTCGCGATCTGATTTTTTAGGCTTAGTTTTTTCTGCAAAATATCGTTCAGATTTGATTAGTTTTGGATCAAAACGGAATTATGAGGATGCTGGATTTTATTTAGCCAATGCAATGTTTCCGCTTTTAACGTCTGAGTTGCAGGTGGACAATTCGCAAGAGGCGATTGCAAAGAAATATGTTGTTAAAAAAGAAGGGTTGTTTTCACGGCGAGAAGAGTTACTTCAGGATCATACAAGTCGGTGGTTATATACTGAAAAGGATGCGATTGTCGTCGGTCCTTTGCGGACTCATCCGTGGCGCTTATATGGAATGTTTGGAGCGTCAGCTACTTCATATGGCTCGGTGGGAGAACATTATATTTTATCTACCGGTATGGGCGTGAAAATGGCCGGTGGTTCATGGATGAACACGGGTGAGGGCGGTGTGGCGCCTGAACATTTGCAAACTGGTGCTGATATTATTGCACAAATTGGACCTGGCTTATTTGGTTATCGAACAGATCAGGGTGAATTTTCGTGGGAAGAGTTTTCGCGCAAAGCACAGGAGCCTCAAATTAAAGCGTTTGAGTTGAAATTTGGCCAGGGTGCGAAGATTCGCGGCGGGCATTTAGAAGGAAGTAAAGTGAATGCTAAGGTTGCTCAAATTCGCAAAGTGCCTATTGGGCAGACTGTAAATTCGCCGAATCGCTTTCCTTTTTTAAGGAATGCAAAAGATGCCTTAGAGTTTATTGCTAAGTTGCAGCAGGTGGGTGGTAAGCCTGTAGGCATCAAAATTGTAGTAGGGCAACAACGCAAATTAGAAGAGTTATTTGAAGCGATGATTGCTCTTGACGTCTATCCAGATTTTATTACCGTTGACGGTGGCGACGGTGGATCGGGGGCTACCTTCAAATCTATGGCTGATACGATGGGGCTTCCACTCTATTCGGCATTGCTTACTGTTGTCGATACAGCTTATGCTTATGGAATCCGCGATCATTTTCGCATTTTCGCATCAGGTAGGCTGATTGCGCCAGATAAGGTGGCAATTGCTCTGGCAATGGGTGCTGATGCCGTGAATTCTGCTCGAGGGTTTATGATGGCAAATGGATGTATTATGGCGATGCAATGTCACACGGGTAAATGCCCTACAGGTGTTACTACGACGGATTTGAAGTACCAAAGTGCGTTAGTGCCAGATGAGAAAAAATGGCGTGTGATGAATTATATTTTGACGATGCGTTCTAGTCTTTATGCTCTTGCGGCTGCTGCGGGACTCGATAGTCCTCGTAAATTCACTCGTGAACATGTAATTTATAAGAATGAGTACGGGAGATCTGTTCGACTTTCAGATCTTTTCCCGCTGCCAGGAACTCTCCAACCAACCAGACATGCGGCTTTTGAAACAAGTAGTGAGACTCGTTCCATTCGTTGATGATTTGCCGAAATCAGGAGGTTATTTTTATGGAAATTACATCTTCTAAAAGATCACAAGAACCCGCAGCTCCGCGTTTTTCAACAACAATCATTATGTTGAGGAAAACTGAGAAAAATGCACCCTTTGAAGTTCTTCTGGTTAAACGCGCTCAAACGTTACGGGTATTGCCAGGGTTTATGGTCTTTCCAGGTGGCGTCATTGAAGAAAATGACTTGCAAGTAGCACAAACCTGGTTACATCGCAAACCTTTACTTAACATGCAAAAAAGTCCTCTAGGTGATACTGTCCCGATAGAATTTGTTCTAGAGGGTGCACAATTGTTTGGAAGATATGTCGAACGAACGGAACTGTACTGGGCGTTATTTGCGACTGGATTGCGGGAAATGTATGAAGAGACTGGGATTCTTATGCTTGATAAACAGGAACAAATAGATTTTGTCCCTAGTGAACAAACATCAAATGAGACCGCTGTTTTTCTGCCAGCTGAGCAATTGTGGAACCAAGTTGCGATGCGGACGCAATCACTTCCTTACACTCGCTACTTCGGACGTCGCGTGACGCCTCCTGAGGTCAAATTCCGTTATGACGCGCACTACTTTTTATGTCTCGCACCCGAAGTTGTCCCGTTGCAACTTCGGGAAAGCGAGATCGAGAGTGCCACTTGGTTGACTCCAGAAGAAATCTTAATTCGCTTTCATGCGAATTCATTGCTCATGGCGCCGCCAACAGTAGACGCTATCATGGCTTTAGCACAATATGCTTCTTTAGATGAGTTGTTAACGCAAGGATTCATGCCGCCACAAGTTTACGATGAAAAGCGCATTCGCGACTTTATCTCGCGGATCTGAGTGATTCAAAGTTATGCGTTTAGGGCCCATCGTGTTGACTTAGACTTCTGGCCGTTCATTTGCGCGATAGAGTGCATTGAAAGTAAGAGAGTCATAAGACAATGTCACTTGACGTTCGTCGATAAGTTTTTGCAGATGTCCTTGAACGGTTTTTTTGGCAACCCACAGCATATCTTCTCGAATACTGCCTCTGTAGAGTTCTTTAGTGATTTGTTCAATGCTTTGAGGCGTTTGTTTAATGAAGTGTAGGATTTGCTGTTCGCGTAACAAACGCCGTTCTTTCATGCGCAACATAAGGGGTACGGGATCATGCGTCACTGCGCCGTGACCTGGATAAACGAGCTTGGGGCTAAATGCGCAGAGAGCATCTAGTGATTGCAAATAATCGGCAAGATGGCCATCAGGAGGTCCGATCCAGACTGTACCTCCTGGAATGACTGTATCGCCAGTGAATAATACTTGAGTGAGTGAATCGTATAAGGCAATATGGCCGTGCGTATGGCCAGGTGTAAAAACGATGTCGAGTGTGTGATCTTCAAGTATAATCTTGGATGTTGGGATTAAATCTGCACGGATGTCGAGATTTTGAACCGGAATTCCATGTTGTTCATATAGGCTAGTTAACCGTGGGTACTCCAGTGGATGACAGTGAATCGGACAATTGAATTTTTGTGCTAATTCTGGAGCACCAAGACTGTGATCCGGGTGGTAATGAGTCAAATAAATTCCTTGGATAGTCGCTTCGCGATGTTTTGTGAATTCATAGATGAAAGTGGTCGTATCCTCATACCCTGCATCGATGAGCAGCGCATTTCCGCTAGCAGTTGTGAGTAAATAAGCGTTTACTTCTTGTTCCAAAGAGTGTTTTTGTGTGTTTACAGCCATTTGATCCACTGTAAGAGAAGTCAAGGCAAATCACCTTCATTCTGTAAAGTAAGGGGTTGTAGCTATAAATGAAAATATACACGAAAACAGGTGACGAAGGGCAAACTAGTCTTATTTATGGGCGACGTACGACAAAGGATGATCTGCGTGTTGAAGTTTATGGCACCGTGGATGAAGCAAACTCCGTGCTTGGGATTGTCTGTTCACAACTACAAATTTTAGGTCCACAGGTTGAGGATTTGCGCAAAATTGTGTTGCGCGTGCAACGGGATTTATTTGATGTCGGAAGAGATTTGGCAACGCCTGAAGATAAGCAGGATACCCCAAATATCACTGCAACACATGTTGCTTTGCTAGAAAAGATCATCGATCGCTTAGAAGGTGAGTTAGCTCCTTTACATCAATTTATTTTACCTGGCGGCGATCTGGCAGCGAGCTATCTACAACTCGCGCGTACGGTCGTGAGGCGAGCAGAACGACTCTGTGTTGCACTCTTGCGCACACAAGCAGTGAATGCGGAAATTCGCAAATACTTAAATCGCTTGTCAGATTTACTGTTTGTAATGGCGCGCACAGTGAATGCCCGTCTTGGAGTATCTGAACCGACTGTAGACTTTTCTGTGTTGCCAGAGGATGTTTTGTAATGGATTTAACGCGTGCGCAAGGATTTTTAATCGATTTAGATGGCACTTTACTACAGGGGCAAAACCCTCTTCCTGGTGCGATTGAATTTGTGCGATGGATTGTCAAAGCTGAAATTCCCTATCTCTATTGGACGAATAACTCAACTCGGACTCCAAAAGTAGTGGCTGCCATGCTACAGGAAATGGGGTTTCCTGCTCATGAACAGCAGGTCTTTACAAGTAGTATTGCGACTTCATTGTGGTTGCGAGAACATGTGAAAGAGAATCCTTTACTCTATGTTGTCGGGGAAGCTGGTTTGCGAGAGATTGTAAGTGACGCGGGCGCAACGTTGATTGATTCAACCACAGTCGCGGTAGATGCTGTGGTTGTAGGACTTGATCGGCATGTAACCTTTTCAAAATTGTCACATGCAATGACCCATTTGCTAAATGGTGCAATGTTTGTCGGTACGAATCCCGATCACGCGTTGCCTACAGAAGCTGGATTCATTCCCGGAGCGGGAGCACTATTGGCATTTCTTGAACGTGCGACAAAACGCTCACCACATGTGATCGGTAAACCCAATCCAGAATTTGTACGTGCAGCTTGTGAAAAACTCTCACTCGTGCCTCGAGATGTGATTGTTATAGGGGATAATCCAGAAACAGATCTTCGCGCGGCAACCTTAGCGGGGGCGCGAACTATTTGGGTTAAGACAGGGGTACGGGCAGAGCAAGCGGTAAAGGCTGATCTGGAGATTGCTAGTCTTCGCGATTTATTAAACTAGCAATCTTTTTTTACGTCCTTGACCTTTCTATATATAGCGCATATAATCGTCTTTGTCTCTATGACTACACTACATATAGTTACGGGGTGAGGGCGTGCGCTGTCCGTTTTGTCAAGCATTAGATTCTCGCGTGCTTGAATCGCGTGCCAATGATGACCAGTATACTGTGCGCAGAAGGCGAGAGTGTGTCGCATGTCAACGTCGCTTTACAACGTATGAGCGCGTGGAGTTAAGTCCGTTGCTCGTCGTTAAACAACATCGCACACGCGAGGAGTTCGATCGTGCAAAAATTCGTCGTGGAATTGCACGCGCGTGTGAAAAGCGACCGATCTCTTCCTCGCAGATCGAAGAGTTGGTCGATGAGATTGAACGTCAGTTGCGTACTGAGTATGAACGGGAAGTGCCTGCTGCAGACATTGGCGTAAAGGTCATGCAGCGTTTGCGCACGTTTGATGGGGTCGCTTACGTGCGGTTTGCGAGTGTGTATCGTGAGTTTCGCGATGTCGAGACGTTTGCAAAAGAAGTTTTACAGTTATTAAATCATAAAGAGAACTTAGAGGACACGCTTTCATAAAAATTTTTGCAAGGTGTGTATGTAGTTGTCTTTGCCCTTATGAAGGGTGAATGGACGAGGAGGATTTTATTTAGATGCGAGAAGAAAAACAGATGTTGCCTTTTTCTGATGAAGATCGACTCGGTGTAACGGGTGAACGTATTGTTGCAGATCGATACTTATTAAAAGATGTGAAAAAAGAAACACTCAAAGTAGGCAGTCTTGTCGTTGCTGTACTCGATCAAAAGCGCGCATACCATGAGCTTGCGCGCGTAGTTGAATTGGATGAAGGCAATCGCACGGTGACTGTTCAATTGCGGGATGGGTATGAAAAAGAACTTTCTTTTGACCATGTCGATGTGTTAGAAGAAGTTGCTCCACGTCAAATGTGGCGACGTATTGCTCGCGCAGTTGCACGTGCTACGAAATCCCCTGAAGTGTATGAGCAAAAGTTTTACGAATTGCAAAGTCAGTGGCGCTATGTACCTGGCGGACGTATTAATGCTTCGATGGGGACAGGGATACAGACAACTAGTTATAATTGTTTTGTCATTCCTAATGTTGGACCTACCGTACGCGATTACGCGCGATCTTTTGGACAAACATTGGAAATTCAGGCTCGTTCGGGTGGAGTCGGGATGAATTTAAGTCAAGTTCCTCCGGAAGGATGGCTAACTCCCGTTGAGGATCGCTCGCGTAAGTCTGATTTGTTGCTGGTACTTGATGTCTGGCACGAAGATCTTATGGAGTTTCTCGCACAAGAATATCCCAACAGCACAAAAGTCGTGCGCGTATCTCCTGCGTTTTTACGTGCTGTGGAAAACGGGGAAATGTGGACTTATGTATTCCCTGATACCACAGCGCCAGAGTATGACGAAGTTTGGCAGGGAGACTTGGAAGCGTGGATGGAAGCGGATTTGCCCATTCGTTATGGGGCAACCTTAAAAGCACAAGTTATCTATGAGAAAATTGTAGAGAGTGGCGCACAAATGCTTCAGGATCTAGTAGGTACAGTTATGAATCCTGGTGATAGTCGAGAGACGATTGCGACCACACTTGCAGATATGTGGGAAGCCATGTTAGCACATAAGCGTGTTACGATGGTTCTCTCCTCATTGCGGCCGCGCTATAGTTATGTACGCGGGGTAAATGGGAGGAGTTCAGGTGCTTATTCATGGGGCCAGCTTTACGACAAAGGGAACCAAGTTTTTGGACAAGGATTTGGTCCAGTTGGCGTTGGTGAGATCATGAGTGTTGGTTGCCAATTGACTTTGCAGGGTGGATCGCGGCGTGGTGCGCTTATGCTGATTTTAAATGACCGCCATGCGGACATTCTAAAGTTTATTCGGTGCAAACAAGTCGATGGCGTAATTACAGGGGCGAATATTTCGGTCGGTATTTCAGAAGAATTTATGCAAGCAAAGGCTGAAGATAGAGAGTGGACGCTCGCGTATCCACCTATCGAGCGAAGTACAGAGTTTGATGGGGATTTTTTTCACTGGGAAAACCAAGGCAAGCCACTTGTTGTGACAGCAGAGATCAAAGCTTCTCAGCTGTGGGATGAATTAATTCGTTCGGCTTGGCAATCTGCAGAGCCTGGTGTCGTTTTTTTAGGACGATATAACACGATGTCTAACTCCTATTATTTCAACCCGATTATTGCAACGAATCCGTGCGGGGAACAAGGGTTGCCGGCATTTGGTATCTGTAATTTAGGCGCAGTTGTATTGAGTCAATTTGCTGTTGGTTATGCAGACTCTACCGCTAAAGTTGAATTTCAAGATCCAAGCAAAGAAGAATATATTCGCAGTTGGTTGAGGAAATACTTTGACAGTGAGCGCACTGAATTCCTCTTGCATCACGTGAAATGGGAAGAGTTAGAGGAGATCACGCGCACAGGACTGCGGTTTCAAGATGCCGTGATCGATGCGACGTATTATCCTTTTGAGGATAATCGCCGCAATCAGTTAAGTGAGCGTCGGGTTGGACTTGGCATCATGGGGCTGCATGACCTACTCATTTACTGTGGGATTCGCTATGGATCGGAGGAATCCGTCCATTTTATTGATGTGTTGCTCGGGATGATGGCAGAATGGTGTTATCTTGAGTCTGTAGAATTGGCGAAAGAGAATGGACCGTTTCCTATGTACGATGCGGAGAAATTTTTACAGTCAGGCTACATGCGAACGATGGCAGAACATCGACCGCACGTCGTAGAAGCGATTCGCAAGCACGGGGTGCGTAACGTGACGACCATGACGATTGCGCCTACTGGTACGACAGGGACGATGGTTGGTTGTTCTACGGGATGTGAACCCTACTATGCTTGGTCTTACTATCGGAATTCACGCCTTGGCATGTTTGAAGAGCGCGCAGAGATTGTAGAAGCTTATCGTGCGACTCATGGGGAGGAAAGTCCACTCCCTGATTACTTTGTGACAAGTATGGAATTGTCGCCAGAAGAACATGTACGCGTTCAAGCAGCTTTGCAAACTTGGATTGACAGCAGCATCTCAAAGACGTGTAATGCCCCGAATTCCTATACTGTTGAGGATACAAAGCAACTCTATGACTTGGCATATGAACTTGGTTGCAAAGGAATTACGATTTATCGGGATGGATCACGTTCTGAACAAGTTTTGTCATTGACCGATCCATCGACGACGCAAGAAGGACATACAGATCAAGAAGCATATTCCACCGCACACCAAGTCGCAGCAGCCACAGGGGAAAGCGAATGGGCAAAAAATGCAGGTGTACAAGAGCGGGGCTACCAAAAGCGCAAACGTCCGGATGTTCTTTACGGTGCGACCTATAAGAAAGAGACGCCTCTTGGCACAGCGTTTATCACGATTAACGACGATGAGAATCACCTGGCGCGAGAAATATTTGTAAACATTGGGAAGGCTGGTTCGGATGTTTATGCAGCCAACGAGGCATTAGGTCGAGCGATCACCCTTTATCTGATGGACTCACAAAATCCAGACAAAGAAGCAGTCCTTGTGAAACACTTTAGTGGGATTGGCGGTCAGAGTGCTGTCGGATTTGGTGAGCGTAGGATTACGAGCGTTCCTGACGCAATCGCCAAATCACTGATTGAGCATGCGGAGACGTTCCCTTTGCGTCAAGCCTCACAGGTAGAAATTAGTGCGACATACACGAGTTCAAATGAGTCTAAGGAAGGAATTGGAGCATTTACACATCTTTCCTTACGTGAGGCAGAAAGTGGACGAGATTGGTGTCCTGAATGTCATCAACACACCCTGATTCGGCATGGGGGTTGTTATGAATGTGAGGCATGCGGATACAGTAAATGCTAGGTGAGTGGTTTGAGCATATGTGAAAACATATGCTCTTTTTTATAGAACAGCCTTATTTGTGAGTGCATAAACATAAAGCATCTCATGTCTTTCGTGAAAGGTGGGATGCGCGATGGCTGACTGTTCTGATGTTCGAACAGGATATGTAGGGGATCCTGGTGAGGATTTTATTCGCATTCAAAAATTTGTTGATCGAGGACGTAATCAATGGAGGTTAGACCCTGTTCGTACAGCGCGCATTGTCGGGAGAATTTTCGGGCTTGAACCTACGGATCGCTATACACTTTATCAAACATATTACGATCCGGGTGCAAGCGTACATTATGCCGATGTAATCGTGCAGCATAATTCTTGTCGCTATCTTGTAGAGCTAATCCAGCCTGTCCGTCAAGGACCGACAGGAGTGTGGGCAGTTGAGAGCATTCAAGCTCTATAGAAGAAATAGATCTACGTGTAGACACTGCACAAAGAAGTTGTACAGAATTTATCTACACGTAGAAGCGTTTGTTTAATGGAATTCTACATCAATTTGTTGTCCTACTTGTTTTTTTGTTTTGGGTAGGCGCACTTCTAGAATGCCGTTGTGATAACTCGCTTTCGCAGAAGTTTCATCTACCGTGGTCGGCAGCGCAATGTTTCTCGTGAACTGTCCGTAAAACCGCTCTGTGCGATGGATATTTTCATTTGTTTGATCTTCTTGCCGTTCAATTTTGCCGCTGAGTGACAAGTGATTTTCATGTACGACAATGTTGACATCTTCTTTTCGGTTGAGTCCAGGAATCTCGGCAGATACGATGACTTCTGTTGGCGTTTCGCGCACATCGACGCGAATGCGCGACCAAGAACCGACTTGATTGTCGAACCAATCCTCATCTACCCAACGTGGCAAAGAACCAAATTCCCTGCGAATAATCCCAAATGGATCATATGGAACTAATGACATGCGCTATTCCCCCATAAGTAGAGTAATCAGACATAGTATCCCCGTAAAACAGTTCATTATCCTCTCTTTTCTTTAGGTTTCCAATTGGACAGGAACTGGATTTTCGTGTTCTTAGAGGTTAGAAATAGGAACTAATTCGAAAGGACCCTGCATACGTTATATCAGATTACACTCGATGAGGAGGGACGTTGTTGTATATCTATACGGTGAAAAAAGGCGATACGACAGCAAGTATCGCGAAGTCACACTTTATTCGCGAGTATGAATTACGACAAATTAATGGACTGCGGGGTTCGAAATTAACCCAAGGTATCAATCTTTTAATTCCTGGTCCACCGAGTACTTTGATTCGCCATACAGTGGGGGCAGGGGAGAGTCTCTTTTCCATTGCCCGGCGATATAATACAAGCGTCACAGCAGTTGCGGATGCAAACGGACTCTCAGACAGTGCAGAGTTGCAGATTGGGCAAATTCTGTTTGTGCCGGCTCCCTTAGATGATTTGCGTGAAATTGAGGGAAATGGTTACTTGATTCCCTCGGGAACTGATGCAGATCGAGAGATTCCAAATGATCTCACTTACGTAACGATCTTTAGCTATCACGTGAGTACTACTGGTGAGTTGACGCCTGTTGCAGACACAAAGGCACTGCCAGCAATTCAGGAGCAAGGCTTAGCGCCTCTGCTATCTGTGAGTAATTTTGATGGCAGTAATTTTAATACAGAGTTAGCACATACAATCCTTTCTTCACCAGATTTACAAGCAAAAGTGATTACAAATATCGAAAAAGTGCTGCAGTCAAAAGGGTATCGCGGGGTGAACGTCGATTTCGAACACATGCAACCGAGCGATCGATCCTTGTACAATGAATTTATTAAAAATTTGACAGATCGCATGCACGCAAATGGCTATCTATCTACCCTTGCATTAGGTCCAAAGACGAAGGATGAACCGAATGCCGCCTGGATGGGTGCCTTTGATTATAAGACGCTCGGCTCACTCGTGGATTTTATTATGCTCATGACGTATGAGTGGGGATGGGTGGGGGGGCCGCCCATGGCTGTGGCTCCGCTTAATCAAGTGCAGACTGTTTTAGATTATGCTGTTTCTGTCATTCCGCGTGAAAAAATCCTTATGGGAATGCCTACATACGGATATGACTGGGAGATTTCTGGCGGTGAAAAGAAATTGGCGACAGGCATTTCTCCAGTAGATGCCCAAAACCTTGCGATTGAAAAGGGCGTGGTCGTCCACTTTGATCCTATGGCAGCAAGTCCTATGTTTCGCTATCGCGAGGGAGAACAAGAACACGAAGTGTGGTATGAAGATGCAAAATCTGTACTGGCAAAATTCCACCTTATCTATGAAATGAACCTTCGTGGAATCAGTTTGTGGGTCTTAGGACAACCGTTTCCTCAGCTTTATGAATTGATTCCCGATACATTTAAAATTCGTAAAGTGTAATTTTTCGTCCTCATGCGTGAAAATGTTTGCGCATGAGGACAAAAGTGAATCGAAGGTTTATTCCGCGATTGTTAAAGAAGATCACGGCGATAAGTGCTTAAAAATTCTAGATACGCTTTGACTTGTACGTGGATTTTGGCATGAGGATATGCTTGATCCCATTTGCTATTACCCTGCCATTTTTGTGGTGCATACCAATAGAACATTCGTCCAAAGCCAAAAAGATCTGCATGTAGTACGGTTTGTGTTTGTTGTATACTCGCTTCAATGTTTCGGGCCAATTGTTTTGAGACGATGCGTTCAATATAGAGTTCTTGCCGTATGTCCTCGATGTTATTTTTTGTGCAAGTATTTCCTTCAATATATCCGTGAATGCTTACATGCACTCTGATCGCAGGTTGATCTAGGCGCATGTCTGTAAAGTGAATGGTGGTACGGGAATCGTTAATTTCGACAACGATATGTCTGTTTTTGTGGTGTGGGCACTGAAAGATCAAAGGGGACTTGGGGAATTGGTTTTCAACGAATTCCCATCCGATCGCTTGATCTTTTTGTAAGCCGCCAACCATTTGATCGCCAAAAAAAGCTGCAATCCCTTTGATCGTCGGGGCAGAAAGACTTTCATTACTTTCCCCTAACCAAATGCCGTAGGGTTGAATTCCGGGAGATACTAAGCGTTGGTGAAATCCACCGATTGTCGCATCATAAGGGCGATTGAGCAAAATGTTGTTTTCAAAGAAATTCGAGAGATACGTCGAGGGAATCGGATCAAGCATGGGAATATCTTTTAGAATTGCTTTTGCGGAGTGTGTGGAAATAAATAACCAGCTTTCACGTGACACAATGCGTGCTTGGAGCAGAGGATCAAGGATTCTAAGCAGTCCTTCGCGCGCAAGTTGTTCATTTACAACGATAGCGCGCACATGACCGAAAAAGAGGGTTCGATCGATACTTAATTGCAATTTGCGCAGTGCGTCTGCTGCATTGACGCCTGTCTGACTAATGACAATCGTTTTTTTATTCTCTGATTGAGAGGCTGCTTTCACCGGGTTTTTAAACATTTGAGGACGGGCGATCTGTACACTTACTTTAATCTCTTGTCCATCTTCTTTCCCTGGGTCAATGCCAACCATCAGTACAATGGCACGATTTTGTAATTCGATTCCATCCCAACAGGCGGTTAATGTAAAAGAAAAAAAGACAGAAAGCAAAATGATGAGCAGGATTTTAGTCATTGTGAACTTCCTTTTTCTTTATGAGTAGAAAGCGGATAAAAAACACAGGAAGGCAAACGATTACGAGAAAGAGATTGAAAAAATTAATCATAGATTGAATTTTTAATGTGGTATGGACAAAGTAGTGCGGCAAAATGACTAAAAATCCTAATGCTGAGACCGTGATCGTAAGTACAATCCATTTAGCAAATGGAAGGTAGCTTGTAAGAATATAATTTGCTGCATAGAGATAGAGGTTTAATGCAGAAGACATTGCTACGAGAATTGGGACGAGAAAGATTAAGTCTAGGCGTTCGATAAATGAAGAAGCCATTTTTTGTACGCGCACGACTTCGAGCACTGGCCAGTGAAGTGTCGCACTTTCAAAAGGACCCAGTACAGCAAGTGCTAAGTAGAGGTTGATGAAATTGAGTGTCGCAACGCCGCCTGTACCCAACAACATGCTTTTTAGCGACAAGGCCGCCTGATGTTTCTTAAAGATGACCAAATAAACAACAAATAAATTGAGCCCAGGGAGCAGTTCTAAAATATTTGTCAGAAACGAAGAGAAGGTTGGTTGTACAGGCAACCATAGCGGCAAAAAATTATGGAGATTGGAAAAGCGAAACGACATGATCAGGAGGAAGATCGCCAAGCTTAGAGCAGGATAAAAAAGGGAAACTTGGTACCGGATCAAGGGTTCAAAGCCGGCGGGAATGAGCTGTATAGGGATGAGGAGGCCAACTAAAAGCAAAGCTGCAATGGGTGTATAGGGAAGTGCAGCGTACTGAATAATTTTAATTCCATTAATGCAGGTTTGTGAGGCATAGGTGATGAGAAAGAAGACGAGTAAAAGGTTTAGTCCAGCTCCTAAATATTTACCTAAAAGTGTGTCAAACAGTGTAAGATTGTTTTCTGTAAAAGGTATGTATGCGGTCATATAGTAAAAAAGCGTGATAATCCCTACAAGCAGGGTGAAATAGAGGGTAAAAGGGAGCCAAACTTCCGATTTAAATGCCTCTGACCACTTTGGAATCCATTCCATGGTTCCTGTGCTCAACAACAATTCAAATGTTAAAATTGCGACGACATGTGAATTCATCTGTTTCATCTGTCTACGTCCCTTTTTGCTGGTTTGCTCTACGCAACCATTTTCTTGGACTCCAATACGTCCCTGGCCGTTTTTCGGAGAATTGCAATGGCGCTCGAATCAGACTGTCATGTAAATCTGGGCCGGCCATTTGTACAAAGGGTGTCAAATAGGGAACCCCAAATGAGCGCAGGGTACAGAGATGAGCAAATAGCATAAGGGTAAATGCAATGGTGCCAACAATGCCAAAAATGGACGTTGTGAGCAACATTGGAAAGCGAATCATGCGGGTCACAAATGCCGCTTCATAATTTGGAATCGCATAAGCGCCAAGAGCGGTTAAACCCACTGCGACGACCATGATCGGACTGACAATGCCAGCTTGTACAGCCATGTCGCCAATGACAAGTCCCCCAACGATAGTATAAGATTGTCCCATTTGCTGTGGCATGCGATTGCCTGCTTCGCGAACAAGCTCGACCATGATTTCCATGAACGTCGCTTCTGCGACGATCGGAAGTGGGATTCCTTCACGTGTCGCAGCGAGTTGAAGGACCATTTTTAGAGGGATGAGTTCTGGGTTGAACATCGTGAGTGCGATATATAAAGATGGAATAAAAATAGATACCAACAGCGCAATGATGCGAATTAACCGCAGTGCAGTACCAGAGACCCAACGCTGGCTGTAGTCATCGGTTGTTTGAAAAAAGGACAGCATGACTGTAGGCGCTAATAAAACAAAGGGGGATCCATCAACCATAATGGCAATCCTGCCTTCCAATAAAGCGGCGACTGTTTTATCGGGTCGCTCTGTGGCTTGCATTTGCGGGTAAGGACTCCAGTGGTTATCTTCAATCCACTGTTCGAGCGTTCCACTGTCAAGTACCCCGTCAATTTTCACAGTGTCTAAACGGTCGAATACTTCCTTGACGATCCGTGGGTTCGCTAAATCTTCGATGAAAACGACGAGCACTTTGGTTTTTGTCCGCTCACCGATGATCCTCTCTTTCATTTGCAACTTTTCGTCTTTAACTCGTGTTCGAATGAGCGATACATTGACGTCAATGATTTCTGTAAATCCATCGCGCGGACCGCGGATTGAGGTATCAGCTTTTGGCTCCTCAGGTGTTCGCCTGGTTTGTCCATGCATGTCAATCGCGAGATAGCCCTTTGACGAACAGATAACAGCGGCACTGTCTAATAAGGACTGAGCAGCTTCCTTGGGGGAGGTTAGCGTTTTTATTTTAGCGACATGCAAATTATTGGCTATCCATTCTTCTAGTGGTTCAGTTTGTTGTTCATGAGGAATTCTGGCCCGTTCTGTGAGTGGCTTCAAAATATGTTCTTCGATCCTTTGCAGGTCGACAATGGTTGTAATAAAAACAATTTCTAGCTGTAAATAAGGAATCGTGCGCACAACAACATCTGAAGTGAGTATGATTTGATCAATTAATTTTTGTGTGGTCTCCACTGTCGTACTCCTTAGATTTCCATTGTATGGTCATGTTCATGATGTGCATTTTAAATGAAATTATCCATGGCAAGCGGTGGATCACTTGCTCACTTTTGTGAATCCCTTTTCAATTTGCTCTATTCAATGTATACTGGCTTCATAGAGAGAAAGTTTAGACAAATTAGAGAGGGGAAAAGGAGAATGGAGAACAAAACGGAAAAATGTGTTTTGTGTGAAGCGGAGACCGGGGTTGAGGTAAACACTCCGTGGTTTTTACGCAAGCATTATATTGAAAATTCCGGTCAATTATGCGACGAGTGTTATCACGAAATTGCTAAAAACAAACCTTGGCATGATCTCGCATAAACAGGGGGATCTAAAAGATCCCCCTGTTTTCCATCATCCCTACAACTAGTTGCCAGCCATTCCACCATAACCTGGGACAAGTAGGAAGAAGAGAACAAAAATGATGAGGAAAACGACTGCCCAACGTGTATACCCACCGAAAATTCCGTACATAAAAACCCCTCCTAGTAGATACTTTCTTTAAAATCGCAGCCTTATTGTCTGGCTCCCTGTTACTAAATGCGCAATCGTTCATACTTGATTGGACGTTTATCCATTAGAAATGAAATGAGCGCGTTCTTTAGGCATGAGCATAGAAAGAGCTGCTCTATGACTCTGACACAGTAGAAAGAAACATGGTATGATCATGAGAGGGAGAGTTAGAAGATAGAGTGGAGCGTTGGATAAAAGTGGATTATCTATCTTATAGTCGCTTGTCACTCTATGAGACTTGCGGACTACGTTTTTATTATGAATATGTGGTAGAAGCGACGCCGACAGATGAAGTTCCTACACATTACACCTCGTTTGGTAAGTTGCTACATACTCTCTATGAAGATCACGCAAATTCGCGTGGTGATAAATCGTTTGAAGAGTTAAAAGCGCACTATGACGAGCAGTTTCCTGCACTTGTAGCAGAATTTCCAGATCGTCAGACAGCAGTTGAATTTTATAAAAATGGCGTCCAGGCAATTTATCGTTTTAGTCGCTATCAAGTAGGGGATGTGATCGCTTCTGAGAATGAATTTTTACTTCCCATGAGTCCGTTTACCCCCCCAATCAAAGGTTTTATTGACCGTGTACTCTATACACATGAACACGGGTATATGGTTGCAGATTTAAAAACGGGGAAGGTGTTTTCCGCAAGAAACCCAAAGAAGATGTACCAGTTGGTGATTTATTCGGCAGCTTGTGAGTTACTTTATGGCGAACCGGCAAGCAGCGGCTATTTTGACTTTATCGTTCACGGTAAGCGAGAATGGATCGATATTACGGATGAAGATCGCAAACAAGCTCGTCGTTGGGTTGAAGATATTTGGCGAAAAATTGAAGAGGAGCAGTTTGCGGCTAACTATTCTCCTGGTTTTTGCACGCGCTTTTGTCCTTTTCGTTCACGCTGTGAGGTTTATCAAGCACAGCAGAAATTAAACGTGCAGGGACAGACAAAACAACGTTCTTTTGTTTAGAGGGGTGAGTTTTTTATGGAGAATGAAGTGTGTAGAATTCTTGGATGTCAGGTTCCGATTATTGAAGGTGGACTTGCTTATGTAGGGAATGGGATGCTTGCAGGAGCGATCTCCGCTGCGGGAGCGTTTGGCCAGGTAGGGACGGCAGGACGAAGCATTGCGCAAGTTCGGGAGCAAATTGAAGAGGCTAAAAAGCGTGCCGATGGACGCCCATTTGGGATTAATCTGCCCCTTAGTGAACATCGCGACATGAGTGAGTATGTTCATTTGATCACAGAATATGCGCCAGTTTTGCGTGCGAT
This sequence comes from Sulfoacidibacillus thermotolerans, assembly GCF_003144315.1. Classification (GTDB taxonomy): domain Bacteria; phylum Bacillota; class Bacilli; order Alicyclobacillales; family SLC66; genus Sulfoacidibacillus; species Sulfoacidibacillus thermotolerans. The sequence goes on along the minus strand of NZ_MPDK01000002.1, from coordinate 353,977 downwards.
CAGTTTATCTGCAGGAAATCCGCGACCGTTAATTCCACATTTTCAACAACTTGGGTTAAAAGTAATGGTCGTCGTTTCAACGCCTGAACAGGCTGTGAAGGCAGAACAAGCTGGTGCAGACCTGCTTGTGGCAGAAGGATATGAGGCGGGTGGACATAATGGACCAGCGGAACTGACAACTTTTACGCTGATTCCACAGGTGGTGCGAGCAGTTTCCATTCCTGTAGTAGCGGCTGGGGGCATCGTTAATGGCACAGGGATTGCGGCGGCTTTATTACTTGGCGCAAAAGGTGTGCAGTTAGGTACACGCTTTGTCGCGACACAAGAGTGTGAAGCGCATGAAAATTACAAGCGAGAGTTGCTGTTGCGAAAGAGTGCAGATACGACCATTATAGAACGCAGCATGGGGCGTGTGACGCGCGTGTTAAAAAGTCCCTTTGTCGAACAAATTCTCGAAATTGAAGCGACTCACCCTACATGGGAGACCCTTGCACCTTATGTTTCAGGAACGAAAAACAAAACGGCTGCTATTTTGGGTCAGATGGATGAAGGTTGGGTAAATTGCGGCCAAGGTGTTGGGATGATTGAAGAGTTACCCACTGCGGCTGATTTAATAGAGGAACTAGTAACGCAAACAAAAGAGCATTTGGCACGAGCACAGACACTTTTTTAAAGATTCGTCTGCAAAAGATTAGGAGCAGTAGCTAAGAGGGGAGATCCATAACATTCCGGCTTTATCCCTGTGCCATATCTTTATGGGTTTCTCCTCTTAGCAATTTCCCATAAGTTACTTTACGTCGACATGACCATGGGTAAACTGTTCATCCAAGATGTGATTACAACCTATACAGGCATACTGGTAGGAGACAGCGTTTACTTGTGCAGGAATGGACATTCCACGTGTAACCATCACGCTTGCGTTAAGTTCTACGATTTTTTCTTCGCGAAATAGTTTTCCTCCGCATTGTGGGCAAACAATGGAATGTGGTGCTGGTGCTGCCATGTGATGACGACCTCCTTGTTCTATTGATCACTCGGCTTGAAAATCCACGCTAAGTATACCACTGTTTTGGATATGTTTCTTCTTAGCTGCAGCGGAAAACGGGGAAAAATACGCTTTTGGACGGGCGAGAACGCAAACCTACATGTTCATTTGGCCAAAGGGAATGGTATACTAACACATGACCAGATGTGGGGGTTCACATAAAGATTGGCGAAGAATGACGGTTGATATGCAGCGTCTGTTTGTCTTGAGATCATTGTAACAAGATGTCTCAGTTACCCCGCGCGGCGATTTTAGTAAGGGAAGGTGCCTCGATGGAGCGGGGAATTAAAAATTGGATGGTAGCTTCAATCGCGATTTTATTGTTGGAAATTGGGCGTATTATAGGGAGTCAAGTTCATTCTCACGGTGTGGAAGTCGGGTTTGATGGAGTGGCCGGATTGCTTTTTCTGATCGCCGGAATCCGATTTATCATTGAGAAATGGAAGCGAAAATAGTAACATTGTGTTACAATTAAAATGATTGACTGATCAGTCAAAGGAGGATGTCCGTTGGCAGAGCTTGTACGTGTTGAAAAAGAAGCTGGAATTGCGATTGTAACGATTGTAAACCCCCCGATGAACGTGTTAAGCAAAGCGGTGACTGAGGCGTTGCTGCATCGATTTCGGGAGTTAAAAGAAGATGCAAATGTGCGGGTTGTGGTCTTGACTGGCGATGGTGAACGCGCTTTCATGGCGGGAGCAGACATTAAAGAATTTCCTGAGGCGCTTGGACAACCTGGAGTGGCACTTGAGATGGCAGAACGTCTTCATGAGACGATGAATTTTATCGATTATTTTCCTAAGCCTACGATTGCTGCGCTGCACGGGTTTACACTTGGTGGGGGGTTGGAATTAGCTCTCACCTGTGACATGCGCATTTGTGACGAAGGCTCGATACTAGGACTTCCTGAAATTAAGCTCGGCATTTTCCCAGGAGCTGGAGGAACACAGCGTTTGCCGCGGTTGATTGGTGAAGCGCGGGCAAAAGAAATCATGTTTACGGGAGAGCCAATTGACGCACACACGGCAGCGCAGATTGGTCTTGTCAATCGAGTTGTGCCAAAAGGCGAGTCATTACAGGCCGCCAAAGAATTGGCACAACTGATTGCCTCGCGCAGTCTCGCGACGTTGTCCTTGTTAAAGCAAACGATTGATGATGGTGCAGTGTTGCCTCTCACTCAAGCTGTGGAAGTGGAAGCTAAGCGATTTGACGCTGCATTTCAAACGAATGATGCTGCAGAGGGAATCCAGGCATTCATTGAAAAGCGAAAACCTAATTTTTCCCATCGATAGGTTTGTGTATATTTCATTGAGAGGCAGTAGACGGGTCGTACATGAGCGCCGTGTAAATCTGCGCGCTCCTGCCAGTTCATGTGAGAGGTGGGATCGGTAGTGGATGAGTTTGTTCGGTTAGATGAGCATTTGCGAATGAGTGCACGCGATCACGGGGATGATTATGCTTACTCTTATCTTGGCAAGCGCGTCACGTACAAAGAATTGTATGCGCGTGTTCTTCGGATCAGTGGCTTTTTGTACGAATCAGGATTTCGCAAGGGTGATGGGATGGCCATCATTTTGCCTAACAGTGATGCTTTCTTAGAAATGTATCATGCCGCACTAGCCATAGGCATGTTTGTTGTGCCGCTAAATCCTCTCTATACTCCAAATGAATTGCTTTATATGTTAAAAGACAGCGCAGTGAAGATGATTGTCGCACCGGTACAGATGGCTCCGATTGCACCGATGGTCCTGCAGGCATTACCAGGTGTCCGCTTGATTGTCGCGGGGGATTCAGAGGAAACTTTGCCAGATTCGCTTATTTCTTATGAATCTGTTCTGGAACATAACCCGCTTACAAAGGTAGCGGAAGATCTGACAGTAGAAGATCTGGCGGTTGTGCTTTATACGTCAGGCACAACAGGGAAACCTAAAGGAGCGATGTTGACACATCGGAATTTAAGTTCAAACGCCATGATGGCAGGTGTTTACCTGGGCTTCTCTGGTTCCGATCGAATCGTCACTGTCCTTCCCATGTTCCATGTATTTAGCTTAACCGTCTGTGTTAACGCGGGAATTTTCCGCGCGGCAGAATTGATCATCCTCCCACGCTTTAGCCCCAAAGAAGTGATCACCGTGATTGAAGAAACCAAAGCTACTATTTTTGCAGGTGTGCCTACAATGTATAATTTTATTTTACAAGCGGCAGGAGATCGAGTGGTTGACTTCCATTCACTGCGTTACTGTATTTCCGGAGGGGCAGCAATGCCAGTTGCTGTGCTTGAAGCGTTTGAAAAGCGCTTTTCTGTCACAGTTCTGGAAGGGTATGGGCTGTCAGAAGCGTCACCGATTACTGCTTTTGCACCCGTTGACGGACGCCCGCGTAAAGTGGGATCGATTGGCGTCTCACTACCTATGGTTGATCAAAAAGTCGTAAATGAATTTGATGAAGAAGTTCCTGTAGGAGAAGTGGGCGAACTTGTAGTCCGTGGGCCGAACGTAATGAAGGGATATCTCGGGCTTCCCAAAGAAACGGAAACTGCCTTGCGCAATGGCTGGCTGCACACAGGTGATATGGCGCGGATGGATGAAGATGGGTACTTTTACATCGTAGATCGCAAGAAGGATATGATCCTCGTCGGTGGATTCAATGTCTATCCGCGTGAAGTGGAAGAAGTGTTATTCACCTATGAGGGTGTTCTTGAGGTTGCTGTTGTAGGAATGCCGAATCCCGATTACGGGGAAGAAGTAGTCGCTTGCATTGTTCGTAAAAACGAATCCGTGACAGAGGAGAAGATTCGGCATTTTTGCGAAACTCGACTGGCGAAATACAAGCAACCGACGAAAATCTTATTTATGGATGAACTCCCGAAAAATATGACAGGAAAAATCGTGCGACGTGAATTACGTGAACAACTAGCAGATCAGTTAAAGAAGAACTCATAAAATTGCTTGTCTGAAAGTTGCGCGTCCATCGTCGAGTCTTGCCCGATGGACGCTTTTTGTGACTTAGGGCTTGAAAGGCTATTTCTGAAAACGTGCCTTGCTTTCATTGAGTATACGAGTGGCGGATTCGATGTCTTCCCAGCCCTTGATTGTCACTTTTTTATTCTCCAGATCTTTATATACCTGGAAGAAGTGAGAGATTTCTTTTAAGGTGTGGGGAGGTACATCAGCGAGCGATTGAACGTGTGCAAAGCGCGGGTCTTGTGTTGGGACTCCTAGTAATTTTTCGTCTTGTCCTTTATCGTCCGCCATGATCAACACGCCGATGACGCGACTTTCAATCACACAGCCCGGGAAAGTTGGGAAACTAGTCAATACTAAGATGTCCAGTGGATCCCCATCTTCTGCTAAGGTGTTAGCGATATAACCGTACTCCGTAGGGTAGTGGAAGGGCGAATATAAAACGCGATCTAACCGAAAGACGCCGGCTTCTTTATCATATTCATATTTGTTTTGACTGCCTGTGGGGATTTCAATAAATGCCTCGACAACTAGTGGTGAGTTAGACAAAAGATGGCCTCCTTATCGCGTGGAAAATTAGAATTTGTACATGAAAGTCGCGTATTATTATAGCATATCCAATTTCGTTCATGGAAAAATGACTCATTTGCGGGCCATGTGTTATACTAAGTTGCAATTGTGTCCTCATTATTAATGTGGCGATCTAGTCGGAGGTGAATTCCCGTCGTGATCCTTGCATCTTATGGCCCAGGGGCTATGGGAGTGAAAAAGGGAGCAAGAACGGGGAGTGTGTGGGAATAACCACGAATGAATTCGTTGATTTACTTTGGGCTTTTGTTTTAATTGCCATAAATGGCTATTTTGTTGCGGCAGAGTTTGCAATTGTCCGATCACGCCGCACACGCATTGAACAATATGTGCAACAAGGCAGCAAGATTGCGAAGCATGCCATGGATGTAATCTCTAAGATTGACGCCTATTTATCGGCGACGCAACTTGGGATCACTTTGGCGTCCCTTGGCTTAGGCTGGACAGCACAACGCTCGATTACTCCGTTGTTGATTGCGGTTTTTGGGCAGATTCATGGGGTTTCGCCTCGCGTGCTCGGATTTGTCGCTGCTGTCATCGCATTTTTGTTAGTGACGTTTTTGCAGATTGTTTTTGGCGAACTCGCGCCAAAATCTTTGGCGATCTCACGTGCAGAAACATGGTTGATGGCATCGGCACTTCCACTCAAGGCATTTTATAAACTGATGTACCCGGCAATTTGGCTGCTCAACGCCACTGCACGAAACGTTTTACGTATGGCGCATATTACTTCTACCACCAGTGAACTTGCTCACTCTGAAGAAGAGTTGCGCATGCTCGTTACACAAAGTCACGAGAGTGGCGTGATTGATGAGACGGAGCGGGAATTGTTTAACAATGTATTTGCATTTGCTGATCGCGTGGCAAGGGAAATTATGGTACCGCGCACGGATATGGTAACTTTGTTTACGGATCAGACGATTGAGGAGTGTTTGGAAGAAATTCAACGTGAGCGTCATACACGCTTTCCACTGTGTGAAGATGATAAAGATCATGTCGTCGGGATTATTCACAGTAAAGATCTATTTAGTTTTGCATTGCAACATCCTGATCGGGAAGGATCTATTCGCTCACTAGCGCGTAAAGTGGTAACAGTTCCAGAGGCGATGGGAATTGATGATGTATTAAAAGTTCTTCAAAAGGAGCGCTCTAGTCTTGCCATTGTCATCGATGAGTATGGTGGAACGGCTGGAATGGTCAGTCTAGAGGACGTGATTGAAGAGCTGGTTGGTGAAATTCAGGATGAGTTTGATGAAGAGCGTCCGCCGATTGAAGAGCGGGATGGATATTTATCTGTTGATGCACGCATGTTGATCGAAGAGGTCAATGAGCTGTTTGGCTTTTCGCTATCGGATGAGGAAGTAGATACAGTCGGCGGCTGGGTTTACGCACAATTAGTGGGTCCGCTTAAAGTGGGATTAGAAGTTGAGTATGAAGGTGCGCGATTTGTTGTCGCCGAGATCGATAATTTGCGCATTACACGTCTTCACGTGTATCCTCCAGAGGTAGCAGATGAAGAGAGCGAGGCGGAGGATGAGAAAAAGGGACAGGAAGAATAATGCAGTCGCTTTTGTAAGATCATCCCCGTCCACTCTTTGGCATTGTATGATACAATGAAGCAGTGGTTGCTTTAAAGAGGGATGATCGATGAGTGATAAGGTGGCGATTCGGTTTCAACCGCAACGAGCAGAGATTGCGGTAGAACGCGGTCAAACAGTTCTTGAGGCGGCGCGAATTGGGAAAGTTGGACTCACGCACAAGTGTGGCGGGCATGGTACCTGCGGGACTTGTAAGGTGCAGGTAGATAGTAAAACAGAGTTAGAGACACCGACGAAAGTAGAACTGCGTCATCTCTCTGAACATAGGCTTGCAGCAGGATTTCGCTTAGCTTGTCAGTGTAAGATTACTGGGCCTGCGACAGTGCTTGTTCCTGAGGATCCTCTGCGCCGAGTGGTGAGAGAGTTGCTTGAAGCACAGAGGCAAGAGCGCGGTGATACAGACTCTCAGTTTGAGGACGGATGTTTGGAAGCGGCAGACGCTGAATAGGTTTGCAGAATCGGGTAAAACAGGCGGTTTGGCGCAAGATGTGCCAAACCGCCTGTTTTTTGTATGAGGAGGGCGATGGGATGGCATTCGTCTACATGTTGCGGTGTTCCGATGGCAGCTTCTATACAGGTTGGACGACTCACGTACAGCGGCGTGTATTGATGCATCAAGCGGGTAAAGGTGCGCGCTATACACGCGCACGCCTTCCTGTAGAACTGTGTTATGTCGAAGAGGTGCCTGATCGCAGTACGGCATTACGTCGAGAGAATGCCATTAAACAGATGTCACATACAAAAAAGGAACAACTTGTTCAATTGAGTTTGAGCGATGGGCAGAGCGTACTTTAGGCAAACTCACGATGTAAGGTTGCGAGAATATCTGAGACATACGCTTGAGTTTGCGGATAAGGAGGAATTCCTTGATAGGTATCCACTGCTTCGGGGCCTGCATTATATGCTGCAAGTGCGAGGGAGATGTCACCATGGTAGCGGGTGAGCAACTCACTTAAATACTTCATGCCTCCCTCGAGGTTAGCAACCGGGTCATAAGGTGCGGTGACATTTAACATCTTTGCAGTGCTAGGCATGAGTTGCATGAGCCCCATAGCCCCAGCCGGAGAGGTTGCTGTTGGTGAAAACCCGGATTCCTGCTGTACGACTGCAGCAACGAGTTTTGGATCTAGACCATAGCGAGGTGCTAATGTGTTAATAAGCGGCAAAATGAGCGATTGATTTGCTGTCGCTGATTCAACAGGGAAACTGTTACTGATTGCGACAGGGGTCTCGAAACTCGCTTGAGCATTTATCGGATCGAAAGGACTAGACGACGCGATCCCAGACAGACTGGAATCAGCTGAGAGCAAAAGTGATTGGGGAGATAGTGAAGTGAGTGGTAGAGAAGGAGAAGCGGCAAGTGGCGCCATCCCGAGACTTGCAGGCGAAGGCGAGCGACCAGTGAGCGCGGCTGAAAAATCAGCTTCTAGCTGGGCATTCAATAGTTCTTCTGTCAACATGGCTGCTTCCTGTGCGGCAATCGGGTTCATTGACATCCTGTTTGAGATCGTTACTTGTGGAAATGAAGTCGGATTTGTGTAATTTTGGGGCTGATTCTTCTTGTTTTCTAGATTTTTCAAATATGTATTGAAGTTTTGATGATCGTTTGCGATAGGTTGACGGTGTATATCCTGGCGCGACCGTGTGGAAATTGTCGTTTGTTCAATCTTCAAAATTTCACCTGCTCATCTTTTCACAGATTTTCATAGGAATTGCCGTATATACTTTCCTGATTCTAGCTACATGTTTATAATAAGTATAGAACTAGTTTACCAAATGAATCGCGTGGCGTAAACCACAGATAGGAGTATCTATGCGGTTGCTAAGGAAGTACTTTGTAAACGGTGTAATTACTATCGTTCCGATTGGCATTGTCATTTGGGTCGTGGTGCAATTATTCAATTTTTTTGATAATATATTAGGCAGTCAAATTACGACGATCGATCACCACTATATCCCGGGGCTTGGGCTGCTGTTGACAGTGATTCTGATCACCATTGCAGGTGCTCTTACCACGCACTGGTTTAGTCGCACTCTGTTTACAGCAGTTGATATGCTGCTAAAAAGAGTTCCATTTGTAAAAAGTTTATATGGAATTGTCAAAGATACAGTGGAATCGTTTGTCGGGCAAAGACAGGCGTTTCAGAAAGTCGTCTTATTGCATCTTCCAGGGTCTGACGTGGAAGTGATCGGGTTTCTTTCGCGTTCAGAAGGGCTTGAAGCGTTCGCGTTAGGAGATGACGGGCAACCCGCAGAGGAGAAGGTGGCAGTATTTGTTCCACTCAGTTTTCAAATGGCGGGGATGACACTGCTTGTGCCCAAAAGTCGTTTGAAAATATTGGACATTCCCGTCGAGGAAGGAGTGAAATTTGTATTTTCTGGAGGTCTTTCTCGTTCTGAAGAAGCACAACCTGAAGGCGTAGCACGGACTCTATTTCATTTGTTTAGTGATAAAAAATCACCTCCGCTCATTTAGTATGAGTTTCATGTTCCTATGATCGTTGCGGGGGTTCTTCTGGGAGTTGGCGATCTTTGACTGTCTGGTTTTGCGAGAGTGAACGCACAAGTAACTGCACGAGTGGATCGACCAAACTGTCTAGTGGTTGTGATTCGGGTTCAAGCAGTGTCATCATCAAAACTTCGTGAATGGCGCCAAGCCATGCGTAGGCAGTTAGATGAACATCGATCGGCTGGATGGAGCCGTCATCAACGGCTTGTTGTAAATGTTTTGCAATAAGTCCAGCAAATGCGCGATGTGCTGCTAAGACTTGGCGGTCAAACGTTCGCCCAAGACCCGTGGCTTCGACAAACAGCAGGCGTGTAGCTTTTTCATGGCGTGAAAAAGTTTTTAGCACCGTTTGCAAGGCGCCTTCAATTTTGCCTACAGCGCCTTGGCGAACGTCAATCGCTTCGTCAACATCGCGCACAATGCGATGGACTAATGTTTGCAGCATTGCTTCAAAAATTGCTTTTTTGCTGGGAAAATGAAAATAAAAAGCTCCTTTTGAGGTTTCTGATTCGCGCGCAATGTCGTCAACTTGGGTATCGTTGTAACCTTTTTCAGAAAACAATTCGACGGCCGCTTCTAAAATTCGCTGGCGTGTTTGTTCTTTATCGCGGCGTTTCATTCCTTTTCCTTCTTCCTTTTTGGCAATTGGATTGCTTTTGGATCATTTCATTTGAAAACTGTAGCCTAAACTTAAAAAGCGTTGTCGCAATTCTTCAATATGTTCTTCATTGCGGGTTTCTACGGCGAGATCGACTTCCACTTGTCCAAGAACGAGGGATTGACTTAAACGATGATGCTCGATCGATACAATGTTTGCACCAACGTCGGCGACGGCCGCAACGAGATTCGCAAGTGAGCCTGGGCGATCGGGAAGTGTCGTGACAAAACGCGCATGCCTGCCAGCTGCGACGAGACCGTGCTCGATGATTCGCGAGAGCAACATCATGTCGACATTGCCACCTGAAATCACAACGGCGACTTCTTTCTCAGTGAAAGGTAGGTGTCCTGTGAGAACAGCAGCAAGGGCAGACGCGCTGGCGCCTTCAGAAACGACTTTTGAGCGTTCCATGAGCATGACCATCGTACGCGCGATTCCCTCATCATCGACGACAAACACATCGTCGACTAAGTTCTTTACTGCGTCCCATGTTAAATTCCCAGGCCGCTTTACGGCAATGCCATCAGCAATTGTTGAAACGGCTTCTAGCGTTGTGATGTCACCTGTATCAAGTGAACGACGAAAACACGCTGCACCGGAAGCCTCAACGCCGTATATCTTAATCTGAGGCTTTATCGTTTTTGCTGCAATGGCTATGCCTGATATGAGCCCACCGCCGCCAACTGGAACTACAATCGCATCGAGATTGGGATTCTGTCGCAACAACTCAAGACCAATTGTACCTTGTCCAGCGATGACGTCTGGGTCATCAAAGGCATGAACAAAGGTGAGGCCTGTGGCTTCTTGAAGTTGCTTTGCTTTCGCATAGGCATCATCATAATTTTGTCCGTGTAAAACAATAGCAGCCCCATATCGCCGCGTTGCCTCAACTTTTGACAGGGAAGCAGTTTTTGGCATGACAATCGTGCATGGAATGCCAAGCTCGCGCGCAGCATAAGCGACACCTTGGGCGTGATTCCCAGCCGAGGCCGCGATGACCCCGCGACTGCGTTCTTGCTCACTGAGAAGAGCAAGTTTATTATAGGCTCCTCTAATTTTAAAAGATCCAGTTCGCTGCATGTTTTCTAGTTTGAGATAAATTTTGTTGTGGCTCAGTAGGCTATAAGTTTGCGAACGGTCGAGCGGAGTATTGTCAATGACGGCCGCGAGGCGGGTGGCTGCAGCTTCGATGTCGGAATAGTGCACGCGCATAATTTGGCCTCCTAAAATAAAATTTGCTCAATTCACAAGGTTCTCTTGTGATTTTGGTCTTTGCGGGAGTTCTAGACTGTGATACATTGTATCAAAAACCTGTGTGAGAAGGGAGGTTTGCGCTTCGATGGGAGATCAGCAAAAACTCTCTGAAGCAGTGCCGCTTGCTGAACGTGTTCGCCCTCTTGTACGACCGAATCTTCACGAGATTAAACCGTATGTGCCGGGAAGAACAATTGCAGAAGTGCAAAAAGAATTTGGACTACATGACGTTGTGAAACTCGCTTCAAATGAAAATCCGCTTGGTCCCTCTAAAAAAGCGATCGCAGCGATTCAACAACTCTTGTCTGAGCTCAATCGCTATCCAGATGGAGCAGCTGTTGACGTCCGTGAAGCGATTGCAAAGCACGTGCAACTAACGCCTGAGCACGTCTTTGTGGGAAATGGCTCTGACGAGATTATTAAAATGATAGCTGAAACATTTTTGCAGCCTGACGATGAAGTAATCGTTCCCTTTCCGTCATTTGCTCAGTATAATTTTGGTGCGCAGGTTATGGGGGCAAAAGTCGTTTCTGTACCGCTCACAGCAGATTTTCAGTATGACTTTGAGGCGATGAAAGCGCGTATCACAAAGCGCACGAAGTTGATTTATGTCTGTTCCCCAAACAATCCAACTGGGACCTGGACAACGCACACGCAAGTAAAGAGTTTTTTGGAGGAAATTCCAGAAGATTTGGTGGTCATTCTCGATGAGGCGTACCTTGAGTACGTGGATAGCCCTGATCCGTTGCACTCTTTAGAATTTATTTCTGAGGGGAAACCAGTGTTGTCATTGCGGACATTTTCGAAAATGTATGGATTGGCTGGATTGCGATTAGGTTATGCACTTGGCGATCCTGGGTTGATTCGTTTTTTACACCAAGTTCGTGAGCCGTTTAATGTAAACGCTGTGGCTCAAGTCGGTGCAGCTGCAGCATTGCAAGATCACGAACATGTAGAGGCGTGTCGAGCAGCAAATCAATCGGGGCGTTTGCAATTTTACAAGGGGCTTAAAGAACTTGGAATTCCATATATTACAACTCAAGGAAATTTCTTGTTGGCGCAAGTCGGTGACGGAATGCGTGTCTTTGAGGCGTTAGAACGCTATGGCGTGATTGTGCGTGCTGGTTTTCCTGGATTGCAGGAGTACGTGCGCATCAGCATTGGTACGGAAGCTGAAAATGAGCGTTGTTTGGCTGCGTTGGCTCAAGTATTACGCGCATAAAAAATAAAAAGAGATGGATCGAAAGATAGAGAGGGAGAGTTGGAGATGGCTGAGGATAGACTGAAAGAATTACGCAATGAACTTGATGAGATTAATGATGAACTCTTGGCGCTTTTAAGTCGCAGGGCAGATATTGTGCAACGTATTGGACAGATTAAACACGCACGCGGCATGTTGACCTTTGATCCAGAACGGGAAAAAGAGCAGCTGGATCGCTTGGTTGCACAAAATCCAGGTCCGTTCTCAGATGGAGCGATTCGCCATCTGTTTAAGCAAATCTTCCAAGTTTCTTTAGGTTTGCAAGAAGAGCAGAGAAAACTTCTAGTCAGCCGTATGCGAACGCAAGTTGATACAGTGGTAACTGTAAAAGGCGTGGAAATTGGCGGTGGCAAACCGGTTGTGGTGGCTGGTCCCTGTTCTGTTGAAACTCCGGAACAAATGGAGAAAGTCGGGGCAGAATTACAATCGCAGGGAATTGTGATCATGCGCGGAGGTGCTTTTAAACCGCGGACGTCTCCTTATGATTTTCAGGGATTGGGCGAACCTGGGCTACGGATGTTAAAACAAATTGGACAAAAGTATGGAATGGCAGTTGTTTCTGAAATTGTAAGCCCAAGTGATGTGGAGATGGCGATTCAGTATGTCGACATGATTCAAGTGGGCGCACGTAACATGCAAAATTTTGAGCTGTTAAAAGCAGTGGGAAGCACAAGGGTACCCGTGTTGTTAAAGCGTGGACTGTCGGCCACGATCGAAGAGTTAATCTATGCTGCGGAGTATATTGCTTCGCGTGGTAACGAGAAGATTGTTCTTTGTGAGCGTGGAATTCGCACGTATGAAAAAGCGACTCGCAATACGTTGGACATCTCAGCTGTTCCAATTCTCAAACAAGAGACGCATTTGCCTGTTTTAGTGGATGTGACACATTCGACAGGTCGTAAGGATATTATGACGCCTGTCGCCAAAGCAGCACTTGCTGTTGGAGCAGATGGCGTCATGGTGGAAGTGCACCCTGAGCCTACCGTGGCATTATCTGACGCTAAGCAGCAGATGAATTTTGCGGAATTTGAAGCATTCATGGCTGCATTGCGCGAAGGGCGCATGATTCCCGAGCCAGAAACGGTTACCAACTAACGAAAAAAATGCAGAGAGAAGCAGTTTTGTTAGGGCGCTAGAGCAGAAATAGTCAGGGCAGTCACGTGATGACTGCCCTTTTTAACGTCCATCGTGAAAGTTTCAATCTAATATATAGAAAGAATTGATGCAACGAAGCAGGCTACGCCCACGGTTTGTTTACCATGAGATAGCCGATCCCACCAAGTAAAGCGAGAGCCGCAGCCATGACGCAATAGCTTTCAGTGCGCAGTAACTTTAGTTCATCGCGCGCGTAGAGTTTTTTGCTGTCAGCAATGATGCGCAAACGTCGAAAGACAATGCCGCGAATCAGTAGGAACACAAGAATATAGAGCAACATGGAGACGAGTAGCCACATTTGCAGAAGTAGCCGCCACGATGTGACAAACAGGAGCAGACCACCCGTAATCCACATGGTATAATTAGAAATGCGATCAATGGTCTGATAGCGTTGAACAAATTTTTGAACACTTTGTACATCGCGAAGTTTTGGGATGGTAAAAAAGACGCTGATCTTTGCGATCACGGCGACTAGATGAACAGCGAGTATAGGATAAAATAACATGTAGGACCTCCATGAAGTCTGTGTAAAGGATGGCAATACCTAAAGGACAGTTTAACATATCCTGAGTGGTTTTAGGAGTGAAGAGACGATCGTAGAGATTGCGATGGACCGAGAAACAAGGAGGTATCTATTGTCATTTCATGAATTGCGCCTGTTTACTGTACCTCTTGAGGCGGGATGAGGTCAGTCAGAACAAGCGAGGATCGCTTGCGCAAAGAGTAGTGAGGGTGATGTATACTGGAAAGAGGAAGGACTTTTGATCTCTGTTTCGCCGTCTATTCGCGCCTTATACGGGGAGCATCTGAGGCTCCATAAAGAAGCAGCGAAACTACTTTTGTCAAACGGTGAGGAGTCTGTGTATCTCGGTACTGTAGGCAGAGTATAAAGAAAGTGAACATTTGTTGCAACTTTACAGAACTACACGGTCCCCCCTTGCGGGGACGACATTTAAGGAGGTTTGAAGAGATATGGCATTATTTAAGCGGATTCGTGACATTACAGCTGCGACGGTGAATGATCTGTTGGATAAAGCAGAGGATCCCGTGAAGATGGTTAATCAATTTTTGCGGGATATGGAAGATGACATTCGTGATGCGCAAACGGCTGTAGCCAAACAAATTGCCGTAGAAAAGCGCTTTTTAGAACAGCGCGATGAAGCACTTGATCTAGTCAATAAACGACAAGAACAAGCGGTGAAGGCGCTTGAACTAGGCCATGAGGATTTAGCGCGCAAGGCCCTTCTCGACAAAAAGGAGCAACAGGAAAAGGCTGATCAATTGTCTGCAGAGTATGAGAAAGCAAAGGCTCTGTCTGAGAACTTAAAAGCAAAGCTTGACGAGATGAAGACGGAGTATCAAAAGATGAAAAGTAAGCGAGAACTACTTGTTGCTAGGGCGGATGCGGCGAAAGTACAAAAACAAGTAAACGACGCTTTGGGGAGTTTTTCATCAGATAGTGCTGCACGGGGTTTTTCGCGGATGGAGGAGCGGGTAAATCAAATGGAGGCGCAAGCGCAAGCGAGTGAAGAATTGCGACGCGGTAAACCATCACTTGACGATGAGTTAAAGCAGCTTGGAGATCGCGATGTTGAAGACGAACTCGCTGCATTAAAGGCAAAATTAGCTCAAAAGGCTGACGCGTAAGCTGTGAATGAAAGATTGCCGATGCCTAGTCCGCTCTCTTGCCAGGAGTTTCGTCTGCTCCCGGCAAGAGTAAGATCTGGCGCTTATTCTTCCAATTGATTTCCTCTGGGTTCATCTCCTGGTGGGGGGACTTGGCCATCAGAAAACACGGGGTTTTCATCTTTAAAAGCGGAAGTTACTTGTTGATTTGATTCCCAAGGGGTGACCTTTCCTGGTTTGTCAAAGGGAAAGAGGGAAGCACCGTAAGGTCCTTCAGGAAACTCTTCGTTTTGGATTGTTTGCCATGTATTTCGGATGTAATGTAATTCGTTTGTAAGATCCGCATGTTGGTCTTCGCGTTTTAGACGAGCCATCGTTTCTACCTCCTCATCCTTATCAGTCACTTTGCAACCCGCTTTAGGTATAGGATGCCCAGATATAGCAAAAACAATAGACAAGAGTGGGGATTGAAGGAGGTTCGGAAGTGATGACAGAAGACCGCTTTTCACTTTTGGGGATGATCGTGCTCGCAGGGATTGCAGTGGTCGGTTTCTTTTATGAACTGTGGCGACGCAAGTTGAACCGACGTTCGGCAAACGTTCTTTTTGCGCAAGTAGTCGGAGCAAAGGGGATCGCTATCACGCCGCTGATTTCCTATCGAACTGGGTATGTCCGCGTTGGTAGTGAAATCTGGCCTGTGACCTTAGGGGGTAGCGATACAATTGAAGTAGGACAGTGGATTCGCGTAAATCGAGTAGAGGATGGCAAAATGATTGTGACTAAAGTGTCCGATTGATCGGTCACACAACGCTTTGCGCGGAGCGTTTGATATAAGGAATGATGATGTTTTGAGGATGACATGGGAAGATTTACGAGCTAAATTAACGTTGTTACCAGAGAAACCAGGATGCTATCTGATGAAGGATGAGCGCGGTTCTGTGATTTATGTTGGGAAAGCGAAAGTCTTAAAAAATCGTGTCCGGTCTTATTTTACTGGGAGTCACGACGGGAAAACCCAGTTGCTTGTCAGTCACATCGCTGATTTCGAGTATATTGTTACAGATACAGTAGCAGAAGCACTCGTTTTAGAATGCAATCTGATAAAACACTATAACCCCCATTATAATATTATGCTGCGGGATGATAAGACCTACCCGTACATTAAAATTACCAAAGAAGAACATCCGCGCTTAGAAATCGTGAGAAAAGTACAGAAGGACAAAGCCGCATATTTCGGTCCGTATCCAAGCGGGGGTGCAGCAGCTGAAACGAAAAAACTACTGGACCGCCTATACCCATTGCGCAAGTGTAAAAAACTGAAACCCAAAGTGTGTCTTTATTATCACATTGGACAATGCTTAGCTCCGTGTGAATTTGCAGTGTCAGAAAAGACGTATCAATCTATCGTGAAAGAAATCACGGATTTTTTAAGTGGTGGCTATGAAAAAATTGCGGCTGAATTACAACAGAAAATGCAGGTTGAGGCCGAGGCGTTACACTTTGAGCGCGCTGCAGAATTGCGGGATTTAATTGCGCAGATAGAGCGGGTGATGGAATCGCAAAAAGTTACCCTCTCAGATCACATGGATCGAGACGTGTTTGGTGCTTATGCAGAGAAAGGATATCTCAGTATCCAGGTATTTATTATGCGTCAAGGTAAGATGATCGAGCGCAGTGCGGCGGTATTTCGTCATCACGGTACGGAGGCCGAAGATATCGCATCTTATATCGCACAGTTTTATTTTGATAATCCGGATGTTCCAAAAGAGATTTGGCTACCTCAGGATGTTGATGTCGAGGGATTGCAGGAGTTTCTAGGAGCAAGGATCTTACAGCCAAAGCGGGGGAAAAAATATGAACTTGTCGAACTCGCTGCACGCAATGCTCGCATTGCACTTGAGGAAAAACTGCGATTGATGGAGCGTGACGAGCGTCGTACAGTCAGCGCCATGCAGGAATTGGCAGATGCATTTGGACTTGCGCAACTTCGGCGCATCGAGGCGTTTGACAACTCGAACACACAAGGGACTGACCCAGTTGCCGCAATGGTCGTTTTTATCGATGGTCAGCCAGCTCGTAGTGAATATCGCAAATTTAAGATTAAAACAGTGGTGGGGCCCGATGATTATTCATCGATGCGTGAGGTGATCCGCAGGCGGTATACACGTGTTTTAAAGGAACATTTGTCTCTTCCTGATCTGATTATGGTAGATGGTGGGAAAGGACAAATCGCTGCTGCAATTGATGTTCTCGAGAACGAACTCGCGCTCGATATACCAGTTTGTGGATTGGCAAAAGACGATCGACATCGCAGTCATCAGGTGTTTTTGGGGGAAGAAGTAGAGCCTCTTTCTTTAGATCATGCGTCACCAGCTTTTCATTTGTTGCAACGCATTCAAGATGAAGTTCATCGCTTTGCGATTACTTTCCATCGGGGAACTCGACAAAAAAATGCCTTGCATAGCTTACTTGATGAAATACCGGGAATTGGTGAAGCGCGTCGCAAACAACTGTTACGACACTTCGGATCGCTTGCAGAAATGAAAAACGCCTCGCTCGAAGAATTTCGCAAGGCTGGGATCGGAGATCGTCTGGCGCGTCAAATCATGGCACACCTTCAGTCTTTATAGAGAGATAAAGGTCATGTAGAGTCCAAATAAGATCACGAGAGAAGAAACACCCCATACTGTCCATTTATAGGGTCCGCGCATTCTCCATTCTTTAGGGAGCGTCTTTGCTTCAAGAACGAGTAAAAATCCGAGTACAATAGGCAAGAGCATCGCATTCATGATTTCGACGTCGACAGCTAAAACAACAAGATTTGAACTAAAGAGAACGAAGATAGCACCCAAAATATGCGCAAGCGAAAAGATGAGATAAAACCCTTTGGCTTCCGATGCTTTGTGATTTAGGCTGTGATTGAGTCGAAAAGCTTCTCCAATCCCCCAAGCGCCAGCGATGGATACAACAAGTGCAGCAATAAAACTTGCACCGACCATCCCAAGTCCAAAAACAATTTTAGCGGCTTGTGCGCCAAGCGCTGGTGTAAGTGCTTGGGCGATTTGCGGAACATCGTTTAAAGGTTGATTGGGGTGGTTCTGCCCAATGGTAGCTGCTGTCGTGATGACAACTGCGATCATAAGGAACTGGGTCAAAACGGATCCGCCAAACGTATCCCAACGGGCAAGTTTTAGTTGATGATCCTGTATCTTCTTATCGATGACAGCGCCTTGTTGATAAAAGATCATCCATGGCATAATCACAGCTCCCACATTGGCGGCTAACAAATAGAGATAATTGTGGTTTTGCAGGGGCAGTGATGCAAGTCCAGTGAAAATTTGATGCGGGTTTGGATGTGCCAAAAAAGCCGCTACAATAAAAAACAACTCAAACAGTCCTACTGCGATTCCGATGCGTTCAATGCGGCGATAGCTCCCAGACAGGCCCAAGACAATGAGTAACACGGTCACTAAACCAACACTCGCAAAAGGAGGAACGCCAAATAGTTGACCTACGCCAGCAATTCCACTAAACTCGGTAATTAATGCACCGACAGATGATATAAAAAGTGTACTTACAGAGAGCAAAGCCCACTTCATTCCGAAGTGTTCGCGGATTAATTCTCCATGGCCTTTTTTCGTTAAAATCCCCAGACGGACTGTGATTTCCTGAATGACATAAAGCATGGGTATCAGAATGATCTGCGGGAGGATCATCCGAAATCCCCACTGTGCGCCAGATTGGGCAGCAGTGATGACGCTGCCAGCATCTGTGTCGGCTAACATAACCATAATGCCTGGACCCAATGCGCCAACCCACAGCAGCCATTGGCGCAAGGCGTGTAGACGCCTTTTTGTTTCTGGAAAAGAATTTTCGTAATTTGACATGCGTGTACCCCTCTAATGTGCAGCTTTTCCTCGTTCCTAGATTCTTAGTTTGCAAACTACATAGGAAAGATGAAGTGATGATCTCTTCATGACAGTAGGTGGCAGGAACTAAGTCTAGTTGTTAGTATAGGTTAACAACTGAACCCGGTCAATGCGCCTGGTAGCGCTTCTGGATCCTAAGCCTGTGCATGATCAGAAGCCGTTTCAAATGTGATATAACTTGACGCAAAAAGAGGGATTGCGTATAGTTATCACAAGATTCCTGTAATTCTTGTAATAGATGATGACATAGTCATTTGGTAAAGGAGTCTAACGTCAGATGCACTTAACGGATCGTGAACAAGAAAAGCTCCTGTTAGTTGTGGCAGCAGATTTGAGTCGACGCCGCCAACAGCGTGGACTGAAGTTAAATTACCCTGAGGCGGTTGCGCTTATTTCTTATGAAATTTTAGAAGGAGCGCGCGATGGGAAAACAGTCGCGGAGTTGATGGAGTATGGGGCAACCATTTTAGACGAGCAAGATGTACTTGACGGAGTGGCTGAAATGATTGAAGAGGTGCAAGTAGAAGCGACATTTCCAGATGGGACAAAACTTGTAACAGTACACCAGCCTATTCGGCCTAGGCTCTAGCACAAAGCAGATCGGAGGCGGGCAGAATAATGAAGCCAGGGGCTTATGAATTGCGAGCAGAGCCAGTGTTAATCAATCAAGGGCGAAAAATCGTGACAGTACATGTGGTGAATACGGGAGACCGCCCAGTTCAAGTTGGATCTCATTACCATTTTTATGAAGTGAATCCCCAACTTAAATTTGATCGAGCAAAAGCGCGCGGAATGCGTTTGAATATTCCATCCGGAACTGCAGTTCGATTTGAGCCCGGCGAAGAGAAACCCGTGACACTTGTTGCATTTGGCGGGCGGCAGGTGATAAAAGGGCACCGTGGCATGACAAATGGCGCAATCGGGGATGAAGTAGCTCACCTTGAGGCTTCGATTCAAGCGGGCGTAGAGTTGCCGCGGGCATCGTATGTAGCTATGTACGGCCCTACAGTGGGAGATCGTGTGCGATTAGCAGATACAGATTTGTGGATTGAGGTAGAGCAGGATTTTACGGTATATGGAGATGAGTGTAAGTTCGGTGGTGGCAAAGTGGTGCGCGATGGCATGGGACAGTCCTCTCATGCTACGCGTGCTCAAGGGACACCCGACCTGATCATTACAAATGCACTGATCATCGATCATTGGGGGATTGTAAAGGCAGATATTGGTGTGCGAGATGGGAGAATTGTCGCCATTGGCAAAGCAGGCAATCCCGATACGATGGATCGAGTAGATCCGCAACTTGTGATCGGAGCTGGGACGGAAATCATCGCAGGCGAAGGTCTGCTTGTGACTGCGGGCGGGATTGATGCGCACATTCATTTTATTAGTCCACAACAGATCGAAGCGGCGATCAGCTCAGGGATTACGACAATGATCGGGGGCGGAACGGGGCCAGCTACGGGGACAAATGCGACGACTTGTACGCCAGGCGCTTTTTATATTTGGCGCATGTTAGAATCTGCAGAGGCCTTTCCTGTAAATCTCGGTTTTCTTGGAAAAGGGAATGCATCTGAACAAGAAGTGTTGGTTGAACAGATTCAAGCTGGTGCCATTGGCCTAAAGTTGCATGAAGATTGGGGGACGACGCCTGCTGCAATCGATGCTTGTCTGAAAGTGGCTGACGCTTATGATGTACAAGTCGCTATTCATACAGACACGTTAAATGAAGCTGGATTTGTTGAGGATACACGCGAAGCGATCGGTGGACGGGTTATTCATACCTACCATACTGAGGGCGCTGGTGGGGGGCATGCACCAGATATTATTCGCTTGGCTGGAGAACCAAATATTCTACCCTCTTCGACGAATCCTACACGGCCTTTTACAGTCAATACGATCGAAGAGCATCTTGACATGTTGATGGTCTGTCATCACTTGGATAGTCGCATTCCTGAGGATGTGGCCTTTGCAGATTCGCGCATTCGGCCCGAAACGATTGCCGCTGAAGATGTTTTGCATGATTTAGGCGTGATTAGCATGATCAGTTCCGATTCACAAGCCATGGGACGAGTAGGCGAGGTGATCCTACGCACCTGGCAAACGGCTCATAAAATGAAAGTGCAACGCGGGCGGTTACCAGAAGATACTGCTTCAAATGACAATTATCGCGTCAAGCGATATCTAGCGAAATACACGATTAATCCAGCACTCGCTCATGGCATTGCTGATTATGTGGGGTCGATTGAACCGGGTAAATGGGCGGATCTTGTTTTGTGGAAACCAGATTTTTTTGGTGTAAAGCCAGAGATGGTGTTAAAAGGTGGGATGATTGCGCACGCTGTCATGGGTGATCCAAATGCGTCAATTCCTACGCCGCAACCACAGCGATACCGTCCAATGTTCGGTGCGTTTGGTAAAGCTGTTCCACGTTCTTCGCTCACTTTTTTGTCGCAAGCAGCGATTGAACAAGGGGTACATTTGCAATTAGGGCTAGAGAAGACGGTATTCCCAGTAAAAAACTGCCGAACGATAGGGAAGCGCGACATGATCCATAATCACGCATTGCCAGAGATTGAGGTGAATCCGGAAACGTATGAGGTGCGGGTTAATCAGGAACTCGTTACTTGTGAGCCAGCAGTGCAATTGCCTCTGACACAACGTTATTTTTTATTTTAATACTGGCTATGTAAAGCGGATCTGAGTGGTTCACGACAAGGAGATGGACTCTGGTGAAAGGGTGTATACTCCCGCTCTTACAATTAGCGGATTCGGGTTTCCCGACAGGTGCTTTTTCGCATTCTTTTGGCTTAGAGACGGCTCTTGCAGAAAAAACAGTGAGCGATGTTTATAGTTTACAGCGTTGGTTAGAGGATCTCCTCCGCGGGAGTTTTGCAACAATGGAAGCACCGGGAGTGTATTTTTCTTATTATTTGGTCACTGAGTACATGGAACGTTTTTCTGATCTACCGGCGCGCACTGAATTTGAGCAGTCCATTGCATTGCTCGATTATCGGCTCACTCTTTCAAAACTTGCTCGTGAATCACGCGAGGGCAGTACAAAGATTGGGCGGCAATATCTGCGTATGACATTAGAATTGTATCCACATTCGCATTTGCAATTGTATGATGCCATGATTCGTAAAGGCATATGTTATGGCAATGGAGCGATCGTGCATGGCTTTGTATGCGCGTATCTAGGTATCGATCAAAAGCTTGCGATTGCTACCTATCTCTATTCAGCAGTAAATGCACTCGTGCAAAATGCTGTACGCGCTACGGTGATTGGTCAAACCGAAGGGCAAAAAACGCTTGCCTCACTATTTCCTGCGTTAGAAGACATAGCTTTAGATTTAGTTAAGCAGCCGCCAGCTTTTTTTCATTTAGCGAATGCAGCAATCTTTCACGAAATACAGGGGATGAGACATGAAACGCTCTATTCACGGTTGTTTATGTCGTAGTCGCGGTGAAATTAGTCAGAAAGAGAAAGGGGTAAGGTGACATGTGTGAAGGGGGTCATCATCATGACGAGTGGGAGGCACCTGTAATTTCTGATGTGCGACCACTGCGTATTGGCGTTGGGGGGCCTGTTGGATCAGGGAAGACAGCGCTTGTAGAGAAGCTTTGCGCCAAGTTAAAAGAGAAGTATAGTGTTGCCGTCATTACAAACGACATCTATACGAAAGAAGATGCGTTAATTCTAGTAAATTCGGGAGTGCTCCCAGAAAGTAGAATTCTTGGTGTAGAAACAGGCGGGTGTCCACATACGGCGATTCGTGAGGACGTTTCGATGAATCTTGAAGCGATCGCGGAACTGGAGCAGCGCTTTCCTGATTTAGACCTCATTTTTTTGGAGAGTGGGGGAGACAATCTAGCTGCTGCATTTAGTCCAGAATTAGTAGATGTCTTTATTTATGTCATCGATGTAGCGCAAGGAGAAAAGATTCCTCGCAAAGGTGGACCGGGAATTTTGCGATCTGATCTCTTGGTTATCAATAAAATTGATTTAGCAAAATATGTGCGAGTGAATTTGCACGTAATGGAAAATGACACGAAAAAAATGCGCGGGGAGCGGCCCTTTGTGATGACTGATCTTTTTTCTGATGTTGGCGTTGCATCACTTGTTGCCTGGTTGACAGAGCGTTTATCGCAACGGGCGGCATTGCTCTCGTGAATGGTCGTTGGGAAGGGGCTGTGGTGAATCGTGAAGGACGCACGCGGTTAATTGTCTCAAAACAGCAGGCACCGTTAAAAGTGGCTAAGCCTTTTGAACGGGCAGATGGCGGCCTTATTTTGTATTTGATGGACGCTTCACCCGGACTTTTTGGAGGAGATACACAACGGATTGTTTGTTCAGTAAAAAGTGGAGCAAAGCTTTACTTGACAAATCAAGCTTCTGCTAAGTTACATCCATCTCCCTCTTTGCAACCGAGTCGTCAGATGCAATCGTTTTATGTGGCGCAAGATGCAGTCTTTGAGTATATGCCGGAACCTGTCGTCCCTTTTGCTGGAAGTCTTTTTGAGGGAGAGACGCAAGTTTATATGACGTCTGGTGCAACGGCTATGGTTGGGGAAATTCTTACACCAGGACGTGTAGGTAAGGGAGAAGTGTTTTGTTTTGAGCGTTACGAAAGTCGTTTTATCGTTTATTGGGAGCAGCAGTGTGTCGTATGGGATGCAATTTTGTTGGAACCAAGGCGTGAGTCTCTATTTGTTTCGTCCTCGTTTGGCTCCTTTACACATGTTGGAACGTTTTACGCACTTTCTGAGCGTGTTGCGAATACACATGTAGCTACTTTACAGGCTTTGCTTAATCAATTTTCGGAAGATGATGTATATGGCGGATGTAGTGCGTTAAGTAAAAATGGACTCGTTGTTCGGATACTGGGTCGCAGTGCGTGGCGTGTTGCCCAAGTGATGCATGCCTGTCATACGCGGATGAGACAATTATTGCTGGGCGCAGATGAGCTTTTGATTCGCAAATAAATCACCTAATCTCGTTGTTGACCATGTTGCGGTCATATGATAGCATAACAAGAAATAACAACCGAAAAGAAATCTCTTATCGAGAGTGGCGGAGGGACTGGCCCGATGAAGCCCGGCAACCGTCTTTTGCGTTAGCAAAGGAAAGGTGC
Source organism: Sulfoacidibacillus thermotolerans (assembly GCF_003144315.1). Lineage (GTDB taxonomy): Bacteria > Bacillota > Bacilli > Alicyclobacillales > SLC66 > Sulfoacidibacillus > Sulfoacidibacillus thermotolerans. The sequence continues at coordinate 330,259 of NZ_MPDK01000002.1, read as the reverse complement.
CAATTCCAGCAGAGCTTAGGCTCTGGCAGATAAGAGGGAGACGTGAGTGATAGACACCCCCTCTTGACAAAAAGAGGGGGTGTTTGTTTGTGGGGGATTCGACGATGGGGCTAAAGGGACAAACAAAATGGACGCCAACAACTTCACATGTAATGAGACTTGAGCATTATGAAACAGAGCGCGGAGAGCGCTTAGATCAAGTAGAGATCGCCTATGAGACATGCGGGACGATGAATGCGAATGGAACGAATGTTGTGCTGATCTGCCACGCGCTTACAGGAGATGCGCACGCTGCAGATAGCAAAAGCCGCCAAGGGTGGTGGGGGCCATTGATTGGACCTGGTCGAGCCATTGATACCAACCGTTATTTTGTTGTGTCTAGCAATGTGCTCGGCGGGTGTGCAGGAACGACTGGGCCAGCCAGTCTGATTCCTGGGACAGATCGCGTATACGGCTCGAAATTTCCATTGATTACGATTCGTGACATGGTTCATGTTCAATATTATTTACTTCGTCAACTAGGTGTAAGGAAGTTACACGCCGTTTTAGGTGGTTCTATGGGTGGCATGCAAGCGTTGGAATGGCCTCTTTTGTATCCAAATGATGTCGCCAGGGCTGTTGTCATTGCGGCAAATCCAGCTTTTTCCGCGATGGGACTCGCATATAATGAGGTCATGCGCTGCGCGATTCAAAGTGACTCAAACTATCTTTCGGGTGAATATGCGGCAGTCAGTCGATTCCCTGAGGATGGCATGCGGATCGCTCGCATGATCGGGATGATTACGTATCGTACAGCCCAACTATTTGAGCAACGTTTTGGACGACAGTTTAGCAGTGAGCAACCGCTCGATGCGGAAGTAGCACGCTACCTCAGGTATCAGGGAGATAAATTTGTCGCACGGTTTGACGCCGAATCCTATTTGACGCTATTGCGCGCGATGGATTTGCACGATATTGGGGAGGGGCGAGGAGGAATGAGAGCTGCATTGCAGCAAATCAAAGCTGACTTATTGTGGATCGGTATTCGCGATGATTTGCTGTATCCTCCAACGGAGATTCGCCAAGCGGTTGAACTCGCTAGAACTTGTCGGGTGTCGGCTACCTATGCAGAAATCGACAGTGTATATGGCCATGATGCGTTTTTGCTGGAATTCGAACAACTGTCCGAGTTAATTGCCCCGTTTTTGGCAGTTACAAATTTGGATGAACAGGCATTATAGGAGGAATAATATGGCCAACGTAAAACAGATTTACATTGGGCTGTTGGGGCTCGGTACGGTGGGTTCGGGCGTTGTAAAATCGCTGTTAGCCAATGAAGACCACATTATTGCACAAACGGGGTTTCAGGTGCGCGTCAAACGAGCGCTCGTGCAAAATTTACAAAAACAACGCAGTGTTCGGATCGACCAAGACTTTTTGACGACAGATGCCATATCTGTTTTGGTAGATCCCGAAATTTCGATCGTGGTCGAAGTCATGGGGGGCATCGAACCAGCGCTCGGGTATATCCGCAGTGCACTGCAAGCTGGAAAGCATGTGATTACTGCCAATAAAGAATTACTTGCCAAACATGGAGATGAATTGGCGCTCATAGCAAAGAACGCGGGTGTACGTCTTCTCTATGAAGCGAGTGTAGCTGGCGGGATTCCGATTGTTCGAATGCTACAAGCTTACCTTACAGCAAACCGCGTTACTTCCATTCGTGGGATTCTAAATGGAACGTCAAATTACATTTTGACGCGCATGCAGGGAGCGGAAGTGACTTTTGCACAAGCGCTCGCAGAAGCACAGCAACTCGGATATGCAGAAGCGGCGCCGCAAAGTGATGTGGAAGGGTATGATGCAGCATACAAGTTGTCGATTTTGGCGAATATGGCCTTTCCGGTTCAGACTGAGATCGCGTGTGTCGATCGCATGGGGATCACGGAGATAGAGCCGGTTGACATTGCGTTTGCAAAGCAGCTTGGCTGTGTCATTAAATTGATTGCTGAGGCATCCTATAAAGGAGGACAAGTGCGACTTTCCGTCAGTCCAAAGTTACTTTCACAATCTGATTCCCTTGCGACCATTAGTGATGTATTTAATGCAGTGACGGTAGAGGCAGATGTGGTAGGTGAACTTACCTTCATTGGCCGGGGGGCAGGAGAAATGCCGACGGCAAGCGCTGTAATTGAAGATATTGTCGAAGTGTTACGCACTCCGACAATTCCAGCGACTGCACCAAAGCAAAAGGGGACATGTGCAGGTGTTGGAGTATTTCATTTACGAGAAGTGCAAAATTACTATGTCCGGATTCATTTTGCAAAAAAAGAAGATGCAATTCATGTAAGCGCGTGGGAGACGGCTGCATTTTGTTCAGAGGATCGCATATTGGAAGTGGGACGTACGAAGGATGAATATACACGTGCCTATCTGATTGCGACAGACGATCGGAAAAGAATTGATAAATTCATCCAAATGACAGGTGTTCTTTCGTGGATTGTCATGCCTTATGGGGGAGATTTTGTTGTCCATTGTTCTGAACCGTTGACAGAGTTGTCTACAGGATAAGAAGCGCAAGCGATCATGAGCAAGGCGTTGTCCTTGACATGTTCGTTAAAAAATCGCTACAATTTAAGTTGTGTGCGACAAGATTCGTGCAACTGTTAGGAAGGGGGCTTGTCGGTGGCTATTGCAACAGCCAATCACCGCGATTTTTTATTTCGTCGACTTCATACACTCGCTGGCGTTGTACCGGTTGGGTTGTTCTTGCTTGAGCATTTTTTCACCAATGCGACAGCAACAGAAGGGCCGACTGCTTTTAACAATGCAGTCAATACGATTCAGCATATCCCATATTTGCATGTGGTGGAATTTGTCTTCATTTTTCTTCCGCTCATTTATCATGGGGTGTATGGGCTGTATGTAGCGTATACATCGGGCTACAATGCACAGCAGTACACTTGGCTTAGGAATCGCATGTTTGCTTTGCAACGCATTACAGGGGTTATCACGTTTATTTTTATAATCTATCATTTATGGACGACGAGATTTAGTGGGCAAGAGCCCAATTTTAACTTTGTACATAATCTCGTCTCAAATCCGATTAATTTTTGGATTATGCTCATCGGCGTGGTTGCAGCAACTTTTCACTTTTCAAACGGATTGTGGTCATTCATGGTGCATTGGGGTATTACTGTTGGTCCGCGAGCGCAGCGTATTTCTGCTGTCGTGATGATGGTGTTTTTTGTGATCCTTGCATTTGTTGGAATTGATGCGTTGCTTGCGTTTGTGCATACCGCGTAATGAAGTGCTGGAATGGCGTAACCTGCCAAGGGGGAATTTAAGATGGCTTCGCAACGAATTATCGTTGTGGGTGGCGGACTTGCGGGTCTCATGGCCACAATTAAAATTGCAGAATCAGGAGTTCCGGTTGACCTTTTTTCACTGGTTCCTGTGAAGCGCTCTCATTCTGTGTGCGCTCAGGGTGGAATTAACGGGGCAGTGAACACAAAGGGGGAAGGAGACTCTCCCTGGATTCACTTTGATGATACGATTTATGGCGGTGACTTTCTCGCCAATCAGCCTCCGGTCCTTAAAATGTGTGAGGCAGCTCCAGGGATCATACACTTACTCGATCGCATGGGTGTCATGTTTAACCGAACGCCCGAAGGACTCCTTGATTTTCGGCGCTTTGGTGGGACAAAGCATCACCGTACCGCATTTGCTGGAGCGACAACGGGTCAGCAGATGCTGTATGCACTTGACGAACAAGTGCGCCGGTTCGAGGCAGCAGGGCTTGTTCAGAAATACGAAGGTTGGGAATTTACAAAGGCAGTCATTGACGAGGAACAAGTTTGCCGCGGCATTGTCGCACAAGATTTGCGCACGATGGAGATTAAGGCGTTTGCTGCTGACGCGGTGATTCTTGCTACGGGCGGCAATGGAATTATATTTGGAAAGAGTACGAACTCGATTATCAATACGGGAACTGCGGGTTCCACTGTGTATCAACAAGGTTTGACTTATGCAAACGGCGAGTTTATACAGATTCATCCGACAGCAATTCCAGGTGACGATAAACTTCGTTTGATGTCAGAATCCGCACGCGGTGAAGGTGGCCGGATCTGGACCTATAAAGACGGCAAACCTTGGTATTTTCTGGAGGAAAAATATCCTGAGTATGGAAATCTTGTCCCGCGGGATATTGCTACACGAGAAATCTTTCACGTATGTGTGGATCAGAAACTGGGTGTCAATGGGGAGAATATGGTATATCTTGACGTCTCCCATATTCCAGCAGCAACGCTGAATGTAAAACTTGGTGGAATTCTTGAAATTTATGAGAAGTTTGTTGGAGATGACCCACGTAAGGTACCGATGCGTATTTTCCCTGCAGTGCACTATTCTATGGGTGGACTATGGGTTGATTATGACCAAATGACCAAAGTCAAAGGTCTTTTTGCTTGTGGTGAAGCGGATTATCAATATCATGGAGCCAATCGCCTAGGGGCGAATTCTTTGTTATCTTCTATTTTTGGCGGAATGGTCGCTGGGCCTGCGGCTGTTCGCTATATCCATGGTCTTAACAAGTCTGTCGATGCGGTTGGTTCGTCGCTCTTTGAACAGTATAGACAGCAAGAGCAGGATAAGTACGATGCAATCTTGAAGATGGATGGAACTGAGAATCCGTATGTCATCGGGCGAGAACTTGGTCAATGGATGACAGATAATGTTACCGTTGTTCGTTACAATGATCGTTTAAAGAAAACGGATGAGAAGATTCTGGAATTGATGGAGCGCTATAAGCGTATCGGCATGGCAGATAAAACGAAGTGGCAAAATCAGATGGCGCCATATACTCGCCAGTTATGGAACATGCTTGAATTAGCGCGTGTCATTACTCTTGGGGCGCTGTTACGGGATGAAAGTCGAGGCGCTCACTATAAGCCCGATTTTCCAAAGCGTGACGATGAGCGTTTCTTAAAAACGACGCTTGCCAACTGGACTCCAGATGGTCCGAAAATTACCTATGAAGATGTTGACGTGTCGCTGATTCGGCCGCGTGAGCGCAGATATGACGTCAGTAAGGAGGCGACTGTCTAATGAGCGTGGCAGAACAAGATATGAATAGTAAGAAAAAGGTAGTGCGCCTGCTCATTGAGCGACAAGATGATCCAAACAGTTCACCATATACGGAGACGTTTGATATCCCATGGCGTCCAGGAATGAACATCATCGCGGCGCTGATGGAGATTCAACGCAATCCTGTCAATGCGAGTGGGGAGAAAGTTCGCCCCGTCGCGTGGGAATCCAACTGCTTGGAAGAAGTTTGTGGCGCTTGTACGATGGTTATTAATGGGAAGCCTCGGCAAGCTTGCTCTGCATTACTTGACCAACTTTCACAGCCGATTACGATTAAACCGATCCGCACGTTTCCAGTTATCCGTGATCTTGTGGTTAATCGTTCGAGGATGTTTGATGCCTTGAAGCGGGTGAAAGCATGGATTCCAATTGATGGAACGTATGACTTAGGGCCAGGGCCGCGTATGCCAGAAGCCGATCGGCAGTGGGCATATGAGTTAGCGAAGTGTTTTACGTGTGGTGCTTGTGTGGAAGCATGTCCGAATGTCAATGAAAAGACATCGTTTATTGGGCCTTTTGCAATTTCGCAAGCGCGCTTATTTAACACACATCCTACTGGAGCCATGCACAAGAAAGACCGCTTTGAAGCTTTGATGGGCGAAGGGGGAATTCATGAATGTGGGAATTCTCAAAACTGTGTTCAGGTTTGTCCAAAAGGAATCCCTTTAATTACTTCAATCGCTGCGATGAATCGTGCAGTAGACGGATATGCATTTTCTAGTTGGCTTGGTAAATAGAAATTTATTTGGATTCATTAAGACCCTAGACATTGTCTAGGGTCTTTTTGCAGATGGAGAATTGAGTATATTGTCTAGAACGTTCAGTCGACTTCCTGCATTTCCTATCTCTATGAAGGGGATTCCTGCGCGCCCATTCTGGTGTTCTTGTTGCACAACCGTTTTTCCCTACTCATACAATACGTTAACTGTATCCCTGAACCTTGTGAATGTGAACTGGAGCAAGGAGGGATAAGAAAAAGTGTCCGCGGTAAGAGATGTCCGTGCGAAGTCACTTCTCACGATTCGCGAACGAGAAGTGTTTGAACTCCTGGTTCAGGATAAGACCACGAAGGAGATCGCCGAAACGCTTTTCATTAGCGAAAAGACAGTGCGCAACCATATCTCTAATGTCATGTAGATAATGGTGTGCAACGTGCGTGAGAATCTGCGATTTCAAACGGCAGTCAGTTTGCTTGTGCGGCTTTCTCAATCGCTTGGATAAGGTCGACAAATAGGTCATCTGGGTGCTCTAGCCCAACAGCTATGCGCAGAGTGCCCTCTGTAATTCCCATCTCTAAACGTTCAGCCTCGCTTTGGTTGCGGTGTGAGGCGAGTACAGGATAGAGGCACAGTGTATAGACATCGCCAATGGTTGTTGCTGAACGAACAACACGCAATGATTTTAAGAATGTATACGCCGCTTTGCGACCTCCAAAAAGTTCGAGTGTCACGACAGCTCCACCTAGGTGTGAAGGCAAATATCGTTTCGCTGTTGCAAAAGTTGGGTGGTTAGGTAAAAAGGGATGATAGACTGTCTTGAGTAGACCACTTTTGTCTAATTTGCTTGCTAATTGCCAAGCATTTTCACATTGTCGCTCAAATCGTACCGCTAATGTTTGCAAACCGCGGTGAATGAGCCATGCTTCAAAGGGTCCTAAAATCCCTCCACGCAACTTGATGTATTGTTGCAGTGCTTCCTTATAACGTTCGTGAGCAGCGACAATGCCTCCCATTGCATCGCCATGCCCACCTAAGTATTTTGTCGCACTGTGAATGACCATGTCAGCGCCAAGAGCGAGTGGGCGAATCATGAGAGGTGTAGTAAATGTGCTATCGACGATCACTTGACAGTTTACTTGGTGTGCCATTGCAATCACAGCACTCACATCTACTACTTTTAGCAAGGGGTTGGAGAGGACTTCAAATAAGAGCACTTTGGGTCGTAATTTTTCAAGTGTAGCTTGAAGTTGTTCCAGGTTAGTGAAATCCTCCATAAAAGACTTTACTCCGAACTGCCCCCATACCTTTCCGGCCAAGTTTAAAGATGCGCCATACAGATCGCGACTTAATAAGATGGTGTCCCCAGGTGCGAGACTAGCGGCAAATAGCGCAGCATCAATCGCGGCCATTCCGGACGCGGTTGCGATGACAGTACCTGCGCCTTCCAGTTGTGCCATTGCTTGTGTAAGACCTTCAACTGTGGGATTGGCATGCCGTGAGTAAGAAAACCCTTCGGTTGTTCCTGCCATGATTTCATCAAGTTGTTCAGGTGAATCTGCCATATAGCTGGTACTGGGATAAATTGCTAGCGCTGTCGAATCGACATTGTGACGTACATTGCCTGCATGTACGAGCAGGGTTTCCACTGCGAGTGTGCGTTTTTGCTGTTGATTGTTCAAAAATCTTAACCTCCTTCTCGCTTCTCAGTAGGATGTTAAATTAAGTGCGCAAAAATAACAAGGAAGAGTGTTGAATCCTCTCTTCAAAACACGAAAAGAGGCTCTCCATGCTGAGAGTCTCTTTTCGTTGTGTATTTCATTTCAAATTAGGACTGTGTGCGTGCATCGTTGACTTCATCTTTGATCTCTTCGCGAAATCCAGCGATTGCGGCCTCACGGCGTTCATTTTTTTGCTCAATTGCGTGTGCATCTTCGGGGTGCATTTCTTCCCTGTGCGCCTTAAGAAAATCGTCTGCTTCGCGCATGTTTTCCATCGTGTTTGCTATTGCCTCTTGTAAATGTTCTACGTTGTCACTGCGATCGTCCGGTTTTGCCATTTCATTACACACCCCTTTTGTCTTCCTCTTTGACCTTTATAGCGTGTGAAATTACAGGACAGTTTATGCAAAATAGGTTCTATTTCCAGCGCAATAAAAATGTGTGTAATCTTTTATAACACTATTAATGCTACAATCAGGCAATGAAAACGGAATTTGCGAAGATAGAAACCGTTATGTTATTATATATAACGTATTAAGTGAGATTTATTTTGAATTAAGAAGGTGGTGCGGGAATTAACCTTACACTAATCTCGTCGTGAGGTTAGTAATCAGGAGTATCATTTGTACGAGGGGGAATGGGAGAATGAGTGAGGGGTTTAAACGAGATCTTTCTTTGCTCGATCTAATCATGGCTTCTGTAGGAGGAATTATTGGGTCGGGCTGGCTGTTTGGTGCCTTATATGCGGCGCAAGATGCGGGTCCTGCGTCGATTGTGTCGTGGATGATCGGTGGAGTTGCCGTTTTGCTTATTGGACTTGTTTATGCGGAACTTGGGGGAATGTTACCTGAATCGGGATCGATTGCTCGTTATCCGCATTACAGTCATGGTCATGTGACAAGTTTTATCATGGGATGGGCTGCCTGGATCGCCTATGCTTCTGTACCTGCTGTGGAGGCAGAAGGCGTTATGCAGTATGCATCGCATTGGTTTCCTGGGCTATGGAATGCTCAGACAAATTTGTTGACTGGTGGAGGGTTGTTTTTAGCTGCTTTGTTGATGTTTGGCTTCTTTTTAGTTAATTATTTTGGTGTCCGCTATTTTGCAAAAGTGAATACTTCAATTACTTTCGTGAAATTTATTATGCCTGCTCTTACGATCTTAGTGTTTTTATTTTCTGGACTGCACTGGGGGAACTTTACGGATGCAGGAGGATTTGCTCCCCAAGGCACTTCCGGGATTTTAGTTGCAGTTGCGACTTCAGGGGTTATTTTTGCCTATCTAGGATTTCGTCAGGCAGTGGATTTATCGGGGGAGGCGCGCAATCCACAAAGGGATGTTCCGTTGGCGCTGCTCATTTCAATCTTTGTCGGCATCGCGCTTTATGTCTTGTTGCAAGTTGTGTTTGTTGCCGGTATAAGTAAAGGGGCACTTGCACATGGTTGGTTGAATCTTTCCTTTAATGCTCCATTTGCTCAGTTAGCAGTCAGTTTAAACGTAGGATGGCTTGCCGTGTTACTCTATGCAGATGCGGTGATTTCTCCTGCTGGTACAGGAAATGTATATATTGCATCGACAACACGTGTCCTTTATGCATTAGCAAATAATGGATACTTTCCTAAAGCGTTTGCTAAGATCGATCCACGTACCGGAATTCCTGTACTCTCTTTGTTTGCCGCTTTTATATTAGGATTAATCTTTCTTCTTCCTTTTCCCTCATGGCAATCACTCGTTGGTCTGGTTTCATCAGCGACAGTATTTACGTATATTATTGGGCCTGTTTCTTTGTCGGTCTTGCGCAGAACTGTGCGTGAGGCAGATCGTCCTTTTCGCTTAGCAGGTGCGTCTGTGATCGCTCCCCTGGCATTTGTTATTGGTTCGCTCATTATCTATTGGACAGGCTGGACCACCGACTCTAAATTGTTGCTTGCATTATTGATTGGCGTCGTACTCTATGCGCTTTTGGCGCTTGCGTTGCCACAGCAAATTCAACGTCCTCATGCACAGTCGCTGCAAAGTGGGATATGGCTGATTGTGTATTTGATCGTTATGCTTGGGCTCACGTATGTAGGATCGACAAAATTGGGGGAATTGAAAAATTGGATCCCCTATCCATGGGACATGATTACAGTTGCAGGGGTCTCTCTCGTGTTTTACTACTGGGGAGTCCGCAGTGGATATAAAACAGCCGATGTTTCGGAAGCTCTTGAAAATGTTGCACAAACGCGAGAAGCCGCGGCAACGGCAATGATCTCGTAAGGGTCTTTGCTCGCACGAAGTGCAAGCGATGCGCGGGGGTACTTACTCGCGCGTCGCTTGTACGCATCAAGACGCATTTCTTGGGTTTTTCACCATTCATTTTCATTGTTTTGGAACTGGTTTCTCAGATATTTTGCAAAGGCTAGGGCGGCTGCTGAGAGCTGTCGTTGATTGCGCCAAATGACTCCGATGTCGCGATATATGGGTGTATGAAGGGTTAGAGCGCGAATTTCTCCGGTGGCAATTTCTAATTGTACGGTCCGTCGTGCGACGAGGCTAATGCCAAACCCTTGGCGCACAAATCCAATAATTGCACCTAAACTGGTCAGTTCAAGCGTGATGTTTGGATTATATCCAAATGGTTGTGTTAAGCGAAATAATGCATCGCGCAGGCCATATCCTGCCTCCATTGTAATAAAGGGTTGATTTTTTAACTCTGTCAATTGAAGTGATTGATCAGGGAGATGAAAGTCAGGAGAAGCAATTAAAATCAATTCTTCTGACCATAATTTTTCAACGTGCAACAGCGGATCGCTGAGCGGCAAATCAAGCAATGCCATTTGCAGATCTCCAGAAATTACTTGTTTGACGAGAGTTTGTGTACTCGCTTCTGTAACATCAATGTGAAAATCAGGTCTGCTCGTTTGATAGTGTTTGATCAAACTCGGGAGAATAGATCGCGTTAATGTAGGTAAAACGCCAATCCGTACCGTCGCGTCTCGTCCTTGGCTACCGAGAATCTCTTCTCGCGCATCGGCTACATTTTGTAAGATGCGCAGCGCGTAAGTCAGTAAAGTTTGCCCTGCGTCTGTAAGTGTGACGCCATTTGTGTGTCTTTCAAACAAAGGTTTTCCAAGTTCTCGTTCGAGTGCCGTAATTTGTTGACTTACGGTGGGTTGGCTGACATATAAGGCTGCAGCACCTTTTGTGATACTTTTGTGGTCTGCAACCGCAACAAAGTATTCGAGTTGTCGAAGGTCCATGACTTACCCCATCCTATATAGATAATTCCTATGTCTCACTATAGAGATAATGTCTTTTTCAAACAAGCTAATTTCACATAACATGTAAAATGAAGCGAGGAGGTGCCAGATGCTGATATTGAAATTCATAATGGGTGGTATGGCAGTACTGGCGGCTACTTGGGTCAGTCAACGTCTTGGGGGCAAGGCAGGCGGTTTTTTAGCAGGCTTCCCCGCTGTGTTTACAGCCGCATTGATCGTTATTGCACTTTCTAGTCCTCCGGGTAAAACGGATGCGGTTCTCTCTCAAACAATTCTTGGCACAGTGACTTCATTGATAGGGGCTTTAGCTGTTGCAGGGATTGCCCCGAAGGTGTTTCATCGAATGAAGTTTCTCGGAGGTTGGCTTGTATTGTTAAGTTTTTGGGCGGTTGTTGCCGTGTCAGCCAGTATGTTGATCCACATGTAAATTTACTCTAAACAATAAAGGAGATCGGAGTATGTTGCAATTGTTCGTGCGCTTTATGATCGGAGGATCAGTTGTTGCAATTGCGAGTGTCTTAAGTCGCTACGCGCCCTACCTTTCCGGAATGCTCTCTGGATTTCCGGCCGTCTTTTTTGTCAGTCTGATCTTTATTTATCTCTCTGCTCGCCAAAAAGCGGTCATTTCATATGCGAGCACCGCTTTTTGGGGAATGATCGGATCTGTACTCACTGTGGCAGCCACGGGGATTGGTGCGATGGCCGGATGGGCTTGGCCGCTTGTTATAGGGTTTGGCTTGGTCATTTATTTTGTGTTTGTCGCGGTCGCCTTGATCTTTACAAGTTTTCGTCAAAAGGCTGAGCTCAATGCAGAGTTTGCAACGGGTGACGTGAATACAGCCTCGTAGTTTGACCAACTTACTGTTCGAAGTGTGCGAGTTGATGACCGCTGGGGGATGACCCGCGGTTTTTTTCACCCCATGTAAAAACAACAGCGATACTTCCGTCTGAGGAAAATTCTATTTTTGAAATCGTCTGTATGAGTAGGAGACGCTGGGTCATCGCATCAAACAGCTCCATTTGTGCAAAGGGATTTATGGAGACAGCGCTGTCGCGTAGTTGATTTTGCAAGCATGCGCGCTCTGTATGTTCGGCTTGCAGATGATTTATTTCTGTCTGTAGACGTTTGGCTTGTTCCATAAGTTCACTTTGTCCACGAGCAATGACTTCACTTGGAAATAAACCTTGTCTAAACGCTCGTAAATTTGCTAATTGTTCTTTGTGATTATTGGCCAACTCGTTTTGTAATTGTGCAATTTTTGCGGGTAGTGTCGGTTCAACTTGTCCGATTTTACTAAGCAGATCGGTTAATTGCAACGAGTCTTGGAATTCTGATGAGCTGTATTGCTTTAGATGTGCAATAAGTGCATCTAAAAATTCGTCATATTTTGTGAGGAGGTGATTGCTGCAAGCTGATTTGCCGATTCTGCGAATCTTAGAACAAACGATGTACTTATACGGTGTTTTCTTTTTGTTGTGTGATGAATTCGATGTGGAAACAAGCATCTTTCCACCGCAATTTTTGCAGTACATAAGCCCTGCAAGTAAGTTTGTCGAACGTTTGATTCCGCGATTTTTAGCTTTTTTTGCAAGCAATTCCTGTACTCGTTGGAACGTTTGTGCATCGATAATGGGTTCATGAGCGTGCTCGATGAAAATCCACTCGGAAGGTGCGCGCACTACAGGATGCTTTACAGGGATATCGCGTCGTCTCGAATCTTCAATATGGCGAGCGGTGGTCCATTTGTGTGCGATCAACGTACCAAGATAGACTGGGTTGTGAAGGATTGCAGTAATTGTTGAGGCTTGCCATAAGACGGGTTTCTCATAGCGGCGTTTTAGGGTTGTTGGGATTCCTCGAGCATTCAGTGTTTGTGCTATGGCTTTGGCGCCAAAGCCCGCTAAGTATAAACGAAAAATTTCACGCACCACTTCTGCTTCCTCTGGCTCTGGCTGCAAACGTCGATCGTGCGTTTTTTGATATCCAAATGGGGGGATATTGCCAATATGGCGCCCTTTTTTCGCTGACTGGCGCAAGCCGCGCTTGATTGCGGCTGACATTTCTTTTGACTTGTGCGCGGCAAGCATGGCGTGCACAGTAAACACCATTTCATTGTTGCGACCATCAATTGCACTATCATATCCCTCTTCAAGTGAGATCAGGCGAATGCCATAGATAGACTCTAGTTTCTTTTTCATGTGAAACGCATCAGCCATGTCTCGACTAAAGCGACTGATTGCTGTGAATAAAACCGCTTCAAATTTACCTTGCCTTGCATCACGGATTAGGCGTTTGACTTCTGTGCGGTTTTCCATCTCCGTTCCGCTTAGTCCGGCATCATTGTAGATAAACTCAGGGGTGGTTGTGAGTCCAACTATCGTTGCGTATTCTAGACAAGCTGCAACTTGGTGTTCGGGACTGTCTTTTTGCGCTTCATGCTCTGTACTCACACGCACATAGATTGCTGCTCGCTGCATGATCTCACCTCGACAGATCCAATTTTCGCTGCATCGCTTCCATACAAAGGGCATAAACACGACGAAATACTTCTTCGCGGTTCGGTCCATCTGTAAGATGATAAAAAGCGATCGTTTGTCCTTTGCTTAGGTTAATGACAGCGATCTTTCTTAGACCTTCTGGGGTTTTCATCTGATCACTCCCGTTTGTGCTCATCTTGTAGGGAGTGTATGAGTATAGAGCTTGCCTACTTGCTGTGTCCTAGCAACTATGCGTAAAAAACAAGTGATGAGCCAGCATTGCACCATTTAGACATATCGTTAGCCATGAGGAGCAACCGCTTTCTTTTGCTGTTTAGTATATGATAGGATCAAAAGAGTCTTAGAAAGAATCTTAGCCTATTTGAGGTGAGCAGATGAAAAAGCAACAGACATATTCTTATGAAGAATTGTATGAAAAGAATGCAAAATATTTATGGAATCCATTTACACAAATGAAGGAATATTTAGCTGATCAACCTGTGATTATCGAACGTGGGGAAGGGAGGAAATTAATTGACGTACAAGGCAGAGAATATTGGGATGGCGTGTCATCCGTATGGCTTAATGTTCATGGACATCGCGTCCCTGAGCTAGATGAAGCCATTCGCGAACAATTGGATAAAATCGCACATTCTACATTGCTCGGAATGGCCAATGTCCCTGCGGTCTTACTGGCTGAAAAGCTTGTCCAAATTGCTCCGCCGGGTTTATCTAAAGTGTTTTTTTCGGATTCCGGTGCAGAGGCAGTAGAGATTGCATTAAAGATTGCATTTCAATATTGGCGCAATCTTGGTCGACCTGAAAAGGATTCCTTTTTAACTATGAAGGAAGCTTATCATGGGGATACAGTAGGAGCTGTGTCTGTGGGGGCGATCGACATGTTTCACAAAATGTATGCTCCCTTGCTCTTTCCATCGATAAAAGTACCTTTTCCAACGCTCTATAGACATCCTTATGAGTTGGCGGACGAGAAACAAGTGGTGCAACGCTATTTAGCAGAAATGGAAGCTGTCATGGCTGCACAAGCACATCGCATTGCCGCGCTGATTGTTGAGCCTGTCCAAGGGGCGGGCGGAATGATTCCGATGCCAAAAGGTTATTTAAAAGCACTTCGGGAACTGTGCAATCAATATGACATTTTACTCATCGTAGATGAAGTGGCTACCGGTTTTGGGCGAACAGGGAAAATGTTTGCCTGTGAACATGACGGGGTAACACCTGATGTAATGAGTGTGGCTAAAGGGATCACGGGTGGATATTTACCTATTGCAGCCACACTTGCAACAGATCGTATCTATGATGCGTTTTATGCCGATTATGAGGAATTTAAAACGCTGTACCACGGACATTCCTATACTGGAAATCAGCTAGGTTGCGCAGTTGCGTTGGCGAATTTGGAGCTATTTGAATCTCGCCACTTGGTTGAGCATGTCACAAAAAGCGCTGATCATCTGGCAGATCAGTTAAATTCCTTGCGAGAACTTAAACATGTGGGGGACATCAGACAAAAAGGTTTCATGATTGGAATTGAACTTGTCGCCGATCGTACCACGAAGCAGGCGTATCCATTTGCTAAGCGCATGGGAGTAAAAGTTGCGCGACGTTGTCGCGAACTTGGGATGCTGTTACGCCCCTTGGGGGACGTCGTCGTGTTTATGCCGCCCCTTGCCTCGACAATTGAAGAATTGGACAGTATGGTTAAAATTTTATATCAAGCGATCGCGGAGGTAACGCTGGATGATGAGCGGCAATCTGCAGGAGTTTGAAGAAGCTCTGCTTACTTTGCGCGAAGCAGGACGTTATCGTCAATTGCGACGTATGGAGAGTGCTTCTGCGCCGCGCGTTCAGGTCGAGTCGCGTGAACTTGTGATGTGTGCGTCGAATAATTACTTAGGTTTTGCCAATGACGAACGTGTGATTCAGGCAGCTTGTGCAGCGTTACAAACCTATGGCACAGGGGCATCTGGTTCGCGTCTCATTACGGGGAATTCAACTCTTCACGAACAATTGGAAGCGACCATCGCGCGTTTTAAACAGACGGAGTCGGCGATTTTATTTAATACAGGGTATATGGCTAATGTGGCTGCTTTGACAACACTTTTTGGCGATGGTGACGTAATTTTTTCTGATGAACTCAATCACGCGAGTATTATTGACGGCTGTCGGATGTCAAAAGCGCAAGTGGTCATCTATCGCCATAGTGACATGGCTGACTTACAAGGAAAGATGGAGGAATTCCATCATGCAAAGAAAAAACTGATTGTCACCGATGGGGTTTTTTCCATGGACGGAGATATTGCTCCGTTGCCGCAAATTGTGGAATTGGCCCAACGTGAACAGGCTTTTGTAATGGTGGATGATGCACATGCGACAGGGGTTTTGGGAGCACATGGCGGAGGTACAGTTGATTACTTCCAATTAGATGCAAGATACGTGCAAATCCAAGTCGGTACACTGTCTAAGGCGATAAGTTCTGAGGGAGGCTTTATTGCTGGCGACCAAGTACTTATTGATTATTTGCGCAATAAGGCTCGGCCTTTCATATTCTCTACTGCTTTGTCTCCTGGGGTAGTTGCAGCGGCATTAACAGCGATTGAACTCATCGGTGCAGAGGCTGATCGTCGCAATCGTTTGCACAGATTATCTATTCAGTTGCGCAGTGCATTAGCAGCTCGTGGTTTTCAGGTACAGCAGGGAGAAACGCCGATTATCCCTGTGGTGATTGGAGAGGAGCGACGTGCGCTTGCGTTTGCCAAACGGTTAGAGACACTTGGTGTATTTGCACCAGCGATTCGGCCACCAAGTGTGCCTGTGGGATCATCAAGAATTCGTTTAACCCTGATGGCAACCCATTCAGATCGAGATTTGGAACTGATTTTACATGCATTTGAAACAGCAGGAAAAGAAGTAGGGGTGATCTCTTGAACGGATTTTTTATTACAGCAACAGATACAGATGTCGGCAAGACACTCGTTGCAGGAGGGATTGCTTCTGCTTTTCGGAATCGCGGAATCGATATAGGAGTTTATAAGCCGTTACAGAGTGGCCATTTAGCGAATGATGAAAAAGGCGATGCGGCGCGTTTGAAGCGGTTGTCAGAAATCGAGGATGGCATTGCAGATATCTGCCCGTATTCGTTTAGCGAACCCTTGGCTCCTGCTCTTGCAATCGCTCGTCAAGGGCAAGCGATTGCTACAGCGGACCTCGTGGCACATGCGCAGAAACTCGCAAATCGACACACATATCTCATTGTAGAAGGAGCGGGTGGACTCGCCGTCCCTTATGCTTCTGATGGACTCGTTGTTGACTTCGCGAAGGAGTTAAGATTACCTTTACTTATTGTTGCGCGACCGAATTTAGGCACTGTGAATCACAGTGTACTTACGATAGAATACGCGAGGTCACATGGCTTATCAGTACTTGGTGTAGTGATTTCTGGGTTTCAGAAAGAAACAGATGATCTTTCGCAAGAGACGAACGCAGAGATGATTGCCAATCTTGGGAAAGTCCCGATTCTGGGCGTGTTGCCTTGGCTAGGGGATGATCCACCCCCGCAAATCGTACGAGAAGCAGTTGAAAAGCATGTTGCAATTGATCATATATTCCAGATGGTTAGTGTTTTACACCATTGACGTGATCTCTAATGTCATGAAAAAGCTCAATGTGAAGGGCCGCTCTCAAGCCGTAGTAGAGCTGGTTCGATTGGGCGAACTGCAAATTTAATGTGTCGCCTACCTATCGCCTCATATGCGATAGGTTTTTTTTTTTGTAGGTTGACTTGTATATGAGCAAAGGGGGTGGGATTGAAATGTGCTTCCCTGGTTCAATAAAATAAGTCATCATGGAAAGTGCAAAGTGTATGTTGCTCCAATCGATTTTTATGCTCTGTTTTAGGGGAGGGAGTCTTATGCGCATTTTGCTTATTGACGATGAAAAAAAATTAGTGGAAGCACTTAAACAATTATTTGTGGAGAATCACTTTGCCGTGGATCTAGCGCATGACGGAGTAGAGGGATTAGAATTGGCGCGCAATGACGTGTATGACGTTTTGATCGTCGACGTGATGTTGCCTCATTTGTCGGGATATGAGCTCGTCGAAATTTTGCGCAAAGAAGGTTCTTCGGTCCCCATTCTTTTATTGACGGCAAAAGATGGAGTGGATGATCGTGTATATGGGCTTGATCATGGGGCTGATGATTATCTCGTCAAACCGTTTGCAACGAGTGAACTTTTAGCGCGTGTACGTGCATTGACACGGCGCAAGGGGAATGTTGTGGGAACAGAGAAAATTGGAGTTGGCGATTTACAGCTTGATCTGGTGACTCGTCAAGTAACGTGTGGACAGACGGTGATGCAGTTAACTGCTAAGGAGTTTCTCTTGTTAGAACTGTTTCTTCGTCATGAAGGACAAGTTTTACCTAAAGAGGTACTTCTTGATCGTGTATGGGGGTATGAAGCGTTGCTTGATACGAATGCCGTTGAGATCTATGTACACTTCTTGCGTAAAAAATTGTTGGCAGCAAAAGCAAATGTAGCGACTGAAAAGGCGACTTTGCACATTCCAATGATTGAGACGGTGCGTGGCGTAGGCTATGTGCTAAAGGCTTTATAAGTCATGTTTGCGCGTGTGCGTCTTACGTTAACGGCTGTTCTTGTCGCGATTTTTGTTGTCTTATACGCTGCTACCACAACAAGTGTATATACTTTGATGCGAAGCGAAACAATTCATGAATTGGACGCTGAAATGCTTGTGCGCGCAGATTTCTTTACAAGCTTGTCTGTACAAACGCTGATGAATCCAAATGCAGGTACTCCTAATCTCTTGCGGAAAATTGAACAACAGCAGATACAGCAACCTTTTTATTTCACTTTACAAGATACAGGTGGACAATTAGTGGTAACCAATGATCTGCAGCTCGCCCAGTATATCCATGAAGTTCCACTGTCGCAGCTCACGAGACCCAAGTGGGAAACGCTAAACATTAAAAAGTTCAATCTGCATTTGCGGGTTGTAAATCTGCCTCTCTATAATCCCTATACTCTGCATAAAATAGGAGAGTTGCAGTTAGCAGAGAGAATGAATGGAGTCTTATCGGCGCTTTGGCGCTTGCAAAAAATTCTTATCGAAGTCGGCTTGATTGGACTTTTAGGAGCTGTGGTGGCAGGTTTTTTTGTTTCTGGTTTGGCATTGCGCCCAATCTTGCGGTCTTGGCAACGTCAGCAGCAATTTGTTGCAGATGCGTCTCATGAACTGCGTACCCCTATGGCCGTTATTCAATCAAATTTAGATCTTGTAATGGGACATCCCAAGCAAACAGTAGAGCAAAATTTTGAGTGGCTTAACAATGTCAAGGCGGAAGTGAGGAGGCTTTCGCGACTTATCGCGGATCTGTTGACACTCGCGCGTGCAGATTCGAACGAACAACTGATACAACGCAAAGCTGTAAATTGGTTGGCACTGAATCAACAAGTGTTTGAATCGCTCGCTCCGTTTGGTGAAGCGAAAGGATTAAAGATGCACTTTCCAATTCCCGAACATTTATTATCCATGCAAACACATAGCTGGCCCAAAACTGCGGAGTGGGAATTTACAGTTTTGGGCGACGTCGATCGCTTATATCAACTTACTTTTATTCTCTTAGATAACGCGATTAAATATACACAGACTGGAGAGATTGTCGTTGCATTACGACATATCAAGGGGCATCAGATTGTCTTAGAGATTACAGACACAGGAATGGGGATTTCGCCGCAGCAGCAACAGCATATCTTTGACCGCTTCTTTCGTGGAGAGCGAGCGCGAACGACGGAAGGGACAGGACTAGGTTTGGCGATTGCCAAGTGGATCGTACAATCTCATCGGGGCAAAATTGAGGTAGAGAGTTCCATCGGGAAAGGGACGCGCTTTCGCGTTATTTTACCAGGGCACCAGAACTCTCTTTCCACGTGATATACTGATATCGAAGTACTCCCTGGGCAATCGGAAAATGTGAGTGTAATGGACAAGGAGGAAGCAAAATTGCACACTGCTGATTTATGTGATCTCTATGGTTCGAAAGTCCGCTTATGTAAGTTGAAGTTTATTTCCTACGGAAAGAATAAGGTCTTTTCCGGTCCGATTCATACAGTTCGCGTATATGAGGATAATGTGCTTGTAAAAGATGCAATTTCAAGTATTCCTACCGGTGCTGTATTAGTTATTGACGGCGGAGGATCAAGGGAGTGTGCGTTAGTTGGCGGAAATTTAGCTGCATTAGCTGAGAAGCGCGGGTTGTCTGGCATGATCGTGTATGGCTGTGTACGGGATGTGCATGAACTGCAGAACTGTCAGTTAGGGATTTTGGCGTTAGGCGCTTGTCCAGTCAAAAGTAGAAAAGAAGGAACGGGATCGCGCGATGTAACGGTGAGTTTTGGGGATCTTTCTTGGGAACCCGGCAACTATGTCTTTGCAGATGAAGATGGAGTTGTCATCTCTGCCGAAAATCTTCTTGATCAATCTGCTAAATAACTGATTTTCTAGAGGAAGTTGCACTTGTTGGAGGATTTCGCACAAAAACGTGAACAAACTTCTGCTTGTCTTAAAAATTTGCGATAATATACTATCTGATCTCGTCACAAGTAAGTCAAACGAACGAACAGGATGAACAAGTCATAGGAAAGCACATAGGTAGCAGAGTGTGCAATAAGGGGGATTTTTGTGGCGGCTGGTTGGGCGCTTTTTAATGAAGGCACCATGATTGTAAGTGCCTTATGCATTGCTTTGGGATGGGTGATGATTCGGAGAAATAAAGTTCGCATTCACCGTCGCTTTATGTTAGCGGGAACGTGGTTAGGCGCTTTATTTTTTGTAAGTTATGCAGTGGGTACCCTTGTTGTGGGCGATACAGAATTTGGGGGTCCTGCGAATTATGTGACTGCCTACACGATCTTTTTGAAGATTCACGTGTTCTTGGCAAGCATTGCAGCGCTAATGGGAATCTGGGTTCTGCGCTTGGCATTTAAAAGGCGTTTTCGTATCCATCGACGTGTAGGTCCCTGGACTGCTGTATTTTGGTTTATTACAGCAGCGACTGGACTTGCTGTATATTTGATGTTATTTGTAATCTTTCCACCTGGACCCACCTTGCGAAATGTACTACACGTTTTAGGTCAATAATTGGATTAGCGGTTGTTTTACACGGATGCGTGAGCTTGGGTAAGTTGCTTTGCTATTCTAGCGACTTAGCCAAGCTTTCGCATTTTGTATATTCTATGACAAGATCGTGCGGACAAAGATATGCTACAAATGATGAAATAAAAAGAACAATTACTATAATGACGCGTTTGCTTGTTTCGAGAAAGGGGACAACTCTAGTTAATTTTGAACAACTCCTGGCAATATCGAAGATTTTGTTACAGTTTTTAGTCAGTCGTGATGAATCTATGACACTGCACTTATTTAGCCCTTGGGATACTGCAGGAGAAAGCGAAAGAGTGCTAACATAACTTTGTCGATATTGTGCTTAGTTTGGAGCAAGGTGGGCAGACAGTCAGTTTCGCTCTCATTCCTTTTAATTTATGGTGATGCAGTGATCGGCGAGTCTACTGTTATGCAGTGCTTGCCTATAAGCGCAGTTGACAAACTGGAAGAGAGGAGTTGAGTGAGCAGAATGTTGTCACCAAAGAAACGGCGGGGACTAGCGTTTGCTGCGCTGTCGGCGTCCGTGCTTCTGCTTTCTGGTTGCGGATCACAAATTGCAGTTTTGCACCCAGAAGGTCCCGTGGCGCGACAAGAGTATAATTTGATCATTTGGTCGTTCATTCTCATGGCGTTTGTCGGGCTAGCCGTCTTCATATTATTTGCCTATATGCTCATTAAGTATCGTGCCCGTCCAGGTGTTGAGAAATATTATGATCCTAACCTGGAAGGAAATCGCAAACTTGAGGTCGTTTGGACCGTCATTCCTTTGTTGATCGTGATTGCGTTGGCCATTCCAACTGTCAAAACAACGTATGCGCTTACGCAACCACCGGTACAGGCGCATGATCCGATGGAAATTGATGTAACAAGTGCTGCTTGGAAATGGATTTTTCAATATCCCGGTCAACACATTGAAACGGTCAACTATCTGGTGATTCCAACTGGCGTACCTGTAAAGTTTATTCTTACGTCTGTTGGGCCGATGAACACTTTCTGGATTCCAGAACTTGGCGGAATGGAATTTACAATGCCGGGAGCAAATCTGGGATTGTGGCTAGAAGCTAGCAAATCAGGCGTGTATTTAGGTCGTGGGGCGAACTTTTCAGGCAAGGGATTTGCACATATGCAGTTCAATGTCTACGCCAAACCACAAGCTGAATTTAATCAATGGGTGGCGCAAGTGAAGGCACAAGATCCACCGCTAACCATGGCGCAAGCCAATCAATTAGTAAATCATCACGGGCTTTCACCGATTCTCACATTTTCATCGTATCCGGCAGGAGCTGTTCCACAAAATCAAAACACATTGATGAGTGGCATGTAGGAATTCACCAGAAAGTAAAGGGGGAGAACGATGCTTCCACATTACTTTAATCACTTATTTGTAACTGGGACAGACATCTATATCGCAGATGTGCTCATCATCTTAACGAGCCTTGGCATTGTAGGTGTTCTTACCTACTTCAAGAAGTGGAAGTGGCTGTGGCGTGAGTGGTTGACGACAGTCGATCACAAGAAGATTGGCATCATGTATATTATTGCAGCAACGGCAATGTTTTTCCGCGGTGGTATGGACGGTTTGATGATGCGCACGCAATTGGCCGTTCCGAACAATCACTTTTTAGGTGCAGAGCACTATGATCAGGTCTTTACAACACATGGTACGATTATGATTTTGTTTATGGCGATGCCCTACTTGATCGGGTTGATCAATGTGGCAATGCCATTACAAATTGGAGCGCGTGACGTTGCGTTCCCATATCTCAATGCGATTAGTTTTTGGACGTTCTTTTTTGGCGCCATGTTGTTTAATTTGTCGTTTGTGATTGGTGGATCTCCCGATGCGGGCTGGACCAGTTACGCACCACTCGCAGGGCCAACGTTTGATCCTGGACCGGGCGAGAACTATTATCTGTTTGGCTTGAATCTTGCAGGGATTGGAACGCTTGCTAGTGGAATTAATTTTCTTGTGACGATCATTAAGATGCGGGCACCAGGAATGAAATTAATGGATATGCCCATGTTTACATGGTCGACCTTGATTACATCGATTTTGATTATCTTTGCTTTCCCTGTTTTAACTGTCGCGCTATCGTTGTTGACTTTTGACCGCCTGTTTGGGTCTCATATTTTTTCGATGACACACGGCGGTATGCCGATGATGTGGGTAAATCTCTTTTGGATCTGGGGTCATCCGGAGGTATATATCGTAATTTTGCCAGCCTTTGGGATATTGTCCGAGGTCATCAGCACTTTCTCTGGGAAAAAGCTCTTTGGGTATTCGGCAATGGTCGGTTCAATGGTCGCGATCGCCTTTTTAAGCTTTACAGTATGGGTGCACCACTTCTTTACAATGGGTGCAGGACCAGCGGTTAACTCGTTTTTTGGCGTTTCTACAATGCTGATTGCGATTCCTACAGGTGTTAAGGTATTCAACTGGATTTTTACCATGTACAGAGGAAAGATCCGCTTTACCACTGCGATGCTTTGGGCGCTTGCTTTTATTCCTACTTTTGTCGTCGGCGGTATGACAGGGGTTATGCTTGCGGTTGCACCTGCAGACTATCAGTATCACAACAGTTACTTCTTGATCGCTCACTTTCACTATACGTTAATAGGTGGAACGGTTTTTGGAGTATTTGCAGGCCTTTATTACTGGTGGCCGAAAATGTTTGGCTTTAAGTTAAATGAAAGATTGGGTCGCTGGAATTTCTGGACGTTTATCATCAGCTTCAATGTTACCTTCTTGCCAATGTTTTTACTCGGGCTCATGGGAATGACGCGACGTATGTACACATATCCACCAGGACTTGGCTGGAGCCATCTGAATATGATCGAGACGGTGGGTGCATTTGGGCAGGCGATTGGAATGATGTTCCTCGCAGTCAACATTGTTTGGAGTATCAAATATGGTGAACGCGATGTGACGGGGGATGCTTGGGATGGACGTGCGCTTGAGTGGTCGACGACCTCACCTGCACCAGAATATAACTTCGCGCATGTCCCTGTCGTATATGGTAGAGATGCATTTTGGGATATGAAGTACGGCAAGAATCGCGAAAAATATCAAGTGAAGGCGAAACCGTATCGACCAATTCATATGCCAAACAATTCAGGGCGTCCATTCTTAATGTCGCTTGCCTTCTTTATCTCGTTCTGGGGATTTGTCTTTAAGTGGTATTTAGTAGGAGGCCTTGGATTAGCAGCAGTGTTTGTCTTTATGTATTTGCGATCGTTTGAGTATGATACGGATCACTATATCAGTGTGGAAGAAATTGAACACACTGAGGCTGCGGCGGGGAGGTTATAAAAATGGCGTACCAACTAGATGCACATCACGCGCCTGTTGATTCGTCAGTGCCGCTAGAATACGCGACGGAAGATGGCAGTTTAAAGATTCTCGGTTTTTGGATCTTCCTTGCGGCTGACGTGGTGTTGTTCTCTTGTTTGTTTGCAACGTACATCGTGCTTCAACACAACACGTATGGCGGTCCTACCGCACAACAGTTATTTGATGTTCCAGGGTTTGTCACAGAGACGTTGTTGCTGTTGACCAGTAGTTTCACCTGTGGTCTAGCTATTTTTGAAATGCATCGCAATCGTCTGCAGCCAATGATCGGCTGGTGGATTGTCACGATTCTGCTTGGTATGGGTTTTGTCGGCATGGAAATTAGCGAATTCGCGAAGTATGTAGGCGAGGGTGCAAACATTACACGCAGCGCCTTTTTATCCGCTTTCTTTATTCTCGTTGGGACACATGGAACGCATGTTACGATCGGGATTTTCTGGATGCTTGGATTGCTAGTTCAATTGCTGCGTTATGGAATCACTGCAATAACCGCTCGTAAAGCGTTTGTTGCAAGTCTTTACTGGCACTTTTTGGATGCGGTTTGGATCTTTATTTTCACAGTGGTGTATCTGACAGGGAAGGTGAGTTAGGATGACGACACATTCAGATGTGAATCCGTCCCATGGTGCAACGCTTCCTTCAGATCCCAAAGCACATCATGAAACGTTTCCGTGGAAGCATATATTGGGATTTGTCCTGTCATTAGTTCTTACTTTTGCAGCTTTGGGTCTTGTTTTATCGGCGGCACTTCCGCTCACTGCCGTCATAGTTTCGATTGTTGTTTTAGCTGTCCTGCAGCTGCTCGTGCAATTGCTTTTGTTTATGCATTTAACCGAAAGACATGGTCCTGCCACACATGTTCTAACTCTTGTATTTGGCTTTTTTGTGGCTTTTACCATTGTTGCCGGTTCGGCATGGATTATGTTTACTTTCCATGCGACAGTTGCTTAATCACTGAGCAAAGTTAATCTACTCTTAATTTACAAAAAAGACTTTCGGGTGTAATCCGAAAGTCTTTTTTGACTACGTACGTTCTATTTTTGTCCAATCACCTCTAGTGATCAAAATTCTTTGTTTAGTGACGCTTTGTTTTCTTAAAATGGCGCGCGATGATTTGTGTCTCTTTGCCGTTTGCATAGAGTGTTTCTAAATCTATGAGGGTATCAACAATTGACTTGTAAAAAGCAGGTTCGTGTGAAACGAGAATAAGTGTTCCAGTAAAATTCTTCATCGCAGTATTTAGGGCATCTTTGGTGGGCTGGTCTAGGTGATTGGTCGGTTCGTCAAAAAGCAAGAAGTTTGCAGGTTGCAGTGTCAGTTTACATAATCTAACTTTTGCCTGTTCCCCTCCACTTAGAGAGTGGATTGGCTGATTCATATGTTCATGTTTTAAACCAGAACGTGCAAGTACACGCAAGACATCTTTTTTGGGCCAATCCGGTACACATTGCCAAATACGGTCGAGCGGTGTTGCTTTGCTTTTTTCATATTCTTCTTGGGCAAAATATCCAATTTTCAGCTTTTCGTCATGGTGGATCTCTCCACTGAGTGGTGGAAGTTCGCCTAGGAGTGTTCGCAAAAGCGTAGATTTTCCGATTCCATTGCAACCGGTTAAGGCAATTTTACTGTTATGCTCAATCAGAAGGTTGAGTGCAGGGAGCAGTGGATGCGTGTAACCAATGATTAGATTCGTCGCTTCGAGAGCGATCTTTGCTGATGCTGGGACCTCCTTAAAAGAAAAAGAGGGTGGTGCTAAAATTGTAGGTGTTGTAATCCGATCCATCTTTTCTAATGCTTTACGTCGACTCTGTGCTCGTTTTGTTGTGGAAGCACGGGCGATGTTTTTTTCGATAAAGTCTTCCATGCGCTTAATTTCTTGCTGCTGTCTGGAATAAGCCTGAATTTGCTGTGTTTGTTTTTCGCTTGCATAGCTGAGGTAAGCAGAATAGGACCCACTGTAGCGAACAAGTTCGGTATTTTCCAAGGACCAAATCACATCGGCGATCTGATTTAAAAAAAGTGCATCGTGTGAAATTACAAGAAAGGCTTTCTCGTATTGTTTCAAAAAATTACTTAACCAATTGATGTGACTGACATCCAAGAAATTTGTCGGTTCATCGAGTAAAAGCACGTCACACTGTTGCAATAAAAGTTGTGCTAATAAGACTTTTGTTCGTTGTCCGCCACTCAAATGAGCGACAGGATGGTCTAGTCCAAGTTCAAGGATGCCGAGTCCATCTGCAACCGTTTGAATGCGTGCGCTGACTTCATAGATCCCTTCGCGTTCTAATTCATCTTGAAGGTTTGCATATTGTTCAAGTAAGCGCTCGAGTTGTTTGCCCGTCGCATTTGCTAACTTTGTAGCAATTCCCTGCAATGTGCGCTCTTTTGAGAGAATGCTGTCAAATGCGTGTAATAATGCGTCGTTGATCGTCAGAAAATCAGATAATTTCGCGTGTTGCGTTAAGAAGCCGATTTTTATGCCATTTTGCCATCGAATATGACCTTGATCGTGCGAGATTTGATCCGTAATTAGATTAAACAGGGTGGATTTACCAGCCCCGTTTCGTCCGATGAGCGCAACGTGTTCACGAGCTGAGAGATGAATGTTGACATTCTTAAATAGAGTTCGATCGCCAAACCCATGAGATAGATTGGAGATTTCTAAAATACTCATCTACATCAGAACCTTTCATTTTGAGGATCTGATGGCCAGCAAGCAACAGTGCGGAGACAAATGTAGGCCATCTCCGTTTAAACCTTTACACACCAGGAGTACTCCTCAATTTAGAATAATAGGAATTCGTTTATGTGAGTGAGTATATCATGGGGCTGATTCAGCTGCAAAGACGTGCAGATTTACACAGACAACTCTTTGTTCGTGTTGTCATCTGTTGACGCTGTCTTTACAAAGTGTACAATGTGGATAGTTGAAATGCGGAGGTTAGACCGTGTCGTTAAACATTATGAGCGAGGACGTTGAAAAAATAGAGATGTTGCTGCGCAGTGTATCTTCTGCCGTACGCAAGCAGGGGCGGACGATCCTCGGGGATTTTGGGATGACGCCAGTCCAATTTGACGCGCTGGTTTTAGCCGATGAATTTAGGGATTTAACAATTGGCGAATTGAGTGCTCGACTCGGACTTGCCTATAGCACAACGACAGATTTAGTTGACCGCATTGAAGTGCGTGGATTTGTTGAACGCGTGCGCGATGAGCAGGATAAGCGTGTCGTTCGTGTGCGAGTGTTGGCAAAAGGTTTGGCATTGATAGACCGTGTGCTTGATGAGCGCAGAAACTATCTTTGGCGTGTATTGAGTCGAGTATCAGAAGCAGACCAAAAATTAATTTTAAGTGCATTAATGATCTTACAAGAGCAATTGCATACACTGTAAAACTTGAATTGCGATAGGCGTGTGCTTTACAGATGGATCGTCAGGATTGGTCAACTCTTGTCATCTCCAGTAAAGGGGGACTCGGCAGGAGCCTTTTTTGCAATTGGCGCGTATTGTTTTGTACACAGGAGGTTGAAAGGGATGTCGATGCGCAATGCGCCAATTGGGGTTATGGATTCTGGTGTCGGTGGATTGACTGTAGTAGGGGAGATTTGGCGACAACTACCACGCGAAGAGGTATTATTTTATGGGGATTCAGCGCGTTGCCCATATGGGGATCGACCGATTGAGGAGATTGTCACTTTCACATTTAAGGCGCTTGATTATTTAGTTAGTCAAGGTGTGAAAATGCTTGTGATCGCCTGTAACACGGCGACTGCAGTATGCTTAGAAACGGCGCGCAAACGCTATGCGATCCCGGTCCTTGGCGTCATTGCTCCAGGTGCACGCGCAGCGATTGCTGCTACGTCGAATCAGAAGGTTGGAATCATCGGGACAACGGCGACGATTCGTTCGGGGAGTTATCCTAAAGCTTTGCACGCTACGCATCGCGGCATTCAAACTTTTCCTTTGGCGTGTCCGCGATTTGTTGATCTCGTGGAGCGGGGCGTCGCTTATGAAGAGGCGTTGCCTGTGATTGAAAATACATTACAGCCGCTGCTAACTTCTCAGATGGACACTTTGATTCTCGGGTGTACACATTACCCCCTATTAACACCAGTAATTCAAGAAGTCGTTGGAAGTCATGTGCAGTTAATTAATTCTGCAGAGCAAACTGCTCGCGATGTGAGTTTTTGGTTAGATGAGCATGAGCTTACACGCATTGACTTGCGTGAACCACATCATGTATTTTTAACCAGCGGAGATCCACAACAATTTTTGCGTATTGGGCAAAAGTGGCTCGGCCGATCACTGGATGTGAGTCACTTTGATGTCTGGCAAATGGGTGATTATGCTGAGCCCGCACACTTTTAGCGTGAGGCAGGGAATCGCGGAACAGGAGGAATTGCGTTGCGGGGAGATGGGCGATTAGCGAATCAATTGCGTCCAGTAACGATTACTCGGAATTACATTAAGCATGCGGAAGGTTCGGCATTGATTGAAGTCGGGGACACACGTGTTTTGTGTACAGCCTCTGTAGAAGAGAAAGTTCCGCCATTTTTGCGTGGAGCAGGACACGGCTGGATCACCGCCGAGTACTCGATGTTACCGCGCGCGACAGAACAGCGAACGCAGCGAGAAGCAACGCGGGGGAAATTAGGTGGGCGAACGATGGAGATACAGCGTTTGATCGGTCGTTCACTGCGTGCAATTCTCGATTTAAAAGATCTAGGGGAACGGACATTGTGGATCGACTGTGACGTGATTCAGGCTGATGGGGGGACACGCACAGCAGCCATTACGGGGGCTTTTATCGCAGTTGTAGATGCAGTGTCAGCTTTGCGTCGTCGTGGCGCATTACAAAAGCTGCCGATTCGTGATTTCTTGGCAGCTACAAGTGTAGGAATTGTTGAAGAGCAAATGCTGCTTGACTTGCGCTATAAAGAAGATTCAGTGGCTAGTGTGGATATGAATGTTGTCATGACTGGTTCAGGGAAACTTGTCGAGGTACAAGGCACTGGTGAATCTGCAGTTTTTTCACGCGATCAATTAAATGAATTACTCGATCTTGCACAACTTGGGATTCAAGGTCTCATTGACGTCCAACGCGCTACGCTTGGTGATTTGGCGGCAGGGATTGGGCAAAAGCCGTTGTAATTGCGTGGGAGGAGGGAGGTGCGGGTGGAGTATCTTGTCGTTGCTACGACCAATCAAGGAAAATTACAGGAGTTCAAGGCGGAGCTAAAAGAAATTGTGAAGCAGGTGGAGGGATTACCGAAGGATTATTGCCCCCCCGCAGAAGAGGGGAGTAGTTTCCTGGAAAATGCGCTAGTCAAAGCGCGGTATGCTTCTAAGTTACTCTCTGTCCCTGTACTTGCCGATGACTCTGGCCTTGTAGTCGATGCCTTAGGGGGGGCGCCAGGCATTTTTTCTGCACGCTTTGGCGGACTTGAGGCGAGTGATCGCGAGCGTTGTGAATTGCTGTTAGAACGCATGCAAGGGATTCCTCCCTATGAGCGTAGGGCGCGCTTTGTCGCAGCGTTAGCGCTTGTGTGGCCTGATGGCGAGACTCTCACTGCAATTGGCACTTGTTCTGGGGAAATTGCCACCTCTTTACAAGGTCAAGATGGATTTGGATATGACCCTGTTTTTTACTACCCTCCATTTGCAAAAACTTTTGCACAGATGTCTTTATCTGAAAAATCGGCAATAAGTCACCGCGGGCGCGCACTTGCACAGTTGCGTGAGCGGTTACTGCAAAATGGTTTTGATCGCAAATAGGTTGGATAAAAATGCGCTTTACACGGAAAGATCCGATCATTATAATGGTACTGTTTAATCTTGCTTACTTGCGTCTCAGTAGCTCAGTTGGATAGAGCAACAGCCTTCTAAGCTGTGGGTCGGGGGTTCGAATCCCTCCTGGGACGCCACTATTGAGTGGAGGACGTTTTGATGACTGTGAAATGGGAAAAGATAGAGGCGAATGTGGGCGTTTTGGAAGTCGAGGTTGGACAAGATAAAGTTGCCACAGCGCTGGATCAAGCGTTTAAAAAAGTAGTCAAGCGCGTCAATCTTCCAGGTTTCCGCAAGGGGAAGGTGCCGCGCAAAATTTTTGAAGCGCGCTTTGGCGTAGAATCACTTTATCAAGATGCGCTAGACGTGTTGTTGCCAGAAGCGTACAGCAGCGCAGTGGTCGAGGCACAGCTAGAGCCAGTGGATCGTCCGCAGATTGATATTGTGCAAATGGAAGCTGGCAAACCGCTTGTCTTTAAGGCGACAGTAACTGTCAAGCCGGAAGTCGATCTCGGTGTGTACAAAGGGATTACATATACAGATAAAGACTTTGTGCTCACAGAAGAACGCATTGCTGAAGAACTTGAAAAAATCCGCAAGGGGCACGCTGAACTGCAAGTCGTGGAAGATGGAACAGTTGAAGCGGGCGATTTAGTCGTGATGGATTTTAAAGGTTATGTGGACGGCGAAGCGTTTGAGGGCGGTGAAGCAGAGAACTATCAGTTGGAGATTGGATCCAATACGTTTGTTCCGGGATTTGAAGATCAACTGATCGGGGCTAAAGCGGGAGAAAGTCGCGAAGTGATCGTGACATTCCCAGCAGACTACCATGTAAAGTCGCTCGCGGGTAAAGAAGCGAAGTTTGATGTGCTCGTTCATGATGTCAAACGAAAAGTATTGCCCGAATTGGATGATGAATTTGCTAAGGACATCAGTGAATTCGAGACGTTTGAGGAATTTAAAGCGGATGTTGTGAAAAAATTAGAGCATGACTTAGCGCATGAACATGAACATTATGTACAAGACGCAGTCGTTGAGGCAGTGGTTGCGCAGGCTTCAGCAGAAATCCCGGAAGTCATGTTTGAGCAGGAAATCGACTCTGAAATTAAAGAGTTTGAATCGCGCTTGTCCTCGCAAGGGATTCCGCTTGATGCTTATCAGGAGTTTACGGGAACGACGATGGAAGAATTGCGAGAGCAGTTTCGTGAAGAAGCGCAAAAGCGCGTAAAAACTTCGCTTGTCCTTGATGCGGTGGCCCGTGCAGAAAATATTCAAGTGACAGAAGACGAAGTAAGTGCGGAATTGCAAAAGTTTGCAGAATCGACAGGTCTTGAGATTGGCCGGGTCGTTCAGCTACTGCAGAGCCGTGATCCGGGACTTATGGGATTGCGCGCACAAATTCTTTCGCGTAAAACTGTCGAGTTTTTGGTTGAACATAGCGTTCGCGCGTAAAGTTGTGTAAAATAAATGTATGAAGTAATAGGGCACTGTGAAACATGTGCCTTATTTTTCCTTCTGAACATGGTGTTGTTGGTAACAGGAGGGTTTGAGTATGAACTTAGTGCCTATGGTCATTGAGCAAACGAGTCGCGGTGAGCGTGCCTATGACATTTACTCGCGTTTGTTGAAGGATCGGATTATCTTTATTGGTACTCCGATTGATGATTATGTTGCGAATTCTGTCGTTGCTCAGTTGTTGTTCTTAGCTTCAGAAGATGCGGAGAAAGACATTAGCCTGTACATCAACAGTCCAGGTGGTTCGGTGACTGCAGGATTAGCGATTTATGACACCATGCAGTACATTAAACCCCAGGTGTCCACGATTTGCGTAGGTCTTGCTGCTAGCATGGGGTCTTTATTGTTGACCGCAGGAGCAAAAGGCAAACGATTTGCATTGCCAAATAGTGAAATTATGATCCATCAGCCGCTTGGTGGAGTTCGTGGGCAAGCAGCTGATATAAAGATTCATGCTGAGTGGATTTTAAAGACACGGCACAAATTGAATCAAATCTATGTAGAACGCACGGGGCAATCGTTAGAGCGCATTGAAAAGGATACGGATCGCGATAATTGGATGAGCGCAGAAGAGGCAAAAGCGTATGGCCTCATCGATGAGGTGATTTTGCGTACGGATCTACGATAGGGAGGGATACCCATGTTTAAGTTCAACGATGACAAAGGGCAACTTAAGTGTTCGTTTTGTGGGAAAACCCAGGATCAAGTGCGCAAACTCGTAGCAGGACCGGGTGTCTATATTTGTGATGAGTGCATCGAACTGTGTAATGAGATTGTCGAGGAGGAACTCGGCGACGAAGAAGAGTTTGAGCTGAAGGACGTTCCAAAACCAACTGAAATTAAGGCAATCCTTGATTCCTATGTGATTGGTCAAGAGCGTGCGAAAAAATCGCTTGCAGTGGCTGTCTACAATCACTATAAGCGTATCAACACAGGCTCAAAAGCGGAAGACGTTGAATTGTCAAAGAGCAATATCTTGTTGATCGGTCCGACAGGCTCAGGGAAGACTTTGCTAGCACAGACGCTTGCACGGATTTTGAATGTTCCTTTTGCGATTGCTGATGCAACTTCTTTGACGGAAGCCGGATATGTTGGAGAAGATGTTGAAAATATCTTGTTAAAGCTCATTCAGTCTGCTGATTACGATGTTGAAAAGGCAGAGAAGGGCATTATTTATATTGATGAAATTGACAAAATCGCACGCAAATCAGAAAATCCTTCGATTACGCGAGATGTATCTGGCGAGGGCGTGCAACAAGCACTTTTGAAAATTCTTGAGGGAACAGTTGCCAGTGTTCCGCCGCAAGGTGGCCGAAAACATCCTCATCAAGAGTTTATTCAAATAGATACGAGCAATATCTTGTTTATCTGCGGTGGAGCATTCGATGGCATGGAACCGATTATTCGCCGTCGATTGGGTAAAAAAGTGATTGGGTTTGGTACGACAGATGAGGCGCGTGAACATATTGTCGAGAACGAATTGCTCTCTCGCGTACTTCCGGAAGATTTGTTGAAGTATGGCTTGATTCCTGAATTTGTAGGACGGTTACCTGTTGTAACAACCTTACAAGCACTCGATGAGTCTGCATTGAAGCAAATCCTGACGGAACCTA
The DNA here is from genome assembly GCF_003144315.1 of Sulfoacidibacillus thermotolerans. GTDB lineage: Bacteria > Bacillota > Bacilli > Alicyclobacillales > SLC66 > Sulfoacidibacillus > Sulfoacidibacillus thermotolerans. The sequence goes on along the minus strand of NZ_MPDK01000002.1, from coordinate 297,490 downwards.
AAAATGCATTGGTGAAACAATATCAACGGTTGCTTGAAATGGATTCTGTTGAGCTTGAGTTTGATGATGAGGCTCTTTCTGAGATTGCAAAAGAAGCGATTAAGCGCAACACAGGGGCTCGAGGATTGCGTGCGATTATCGAGAGTATCATGCTGGATGTGATGTATGATTTGCCGTCACGAACAGACGTGAAGAAATGTATTGTGACAAAAGAGACTGTTGTAAATCGAGAAGAACCGATGCTCATCATGGATTCAGGTCCAGCCACTGATGGTCGCAAGAAAAAGAAGAAAGAGGAGACCGCATAAGCGGTCTTTTCTTTTGGTGTTGTACGTGCGAAATGGCAGCGGGTTGTCGCCTCCTCCTCAATGCCTGCGAATATTTCTTTTACAATTCTGCATAAAGCTTGAGAAGATCCGTTTATCCTTTTCTTTCCTTGGCTACAATGACTACTACTTGTGGGAAGTGGAGGGATGAGGATGAACTCGAGCTTATTGCTGCTCGCAGTAATTCAAGTAATTTTTGCCGGGATTGTTAGTGTGTATTTCTTTAATTTAATGCGCACACAACAACATCATCGCGTGAATATTGACCGTGAGTCGTCGCGTGAAATGGAACGTCTGCGCCGTCTGCGCGCGATCTCGTTAACTGAGCCGTTAGCTGAAAAGACACGCCCTGCTTCGATGCGTGACATTGTGGGTCAAGAAGATGGGTTACGTGCACTTCGTGCAGCGCTTTTTGGACCGCACCCACAACATGTTCTGATTTATGGACCACCTGGTGTTGGTAAGACAGCAGCAGCGCGCGTTGTGCTCGAAGAGGCAAAGCGCAGCATGGGCTCTCCTTTTGCTGCGGATGCTGTTTTTTGGGAGATTGATGCAACGACCGCCCGCTTTGATGAACGAGGAATTGCTGACCCGCTGATTGGATCGGTTCATGATCCGATTTATCAGGGTGCTGGAGCTATGGGGGTTGCAGGAATTCCCCAGCCAAAGCCAGGCGCAGTGACAAAGGCGCATGGTGGAGTGCTTTTTATCGATGAAATTGGTGAATTACATCCGATTCAAATGAACAAATTGCTAAAAGTCTTGGAAGATCGCCGTGTCTATCTTGAAAGTGCTTATTATAATCCGGATGACACAAACATTCCACTCCATATTCACGATATTTTTCAACAAGGGTTGCCTGCAGATTTTCGACTTGTAGGCGCAACGACAAGAAGTCCAGAAGAGCTTCCACCAGCTGTGCGTTCGCGTTGTGTAGAAGTATTTTTCCGGCCGCTAGTACCTGAAGAGATTGGGGTCATCGTCGAGCGCGCTGCTGAGAAGTTGAACATGCCGATCACACCTGACGCGGTTGAAGTCGTGAAACGTCATGCGACCAATGGGCGTGAGGCAGTGAATGTTGTACAGATTGCAGCAGGTATTACTTTGACAGACGGTCGAGGCCAGATTGTTGCAAGCGATATGGAATGGGTCGTTCACAGTAGTCATATCGCACCGCGGCCCGAACGCAAAGTCCCAGCACAACCGCAGGTAGGTGTGGTAAATGGGCTTGCAGTTTACGGTCCTTCGACTGGGTTGTTATTAGAAGTTGAGGCGACGGCAACTCTTGCCACCGTCCCAGGGCGAGGAAAAGTGTCCATTACTGGCGTAGTAGAAGAAGAAGAAATTGGCGGCAGTGGCAGAGTGTTAAAACGCCGTAGCATGGCGCGTAGTTCGGTTGATAACGTAATTACCGCACTGCGCCGAATGTTACCTGTCAATCTGCTGGATTACGATGTGCACGTGAATTTCCCCGGAGGGATCCCTGTGGATGGGCCTTCTGCTGGCGTTAGTATGGCGGTTGCCATTTATTCTGCAATCACAGGATTGAAAGTAGACAACTTAGTGGCGATGACTGGAGAAATCTCAATTTATGGAACAGTACGACCTGTTGGAGGCGTGCCGGAAAAAGTGAAGGCTGCACAAGAGGCTGGCGCAAAGAAAGTACTCATTCCTGCTGAAAATGATCAGTTGCGATTACATGAGGACTCAGACTTACGCGTAATTCCAATTACGCGTATTGAAGAAGCATTGGCGGAAGCTCTTGGCGTAGCTACTCTTCCAGAACCGCTTGCGCGATCGGTGACTGCGCCTGTTTCTGCACCTGGAGCGGTAGCTCAAGGAAGTATATGAATACATCTTGGTTTTTGGAAAAGCATAGTATAGAGAGAACAGAAGCGTCCACGCTTCTGTTTCTTTTCGGGGTGTGCTTTTGCTGTTGGAACAGGGATGCGTCAAATCATGATTGTAGGATGTTTGTCGCTCTTGATTTCGTTCGTTAGACAAAGGAGTGGAATTTCGATACAATGCACAGTGATAAAGCTGTGGGGGTGCAGACAATGGCTCAAGCTGAAATGACAGAGGAACGGATATTGCCGCTACTCCCGCTTCGCGGCCTGCTCGTGTATCCAGCGACAGTTCTTCATTTAGATGTTGGCCGTGAGAAATCTGTCCGCGCTTTGGATAAAGCGATGGTTGAAGATCATATGATTCTGCTAGCGACACAGATGGATACGCAAATTGATGATCCCATGCCGGAAGACATCTACACCGTGGGAACAGTTGCGCGGGTAAAACAGATGATGAAGTTGCCAAATGGGACAATTCGAGTATTAGTCGAAGGGATTGAACGAGCGAAGATCCTCGATTACACGGAGGAAGATGAATGGTTTGAAGTGCGCGCTGAAATCTTAAATTCTTCATTTCACGCGAATCCCGAGATCGACGCTTTAGTGCGTGCAGTGACTCAGCAGTTTGAGCAATTTTTGCAAGTGTCAAAGAAAAACACGGCTGAGACGTATGCGGCTGTGGCTGATATTGATGATCCAGGTCGCTTGGCGGATGCGATTGCAGCAAATTTATCGCTTAAAATGAAAGATAAGCAAGCGATTCTGGAAGCGGTGGATGTTACAGAACGCTTAGAAACGCTGTTGCAAATTTTATCGGATGAGCGGGAAATTCTCGAATTAGAGAAAAAAATATCGCAACGCGTGCGCAAACAAATGGAGCGAACGCAAAAAGAGTACTATTTACGGGAACAAATGAAGGCGATTCAAAAAGAGTTGGGCGATAAAGAAGGCCGCGTGGCAGAAGTCGAAGAACTGCGTGCACAACTCGAGCAGGCTGACCTTCCAGAGAGTGTCTATGAGCGGGTTGATAAGGAAATTGACCGCCTAGAAAAGGTCCCGCAATCTTCCGCTGAAGGTTCTGTCATTCGCACGTATATTGACTGGCTACTCGCTCTTCCTTGGAAAGTGGAGGATCAACCAGAGATCGATATTCATCGTGCGAGTGCGGTGTTAGATGCGGATCATTACGGGTTAGAGAAAGTGAAAGAGCGGATTATCGAATATTTGGCGGTGCAAAAATTAGTCGGTGAGCATCGTGGTCCAATTCTTTGCCTCGTTGGACCTCCAGGAGTCGGAAAAACCTCACTTGCCAAATCCGTAGCGCATGCACTGAATCGCAAATTTGTGCGCATATCACTTGGCGGTGTACGTGATGAGGCAGAGATTCGGGGGCATCGGCGAACTTATGTAGGTGCAATGCCTGGGCGCATTATTCAGGGAATGAAGACAGCTGGCACGATGATCCCTGTGTTTTTGCTAGACGAAATCGACAAAATGGCAAGTGATTTTCGCGGCGACCCGGCATCGGCAATGCTCGAAGTGCTCGACCCGGAACAAAATAGCACTTTTAGCGATCATTACATTGAGATTCCTTATGATTTGTCTAAAGTTATGTTTATTACGACAGCGAACACTTTACATACCATTCCGCAACCTCTCTTAGATCGAATGGAGACGATTTATATTTCCGGGTATACAGAGGTTGAAAAGTTGCGGATCGCAATGGATTATTTGTTGCCTAAACAGCGCAAAGCACACGGTCTAACAAAAGATAAACTGAGCATCAGTCAAGATACGATGTTGCGCGTGATTCGTGAATATACGCGCGAGGCAGGCGTGCGCAATTTAGAACGACAGATTGCTAGCCTATGTCGCAAGGCAGCAAAGATGATTGTCGCGGGGGAGAAAAAACGGGTTACCGTCACCTTGAAAAATCTCTCACAGTTTCTAGGGACACAGCGTTATCGTTATGGGATGGCAGAACAAGAAGACCAAATTGGGGTAGTGACAGGGCTCGCGTGGACGGAAGCGGGAGGAGACATTTTAGCAATTGAAGTGTCTGTAGTCGAAGGCAAAGGACGACTCAATATTACGGGTCAATTGGGTGATGTCATGAAAGAATCTGCTCAGGCGGCATTGTCTTATATTCGTGGAAGAGCAAAGGAACTTTCCATCTCACCTGAGTTTATAGAGACACATGACATTCATATCCACGTACCAGAGGGAGCAATTCCAAAAGACGGACCTTCGGCCGGGATTACGATCGCCACCGCTTTGGCTTCTGCCTTGACAGGGCGACCTGTAGATCGGCGCATCGCGATGACAGGAGAGATTACGCTGCGCGGACGCGTGTTACCTATTGGTGGGGTGAAGGAAAAGTCGCTGAGTGCCCATCGCGCAGGCATCCAAAAAATTTTACTGCCACGCGATAATCAGAAAGATGTCGACGAGGTGCCGGAGAGCGTTCGCGAAAAAATGGAGTTTGTATTTGTTGAGCACATGGATGAAGTTTTACGCCAAGCGTTAAAGTAATTTGCGATCTTAAAAAAGGAGGCGCGCACGTGATTATCCGCTCTGCAGAATTTACGATTTCCGCGGTGCGCCTTGAGCAGTGTCCGGCAAACGGTGAACCAGAAATCGCGTTTGTCGGGCGCTCAAATGTAGGCAAATCTTCGCTATTAAACAAACTGCTCAATCGTCGAAATTTGGCTCGCATTTCTGGGCAGCCCGGGAAAACACAAACATTAAATTTTTACCATATTAACAACACATTCTATTTGGTTGATCTTCCTGGTTATGGTTATGCGCGTGTATCTAAGGAGCTTCGCGCAAAGTGGGGACCCATGGTTGAAGAGTATTTGATGCGTCGGAATTCACTGATACAAGTTGTCCAATTGATTGATGTGAGACATCCACCCACGCGCGATGATCAACAAATGTTTGAATGGCTTCACTATCATGGACGTACCCCGCTTGTCGTCGCGACAAAAGCAGATAAGATTGCGCGCGGGATGTACGCAAAACATACGCAGCAAATTCGTGTAAACTTAGGAATGCAATCCTCCCAATTGCCAGTTATACTCACATCAGCGGATACTGGCTATGGGATTCAAGAAGTGTGGGATACCCTTGCGCGAAAATTGAAGGAATATCCTGGATATAGTGAATCCTCCTTATAATATGTAAACCGAAACATCGCAGATGGCGATGTTTCGTTAGGAGAGATCGCTTGATACGGGGGCGATCGTATGGTCTTGCCCGCCGAGCTCAGTGATGAGCATACCAAGCAAGATCATACCACAGCCGATTAATTCTGCTTTCGTGAGTTGTTGTTTTGTCCAAAGGTAAGTGGCGACAGCAGCAAAAACAGGTTCCATAGAAAAAATGAGCGCTGTTCGAGTCGGGGTTGTAAATTTTTGAAAGGCAGTCTGGGCAAAATAAGCGATAACAGTTGCCAATAAGATACAGATCCATAGAGCCCATTGTACAGTTGGTGTTAACAGAGCAGTCGTTGGATGGGCGAGTGGTGTGTGAGTGAACACTAAAACAAAAAGCGATAAAATGCCGACCGTGAGAATTTCAACTGCTGCAAGCGGTAGTGCAGGATAATTTGGTGCGTACTTGCCGACGGCAATAATTTGCATGGCAAAGGAAACAGCACAGAGTAGTTCGAGAAGGTCGCCGCCATTTAGCGTACCAGACTGACCAAAGGCAAGTAGAAAGAGGCCAATTGCCGCCATGGAAACGCCAATCCAAGCGACTTTTGGAGGTTTTCTTTTCAAAAGCACAATTGAAAAGATGGGAACCAAAACAACGGAAAGTCCTGTGATAAATCCGGCCGTCGCAGGTGAAGTATAGAGTAGACCTAACGTCTGAAAGGCATATCCAGCAAATAGCCAAAGTCCAATGATAAATCCCGCTATGTAAAGGTGGCGGTGAAATGCCGCTCGCCAGGGTGCATAAAGCAGTGCGATGAACAACATGAGCAGACCAGCAACCGTAAAACGGATGGCAAGAAAGGAAAACACGGGGATAAGATGTATTGCATCTTGCACGAGGACGAAGGTTGCCCCCCAAACAAAGGTAATCAAAAGAAGGATGATATCTGCAGTGTAGCGTTTGACCATGTGACAACCCCACCTATTCCTTGCCATTCGTAGTTCAAATGACCTAGATTTATGTAGTCCTATTGTGCCTTGACCATCTTCGTGCGTCAAGCTATTCTCATGATAGAGAAGGGGACGGGATTTGCAGGGTTTTATCGGCTTTTTAAGCTGGAAAACAGGATGACAGATCAAAAAGGTGTCATAGTTCGCTTCAGTTGCGGGTCAAGCAAAGTGTTATAATGAATTGCGTGAAAGTCGGAGATAGATTAGTTTTGTCGGCGACTTGGCGCTGACTATGGAGATGACGGTTATGCAGATTTTGTTGATAGGGCTTAACTATCGAACGGCACCTGTCGAAGTCCGAGAGCGCTTTAGTGTTGACGAATCAGTTCTCGAACAGACATTGCAAGACTTACTTGCAATGTCTGGGGTTCGTGAAGCTGTGATTGTATCGACGTGTAATCGAACGGAAATCTACGCGGTCACGAACCATCGAACACGTGGCGAACAGGATGTGCGTGAATTATTGAGTCGTGTGTCTGGGCTACCAGTCGATGCGTTTGTTTCCTATTTGTATACAGCGGTGGATCACCATGCTGTAACGCACTTGTATCGTGTGGTGAGTGGGCTCGATTCGATGGTGGTTGGGGAGACGCAAATTCTTGGTCAGGTGCGCCATGCCTATCTGTATGCGCAGTCAGCCAATGCAACGGGTCCGGTTTTGAATCAACTCTTCCGTTCAGCAGTTAGTCTTGGTAAGCGTGTGCAGACAGAGACGACGATTGGTCAAAGTGCTGTATCAGTCAGTTACGCTGCCGTGTCTCTTGCCAAAAAAGTATTTGACAGCTTAGCACATAAGACGGTACTTGTCATAGGGGCTGGGAAGATGAGCGATCTAACGCTCACGCACCTTACTGCCCAAGGTGTCAATCGCATATTTATTGTGAATCGGACTTTAGAGCGTGCCAAGGAGATGGCGCAAAGGTTTGGCGGTCGAGCGTTTCCTTTGGATCAGTTAGCACAGGCGCTTTTTGAAGCGGATATTGTGATTAGTTCAACCGGTTCAAAAGAGTATGTGTTAACCTATTCGCTCCTAAGTGATCTCATGCGTCAACGCAAACAGCGCCCTTTGTTCTGCATTGACATCGCTGTTCCGCGTGATATTGATCCGGCACTCGGGCGAGTTACGAATATCTATCTCTATGACATTGATGATTTGCAAGGCGTCGTAGCAGCGAACGTTGCACTTCGCAAACAAGAGTCCCTGCGTGTGGAGGAGATGATTCAAGAAGAAGCTGCCGCCTTTGCTACCTGGTTGTTAGAACAAGAAGTGGTACCTCTGATTGCTGACTTGCGGAAGAAGGCAGTAGAGGTTCAAGAAAGTGTCATGGATAGCTTGGCTCACAAGTTGCCAGAACTTGATGAACGGCAAATGAAAGTATTGCAAAAACATACGATGAGCATTGTAAATCAATTGTTGCGCGAACCTATTGCTCAAATCAAAGAAATGGCAGTAGAGCCAAATGGAGCTGAGGCGATGGCGGCGTTTGCTCGGATTTTTGGGTTGTCTGATTTTTTGCAAGAGCGAGTGAGTGGTGTGGAGGATCAAGTGTTACCGACTTTTCCAGAAGTGCGAGGCGATGCGACAAGGCTTGAGGAAACTGCTGCTGAGCGCAGTTGCTCGCGGGTCGATAAACGCGATGCGCATTCTCGTGATTGGAATGGAACGACGACGCCTGCCATTGCACTTTCTGCGCTATGAGGGGATGAAATGTCATTTTTCAATTCACCCGCCGCGTATACCCTTCTTATCGCGCTGTATGGCGTGAGTATAGGCTTGTTTTATGCCGATTTTTTACGAGATAATCGCATCGCTAGTCGAATGGGTCTAGCGATGCTTTCTGTTGTTTTTGCTTTTGTTACAATGATTATGGGAATACGAATTTCTTTGGATCACCTCTTGCCGTTTTTTTCTTCAGGGCAAGTGATTATTTTTTTTGCGTGGCTCCTTATTGGGGTTTCGATATTTATTAATTATTTTTCGCGAATCGATTATTTTACATTGTTTATGAACATTCTCGGCTTTATTTTTGTAGTATTTGATGCGTTTGTTCATGGTCAATCGCTAGAGGCTACGTATGGACAGCGCGATCTCCTGCTCTTGCACATCGGGGTTGCGCTGGTAAGTTATATTGCTTTTACTTTATCTGTCATCTTTAGTTTGTTGTATCTTTTAGAGGATTCTGCCTTGCGTTTTAAGCGCTTTCAAAGCGGTTCTTTTCGTAGGCTTCCGCCGCTTGAACGATTAGATCTGTATGCATTGCGCTCTGCAGTCATCGCGCTTCCGCTGATGCTATTAGGATTGATCTTAGGGATCTTGTGGTACTTTTTGCTAAGTGGTAAATTCGTGTTGCTTGATCCAAAGCCGTTAGGTGCAATTGGGTTGTCACTGCTTTATGGGTTTTATGCGTATGCGCGGAGTTCTGGTTGGATGACTGGCCGTCGCGCAGCTTGGCTGAATCTCGCGTGTTTTTTTGCGGTCCTGGTTAATTTTTTATTTGTTGGCGAACTGGCGTCAGATTTCCATCGGTGGTGAGGAGGAAGTAAAATGCGTTCATTGATAGTAGGGACTAGGCGCAGCTTATTGGCAAAAACTCAGACAGGGCATGTGGTACAAGCGCTTCGCGAACAATTTAGTGACTTGCAAATTGAGGTTAAGGAGATCGTGACAAAAGGTGATCGCATCCTCGATGTCGCTTTATCTGAAGTGGGTGGGAAGGGACTTTTTATTTCAGAGATTGAAGCCGCTTTATTAACAGGAGAAATTGATTTTGCTGTGCACAGTTTAAAAGATGTGCCTGCACAAGTGGCTCCTGGATTGACGCTTGGCGCTATTCCAAAACGTGAAGATGAGCGCGACGTGCTGGTTACAAAACATGGGCAGACGATTCGCTCGCTGCCGCAAAACGCACGTATAGGAACGAGCTCTTTACGCCGTAGTGCGCAATTGCGAAGTTTGCGTGAAGATGTACAAATCGAGATTTTGCGGGGCAATATTGACACAAGATTGGGGCGGCTTGGCGAATTGGATGCAATTGTGCTTGCGGCAGCTGGGCTTAGTCGAATGGGGTGGTGGGATGGCGAAGGCAATATATCCTACCATGGACATACACTTGTTGGATATGCGCTTCCGCTTCATGATTTTTTGCCTGCTGTTGGGCAAGGTGCATTAGCATTGGAGTGCCGTGCAGATGACCAAGAAGTACTCCAACTGCTACAGGCCGTGCACGATCCGTTCACTGCTCGTCAAGTTTTGGCTGAACGCGCCTTTTTACAGGCGGTCGGGGGGAGTTGTCAAGTTCCGATTGGTGCACATGCGACCATTGAAAATGAAGCAACGATTCGCTTGGAAGGCATGATTGGAGCACCAGATGGAAGCGAAATGTTTCGCGGAGTACAGAGAGGAGAAAATCCACAAGAAATCGGTGAACTCTTAGGGGAACATTTGCTTCAAGCGGGCGGTGCACAAATTTTGCGTGATCTGCAAATTGGAACTAGGTAACGGGCAATGGGGACATTTGTAGGTAAACGTGTGGCAATTACAAGGCCTCTTTTGCAATCGCAAGAGATGATGCGCGCGATTGCGAATTTTGGAGCTGAGCCAAAATGTTATCCTTTGTTAGAGATTCGCTTGCTCACAGATGATCCGTATTTCCAACAAGCTGTACAGCGAGATGTGGACTTGGTTATCTTCACAAGTGTCAATGGGGTTCGCGCTTATGTGCATGCGCGGGGTGAAGACGTGTCTGTGCAATCCTTTCCAAAGGCGCTGTGCGTCGGAGAAAAGACAGCAGAAGCTGCGATGCGCGCAGGAATTCACGTGATAGGACTGCCTGAGCGCTATGCAGCGGAGTACATAGTTGATCTACTGCGAAAAAACGGGGCTCAAGGTCAGCGCGTGTTACTGGTTCGAGGGAATTTGGCAGATCCTTTATTAAGTTCAGCGCTTGTCGAACTTGGCTGCGACGTCTTGGAACTAATAGGGTATGAAACAGTGCCGGGAACAGAGGCGCGCAAACTATGGGACGATATAAAAAATGGGGACATTGACGCAGTCACATTTTTAAGTGGTTCTGCTGCGCGCGTTTTTGCTGCCGCGAAAAATTCGGATGATCAGATCGGGCGCGTGGTTGTGGCGGCAATTGGTCCAAAAACACAGCAAATTCTTGTAGAGTGTCAATTGCCATGTCACGTGGTGGCGCAAGAAGCGACAGCGTTTCATTTGGTCCACGCATTAGCAAATTATTTTGCACTAGCGCCTGATTTTTAGTAGGGTGAGGGTGTTAGGTTTGCCACCGAGAAAAGTTGGGGGGATTAAACGATGAATTTACAATTTGAACGGCACCGCAGATTGCGCAACCATCCTATTTTGCGCGAGATGGTTCGTGAAACGCAGGTCCACATTTCAGATTTTATGTATCCATTATTTGTTACGCACGATGAGGGGCGGCACCCCGTCTTATCGATGCCTGGGGTTGATCATTTAAGCTTAGAAGAGCTAAAACGTGAAGTTGAAACACTAAGTGAGCTTGGCATTCCCTCTCTGATGATTTTTGGGATTCCAGCAATCAAGGATGACCTGAGTTCTGAAGCCTATGCTGAAGAAGGGATTGTACAACAAGCGATTCGAGTTGTAAAACAGGAGAACCCGAAGTTATTGGTAGCAACTGATGTTTGTCTGTGTCAATATAATCCTGCTGGTCACTGTGGCATCGTACATGGCGATCAAATTGTAAATGATGAATCTCTGGAATTGCTGGCGCAAACTGCTTTGTCACATGTTATAGCAGGTGCAGATTTAGTGGCTCCTTCTGATATGATGGATGGACGGGTGGCAGCCATTCGAGCAAAACTCGATGAGGCAGGATTCGTTCAAACCCCAATCATGGCGTATTCCGTAAAGTATGCGTCTGCTTTTTATGGACCATTTCGCGAAGCGGCACATTCTGCTCCAGCGTTTGGCGATCGTCGCAGTTATCAAATGGATCCGGCTAATCTTCGCGAAGCCATTCGTGAAGCACGTTCGGATGTCGCTGAAGGTGCAGACATTTTGATGGTGAAACCAGCTCTTGCCTATATGGATGTCATTCGGGCAGTGAAAGAATCGTTTGACCTGCCACTTGCCGCGTATAATGTCAGTGGTGAATACGCGATGGTAAAGGCAGCTGCAATGCAGGGATGGATTGATGAGCGCTCGGTAGTTATGGAAATGATGACAGGACTGAAACGAGCTGGTGCAGAGATCTTAATCAGTTACTTTGCAAAAGATGTTGCACGCTATCTGCGTGAAAGTGGATCTTAACGGCGGTGTGGAGGTGTTGAAAACATGAGTGAGTCATTTCAAAACGTATCCAACGAACAAGTGGGGGAGAAGTCTGCCGCTGCATTTGCACGCGCAAAAGAAGCGATGCCTGGGGGGGTAAATAGTCCTGTGCGCGCTTTTCGCGCGGTAGGTGGGACTCCGCCTTTTATTGCACGCGGTAACGGGGCTTATTTATACGATATTGACGGGCGCAGGTATATTGATTATCTGCTTTCTTGGGGGCCTTTAATCGCGGGCCATGCTCATCCACTAGTCGTAGAAGCAGTGACAAAACAGGCACAACGAGGGACGAGTTTCGGTGCTCCTACTGAAATCGAAACAGAACTAGCAGAGGAAATTAAACGGGCCTATCCGTCGATGGAATTGGTGCGGATGGTCAACTCAGGCACAGAAGCGACAATGAGTGCATTGCGCTTAGCTCGTGGGTATACTGGTCGTTCGCGAGTTGTCAAATTCACAGGATGCTACCATGGACATGCTGATAGTTTCCTGATTCGGGCTGGATCAGGTGTGGCTACATTTGGTTTGCCCGATTCACCTGGTGTGCCTAGCGCCATGGCGGAGTTGACATTAACAGTCCCCTATAATGACATCGATCATTTGCGTATGGTATTTGAGCAATATGGAGAAGAAATTGCCGCCGTCATAATTGAACCAGTTGCTGGGAATATGGGGTTGGTCCTTCCGCAAGGAGGATTTTTGCAGGCTGTGCGGGAGCTTACGCGCGCGTATGAAACGGTGTTGATTTTCGATGAAGTCATGACAGGGTTTCGCGTCAGTTATGGAGGAGCACAGGAGCGTTTTGGAATTGATCCTGATCTTACGACGTTAGGCAAAGTCATAGGTGGTGGCATGCCTGTTGGTGCATATGGCGGGAAGCGAGAGATCATGGAACTTGTCGCCCCGGACGGGCCCATTTATCAAGCAGGAACCCTCTCTGGGAATCCTCTTGCGATGGCGGCGGGTTTAGCAACTCTAAAGTTACTGCAGACAGAAGGCACTTACGAACGGCTTGAAGCTGTGGCTAAGCGCGTGTCCACAGGGTTTGTCGAAGCAGGAATGCGAGCGGGATTTTCTGTGCAGGCACATGCGATTGGTGCAATGTTTGGCAATTTCTTTGCTGCAGAACCTATTGTGGATTACGAATCGGCTAAGCAGGCGAATGTGCAGCTATATAGCGCCTATTTTCATGAAATGTTGTCGCGGGGTATCTATTTTGCCCCTTCTCAATTGGAAGCTGGATTTGTCTCGCTTGCGCATACGGATTTACAAGTGGATGAGACGCTTGAAGCAATGGATGATGTGATGCAAGAATTGCGTCGGAGGATGCGCTAGGATGGAAGTACAAAGACGTCGGATCGTGCTTGCTGGTCTACTTGTGTCGATGTTTTTAGCGGCGATGGAAGGAACGATCGTCGCAACGGCTATGCCGACGATTATCGGTGATTTGGGAGGATTCTCTTTATTTGCATGGGTTTTCTCCCTGTTTTTGCTTGCGCAAGTTGCCACAATTCCCATCTACGGTCGGCTCGCTGATGTGTGGGGCAGAAAGCGCGTCTTTACGATAGGGATTTTTATTTTTTTATTTGGCAGTTTATTTTGCGGTCTCTCTCATTCTATGTTGCAATTAATTCTTTCTAGGGCTGTGCAAGGGGTGGGTGCTGGAGCAATTCAACCGATTGCAACGACGATTGTTGGAGATATCTACCCCTTGCGCGAACGCGCCCGCGTCCAAGGGTATATTAGTAGCGTATGGGCTCTCGCCTCAATTGGCGGTCCGATGTTGGGTGGATTCATTGTACAAACGATTGGATGGCCGTGGATTTTTTGGATTAATGTCCCGATTGGACTTGTGGCTTGGTTTGGAATCTTTTTCTTTCACAAGGAACAGCTTACGCAAAAACGTCATGTTCTTGATTTTCTCGGATCCATTCTACTTGTCCTTGGCACATCAGCGCTTATTTTGGCTTTGGTACAAGGCGGAGTGGTATGGGCATGGACCTCTTGGCAAAGCATCGCCGTCTTTTTGTTCTCTGGTATTTTTACTTTCTTGTTCATTTTGCGTCAAAGAGTTGCTGCAGAACCAATTTTACCGCTGCAATTGCTGCGCGCGCGAAATATTGCGCTTGCCAATGCAATCGCACTGATCATCGGTGGAATCACGTATGGTCTCTCTTCTTTTACCCCCACTTTTGTTCAGGGAGTGCTTGGTACAAGTGCGGTTGTTGCAGGTCTTACGATTGCCACCTTGTCGATTGGCTGGCCGATTGCGGCAAGTTTGTCTGGGAGGTTGATTTTGGCTCGCGGGTATCGTTTTACTTTTATTCTGGGATTAATTCTCACTTTCTTTGCCACACTGGTCTATCCTTTCTTACTTACAGCGACGTCGAGTCCGTGGTGGATTGCTCTTGGAACTACGCTCTTTGGTTTTGGTCTGGGGTTATCCTCAACGACTTCGCTATTACTGGTACAAACAGTCGTTTCCTATGAGCAACGGGGTGTTTCTACTGGTGTGAACATGTTTGCACGGACACTAGGAAGCTCACTATGGGTTGCCATTTTAGGCAGTGTAATGGACGGGGTGATCGCGCAACACTTAGATTTGTATCCCTCGACGCATTTTTTGCGCGGAGCAACACTCGATGTTACAAATGTGCTGCTTGATCCAGCGCGACGTGCCCAGTTAGCGCCATCTCAACTGCACTTTTTGACGGATGCCCTAGCGGCAGGGATCGACCATGCATTTTGGTTTGTCTGTTGGTCGGCTGCAATTGGCGTGTTACTCACGTTTTTTGTCTCGCCAAGTCTCATAGTTGCAAAACAAGAATCCTCTGATTAATCCCCCTGGAATTTCTCGATCTGTCTTTGTCCGCTCTTTCTAAGTGACCATCAGGCATAACTCGACGTTTTGTGACGTATGGTTTGGGAGAGGCATATGGCGGTAGCAGGGGGGATTGTTTTGACTGAGCAAGAAGACCGACACTCCATTGAATTATTTATTGATCAACAAGTTTTTGTGGATTCCGTTCATGGCAATGAGCAAGTAGCGGAACTTTCAGCACATACGGAAGTGACAACCTTTGATTATCGCGGAGATGAATTATTTCTTGAGGGAAATATACTATTTACCGCCTACCTCGCAAATGACACAGAAGTGACTTCTACACATGCAGATGAAGACTTTGAGCTGGTACAAAACATCCAGCATCGTATGCCGTTTGATTTAAAAGTTCCTGTAAAGTTTCAACCGAAGGGCTTACTCAATATCGAAGTACAGGTTCCAGATGCGATGATGACCATTTTGGGGCCGGGTTGGACTAATATTCAAGCATTTTTAGTGATTGAGGGTCTGTCCCCAACGGGTGGATATACAGCTCATTGTGGTGCTCAAGAAGCAATGGCACCAGCATCATTTGTGCAGTCGGGTGATGTGGAGCAAGAACAACCCCCTTCTGCCGTGACGCAAAGCGAAAAACGTGTCGAATCTTTTCGGCCAAGTTCTCTGGAAACGCCATTTGTTCCACCTACGGGACAAAAACAATCCCAGGAAAGTAGTTTTTCATTTAGTGAATGGTTAAAACCTTTTGAGGTTGACCAATCTTCGGTAAAAGATATGCAGTCACATGGAGAGCTTGCAATGCGCAAGGAGAAAGCAGCAGAGAGTTCTCAAACCGATAGTTTTCACGCACTACTAGGATCTTCTGTGGAAAAATGGAAAATGGATCTAAAGGGAGCCGATCGCGCACTCCATGGATTTTCTACACCAGATGAAGAAGTGAAGAAGCTGGAAACGAGTAAGCCTTTTACTTCGCCTCCGGTACCACAAGCGCAAGAAACCTCTTCGTCTCAGACGAGCCCGGTGTCAGACGAAGCACAGACGTCTCCAAAGGAAGATCCACTTATTTTCCAAGAAGAGACTCCCGCTGATTCTTCTGCTACTTTACGCTTTCATTTTGAACATCTTGAACAGGATAGCCGTGAAGATGATCCAGATATGCATGCTGCGGCGGTAGATTTTGCACGTGTAGAATCAGTTGAAGAAAAAACTGCAAGGCCACTTGAATCAACAATGATAGAAGATGAGCCTGAGCAAACAGAGCAGAGTTCAAAGATGCCTCCTTTACTGACCCTTGATGATTTGAATCCTAGCGCTGTATCTGGGAAAAGTGCGCCGCTTGCACAATCAGCACCTAGTGAGCTCTGGAAAGCAGATGTACAGGAAAAAGTGCGTGAGTGGCCGAATTTTTCACCTTTACGTCAAACAACAAGTGAATTACCAGAGCATTCAGTTGCCGAAGCGATGAATCCATTTAAGACAGGGGCTGCACCTCTACAATCTCAAGTGACATCAGAATCGGAGAATCCCATGTCAAGTCCCAATGTTGCTCCTGGCCTTCGGCACACCTCATCTACTGATGATTCTGAGAATGAAATATCGGGAGCACAAGCTTCGATTCCCCAAGCGATGAGTCCGTTTAAAACGGGAGTTCGGCAAGGTTTTGAGAGTACAACTAAATCTAGTGATACTCTGCCAACTGAGAGTGAGAACGAGCATCTTCTGATTCGGGATACCTCTTTGACTGAACTCGTGCAGCAAGTTACTGCTGAGCAAGAAATCACACAACAAGTTGAACTCTCTGCTAAAGAAGTGAGTATGGAAGTGATGCGGTCTGAATCGTATCAGCAACCAGCAGCACAACCAGCAGCACAACCAGCAGCACAACCAGCAGCACAACCAGCAGCACAACCAGCAGCACAACTTGAGGAAGAAATCTCTTATTTAGGGACTACTGAACAAGCATTGCCAGAAGAAACTGCGGAGGTACAAGAAGTTTTACAAGTAGAGACAAGCACAGAAAAACAGCCTATGCAAATGACTTATAGTGCTGTACCTGAAGAAACAGTTGAAATGTCAGCTGCAGAATGGTTTTGGAAGACGATGAATATTCCTGCCGGAGATACCAAATTTACCATGAAGTTTCGCATCGTGCATGAAACAGAGACCTTGGAGGATATTGCTACATTATACCAAGTGAGTATTTCTGATTTGATGCGAGCAAATCCAATTGCTGTCGACGGGTCTTTGGCTGGCGCGCTGCTATATATACCAGGAGTGCAGTAGTGACAGGGTCTTTTGTTGGCATAGGGAGGTGATTGGGCATTGGACTATGAAAGCATTTTGCATGCGGTGATTCCTCATTATCCAATGCGTGTTTATGACTGGAAGTGGACAACGCCCAATTCCTGCTTGCTAATTACAACTTATGGACATAAGCTGCTGCGTGTCGATCATAACTCTGCGCGTGCCGTTTTGCGCGGACAGGTTTTAGATGCGCTTGCACAGCGCGGGGTAAGAAGAGTGCCAAGGCATATTCGCACAATTTACGGTGATTCGGAAGTTCGTCTCGATGGATATATCTGCACCGTTTCAGATCAGTTGCGTGATCGAGACATCGAGTTGCCAAAAGATGCGCTTGCTGCAATATACAACTTGTCTGTATTACACGAAGCATTGCATGATTGTACTTCTGAAGCTCACACTGCACCTAAACATACTCATGTAAGCGAAGTAATGATTCATGGGCTTAATGTACTTGCACAGATAGAAGAAACTTGTCGCCGTGAACCTCTGACTCCTTTTGCTCATCTGTTGATACCCAATTTGTCGGCGGTGCGCGAGCGGGCGCACCGCAACTTTCACTATGCAAAGGCGGCGGGGTTATTAGAGCGAGCAACACAACTGTCTCCGCAACTGATCTTGGGTCGTTATGAACCGCAAAGCGTCGCTTTTACAGACTTGGGACGGCTTGCAACAATTGATTTTGATGAAATAGGGATGGGCGATTGGGAAATGGACGTAATGTCATTTTGCCGTTCATTATATGTGCGTGGTTTTTCCAAAGAAATTGAACGAGTCCTTCTAGAGTATGGGAAGCACAGGAGCACTGATGCAGATTGGCAACAACGAATTGTGAGTGTTACGAGTTTTCCCTTTTATGTAATCCGCATTGCTCAGCATTATCTAGCAAGTGAACACCACTTTGAGCCTGTGTGGCGAGAGCGCCTGTTACAAGCGCTAACCGGTGATAGCGGGAAGGCATAAGGAGAGATGTTGTATGCCAGATTCTGCTTCAAGCGACGTGAAAACTGTCTGTGAACAGTACGGTATAGATGTTGAAATATTACGTGAATATGAATTTTATCCACGCAAGGCAGCAATTGTTGGGGGGGCACTGCGTCTTGTTACCGATCGTCAAACGGTGTATCTCAAGCGTGCTGCAGTTTCTCATCGTGACCATTTGCAGGCTATTTATGAAGCTGTGGAAGGTCTTTTTGCTAGAGGGGCACGCGTAAGGCGTTTTTTACATACGAAATATGGAGATCCTTATGTTGTTCACGAAACAGGACTGTATTATGCGATGCTGCAGGTTTCTGGAAGTCTGCCAGATTTAGAGGTGCCGCAAGATTTTCTGCAGGCAATTTCTACACTCGCGGAGTGGCATGCGAGTGCAAAAACGTCCCATGAGATCCTCTATCAACCACGTCGAGTCGATTTAACCTACCAATGGAATTTAGAGCGAGCGAAACTAGAAGTTTATCGTGAGTATGCGTTACAGCGTGAGGAGTCAACGGAACTAGATCAAAGATACCTTGCTATCAGGGAGGATTTAGATCGTCAAGTAGGCGTTGCATTGGCGAAGCTAAAACAAATTTCCTATGATCGCATTCTCCAAGAAGCTTTTTTGCGGGGAGAACTCTGTCATGGCAGTTTCGTGCGTCAAAATTTAGTGCAAGCCAAAGATGGGTTATATGTTCTTGATCACGACCATATCTATAGAGGTTCGCAAATGCTTGATTTGGCAAATTTTTATCAGCGCTATGCGGCGCAACAGTCATTCGAAATTGCATTATGTCAACGTGCTTTAGCAATTTATGAGCGGATTCGACCGATTCGAGAGGAAGAATGGCAATTATTAGAAGTTTTGCTGAGCTTTCCTGCCTCTCTCTTGCGTGTGCTTGAATGGTATTACGGACAACGCAGGGATTGGGAAATAGAAGATTTTATTGATGCGTTTGAAGATGCAAGTGAGATGAATGTTGCGCGCAGTGCATGGCATCGCCATCTCTTTGGTGCAGTGGTTGAACCTCCACCTGTGCCGCTTCGTGAATTTTTCGAGAAATACTCAAGCCATTCGATCGCGCCTGGGGATTTTGATCATCGCGATGAAGATCACCCCAAAGAGTTTCGACTATATGAAAAACGAGGAATTGAGACGACTGCATTTGGCACAAAAGAGAAATCGGCAGACACCGGGCCAATCGGATTATGGCGACCTATTCATTCGATGTTTGGAAATTTAGGAGGCGCCAAGAAAGAAAGTGACCAAAACAAGGATCAGACCCGCTAAAATCATCAAATTGATAATAGATGGGAAAAAAAGCATTTGAATCATTGTAAGAAAGATACATCCAAGTAAAATAACCTTTGCAAAACGGGCAAGTGCCATAAAGAAATTAGGCATGAGAATTCCTCCACTCGTAGGATCGACGATCTTTGGCTATCGATTTCTCAATAGATTTCACCATAGCATATGCGTACGCCTTCGTTCGGGTGCTTTTTTTGCTGCAGTTCACAAGTAGCCATTTTCGCGCGACACAAAGACATGGTATATTGTAGGCGCAAAGGTAGCATAGAAATGGGTGAGCGTGTGACAGAAAAAACATCAACAACACAAAAATATAGCGGGTTAACACCTCCGCCTGAAGGCTGGCGTTTTAAAATCATCCTTTATACTGCAGCGGTAGTAGGGGTTATTGGCGCAGCTATCGGGTATCTGCAAAAAGGATCTGATGTCAATAGCATTACAATGGGGATTGGTTTGCCTATGGTGATGGCCCCTTATTTTGTTGTACCTCGGACAAAGACTGCGCGTATCTGGCAAGGGAGTGTCACGGGAGCAGTTGCTGGTCTTGTGGCGATGCTTTTGTTACTCATATTTGCCACGAGTCGGTTTGCCAACCAATGGACAGTGTTTGGAACGGCGTTTTTGCAGTTTTTGATCATGGCAATTGGAATTTCGTGGATGTCAGTCGCGCTAAGTGATTGGGCTGAAAAACGGCGACAAAAATTGGAGGCAAAACGCGCGGACGAAGTTTCTGGAAAAACGCTTGAATCATTTCCTAAGCGTCCGCGATTGCGTGCGCCTAAAAAGGAAGAAATCGCACATCCTGCGCGAGTACATCGGTATAATCGCAAAAAGAAGAGATGACTGCCAGTTTGACAGTGTGATCTGAAGGTATGTATAATGAAGGAAATTGTTCGCGGAATTTCACAGTCAATCAACCTGAACAGGAGTACGTGCGCTCTAGGTCTACAGAGAGGGGAGCCGTGGTTGAAAGCTCTCTGGCTGATGCGCAGGGAATGTCGGTTCGTTAGCTAAAGAAACGCTAGGTTGGGGGTAGCTCCTTATCGCTTTGAGTGTTGTTCGCTTTGGCGTACAAAATGTAAGGTGGTACCGCGGAAGTTCATCCTTTCGTCCTTCAAGGACGAAAGGTTTTTTCTTTTTGTGCAGTTTTGAGGAGGGGTTAGGATGTCAGATCAAAGTGCTATGAAAAATCAAGAATCACCGCTCGGTGTCTATCATGCGCAAGAAATGGAAAACCGTATTTATGAATGGTGGATGCAGGAAGGATTTTTCAGAGCGACAGGAGATGCGCAGAAAAAACCGTTTACAATCGTTATGCCGCCTCCCAATGTCACTGGGGTTTTGCATTTGGGGCATGCGCTTGATAATACGATTCAGGATCTGATCATTCGCATGAAGCGCATGCAAGGGTATGATGCACTTTGGATTCCAGGAACAGATCATGCGGGGATTGCGACACAGACTCGTGTAGAAGCGCAAGTCAGTAAAGAAGAAGGTAGATCGCGTCACGACTTGGGACGCGATGCATTTGTCTCGCGTGTGTGGGCTTGGAAAGAGCGTTACGCTGAAGTGATTCGTTCGCAAATTCGCCGGTTGGGTGCTTCTTGTGATTGGTCGCGGGAACGTTTTACGATGGATCCTGGGTTGTCAAAAGCCGTGCGTGAGGTCTTTGTCACACTCTATGAAAAGGGATTGATATACCGCGGAAACTATATTATTAACTGGTGTCCGCGCTGTACAACGGCACTTTCTGACATTGAAGTCGAGTACGAAGAAACGGTCGGTGCTTTATATCATATTTCCTATCCGTTTGTTGATGGGTCAGGTACACTTACGATTGCTACTACACGCCCGGAAACGCTGTTTGGAGATGTTGCAGTCGCAGTTCATCCGGAAGATGAGCGTTATCGCCATGTGATTGGGAAACGCTTGCGGCTTCCCTTTGGCGAACGTGAGATTCCTGTGATCGCTGATGATTATGTCGATCCCCAATTCGGAACAGGGGCAGTGAAAATTACGCCAGCTCATGATCCCAATGATTTTGAGGTGGGGCAGCGGCATCAACTTGCAGCGATCAACATCATGACAAAAGAGGGTAAGCTCAATGAGCATGCAGGAAAATTTGCCGGACTAGACCGTTTTGAAGCCCGTGAAAAAATCGTTGCAGAACTTGTATCTGCAGGTGTTTTAACACGCACAGAACATCATCATGCGGTTGGACACTGTGAGCGTTGTGGAACGGTTGTGGAACCTTGGCTTAGTACACAATGGTTTGTGAAGATGGAGCCCTTGGCTGTCCCTGCACAAGAAGTTGTCGCTCTTGGAAAAACACAATTTATTCCCGACCGCTTCTCAAAAATATATAGTCACTGGCTTTCGAACATTCGCGATTGGTGTATTTCTCGGCAACTGTGGTGGGGTCATCGCATTCCGGCATTTTATTGTGCAGATTGTGGAGGGACTACAGTGAGTCGGGAAGATCCGATGGTCTGTGTACATTGCGGTAGTTCACGCTTAACGCAAGATGAGGATGTCCTGGATACTTGGTTTTCGTCTGCACTATGGCCCTTTTCAACGATGGGATGGCCAGAAGATGAGGCGGGGGATTTGGCACGCTATTTTCCTACGCAGGTGCTTTCTACAGGTTTTGACATCATATACTTTTGGGTTGCCCGGATGATTTTTATGTCGCTCTTTTTTACGTCCCAACCCCCGTTTGAGTATGTATTGATTCACGGATTAGTGAGGGATGATCAGGGGCGCAAATTTTCTAAAAGTCTTGGCAATGGCATTGATCCGATGGATGTGATTGAGAAGTATAGTGCGGATGCACTACGCTTTATGCTTGTCACGGGAGCTGCGCTTGGACAGGACATGCGCTTTTATATGGAGCGAGTAGAAGCGGCGCAGGCACTGGTCACAAAAATTTGGAATGCTTCGCGGTTTGTCTTGATGAATTTAGATAATGAGTTGATCTATGGATTGCCAGCGCCTGAAGAACGAACTTTGGCAGATCGCTATATTTTACATCGCTTACAAGAAACGACGAGTCAGGCGACGCGGGAACTCGAAGCATTCCAATTCGCAGAGGCTGGAAAAACGATTTACGAGTTTTTCTGGAATGATTTTTGTGATTGGTATATTGAGTTATCCAAAGTACATTTGTATGGTACAGATGCAAGACAAAAGGAACCCACACAAAAGACGCTTACCTACGTATTAGATCACGCTCTGCGTTTGTTGCATCCGTTTATGCCGTTTGTAACTGAACAAATTTGGCAATCCCTACCTCGCGATGGGAAGACAATTATGTTAGCTCCCTGGCCGAACTTTACTGAGGAGTTCGAAGATCCTGCAGCTGCTGACGGAATGGCTCTTGTGATGGATGTGATCCGTTCAGTTCGCACATTGCGGCATGAAAAAAATATTGCTTTGAGTAAAAAAGTTGAAGTGATCTTACGTCCCAAAGCAAAGTGGCAAGCTGTTTTGCAACAGGCAGCTCCGTACATCAATCGTTTATGTAATCCGTCTCTACTTGTCATTGACCCAGATGCTGCATTTCCAGAAGAGCGGGTGACAAGTGTGTTGGCAGATGTAGAGATCGCTCTCTCATTAGCTGGACTTGTCGATCTCTCAGCCGAAAAAACACGTTTGAGTGAAGAAAAGAAGCATCTCGAATTTGAAGTGAAGCGACTGCAGACAAAGCTGGCCAATGAAAACTTTATTGCCAAGGCGCCAGTGGCCATTGTCGAAAAAGAGCGCGAAAAACTACATGATTATGAGCAACAACTTGAAAAAGTAGCTGCGGAATGGGCGCGACTCTTCTCAGTGGCAAATGATCGAGAAGCGGAATAGGATGGTAGGAATATGAGCCTATCTGTCGATGTGAGTTCCACTTTAGCGTATATTCAATCACGCGCGCGATTTGGAGTAAAGCCTGGTCTTGAACGCATTCTGTACTTGCTAAACGGGTTAGGCTCTCCACATGATCGCTTGCGTTTTGTACATGTAGCGGGAACGAATGGCAAAGGATCTACTTGTGTTTATACAGCACAAATTCTGCAAGCGGCCGGTTATCGCGTTGGTCTTTATACGTCGCCTTATCTGACAGCTTTTGCAGAGCGTATGAGTGTAAATGGCGATCCAATTACAGCGTTTGAATTGGTTCAGTTTACCGAGCAAGTGCGGCGTGTGGCGCAGACGGTAGAAGGCAATCCACTGCTTGAGCCGACAGAGTTTGAAGTGATCACGGCTGTCTCGATGTTGTTTTTCTTAGCGCGTAACGTCGATCTTGTCGTACTAGAGACGGGGCTTGGCGGCAGATATGACGCAACAAATGTCGTATGGCCAGAAGTATGCGCGCTTACGAACGTCGCTTTAGACCACACGGAGATTTTAGGGAAACGTGTAGAAGAAATTGCTTTTGACAAGTCTGGTATTATAAAGAAAAAAATTCCGGTATTCACAGGAGCTGATTCGCAAGCTTTATCCGTAATCGAACGAATTGCAAATGAGCAACAAAGTCCATTATGGGTTCTATCGCGTGACTTGCATGTCGTTTTTGAGGGCAGTTTTGGCGTTCGCGGACAGCGCTTTAGCTATTTTGGCATGCGACGTGACTATCTCGGATTGCAAACACGAATGCTAGGGTCCCATCAATTGAAAAATGCTGCAATAGCGCTTGGTTTGGTGGAGGCGTTGCGCGAACGTGGGTTTGCAATCAGCGATGAGGCTGTACGCACAGGGATCGCTACGGCGAAGTGGCCTGGACGACTTGAAGTGATTCAGGAAGATCCGCTTGTTTTACTAGATGGAGCACATAATCCCGCGGCTGCACACGCTTTAGCACAGGCACTGAAAGATCTTGCGATAGACCGCTTTGTGCTTGTGATTGGAGTGCTTGGGGATAAAGATATCGAGGGGATTGTGCATGCGATCATCAAAGACTGTGTGCATATTGTCGTCACGGAGCCAGATGTGCCAAGAGCTGCACCGGTTGAACGTTTGAAAGATGTCGTTTTGCACCATGTGGGAGCTGATGTGCCGGTAGAAACTGTGCGTGAAGTATCAAGCGCGGTGCAAAGAGCGGTACGATTGGCTAAAGATTTGTCACTTCCTTTATGTATTATGGGATCTTTGTACACAGTTGCACAAGCGAAGGCGATATTTATGCAACAAGCAGAAGGAAAGTATGCGCGAGAGGTGGAGAAGCAGTGGCAGTGGGACAGGTAGATAAAGCGTCAGCGCCGCATATTCATTTCATTGGAATTGGTGGCGCTGGCATGAGTGCGATTGCAAGCATTCTGTTAGAGAAGGGCTATGAGGTCTCAGGGTCGGACGTCGCGGCTCAGGATTACATCGCGCGGCTTGTCGAGCGCGGTGCCACTGTGTACCAGGGTCATGATGCAAAGCATATTGCGGGAGCAGATTTTGTTGTTTATACAACAGCCGTATCTGCTGATAATGTGGAGCTAGTCGCAGCTCGTGCAGCACAGATTCCAATCTTGCACCGCTCTCAGATGTTGGCACAATTAATGCAAGAAGGTGTTGGCATCGCCATTGCTGGTGCGCATGGCAAGACGACAACGACTTCGATGGTTTCTTGGATTTTAGAGCGAGCTGGCTTGGACCCTACGTTTCTCGTTGGGGGTGTCGTAGCGAATCTCGATACAGGCGCAAAAGCAGGTTCGGGAAATTACGTGATTGCAGAAGCAGATGAAAGTGACGGGTCCTTTTTAAATTATGAGCCAGCCATTGCAGTCATTACAAACATCGAAGCAGATCATCTCGAGCACTACGGGGGTCAATTTGAGCAGTTAAAGGCAGCGTATCGGCGCTTTGCAGAGCGCATTCCTAAAGATGGACTGTTGATTACCTGTGCAGATGAAGGAGAAGCTCAGTCTCTGCTTACTCAAGTGCCATGTCGTAAAAAAACGTATTCTGTGCGCGGGGCGGTTGCTGATTTGACGGTGCAAGCGGTAGAACTAAATGGGCGCGGTTCGCGTTCTGATGTGTATTTGCTTGGAGAATATTTGGGAGAACTGCAACTGCAGGTTCCAGGAGTTCACAATATCGCTAACGCTCTGGCCGCGACACTTGTTGCGCTTGAAGTGGGTGTGCCTTTTGTCGTGATTAAAGAAGCACTCGCCTTATTTCGCGGTGCGTTGCGGCGCTTTCAAGTGCATTATGATCGCGACGGCATCATGATTGTCGATGATTATGCGCACCATCCCACGGAGATCAAAGCGATTATTGCAGCAGCTAAGGCGACTGGCAAGCGGATTCTTGCTGTGTTCCAACCTCAACGCTATACGCGCACCTATCATTTATTTGATGAGTTTACACAGGCCTTTACAGAGGCGCACGACGTCATTATTGCAACGATTTATTCTCCTGCTGGTGAAAATCCCATTCCTGGTGTCAATGCGCAGCGCCTTGCCGAAATGGTGCGAGAAAACAGCAATCAAACGGCAAAATTTATTGCTACGCACGCCGAGATTTTGACCTATTTGAAAGAGCATGTGCAACCAGGCGACCTCGTTCTCACGATGGGGGCAGGGGATATATGGAAGGTTGCAAAAGAGTTATCTGCTTGGTTTGAGGATAAGGGTGCGTTGGCAAAACTCGGCTAAGACCTGCATCCTGAGTAGAGTTGGACAAAAGGACGTTAACAACGGCGTGTTGATTGATCATTCAATTGACACGCCTTTTTCATAAGATCAGTGATGGCGGAAATTCAATTAGATAGGGGAACAAAACACACAGCAGGGTTTTTGCGGATCATGTCGAATTGCATCAGAGGATGAGATGTAGGGAAAATGGGGAGAGAAATGGAGTTTGGTGGCGGTGGCGCGCAAACGCTTAGGCGATTTGTTATATGAGTCGGGATTGATTAGCAAAGAGCAGTTGGAAGAGGCGTTACGTCGGCAAAAGGGAACTAAGGATCGGCTGGGGGATGTACTGATCCAGTGTGGTTTTATCACAGAGAAACAGCTCATTGAAGTCCTTGAATTTCAACTAGGGATTCCGCATGTAACCTTAGCGCGTGAGAAATTAGATCCTGCGATCTTGGCACTTGTGCCTGATGCACTGGCATTAAAATACGTTGTTTTGCCTCTGCGCAAGGAACGCAACAAGTTACTCGTCGCGATGGCAGATCCACTTGATTACTATGCGATCGACGATTTGCGTATGTCGACCGGCTTTCAAATCGAAGCTGCCATCGCGGCTAAAGATGAGTTGCGTCTTTATGTTGAGCGTGTGTATGGAATGAAAGGATCGCTTGAACAGGCGCAACAATCGGCACAAGTGGATATTGCGGCAACTGCAGATGCGGAACTTTTAGATGAGGATTCTCCAGTTGTGCGTCTGGTCAATCAGTTACTCAGTCAGGCGGTAAATCGGCGTGCAAGTGATATTCATCTGGATCCCATGAAAGATGGACTTTTTGTGCGCATGCGAATTGATGGGATGATGCGCCAGGAACAGATTTTGCCAAAGCAGATGCAACAGCTTGTGACGTCTCGGGTGAAAGTGATGGCAAATATGAATATCGCAGAGCATCGCTTGCCACAAGACGGGCGCTTTCGCATTCAACTGAGTGGGCGCGATGTAGATGTTCGAGTCTCTATTCTACCTACGCTGCACGGCGAAAAAATCGTGATGCGTGTCCTTGATTTGACATCCGGGTTACAAAGGGTACAAGATCTTGGATTTAGTCCAGCCCATTTCGCTGCATATCAACGGATGTTGTCTGCTGCAAATGGGCTTGTACTCATTACAGGTCCGACTGGCAGCGGAAAGACGTCCACGCTTTATGCGGGGCTTGTGGAACGAAGCACGCCTGAAGTAAATGTCATCACGATTGAAGATCCCGTTGAATATCAACTGACCGGTGTAAACCAGGTAGCTGTGAATGTCACGACAGGGCTCACTTTTGCTCGCGGATTGCGGGCGATTTTACGACAAGATCCTGATGTCGTGATGGTTGGCGAGATTCGTGATACAGAGACGGCTGAGATTGCAGTGCGCGCGGCGCTAACAGGGCATCTGGTCCTATCTACGTTGCATACAAACGATGCTCTCTCCACCGTTGCACGGCTTGTTGATATGGGGATTGACCCTTTTCTCGTGGCGTCTTCATTGACAGGCGTGATTGCTCAGCGTCTGGTGCGCAGGGTTTGTGAAGAGTGCAAGGGGCTAAGGGAGCCAAGTGCGTTTGAGCGGGAGTTACTCGCTCGCTACGAAATGAATGCGGAGTCGTTTGTATATGGAAAAGGATGCTCAGCATGTGGAAAGACAGGCTATAAAGGACGCCTCGCGATCCATGAAGTGCTTGAGGTCGATGAAATGCTGCGTGGCATGATCGCTCGTGGTGCACATAGTGAAGAGATACAGATGCATGCAAAAGAACTAGGATTTCACACGCTATTAGAAGATGGATTAGAAAAGGCCGCACAGGGACTTACGACCATTGCAGAAGTTGTGCGCGTCGCGTTGCGTTAAGTGTGTGAAAAAGTGAAAGATAGAGGGGCGTTTGGTTTGAGTCAAATTCTCGAACTCTTGCAAGATGCCGTAAGTCAAAATGCGTCGGACTTGCACCTTACGGTAGGATCACCGCCAGTTTTTCGCATCGCAGGTGAACTGCGTGTTCAGCAAAGTGAATCTCTGCGAGCAGAAAAAACTGAGGCGATGGTGCGCGAACTACTTAATGCTGAACAGTGGCAACATCTTGTTACGACCGGGGAGATTGACTTTTCATTCAGTCTGCCAGGTGTGTCGCGATTTCGCATGAACGCATTTCGCCAGCGCGGATGTTACAGCCTTGCTGTACGGATGGTGCCCACGCATGTACCATCGTTTGAAAGCTTAGGATTGCCGTCAGTGATACGCGCTTTTGCTGATCGACAACAAGGGCTCGTTTTAGTGACAGGCCCAACTGGAAGCGGAAAGTCGACAACGCTTGCGGCGCTGATCGACGCGATTAATCAGACGCAAAAACGACACATTATTACACTTGAGGATCCAATTGAATATCTGCATCGGCATGAGCGTTCAGTGATTGATCAACGCGAAGTGGGAATTGATACGATGTCTTTTGCACAAGGATTGCGCGCCGCTTTACGCCAAGATCCAGACGTCTTACTTGTTGGTGAGATGCGCGACCTGGAAACGATGACGACGGCGATTACAGCCGCAGAGACAGGACATTTAGTATTTGCTACGTTACATACGCCAGATGCACCGCAATCGATCGATCGCATGATTGATGTTTTTCCCCCTGGGCAACAGCAGCAGATTCGCTTTCAGTTAGCAAGTGTGATTCTCGGTGTTGTTTCTCAGCGTCTCATTCCAACGGTGGATGGGAAGTCGCGTGTGGCAGCAAGCGAGATTCTTGTGAACACGCCAGCTGTGGCTAATTTAATTCGGTCTGAGAAAGTTCACCAGATTCGCACGGCGATGCAAACAGGGAAAATGTATGGCATGCAGACGATGGAAATGAGCTTGCGGGAATTGTTGCAGAGTAAACGCATTAGTGAGGCACAAATTCGTCAGTATGCAGCCGAATGGGCGAGTGGTTTGTCTTTGCTTTAATCGATGATGCAAAGCGTGGCAGCAGAAGTTCATTGTAGTTTGATACTGAATTGAGGATGGTTGATCGGGGATGCCGGATTACGCGTATCTAGCATTGACGCGGGACGGAAAACGCAAACGCGGAGTGAAAAAAGCGCAAAGTGAGCAAACGGCGATCGCAGCGTTGCGTGAGGAAGGCGTATATGTCCTCTCGGTGAAAGAGCAAGTTGATGTTTGGTGGAGACAAGAAATCTATTTTGGGGCTAAAGTAAAGTTAAAAGATTTCACAGCATTTTGCCGTCAATTCGCCACCTTAATTCGAGCGGGTGTGACCATTATCGAGAGTGTTCGCATCTTAGCTGAGCAAAGTGAAGCAAAACCATTGCGACAAGCGCTAACAGAGATGGGAAGTGCGCTTGCGAGCGGACGGGCATTCTCTGCAGCAACTGCTGAGCATACAGATATTTTTCCGCCGATTTTTATTCATATGGTACGAGCTGGTGAAGTGGCTGGGAATTTAGACGAAATCCTCGAGCGGATTGCGAACTTTTTTGAGCGCGAAAATGAGACGCGAGAAAAAATTAAATCTGCACTTACTTATCCGATCGTTGTCGGAATTGTGGCGGTGTTGGTCACGATCTTTTTACTTGTTAAAATTGTGCCGTCGTTTATAGGCGTATTTGCTTCCTTTCATCAACAACTGCCTTTGCCAACCCGCATCGTGCTTGGAGCTAGTGCAACGATAGAACATGCTTGGTGGGGTCTACTCCTAGTTGTGGGAATCGGTTATGGTGGACACGTATACTTGAAGACCAAACGATCCTATCACAGATTTCTTGATTACTTGAAATTGCGCATTCCTGTTTTTGGGGTGTTAATCAAAAAATCTTTGATTGCGCGGTTGGCGCGAACGATGAGCTCTTTGCTAAGAAGCGCAGTTCCTATTATGGAGGTCCTCGAGATTGTAGATGCTGTGGTCGGGAATCGAGCAATCGGTGAAGTGCTGACGCAAGCAGGTGAAAATCTCCAAAAAGGCGGGACATTATCGGGGCCGATCGGCAAAAGCAAACTCTTTCCCCCGCTTGTTTCACATATGATTGCGATTGGTGAAGAGACAGGAAACATGGACTTTATGTTTGAGAAGATCGCAGACTTTTATGAGGCTGAAGTCTCAACTTATGCAGATCGTTTAAAAGCGTTGATTGAGCCTCTCATGGTCATCGTATTGGCTCTTATAGTTGGTACGATTGTGATGGCTGTGATTTTGCCTGAGTTCTCTCTCTATAAAACGATTAGCTAGTGGAAAAGGGACTGAACGATAGAAAAACGTTTGATGTCAAATTTTTATCATAAATAATCAAAAAATCAATCTGAATCAGTAGGAATGGACTATTGATCGCTCTTTACAACAAAATCTAGCATTGCCTATAATGAATACAGTAAAAACTGCTAAGTCTAAGTCCGCCTTTGGCGTGTATGACGTATTACATAAAGAGACTCTATCTGAGGGGGAAGCATCGAATGATGCGCAACAATCTTCGAAACAAAATCAAGCAATCGATAAATCATTTTCAGATTTTGCATACTTTAAAGCGAGAGGAAGGGCTCACCTTAATTGAATTGCTCGTAGTGGTCGCAATTCTTGGAATTATCGCTGCGATTGCAATTCCATCGATTTCTGGAGCGATGACAAATTCAAAAATAAGCGCGACAGAAACGACAATGAGTACCATTCAAGAAGCCCTGCAGCGTTATGAGATTGACAATGGGAAATATCCAACAAGTTTAAGCGACCTTACCCATTCTACTACATCAAATAATACTACCTATGGTCCATACTTGAATGTACAATCCTTTAATGATGGTTGGAGTACAGCTATGTATTATGGTACGACACCTCACGCACACGGATACCTTTTAGTTTCAAGCGAGGGAAATGGCAATTCTACTAACTCTAGTGTTATTGAGGCAGAGGGTGGTACCGCGGGTGGGATGACGCCTACACCCGAGAAAAATTTAACGAATACGAGTATTCGATTGACACAACAGAACTAACAGCAGTCGTTTTTCTGGATGAAACGTTAGGGAAAGAGGAGCCAGGTCCTGAACTTCCTCGGATTTGTCTGTGATCGGATTGCAAGTTTAGAGGGTGCATGAAATATCGTTACTCTTGTCGCAGTTTTGATGGGCATTTATGGGCTGGTTTTCGGGTCGTTTTTTGGTGTGGTGGGGATGAGAGTCCCAAAAGGGGAGTCGATCGTGACTCCCCCGTCGCATTGTCCGGCTTGTGGGAGGAAATTGGCAGCCTATGAGTTGATCCCTGTGATTTCATGGTTGCTATTGCGCGGAAAGTGTAGAACTTGTCATTCGTCAGTTTCTGTTTTATATCCGCTTGTTGAAATTGTGACAGGGGTCTTCTTTGTCCTTACATGGTTACATTTTCGGTGGACGCCTGAATTTCTTATTGCACTTTTTACAACGAGTATTCTTGTAATTGTATCAGTCTCGGATTTTCTCACTTTTCGTCTGCCAAATCAAATTGTACTGCCAAGTATTTCTCTGCTGTTTGTGCTTCGTCTCTTCTTCCATCCTCTTGGCATGGGTTCCTATCTTATGGGTGCGTTCATAGGTTTTCTACTTATTTATTCGATTGCTCTCATCAGCAAGGGGGGAATGGGATTTGGCGATGCGAAGCTATTTTTCTTGGTTGGATTATATGTAGGGTTTGCTCAGACTGTGTTTACTTTGCTTCTCGCTTCCGTTTTAGGTGCGGGAGTCGGAATAGTTCTGCGTCTGATTGGGAAGCTGCAAAAGCGAGCAGCGATTCCTTTTGGTCCTTATATCGCGAGTGCGGCCATTTTTATTCATCTGTATGGGAGTTCTTTTATCGCATGGTACATGGGACAATTTTCGTAACTCTGCGTGACAGATAGATTCCATTTGTTTTTTGCAATGAAAGGATGTTTGTTATGGCACTTCTTCATTTGGAGCGGCCTCGCTCCTTGCCACTGGGCCTCGACTTGAACGGGGACCTGTTTGTTGTCTCTGAACTGAAATTTCGTTCCTCTAAATTACTCGCTCAGCAAGAGTTAAAAAAATTAGTTTGGAGACGCCTTAATGAAGAAGGGCGATGGCTTGATGAGGAAAAGCGAGAACTGTTTACTGAGACGCTTGCACAGGTGGTGAAAGAGAATCACTGGAAGGGGAGAAAGGTTGTCGTTTCTGCTCCATCGGATCATTTGTTGTTACGACATCTTTCCTTACCTTCAATGTCCAATCGCTTACTTCGTCTTGCCGTGCAGACAGAACTTACACATTCTTTGCAACTTCCGTTTGAAGACCCCGTTTACGATTTTGCCGTGTCTTCTGGAAATCATGTACTATCCCGACAAGAGGGAGAACAAGATATCATTTTGTTGGTTCTGCCGCGAGAAGATGTCATACGAATTAGCGATTGGATTCGCGCTGCCGGACTGCGGCCTATTCGCATGGAGCCGACATTATTAGCTGCGCAACGAATGCTTGGAATAAAAGAGGTGCAAAGCGGCCTTTATGCGATTGTGATCCTGCGCCAATATGGGGCGGAACTCGGTGTTTTTGATCGATCTGATCTAATTTTTTTGCGGCAAGTGCAATTGTTGCCAGCAGATTATGGACTTTATGCTGAGTCAGGAATTGAAGAATCACAACTTATGGGATTTGCATCTGATATGAGCCATGAAATCGAACGATCGCTCAATTTCTTCCACTATAATGTCATTCAAGCAGATTCACATATTGAACATGTCTATGTGTTTGGCTCTCCATTTTATGCATCAGCGGTCATTGCAGCTTTACAAAGTCGCTTAGAACAAACCGTACAGGTAATTTCTCCGCAACTTGGTGTTTTGCATATGCAGTCGGACGCGGATCAAAAAAAGAGTAGAGGGGTGCATTCTGCAGAACTCTTACATGGGGCTCTTGTGGCTGCTGGACTTGCTTTGTCGGAGGTCTCCCAATGAGGATTAATTTACTCCCCCCGCCTCCGCCAGCTTTGCGTAGGCGCGTCTTACTTTTTTGGATTGTGTTTGCAATTTTATTTATTTTCGCCTTGGAAAGTGGCATCACTTATGATACAACGATCCTCTCTATTCGAACGTTAACGGCAGAATATATAGCTGCACAGAGTACTCTTCGTCCACTTTCACAAAGCGTCGCTGTTGCACAAAAGCTACAAGCAAAAGAGCAATTCGTCGAGCAGGTAAAAACACTAGATGCCACGCTTCCGCTACCAGAAGAAGCAATTTCAGAACTTCAGAATGATTTACCCGCTTCGTGTGAGCTTGGTTCGATTGCAGATGTGAGTGGGAGAATCACTGCGATAGCCTATCTTTATACGTATCAGGAGGCAGCCACTTTTTTAACTGCGCTATA
This sequence comes from Sulfoacidibacillus thermotolerans, assembly GCF_003144315.1. Lineage (GTDB taxonomy): Bacteria > Bacillota > Bacilli > Alicyclobacillales > SLC66 > Sulfoacidibacillus > Sulfoacidibacillus thermotolerans. Next base: position 264,415 of record NZ_MPDK01000002.1, on the reverse strand, counting down.
CCACAATCCGGTTTTTCAAGATGTGCAAGTTTCTACTGTTACAGATCCGTATTCTAGTAATCCATCAGCACTATCGACGGCAGGAACTACACTGGGAATGTCAACTTCAACTACGAATGCACACCATGTGCCTCAAACTACAGGTGCTTCACTTTCTTCAAAGAATTCGCCTGTTGTCGAGTCCCCTTCTTCTTTACATCATACAGTGACTGCTACAGAAAGTAGCCTGGAATCACTCTTGGCCGCTTTTTTCCATTCACAACAGGTGTCAGAAACTAGGGATATAAGCTCTACGATGACGAGCCATCCTCCGGTTGAAGTCACGCTCTCTTTACAGGTAAACGAACAAGAGTTAAGAGCTCAGATGGCAAATAGGTAGGAGATGGACGAGATGCGAGGCGTGATTCGACAGGTATGGGGATCCTTTCAGAGCTATATGAAAGAATTTATCGCATGGTTTTTCCTGCTCGTTATCGCGGTGATGTTTACCGAATTAAATGCCACTGCTACAGTGACAGAACAGCAGGAGCAGGACTTATTATTTCAGGCTAACTCGCAAATACAGACATTAAGCAGTAGGTTACATAGCTTACCTCAGTCATCGATCCATCATGCGCAGGAGCAGATTGCAGCACTCCCTACTTTCACAGATATTCCAAGCATCTTGGTTACGATGGAGCAGGTTGCCAATCAGACACAAGTTGTGATCACGTCCTTTACTTTTGGACCACAAGGTGCAATTGATTTAAATGGCAATTCGACAGGTGCGATGCAAGGTATGCCCAATAATCAAGCGAATTCGATCATTCACAGCCTCTCTGTTCAATTATCGATTCAAGGAAAAACGGAAAGTATCTTGCAATTTGTTAAAGAGCTTGAACATGAACCGCGTCCTACTGCAGTAGATGAAGTCGATATTGCACAAATGCAACGAGGGCAACAGAGCACGGCGACCCTTCATTGCGCATTGTATTACCGCGATGTATCCGCGCAGTCGTGATCGAAAATCTTCGTAATCTACGCGGATCATAAAGGAGGTAGCCTGATGCTCGAGATCGATGTGCATCGTCGACACAGAGATTCTGGGATGACACTGGTAGAAGTACTTGTGTCTGTCGTCATTCTCAGTATGATTGCAGTGGGATTTGCAACCTTTGCGATCACTTCTTTACATCAAGTGGGCGTGACGACACAGCGTGTGCAAGCACTCGAACTTGCTCGTAAAGCAGCAATACAACTAATGAATGGAACGGCTGCGACACAAATTGACAAGCAGGTTACGATTCGCGGAATTACCTATGCGATATATGATAAATTGAGTACAAGAGAAAACATACATGAATTGGATCCTGATTTGCATGCAGACCAAATCACCGTTTCTTGGGACGCTCGAGGCAATCGACAACGCCATCTTGTACAACTCACCGTATACTTGTCGAATTGAAGAACAATCAAACTTGTAGGTGAAAAGGAAGGAATAGTTCGTGGATATCCTTTTGCGTTGGAAGAGAGTCTTGAAAGAGTCAACTCGTGTTTTTTCTTTAAAGAATGAGGAAGGAATCACGCTGGTTGAGCTTCTTGTCTCGCTTTCCATCAGTGCACTTGTTCTTTCCACCGTTTATTTTCTGTCCACGGATATACTTAAGTGGTATTCAACAATTACAGAAGAGTCCACGCAAAATCAAGAAGAATTAGCACTGACGACGATGTTTCAAGAACTATCACAAGATGCACGTGCAGTGACCCTTTCATCAAATTCATCCATCATCTTCACGATGAAAGAGCTTGGTCAACAGGAATATGCAGATCCTCATTTTGTCCCATCTACTTTCCATTCCAAGCCTACTCTTGAGATTACCAGCATTTCGAGTGGGAATCAAACCGATCACCTGCTTTTATCGAGTGGAAACATTCAAGATGATTTGTTGACAAGTAGAGACTATATTCAATTTGGTGCTGTCCCAAATGATTCTTTGGAATTTACGATACAACTAGGCCATTCAATACCGATTTATTTTCGCGCAAACGTGGTTGGACAACCTGGACAACCTGGACAACCTGGACAACCTGGACAACCTGGACAACCTGGACAACCTGGACAACCTTGGGGGATGGAATTTTTCTATTGGTTAGAGCTAATTCTTAAAGAAGGGCTCCAACTCTTGCAGCAAATTATGCATTTTTTGTAAATCTAATGAAATTTTTCTGAGACTTTAACACGATAATTTTAGAAATTCTCGTATCTTGAGTGAAGCGAAGGCGGGCGCAGTTGATGATCATTTGATTCTCTTTTTATGAGAGTGAGGTGTTTGATTTTGAGATGGGTTCGAACATTGCGCAATGATGATCGCGGTGCGGTTCTGATCAATGTTTTACTTTTGGTTGCCGTTTTGTCTATCCTCATTATGGCGGTTCTCATGATGACGTTGGCACCTACTCAGTCATTTCAAACCACACTTTATGACACGCAGGCACTCTATAATGCACAGGCTGGGATTCAGGTTGCTGAATATAGAATTGATAAGGGGCATGGCAAATATTTCACGTCTAGTGAGAAAAATAAGTTACTTGCTTTTAAAATGGAGAGCGCGATTTTTCGAGTATCTGTTTCTCCTGAGAGTCAAGGATATTTGATTACATCCACAGGCGTTAGTGGAGATCGAACAGTTTTGCTAGAACAATTTGTCTCAAGTATAAATGGTAATAAAAAGTAATTTGTATAGCGAAAACGATCAATCTAGCGGTCTATAAAACGAAAGCACAGCATACGGTTAAGAAAAGAAAAGGAGTTACCCAGTATGCAGTTGTAAGCTTGCTTGTGTATGGTATGAATAAATACCATCTGTCCCCATTGCACAATGGCGGATCGATCGGTATACTACAAGCTAGTTTGATAGGCAGTAGGCGCTGTCTGATGCTTTGCCCCTTTTCCGTAAGGTTTTCATACGTGAAAAGAGGTGGTCAGGTGCAGAAGTTCCGCCGAACCAAGTATGGTGTCATGGTTACGTCAGCGGCACTTGTGGCGCTAGGATTGACGACAGGCATGGCATCGTACAAGTCTGTCGATGTGGTGGTGGATGGGCATGTGCTCCAAGAAGGCACATACGCTGGGGAAACAGTAGCTCAGTTTCTAGCCCAAGAAGGCATTCATATCACAGATTACGATTTGGTTGAACCAGCAAGAGCGACACTACTTCAAAATGGAATGAAGATCGTCGTTAGAAAAGCGAAACAGGTGGTTTTTCGCGATGGAGCGAATCCTCCTGTTACAATGCATACACTCGCAAATACGGTAAGGGAATTTTTGGCACAGGCGCATGTGCGTTTGGGGCCAAACGACAAGTTGAATGTCCCACTTGATGAGAAGATCAAACCAGGGATGGATATTGTCGTAACCAAGTTGCAAACTGTTGTTGAAACACAGAAAGAAGTCATTCCCTATGTTGTAGAGCGTAGATCTTCTAGCCAATACCCGGCGGGAGACGATGTTGTTGTCCGCACTGGTGAGAACGGGATGGCACTGATTACTACGCAAAGACATTACATTAACGGGAAGCTCGTTTACACGCGTCAAACCAAAAAAGTGCTACAGCGACCGATCAATGAGATTATTGACGTGGGAACGGCCCCACAAGCTCCCGTAATGTCGAGAAGTGATGCTTCACTCGTCGCAAACGAAGTACTCACTGTCGTTGCGACAGCATACGCAAATCCCGGTGGCTATACAGCAACTGGTGCTCCAGCTGGGTATGGAGATGTTGCAGTAGATCCAAGTGTGATTCCACTTGGTACAAAGTTGTATATTCCGGGTTATGGTTTTGCTGTGGCAAACGATACAGGTAGTGCGATTCAGGGGTATCGCATCGACTTGTGCTTTAACTCTGTACCCCAAGCGATTGACTTTGGACGCCAAATGGTAAAGGTTTACATACTGGGATCTTCATCATGATGTAATGCATAGGCGTCGCGCAGGAGTGTTGGGGAAGGGGTTAAACGCAGGGAGAAGACAGCGCCGTAAGACCGAGGGGAGCGAAAAGCTCCCCTCATTCGCATTTCTAAGTCAGCGAGATCCGTGAAAAGGGAAGGGTGATTGGCTAATGATTGAATTGAAGACAGAAGCAGAGTGGATCGAGCAAACCAGTAAACAAGCATCCCCTTATTTTATCTTTAAACATAGTACGACTTGTCCGATCAGTGCAGCGGCATATCATGAGGTGATGCGTTTTGAGCAAAAGGGCTTGCTCCCTATTTTTATGGTAAAAGTACGGGAGGCACGCCCCTTTTCTTTAAAATTAGCGGATAGTTTGCATGTTGCACACGCTTCACCGCAAGTGATTCTTGTCAAAGAGAATCACGTACTGTGGCATACTTCACATGGTAGTATTACTGAGCAGAGTCTGGTAGAAGCCGTGTCCAAATATGTCTGATGTTATTCGGTGAGCGAAGTTGTATCAAGCTTTGCGAAAACGTGTATCACGAAAAAGCGGGTAGAAGGCAGAGGTGTCTTTATCCCGCTTATTGAATGTTAGGAAGTGACTGTGGGTGCTATTTTACGTGGTCGTGACATGTAGTTAAAGAGCAAGGGTCCAAGTAAAACGGTGACCATCGCAGTTGCGATGAGAAGACCTTCCTCTGTTCCACCGATTATGCCAATTCGAGCTGCAACGGTTGTAACTGCGATGACAAGGGTAAACCGCGTTGACATCAAAACACCTCCAGCGATCGTCTCGCGCCAAGAGAAAGTAGGGCGAAATGCCGCGGCTGCACCAATTTTAACGAGAAATGCAAGAAGTACGTAGAGTGGAAGGTTGGTTAGAACTGAATTGAACTGAACGTGGCTGAGGTCAAGTTCCATCCCGACCGTGACAAAAAACATGGGGAGAAAGAGTGAATATCCTAGAATTTCTAATTTGCTGCGCAAGATGTCATGTTCATCCTGTGCGAGTAATGAACAGACGAGTCCTCCGACGAATCCTCCAAGTATGACTTCTGCATGTAATGCAAGTGCTGCTGCGCCGCAAACAGCCATAATGGCCAGGGCAGCACGAACGCCTAATTGAGAGACACGCACGATGCGCTGACGCAAATTAAGTACTCTGAGTGCGAACCGTCCCACAAAAAAGATGAGGAGACCTAGTCCTGTGAGTACAGCCATCTGCAGACGCAAATCTCCCTGGGGACGCGTAGGACTATGAAGCACCCAAGAGGCAAAAAAGACGGTTACGAAATCAGCGAGTAAAGACGATAAGAGAAGAGCTTGCCCGAGTGGCTGATCGATTAGTTCTGTTTCCTTTAAAATGGGCACCACAACGCCAAGGGATGTGGTGGCAAAAATAAGTGCAGTGAGGACTGGACTTTGAGTTAGTTTCAGTTGCCACAAAAGATGGCCAGCGAAGAGGGCAAGTGCAGCAGTTGCAAGAAAATTGACGACTGCCAGCGCTATTGTTGTGATTCCACCTGTTTGGACGGGTTTTGTTACTTCGCTTGAAACTTTGTCTTTGCGTTTTAAGGGAATGCGAATTTCTAAACCGGCTAAAAACATGAGGTAGAGAAGGCCTACCTTTGTAATGACCCGCATCCAATCTGGAGGCAAAATGAGGTGAAATCCGCCGCGACCAACGAGCAATCCACTTATGATTTCAAGAATTGCAGTGGGTATGCGCAGTTGTGGAATCAGGAGTGCGACAATCGGCATCGCAAAAGCGATGACAAACACGGATGAAAAGGTGAAAAAGGGCGATGAGAGCAAAGCGGTCACCTCCTTAGGGATGTCCTTATAGCATATGTTTCAAAAGTTTTGTGCAGAAGATCAGAATCCGTGAACAAAGTCGTACAGCATTTTCGTCTTACAAGTAGAACTCATAGATTAGACGCTAGGCTCATACTCTCCTACTAAGAGAAAATTGATTAGTAGGTGATAGAGTTGGCGTACAGATGGAGTTTTGAGCGAGACCCGGAAAGTGGGAAAATGAGGGAGCGTACTGATTCTGTTGTCGTTAAAACGAAGTCTTTTTCGCAAGAGGCGCATAACGCTTCATCTTTACCCCCTTTGCCAGTTGTCGACCACAATTTACGCAATGTCCTACAACATGCTCGTGAATTAGCGAGTACAAGTGATGTTACCTGGGGCAAAATGGCTACGCCATCAATAGGTATTCGGCGTGTTCGGAATTCTTTATGGCGACGGGCTAAGCGTCAGCAGCGTAACTACTTCAAAGGTAATTTGCGATTTATGAGAGATGGCAAGGTGGCTTGGTCTTTACGCGAAATCGCCTATGCGGCACTATCGATCGGTGTGACGATGGGTGCTCTTTTGATTGCAGGCTTGCATTTTTTGCTTCTATTAGCTCCGGGCAGTGATGTTTCAGGTTTAAACAGTGCATACACGCAAGGTGCGAGTCTCCATGCGATTCAAGTACAAAGTGGTAACCAAAATCTAATCGATCAGGCACAAAGGAGTGATTCAGTGATCGTGCCTGCATTGACGACTGTGATGTATGAAGATGGAATTTTTTCAACACTTTCAGAAGCGCAATTGGCCCTTCAAGACATTCGTCACAGTGGCGTAGATGCGGTAATATCTCCAAACGCTCCCTATCGCTTGTTGCTAGGTCCAGTGCTTCACGTTCGTGGAGATCAGGCATTTCGTTCTTTTTTAACCCGCGCCGAAGTTCCCTATGCAGTGACTCCTTACAGAATCGAGGAGCATTCGATTGCGCTTAGCTTACAAGGCGTGCGTGCATTGAGTACACCCACTCTCTCTAAACTGGAAGCACTAGTAACGGTTGATGCGAATTTACTGCAAGCACTTTTAGCACTTAATTCACAATACCAAGTCCCACAGTTATTCGACTTAGAGGCGCAAAGTGAGAGCTTGGGTCAGACTTTGTCGGTAATCATGCCGAATTTAGGGCGTGTTGGAACAAGAATTTGGGCTTTTCACCAGAGAGTACAAAATGCAGCAACTCATTTGAGTGTGATCGCAAATGCAAAGAGCGATGTAGGAAAAGTGCTGCTTGTACAAGCTGTCATTGCTATGCAAAAAATTGGCTGACGAGCATGGAAGAGCGTTGAAAATGCTTAGTACATCTTTTATCCATAAGATAATGGGCGAACTTCGTGTAAATGGTATACTGAGAGCAAATGCGAAAGGTATTTAGAAGGATGAAGTAACATTCATTCGCGATTAAAAACAAAATGAAGAAATTTACTTAAGCGGGGCATATTACTTTGTGAGCGCTTTGGCAAGTAGGTGAATGAATATGGTTCCTGAAGTTGTGCTTGCTTCGTCATCTCCAAGAAGAACAGAATTACTGCGCATGTTAGGAATTGCTCATCGAGTAGTAAGTGTACCAGTGAATGAAACCATGATTTTCGGTGATTCGGTCCCTAGCAACGTTTCGCGCCTGGCGCGCGAAAAAGCACTCGCAGTGGCTTCTCGTGTTACGCAGGGTTTGGTAATTGGAGCTGATACGGTTGTTGTTTTTGACAATCAAATTTTTGGTAAACCCACTGACGCCAATGACGCAGTTGACATGTTGCGAAAACTTCAAGGGCATGTGCATGAGGTGTTCTCAGGCGTTGCCGTGATCGATGCAAAGACGTTGATGGCGCGTATGGATTATCGGCGTGTAGAAGTAAAGATGCGCAAGTTGTCTGATGCCGAAATTGTTTCTTATGTAAACACGCGGGAGCCTTTAGATAAGGCAGGTGCCTATGCAATTCAAGGGGTTGGTGCGCGCTTTATTGAGTGGATTTGCGGGGATTATTATGCAGTAGTGGGACTACCTTTAGAACTCACAGCGCATTTGCTAATTGAGAGTGGCTACTCGTTTTAAGGAGAACATCTGGACTGTGGTACTTCTTGCGAGGTAGTGGACATTTGCTGAGGATTGCGAGGCTGATTACATTTGATCGAGCGCCAAAAGCCGGAACGTGGTACACTAATGGCTGAATTGCCTACTGAAGAAAGACCGCGTGAGCGTTTGTTACAGTCTGGCGCGCAAAATCTGTCGACATCCGAATTGCTAGCGATTGTTCTTGGGACGGGACGTCGCGGGGAATCAGCGATTGCGGTTGGAGAACGCGTTTTAAGTCACGTGGGCGGATTGCGGGAGTTACTCGACGTTCAAGTGACAGAACTGCGACAAGTGTCTGGTGTGGGGGCTGCAAAAGCGGCCACTATTCTCGCAGCAATTGAACTAGGTCATAGGTTACATGTGACGGCAGAGGCTTTGCCCCAGAAGATTGCTTCGCCAGAGGACGCTGCTCGATACTTGATGGAAAAGTTGCGCTTTCTTCGTAAGGAACATTTTGTTACCATCCACTTGGATACGAAGCACCAAATCCTCGGGGAAGAGGTGGTTTCGATCGGTTCTTTAAATGCCTCCATCGTGCATCCGCGCGAGATTTTTAAGACGGCCGTTAAACGTAGTGCTGCTGCAATTATTTGTGCGCACAATCATCCGAGTGGGGACCCGACGCCAAGCCAGGAGGATATCGAAGTGACGCGCCGACTCGCTGCTGCGGGAGCTATACTTGGTGTTGAGGTGCTAGATCACATTGTGATTGGTGACAAACGGTTTATAAGTTTGCGTGAAAGAGGTCATTTTGCTGACACTCGTTCTTTACTTGGCTAACTATGTGAAAGGATGTAGGAAAATCGATGTTTGGAAATTTACGTGATATGGGAATCGATCTTGGTACGGCAAATACATTAGTTTATATGAAGGGGCGCGGGATTGTAGTACGCGAACCTTCCGTTGTTGCTCTGCGTACAGATACGGGTGCGATCCGAGCGGTAGGTGAGGAAGCGAAGCGCATGATCGGTCGTACACCTGGTAACATTGTGGCTGTACGTCCGATGAAAGATGGCGTTATTGCTGATTATGATACGACGACGACGATGCTAAAGTATTTTATTCGGCAGGCATTAAAAAAGAAGTCAGTCTTTGCAGGAAAACCACGTGTGATCGTATGTGTTCCTTCTGGAATTACGGCGGTGGAGAATCGTGCAGTTCTCGATGCAACGATTCAAGCAGGTGCGCGCGAAGCAGCGACAATCGAAGAACCTATGGCAGCTGCCATTGGAGCGGGTCTACCTGTCGGTGAACCTACAGGGAGTATGGTTGTTGATATTGGTGGAGGAACGACAGAAGTCGCGATCATCTCACTTGGAGGGATTGTGACCAGTCGCTCGATTCGCATCGCTGGAGATGAGATGGATGAGGCGATTATGAATCACATTAAACGCCACTATAATTTGATGATTGGAGAACGGACTGCAGAAGAATTGAAAATTTCTATAGGTTCAGCACTCGTAACAGAATCAGGTGAAGAAGTGGATATTCGCGGTCGAGATCTGATTACTGGACTCCCTAAAACGGTTACGATCACTGCTGCAGAAATGGCTTCTGCACTCTCTGATACGGTAATGAGTATTTTAGAGGCAGTAAAAGTGACACTTGAGAAATCTCCGCCAGAATTGGCTGCGGATATCATGGATCGAGGAATTGTTCTTACAGGTGGCGGTGCTTTGCTGCGCAACTTGGATAGGCATTTGTCACGCGAAACGGGTATGCCTGTAATTGTTGCGGAGAATCCACTTGATTGTGTTGCTGTAGGAACTGGGAAGGCCCTGGATAGCATCGAAACTTTGCGTAGTGATCGGCGAACGTTTAAACGTAGTCGAGGACGCTAGTTGCGAGACGCGAGGGGAGAGGCGTTTGTGGGAAAGTTTTTGTCGGGTGGGCGCTTGTTTGGCTTGCTGGCGCTGATCATCTTGCTTGTCGTCGTCGCTGGAATGACACTGCGTTCGCGCATCTCACAACTTACATGGCCAGAAAGATGGCTTCATGATTCTGAATCAGTGGTGAGCGGGTGGATTTATGAGCCCGTTTTTCAGATTGACACCTTTTTTCGGCATCTTCGAGATTTGCAAACTCTGTATGAGGAAAATGCTCAATTACAAACGCTTGTGAATCAAGATCAGAGTTTGCGTTCTGAAGTGTATCAGGAGCAACAACAAAATCAAATTCTTAAACAAATGTTGGACTATAAGGGGAAAGTTCCTCAATTCCAACTGATCGCGGGAGAAGTTACAGGCCGCAGTCCGATCTCATGGAATGATGAACTTACGATTTCTGTTGGGACAAGGGCTGGAGTTGTGCATAACGATCCTGTTATCAACCAAAGTGGTCAGTTGATTGGTCGCGTTGTCGCGGTTGCACAGTATAGCAGCACAGTTGAGTTGATCACTTCAACTGCCACATCAGATGGTGTGTCAGCAGCTATTGTAACGTCTGGTGCACCTGCTTATGGCGTGATTCAAGGTTCACGCACACACCCGGGAATGTTGAGTATGCAGTTTATTTCTCAATTGGCGCGAGGGATTAAACCGGGAGATCAGGTAACAACTTCGGGGCTTAGTGATATCTATCCACGTGGTCTTGTGATTGGTACGATTACACAATTCACATCGGATAGTACAGGAATTACACGTTCTGCGATCGTTGCACCAGCAGCAAATATGAGTGCGTTAGAATATGTTTTTGTCGTCTCGCCACAGCCAGGGCAGGTGTTAAAATGAAAAATATTTTGTTTTTCATTGTACTCGTTGTGAGCTTGGTCCTTGACGCGACAGTTTTTCGCATGCCGGGGATTTCAGCATTTGCTCCTAATCTTGTAGTTTTGGGTATTGTAATGGTGGCAATTTTACGTGGTTCGCGCATGGGGATGATTTTTGGTGCGTTGATTGGATTGATGCAGGATGTGAGTTTTGGCCCGTTTTTAGGTCAAACAGCATTTGCCTACGCACTTGTAGGGTATTTAAGCGGGTATTTTCGCAGTTTGGTGATGCGTGAAAGTCTATTGCTCGCTTTGTTATTAAGTGGGGTGAGCGCGGAAGTCTCTACGTGGATTGTATATGGCGTCAGTCGATTGTTTGCTGCGGCTCCAACGAGTTTACACTTGATTTTGCGCGAATCCTCCCGCTCAGCTTTGATGACGATGATTGCGTGTGTCATTTTATATCGGATCTACCGCCTAGTTTTTCTCGTAAAACCCAAGGTGAAATACCATTCCGATTCAGCAGGCGTTTAAATGGATGTTGTAGAGATAAATAATTGTGCTCGGTAAGCTGACTTCTGGGAGAACATGCGGGTAATCTAGAAGCAGAGGATTGCACATGACGGATGAAAAATTTTTATTGCGACAAAAACGCTTTAACATTCTGCAACTAGGTTCTACCTTGGCTCTTGGGCTTCTCATTTTAAAACTAGCCAGCATGGAAATGGTTGGGCATGATCACTATGCTGCGCTTTCTACGCGCAATCGTGTGGATACGTTTCCGACGCCAGCGCCGCGTGGAACTATTTTCGATCGAAATCATCATGTTCTCGTCTATGATCAACCTGTTTTTAGTTTGGTTTATGCACGCAATGGGCGTGAGGCGGCGCCCATTGCACAAAAGCTAGCACCGATTTTGGGAATATCCCAACAAGTGTTGATCTCGCGCATGACAGGTTATGATTCAGGAAGTGTGCATACATTACTTGCGACACATATTCCAGAAAAAGCGATCGCTTATGTGGGCGAACATCAATCGGAATTGCCGGGCATTCGGATAATTCCTGACTCTGTTCGCGTGTATCCGCAAGGGGATTTAGCTTGTCACATTCTTGGTTACATTAACTCGATTCCAGAGCAAAAACGTGATCAATATGTTCTTCAAAATGGGTTTCCCCCTTCTGCAAAAGTTGGGTGGAGTGGCGTTGAACTTAGTTATGATCGCGCATTGCGCGGACAACCAGGGCGAATTTGCGTAGAGGTCAACAGTGAAGGGGTACCAGAGCGCACATTGCCTGACTCGCGGTTGCCAAAGCGCGGGGCTGATCTTACGTTGACGATTGATGCAGAATATCAGCGTGACGTGCAGCAACTGCTTGCACGTCAAGTCGAGGACTTGCATAGGCATGGACATAAAGATGTCTCACATGCTATGGCTGTTGCACTTGACCCGAATACTGGAGCTGTTCTCGCCCTTGCGAGTGTACCTACCTATCATCCAGAGTGGTTTGTAAGTGGAATGTCTTATCGAACTTATACCAATCAATTTGCTCCCGCTGAACGCAACTGGTCCACTCAAGCGGCTGTGGCGCCGGGATCTACACTAAAGCCCTTGACCGGATTATTCGGTCTTATGCAACACGTGATTACTCCAACACGTTCGATCGATTGTAGTGGTGGGTTGCGAATTCCAGCGACGAATGGCACAGTCATTCGCTGTTGGACGCGGCATGGGAAGGTGACCTTAGCTACCGCACTTGCCGAATCTTGTGATGTGTACTTTTATCAGGCGAGTTTAGACTATGGCCACTGGCCCCCGCCGCATGATCGGCAGATCCCCTTTTGGTTACATCGCACACGCCTGGAAACATTGCACAAACTAGAACAATTGCAGCGTGCATTTGGCCTTGGCAGGGAGACGGGGATCGATCTGCCAGATGCAAATACGGGATACGTAAATGAAGGGTCTGGACAGGTTACAGATTTACCTTATACCGCCATCGGCCAAAACGAGGTGTTTACCCCACTGGAACTAGCTGTCTATGCCTCTACTTTAGCCACTGGTGGAGTGCGTGTAACGCCGTATGTCGTGCAATCGATTGCTTTTCACAATACGCATCCTAAGCCTGTGCGCAATTTTGACGCGCTGCGCTTAGGGCTTCGCCCAGAGGATATGGCAGTCGTCAAATGGGGAATGTACTTGACGTGTAATGCACCCAATGGAACGGCATATTCCACGTTTCATGGCAAACACCCCGCTTCTTATGTTGCCGCGGGGAAAACGGGAACTGCTGAAACGGGAATTGTAGGCTTTGATAATTCTGTTTTTATCGGCTATGCACCATTTGATCATCCGAAAATTGCCGTCGCTGTTGTTATCCCAGGTGGAGGTCATGGAGCTGATTCTTCAGTTCCGATCGCGCGTGCAATGTTTGATCGATTCTTTGCACATGCGAGCAGGAAAATGCCACCGCTGCGTTGAAATTATCTTTTTGGAACCTTAAGCAATGGGAGGCCGGTCATGACAAAGTCGGCGAAGTCGATCTCTTCAATTGGATCGCGAGAACTCGTGACAATCAAAGGGATCCGTAGCGGATTGCTGTTTGTGCTTGCCGACGATGCGCTTTTTGCGGATGTCGTTGAAGAACTAAAGCAAAAGCTCACTGGCAGCCATCAGCATTTGCTGTCTGGTGCGACAGTAAACGTTTATATTGAATGCGGGATGCGTGAGCTTTCGAGTGAAGAACAAGAAATTTTGCGAGAAGTATTTGCTACACACGAAAACCTCGTCTTAGATGGATTTGATGGCCCGCCACCGATGCGTGAGATGGGCGTGAAAGCACCGTACGTCTTTAAAGGCACACTTCGGTCGGGGCAATTGATTGAACACGATGGAGATGTGATTGTCATAGGGGATGTAAATCCGGGAGCACAAATTATTGCTTCTGGAGACATTTTCGTCATGGGGCATTTGCGCGGATCTGCACATGCTGGAGCAGCGGGAGATGTCCGTGCTGTAGTTGCTGCGGCATATTTTGAACCACTGCAGGTGCGGATTGCACAAGTTGTGCGCCGTTCACCAGAGGCATACGATCGCCCAGCAGAGATGGAGTTTGCTTATTTAGAGGGCGAACAAATGGCGGTTGAGAAAATGGCGGTCTTTACGTATCATCGTCAGCGCAGGAATCGATCTCGCGCTGTGATATAAGGGGGAAATGGCATGGGAGAAGCGATCGTGGTCACATCTGGAAAAGGTGGCGTCGGCAAGACGACTTCCTCCGCCAATATCGGAACTGCGCTTGCATTGCTAGGGAAAAAAGTGTGCTTGGTGGATACTGATATTGGATTGCGCAATCTTGATGTGGTGATGGGACTTGAAAATCGCATCATTTTTGACATTGTCGACGTCGCGACAGGGAATTGTCGAGTCGAACAGGCGTTGATTAAGGATAAGCGTTTTGAACACCTCTTTTTACTCGCTGCGGCACAAACAAAAGATAAACTCGCTTTAAGTGTCGATAGTATGCAGATGATTGTTCGCAAACTTAAATCTCAATTCGATTATATTATTATTGATTGTCCGGCAGGGATTGAACACGGATTTCGCGTCGCGATTACGGGTGCTGATCAAGCGATTGTCGTAACAACGCCGGAGCAAGCGGCAGTGCGCGATGCGGACCGTGTAATAGGGTTATTAGAAGCAGAGAAGTTACCTCCTGCAAAATTGATTATTAATCGCATTCGCCCTCATATGGTTAAAAATGGAGACATGCTTGACATTGATGATATTATCGGAATTTTGTCGATCGATCTTCTTGGCATCGTCCCAGATGATGAGTTGGTGATTAAAGGAGCAAACCAAGGCGAACCGATCGTGGTTAAGCCAGATTCGAAAGCTTCACTTGCCTACCGCAATATAGCTCGACGCATCTTAGGAGATGCAGTGCCTTTATTAAGTTTGCAAGAAGAAGATGGATTTTTTAAACGGATGCGCAAATTGATTGGCTTGCGCTAGGCCGCATATTCCTTGCTCTTATCTCATAATGTTAGATGGACGGGTTGTCCCTAGCATCGTGAAGATGGGAGGAGGGGAGATTTTGATCAAGCGACAGGATGTACGGCCCGAATATTCGACAGGTCCTGATGATGATCTTTATGGATCACCGCGTTCGTGGAGTGGAGCACAGTGGGAAGAGAGCAAAGAGGAGACGGATCCAGAAATTCGAATGACACAAACCGGATTCGAGTCTACCCTCTTTCCGCGTGAAGAGAAGGTGCCAAGCTTTGAGACAGGGATGTATCGCGATCGGACGTATAGTGAATTGCGCAAATCACTTCCGAGGCATCGCAAGACCTCACTCCTTGATCGGCGAGAACAGGGGCAGGGTCTTTCGGCGTGGACGCTGCAAGCGATTGCGGCACTTTTTCTAATTGGTGCTTCATTTTTTATGTTTCATAGCACTCGTCCACTCGCCATGCAATTGCAACGCGATATACGCTCAGCTTTTTCAAACGATGATTTGAGTGTCTTATTGCCAAAACAGATTGCTTATGCGTTGGGAACAAATCTGCCTTCTTCGGAGCCTGCTGTGGCTGTCAGTGTATCAGCGATGCAAATGGTGATTCCACTGAAAGGGACCATTGTTCGTCCATACTCTTTGATTTCACCAGACCTCGTGATTGAGGGACGTCCAGGTGCAGAAGTGGTCGCAGCTACTGACGGCCTGGTGACTGCTGTCGCTGAGAGTCAAGCAAATGGAAAATATATCATGATTGATCATGGCGCATTTGGTCAGACTTTTTATGCGCATCTAGGACAAATCACTGTGCATACAAATGAATATGTGGTGGCGGGACAAGGGATTGGATATTTGCCAAAAGATCAACGAGAATTAGTTTTTGGTTATATTCGAGGCAACGCCTATCACAACCCAACTACATTTTTTGGTGAAGCAAAATGAGAATTTGGGGGATTAAGTTTAAGGTAAATTTGTTGTTTCTGGCCGTCATCGCGATTGCGGTTTACGGCCATTATTTTACACAAATTGCCTTGTTGTTTACGATTGTGCTTCTTCATGAAATTGCGCACGTTGTTGCTGCTCGCGTATACGGATATCGTGTAGAGTCTATCGAATTGCTGCCATTTGGCGGAGTGGCAAAATTAGCATCGAGTGAATTAGGATGGAATGCTAAGCATGAGACTTTGATTGCTATTTGTGGTCCACTCATGAATTTACTTTTAAGTTTGTTAGCAGAATGTTTGTATTTGTTGCACTTGATCTCGGCGAATGACGCGACAAATTTTGTCTCCATGAATATGACAATTGCCATCTTTAACTTACTTCCCGCACTACCTTTAGATGGGGGAAGAATTGCGCGTGCTGCTCTTGCTGTGCATTATGGATATGAATGGTCAACGAGGTTGGTGACGCGATTGGCTTATTACCTATCAGCTGCACTCATGATTCTAGGACTGTTGTCTTTGTGGTTAGGCTATGCGGATCTTGGATTACTGGCGCTAGGCGTATTTTTATTATTTTCTGCATTTACTTTAAGTAAGCAATCACGTTATGATACACTTCGTTTTCTCGATTCCAAACGCAAGATGAAAAAGCGTGCAGCAGAACCATTGCGTGCGCTAGTAGTAGATCCCGAAATGGCCATTGGTGATGTGGCTGTACAATTTGCTCCAGGCACGTATCATGTCGTCTATATCAGGGATGAGAGGTTATATGATGATAGACGTGGCGTATTTGCAAAAACATTGAATGAGGAACAAATTTTATCCGCGATTTTTGAACGTGGATTATGGCGAGAACCTATTTTTCAATTGCTTTCATGACACTTTATGTGGTATCCTTTTTCAGTGGTGTGTAGCTTTGGTTTTATAACCGCTTGCGATAGGCGATATCAATTGGAGGAGTAGATCCAAGCCTGCAGCAGCGAGTCTCATTTATGGAGGTGCGCGTGATGTACGCGATTGTTGAAACGGGTGGAAAGCAGTATAAGGTTTCTGAAGGTATGGTTTTATACGTTGAAAAGTTGGATCATGCTGTAGGTGATACTGTAACTTTGGATAAGGTTTTTCTACTGGAAACCGAGGGTCAAGTTAAGATTGGAACCCCTTATATTGCGGGAGCAAGTGTGACCGCTACAGTCCTTGAGCAAGGAAAGGCGAAGAAGATTATCGTATATAAGTACAAGTCAAAGAAGAACTATCGCCGCAAACAGGGACATCGACAGCCTTATACGAAGGTTCAAGTTAACGCAATTCAAGCGTAATTTCTATGATTGTAGCACAAATTTTTGAATCCAAGACAGGGCAAATTGAGCGATTTTATGTAACGGGCCATGCAGGATCAGATGAATATGGACGGGATTTAGTATGTGCAGCCGTATCTGCATTAACAATTAATTTTGTCAATAGTGTCGAGGAACTGTGTTATTTAAAACTGCGTAGTGACGTCAGAGAAGGCTACTACGATGTTGAAGTTCCTGAATCGGCTGATGTGCAATTGTTGGCGAAAAGTCTTGCTAGTGGGCTAAGTGGTATTGCGAAAGAATATGGGATGTATATTCAAATAAAAAGAATTCGTAAAGAGTAAGTCGACGTTAAAGGAGGCATTACGATGTTACAATTTAATTTACAATTGTTTGCTCATAAAAAAGGAGTTTCATCGACGCGAAATGGCCGCGACAGTCATGCGAAGCGGTTAGGGGTAAAGCGTGCCGATGGGCAAGTAGTGACAGGTGGTAGCATTCTCGTGCGTCAACGGGGTACGCGGATTTATCCAGGGTTGAATGTGGGAATTGGTAGCGACGACACGCTTTTTGCTAAAGTTTCCGGACGGGTAAAGTTTGAGCGTTGGGGACGGGATCGCAAACGCGTAAGCGTGTATCCGGTTGCTGAGAAAGTGACAGCTGAAACGGTGAATGCGTAAGTTTAGCAAATGCAGACGGTTGAGACGACCCAGTTGCCTTGTCGCGACTGGGTTTTCTCTTCCTCATTAGGTTCTTATTACACCTATAGAGTATGGATAAAGGAAGATGGTGAAATCGTGTTCGTTGATGTGGCAAAAATCGAAGTAAAAGCAGGCGACGGTGGAAATGGAATGGTTGCTTATCGGCGAGAGAAATATGTTCCGATGGGTGGACCGGCAGGTGGTGATGGTGGACGTGGCGGTGACGTTGTATTTATCGTGGACCCGGGTTTGCGCACTTTGATGGATTTTCGGTACCAACGACATTTTCGAGCAAAAGCTGGAGAAAATGGTCGACCCAAGAATCAACATGGAGCAAATGCCGAAGATCTTTTAGTCAAAGTACCACCGGGCACAGTTGTGCGCGATGCACAGACTCAGGATTTAATCGCAGATTTAACTGAAATTGGTCAGCGGGCGGTAATTGCTAAGGGCGGGCGTGGTGGACGAGGCAATGTACGCTTTGCTACAGCTAAAAACAAGGCTCCTGATATGGCAGAACGCGGGGAGCCAGGTGAAGTAAAAGAGGTTTTATTGGAACTGCGTTTGATCGCGGATGCGGGACTCGTTGGATTCCCGAGTGTTGGAAAATCTACGCTTCTCTCTGTCGTAAGTGCTGCTCGTCCGAAAATTGCATCGTATCACTTTACTACGTTGTCACCGCATCTAGGGGTTGTTTCACTTGGGGATGAGCGGTCGTTTGTATTGGCAGATTTGCCCGGTTTGATTGAAGGTGCACATGAAGGACAGGGTCTTGGGCATGAATTTTTGCGACATGTAGAGCGAACAAAAGTACTTGTGCATGTCGTTGATATGGCGGCAACGGAAGATAGAGATCCCGTCTCTGATTACTATGCAATCCTTCATGAACTGAAAGAGTACAATCCATTATTAGTAGAGCGTAAACAAGTTGTGGTTGCGAATAAAATGGATCTTCCCGGAGCGCAGGAACATCTTGTTCTTTTTCAACAAAAAGTAAAGGATGTAGAGATCTATCCTATTTCTGCGATTACACGAGATGGGATTGACGTTTTGATGCATCGCATTGCCGAATTGCTAGATCAGATACAGGTGGAAGAGTCAAATAAAATGGATTTTGCTGAGGCAGAAGTGGTTTATCGAGCACGCGGACCTCGTTTAACCTTTACCATTGATCGTGATGGAAATGTGTTTGTTGTCGAAAGTGCGGAACTTGATAAACTAGTAGCAATGACAAATTTTGACCAATATGATGCAGTCAAACGTTTTCAAACGATACTGCGCCGTTCTGGTGTTGATGATGCTTTACGTGCTGCAGGGGCGAAAGATGGCGATGTGATTCGTGTCGGGGATATGGAATTTGACTTTGTGGAGTGAGGGGAATGGGTGTGTATAAAGGGAATCAAGGTGTGACACGCGATTTTGTCGCTACAGGCATCGTTGTGGATGGAGATCGTGTGTTGCTTTTGTTTCATCACAAATTGAGGCGCTGGCTACCACCTGGAGGTCATATTGAAGCACCAGAGTTGCCAGAAGATGCGGCGATCAGAGAAGTATTTGAAGAAACCGGCCTTGTGGTTGAAATTCTCGCGGAGCATGAGCCAGCTGGTTTTGAACATGCGCTTGCACGTCCTGCGGGAATTCAGTTAGAAGACATTGAACCTGGGCATCAACACATTGACTTAATTTATTTTGCGCGTCCTATCGGCAACAAGGAACCAAAGCGCAATGCGGAATCGGACGCGATCGGATGGTTTACCCTTGAGGAAATGAGAGCCATGGAGGTTACTGAGGAGGTCATAGCGTGGGGGGCAAAGGCGATTGGGGCAGTTTCCAAAATGACTGGTGCCTGATCATTCCTTTCAATGTTCTTGAACAGATACGTGCGCATGTAACACAGCGACTTCCATTTGAAAGTGGTGGATTATTGTTTGGACATCGTCGCGCGTTTGAATTAGTTGTCGAGACATTTTTGCCCGTGGAATCAGCACTACCTTCGCGCACTCATTATGTAGGACGCGCTGCAGATGCTGTCAGAGCTATCTTAAAAGCTGAACGAACTGGTCAGCCTGTGATTGGCACTGTTCACAGTCATCCTGAAGGTAGTGGGGATCCGTCACATTTTGATTTAGAAAGAGCATACGGGTACAAGGATATTTGTCATTTGATTGCTTTTCGTTCCCAAGGGGAACTTTCTTTTTCTGTATTTCGTTATGAGGTTGGATTAGAAAATAAAACGAATCTTCGCTACGAGCAGATCGAGTGGAAAATTGTCTAGTCAATTAAAGACTTTTAGCCTTAACAGTAGTTAAAATTGCGCGTGCGAACGACGTAGCAGAAGCAACTACACTTGAAGGTGGTACAATGGGTGTAGCAAGGTATGGCAGTTAGTGCAGTAGTGGCATCTGCGCCCGAAATTACTGTCGGAGCTGGTTTAGGTGGTGCTACTGCATATGTACTCCACTATCAGAGACTGCGATAGCAATCGCTTTATTCTGAATGTTCAAAACTAACAAACTTTTTGATCGTGTTCAATTTAGCCGGCTCTTTTCGTTTTGTGGCTCTACACTGGCTTCACAGTCACAGTGTAATCCACGTGATCACGAAACGGGGCCGGCCTCGTTCATTATGACTACTCGATTGATAAAGAGCTTATAAGAGTACAAAAAAGTGATAGAACTATCCAATTTTTAATCCGATTAAGAGCATAGAAAACAGGAGACTTGCTGCTTATTGCGAACAGACCCTGTAGAACTGAATTTGGAGGGATGTATGTGAGTACAGGGGAATACGTCGATGAATTAATTGCGTTGGCTATTCGGCTGCAGGCGTCTGATATTCATTTTGATCCTTTTGAAGAGCGATTTTTAGTTCGCTTGCGGATACATGGGCGTCTAGTAGACATTGATCAAATTTCCGGTTATGAGAAATGGATTCATCGCCAAGCGGTAACCCGCTTGAAGGTGTTAGCTAAGTTGTCTTTAGTTGAAACCAGACGGCCGCAAGATGGATATTTGCACATGAAGGGGAATTTTGGTAGTTGTGATCTGCGCATATCTACACTTCCTACCATACAGGGAGAGCGTGCAGTGGTACGTCTTATCCCTGGGGAGGTTCCTGATCAAACGTATGTTGCACTTGGTATGACACCTCTGCAGGCAGCTCAGTTGCAGTCAGTTGTCAATGAGAACGCTGGGATGATTGTCGTCACAGGACGCGTCGGCGTTGGTAAGAGTACCACTTTACATGCAGTGCTGGCGGATCGATCGAATTGCGGGAATTCCATATTAACAATAGAAGATCCTGTGGAACGACGAGTGTCGGGTTATCAGCAAGTAGAGGTCGACGAACGAATTGGACTTACTTTTGCACAAGGATTACGTGCAGCTCTTCGGCAAGATCCAGATGTACTGATGGTAGGAGAGATTCGCGATGAGGCGACTGCAAAAATTGCTGTACGTGCTGCTCTTACAGGTCATTTGTTGCTTAGCACGATGCACGCTGAACTGGGTCCGCAAGTTGTCTATCGACTCATAGAATTTGGCATTCCGATCGAATATATTCGTCAAGTCTTAAAGTTAGTTATTTGGCAGACATTGCATCCTATAGATTGTACGATTTGTGCTGGAGCGGGATGTTCTGCTTGTAAAACACTGGGTGTGACAGGGCGCAAAGCTGAATTTTCTCTCTTCCCATCGGAATCTATTGCAGATTTTCTCTGCCAGCCTATTTCTCACGATGTGTTTAAGACGCCATATACCCATGAGTTTTCAGAAATTGGAGGTCACGCTGATGCAAAAGAGCGTTCGCACGTCTCTCGAGATCGAGAACTTACTCGTTGATTTAAGTGATTTGTTGCGATCTGGAGTTGATCTCGAATTTGCGCTTTTTGTGATTTCCGAACAAAAATTAAGCTATGCAACAGATGCACATCTGTTGAGGCAGAGTGTGCGCATAGGGGAAACATTGTCCCAAGCCCTAACTGCCATTCACTATCCAATGCGAATCATTAGTTTTGTGCGTATCGCAGAGTTGTCTGGTGAACTTGATCGCGCATTGTTACGCTTGTGTGAACATCTTTTGCAGCAACGAACGCGTAGAGAGCGAACCATCAAAATGCTAATGTACCCGATTGTACTTATTATTCTGTCGATCCTTGTTGTGTATGGGTTGGCTGCAATCGTGATGCCCAATTTTGAGCAAATGTATGGCTCGATGCATTTGAAATTGACATACAGTACCTCCTTGACATTTTATTTGGCACATTTGATGGTACTTTCATTACCTCCTTTTATTTTGTTAGTCATATTGTTTGCCGGAACTGCGTTCTTTTTCCCCAGGCTAATGAAGCGGATTTTCTTTCCGTTATTGTTGTCTTTTCCACTCCTTCGCTCTTTCATACAGATTTTAAAAGGGAGAGAGGTCATGGAAGTAATCGCATTGTTGTTGTCTTCGGGAATTGATTTGCTATCTGTGATACACGTACTTGTGGAACTCGATTTAGCACATCTTCGAACGGATTGGCTCGAACTTATCGCCGGACTTGAGAGCGGGAAGACTTTTGCGCAAGGATTATCTGAAATTTCATTGCTTCCAAGTTTCCTAAGTGAAATGATCGCACTCGCAGAGAACACGGGTGAATTAGATCGTACAGCTCAACGCGCCTTCTTGCACTTAGAACGGATGATTGATCGCTCATTTGAGCGCTTTATTCGAGTTGCAGAACCAAGTTTAACAATCTTCGTTGGACTTCTCGTGGGGGGAGCCACATTATTTTTGACGTTGCCTATGTTTTCTTTGATCAGACAACTGTCTTAAGGGGGAGATTATGTGAATAGGAAAAAGGATAAACGCAGCATGGCGAGTAAGCAGTTTATGAGCGATGATGGGTTCACATTAATTGAAATGGTGATTGCATTATTTATCACTGGGGTGATGATGGCGATTGCCTTGCCCAATTTGCAGGCAGCGGGAGTAAAGGCGACTCAGTTAGCTACAGCTGGAGATGAAAAAATGATCGAAGCTGCGCTTACGCAGTATTATCTTAATTACCATCAATTCCCGACTGAAACAACAACGCAAGCAGACTTGTTAGATTTAAAGAATGCCGGGTATTTAGACAGCGTTCCCACGTGCCCTACGGGAGGTAATTTTGTTATTACCCTCTCTCCGGATGGGACGACGGCAAGTGTTACTACAACGTCTTAGTTCATGGCTTTAAAGTATATCTGTTAGGTAAGTTTTTGTATCAAATAGGAGGATTCTCACATGACTGATGATTTTGGATATTCACTCCTAGAGATCTTGATTGGACTTATGATCTTTGCCATGTTGTCAGCCCTTGTTTTGCCTAATGTTACGGCTTTGCTTGACTCAGCTAATTTACATCAGACAGCACTGCAAGTACTTTCAGATTTGCGCATGCAACAATTGCGGGCAGAAGAATTCCAGGCGTATCAAGAGGTGCGTTTTGCTCCTTTTGCTCCCTATTATTTTCTCTATGGCAATAGCGGACGTTTTGAGAAATACCAACCGTTTAGTTGGCCGACGGATTATTATGATGGATATCTGCATCTTCCTAACCCAACCGTTCGATTTGACGATTTAGGCAATGTGAGTGAGAGCGGACAAATTGCTTTTACTGATCCTCTCGGAGGCGTACAAAATATCGTGTTGTATTTACAATATGGGGATATGAGGATGACGACACACATGTTGCTTGGAAAATGATTTAAAAAGAGTACAGGTAGGTGGTGGAAGTATGACGTTAGGGGAAGTTATTATGGCGCTTTGGGTCTATAGCATGGCACTTGTTGTTGCTTTTTCTAGTATGATGACAAGCTTGCATGGGATGGAGTTAGCGCAAAGTACAAGCACAGGGATGTACGTTTGTCAAGGGCAACTCGAAACTGCTTGCCGGGAACTTTCCATTGGGGAACGACCTGAACCGTTGAAGCGAATCACTTTAAATGGGGTTTCTTTTGTATCTCAAATCGACGTTGAAACTATAGGGATCAATCTTGTCAAGGTACGCTCTGTGATTTACTTTTTACAGCTTGGACGTGAGCAAAAAATATCTTTTGAAACGTTACAAACTCTATGAACAAACAAGGAATACATGTTCTTGGTCGCAGTTGTTTTCAATACTTTTTGCGATGGCATTCCCGATTTCTCGTAGACATGTTTGATGAAGGATTTACTCTTATGGAAACGTTAATAAGTCTTGCGATCGCGAGTTTGTTTTTTACCCTTGCTATTGCTTCCTATCTAATGTTTTTACATGTGAGTGAGCAGATCCAGGAAAAGACTTTTCAATTAGATGACAGTTGGGTTTATTATCATGCCCTTGAGGACGATCTGCATTCTGCTAATTCGTATTTTTATCAAGCACAGACGATTGAAATCAAGCAAGGAACCCAGATGTATTTAATTTATCGCCTATCTCCGTTGCACTTGATTTATCGCAGTGTGAATGATTATGGAGCTGCGGTGGTGTCTACGGATGTAAGCGCAGTTCAGTATCATGTAGAGCCAAGGATTGGAGTTGATGTTGATGTATACTATGGACAGGGCAATTCAATTTACGACAGTAAATTTGCCTTTTCCTTTGCACTTGGACATTCGGTCTGACCGAGGAGCCGCCTTGCCGTTTGCGCTCTTACTTTTTGCAGTTCTAATGGTTATTTCGTCTACTTTACTCATGCTTTATAGTACCTTTGCTCAGCGTGAAGGTGCGCGTATTGACATGATCAACGCATATAATTTGGCACATGCAGGGTTTGAGCAGGAAGTTTCTTATGCATACGCAGGTAAATCAGCTGTGATTGATCATGTATACTCTTCAGAGGGTGAATACAGTGCGAGGATTCTCGGCTACTTTCAAAAGAATGTCGTACAAATAAAGGCAGAAGGTTTGACTCGCTTGGGGGCGCAGGCAACGATTATTGCGAGTGTTGATACAGCATCGCATACAGTACTCTCCTGGCTACAAACACCATGAGAGCAATAGGATAGGGGAATAAATTGTGTTAACATAGTGGAGCGTCCATATGAGGAGGATTGCGATGATTTCTTTGATTGGCTTTACGGGTGCGGGGAAATCTTCATTAGGTCGGGTGCTGGCTATGCGCTATGGCTTTCTCCTATGGGATCTCGATCATATGATCGAGCGCAAAGAGAATATGTCAATTGCTGAAATCTTTGCAGAGAAAGGCGAGTCTTATTTTCGTGAAGTGGAAGGTAATATCCTTAAAAATATTGTCTCTCAAGGATTTTCTAATAGTGTATTGGTTACAGGTGGTGGAGCTGTGTTGCGCGAGCAATCGCGAGCGCTTTTGATCAGTCGTTCGTTCGTTATTCATTTGCATGCTGATTTTAAAGTGATTGTTCAACGTTTGTTACACGATAAAAGCCGTCCTTTATTACAAGGTGGCGATATGGAGAGTACGCTTGCGCAACTTCATGCGAAGCGCGAGCACGCTTATGAATTTGCTCATTTGACTGTTGATTCTCGCGATTTGGAAGAGGCTGCTGCGAAAATCGTGGGCGGTTGGTATGAATTTAATCGGAGATCGCAGATTTTGATCTGATGAAGTAGAGAGGATGGCTATCACGTGTGTGGAATTGTTGGGTTTTTAAATCGTCGTGGACAAGCGTGTGACACAGAGATCATTCATGCCATGAATGGGGAAATCGTACATCGTGGCCCGGATGATGCAGGATATTATTTTGACGGGTCCCTTGGATTGGGATTTCGTCGTTTGGCGATTATTGATTTAAAAGGTGGGCATCAACCCTTAACGAACGAAGATGAAAGTATTTGGATTGTATTTAATGGGGAAATTTATAACTATAAGGATTTACGTGATGAATTGATTGCTTGCGGTCACAGCTTTAAAACGGAGACGGATACAGAAGTGATCATACATTTGTATGAGGAATATGGAGTTGAATGTGTTTCTAAATTGCGTGGAATGTTTGCGTTTGGAATTTGGGATGGGAAAAAAGAACAACTTTTTTTGGCGCGTGATCTATTTGGAATTAAACCCTTATATTATACGTACAACAGCGATTTTCTTGCTTTTTCCTCAGAAATTAAAAGCTTGCTCAAAATTCCAGGGATATCGCGTGAAATTGATCGCGAGGCATTTTGGAACTATTTGACCTTTCAGTATGTTCCCGAACCCATGACGATGTTTGAAGGAATTTGGAAGTTGCCACCGGCTCACTACCTAATCGCACGAGGAAACGAAGTCGTTATCAAAAGATATTATCAACTTGCATTTACTCCTATTGAACAACCTGTGTCATATTTTGTAGAAGGTGTTCTAGAACAACTTCGCGAGTCGGTACGTGTGCATATGAATAGCGATGTTCCACGCGGTGCCTTTTTGTCATCTGGAGTGGACTCAAGTGCGATTGTAGCTTTATTAAAAGAATTAGAAGAGGTTCAAACCTTTACGGTAGGTTTTGAAGGTGCTGGAGGACTTAGTGAGATTGAGTATGCGCGCGAGACGGCTCGCGTACTTGGCACAGTTCATCGCGATACGGTCATATCGGCGAAACGTTACTTAGAAGAACTTCCGCGCCTCGTATATCATCAAGATGAACCTGTAGCAGATCCGTCTGCCATAGCTTTGTATTTTGTTTCAGAATTAGCGAGCGAACACGTAACCGTTGTGTTGTCAGGGGAAGGTGCTGACGAAATATTTGGCGGTTATACGATTTATAGAGAACCACTTTCATTGCGTGTATTTGACTATTTACCACCTAGTATGCGGCAAGGGTTAGGTGATGTGGCTCAGATCATACCTGAAGGGATGAAAGGTCGCAGCTTTCTTATGCGGGGCTCAAAAACAGTTGAACAGCGTTTCTTTGGAAATGCATTCCTGTTCTCGGAAGCGGAGAAAAGGAAGTTTGTCAAATTCGATCCGGAAAAGTTGGGATATGGTCGTCCGACGGATCTCACTGGGAGGTATTATCAACAAGTACAAGATGCAGACGATGTGACAAAGATGCAGTATTTAGATCTGCACACTTGGTTGCCAGGAGACATCCTCATGAAGGCAGATAAGATGACAATGGCAAATAGTGTGGAACTACGTGTTCCTTTTTTAGACAGACAGGTGTTTGAATTTGCATCAAAAATTCCAGCAGCTTATCGATTAGCTAACGGTACGACTAAATATGTATTGCGTGAAGCAGTTCGTAAATTATTACCAAAAGAAGTAACTGAGCGTAAGAAACTTGGTTTTCCAGTTCCTACGCGTAAATGGCTACGTGACGAACATTATCAATTCGCTCGTGAGATCATTGGATCTAGTACGTTAGATGACTTATTTGATAAGGATTACGTGTTGCATTTGCTTGAGGAACATCGTCAAGGTGTACGTGATCATGCACGCAAAATCTGGGCAATTGTAATTTTCTTGCTCTGGCATCAAATTTTTGTCGTTCAATCGCAAAGTTTTATTTCAAAGGAATCAGAGCTTGTGGCCAAGCGCCGACATCGAATGTTCGTGGAGGAGTTCGTATGAGTTTAGAACGGCTCTCGGGTTTGTTGCCTAAGGAGCTGTCGGCATCTGCAGCGAGGGATAAGATCGATCCTGCAACGTTGCGCGTTAAGTTACCGGAGCTTAAAGAGCTTCAGGTTTCAGATGATGCGATTAGACGTGCGCAACCGTTGCTCCTTGATGTCATCGCGCAAAATAAAATTTGTGATAGCTGTACTGGATATGAGCATTGTGGAAAAATGGGTGACGCCAAGGGGATGCAGTATCGGTTAGATCTATATAATGGTCAACTCGTTCTAAAGACAAGTTATTGTTCTCCGTTTCTTGAATATCTAGCTTTATCGCGTGCAGCAAGATACCAATCCTATTCTGAGCGGACTCCTTATGATTTACAGTTGGCGTTTGCAAATTTTCCGAAATCGCAGAGAGTAAGGAAACCAAAACTTTTTGCAGCGGCACAAACCTTTGCCAATCAGTACAAGCCTGGTGACGACATGAAGGGGCTTTATATCTTTGGTCCAGCTGGAGTAGGGAAAACACACCTCCTGCACGCAATGATCAACCGTTTAGAAGAGCGCAAAGTCCCTGCGATCTTTGTTCGTGTTGACGCCTTATTTGATCGCTTACGCAGTATGATTGGAGAGGGGAAAGACATCGAACCTGCTTTGGAGACGTTTTCCACCGTTCCTGTTCTTGCGCTCGATGAGATCGGGCAGGAACGGCCGAATGAATTTACTTTGGAAAAATTGTTTCGAATTGTTAACCAGCGTTTTGCTGCAAAACTTCCTACGCTTTACACGAGTAATTTTGCTCCCCCCAATCTGTATGATCGAATGCCTCTGGATATGGCAAATTTCATTGACCCTTTAAAGAGTCGGATCATCGGGGGGACTCGTGTCGGGTATCTTGATGGGACTGATTATCGCATTGCGAATGCAGAAATTCTTGACGTGTAAGTTATTCCTTCTTATACGGGTGCAGAGGCGAGATATGCAAGTGCAATTTGTTGTGGGCGGACCTCAATTTTAGGTTCCATGCGCCAGATCAGTTCTGCTTTTCGCAGTTCCCTTTCAGCTTCAATCGACCAACTATTTGTTGTCGATTCAAAGTTTGTTTGTGCATTTTCGATAAGTGTTTTTTCAAACGGTCGGTCAAGTTCTTTGGGTGATTGCTGAGCGTGCACTTTCTCTTTACTGCTTAGAATGGATAAGTAGTAATGGTCGAGTTTTGATAATTCGTTTTCGAGCCGTTTTTTTGCATCTTTTGCCCACGTGTGATCGCGTTCTTCGACATCGAGTCGAACGCATTGTAATAGCAGTGTAAATATTTGGTCCATATCGATAGGGACAGGGAAAATTTGGGCGTGTAAGGGTCTTTCATCTTGTAACTTACGCTTTGTGAGATGTTCCATTACATTTCCATATACTTGTAAGTTGGTCAAATCAATTGCGTATGATTCTAAAAAATCTTGTCTTCGATCTGAAATCAATGAAATTTTTACAATGAAGATTGCGTATGGGGAGAGCTTTCCTTCACTTTCATAGGTTGATGCAAATGTTCCGCGCGTTTTTGCGCTGGCATAGATTCGCATCATGCGGTAACACCCTGGAGTGATTAACTCAGGTTTAGCTCTTTCAGGCGCGTCAATGGGTTCGAGTTCCGGGGAAAATGTGAGATAGAGAATCGTACAGGGGGGATTTTCGTTCATGGCTTCCACCCACATCCAATAAAAAGGTCGATCTGTTAATTCTTTATCTACATCGCGAGGAATTTCCACACATAAGGCCCCTTCTTGTGCTGGCAAGAAAGTTGCGCCAACGGTTTCAAAATAACGTTTGCAGTACATGTAGAGATCAGATTGAAATGGCAACGATATGTTTCTCCTTTCTTTCATACACTGATAAAAAGATGGTCACGTGTCATGTGACACGTGTCAGACGCTTGCGAGTTGTTCAGTTCCTGAAGTTTGCACGCGATGTGAAAGTGCAGAGAGTCGCGCACGAATTTCTGCATCACTCCCACTCTCCATAAAAGTTCGCATGAGATCTTCTTCAAATGCTTTCGGTCCTAAGATTACGTCTAATTTTCCAATGACCATTTCAAACATGCGGATTTTATCTTGCAATAAATGAACAATGTATTCTTCGATGGTACCTTTTGTAGAGAAATTGTGGATATAGACAGGTCGCGTTTGACCCAGGCGATGGACGCGTCCTATGCGTTGTTCGATGCGCATAGGATTCCACGGTAAATCAAAATTGATGACTTGATTACAAAATTGAAGGTTGATGCCTTCTCCGCCTGCTTCTGTAGCGATCAATACTTGAGCTCGGTGTTCAAATAAATCTTTCATCCAATCTTTTTTCCCGCGTTTATAG
Organism: Sulfoacidibacillus thermotolerans; assembly: GCF_003144315.1. Classification (GTDB taxonomy): domain Bacteria; phylum Bacillota; class Bacilli; order Alicyclobacillales; family SLC66; genus Sulfoacidibacillus; species Sulfoacidibacillus thermotolerans. Next base: position 235,000 of record NZ_MPDK01000002.1, on the reverse strand, counting down.
CCGCCCCGAAATAAAACTCCCTTGATGCCGGATTGCTGTAGCATATACAGGAGGAAATCTTGTGTCGCGCGATATTCAGTAAAAATAATGACTTTATCGTCGATTTTTTTAACTAAATCAATCACTCGATTTACTTTGGTATAGTTTGGGACTGATTCTGCTAAGTGATAGATGTCAGTGAGTGCGATGCGTTCCTGATCGGTTAGACGTTTATCTTTTTGCATCGTTTCTAATGTGCCAAGCGCTGCATAGGAACTGCTACAAATTTCACGTTGCAACGTGATCAGCGAGAGGACACTGCGTTTTTTTTCGCGGAGTTTCACATAAGCATCCCTAATAAATTCTGTGACGGTATCATAAAGCAATTGCTCCTCTTTCGACAAAGAAATCGGAACAACCTCGACGAGTCGTTCGGTAAATTCAACGCCTCCCATTTCTCTGCGATTTCTAACCATGACTTCGCCAACTGCACTGCGAAGTGCTTGTGGGTTTTTGGGGATTCGTTTGGAGTCAACGTGATTGGCCTGAAACGCTGTTTGATTGCCGAGTTGGCCAGGCCGCAGGAGATTAATTAGATTAAAAAGTTCGCGCATATCATTTTGTACTGGTGTGGCAGTGACCAGGAGTAAATATTTTTTGCGCAATTGATTAATGAGTTGCCAGTTGCGCGTTTTGCTATTTTTTAATTTGTGTGCTTCATCAACGATCACAATATCGTAATTTTGTGAGAGAACTGCACTGCGATGCGGGTCTCGCTTTGTTGTATCAATTGATGCGACGAGAATGTCGTAGGTGGTCCAAGACCATTCATTGCGCTGGGCAAATGCATGGATGGCAAATTTCTCATTAAGTTCACGCGTCCATTGCAGTACCAGTGAGGCGGGAACTAAGATAAGCGCTTTTTTTACAAGGCCGCGCATCAAATATTCTTTTAAAATAAGTCCTGCCTCAATGGTTTTGCCAAGGCCTACTTCATCGGCAAGCAGAGCGCGCCCATGCAATTCGTTCACAACGCGCTTTGCGGTCTCGATTTGGTGAGGAAATGGAACAAGACCAGGGAGAGCTCCAAGACAAATAAAATCATCAAATGAAGAGGATAGAAATTGTTTTTCGGCTTCATAAGCCAACTGAAAAAGCGCCCATTTTCCAGCTGGCATATCCCCTCGTTCCGCCAGTTGTTTGCGTAAATCCATCTGTTCAATGTATTGATACATAGGGGTACCCCTTTCTCCCAAGTGTTTCAAGACTTTGTATCCAGTATGTCCAAATCTTCTTCACTCAAGCGCGATGCTTTGGATTTGAAGTTGGCAAAATGCTCTGATTGAAGGTATACTAAAGTCGAAAATTAGATAAGCGGATGACCATCGTAGGAGAGTGTTGGATCTTAGATCCACCGCCGAAGGAGCAAACAAGGGAAAATGCGGTTCTGTCTTGTGAATCTCTCAGGTAGAAGTACTGCGGTGGGACGCAACTCTGGAGAGTGCCTATGGCCACCCACGGGGAAATGGTGATGTACGCGCGGAATCTCGTCGCTTCATCACGTGAACTCTCAGGTAAATGGACAGAGAAGATACCGACGTTTCGTTTGGTGTCTTTTTTTGTTGTTTAGGCTGATAATTGGTCTCGCAAATTCTAAGTTGTCATGAAAAGGAGTGTGATTCATTTGTTAAAACGTACCCCGCTCTATGATCTTTACGCTCAATTTGGCGCAAAGACGATTGATTTTGGTGGATGGGAAATGCCTGTGCAATTCCGTGGCATTCTTGCGGAACACGAAGCAGTGCGGACGAAAGTAGGGCTGTTTGACGTTTCGCACATGGGGGAATTTGAGGTTTCAGGTCCTCATGCCTATCATTTTTTGCAGAATATTGTAACAAATGATGTGGGGCGGCTCGAAATATCCCAGGCATTGTACAGTCCTATGTGTTACGAAGACGGCGGTACAGTAGATGATGTATTGATCTATCGGTTAGAGGAAGAAAAATATCTAGTTGTTGTAAATGCCGGGAATATTGAAAAGGACGAAGCGTGGTTTCTGTCCCACGATCACGGGGCGGTCATTGTGAATCGTTCACAAGAAACGGCGCAACTTGCTTTACAAGGCCCAAATTCCGTGTCAGTTCTGCAAAAATTAACAGATCAACCGGTGGCAGATATCCCGTATTATCACAGTCGACAAAATGTTGATGTTGCAGGCATTCCTTGTCTGGTTTCGCGTACAGGGTACACAGGAGAAGATGGGTTTGAACTTTATCTTGACGCAGGTGCGGCGCCCAAGTTGTTTTTAGCACTTATGGCAGCAGGGGAGCAGGAGGGGATTTTAGCCTGCGGGCTTGGCGCGCGGGATACATTGCGACTTGAAGCGCGTTTGCCGCTTTATGGACACGAGCTCAGCCCTGAAATCAGTCCGTTAGAAGCTGGTTTAGGGACCTTTGTTAAGTTGCAAAAAGCTGAATTTTACGGTCGTGAAGCTTTATTGCAACAAAAAGAGCAAGGTGTCACTCGCAAGCTCGTCGGTTTTGAATTAAAAGATCGAGGGATTGCACGAGCATCACATGAAGTGTTGGCAGCAGGGAAAAAGGTTGGGATGGTTACGAGTGGTACAATGAGTCCCACTTTGCACAAGAGTATTGGTTTAGCGCTTGTCGAGAAAGAATATGGAGAGCTTGGCAGCGATCTTTTCATCGATATTCGCGGTAAATTGAGTGAGGCCAAAGTGGTTAAGACCCCATTTTATAAAAGGGCAAAATGACGACTGTTTACCATTTAGATTTGAAAAGTTATCTCAGACTTAGGAGGCGAAGTTGTGAATTCGTTTAGTTATATCCCAAATACGCAAGAAGATCGCGAATATATGCTGCAACAAGTAGGGCTCAAACGCATAGAGGAATTGTTTTCAGACATTCCAGAAACTGTTAAATTAAATCATTCGCTCGATCTTCCACGTGCAGCGAGCGAATGGGAACTCATGCAGGAAATGCGCGAACTAGCAGGAAAAAATGTGGAACTCGGAAATGCGATCTCTTTTCTCGGCGCTGGCGCTTATCGCCACTATATTCCTAGTGTCGTAGATGCAGTAATTAGTCGATCCGAATTTTATACTTCGTACACTCCCTATCAGCCAGAAATTAGCCAAGGGATGTTGCAGGCCATTTTTGAATATCAATCGCTTGTTGCAGAACTTATGGGACTAGATGTTTCCAACGCCTCACTTTACGATGGCCCAACAGCGCTAGGCGAGGCTGCTGTCATGGCTTGTGCTCATACGCGACGCGAAAAAGTGTTAGTCGCGCGCACAGTTCATCCTGAGTATCGCGCGGTCATGCAGACCTATGCAACTGGTCAGCATATTTTGACGCAAGAAATTGGTATGGCTAATGGTATGCTTGATTTCTCGGCACTGAGTCAAGCGATGTCTCAAGAGATCGCGGCTGTGGTGATTCAGTATCCCAATTTTTTTGGAGCGATCGAAGATGTGCGAGCAATTGCAGAACTTGCACACAGCTATGGAGCGCTTTTGATCGTTAATACGTATCCTATTGCTTTAGGTTTACTTGAGGCACCTGGCAAGTTAGGGGCTGACATTGCAATTGCTGAAGGACAGTCGCTAGGCAATTCCCTCTCTTTTGGAGGTCCTTATCTTGGCGTTATGGCAACAACGTCCGCGCTCACACGCAGATTACCAGGAAGAATTGTTGGGCAAACCAAAGATCGCGATGGTCGTCGTGGTTTTGTTTTGACTTTACAGGCGCGCGAGCAGCACATCAGACGTGAAAAAGCTTCCTCTAATATTTGTTCCAACCAAGCATTAAATGCACTCGCCGCATCTGTATATTTAGCGTATATGGGGCCGAACGGACTTCGCGATGTCGCGTATCAATGTTTCGCAAAAGCGCATTATGCTGCACAGCAATTCGCTGCCGCAGGTGCTCATCTTCCCTTTACAGGTCCTTATTTTCACGAGTTTGTAATCTCTCTTCCAGACGGGAAACGCAAGTGGAGAGAATTAGCGAATGAACGAATTTTTCTCGGTTATTCTCTGGGTGGAGCCTATGAAGAATTGCAAGATCACTTTGTAGTAGCTACCACGGAAGTACTGAGTCGCGAACAAATTGAATATGCAGCAAAACGAGTGGAGGCGATCTAATGAGTCGGCAAACTGAAGATTTCCCGCTGCTTTTTGAATTGAGTAAACCTGGACGTATTGCTTCAAGTCTTCCTCCTTTAGACGTTCCTGATGTCGAAATTTCCCAGGAATTGCCTGCCGGTTATTTGCGCGAAGAACTCCCTGCCTTGCCAGAGCTATCTGAAGTAGATTTAATTCGTCATTATACGGGTTTATCAAAACGTAACCACGGAGTAGATTCTGGCTTTTACCCGTTAGGTTCGTGTACTATGAAGTATAATCCAAAGCGCAACGAAGCGATTGCACGTCTGAGCGGGTTTACAGACATCCACCCGTACCAGCCAGAAGATACAGTTCAGGGGGCGCTCGAAGTCATGTATCGACTGCAAACCTACCTTGCTGAAATCACAGGGATGGATGCGGTCAGTTTGCAACCTGCGGCAGGTGCTGCAGGAGAGTGGACAGGGCTCATGATGATTCGAGCATATCACGAACAACGCAACGAAAAGCGGACGAAAGTGATTGTTCCTGATTCTGCACATGGAACGAATCCAGCAAGTGCCGTTGCGGCAGGATTTACGACGATCACAGTGCGTTCCAATGCAAAAGGTGGCGTCGATCTAGATGCATTGCGTCAGGTAGTGGGGCCAGACACAGCTGCGTTGATGCTTACAAATCCTAGTACTCTAGGGCTGTTTGAAGAACAAATTACAGAAATCGCAGAAATTGTTCATGCTGCTGGGGGTCTCTTGTATTATGACGGGGCAAATGCAAATGCGATTTTGGGATATGCTCGCCCTGGTGACATGGGGTTTGATGTAGTGCACTTGAACCTGCATAAGACCTTTTCTACTCCGCATGGAGGAGGAGGGCCTGGGGCTGGACCTGTTGGAGTCAAGAGTGCCTTGATTCCATTTTTACCTAAACCGGTGATCGCGCGTCGCACCAATGGGGAATTCTTTTTGGATGTTGAGAAACCGTATAGCATTGGCAAGGTCAAGGGGTTCTATGGGAATTTTGGGATATTATTGCGTGCCTATGCGTATATTCGCACGATGGGACCAGATGGGTTACAACGTGTCGCAGAAGACGCAGTATTAAATGCGAACTATTTACTTTCTCGACTAGCACCTTATTATCAAGTTCCTTACGAGCGTCTTTGCAAGCATGAATTTGTCTTATCAGGAAAATCATTTAAGGCCTCAGGAGTGAAGACACTCGATCTCGCGAAACGCATTTTAGATTTCGGCTATCATCCACCGACAATTTATTTCCCACTAAATGTCGAAGAAGCATTGATGATCGAACCGACAGAATCCGAAAGTCGTGAAACGCTTGACGCTTTTGCTGACGTTATGATTCAGATTGCACGCGAGGCAGTGGAAGATCCTGATTTAGTGAAAAACGCACCCCATACTACCGTGATCAATCGCTTAGACGAAACGACTGCAGCGCGCAATCCGATCTTGCGCTATCGTAAAGAACAGTAATTCACAGTGGAAATGTTGCTCGCTCGAACAATGAGAGATACCCTTTTTACAGGAGTGTGAGATAATTGCACAAAGTTCTTGTTTTGCATGGGCCTAACTTAAATTTATTAGGTCAGCGCGAACCCGCCATCTATGGAAGTGAAACTTTGGCTGACATTGATCAGAGATTGCGCAACAAAGCATTGGAACTCTCTCTTCAAGTAGAAAGTTTTCAATCAAATAGTGAAGGCGAGTTACTTGATGCATTGCATCGTGGCATGCGTGAGGGAATTGCTGGGTGTATTTTCAATCCGGGTGCATATACGCATTACAGCATTGCGTTACGCGATGCGGTAGCTGCTGTTCCTTTCCCAGTTATTGAAGTCCATCTATCGAATATTTATACGAGAGAACCTTTTCGCTCGCATTCGGTGATTGCACCTGTGGCCAAAGGACAGATTTCAGGGTTTGGTGCTGTGGGATATGAGCTTGCACTCTATGCGTTACATGCACAATTAGGCTAAGAGGGGGAGACTTTGTGCAACATCGGCGAGAAAAACTATGGGGGCAGCTCTCCGTTCATGAGGTGGATGCATATCTAACCTTTTCTCCGGAAAATAGGCGCTACATGACAGGTTTTTCAGGATCATCTGGCTATGTGCTCATCACGCGAGACGAGACGATCTTATTGACTGATTCACGCTATGCAGAACAGGCGAAGCAAGAGGCAAAAGAATCGAATGTGATCTTGCATGGCGTGCACTGGATGACATCTCTGCGTGAATTGATGCAGGAAAAGCATGTTTTGCGTTTAGGGTTTGAACCGAATACTGTCAGTTATAAGGTCTATCAGGAACTTGTGCGTGAACTTGAAGGAGTTACCCTTCTTGCACTCGATCGCATGATCGATGATGTGCGGATGATAAAAGAGGCTACGGAATTAAAGGTTATGAGTGTCGCGGCGCAAATCGCAGATGCGGCTTTTGAACATGTTTGTCAAAACATTCGTGTAGGAATGACAGAACGCGAAGTTGCACTTTCGCTTTTTGTGTTTATGCAAAACCAAGGAGCGTCTGGCGTGTCATTTGAAACGATCGTTGCAAGTGGTGAGCGCTCATCAATGCCGCATGGTGTTGCATCGGATCGCATCTTACAAAAAGGTGATTTGATTACGCTTGACTTTGGTGCGCTGTATGAGGGGTATGCATCAGATATTACACGTACGATTGCACTTGGAGCAGTCAATGATCAGCAACGGGAGATTTATTCTGTCGTTTATCAAGCGCAAACAACAGCGCTTGCAGGGATTCGAGCGGGAATGACTGGTCGTGAGGCTGATGCGATTGCACGCGATCTCATTCGTGCGGCGGGATATGGTGAATATTTCGGCCATTCTCTTGGTCATGGGTTGGGCTTAGCTGTTCACGAAGCGCCAAGACTTGCACAACAGTCGCAAGATGTGTTACAAGAAGGAATGGTAGTTACTGTGGAACCAGGCGTTTATCTTCCTGGATTCGGTGGAGTGCGCATTGAGGATGACATTGTTGTGACGGAGAATGGTCCACATCGTCTGACACAGTCGACCAAAGAGCTGCTTGTTTTGTAATCTGTACAGGGGGTTGGGAATGAACCATGATTTCAAGTAACGATTTTCGCCCAGGGGTCACGATTGAGTATGATGGAGCGATCTGGCGTGTCATTGAGTTCATGCACGTGAAACCAGGGAAGGGAGCCGCTTTTGTGCGTACGAAGTTAAAAAACATTCGCACTGGTGGCGTAAAAGAAATGACGTTTCGGGCGGGGGAAAAAGTAGCTCGTGCACGCATTGAAAATCGACAAATGCAATACTTGTACGCAGATGGCGATAACTATACATTTATGGATACAGAGTCATTTGAACAGCTGACGCTAAGTCGCGATCAATTGGAGTATGAGTTAAACTTTTTGAAGGAAAATATGAATTGCGTTGTCATGCTCTATGAAGGTGAAGCGATTGGTGTAGATTTGCCTAATACTGTTGAGTTAGAAGTAGTTGAAACAGAACCTGGAATTCGTGGTGATACCGCTACTGGTGGAAGTAAGCCAGCTAAATTAGAAACGGGGTATACAGTCCAAGTTCCTTTCTTTGTTAATACAGGAGATCGTTTGATCATTGATACCCGTTCTGGATTATACGTATCTCGCGCTTGATCAGCAAATTACAAACAAATACGCCAGCTAGATTTTGCAGCAAAGCGGTTTCCCTATGAGCGAAAGCATAGGGGAGCCGCTTTGTTACGACTTTACTGTCTTTGCCCTGATCATGCGCTCACAGGGCCTCCGATTTGCTGCGGTCGTTTTAGCCAACTGAAAACGAGCACCATGCAAAGAAGGAAGATTACGAGGAATACGACGATCCAACGTGTTACGATAGCGAATGTATCCGACATGGTCAACCCCTTCCATGAGGACACGGAATCTCAACCTCTCTTTATGTGTATCCAAAGATCTGCAATTCGGTGCAACTGATTTTTCTCCAGAAGCCTTTGCGCGAAGTCTACTAATCCCTTTTGGTATAAATATATGTCTCGTCCCATATACATGGGACTAGTTGTGAAAACAGCATACGGGATTGCGAGGTGATTGGCTGGTGCCTGACCTGGCAAGCGTTTACGATGTTGCAAGTGTTGCAAAATTGCTTCCGCATCCTTTGCGCACTGCCATTGAAGGACTTTCCCAACAATCGCAAAAAAGCATAGAAGAAATTCGACTGCGTGCCTTGCGGCCACTTGAAGTGATTGGCATACGCGATTATGCGCGCCCGCTTGTAGCGATTGAACACTTGCGCCATGTGATGTCAGCTGTGACAGGGTCTTCGTATTACGCAGTAGAAGCACAATTGCGCTATGGCTATCTCACCTTGCCAGGAGGACATCGTGTAGGGATTGCGGGGCGAGCGGTGATCGATGAACGCGATCAAATTGTCACGATTCGCGATATCGCCTCCATTCATATACGTGTCGCCCGTCAAATCGTGAATTGTGCAAATCATGTCGCGCCGCTTTTGCTTGATGACTGGGGCCAATTGCAATCTGTATTGTTGGTAGGCCCCCCATTATGTGGAAAGACAACGGTTTTACGAGAACTAGCGCGTTTGATAGGGAATGGTGAACTGCATCCAAAACTTTCTGTGCGCACGGTTTCAATTGTCGATGAGCGTTCTGAAATTGCGGCTTGCCACGAGGGGATTCCACAATTCGATGTAGGGCAGTCCACCGATGTACTAGACGGGTGTCCGAAAGCACAAGGCATGTACATGATGTTGCGGTCGATGGCTCCACAAGTGATGATAACCGATGAAATTGGTAGTATCTCTGATGTCAAAGCCGTGTTAGACATTGCACGAGCTGGCGTGCGTTTTATTGGCACGGTGCACGCGAAGTCGCTAGAAGATCTTAGACAGCGCCCGGCACTTCGTACGCTGCTCACACATGGCGCGATTGACCGCTTTATCTTTTTAAGTCGACGAGTAGGTCCGGCAACGGTTGAACGCGTCTACGATCGACAATTGCGCGAGGTGAAACAAATTGGCTCTGACTCAGTGGCAAATCGTTGGAGCTAGTATTGTCATGGTAGGCAGTGCACTTTATGGACGCCAATTTTCCTTGCGCTTTCGCGCACGGCCCAAAGAGTTGCGGCAATTAGCAGCTATGTTAAGGTCGTTGCGTGCCGATATCAGTTATCAGCGTCTCCCCTTGCGCGAAGCTTTTTTACACGCTAGCCGTCAAGGACAAGCAGGTTCAGCGTTAAGCGATCTTTTTCGGATTGCAGCGGAAACTTTAGAACATCCCGGAAGTACTGCATATGACGCTTGGCAAGTGGCCTTACAAACGCAATCTACACGGTTACACTTGTCTGCAGAAGATCGTCAAGTATTGGCGAATTTGGGACACACCATCGGGGTAACTGGAGTTGTGGAACAGACTGCACAGATTGATGCAACACTTGCGCTGCTTGTGGATCGAGAAAAAGATGCGATGGAAGAGCGAGCACGCTATGAGCGGATGTATCAGACACTTGGGATTCTCGCGGGAGTGCTAATCGTTGTCATGCTTATTTAGTTTGAGGAGGACTCGGCAATGAGTCTCGAATTGCATGTGATCTTTCAAATTGCAGTTGTTGGCATTGCGGCCGCTGTACTATCGAGTTTGCTCAAACAGTCTGGTCGTGACGAAATAGCCACACTTGTCACAATCAGCGCGCTTGTCCTCGTGGCGGCAGTCGTCGTCACGAACATTAGTCACTTGTTTATGGAAATCCGCGATGTCTTTAGCATCCAATAAAGGTGCGCCATGAGTATATTGCAAATTGTCTTATTCGGTCTAGTCGGAGCGTTGCTTATCACATCCATTCGGGAAATGGCGCCGCAAATTGCTTTTTGGATCACTTTGATTGTATCAGTTTTTCTGTTCTTGATCGCCTTGCAGAAGTTGACAGGGTTGCTTGCGCCGATTGAAAAATTGGCTGAATTAGCGAATGTCAATGTCCTATTTTTCGCAACGATCGTGAAGATTATCGGAATTGCCTATATCGCTGAATTTGGTGCAGAAATTGCTCGCGACGCTGGTGTCTCAGCGATTGCTGGCAAGATTGAACTGGTAGGGAAATTAGCAATTTTAGTCCTTGCGGTACCTATTGTGACTGCCGTCGTTCAGACAGTTACTCATTTACTTCCGTGAGCTAAGCAAAGGGGAGATGGCGATGCGAAGGGCAGCACAAGATTTTTCTCACCGAAAATTGGCGCGCAAAATCTTGCTCATGCTTTTTGTGTTTGCTTGTCTCCGCGTCGCGCCGATTGCCTATGCAAGTGGGTCGATTCCCACAGTATCAGGACCGCCGCCTCCTTCTGCGAGCGCGACACCTTTGCAAAGTGCGACTGCACAGTATCAATCGGTGTCACAAAATGCGATTGAGCAAGCGTGGAATCAACTAGATACCAAGTACAACGGCTATATTCCCACGACATCAGAAGGACAATTGGTTCCTGCTTTTTTTCCTGGGAATCCATCATTTCACTATCGAGATTTACTGCAAGGGCTACTTCGCTATTTAGTCAATGCACTGTTGGAAAATCTAAGATTACTTGGCGTTTTGCTTATTTTAACAGTACTTGCTTCGGTTCTCGAAACCGTACAATCTGCGTTCGCCTCACAAGTTGCAGCAAAAGTGGGATTTTGGGCAGTTCAACTCGTACTTATTGTTCTTGCTGTGTCTTCTTTCCACGACGCAACGCAATTTGCGAGTGGTGCTATTGATACGATGACTGCTTTCATGTATGGTTCTTTGCCCGTCCTTCTCGCGTTAATCGCGGCTTCTGGAGGATTGACGTCAGCCGCCGCCTTTCACCCAATGATCGTATTTATTGTCAATGCGATGGGTCTGATTGTTCACAACTGGGTATTTCCTTTGATCTTTTTTTCAGCCGTATTAACGATTGTTAGCACCATCTCCGATCGCTATAAAGTGACAGCGTTGGCTGGATTCATTAAAAATGTAGCACTCGCGGTGCTTGGCCTTGGTATGAGTGCTTTTCTTGGGATCATGTCTGTCCAAGGTTCACTAACAAGCATTTCTGACGGAGTGGCATTGCGCAGTGCAAAATACGTGGCCAGCAATTTGGTTCCTGTAATTGGAAAAGCGCTCTCGGATGCTTCTGAATCAATTGCTGGTGCATCGTTGATCGTCAAAAATGCCACAGGAATGGCGAGTGCCGTTTTACTGTTATTGATCTGTGCGTTTCCGGCTTTGAAAATTCTGGCTTTATCTATTGTGTACAACGGTTCAGCAGCATTATTGCAACCGTTAGGAGATTCACCTGTGATTGCGACTTTGTCAACGATCGGGAAAAGTCTAGGGCTTGTCTTTGCAGCGGTTGCAGCAGTTGGGATTATGTTTTTTTTCTCGATCGTGATCGCGATTGCAGCGACAAACTTGACTGCTTTTGTGAGGTGACTTCATGATTGGTGCTTTGTCTGATTGGCTGCGCCATCTCGTGATGATTTTGTTGCTGGCAGTGTTTGTAGACCTGATTTTACCATCCACTTCTTTGCAAAAATACGTGCGCACAGTACTTGGATTCGTGGTTATGTTGACGATGCTCACACCCATTACCGCACTGATGACCGCACATTTTCATTTATCTGCATTGGAAGAGCGCATTTCGGGTCCACTCGCTGCAGTAAACTCATCAGAGCAAATGGCATTTGGCGGATCGGGGTCATCAGGCAACACTGCATTTGCAACAGATTTGGCGGCGACGCTGCGAGAACAGTTATCCACTGGGCTTGATGTCACGGTTTCTACTATTCAAGTACAGACTGAGACTCGTTCTGATGGCACACCAATCGTGACGGCTGTATATACGACTCTTGGGCCGCTTATTCCCTCTTCAAAAAGTGAAGTTGTCGCGAAGGAGGTGCAGGCGCAAATCGCAGAATCACTTGGGTTGCCACTCTCTGCCGTACATGTTTCGCAATAGGTAAAGTCCAGGGAAGGGGGAGATGCGGTGGGATAGGGGAAGCAATTAAAAAGTTGTTAAACAATAAATGGCTGCTCGCAATCACTGCAATTGGCATTTTATTGCTTGTATTTGGTACGACAGGGGGCAATACACCCAAATCTTCGCCGAGTGGTCAAGGAGTACTCTCTGTAAATGCGCCACTATCCAATTCTACAACAAGTAGCGCAAACTCACTCGCAAGTTCTGATCCAGCACTGCAAACGGCGATTACGTATGAAAAGTTTTATGATCACGAGCTTGAACAAATGATTGACCAGATTAGTGGGATTAGCGATGCACTCGTGATGGTTACGGTAGATTCAACACCATCTGCAAAGTACGGGAGCAATACTTCAACTTCGATCCAGTCTTCTATCCAATCTGGATCAGGAAGTCAAACCAAAACGACAACGCAGCAGAGTCAAACTCAAATGGTGACCGTACAAGGGCCAAATGGCAGCCAAGTGCCGATTGTCATCCAGCAGCAATTGCCACATATTCGCGGGGTACTCGTTGTGGCTAAAGCAAATGACATCGTGCAAATGCAGACAGAAATTGTAAGCGCAGTTCAAGATGCTTTAGGGATTCCAAGTTACGAGATTACCGTCCTCCCGCGAAAATAGAGGATGCGAGAAAGCAAAAAGTAAACTGCATGAGAGGGGAAGCAAGGATATGGTAAAAAGACAAACCGTGTGGCTTTCTACGATGATGGTGCTCTCTTTGATGTTGATTGGTTATTATACACTTGGCACACCGCCCACATCAAGTACTCAGGCAGTTCATGGACATGGCAGTACATCTGTGATTTCAACGGCAACAAATCCTGCGGGTAGTACAAAATCGTCAACAAAAACAGCCATTACGGGGGGTTCTACAACCAAATCAACCACCACGACAGCAGTTAGTGATTGGTTTGCCCAGACTTCACTAGACCAGATGCAAGCAGAATCAAAATTAATTCAAACTCTGCAAAATGAAATTAGTGATCCGCATGTGAGTCAGGCGGCGGCTTCAGCTGCTTATCAACAACTGACAACGATTCAAACACAGCAAGCAGAAGCAAATAAGATTCATGATCTCTTGACAAGTGAATATCCTGATTCACTTGTAATTTTCAATCCGCAAGGGGGTGTACATGTGTGGGTTGAAGCGAATTCGTTGAGTCCGACAGAAGCGGTAAAGGTGATCAGCCTCGTTGCACAGACGCTTGGCATTCAGTCCAATCAAGTTGTTGTCAGTGCACACGCATAGCTTGCCGTTTTCGATCACTCGCTGATCAACGCGTCAATCTCCGGGTTGGTTACTGTTTCATTGAGTACTAACCCGGAGGGGGACGTGTAGCAAGCGCGGCTTGACTCCATTTGTGCTATACTGCAACTAAAGCATAGTACATGAGGAGTTGGTTTTTGTTGTTAAAGACAAGCGAGATTCGCGAACTCATTCGCTTATTGGATGAAACGAGCGTTCACGAATTGCATATTGAACTAGAAGATGGAAAAATACATATTAAAAAGGCGGATACTTTATCGTATGCACCGCCCCTTTCACATGTAGATGTGCCTGTCGCGGCTCCTGCCGCGGTGCCTGCACCTGTTGTGTCAGAAGTGACAACATCTGTTACGCCTACCTTCACGCCTCCTGCAGAGTCTTCTGCTGCTGCGGCTGAAGAAGGGACGGTTTTGATTAAATCTCCGATGGTCGGTACGTTTTATGCTGCTCCTTCGCCAACGTCGCCGCCCTATGTGGAAGTTGGATCGAAGGTAACGGAAAAGACGGTTGTTTGCATCGTTGAAGCGATGAAATTGATGAATGAGATCGAAGCCGATGTGCGTGGTGAGATTGTCGAGGTAATCGCTGAAAATGGCCACTTGGTCGAATATGGTCAGCCCTTATTTCGAGTGAAACTGGCATAGCGGAGGTTTTCTATGTTTAAGAAAGTTTTGATTGCCAATCGTGGGGAGATTGCGGTAAGAATCATCCGTGCATGCCATGAACTTGGGATTTCAGCAGTGGCCATTTACTCAGAGGCGGATCGCGAAGCGCTACACGTGCAGTTAGCAGATGAAGCATACTGTGTGGGTCCGACGGCGAGTAAACAAAGTTACCTAAACATCCCAAACATCATGTCTGTGGCGACCGCAGTTGGAGTCGATGCGATTCATCCGGGATATGGTTTCCTTTCCGAGAATGCTGATTTTGCTGAAGTGTGTGCGGCTGTAGGAGTGAAATTTATTGGCCCTAGTCCATCTTCCATTGAAAAGATGGGGGATAAGTCAACGGCGAAAGCAACGATGAAAAAAGCCGGCGTTCCTACTGTACCTGGTACAGATGGACTCATCCAGAGCGAAGAGGAAGCTGTTATGGTCGCGCGTGCGATCGGTTTTCCTGTCATTATTAAGGCGACGGCAGGGGGAGGCGGTAAAGGGATTCGCGTCGTACATACCGAAGAAGAGCTGCGCCAGGCGATCTCTATTGCAAAAGCCGAGGCGGGTTCTGCATTTGGTAACGCAGGCGTCTATTTGGAAAAATATCTGGTTCGACCGCGACATGTAGAAATTCAGGTGTTGGGTGATCAATTTGGCAATGCGATTCACCTGGGTGAGCGTGATTGCTCTGTACAGCGTCGTTTGCAAAAATTAGTAGAAGAATCCCCATCTCCCGCGTTGACGAAAGAGACGCGCGCTGCGATGGGAGCAGCCGCAGTAGCTGCCGCTAAAGCCGTGAATTACGAAGGGGCAGGGACGATCGAATTTTTGCTTGATGAAGAGGGTTCCTTTTATTTCATGGAGATGAACACGCGAATTCAGGTAGAACACCCGGTTACCGAATTTGTGACAGGTATTGATTTGGTGCGCGAACAGATCCTAATTGCCGCAGGTCACCCCTTGTCATACCGCCAAGAAGATGTAGTACAGCGAGGACATGCGATTGAATGTCGCATTAACGCAGAAGATCCAGATAAAAATTTCATGCCCTGTCCAGGGAAAATTCAAGCCTATCTTCCGCCGGGAGGATTTGGTGTACGGGTAGACAGTGCTGCTTATTCAGGATATACGGTATCGCCATTTTACGATTCGATGATTGCAAAATTGATCGTGTGGGCACCGAATCGGCAGGAAGCGATCGATAGGATGAAGCGTGCTTTGTCTGAATTTCAAATTGAAGGCATCCAAACGACCATTCCTTTTCATCTGCGCTTACTTGAGCATCCCCAGTTTGTAGCAGGCGATGTAAATACGCGCTTTTTGGAACTGTATACGGTGTAAGATTACGCACAGATTTTTTTAAGTCGTGCTTTTGCATAAGATTTGTTATAGTGAAAGTAGGTTTTTTAACGAACAAGCACAGGGGAGGACGCGGAGTGGCCATAAACGGAATGTTGCCGGCGGAAGTGGGATCGGGCGATATGGGGACTACGCAAATTGCGAACGAAGTCATCGCTGTTATTGCGGGGCTCGCCGCAACAGATGTGCGCGGGGTTGCAGATATGAGCGGTGGTGTTGTAGGGGGAATCGCCGAACGCCTTGGCCGTAAAAATTTGAGTAAAGGTGTCAAAGTCGATGTTTCACCCGATGAACGTCAGTGCTCGATTGATCTGTCGATTATAGCTGAATATGGATTTCGAATTCCTGATGTTGCGATGGAGATTCAAGATGGAGTAAAGCGCGCAATCGAAGGAATGACAGGACTTGAAGTGACGGCAGTTAATGTGAATGTACTGGGCATTTCTCTCCGGCATGACGAGGTGGAAGAACGAGATAAGTTACGTGGTTAGACGTTTTTCGGCCTCCGCGGGGATACATCCTAAGTTAGATGTGCGCGGAGGCCTTTTGCGCGAAGGAGGAGGGCGTTTGTGTCGTTAATTGATCGGCTGCTATTGCGCTTTTTTAGCTTGCTTGTCCTCGTCAACGCGGTATGGTACTCGCTAGGTTTATTGGGTGTGCCGTTTGTTATCAATACAAGTATTGATCCAAATGTACTGTATACTGCTGTATGGATTGACTTTGCGCTCTTACTTGTTCTTTCCTTGCGCTTTTTACTTTATCGCGTGTTACACCGCCGTCCTCTCGCTTTTATTAAAGACAGTGAATCAGGGGAAGTCCGCATTGGTTATGATACGGTTAAAGAGATTGCACACCGTGCGGCAAAGCAAATTCGCGGCGTAGAACGTTTGCAAACCAAGATTAGCGCAGATCCACAAGGCCTTGTTGTTTCTCTAAACGTTCGATCATTGCCGGCTATTGATGTGACAGCGATGAGTGAGCAGATCCAACATGGCGTAGCTGAAGCGATTCGCAACTATACATCGCTTTCCGTAGCAAAAGTACATGTGCACATCGTCGCACTTGCTCCCGATGCGGCATCGAAGTAAAGCGAGTGAGGAGAGTGAACCATGGAAAGGATCGCACAATTTTTTCACAAGATTGCCGCGTTGCCTAAACGTTATCTAGGTGTTATCGCAGGAGTTGTGAGTTGGCTGCTTATTCTTCTTTTTGGTTTTTTCCCCACTCTTTTGCTGGCTGTTTTTGTTGGAATTGGATATGCAATTGGCAAGTTTGCTGATGATCGGGCAAATGTGCACGACTTGGTTTCTCGTTTATGGCAATCTGATCGTTTTGAATAGTTCGTGGAGGGTATGGTGTGAGTCGTCATAGAGCAAGAGAACGCGCGTTGCAAACACTTTTTCAACTGGATATCAATGACTTGGAACAAGAACAGGCGGTTGAGTATACACAAAATGTGCTGGCGGATGCAGTGGGCGAACAGTCGATCAATATGGCCTATTTTCGGCGTCTGGTTTCCGGTGTATTGGATCACAAAACGTATATTGATTCTATTTTAGACCGTTATAGTCAGGAATGGGAAGTTACACGTATGCCTGGGGTCGATCGATCGATCCTGCGAATTGCTGTCTATGAATTACTGTTTGAGGAAGATTTACCGCCTGCGGTGGCAATCGATGAGGCGGTATCGCTCTCTAAAGTATATGGGACAGAGAATTCATCAAAGTTTGTAAATGGGGTCCTATCCGCGCTTTTAGAGGAGCTACCTCAATTGCGTGCACGTTGTCAAGAAACGCCATGAAGATGCAGGTGAGTAAACGACTTTCCCAGCAGGCACATATGCGCGGTGTCCTTGGAATTGATACGAGCAATTATACAACATCGCTCTGCCTCTTAGATGAATCGGGACAGATCGCATTTGAACAACGACAGGTGTTAGAGGTTCCGCTTGGCGAGCAAGGATTGATGCAGTCTGCTGCGCTGTTTCAGCATGTCTCCAATCTTCCTGAACTCTTCTCTAGTGCAAGAAGAAAACTTGGATCTTACCAGATACTTGGTGTGGGTGTCAGTTCGCGTCCGCGAAAGGTTACTGGTTCTTATATGCCAGTATTTAAGGCAGGGTACTTAGCGGCTCAGAGCGTAGCATTTGGTGCCCATGTTCCTTTGATTGAGACGTCACATCAGTCCGGGCATCTCATGGCAGGGATCGTAACGGCCAAGATGACTCTCTCAGAAGGAGAAACTTTTTTAGCCTTACATCTTTCTGGAGGGACGACAGATGTTTTATCTGTGAAGCGAGTGCAATCTGATTTTGAAGTGGAAGTACTAACTTCTAGTCGCGATCTGCATATCGGTCAGTACGTCGATCGGATCGGAGTGAAACTTGGACTTTCCTTCCCGGCAGGAAAACAGTTAGAACAGTTAGCTAAAGAGTGGGGAGATCAAGATTTACCCCTTATCCCCTCTGCTGTGCATAATGGGTCGCCGAGTTTTTCTGGGCCTTTGTCTGCAGCCGAGCGGTTATTGCAAAAAGGGGTCCCACGTGCTGCCATAGCAGCTTCCGTACAGCGATCAATCGCAACGACTCTAGAAAAAATGTTGCGTCATGCATTTGCTACGACCGGGTTGCGGCGTGCTTTATTAGTCGGAGGAGTTGCATCCAATCAATATATTTCAGATCGACTGAAAAAGCGTTTGGGGATATCGGAGGAAGCTCATTCTTCACTGTATTTTTGTGATCCGCACTATGCGTCAGACAACGCATTTGGCGTTGCTCACATCGCTCTTTCCACCCTACAGCACAGCAGTCTAAAGTGATTGGATTGACTGTAGGGCTGTAGTATACTAGATAAGGTGTTTTTCGAGCGGTCGATATTCAACAGAATAAGGGAGGATTTTTATGAGTGCCCAGACACTTCCGGTTGATGAAAAGGTTTATGATATTACAGTGATTGGCGGTGGACCTACTGGTCTTTTCACCGCATTTTATGCGGGAATACGCAATGCAAGCACGAAGATTATCGATAGTCTGCCACAACTAGGTGGTCAGCTTGCCGAATTGTATCCTGAAAAGTTTATCTATGACGTGGGAGGATTTCCTAAAATTCGCGCCATGGATTTAGTCGATCAGTTGATCGAGCAAACTAGCCAGTATCATCCAACAGTTTGTCTCAATGAAAAAGTGCTCCATCTCACAAAGCGTGAAGATGGGATTTTCGAATTGGAGACGGATCGTAAAATTCATCTCTCACGTTCTGTCATTATTACCGCAGGAATTGGAGCATTTACACCAAAATCTTTGCCAGCCGAAAATGTAAAGAAGTTTGAGGGAAATGGAATTTATTATTATATTGACGATTTGAAGCGATTTAAGGATAAGCGTGTCGTCGTAGTCGGAGGTGGCGATTCCGCAGTTGATTTTGCGCTCATGTTAGAAGGCGTCGCATCCAAAGTTACATTAGTCCATCGCCGTGATCAATTCCGTGCTCATGAAGAAAACGTGAAGACACTTTATGCGTCTGGGGTGGATGTCAAGACGTTTTATGAGGTGAAGACAGTGCACGGAGACGATTCTATTACTGGGGTAACATTAATTGAAAATCGGACCAAAGAGACGATGGAAATTGAAGCAGATTTGATCGTGAGCAGCCTCGGGTTCACTGCTTCTCTTGGGCCTATTTTGGAGTGGGGACTTCACATAGAAGGCAATGAGATCGTAGTTGATACTCGCATGAGCACAAACATCCCAGGCGTATATGCTGCAGGGGATATCGTCACTTATCCGGGTAAGGTAAAATTGATTGCGACAGGATTTGGCGAGGCGCCCACTGCAGTAAATAACGCAAAAATTTATCTAGATCCAAGTTCAAAGCTCCACCCAGGTCACAGTAGCAGTCGCAAAGAATAATGCGTATCAATGACTGAATTTGAAAACGATCTACCTGGGTAGGAAATGGAGTGGAGAGATTGGCACAGGTTATTGATGGAAAAAAATGGTCGTCTGTTAGCCGTCAAGAAACTGCACAGACAGTAGAGTTATTGAAAGCAAAAGGTGTGAAACCAGGTCTTGTAGTGATTCTGTTGGGTGAGCATCCTGCTTCAATGAGTTATGTGCGTGGGAAAGACAAGGCGGCTACAGAGGCTGGCATTTATTCTGAAGTGATCCACCTACCTTCAAGTACAACGGAGACAGCTCTTGTACAATTGATTGAACGCTTAAATCACGATGATCGCTTCCATGGAATTCTTGTTCAGTTACCGCTTCCAGAACACATTAATGAGCAATCTGTCATTGCGGCGATTGCCCCACATAAAGATGTGGATGGGTTTCACCCAGTGAATGTGGGAGCGCTGGCACTTGGGATCAGTGGCTTTGTGCCATGTACGCCACTTGGCGTAATGAAGTTGCTTGAGTATGAAGGAATCGATGTTACTGGAAAACATGCGGTTGTGATTGGACGTTCGAATATTGTTGGGAAGCCGATGGCGCAATTGCTTTTGAGTAAAAGTGCGACTGTGACGATTTGTCATTCAAAAACGCAAAATTTATCTGCATTTACTCGTCAAGCTGATCTTCTTGTTGCTGCGATCGGCAAGCCATGTGTCATTAAAGCGGACATGATTAAGCCACAATCGGTCGTAATTGATGTGGGGATCAATCGCTTAGATGGGAAGTTGTGCGGAGACGTAGATTATGCATCGGCATCTGAAGTGGCACAGTTCATCACCCCTGTACCAGGAGGGGTCGGACCCATGACGATCGCGATGCTTTTGCATAATACAGTGTTGGCTGCACAGCGGATGGCAGGAATTACGACAAGTGAGGTTTTGCCTTAGTTCTATGAGGTTTCGGTTGCGAGATGGAGGGAAGATCAATCGAGACTGTCTATACAGTTTATGAGGCAACGTTGATGTTAAAGCGCGCCATTTCGCAAGCACCGGAATTTGCGCGGATGTTCGTGCGTGGCGAAATATCAAATTTAAGTCGTCCAGCAAGTGGTCACGTGTATTTTACACTAAAGGACGATCGTTCCCGCTTGCGTGTCGTGATGTTTGCTAGTCGGGCGCGTCTCTTGCGTTTTCAATTGCAAGATGGCATGAATGTGGTGGTACAAGGCGGCATTGACATTTTTGAGCGCCTTGGCGATTATCAATTGTATGCCGAAAGTGCAGAGCCAGATGGACTTGGCGCGCTTTATCTGGCTTTTGAACAGTTAAAGGAACGCCTAGAGCGTGAAGGGTTATTTGCTGCGACAAGAAAACGAGCCCTCCCTCCCTTTCCTACACGCATTGCGCTTGTGACCTCTCGCACAGGAGCAGCAGTTCGCGACATGATTACGACTTTGTCAAGACGTTACCCACTTGCACAACTTTATGTGGTGCCTGTGGCAGTTCAGGGCGAAGAAGCCCCGGTGCAAATTGCCCGGGGCATCGAGCTTGTTTGGCGATATCGACTTGCTGATGTGATGATCGTCGGGCGAGGCGGAGGATCACTTGAAGAACTGTTTGCGTTTAATTCTGAAGTGGTTGCGCGAGCGATTGCCGCGTCGCCAATCCCTGTGGTCTCTGCAGTAGGCCATGAAACGGATACGACCATTGCGGATTTTGTTGCCGATGTGCGAGCGGCAACACCCACTGCAGCAGCAGAATTGGTTGCGCCAGACATCCGAGAGTTACAAGCGCGCGTGACTGTGGCCGAACAGCGCCTGCGTCGAGTTACATTAAATCTTGTTGCAGGATTGCGCGATCGTTTACAGCGTGCAGAGCAAAGTCGTGCCTTGATTGATCCCTTGCGTTATCTAGGACGTCTGCATGAGCGCATTGATCGCATAGAACCGCGCCTGCGTCTCTCACTTCGCGAACTAGTCGAACAGCGGGCAAAAGCGGTGAATTCTTTTGAATTACGGCTTGCTCGGCATTCACCGCGGGAGCAAATTACACTGTTGCGTTTGCGCCTTGACCGTTTGCAAGAGCGACAATGGCACGCAGTGCAAAAAAGCTTAGAGCGGGCCGAGCGAGGTGTGCAGCAAGCGATTACATCATTAGAACTTCTAAGTCCACTTGCTGTGATGAAGCGTGGGTATGCGGTAACCTATCGCGCAATGCAGTCTGCGGTGATTACAAGTGTAAGCCAGGTTCAGCCAGGCGATTCTCTGCATGTACAGATGATAGATGGTTGGCTTGACTGTCAAGTATGGGGAGTGTATGACCGTGACGAATCTTCCAAATGATGAGACTGCTCCTGAGCAGTTGTCATTCGAAGTAGCACTGAGTCGACTTGAGGAGACGGTGCGGGCACTTGAAGCTGGTGAATTGCCTTTAGATGATGCGATCGCTAAATTTCAATTGGGTATGCAGTTGGTTAAAGTTTGCCGTGAAAAATTGCAAGTGGCGGAACACAAAGTGGAACTTGTCTTGGCTGCTGAACAGGGGATTGAAACGACCTCTTTTGCCGTAGATGCGAAAGGACCTGAAATAAATGAGTAACCGTGATTATAGCGCTTATTATATGCGTTTGGTAGATCGTATTGAGCGCGCGATGGAAGTGTATTTACCGAAACCCGATGCATTTCCTGAAGAGTTAGCGGAGGCGATGCGATACAGTGTCTTTGCAGGAGGGAAGCGGTTGCGACCCGTTCTTCTATTAGCCACTGTAGAAGCTTTTGGAAAAGACAGCACCCCCCTTTTACCAGCTGCTTGTGCACTGGAATTTTTGCATACGTATTCTCTAATTCATGATGATTTACCAGCAATGGACAATGATGATTATCGTCGTGGAAAACTGACAAACCATAAGAAATTTGGTGAAGCTACGGCCATTCTTGCGGGTGACGGTTTGTTGACACTTTCTTTTCATACGTTAGCAGCTAGTGCAGTGCAGGCTGATTTGGTTGTTCGCATGGTACAGGAATTGGCGGATGCTAGTGGGGTTCATGGAATGGTTGCAGGTCAAGTCGCTGATATGTACTATGAAAAGAGGCCAGTTACACCGGAAGCGCTTGAATTTATTCACTTGCATAAAACAGCGGCGCTGATTGTCGCTCCTTTGCGCATGGGTGCAATCGCGAGTGGGGCGAGTGAGGGGGCACTCACTTCACTCAGTGAATTTGGCCGTTCACTCGGCCTTGCATTTCAAATTATGGATGATTTGCTCGATGTATTTGGGGATGAACAGCAATTAGGCAAACGTCCTGGTGTTGATGCGAAATTAGGCAAGGCGACCTACCCCGCGCTTTATGGAGTTGAAGAATCACGCAATTGGCTCGAGCGTCACTCACAAAAGGCGTTTGCTGTTTTGCGTGAGACACCTGAATTGGAACACCCTGAATATCTTGAAGCGATTGTGCATTTTCTCTCGCATCGCGATCATTAAAATTCCAAGTTTTTACCTGTCTAAGATCCTGACTACGTGGTGAGAATACCGCGTGGGGGTGATTACGTTGACAGTAGGCGTAAAAATGCAGCAGACGATCGCGTCAGCAGAAGGTGTCGCAGCAAATTTGAAACAGTTTGCTCTTGAGACACAGGATCAACAAGCAAAACAGATGTTTAATCAATTGGCACAAACAGTCGATAGTTGCGTGACCACACTGCAATCTCGACTCAACTATATTCAACAGCAAGAACCTCAATACCGCCAACAGTAAGATGAGGAATTTCTGAGTTTTCGTTCATTTGGCATGGTATGGCAGATTGAATGCCTTGCCATGCCTATGATATACTTTTCTCAACATGATACTGCAATATTCTATGACTGTGCGCCGATATGAAGAGAGGATGACGCTACCGTGTTCTTGGAGCGTGTGAATGATCCAGCAGATATAAAAATGTTGACAGTTCCGGAGTTAGAGACGCTCTCTAAGGAGATTCGGGATTTTTTGGTGCAAAGCATAACATCGACAGGTGGACATTTTGGCGCAAATCTGGGAGTTGTTGAGCTTTCAGTAGCGCTTCATTATGTATTTAATTCCCCTGTAGATCGCATTGTTTGGGATGTGGGGCATCAAGCGTATGTCCATAAAATTTTAACTGGACGCAAAGAGCAATTTCCCACCCTTCGACAATTTCACGGGTTGGCAGGGTTTCCGAAGCGCTCAGAAAGCCCTCATGACGCTTTTGGGGTAGGGCATGCAAGTACGTCGATTTCAGCTGCTTTAGGCATGGCAATTGCAAGAGACTTGCGTGGAGAATCGCACCATGTCGTTGCTGTCATTGGTGATGGAGCGATGACAGGTGGCATGGCGTTTGAGGCGCTCAATCACGCAGGGCATTTGAAGAAGCGGCTTCTTGTTATTTTAAATGATAATGAGATGTCAATCTCACCGAATGTTGGGGCTGTTTCACACTATCTGACTCGTTTGCGGGCAGATCCGTATTATGGAAAGTTAAAAACGGAGTTTGAAAGTTTGCTTAAACGCATTCCTGCGTTTGGATCGCGCCTCGCCAATACGGCTGAACGGCTTAAAGATACATTGAAATATGCGATGGTTCCGGGGATTTTATTTGAGGAATTAGGTTTTTCGTATTTTGGGCCAGTACCAGGGCACGATGTGGGACAAGTGATCCAATTGCTCAGTCAAGCAAAGGAAATGGAGGGTCCAGTACTTTTACATGTTGTCACGCAAAAAGGGAAAGGCTATGCATCAGCCGAGGCGGCACCAGATAAATTGCACAGCATAGGGGGGGCGGTTGTAAAACCAAAGTCTTCGGCACCCTCTTATACGAGTGTTTTTGGAAAGACGCTCGTAGACTTAGCGAAAAAAGATGAGAGAATTGTCGCTGTGACAGCGGCGATGTTGAATTCTGGGCTCAATGAATTTGTCACGGAATTTCCCGATCGCTGTTTTGATGTTGGAATTGCGGAACAACACGCCGCGACTCTTTGTGCCGGGCTTGCAACCACAGGGATGCGCCCGATTTTTTCAGTGTACAGCACTTTTTTGCAAAGAGCATACGACCAAGTCATTCACGACATCTGTATTCAAAAGTTACCTGTTGTTTTCGCAATAGATCGCGCCGGACTCGTTGGGCCCGATGGCGAAACACATCAAGGTGCATTTGATGCGGCATTTTTGCGAGCAGTTCCTAATCTAACGATTATGATGCCAAAAGATGAAGGCGAATTGCGCCATATGCTATATACGGCATTTACTTTGTCTGGGCCGGTGGCGGTGCGATTTCCGCGTGAAGACGGAGTCGGTGTACCCCTTGATGTACCTTATGAAACAATCCCGATCGGGAAAGCAGAGACCTTGCGCGAAGGTAAAGATGTGGCTTTATTGGCACTTGGGCCGATGGTGGCAATCGCTGAAAACGCCGCCCTCATGCTTCAAGATCGCGGGATTTCGGCGCATGTGGTCAATATGCGTTTTGTAAAACCGATCGATGAAGATGCACTGCGTGAGTTGGCACTGCGTAATATGCCAATGATTACAATCGAAGAGGGAACAGTTAAGGGAGGACTTGGGTCTGCTGTGTTAGAGTATTTTGCATTGCAGAAGTTAAGTTGCACAGTATACCCACTTGGTTTGCCAGATCGCTTTATTGAACACGGCAGCAGGCCAGAATTGTTGCATCAAGTTGGTCTGACCTCTGAACACATTGCACAGATTGCGATTAGCCTCGTGGAGCAGCAACAGGGCCAAAAATGGGCAAATCGAAAAACGGCTGGGCGCTAATGTCAAAAGAACGTATTGATGTGCTGCTCGTGCAGCGCGGACTTGCAAACTCACGGGAACAGGCAAAGCGACTCGTAATGGCAGGACTCGTGTTTACAGAGACAGAGCGTATCGATAAAGCAGGGATGAAAATCGATGCGAAAACACAGCTCGTTGTAAAGGGAACTCTTCATCCGTATGTAAGTCGCGGAGGCTTAAAATTAGAGAAAGCGTTACGATCGTTTGCAGTTACAGTAGAGAACAAGGTGGTCGTGGATGTAGGCGCTTCGACAGGTGGTTTTACGGACTGTGCACTGCAACACGGTGCTGCACTCGTTTATGCTGTCGATGTTGGATATGGGCAACTCGCATGGTCCCTGCGAATGGATGAACGAGTTCGAGTGATGGAACGGGTCAATTTTCGTTATATAGAAGCAAGTCATTTTCAACCTCGCCCCACTGTGGGCGTAATGGATGTTTCTTTCATTTCTATCGGAAAGTTGTTTCCAAAGTTGCATGAGATTCTTGAAGATCATGCAGATCTCATTACTCTGGTAAAACCACAGTTTGAAGCAGGTCCAAAATATGTTTCAAAAGGTGGCATCGTACGTGATTCGAACGTGCATGAAATGGTGTTGCGACGCGTGATTGAGCAGGCGGCAGGGTGTGGATTTACTGCACGTGCACTTGATTTTTCGCCGATTCGTGGCGGGGATGGAAATATTGAATTTTTATTATGGCTAAAAAAAGGGAGCTTTTCTGTTGATCCTCTACCCATCAGTGAGATCGTAGAGGTTGCACATGAAGTGGATTTTTCATAATTTACAACGAGCTGTGGGAGAAGGAATTTACACGATGGTCGGCGAACAGGTATTTTGGAGGTGCCGCCCGTGGAAGTCCTTGCAATCCTCACATTTTTGACGGTTGCTTATTTGTATATTAGAAACCGTTACCTTGGTAGTTCGTTGCATGAATTTGAATTGACGTCAAAACGAGATCACTTCGTTCGCGCAGGCGAGATTCTTCAGGAACGGGGCTATCGGATTGTGGGGGAACGCATACCTCATGAATTAGCCTCGTTCTTTGGCAATCGCAAATTTGTTACATATGTCGTAGTAGATTATTTAGTGGAAAAGGAAGGCGTGCAATATCCGATTAAAGTGCGTTCAGTTCGTGATCCCGAACGCATAAGTGGCGCATGGTTACGCAAACAATTTCTCGCATTGTATACACTTTATGAATCCCCTATCGGATTCCTTTCACCAGACTCAGGTGTGATGGAGTTTGTAGACTTTTCTTTGGACTTTCCTGGACGGTATTACGCAAAACGTTGGCGAACAAGATTGTTCTGGCTTGCGATTGGGATATCGATCGGTTGGCTGTTGTCTTTCTCGCGTTGAAAGGAAGAGTTGAATGCCTAAAATCATTGGTCTGGTTGTTAACCGGACAAAACCGAATGCCGTTCAAGTCACTCAGCAAATTGTAAAGGCTATAGGTGCATGTAGTGGACAGGTTTTTATTGAGGAAGAAGCGGCACATGCGTTAGGAATGAGTGAGTATGCACTTTCTACAAGTGATTTTCACGGGAAAGTCGATTTGATTTTTGTTTTAGGGGGAGATGGGACTTTACTTGGAGCTGCACGACATTTTGCGTGTTTTGAAATCCCGATGTTAGGGATCAATATCGGCCATCTCGGCTTTTTGTCGGAAGCTGAACCAGATAATTTAGAGGAATCAGTGCAACGTGTCCTAAATGGCGATTTTTATTTGGAACGCCGTATGATGATTGAGACCGTAGTAATGAGAAATGGCACCTGCGTGCATCGAAATATCGCGTTAAATGATGTGGGAGTTGGCAAAAGCTCTTTTGCGCGCATGATTCAATTGGGTGTGTATGTCGACAACCAGTTTTACGATGAATATTTTGGTGATGGAGTCCTTGTTTCTACGCCCACAGGATCTACAGCCTACTCACTCTCTTGTGGCGGCCCGGTTGTTGTTCCTAATCTACAGGTGATGTTGGTGACTCCGATTTGTGCACATAAACTCGTTGTGCGGCCAATTGTAATTGGCGCTACACAGCAGATACGCATAAAAGTTGCTGCACGACATCGCGATTTTGGACTTACCGTCGATGGACAAGTTGGCTTTCCATTAGAGAGTGGCGATGAAGTAATTGTCTCTAAGGCAGCTTGTGATACGGTTTTAATTCGATGGCAAGAACGCGCGTTTTTTTCTATACTGCAGGAAAAACTCAGAGGAGATTGAAAGGGCGGTTCGCTTGAAAGGACAGCGTCTCTTAAAGATTCGCGAAATTATCTCGGAAAACGTGATTGAAACGCAAGAAGAACTCGTAGATGCACTGCGTGACGCAGGGTTTGCAGTGACGCAAGCAACGATTTCACGCGATATCAAGGAAATGCATCTGATTAAAACTCCAACAGCCGATGGGAAGTATAAGTATTCTTTGCCTACAGCACCTTCTTCATACCAACCAGATGTGAAATTGCACAGATTATTGAACGATGTTTTTGTAGCGATTGATTTTGCGGAGAATTTGGTCGTCATGCGCACACTTCCGGGGAATGCACATGCGGTTGCCGTTTTGTTTGATACGCTGGATTGGCCAGAGATCCTGGGGACAGTTGCGGGGGATGACACGATCTTATTAATTGCGCGCTCGAAAGATAATGCAAGTTTTATCGTCGAGCGGATAAAGTCTCTATTATAAGGGGTTGAGCATGTGTTGCGCGCATTGCAAGTGCAGAATATCGCCTTGATTGAGCGCTTAGAATTAGAAGTTCAACCTGGTTTTACTGCTTTGACTGGGGAGACGGGCGCAGGCAAATCCATTTTATTAGATGCTGTAGGGCTTTTATTAGGGTCGCGCGCGAGTGGAGAACTGGTGCGTACTGGAGCAAACAAAGGAATTGTGCAGGGTGTTTTTGATGTGTCTGGGCATTTTGCGCATGCTGTGTATGAACTCTGTCAAGCAGAAGGCATTGAGCTTGATGAGGAACAGCTGATTGTTAGTCGTGAAGTATCGACAAACGGAAAGACGACTGCGCGAGTAAATAGCAGAATTGTCACCGTTCAATTTTTGCGCGAGTTGGGTCGTTTGTTGATTCATCAACATGGACAACATGACAGTATTTCGCTGCTGCGTAAAGAGGAGCACCTGGCATTGCTTGACGCGTACGGGGGTGAAGAACTCGCACAAGCAAAAGCGGCGTATAGGGACGCATACATAAACTATATTGAATATACGAAACAATTGCATAACATGGAGCAAAATCAACGAGAACGCGTTCAGCGATTGGATTTATTGCAATATCAGATGAGGGAGATTGAAGCGGTTCAACCTCGCGTTGGCGAAGAGCCAGAGTTGCGTATTGAACAAAAGAAATTGCAGTATGGTGAGAAATTGCGTGCAGTTGCTGAGGAAGTATATGAAAAACTTTATGAAGGTTCCCCTCGTATTCCAGCGATCATCGATGAGGTTTACCATTTACATCAAATAGTTGAAAATAATATAAAATTTGATGACGAGCTCAAAGAGCTTCAGGAATATCTACAAACAGCTCAGGTAAACTTATCAGAAGCGGCAGATTTTGTTCGTCATTACAAATCGCAATTAGAATTTGACCCTGAACGCTTACAACAAGTTGAAGACCGTTTGGCAACTTTGGAACGGATATTTCTAAAATATGGGGAAACTGCACAGGATGTTTTAGCTTTTTACCAAGAGATAGAGAGCGAATATGAAAAATTGCTGCACCATGAGGAGACAATTTCCGATCTGCAAGAGCGCCTCTTGCAAGCAAAGCAGGCGCTTACAGAGATGGCTCAGAGATTATCGTTACTGCGGCGTCGCGTGGCGTTTGCTTTAGAACAAGCACTTGCACAAGAGCTTGACGATTTATTAATGCCAAAAGTGCAATTGCATCTGCAATTTACGGAGACAAAGCCGAGCATCACTGGAATTGACGACGTTGAAATCTTATTTAGTCCAAATCAGGGAGAGACGGTAAAACCACTCGCGAAAATTGCTTCTGGCGGTGAGTTATCACGAGTTATGCTCGCGCTTGTTTCTGTTTTACATGCATCAGCCCCTGTTCCAACTCTTATTTTTGATGAGATCGACACAGGGATTTCCGGTCGAGCGGCACAAGCTGTTGCGGAGCGAATTGCTCATTTGGGACGAGAAAATCAAGTGCTGTGTGTCACGCATTTACCGCAAATGGCTTGTTTGGCAACCCATCATCTCGCCATTACAAAGCAGATGGAAGAGGGCCGCACGCGAACCTTTGTCCGTCCATTATCACATGAGGAACGGATTGCGGAGATTGCAAAAATGATTGGTGGAGAAAATGTATCTGAAACGACGCGCAGACAAGCCATTGAAATGTTGACTTGGTCAAACGCATTCCCGTCTTTGTAGGAGAACATCTTCCAGATGATCCGAAGCTTGTGTCCTTCCCCGTACTTTGCAGGCTAGTGGCATGTTTTATACAACATTTCATTGTCCCTGCAAGGGCAGTATAGAAGCAACGAGAGGCACTTCAACGAGGGGAGGGCAAGTCGGGTGAAGCGATGGAGATTGCAAGTAGCGAGTGCGCTTTTAGGCACATTTTTCTTTCTAGGTGGCGGATTCCCACTTTTGCATGCGGATGCGGCTGACATGTCACGCGGTCTAACAAAAGAAAGTTCCCCTATGAGCCTTAGTGCTCAGGTTTTTGAAACGGGGTTGCCATGGAATTGGCTGTTCTCCTCTTTGCAAAAACCGGAAGAGCATCGTGTATACGTTGTACCAGGTGGTCAATCGATTGGCATTAAGTTGCATGCTTCAGGAATTTTGGTCGTGGGGTATCATTTGGTACGCGAGGGGAAAGAATCAATCAGTCCAGGAGAGCGTGCGAATTTGCATGTGGGCGATGTAATAGACTCTGTCAATGGGTTACCGGTTAAAAGTGTTCAACAGGTTGCAAAGTTTGTGGAAGCAGCAGGTGAACATAAACAAATTTTGCAATTGGGGTATCATCGCAAAGGTCATTCTTATATGGCAAAAGTTCGTCCTCTCTTTGATGACGAAACAGGAACTTATCGAATCGGCCTTTATATTCGCGATTCGGCGTCTGGTGTGGGAACATTGACTTTTTATGTTCCTACAAATCACGGATTTGGAGCATTAGGACATGTCATCACAGATGTTGATACTGGTGAACCAATTGATGGGAAAGGTCAAATAGTCCATGCAGCGGTTACTTCGATTGATCGGGGAGAGAGCGGTCAACCTGGAGAGAAGCGCGGATTATTTGTCAACGAGAATCGCATTCTCGGTACAATTATTCGAAATACCGAATTTGGTGTATTTGGAGTAATGGCAACAGCACCAGACCATGGTTTTTTCTCTAATCCTATCCCTGTAGCGCGTGTAGATGAAGTTCACCCGGGCCCTGCGCAAATTTTAACCGTTGTAAAGGGACAAAAAGTGGAAGCTTTTCACGTTCTCATTGTTAAAGCACAAAAACAGGAGAGTGCTGACATTAAGGGATTAGTCGTTCGCGTGACTGATCAAAGACTCTTGGATGAAACAGGAGGTATCGTTCAGGGCATGAGTGGGAGCCCGATCATTCAAGACGGCAAGCTTGTGGGTGCTATTACGCATGTATTTGTCAGTGACCCTACAGAAGGGTATGGTGTTTATGCTGAGTGGATGCTGCGCCATCTCGCCCTAAATTCAAAAGAACTTGGGCGTTTGATGCGCGGGCTTTCCGAAGGATCTCATTCCATTGCATAAGAAGTTTTCGTTGTTTGCCGATGAAACTGTGAGGATACAGTTCATCGGCTTTTTCGATCTTGTAATTTGTCAAAATAGGTCGGAAAGTATTTTTGTTGAAACGAGAGGACGTGAAGGGGGGATGTCGAATTAAATAACGGTCGAAGTAAGGAGGATGTATGGTGAAGAAAACCCGCATTTTAATCGCGGATGATAACCGTGAGTTCGCTGAGTTATTGATGGAGTATTTAAGTGAAGAGTCTGACATGGAAGTAGTTGGAGTTGCTTATAATGGACAAGAAGTTCTTGCACTTGTTGAAGATGAGCAACCAGATGTCTTAGTACTGGACATTATCATGCCCGTTTTAGACGGGATCGGAGTTTTAGAACGGCTTCGACAAACGAATTTGCCCGTGTTACCCCGCGTCATCATGTTGACAGCGTTTGGTCAAGATGCCGTAACAAAGCGTGCTCTTGATCTTGGGGCACTCTACTATGTGTTAAAGCCGTTTGATATGGAGATTTTAGTCGACCGCATCCGCGACGTCGTTGGGGCTGATTCCTTTATTGAGCGTTCCCGTTTAGCTGCAGGGGCGAGTACTTCAAGCAGTGGATATTCTTATCCGAGCGCATCTTCTTTTGCCTCCACCAATGCGCGGATTGTCCCGATTTCCGCGAAACCAAAATCGATTGACCAATTGATCACAGGCGTTATTCACGAAATCGGTGTTCCTGCTCATATTAAGGGGTATCAGTATCTGCGCGAAGCAATTTTAATGGTGTACAATGACGTGGAAATTTTAGGTTCAGTGACGAAAGTTTTATATCCAAAAATCGGAGAGAAATTCGGCACAACTGCATCACGGGTTGAGCGTGCGATTCGACATGCGATTGAAGTTGCATGGAGCAGAGGAAACACAGATGCCATTGCACAAGTTTTTCGCTATACGGTAAATGTCAGCAAGGCAAAACCGACAAATTCGGAGTTTATAGCGATGATCGCAGACAAACTGAGAATGGAGATGAAAGTGAGTTAGGCGTACGAATGTTACTCGACCTGAATTATATAATCTGTTGCACGGAAACAAACGATCGGGAGATTTATACATGAAAGGAATACTTTTGGGGATTTTGGCTTCTTTCTTCTTTGCTTTTACTTTTCTCCTGAATCGTCTAATGTCGGTTACGGGCGGAAGTTTTATCTGGAGTGCCAGTCTTCGTTATCTTTTTATGATTCCCTTATTACTTCCTGTCGTTTATGTTCAGGGAGGACTTCACCCGTTGTGGCAAGAGATGAAACTGCATCCTCTTCGTTGGATACTTTGGAGTACTGTCGGGTTTGGTTTTTTTTATGTTCCTCTCTGTTATGCAGCAAACAATAGTCCAGCTTGGCTGGTTGCCGGAGCGTGGCAGTTTACAATCATCGCCGGGTCGCTGCTCGCTCCGTTTTTTTATGAAAACCAGCCGCTTGTCGAGAAGGATGAACGCAGGAGGAAACGAGTTCCATTACGCAGTCTAGCATTTTCAGGGGTTATTTTTATTGGCATCATTTTGATGGAGTGGCAACATGTTATGCATGTAAGTTTACTTTCTAGCGTCTCTGGAGTACTTTCAGTCCTTCTCGCTGCTTTTGCTTATCCACTTGGGAATAGAAAAATGATGGAGCTTTGTGAAGGAAGAATTTCTGCTTTTGAGCGGGTTCTTGGCATGACAATTGCTAGCTTACCTTTATGGATTGGATTATCCATTATTGGTTTTTATACTGCAGGAAGACCATCGCTTACACAAGTGCTTCAGACCTTTCTTGTCGCACTATTCTCAGGTGTCATTGCTACAGGTATATTTTTTGCTGCGACAGAAAAAGCAAAAGGGGACAACCATTATTTGGCTGCTGTGGAGGCAACACAATCCGGTGAAGTGATTTTCACAGTCATAGGTGGAATTTGGTTTCTTGGGGAACCTATGCCGCATGGACTCTCGTTGGCTGGAATGGGTTTCCTTCTTGTTGGGATGGTACTACACAGTTTATTTGCAAATAGGCGTACTACATAATAGAATTTGTTCGCCAATACAGGTGCGTACATGAAGTGTGATTCTAAAAAAATAAAGGAGTGTATCGCATGGATTTACAATTTATTGCAACTGCACAAGAACAAGTGCGCAGGCAGCGTCCGCTTGTGCATAATATCACAAACCTAGTTGTAACGAATATTGTAGCGAATGCATTATTGGCTATTGGCGCATCTCCAGTAATGGCCTATGCGAAAGAAGAAGTTGCTGATGTAGCGAGTGTCTCGGCCGCACTTGCATTAAATATGGGGACCCTAGACGAACGAGTGGTTGAAGCGATGGAGATTGCCGCAAAAGCTGCGAATAGCAAAGGGGTACCGATTATATTTGATCCTGTTGGTGTAGGATTTACGGCGTACCGCAATGAAGTTGCAACTCGCTTGATTAATCAATATGAACTTACCGTCGTGCGCGGCAATGCTGCTGAGATTGGATACTTAGTCGGGGCTGGTGGGACTGTTAAGGGGGTTGATTCGATTGATGCAGGTGATGATCTCACAGAGCGAATGCTTCAGTATGCAAAAGTACAAAACTGCGTGATGATCGCTACTGGAGCAATTGATTACGTAACAGATGGTGACCATGTATGGGCTCTTCACAATGGGGATGAGTTGCTCGGTTCTATCACTGGTTCAGGATGTATGCTCACAGGTGTAATAGGTGCGTTTATTGGAGTGCAGCCGCGTTTCGCGTCGCGTGCGCAAATTGCAAAAGCTAGTATCGCAGCGATCACAAGCTATAATGTCGCAGGTGAACTTGCTGTTCTTGCAAGTAAGGGCCCAGGCACGTTGCAGAGCAAGTTGTTTGACGAACTTTATCACCAGCAGGGGGAATCGTTAGTTCTTCGAGGGCGAGTGGAACAGTTATATTAAGTTCGTGATTTATTCGTTAAATCGCGTTGAATCGACAGTTTGTTCGCGAAAAGTTTAGTATAATGACATTTGCAGTGAATTGTCGGGGGAGTTTGGGGAGGATTTTATAAATGATCGAACGAACTGGAGTAGTTACATTTAAGGGAAATCCCATCACGTTAGTGGGAAATGAAGTAAAAGTAGGGGATCAGGCGCCTAATTTTCAAGTGTTAGCGAATGATTTATCTCCTGTCACGCTGGATCGTTTTCAAGGTGTGCGCATTTTAAGTGCCGTACCTTCACTGGATACGGGTGTTTGTGATGCGCAGACGCGCCGCTTTAATGAAGAAGCAGCCAAAGCAAATGGGATTACGGTGATTACTGTGAGCGTAGACCTTCCTTTTGCTCAAAAACGTTGGTGTGGAGCCGCAGGATTGGACAATGTGATTACCTTGTCAGATCATCGCGATCTGTCGTTTGGACACGCCTATGGGGTTGTTATGAAGGAATTAAGGCTGCTTGCACGTTCTGTGTTTGTATTAGATGCGAGCGGGAACGTGAGGTATGTGGAGTACGTTTCAGAAGGAACTAACCATCCAAATTATGATGTGGCGATTCAAGCAGCAAAAGCGTTGCTGTAGCTATTGCGCATCGCAGGATTAGAAGAACAATACAGCCGCACGGATTCAAAGATCCTTGAAATCCGTGCGGCTGCTGCATATTGTGAGTCTATTTGGATGACGGTGATTTGCTTGATTGACTCTCTGCGAGGGCATGTCCAAAACCTTGTAAAAAACCAAGAGTCGT
This sequence comes from Sulfoacidibacillus thermotolerans, assembly GCF_003144315.1. Classification (GTDB taxonomy): domain Bacteria; phylum Bacillota; class Bacilli; order Alicyclobacillales; family SLC66; genus Sulfoacidibacillus; species Sulfoacidibacillus thermotolerans. The sequence continues at coordinate 200,420 of NZ_MPDK01000002.1, read as the reverse complement.
TTGCAGTGCAAGGCTTACTTCAGGGTCACGCAGTTGTTTCCAGAGATCCAGCATACTCAGCGGTTGAGGATGTAATGCGGCAGTTTCTGCTGTTTTGATCCCTTCACCTATCCATTTGCGTGTTTCTTGTAAAGTGCTTGTATCAAATGCAGCGATTGTTTCGACCAATGTAAAAATATTTTTTACAAATTGAGTATTTTGTGGCTTTAACATTTGATTGACAAGCACAAGGGTAATGGCATCCGCTGCATGCACAATTCCTTTCATCGCAGAGAGGAAACCAGCTTGTTGAAGGACTTGCGCAAAATCAACCCACTCTTCAATTGCAATCTTATGGGTTGCAAGAGTGGCGATGAGTTCATGGAGTTTTTCGGCTTGAATTTCTGTTTCAGTTGGTGTGTTCTTTAGAAATGAGGTGCTTGCTTTTGCCATGGTTTATCCTCTCCTTGCAAACCAGCTGTCGTCAATGGAATATAGTCATTCCTCTGCCACTTCTTGATGACCTCGACCCCGGGTCGAGATTTTGCAGTTGCATGACGCCAATTGTGTTTGGGTATAGGGGAATCGCCTGCGCTTTCTAAAATTTCCATGCGAACAGACATCTCTTTGTACGCTGGCGTATGGGTTGCTAAGTCGTGATAACTACTCGTCAAATAATTCACAGCTTCTGCATCTTCACGCGTGTTCATTGGGAGATAAATCTCTTTACCGGCGACTCGATCTGTGATAGCAACGCGTACCTCAATTCTCCCATATGGAGAAATAAGGCGAACAAGTGCCCCATCTTTTAGCTCTCTTGCACGAGCTAACTCTTTAGAGATCTCGATAAATGTAGAAGGGACTTTGTGGGTAATCCCATCTACACGATAAGTCATATTGCCTTCATGGAAGTGCTCCAGCAAACGTCCATTGTTTAAATGCAGATCATATTCCTCAGCCAATTCAATCGGGGGAGTATATTCAACGGGATACAATTGGGCTTTGCCATCAGGAAAATGAAATCGTTCGGTGTAGAGCAACTTTGTATCTGTACCATCTTGTGCAACAGGCCACTGCAAACTATCGTACCCTTCAAGCCGCTCATAAGTTACGCCAGCAAATAAGGGTGTAAGTTTTGCCGCTTCCGCCATTATGTCTGACGGATGTTGATAGGTCCAGTTTGCACCCATTCGATTGGCAATCGCCATAATAATTTGCCAATCAGGTTTTGATTCTCCTAGTGGTTCAAAAACTTGATAGAAGCGTTGCAATCGACGTTCTGTATTGGTAAATGTCCCTTCTTTCTCAAGACTCGGACTAGCTGGTAGTACAACATCAGCAAATTGCGCGGTTTTACTAAAGAAGATGTCCTGAACGATAAAAAACTCTAATTTTTCAAAAGCAGCATGCACGTGGTTTGCGTTTGAATCGACAAAGGCCATTTCTTCACCAAATAGGTACATCGCTTTCACTTTGCCTTCGTGAATTCCGTCTACCATTTGATGATTGTCATATCCTGGAACTTTAGAAAGCGGCGTGCCCCATGCTCGTTCAAAACGCGCCCTGATTTCGTCATTTTGCACTTCTTGATAGCCTGGAAACCATGCCGGCATGGTCCCAAAATCAGAGGCACCTTGTACATTGTTGTGTCCACGTAAAGGATAAGCGCCAGTTCCTTTTTTTCCATAGTTTCCGGTGATAAGGAGCAAGTTTGAGATTGCAGTGCTTGTATCACTGCCGCCACAGTGTTGAGTTACACCCATCGCCCACAAAATGCACACACCATTTGCTGCGTGAATCATGTTTGCCGTTTGGATGAGCTGAGAACGTGGAATTCCAGTCATTTTCTCGGCATAGTCAAGTGTATAGGGTTCTAAACTCTCTACAAATTCAGCATAACCATTGACTCGTTTGGCAATAAATTCGCGATCCTCCCAACCGTTATCGATGATGTATTTTGTAACAGCAGACAGCCAAATCAAATCCGTACTCGGATTCGGATGTAAATGTAAATCAGCTCGCTTTGCCATTTCGTTTTTACGCAGGTCGGCGACAATCAGTTTCTGTCCAAAGAGTTTATGTGCGCGTTTTATTTTAGTTGCTAAGACAGGATGTGATTCAGCAGGGTTGGCACCAACAATCAAGATTAATTCTGCGATTTCTAAGTCGTGGATCGAACCAGAGTCTCCTCCATAGCCCACTGTTCGAAAGAGTCCCGTGGTTGCTGGAGATTGACAATAACGAGAACAATTGTCTACATTATTTGTGCCAAAGACTGACCTTGCCAATTTTTGCATAAGGTAATTTTCTTCGTTTGTACATTTCGATGATGCAATAAAGGCGAGTGCATCTGGTCCGTGTTGTTCCTTAATGGCAGTGAGCTTTGTGGTGATGAGATCAAGTGCCTCTTCCCACGTCGCTTCATAAAATAGATCGTCACGACGAATGAGTGGTTTTGTTAAACGATCCTTGCTATTGACAAATTGCCATCCAAATTTCCCCTTGATACACGTTGAGATTCCATTGACTGGTGCTTCTGGTGTTGGTTCGATCTTGAGGATTTGTCGATCCTTTGTCCAAATGTCAAAACTACACCCCACTCCACAGTATGTACAAACGGTTTTCGTGCGTTTGATACGTGCTTTGCGCATCGCTGACTCCGCATTGGAAACGGCAAAAATAGGACCGTAACCGGGTTCGATTTTTTTTGTTAGTTCAATCATGGGATGAAGTAACTCTGGTTTTATGCCCGTTAAATAGCCTGCTTCACCTAACATCGACTTTTCCATCAATGCATTACACGGACACACTGTCACACAGTGGCCGCAAGAGACACAAGAGGACATGTCGATAGGGACATCGTCATCCCAAATGACGCGCGGGCGCTCCCTGTCCCAGGCAATCGAAAGTGTCTCTGTGACTTGAATATTTTGACATGCTTCAACACATCGACCGCAGAGGATACACTGATCGGGATCATATCGGTAAAATGGATTAGAATGATCCTCTTGATAGGGTTTTTCGTTAAATGGATACTTTTGATGTTCTACTTGGAGTTGTTCTGTGGTATTGTGGACCACACAGTTTCCGTTGTTATTGTCACATACTGTGCAGTATAGTTCATGGTTGTGTAAAATTCGATCCATTGCTTCGATACGTGCAGCGTGTGCTTGTTTTTGTGTGATGTGCACTTCCATGTGCGGTTGGACAAATGTGTCACAGGCTCGTACAAGTTCGCCATTCACTTCTACAATGCAAGTATCACACGTTTGAATTGGCCCAAGCGTTTCATGGTAACAAATATGTGGAATGTCGATATGGTGTTCTAAAGCAACTTCTAAGATAGTTTGTCGTTCTTTTGCCGAAACAGGGAGCTGATCGAGTGTAATTTGCCATGTTTGGCGCTCAGCCATTAAATCGTAACCTCCTCGTCCCTTTCTATATCATTGAAGATGTGCATTGTTTTCTTCCCTTAGAGTGCAACAAATTCTACAGATTCAAACATGTATTTGCAGATAAAGTGAAAAGAACTATTTGCAAGATGTTTTTAATTAGTGGTAGATTTACGGCAATAGATGAGTTTGGGAGAATGGTTCAATGGAAGATTATACAGTCAAGTCTGTGGAGAAGGCGTGTTTGCTTCTTGATGTTGTGAGCTTATATCCTGAAGGGATTGGCATAACGGAACTAGCCGAGCAAGTTGATATGTATAAAAGTACGGTTCATCGTCTGCTAGGCACCTTAATGAAGCGTGGGTATATCCAGCAAGATGTACATTCTGGGAAATATAAATTAGGGTATAAGCTGCTGGATCTTGGGATGAAGATGCTTTCTTCACTGGATTTGCGAAAAGAAGCTGCCCCATTGTTGCAAGAATTAGCGCATCAAACAAACGAGGTTGTGCACCTTGGGGTTTTAGATCATGGTGATATTGTTTATATCGATAAGGTGGAAAGCAATCAAACAGTGAGAATGCATTCACGCGTGGGCAAGCGCGTTCCCGTACATGCGGTGGGCCTTGGTAAAGCGATCTTGGCAGCTTTTGAAGATCGTGAGGTCGAGCAGTTGATTCATCTTTATGGATTACCAGCTGTAACACCAAAGACGATCACCGATCGGCATCAATTGATGGCAATACTGGCCGAAGTACGAGAGCAGGGGTATGCTTTTGACATTGAGGAAAATGAGCTAGGAATTTGCTGTGTGGCAAGTCCTATTTACGATAATAATCACAAAGTCGTAGCGGCTTGTAGCGTATCGGGTCCAAATCATCGCATGGCTTTGACCCGTCTCAAAGAGTTGGCACCGATCGTGAGGCAAACTGCAAAAGAAATTTCTTTGCGCTTAGGAGATCGACCATCCTCTTTTCTTTAGGTTTTGAGAAAAGTAGAGCCATTCCTGTGCGAATAAGCAGTAGGAATGGCTCTACGATGTTTTGTTGTTAATTTGCTAATATCTGGCGAGCACCAATATATTTGGGTCCCCAATAGGAGTTTGTAATATTATCAATGCTTACTCCATAATCCTGTGCGTCAACCATGAGATTGTTTCCAATGTAAATCCCTACATGGGTTGCTCCTGGCGCGTAAGTGCTAAAAAATACAAGATCACCTGGAGTAAGTTGATTTTCTGGAACAGATAGCCCTTCGGCAAACTGTTGCTCAGAGGTCCGTAAAATATCGACGCCAAAATGAGCAAAGACATACTGCGTAAATCCGGAACAGTCAAATCCTGATGGGCTAGTCCCTCCCCACACATAAGGAGTTCCCATAAATGATTCCGCATATTGCAAAAGACTTTGCACATTGACGGTAGGTAAATTTTTCTCCGTCTGTTGAATATAAGAGACATTTTGTACGAGCGATTGTGCTTGTTCTGTTTCTAGCTCGATCTTTTGAATCTGGCTTTGTGTCAACTGAATTTGACTCTCCAACAAACCATGTTTTGCTGCATCAGATTGGATTTTTTGATTCAACTGAGCGAGCATGTGGTTTTTTTGCTCTTCCATTAGAAGATCGGCTTGTTTCATTGCTTCATATTCGGTGTGTTTGCGGATTAAAAGATCGTAGTCTAGTTGCTGAGCTTGGCGCTTAACTACGAGTTGCTGTTTAAGTGATGCTACTTCATGAAGTAAGTGTTGATCTGCTTTTGCGATTGTGACGAGCATGTAAAGTCGGCTAAGGAAATCCTCCCAATTCGAAGACTCGAGTAATACGGAGAGGTAGGAAACGCGACCATTTTCATACATGACGCGTATTTGTGCGCGCAAACTTTCTTTATAAGTACTTAGCTGTTTTTGATCAACAGCGATGCTGTGATCTAACTCTGTGATGTGTTTTTCTGTCACTCGCATCTGGCTGAGATTTTCTGCTAACGCACTTTTTAAGGTAGATAAAGACTGTTCATAATGTGAAATTTCCGTTTGGATACTTACTGTCTGTGACTTGGCAAACGTCATTTCATGATCTGTCTGAGTTACTTCTGCTTGTAATTGCGCCATGGTTTGTTGCTCTTGCGAAAGCGATTCTGCATATGTAGGATCAAGTGGTGCACTCACTAAAATAAGTGAAGCCGCAACACCAATCAACCATCTGACATTTCGCTTACTCATCCGCTTCAAATGACATAACCCCTCGATATCAAACTTCTTAACAACTGATACTCTACTTCGACACAGGTTTTAAAATTCCTGCAAGAAGTGACAACGAGGTTTTATATTTGACAAGATCCGAGCAATTCTGCGCGTGCGACAAAATGTACGGCTCCTCCAATTTTAATTTGATAATTTCCTGCGTGCAGATTTCCTTGCAAGTGAAGGAGGGAGGGACGCTTTATCGCATACCCTTGCTCGCTGCGTAAGGTAAAGGAAAGATCGCCTCCGTGAGTTGGCTCATGGAGTCCATATTTTAATAAGAATGCACAGAGGCATCCATTTGCGCTGCCCGTCGCAGGATCTTCAGAGACGCCAAATTCGGGGACAAAAACGCGAACATGTAAATCATTCTCAGCCTGTAACGTCTCTTTTGTAAAAATTAAGATATTTACATCAGATCCAAGTCTCGGGCTAAGTGAATGCCATTCTTCGAGTTGTACCCAAGCTTTTTGTACGTCTTTTAAATGTTTTAAAGCGACAATGACAAAAGGGAGTCCAGTTGAGACAACTTGTATTGGATATTGTTGGTCGAATGCATCAGATGTGAGCCCGAGACAACGCGCCATCTCTGAAACATCTACCATTTCTCCGAACTGTGGTTGGTTTTGGGTCATGGTCAACAATTGGGGGTACCCATTGCGATAAGTGAACTGTACAGGAATAATGCCTGCAGAAACTTGCAGAGAAAGTGTTTCAACTGTACGTTGTAGAATCATTTGTTGAATGACAAACGCAGTTCCAAGAGTAGGGTGGCCAGCAAATGGAATCTCAGCTGCAGGAGTGAAAATACGCACTGGCACAATTGGACTCACTGTTTTCTGCCGCAAAATCTGTTCGCTAGATTGCATGATAAAAGTAGTTTCGGAAAAGTGCATTTCTCGTGCTAAAGCTTGCATTTGTTCTGTGCTATAGTTTTGTCCATGTAAAAATACAGCGAGTTGATTTCCTGAATAACGCTCGACTGAAAAGACATCGACGATCCAAAAATCAGTCATGCATGTTCCTCCTCAAGTAGATTTTAAACTCTTGCTGCAAGTTATCATAACGAGTTGTACAGCGAGCGAACAAGAGGGCGTCTATTTGTGTGCCGAGACCATCTTTTAAAAAGTCATTGTCGGGTCTTGTGTTTTTAGCTACGATAAATTGCGTTAGGGGGGAAGGTGTTTGAAAACGACGATTTGTCTTATGCGCCATGGAGAGACAGACTGGAATGTTTTGCGGCGCTTTCAAGGGCGTACCGACGTTCCCTTAAATGATCGTGGGCGAGAGCAAGCTTTGCAAAGTGCAATTTACTTATCTGCATTTCATTGGGATCAAATTGTGACAAGCCCACTTGGTCGAGCAAAAGAAACAGCGCAAATTATCGCGCAACACCTTCACTTAGGAGAAGTTGAAACAATAGAACAGCTTGCCGAACGCGATGTAGGCAACGGAACAGGATTTACGCCTGAACAATTTAGGCTCGCACAAACGGAAGGGCGTTTAGTTGGTATTGAAACACACGATCAAGTGAAAGATCGAGCGATGGCAGCTCTTCAATTGCTTGTTATGAGATACAAGGCAAAGCGAGTAATTGCAGTCTCTCACGGAGCGGTGATCAATGCAGTGCTTGCGGAATTGTCTAATGGCGAAATAGGGACGGGGAAAACAGCTTTGCAAAATGTCTGTCTTAATACATTACATTTTCACCCTGAATTAGGCTGGGAGATTGAGTCGTTCAATGTAATTGATCATTTGCGCAAAGTAAAAGGGGAGATCTTAGGCTCACTGACAAGCGATTTAGATCTCCACTAACTTTTACCAGATGACTAGTCTTTCTATCAAGATCAAGCAGACACTCTAAGGACGATTTTTCCGATATTCAAGTTGCTTTCCATATATCGGTGTGCCTCTGCAACGTGTTCAAGCGGGTAGATACGATCAACTAGAGGACGCAAGCGGCCGTCAGCAAAACGGTCAAACGCAAAATCCCAAAATTCCGCTGTGAGCTGTGCTTTTTGTTCTTTCGTGCGCGAGCGTAAAGCGGTTCCGATCACTTGAAGGCGCCGACGTAGCAATAGACTGAGATCGAAGCGGTCAACGAGAGTTCCCCCCATCGTCCCAATCACGATGAGTCGACCGTCAATCGCCAGTGTTTGTAAGTTTTGTTCAAAATAAGGGGAACCAATAAAATCAAAGATCAAGTTTACGCCTTGTTTCTTTGTCCATTCTAGAACTGGTGGGGCAAAAGGGCCAGCATGATAGTCAATTGCGAGTGCAGCGCCTAGTTTCATGCAAACTTCTCGTTTTTTGACTGAACCAGCTGTGACAATGGGGGTAGCGCCAAACTCTCGAACTAATTGAATGGCAGCCGTGCCAACGCCGCTTGCCCCTGCGTGAATCAGTACCGTATGGGCAGGGTTAATCTGTCCGAGCCAGACTAAATTAGAATACGCTGTAAGAAATGCTTCGGGAATGGCCGCTGCTTCTTCAAAAGATAATGAATCTGGAATTTTTGCGAGCATCGGAGCTGGAACAACGACTTCTTGCGCGTATCCGCCACCAGGAAGAAGTGCACAGACACGTTCACCTGGGAGAAATCCAGTGACATCATTTGCGGTTTCCACAACGACACCTGACATTTCAAGTCCTAAAATTTCCGTTTCGCCTGGCGGTGGTGGATAAAGACCTTGTCTTTGTAATAAGTCCGCGCGATTTAGCGCAGTGGCTTTGATTTGTACTCTTACGTGTCCTTTTAGTAAGCGCGGCGATTCACACTCTCTGACTTGTAATACATCGGGTGAACCTGGTTCTGTTATCCAAACGGCTTTCATCAATGGAAGCACCTCACGATCGAAAGAAATGACTGTACTGTTTTTACATTATCGCGCAAAATAGATAGAGGCAAATGCCGATTCAAGAAAGTGAGGAGTTTTCAGATGAAGTATCACGTGATTGGGAGATTCCAAACACATGAAAGTGCAGAAAAAGCAGCAGCAGATTTAGAAAAACAATTTCAGGGGAACGTCTCATTAAGCACATCAACCCCTCATGAACATTGGCATGGAACGTGGCTACAGGATTCCCTAGGTGTCATTGGCGGATTGGCGGCTGCTGTTTCTGCTGTTGTCCCAGGATTTGGGGTGTTGTTTTTAGGAGGACCTCTTGATGGTGCGATGCAAGGTCGCGTATTGGCAGATTGGCTAGAAGCTCATTCCGGATGCAGTGCATCATCGTGATCTGCATCACTTTCTGATTGTCACCTGCACTGCGGAACAGGTAGATCAAGTACAATCTGCGCTTCAGGAGCGGGGAGCTGAGGATATCCATGCAGTAAAGGAATAAATTTCATTTGTATTTATTTACGCCTCACAGAAAAAGGCGTTCGTGTATAATGAGTCACGAACAGTTCGATCTGTCAAAGAGATCGGAGGATATACAGGAGGGCTAGGCGTGGGAACAGTAAAACGCTCCTTGATTATTGGGGCGGCCGTCATCGTGTTGTTATCGGGCGCGGTCGTTGCACTGGCTGACACCGGAACAGAAAAAGCGGTAGCGGCGCAACCTGCACAACCAATTACCGCAAATTTTAATACAAATGCGGTGCCAATCTCGGCGCCAGCAGCTGAATTGATTGACGCACAAACGGGACAAGTGTTATACGCAAAAAATGTATTGCAAAAACACTATCCTGCTTCGCTTGCAAAATTAATGACCTCGTTGATTGCACTAGATTTAGTAAAGCGAGGACAACTTACCCTTCATTCGATCATTCCGGTGAGTCAATCGGCGTATAAAGTCGCACAGACGCCTGGTTTATCTGTCGCATATTTAAATCCAGCAGAACATATTACATTGAGCAAAATGCTGGAATATATGTATGTAGTATCTGCAGACGATGCGGCTGTCGCTGTTGCAGATGCGATTGCGGGTTCACAATCTGAATTTGCCAAGCTCATGAATGAAAAGGCTAAGGCACTTGGATTGACGGGGACTCACTATACAAATGCTTCGGGACTGCAAAATCCAAACATGTATACCAATGCGCACGATGTAGCGATTTTGTCGCGCTATCTCGTTTTGCACTATCCAATTGTGTTGAAGTATGCGTCTGAACCCGGTATGTATATTCATCCAGGACAGTACGGGACGAATTACGATCAATTATTGGGGCAATTTAATGGGTTAGATGGGCTAAAAACTGGATCAACGAATGAAGCTGGATACTGTTTTGTCGGAACAGCAAAACGTGGCAATACGCAGTTAATCAGTGTAGTGCTTGATGCAAGTTCTTTTGCAAACGTGTTTCAAGATACAGAAGGGCTGTTAGGATATGGTTTTTCCCAATTTAACGCGAAAAGGTTTCAAACTGCGAATCAGCCGATTGCAACGCAACTGCAAATCACCGATGCCGCAGATTCTGTGTTGAGTGTCGCTCCTAAGAAAAACGTTTTTGTCGATGTGGAAAAGGGAGCAAAGCAATCCATCTCTTATACGGTGACTCCAAATGTGCGTTCAGCGCCTGTTTTAGCAGGGCAGAAAGTGGCGGTAGAAAATATTATCGTCAATGGTCACATTGTACAGCAGGTTCCTTTATATGCACTAAAAAGCGATCCAAAAGCAAATTTGATTGAAAAAGTGTGGCGCTCTGTCCTTGCTTCAGCACATAAAAATGCGAGAAAGCTCGTCACATGGATTGGCGATAAAGTGCATAGGTACGTGTAAAAGCGGATCAGAACAGGTTTTGCAATCACACCTGTTCTGACCGTGCAATTTGCGTGGCATAAGGCCGGGGGTGTGAGCGTGGGGCAGAGGTTTCCAAGCGCTTTTTTGTTTGGAGCAGCTACGGCTGCATATCAAGTAGAAGGAGCGGTAAGTGAAGACGGGCGCAAACCCTCCATTTGGGATGTATTTGCTCATAGTCAGGGTAAGACTTTTCAAGGACATACGGGAGACAAAGCATGTGATCAGTACCATCGTTATCACGAAGATGTGCGTTTGCTCAAAGAGTTGGGATTGCATAGTTATCGCTTTTCAATTTCTTGGCCGCGCATTTTTCCAGAAGGGAAAGGAAAGCTAAATTCAAAAGGGATGGATTATTACCGTCGCCTGGTCGAAGAGTTGTTACGTCACGAGATCACTCCGCTAGTCACTTTGTATCATTGGGATCTTCCATATGCTCTGGAGAATCAAGGTGGTTGGCTGCAACGGGATACTATGTTTTATTTTGCAGAGTATGCGCAACAGGTTGTTCGTGAATTTGCTGGAACGGTACATCGTTTTCTCACAATCAATGAACCATCGGTTGTTGCTTATGAAGGGTATCTCACTGGAAACCACGCGCCTGGACACTCGGATCTACTTGAAACTGTAACTGTCGCACACCATCTCATGGCCGCCCATGCCTATGCTGTAGAAGCAATTCGCGCAGTCAATCGTACTGTAGACATTGGAATTGCACTCAATTTATCCCCTGTGTATCCATCAGATCCAGAGGAACAAGCAACAGCCATTACTCATGATCGCGTAATAAATCAATTTTTCTTGGATGCCGCTTGTAAAGGAAGATACCCAAAAGAAGTTCTGGACGTTTATGGATCGGTATTTGACCTTTCTTTTTTGAATGCTGCAGATTTGCAAACAATGGCCCGACAGCAATTAAATTTCCTCGGTGTCAACTACTATTTTCCAACCGTTGTTACTGCTGGACTACACCCTTTGCTAGCTGACGTCGTTCCTCCTCGTGAACCACTTACCGATATGGGGTGGTCGATTGATCCAAATGGGCTTTATGATATTCTGATGCGCATCCACAAGGAATATCCACTTATTCCTATTTATATCACGGAAAATGGTGCGGCATTTGCTGATCAATTAGATGGAGAAAAAGTGAATGATACTCAACGCATTGCTTTTTTGCAAGGACATTTGCAAATGTGCGAGCGTGCATTGGAACAAGGGGTTGATTTGCGCGGATATTACGTATGGTCCTTGCTCGATAATTTTGAGTGGGGATTCGGGTATAGCAAGCGTTTTGGGATTGTGTATGTAGATTTTGCAACAATGAGGAGAATACCGAAAGCGAGTGCCTACTGGTTGCGCGATTTTATTGTCGCTCATAGTACAAGGGAGGCATAAATACGTTGGAGTATCGCATAGAGCGGGATTCGATGGGAGAAATACAAGTGCCAAGCGCAGCACTTTATGGCGCTTCGACAGCTCGAGCGGCACTTAACTTTCCAATTAGTGGGCGCACTTTACCGCGTTCTTTTACGTGGGCTCTTGGCTGTATAAAACGTGCTGCGGCAGAGGCAAATCGTGAATTAGGGCTGCTCAATACACAAGTAGCAGATGCGATAAGTTCAGCAGCAAAACGAGTAGCGGATGGGGAATTTGATTCCCATTTTGTTGTGGATGTTTATCAAACAGGTTCTGGAACGAGCACTAACATGAATGCCAATGAGGTCATTGCACATCTCGCGCATTCTTCTTATGGTGTGATTGTGCATCCTAATGATGATGTAAACCGCGGACAATCAAGTAATGATGTGATCCCCTCGGCTACTCACGTCGCAGTTAAAGCTGAAATTGAGCGTCAAGTCATTCCTGCACTTCTTGAATTACGTGCAGCCTTAGCGCAAAAGGCCTCAGCTTTTCAGGATATTTTGAAATCTGGCCGCACGCATCTACAGGATGCGGTGCCAATTTCGTTGGGACAAGAATTTTCTGGATATGCGTGGCAAGTAGATAAGGCCATTGGTCGATTGTCACAAGCAGCAAAGGATCTAGGTGCACTTGCGCTTGGGGGGACAGCAGTTGGGACAGGCGTAAATACGCATCCTGATTTTTCCATCAAAGCAATCGCTAAGCTTTCGGAGTATACAGGATTAAGTTTGCGTGAGACAGAGAATCATATAGCTGCGCAAGCGAGTCCAGATGTGTTACTTGATGCTTCGGGTGCATTTAGACAAGTTGCGACGGTGCTTATTAAAATTGCAAATGACATACGGTGGATGGCCTCTGGACCAATGGCTGGAATCGGAGAATTGCAATTACCTGCTGTGCAGCCCGGAAGCTCGATTATGCCAGGGAAAGTGAATCCAGTCATCGCAGAATCGCTACTTATGGTTTGTGTTCAAATCATCGGAAATGACTCGACTGTTGTAACGGCTTCTCAATATAGTAATTTTGAACTCCATACGATGTGGCCTCTTTTGGCAGATCGTTTATTAGACTCTGCCAATATTTTATCGCGTGGCGCCGTTAATTTTTCGCGTCGCCTTGTCACAGGGATCGAGGTTCATCGTGAACGTTGTGAACAGTTATTGCTGCATAACGCTTCTGTAGCAACAGTTTTGGCGCCGCGTTTCGGATATGATCGTGTGGCTGCACTCGTCCATCACGCGAACCAAACAGGAGAACAAATTCTACATAAGGTTCCACAACGTGACGACCTATATGAAGTAATGGGTCAATTGATTCCTAAAAGTTGGCTTATCGGCCCTCGTGCACTTGAATAATAGGTGCATTACACTCATTCGTCAGAATCAGGAAGATCTCGCCCTGATTCTGACTTTGTTTACGAATGGGCAGGAACCACTTGTTGTGTAACGAGTTCTTTCACACAAGTTTCAACCAACTGCAAAATGGTTGTTAACCCAATATCGGACACATCGCGATATGGGTTATAGACAGTGAGTTCTAGGCCTCGCAGTTTTTTTGATGCGGCGATTATCTTGAGTGCGGTTACCATCTCTGCTTTTTTTACACCCGGTAAATAGGGTATGTCCACGGCTGGCATCGAGGACAGTTCCAGCACATCGACATCGAAATGAATGTATAAATCGACAGGGGGCAATTCTGTTTGTAGCCATTCTGTCATATTCTCAGGTGGGCAGTGTTTTACACCAAATTCGCGCATGGTAGAAATTTCTGCCCAATTGGCAGCTCGTCCGGATAAAAGAGTGACTTGTTCACCTTTTAGAATTGGCGGATCACCTGCGGCTCCGACGACATGAGCCAGAGACATGCCGCCTAGATAATGAGAATGCGTGGATTCTGGGGTTTCAAAATCTGCGTGGCTATCAAACCATAACAGGTGAAGATGGGGGTATACTTTGTGTAAGGCACGTAGGGTTCCGGTTGCTAAAGTACAACCGCCACCTAATACAAGAAGAAAATCACTAGCTCTAGCGGCACGTTCTGTTGCTGTGGCAATTGCAGAAAACGCATTTTTTAACTCGTCAAATGTCTTCGCATTTTTGTTGTAAGTCAACTTCACATCGCCGAAATCTTTTACTGTTGCACCCGTGTTGCGAATCACTTCAAGTAACCCACCTGCGCGTAGTGCACGCGGCGTTTCTGTCAATTGATCAAGTGGTTTTGAAGCATCGTTTGGATTAAAAACACTTAGCGGGACGCCTAAAATTCCTACCGTAAATGTCATAGTATGCCCTCCTTTCAGATTTGCGTGGGTAAAGGACAATACGGATTCAGTAAAATTAGTGTCCCCCGCACCGGTATGCATATGCTTTCAGCTTGTGGAGAGCTTACCTTTATAGCCCTGAATGGATGAAGGAGGAATTTTGTTGAATACAGTGACTGCGCGAGATATCTTTTCTGGAATGAAGGAGAATTTTATAAAAGATGCTGCGATAGGTATGCAAGCGAAAGTGACTTATGTACTTCATGGCGATGACGGTGGTGCATGGACACTTGCTGTAAAAGATGGGATTCTGTCTGTGGATGAAGGTGTTCAAGATGGAGTGAATGCGACAGTTACTATGGATGCAGATGAGTTTGTCAAAATTGCACTTGGTCAAGGCAATCCAGTTGCGGCGTTTATGACAGGAAAAATTAAAATTCAGGGCGATCCTTTTCTGGTTCAAAAGTTCTTGGGAATGTTTAAAAAACCTGAAAATATGTAGCTGGTTATAGAAACCTGTAAAGTAAGTGGTACGCAACTGAGTGGGGACGTGTGCCCCACTCTCGTTGCGCCAAATTCCTTAATTCAGTGATCCTGGGCGAACGAGGTCGTTTCTAAGAATGGGGGCACCAGCTGGGAAATTTTGGTCAACCACACCACCGCCCTCGTCGGCCATTCGGTCAATGCCTTCTGCGATGTCTTCATGAGGCGATTGCGCATCTGTGCTTCCTTCGGGGAAAAATTGCGCTGTAACCTTCGATTCCATAGTCATCGCGTTTGCTGCCCCCCTCCATAGATGTGGTATAATTTTGAGGATGAAAAGCTTTGGATACCTCTACACCATAGCATGTGGACTGATCGAAAAGTTTATGTAGAGGAGCGGGCGCACACTGGCTTCATCAATAGTGGTAGCTAACCTGTCTTATTTGTAAAGTGAGGTTGGAGAAAGTGTCAAAAAATAAAGACCCGTTTGGCGCAAAAGCTGTACTTTCAGCCAATGGCAAACAGTATCAGTACTATCGCTTGCAGCGATTAGAAGAACTGAATCTGGGGAACATTTCACGCCTTCCGTTTTCCATGAAGATTTTACTTGAAAGTGTTTTACGTAAATTAGATGACTATGTCATCACGCAAGATCATGTGAAACAAATTGCAAATTGGAATGCAGAAGCCCCAGATCAAACACAGGAAATCCCTTTCATGCCAGCACGTATTTTGCTTCAGGATTTTACAGGTGTACCAGTTGTGGTTGACTTAGCGGCATTGCGCCAAGCTGTTCATCGTCTTGGCGGAGATCCAAAGAAGATCAATCCGCTTGTACCTGTCGATCTTGTCATTGATCACTCCGTTCAAGTTGATAGCTTTGGGCAAGATAATTCTCTTGAAGTCAATACAGATTATGAATTTGAGCGCAATGAAGAGCGATATAAGTTTTTGCACTGGGCGACGAAAGCGTTTGAGAATTTCCGTGCGGTTCCACCTTCTACTGGCATTGTGCACCAGGTAAACTTGGAGTACTTAGCTTCTGTTGTCCAAGTTCGTGAAACGGAGGATGGGCCTGTTGCATTTCCTGACTCCTTAGTCGGTACCGATTCTCATACGACCATGATCAATGGGCTTGGTGTTCTTGGATGGGGGGTCGGAGGTATTGAAGCTGAAGCGGGCATGCTTGGGCAACCGCTGTACTTTGTTACGCCAAAAGTAATTGGCTTCAAATTGATCGGCCGCCTTCCCGAGGGAGCGACAGCGACAGATTTAGCGCTGACTGTGACAAATATTTTGCGCAAAAAAGGTGTTGTGGGCCAATTTGTGGAATTCTTTGGTCCAGGGTTAAGTCAAATGACTCTTGCTGACCGTGCGACAATTGCCAATATGTCGCCTGAATATGGGGCTACGATGGGCTTTTTCCCTGTTGATCAAGAAACGTTGAACTACTTGCGCACGACGGGACGCGATGAAGAGCAAATTGCTCTCGTTGAAGCGTACACGAAGGCTCAAGGACTTTTTAGAACAGATGACATGCCGGATCCTGTGTTTTCAGATGTAGTTACCTTAGATCTTGCTACTGTCGTTCCTTCACTTGCAGGGCCTCGTCGTCCGCAAGATAAAGTAGAATTGACGCAAATGAAAAAACAATTTAATGAGGCGTTGCGTCTACCGGTCAAACAGGGTGGGTTTGGTTTATCTGAGGAACAAATTCAAAAGAAAGTCAAAGTGCGTCAAGCGAATGGACAAGAGTCTGAATTAACGGCAGGATCGCTTGTCATCGCTGCGATTACTAGTTGTACGAATACATCGAATCCTTCAGTCATGCTTGCTGCGGGATTGTTAGCGAAAAAAGCAGTGGAAAAGGGTCTTGGGCGGTGTCCGCATGTCAAAACTAGCCTTGGCCCTGGATCACGTGTTGTAACAAGTTACTTAGAGAAATCCGGAACACTCCCGTATCTAGAAAAATTAGGATTTCAAGTGGTGGGATATGGGTGTACAACATGTATTGGTAACAGCGGTCCGCTCATTCCTGAAGTGGAAAGCGCAATTCGCGACAATGAATTGACAGTTGCGTCTGTCTTAAGTGGGAACCGCAATTTTGAAGGGCGTATTCATCCAGCGGTTAAAGCAAACTATCTTGCATCACCACCGCTTGTTGTCGCGTATTCGATTGCTGGAACGGTCGACATCGATCTGACAAATGATCCACTCGGTCATGATGCAAATGGAAATCCTGTATATCTACGCGATATTTGGCCATCTTCGAAGGAAGTCGATGAGGCGATTGCGAATTTTGTGACTCCGGAAATGTTCAAAGAGAAGTACCGTGATGTTCTCCATTCGAACGAGCGTTGGAATGCCTTGCCGACGCCTGAAGGAGAATTGTTTGCTTGGGATCCAGAGTCAACGTATATTCAAGAACCACCTTTCTTTGTTGGACTCGATACGAAAGTGCATCCAATCGCGCCAATTCACGATGCGCGTGTCCTTGCCTTGCTAGGGGATTCTGTAACGACAGATCATATCTCACCTGCGGGTGCAATTAATCCCAAAAGTCCAGCAGGTCTCTTTTTGCAGTCCCGTAATGTCGATGTTCGCGATTTCAATTCTTACGGTTCACGCCGCGGAAATCATGAGGTGATGATGCGCGGTACGTTCGCCAATGTGCGCATTCGCAATGAAGTTGCTCCAGGCACGGAAGGTGGTTTTTCAACTTATATTCCCACGAACGAAGTCATGTCGATTTATGATACAGCGATGAAATACATGCAAGATGGAGATGCGATGATTGTTATCGCTGGTAAAGAATATGGCACAGGAAGTTCGCGTGACTGGGCAGCAAAAGGAACGTATTTGCTTGGTGTAAAAGCCGTCATTGCTGAGAGTTTCGAGCGTATTCACCGCAGCAATCTCGTAGGCATGGGGGTACTTCCTTTACAATTTGATCCTGGTGTCAGTTGGCGCGCGCTAGGTCTTACTGGATTTGAGCGCTATCACTTTGAAGGGATCGACGATCACATGACTCCACATCAGCGTGTGACTGTGCGCGCGACAAAACCGGATGGTTCAACCATTTCCTTCGATGTGACCGCGCGTATCGACAGCCCGATTGAGGTCGATTATTATCGCAATGGCGGAATTTTGCAGATGGTCCTGCGCAACTTAATGAAGGCATAAAGCAGTTGTTCAAGAGCAGATTAAAGGAGGGGGAGGCCCCTCCTTTTTGTTATTGTAGGACGCAAGAAAACTCCTTTACGCAACCTTTACAATTCCTTATCAAACACAACACGAGTTCTTGGTATGATCAAAACAAGTCATAGTTAGTATTCTATTTTGCAGGAGGAAACTATTGTGCGAACGCGTGCAGACATCCTAGAGGCGCTTGAGGAATCGAAATTACAGTCGTTTCATTGGAAAACGATGTTTACGTCCGGGATGGGTTTTTTCACAGACGCATACGACTTATTTATAATTGGTGTTGTTACAACTATTCTTGCGCCAATTTGGCATTTGGGTAAAGCGGAGATCGGCATTTTAAACGCGACCTCGCTAATTGCTGCCGCACTTGGCGCTATCATTTTTGGTAAACTTGCGGATCGTTTTGGACGAAAATCTGTGTATGGAATTGAAGTGATTATCTTAACGATTGGCGCCTTATTGTCTGCTACGTCGCAAAACTTTGATCAACTGTTGTTTTGGCGATTTATTATTGGGCTAGGCATTGGCGGGGATTATCCAACGAGTGCAATTATCATGAGCGAGTATGCAAATCGTAAAAATCGCGGGCGTTTAGTGACGAGTGTGTTTGCGATGCAAGGGTTTGGTTTATTAGTCGGACCTCTAGTTGCTTCAGGCTTGCTTGTGAGTGGTCTATCACATGATCTTGTATGGCGGCTTATGCTAGCGCTTGGTGCGATTCCAGCCGCTGCAGTCATTTATCTGCGGCGTACGATTTCGGAAACGCCGCGTTATTTGCTTGAAGTGAAACGAGATCAAGAAGAAGCGGCGAAAGTCGTTTCTTCGCTGACACAACGCGATGTGTCAGCAAGTGAGGACAATCGCGGCGACGGTTGGACGCGAAGTCAATTTTGGTTGCGGGTGCTTGGAACTGCAGGTTCTTGGTTTTTCCTTGATATTGCGTTTTACGGGAATAGCGTTTCGTCTACCTTGATTATGAAATCATTAGTATCTCATGCCTCGTTGCTTCATACGACACTAGTCTCTACATTGATCTTCCTCATCTTTGCAATCCCAGGGTACTGGGTCACAGCGTTTACGATTGATCGATTAGGTAGAAAGACGATTCAAATGCTTGGTTTTATCATGATGGCATTGTCTTTTGCTGGTTTATACTTTATTCCTCATATAACGATGATGACGATTCCTTTTCTTCTGATTTATGGACTTAGTTATTTCTTTACTGAATTTGGTCCGAATACGACAACGTTTGTAATTCCGTCGGAAGTGTTTCCTACTCGCTGGCGTGCCTTTGGTGATGGATTATCTGCAGGGGCCGGAAAAATGGGTGCATTTCTTGGAGCTTTGTTTGTGCCGATCTTGCTAAGTAGATTCTCATTGTCAGGAACAGAAGGAATTATGGCTGTGGTTTGTTTACTTGGAATTGGGACGACGATGCTAGTTCCTGAGTTAAAAGCTCGCTCCTTGTCTGCAATATATCATGACACGGATAAAGATCAAGATCATTCACAAGGCAAATTAAAAGGTCGTCATGCGGTCAGTTAACTTCCCTTCTCTCCTGATTTAATCTTTGTTTACTGTGAAATAAATCCCCTCCCATTATAAGTGTGGGAGGGGATTTATTTCACAGTAAATCTCTTTTAGTTGCAGCAATAAGCTTTTTTCCTCATTTACTTTCCTAAGGTAACGTCACGAATCGAACGAATGGTAATCGGTGCCGCTTGTCCCGTTGCAAAAGCGATTGTCACTGTATCACCAGGACGGACGAATGGTACGACGTTTGGATTGATTGAAAGTGACGCGCGGTAAGCTTGGTTTCCGATGAGAAAAAGCCAGTATTCTTTCACTGGTGCTCCATTTGCTCCACTAGAAGATAAAACAGTAGCAACACGTTTTACTATACCGGTCAATACTTTACTTTGCACGGTTTTTGTAGCACTTGTTACACCGCCTGTTGCAAGATAATTTTGCCAAGAGGCTAGCGCATCTTGCATTGTTGGAGAAATGATCGGTTGAACTGTGTTACGCGGATCTACAAGCGCGATTTCTTGCACGATGCCCGATTGATTGATTACAGGAGCTACATATGCGTATCCACCGGAAATATTATAGAGCAGAGGACGCCCCGCGGAAAGTGAACTGTTAAGTGTAGCCCCATTGATTCGTTGTTCGGCAGCGAGATCGTTTTGCATACCAGTAAATGGTGTATAACTGACAGCGTTTGTCTCTGCGTTGACAAGAATTAAACCTGAGAGCGAATTGTCATTGGTACTCGGGGAGGTCATGGGAATTTCCCAGGCGAGGTCGCCATTGCTTAATAGAACGTTATAAGGTGTTGCATGAACAGGTTCGGTTGTTAATTGATGCGTAAATGTCGAAGCAATCAATCCTGCGCGATCCCACCCATAGCGCATCGCTTCATTTTGTGCAAACTCTGGACCCACGACTTGACTTACCCAAGCGGGCTGCTGACCGAGCGCAAAAAAATGCACATGACCCGTTGTCGGATTGGTTAATGCAGAGCCAACAATGACTTTAGTGACGAGACCAGCGAGTCCTGGTGCTGGTTCATATAGGGAAGTTACCCAATAACCTTCTCCAGAAGGATTGAGTTCCCAGTCAGAAGTTCCAATGTAGAGTGTAGGAAAGTGCTGATATAAGACACGCTGCAAGTTATACCCAAATCCAGCTTGAGGCGTGATTGTATACTCGGCATTTTGTACGAGGACTGGTTTTGCACTAGGATTACTGGCTGAAGTATAGACATAACCTGGCGTTGTATGTTTTGTTAGCCAGATCAATCCATTGTTATAATCCAGTGGTGCAGTCCAAATTAACTGTCCGTGGTAGCGAACAAGTGATAGACCTTGATTGGATACATGGTACTGCGGACCGAGTCCGCCGATACTGTTGGAGAGGACAATTGCTGCATTTGTGCGTTCGACAATGGGGACATCATTTGCAGCAACTGGCGGCAGAGAGTTTGTCATGCGCGCTTTGATAAGTTGAACTTGTTCACTGTAGGTAGCGGCGGCACTAATGGCAGTTGCGGTTGCGGCAATTCCTGAACTTATAGCGATGGCAAGTGTACCGATTGCAGTGATTAAGGCGAGGGGTCCTAGGCTAGATAGATTTTTGCGCACGCTTTCAAGTGATCCCCAAAAACCACTTGGTTGACCTACGGGCCGTGGTCCACGTGGGCGTTTCTTGCTTCGATAGATTGCAATCGCGATGGGAAGAACGATAAGCGCAACGCCGTTAAACAAAGCGAAAGCAAGAAGAATGAGTAAGCCTATGGCCAATGGTTTTAGATAACGCGTTCTTCCGATGTGAAAAAGAGAGCGCGCGATGAGCAGGCGTATTCCCATCGTAACACTAAACAACAAAAAGAGGAAAAGAAGATAGAGGAAATTTAGTGTTGGGAAAAAACCGCTAAAATACTCGATCAATCCGAGTACAAACACAAGTGTGGCGAGCCAGGCGTAAGTTTTACGCGCAATGCGAAAAGGACCATAGCCAAGCACGACCGCGAGGACGACACCTAGTGGTCCTAAAAGATATACATACATCTTACTCACCTCTTCTCTTCTTGGTGGCACATCGCAAGGTTTTTCTTGCGCATGACAATGCACTGTTAGTGTAACATCGAGAACTATGAATTTCCAAAATTTCTTCTCCTACTTCTTTTGTTGATAGACCGCACGTGATTCGTTCGATACAATGGTAAAACAAATACGACTTTGCACGCGAGCAAGCGATGAGGTGTCGGAAAAGGAGAACCTGCGAGTGGAGAGACATGAAGTTATTGTAAAAATCGATCGAGTTTCTGTTCTCAGGCAAGGGCGCCCGCTGTTACAGGAGATTCAGTTGCAAACAAAGATCGGTGAACATTGGGCTTTACTAGGAGCTAACGGCGCTGGTAAAACCACTTTGTTGCAAATAGTACTCGGCATGCTTTGGCCCACAGAAGGAGATGTATGGGTCATGGGGCATCATTTAGGTGAGTATGATGTTCGTGAGTTGCGCAAAGACATTGGCTTTGTGAGTAATCGCATAGACAGTTATTTAGAGCAAAATGTACAGGCCGTTGATCTCGTGGCATCTGGTAAATATGCGACCAATGGAAATTATGTGACTCCGACGACTGACGATCTAAAAAAAGCGCAAGACTTGCTGTGTGACCTAGCGGCCCAACAGATCGCAACGCGTCCCTATGCCTTGTTATCACAAGGGGAACGGCAAAAAGTGATGATTGCCAGAGCACTTATGGCTGATCCTAAACTGCTGATTATTGATGAACCATGTACGGGGCTTGATTTTCCATCACGTGAACACGTTCTTTTCGCATTGCAAAACTTAGCGCAGGGAACAATTCCACAACTTTTGTATGTAACTCATTATCCGGAGGAGATTTTTCCTGGGATTTCACATGTTGCAATTTTAAAAGAAGGACGATTACTTGCCGCAGGTCTTAAACAAGACGTGCTTACGCAAAAAATGCTATCCGAAGCTTATGGGTTATCTGTTTCATTACACTGGCAAGATGATCGCCCTGTCGTTCGAGTGAAACATGATTCACTGCAAAGGAGATGAATGGATGATTCGCATCTTCACTGGTAGAGCGGGGGCAGGAAAAACAAAACAAATTCTCGATGAAATCTTACTTGCGTTAGCTGCGGATCGCTTTGGACCGCCCATTTTCCTCCTAGTCCCCGATCAAGTGACTTTTTATATGGAGCGGGAACTGGCAAAACGAGTTCCTGGACAATCGCTGGTGCGAGCTCAAGTGATGAGCTTTCGCCGCTTTAGTTTGCGGGGATTACAGCTGATTGGTCAGTTACCTGCGCAAATGGTCTCAAAAAATGGGAAGTTTCTTCTGATGGCTGCTGCCTACGACGAAGTCTCTGAACAACTTCAAGTCTTTCGGCGAGCAAATCCATCTGCTCAATTTATTGAGCGTTTGCTGCTCACAGTAGAAGAATTTCAAACTGCGAATTTAACTGGAATCCCTTTGGAGCCACAAATTGCGACTCTCAAGGAAGATCGACAATTGCACGAGAAAGTGCATGATTTAGCGATTCTCTTACAGGCTTATGAACGCGCGCTGCAAGATCGCTTTATCGATCCTCTTCATCTTTTGCCGCTGTTTGCTCGAGAATTGCATCGAATAGGGAGCTTAAGGTCAGCACAGATTTATGTGGATGGATTCCTCGGGTTTACTGCACAAGAATTCTCACTTTTAGGTGCACTTTTTGAACATGTGGAAAATATGAGTGTCAGTTTGACGTTGCCATTGGAACGAGCGAATGAATTAGCGCGCACTGGATTTGCACGGGTTGATGAACTCGATTCACCATTTGCACAAGCAGATGACACTTTTTTGCACTTGCGTAAACTGGCAGATCAAAAACAGCGAACCCTTCACATTGTAAATACACAAGGAAATAAATTATGGCGATTTACTGCAAGTCCTCGTTTGAATCACTTAGAAAAAGCGATCTTTACTTTGCCAGAAGAATCGGAAGCTCCTTTTTATACATCTGCAGAGCGCGGGGATTTGGTCATAGCAAAAGCGACAACAAGGAGGGCGGAAGTACTTGGAACAATAAGAGAGATGTTGCGAATACACCGTGAGGAACAGGTGCCATGGCGTGAATTTACATTGATGGTGACGAATCTCGATCTTTATCGTCCCTTGTTACGAGAAGTGTTACAACAAGCGAAAATTCCCTTTTTTATGGATGAGTTGCACTCAATGCGTCACCATCCCGTTGCCCGCTTTATCTTGCACGCCTTATCGATTATAGAGTCCCAACTATCTAGTCAAGCGATCATTGAGTGGTTAAAAACGGATTTGACGCCAATTCCGCGCTTTGCAGTGGATCAATTAGAAAACTTTGTACTTTTAAATGGTATTGAAGGAGAAGAGTGGTTAATCTCGTTTGAGCTTACGAATTATAAAGAATTCAAAAGTGAGATAGAAGCTGTGCGAAGTCGCGTTGCGTCATGGCTCCTCCCTTTTTACCAGGTGTTTCAGTCTACAGATAGTACTGTGCGCCAAATGATTACGGCGCTGTGGAATTTGCTAGAAAGTTGTGATGTCCCGGGGCAGATCTCGGCTCTCATCGAGCGTGAAGAAGCTTCCGACAATACGTTTGATGCACAAGCGCATGAACGTGCACTTGTGCATGCAATTACACTATGTGACGATCTTGTCTATGCGTTTGGCGAGCGCAAGTTGCCAGTTGCACGGGTTCTTGCTCTATTGCGGCAGGCGTTTGGTAGCAGCAGGATCGGTGTCATCCCGATGTTACTCGATCAAATCATCATTACTGAAGTTTCGCGCGTTCGCGCTTATGAAGTGCAGTATGGTTTTCTGATAGGTTGCAATGATGGATTGTTTCCGCGGCGGATTGAGAACGACGAAATGTTTTCTGACGAGGAACGCAAACAGTTAATCACAAAGGGATTTTCTATAAATCCAGAGAGCAGTCGACAACAAGTGTATGAACGTTATCGCGTATATATGGCGATGACACGCGCACAGAAAAAACTGGTGCTCTCCTATGCGCTTGCAGATGAGAACGGGCGTGCGCTTGCTATGGCAACGATTTTACAGCAGATGATCAGCCGATTTGCGCCTGAACAAATGATCGAATACAACTACATTGATCAGCCACAGTGGAATGATGAGGAAGATGTACAATTATGTATGACAGAGGAGTCGATGGCCCAGCATTTGACAACCATTTTGCGCGAAGTTAAAAAAGGTGAACGGCTGACACCTTTATGGCATGGTGTTTTTCAACTTTTTGCTTCGGGAAAATTGAATCAAGAGGTAGTAAAGTCTAAATTACAAGGACTTGCTTATGTGATCGATAGTGAGCCACTTGCTCCAGAAATCGCACAAAAGTTGTTTCATAATGCCGAGGTTTTGTCAGTGTCGCGTTTAGAACAGTTTGCGGCTTGTCCATTTGCGCATTTTGCAAAGTATGGCTTGCGATTAAAGCGACGCGAAGAATTTCAAATTGACGAATTGATTCGCGGACAATTGGTTCACGAGGTACTTCACCAGTTTGTTGTCTGGATAAAAAAAGAAGGTGTTGATTGGGGAAGTTTAGATTCTCATCAGGCGTTTCAAATTTTGAACCAGGTCTTTGCAAGTGTACTTACTGCAGACAATCGTATCGTGTGGAGGCATAATGCGCGTTTTCGCAATCAACTAGAGCAGGTGCGCCAAGCACTTTTGCGTGCCATTGACACACTTACAGAACATGCCCATCGCAGTTCCTTTCAAGTTTACTTGACAGAAGCTGAATTTGAATTTGCGCTACCAGGAGATCTGCCTTTGCGCTTGCGTGGACGTATCGATCGACTAGATACATCTGCTGGTGATAGATATCCTTATTTTCGTATCATTGACTATAAAAGTAGTGAACGTAGTCTGAATCTAGAACAGGTGTATTACGGACTTTCACTACAGCTTATTTTGTATGCAGAAGTTGTCGAACAACAAAGTATAGAGTGGTTTGGCCATCCACATAAGTTTGCAGGGGTATTCTATTATCCAATTCGCGATCTAGTAAAGCAGGTGGATGCGCCAACGCCAATTCGCGAAGTGGAGCGGACAAAGCGCAAGGCGTTACAAATGAAAGGATTAATTTTGCGCGAACCGAAACTTGTGTCTTTGCTTGATCGGAAAAATGCTGTGGCAGATGATCTTTTTCCCGTGCTGCTAAAAAAAGACGGACAATTTAAACGATCGGTGCAAACTGTCGACGACAAGGAGTGGGAGGCGTTAAAACACCACGCAAAGCATCTCGCTGTCTCTTTTATGAATCGGGTTCGTAAAGGCGATACGGCGATCGCCCCCTATCGATATAAGAAAAACACGGCTTGTCAGCACTGTTCATTTCAAGGTATCTGTCAATTTGAAGAAAGTGGTGGTCTTGGATCATATCATCAATTGCCCAAAATCAACGGGAAGGAGATTTTACAAAAACTATGTATCGATAAAAAGAAAGGTTGAGATCACAGTGGGTCACACATTTTCTTTGCGTCAAGAACAGGCGATCACATTGCGGGGGAGATCGCTTTTGGTTTCAGCTGGCGCAGGTTCTGGAAAAACGTCTGTTCTTGTCGAACGTGTGCTGCGCTTGATTATGCATGAAGGTGTTGATATTGATCGCATTTTAATCGTAACTTTTACTGATGCAGCAGCAAATGAAATGAAAGAGCGAATCGCGAAAGCATTGCGGGCTACTTTAGACAAGCGCCAATCAGATCGAAGACTCTTGCGGCAGTTATACCTGCTTGAACGGGCACAAATTTCCACTATGCATAGCTTTTGCTTGGAAGTGATGCGTTTTGGAGCCCTGCAGTTACCGATCGATCCAGGATTTCGGATTGCTGATCAGCAGGAAGTAGCATTACTGCAAGACAGTGTACTAGATCAACTGATGAATGATTGGTTTGCTTCTGCCGATGAGCAATTTCATGCATTTGCTGCACGCTATGCAGGAACAAATGGGGATCAAAATTTGCGCGATATGATCCTACAACTTTATAGTTTTGTACGCAGTCATCCTCGACCTGCAGGATGGTTGGAAGATGCGGTCTTGAAACTAACCCAAAGTGCACAATTACCAATTGCTGAATCAACATATGGACAAGTCTTTTTTTCCTTTTGTAAAGAGCAAATTTTATTGGCGATTGATCTTATTCGAGAGGCCAATGACATTTGTGCGGATGAAGCGTTTGCGCCCTATCGTAAAGCTTTAGAAAGCGACCTAAAGATGTTAGAGAATGCTCTTTCCTATGCTGAAAAAAGGGATTATGACGAACTTCGTGTCTGTCTCGCGCAGCCTTTTGTAAAACTTGGACAGGTAAAAGAAGCTGATGCTCTTTTAAAAAAAAATATTCAAGATCTACGCAGTCGTGTGAAGAAAATCATCGGATTGCTTTTGCACTCAATTTTTGCTCGCAGTGAGCATGAATTGCAAGCGGAGCTCACATTGATAACACCATATGTGCAAATGCTTGTTGATTTAGTCTGGCAATTTCATACGAGCTACGAAGCGGCAAAACGTGATCGCAGTTGTGTTGATTTTGCAGATCTTGAGCACTTTGCTTTCCAACTCCTGGTAGATGAACGTGGTGCAGCCTCCTCATTAGCTCGGCAATTTGCGCAAAAATATGTGCAGGTACTTGTAGATGAATATCAAGATACAAGTCCGATTCAAGATGCAATTCTAGAGCAAATTGCAAATTCTGATCGATCAAATCTGTTTTACGTGGGAGATGTGAAACAGAGTATCTATGGTTTTCGCATGGCAGAACCTGGTTTGTTTCTGAGTAAATATGAGTCCTTTAAGCATGAAGATGGCGGAGTGCGAATTGATTTGCAGGATAATTATCGCAGTCGTACAGACCTAATTGATGCGATTAACTATCTCTTCAGTCAGATTTTTGCGCCGGTGTTAGGAGGGATTTCGTATGATGAAGGGGCACGCATGAATGCGGCTGCAACTTATCCACCTCGCCCACTGCAACAGGGTATGACAGCGGTAGATGTTCATCTTATCGATTCCAATTCTTCGTCATCTGATGAAATGGAATTTCTACAAGAAGGTGAAGATGAGCAGGAGCCAGAGGATGAAGCGAATGCTAGCAATAGAGAAGAGGATTTGCGAGATCAGCATTTGCTCGAACGAGAAGCATGGGTTGCCGGCCAAGAAATTTTACGTCTGTACGAGAGTGAAACGCCAATTTTTGATCCTTCAGAAAATGCATACCGTCCACTTCAGTGGCGAGATATCGCGATTTTATTGCGATCACAAGCTGGGCGCAGCGACATCCTGCTGCGTGTCTTTCGACAACTTGGTATTCCTTGCGATGGAGAATCGAATAGTGGGTTTTATACGAGTTTGGAAATGCGCTTCGTACTCGCCTTGCTGCAAACGATCGATAACCCACGACAAGACATTCCACTCGCGACGGTATTGCGCTCCCCTGTTGGGGGTTTTTCAACTACTGATCTAGGACAAATACGTCTCACCATGGCGCGTGGCGATCTATTTCAAGCACTTTACCAACGAAGTCGCCAAAATGATGAATTAGGATTTCGCGTGCAACAGTTTCTCTTGCATCTCGAACGTCTCCGTACTTATGCAAGCTTGCATAGCGTAGAGGATACCGTTCGGTTTGCGCTAGAGGAAACAGGGTTATCTGATTTTGTGGCTGGGCTGCAAGATGGCGATGTGCGTCAAGCGAACCTCAGGCAATTCATCCGTCAAGCGCGAGCATATGACGACTTAGAAGGTCATGGGTTCTCTGGGTTTGTAAAATATATACAAGAACATGATCGGCGTTCTGGAGATGTCGGGTTAGCAAAAAATGCATCGGAAGTAGCAAATGTCGTACGTATCATGACGATTCATAAAAGTAAAGGGTTGGAGTTTCCCGTTGTTTTCGTAGTAAACATGACCAAGAGCTTTCGGCTTAGTGATCATGGATTACCCATTCGCTTTCAAAAGGACATTGGTTTTGGTATTGATTTTGTGGATCTCGAGCGTAAGGAGAAATGGCGTACCTTGTCATCTCTGGCAGTCGATACATTAGAAAAACGTTACAATCTCGCAGAAGAAGCTCGTATTTTATATGTGGCAGCGACGCGTGCAAAGGAGAAGTTGATTTTTATAGGTGCGCTTAAAAACCTTTCTGCACATTGGGACAAGTGGCGCGCGACAGCACGCTTTGAAACAAGTCGACAAGGTCCTTTGCGCGAATCCCTTTTGCTAAGTGCAAAACATTATTTTGATTGGATCGGTCCAGCAATCTATCGCTTTTCGCAAGCGGGTTCCCCACTCTTTACTGTAAAACTATGGGGAGAGGATTTTGGCCAAACAATCGCGGGCAAAGAGGAAGAGCAGTGTGTACAACGCGATTGGCAGGCTATTTCGTCCCTGGAGCCAGGAGCTTTTGACGCAGATGCGATCGACGTTGCTAAGTCAACGATGTGGCAAGAACATGTATTGGCTCATCTTTGGCGACCTATTGACCAAGGAAATCCGCTTGCTGCAAAAATGAGCGTGACAGAGTGGAAAAACAACTGGATGGATCATTCTGAAGAAACTGAGACAAGTATTTCTTGGCAGCGTTTAAAGCGCAATGTACAGTTTTCGCGACCACGCTTTTTGCAACAAGACATGCCACTTACTGCAGCGGAAAAGGGGAGCTTGTTTCATTTAGCGATGCAACATCTTCCTTTGATTGAGCAACTTGTAGAGGAGGCAGGAGTTGTTACAGAATTGCAACGATTAGTACGGCAAGGATATCTCCCTGAAAATTCCTTGCAATATTTGCAACCTGAACTGATTGCAGCGTATTTTCAATCTTCGCTTGGCCAACTGATGATCGCAAATTCAGACAAAGTATGGAGAGAAGTCCCCTTTACTTTAGCTGTAGCGGCGGAGCACTTGATTGATCAACAACCGCAACTTTTTTCAGGGCGTGGTGAACAAGTAATTATCCAAGGAACTGTCGATTGCCTGATTGCTCTTGACGAACGTATGATCTTAGTGGATTATAAAACGGATCAATTATCGATAAGAGATGAATCTGCGCTTGTAAAAGAGTATGCACTGCAACTCGCACTATATAAAAAGGCGATGGAAGGCGCTTTTATGCGGTCGATAAGCACATCCTACTTGTATTTTGTAAATAGTAGAAAGGCAGTTGCTGTAGAGAGATTACTGACTTTATGAAAAATGAGCATGAGACAGGAGAGATCAGCGTGAATATGGTTGCAAAAGAGCATGCGCGATCCGCAAAAAAACCGATTCAGGAACGGATGCAAGAGAAAATTTTAATTTTAGACGGCGCAATGGGAACGATGATTCAACAACAAAATCTAGGTGCTGAAGATTTTGGTGGCGAATTGTATGAAGGTTGTAATGAGATGTTAAATCTCACTCGCCCAGATTTGATTCAAGAGATACATGAAGCGTATTTGGCAGCTGGAGCAGACATCATTGAAACCAATACGTTTGGGGCGACACCCGTGGTCTTAGCGGAATACGGACTAGCGGATCAAACGCATGAAATCAATTTTCGGGCTGCGCAAATTGCTCGCGCTGCGGTGGACAAGTATACAACAGACAATTGGCCGCGTTATGTAGCAGGATCCTTGGGACCTACCACAAAAACCTTATCTGTTACAGGTGGAGCGACATTTGAACAATTGCAAGAGGCCTATTACCAACAGGCACGCGCTTTACTTATGGGTGGGGTGGATGTTTTATTGCTTGAAACTGCTCAAGATACCCTGAATGTCAAAGCGGCAAGCATCGGGATTTTTCAAGCATTTGATGAGCTTGGCAAACGGGTTCCCTTGATGGTGTCTGGAACGATTGAACCCATGGGTACTACACTTGCAGGACAGAATATCGAAGCTTTCTATATTTCACTGCAACATCTTGAACCGCTCTCAGTGGGCTTGAACTGTGCGACGGGTCCCGAGTTTATGCGGGATCATTTACGCACACTTTCCTCGCTGGCACAGTCTGCGATTAGTTGTTATCCTAATGCGGGATTACCTGATGAAGATGGACATTATCACGAATCGCCGGCTAGCCTTGCAGCCAAAATGGCTGGATTTGCACAGCAGGGTTGGTTGAATGTGGCGGGTGGTTGCTGTGGTACAACCCCAGAACACATTCGCGCATTAGCTTCTGCATTACAAGACTATTCACCACGTGTGGCTACTGCTTCGCGCGTACCAGCCATTTCGGGGATCGATCCTGTCTATATCGAGGAGGATAATCGACCGATACTAGTTGGCGAGCGAACAAATGTGATTGGTTCCAAAAAGTTTCGGCGTTTAATAGCGAATGAGCAATATGAGGAAGCTTCTGAAATTGCACGACTTCAAGTCAAGGGTGGGGCACAGGTGGTAGACGTGTGTCTTGCCGATCCTGATCGAGATGAAATGCGTGACATGGAGCGCTTTTTACAGTTTGCAGCAAAGAAAGTAAAAGCTCCGTTTATGTTTGATTCAACTGATGCAAAAGTCCTGGAACTAGCACTTAAATTCAGTCAAGGAAAAGCAATTATTAATTCAATCAACCTTGAAGATGGTGAAAAGCGCTTTCGCGAAGTGGTTCCTTTGATCAAAGAATATGGTGCGGCAGTTGTGGTTGGCACGATTGATGAACAGGGGATGGCGGTCACACGTGAACGCAAATTGGAGGTTGCGCGCAGATCGTATGATTTATTAGTGAATCACTATGGTCTGCATCCGACAGACATTATTTTTGACCCACTTGTCTTTCCTGTAGCAACGGGGGATGCTAATTATCTTGGATCAGCACTTGAGACAATCGAAGGTATCCGCTTAATAAAAGAAGCGCTGCCTCATGTGCAGACGATTCTTGGCGTGAGCAATGTTTCTTTTGGATTGCCACAGTCAGGGAGAGAAGTGTTGAATGCTGTGTTTTTGTATCACTGTACAAAGGCAGGCTTAGATTACGCGATTGTAAATACAGAAAAACTTGAGCGCTACGCATCGATTCCAGAGCAGGAACGTAAACTTGCCGAGGATTTATTATTTGCGACCAATGATGAAACGGTGGCTACGTTTACTGCTTTTTATCGTACAAAAAAGGAAGAAATAAAAATTTCCACAAATTTGCTATCGCTAGAGGAACGTCTTGCCCGCTATGTAGTAGAGGGGACAAAAGAAGGATTGCTCGAAGATTTACAAACTGCATTGCAAACTTATGCACCTCTTGAGATCATCAATGGACCTTTGATGACAGGAATGGAGGAAGTGGGAAGGTTATTTAATGCGAATGAGTTGATCGTTGCTGAGGTTTTACAAAGTGCGGAGGTCATGAAAGCCGCAGTAGCATTTCTTGAGCCACATATGGAAAAAACAGAGACCGCAGTGAAAGGGAAGATCATCTTAGCGACAGTGAAAGGTGATGTTCACGATATAGGGAAGAATCTGGTGGACATCATTCTGACGAACAATGGCTATCAAGTGGTGAATTTAGGCATTAAGGTGCCGTCTGAGCAGTTGATCGCAGCGTACCAAACAGAAAAACCCGATGTGATTGGCTTGTCTGGATTACTTGTAAAGTCGGCGCAACAAATGATCTTGACGGCGCAGGACTTAAAAAATGCAGGTATTGATGTCCCCCTACTCGTAGGTGGTGCCGCACTTACGAAGAAGTTTGCGCAAACGCGTATTGCACCGGAGTACGATGGGGTTGTCCTCTATGCAAAAGATGCGATGGAGGGACTTGAACTGGCAAATCGTCTTAGCAACCCAGAAGCGCGCATGAAAATGATCGAGGATTTGCGCGCGCTCCTGCACTCGGATGTGATGCAGTCCGCACCAAAGCCAAAGGCTGCGCAAGAGTTACAAAAGCGTCAAGTCACGATTCATCAGGCGCCAGTATTTACTCCTCCTGACCTATTGCGTCATGTCTTGCGGGATTATCCGTTGTCGTTTATTGCACCTTATCTTAATTGGCAGATGTTGCTAGGCAAACACTTAGGGCTACGAGGAAATGTTGAAAAGGAACTAGCAAATGGCAATGATAAGGCGATCATGTTAAAACAATTGATCGATGATTTACTACAAGATGCTCTTGTCACAGGAAATATCCGTGCGCACGCGGTCTATCAATTTTATCCTGCAAAAGCAGATGGCAATCAAATATTGATTTACGATCCATACGATTTTTCGAGAGTGCTTGAAACATTTGATTTTCCACGTCAATCGGGAGACGCAAATCTTTGTCTAGCAGATTTTGTACGCCCAGTGACTAGTGATGAAATGGATTATGTCGCATTTTTTGTGGTGACGACAGGAATGGGGATTCGCGCACAAGCAGAACGCTT
Organism: Sulfoacidibacillus thermotolerans; assembly: GCF_003144315.1. Classification (GTDB taxonomy): domain Bacteria; phylum Bacillota; class Bacilli; order Alicyclobacillales; family SLC66; genus Sulfoacidibacillus; species Sulfoacidibacillus thermotolerans. The sequence continues at coordinate 167,790 of NZ_MPDK01000002.1, read as the reverse complement.
AAAAGAGCAGGGGGATTACTTGCGTTCGCATGCGTTGCAAGCACTTGCACTCGAATTGGCAGAAGCTTTTGCAGAGCGACTGCACCATATTTTACGCGATAACTGGGGATTTCCAGATGCGCCAGAACTAACGATGCGAGAGCGTTTTATTGCTCGTTATCAAGGCATTCGCGTGTCGTTCGGTTATCCTGCCTGTCCTAACTTAGAGGATCAAGAAAAGTTGTTTCAACTCTTGCGACCAAGTGAAATCGGCGTTGATTTAACGGAAGGCTATATGATGGATCCAGAAGCAACTGTTTCTGCACTGGTCTTTAGTCATCCTGAAGCGCGTTACTTTAACGCAGACGCCTAACACAAGTGATAAAAGTTGGTTGCGAGCAATTCATAACCGAAAACCTCGCAACCAGTATAGGTCATTGTTTCTCAGGGGGAATTTGTTCCTGTTGCTTTTGGGGAAGTGGAGGTAAAGGACCGAGATACTGATAAAAATGACATTCAATTCGCCCGTTATACAGCTTGCGGTTTTTATCGGAGCGTTTCCCGTACAATCGCTCAAATAATGGGTGCGAAGTGAGGATAAATGCTGACCAAGTCTCATGCTTTCGCATGATTTCACCAAGTTCGCGATAGAGTAATCGCACTTCGCGATCTTCTCCCATGCGCTCTCCGTAAGGAGGATTGCTCACAAGACAGCCGTAAGGCTCATTCCAGTCAAACCGCTTAAGAGGTTGTTGCGCGATATGTAAGTATTCAGCAACTCCGGCTAACTGAGCGTGTTGTGTAGTGAGTGCAACGGCTTGCGCATCGATGTCACTCGCTAAAATCTGCAGTTTGGGAGCATTTGCTTTGATCTCTTCTGCTTCTGACCGCAGTTGGCGAATTGCTTTCGCAGACAACCAACCAAAAGATTCCATACTAAACGAGCGCAGTAACCCGGGTGCAATTCCTGCACCAATCCATGCGGCCTCGATGGCAATTGTACCAGACCCGCACATTGGATCAGCAAATGGTCGATGCGAGCGCCATCTGCTTAAAAGCACGAGTGCAGCAGCAAGGGTTTCTTTAATCGGCGCTGGTCCGGTTTGTACGCGATAACCGCGTTTGTGTAGACCAGGCCCGCTCGTATCGATTGCAAGAGTTACTTGATCTTTTAAGAGTGACACTTCAATTGCATACGTTGGTCCTGTCTCCTCAAGCCATGAATCGTGATAGGTTTGCGAAAGTTTTGTCGCAATCGCTTTTTTGACGATCGATTGGCAAGCAGGAACACTGGACAACTGTGATTTTACAGAACGACCCTCAACGGGGAAATGCGCGTTACGAGGCAACCAATCCGCCCAGGGCAGCGCTTTTACGCCTTCAAAGAGTTCATCAAATGTCCGCGCTTCAAATTGTCCGACTACCCATAAGACGCGATCTGCCGTGCGCAACCATAAATTGCTACGCAAAGCGCCTAGTGCGTCCGCAGAAAAAAACACTCTCCCGTTTTCAACGGAGCGCTCGTGGAACCCAAGTTCTTCTAATTCGCGCGCGACAACAGCTTCAAGTCCAAACGGTGCTGTAGCTAGAAACGTTTCATTCATCTATAATCCGTCCTCATGTTTGTAGAGTCGAGTCTGATTGTAGCATAATGGGGACAAAAAACCGATCCTGCATGATATGATGTAGTCAAGGTTTTTACAGGAGGAATGAACGGCATGTCAGATGATGTAATCGGCCGTTGGTCCACGCCTGTCGCGAATCTCGTAGAGCGCGGGGCAGTGCGTAAGTTTGCGGACGCAATCGGTGATTTTAATCCATTATATCGCGATGATCAGGCGGCAAAGCAGTCACGGTATGGGCGAATGATCGCACCGCCGACTTTTTCAAGGACGTTTGACTATGGTACGATTGAAGGATTTGAACTTCAAAAGGATGGTTTGATTCACGGGGAACAGGCTTTTCATTTTGAGCGTCCGATCTATGTGGGAGAAGAAGTGCTTTGCAGCATGCGCGTGGCAGATACATACACCCGTAACGGGGGATCGGGTAGAATGACTTTTTATCTCCTTGAACAAAAGGGTGAGTCTAAACAAGGGGAGCTTATTTTTACTGCGAAGATGAATGTCATCTGGAGAGAAGGGGGAGCGTTATGAAACGGCAGATCACAGTTGGTCAAGAACTTCCTCCCCTAATCAAAGGGCCAATTTCACACGTGGATCTAGTAAAATATGCAGGAGCTTCCGGGGATTTTAATCCCATTCACACAGTCGAGTCATTTGCGAAAGAGGTTGGACTTGGCGGGGTGATTGCTCATGGCATGCTTACGATGGCCTATGTTGGGCAATTGTTGACGGACTTTGCAGGTAACGAAGCTGATCTTCTAGATTTTAGTGTACGCTTTCGCGCAATGGTAAGGCCTGGCGACACCATCACTTGTCTTGGGACGATTACCAAAGTCGAGCCTGTAGCAAGCGGACTGCTCGCATCTATTCAAGTTAGTGCGCAAACGCAAAATGGTGAAGTGGCTGTAAAGGGATCGGCGGTCTTGCGTTTTGACCAAGGGGAGGTTGATGTAAAGTGACGGTTTTAAATCGCGTAGCAGTTGTAACAGGAGCAGGAAAAGGGATTGGGGCAGAAACAGCGAAGCAGTTTGCGCAAAATGGTGCAAAAGTGGTCGTGTGTGATCTTACACGGGAATTTACAGAACAAACGGTGCGCGAGATTCGGGAAGCAGGTGGAGAAGCGATCGGAGTCGGTGCTGACGTGCAAAAGGGCGATCAAGTAGAAGCGCTCTTTGCCGCAGCAATCGAGGAATTCGGACGTGTTGACATCCTTGTCAACAACGCGGGCATTATTCGCGATAACTTGGTTTATAAAATGACAGAAGAAGATTTTGACGCCGTGCTAGGTGTGCATTTAAAAGGCACCTTTCTTTGTTCGCAAGCGGCACAAAAATGGATGGTTCCACAAAAATATGGACGCATTATTAATTTTTCTTCTACATCGGCGCTGGGTAATCGCGGTCAGGTAAATTATGCAGCAGCAAAAGCGGGAATTCAAGGAATGACAAAGACACTCGCAATTGAACTTGGACGCTATGGCATCACGTGTAATGCGGTAGCTCCCGGATTTATCGAAACAGATATGACAAAGGCTACAGCAGCGCGCATGGGTCTTGCTTATGAAGAACTAAAAGCTGCGGCTGCAAAGGAAACTGCCGTCCTTCGTGTAGGGGTTCCTGCAGATGTGGCAAATGCAGTTTTGTTTTTTGCGGCGGATGAATCATCATTTATCACAGGTCAGGTTTTATATGTAAGGGGCGGGGTGTAATGCAGCGCGCTTTACTTGTGATTGATATGACCTATGATTTTATTGCTGATGACGGAGCACTTCCATGCGGGGAAGCTGGACAGAAGATAGTGAATCCGATCCTGCAGGCCGTACAGACCGCTCATCAAAATGGAGATTTTGTCATCTTTGCGTGTGATGCGCACGCGATAGATGACAAAGAATTTCAATTGTGGCCTGTTCACTGTGTGGCGGGCACAAAAGGTGCACAATTGATTGAGCCGCTCAACCAATTTTATGCGACCTACGAGAGTGATCAAGTGCGATATCTGCCAAAAACGAAATACGATGCGTTTTTTGAGACGCCCCTTGCAATGTGGCTACAGGAAAAGGGAGTTCAAGAGGTACTTGTTTGCGGAGTCTGCACTTCGATTTGCTGTTATGCGACCGCTTTAGGTGCGTATTATCGTGGCTATCAAGTGGTGATTGACCCTGCTTTGATGGCTGATTTAACGCCAGAGGCACATGAATTTGCTGTTTTACAGATGGAAAATGTGCTAAAGGCACAGCGATTGTCTAACTGAAAGGAGTTTTGGATTTCATGATTCGTTTGGTTGAATGGACACAATCTTTTGTGGCCCCGGAAGAAATAGAATTACAACAACCGTTTGTTGAAACGGCGCATCGTTTGCTTGAACAGCGATCAGGTGCCGGGCATGAGTTTCTTGGGTGGATGGATTTGCCGAGCTCATTTGATCCAATTGAGTTGCAGCGCATCAAAGAAGCTGGGCAAAATATCGCAAAACAAGCGAATTTACTCGTTGTGATTGGAATTGGCGGTTCTTATCTAGGTGCGCGTGCAGCATTGCACATGCTGCAACATTCGTTTCATGATTTGTTACCACGCGAACAACGCCCTTTGCAAGTGGTCTTTGCAGGTCATCAGATGAGCGCAACGTATTTAGCTGAGTTGCTTGAACTTCTTGATCATTATGAAGTGGCAGTCAACGTCATTTCAAAATCTGGGACGACCACTGAACCTGCTCTTGCATTTCGAACTCTCAAGCAATATATGGAACAACGTTATGGAATACAAGGAGCAGCGCAAAGAATCTATGCAACAACAGATGCAAAACGTGGAGCCCTGCGTAAATTAGCGAATGAAGCGGGATATGAAACTTTTGTTATTCCTGATGATGTTGGAGGACGTTTTTCTGTGCTTACTCCTGTTGGGTTATTGCCGCTTGCCGCAGCAGGCATTGATGTAGATGCACTTTTACAAGGAGCGAAACGGGCGCAAAGTGAACTTCGCGAATCTGATGTACGTAAAAATCCAGCCTATACTTATGCCGCCTTACGTCAAATTTTGCGGGCAAAAGGCAAAGCGATCGAACTTTTTGTAACGTACGAGCCAGCACTACATTATGTTGGTGAATGGTGGAAACAACTATTTGGAGAAAGTGAAGGGAAAGATGGAAAAGGTCTTTATCCGGCGAGTGCTGATTTTTCAACAGATCTCCATTCGCTTGGGCAATTTGTGCAAGATGGCGCTCGCACGTTATTTGAAACGGTGATCAAAGTAAAGAATCCTCGCAGATCACTACAGATTGAAGAGGTAGCAGATGATCTTGATGGGCTCAATTATCTTGCGGGTCGACCCTTGCAACAAGTAAATGATACAGCGCTTGAAGCAACAATGCTCGCGCATCAAACTGGCGGTGTACCAACGATTTTATTAGAATTAGACGATATGAGTGCAGCCTCACTTGGGTATTTGTTTTACTTCTTTGAAAAAGCAGTTGCAGTTAGCGCCTATTTACAGGGTGTCAATCCGTTTGATCAACCTGGTGTGGAAATGTATAAATCTAACATGTTTGCATTGCTTGGCAAACCTGGGTATGAAAATCAACGTGAGCGCTTAGCAACAATGGCAAAAGTACGTGAGTCATGATCTCCATCACACTGCGGAGGTAAAAAATGAAAGTCGTACAGTCGATTACTGAGTTGATTGGCAATACTCCGCTTATGCGCTTAAAGCGAATCACCGATTCGTCTACGGCGGAGATTCTGGTTAAATTAGAGAAGTTTAATCCTGGAGGAAGTGTAAAAGATCGTCCTGCACTGCGCATGATTGAAGCCGCAGAACAGGAGGGGCGATTGCGTCCAGGAATGACGCTGATTGAACCGACGAGTGGCAATACGGGAATTGGCATTGCCATGGTTGCAGCGGCGAAAGGTTATCATGCAATTCTTGTCATGCCTGATACGATGACTTGGGAGCGCATTGCGATTTTAAAAGGGTATGGTGCGAAGGTCGTGCTTACACCAGGAAATTTGCGCATGAGCGGTGCAGTAGATAAAGCAAGGCAACTAAAGGAAGAAATGGGAGACCGCGCATTATTGCTCGCCCAGTTTGACAATCCTGATAATCCAGATGCGCATCGTCATACGACTGCGCTTGAACTATTAGAGCAAACAGAACGCAAGTTTGACGCATTTGTTGCGTCCGCAGGAACGGGCGGGACGATTACAGGGTGTGGCGAGGTATTAAAGGCGAATCTACCGCACCTGAAAGTTTTCGTCGTGGAGCCGAAAGGTTCACCTGTGCTTTCCGGTGGGCAAGCAGGTTCACACAAGATTGTGGGGACGAGTCCTGGTTTTATTCCCTCTATTTTGAACACAAAAATATACGATCGTATTTTCCAAGTATCTGATGACGAGGCGATCGCCATGACAAAGCGTCTTGCGCGAGAAGAGGCACTTCTTGTCGGTGTATCGGCTGGCGCTGTAGTGCATACTGCCTTACAAGTTGCTCGTGAGTTTGGCCCGGATAAACGGGTGGTTGCCCTTTGTCCGGATACAGGGGAACGGTATTTGAGCATGGATTTGTTTTAAAAGGACGGTGGAGTGACATGCATGCAAGAGTGAGTTGGAAAGAAAAGCGCCGCTTTGAAGCTGTTGCAGATTCGAACCATGTTGTGACGATTGATGCAAAACGAGACGCAGGAGGAGAAGATCAAGGTCCACGACCGATGGAACTTTTACTCATGGGGCTTGGAGGATGTACGGGGATTGATGTCACATTGATTCTAGAACGGATGCGAATTCCTTATCAGCGTGTCGATGTTGTTATCGATGCACAACGGGCAGAACAAATTCCGCAAAAATTTACACAGATTACATTGACATATGAAATTGACGCACCGGGTGCACCGCTTGAAAAAGTTGTGCGCGCGATTAAGTTGTCACAAGAGAAGTATTGCTCGGCTTCGCATTCTATCAGTGCACCACTGCGTGCTTTGCTCGTTTTAAATGGTGAAACGCATTCGATTGAATGAGGTTCGTCGGAATTGAATCGCTTAGATTGCTTGAGAGAGGGGAAATCAGCATGAGCGAGAGTTTTCCACCAAAGACATGTTCTATTGATCGACTTGTGACGCGCGAGGAAGATGTAGCGCGCATTTTGCGAGGCGAAAAGACTGCGGTTCGCCGTAACGGCCGCTATGCTGATCCGGGTGAACAGTGGATGATTCGTGAACACCGCTTTTTAGTCGAAAAAGTGTACCGTCAGAAACTTGGAGAGATGACAGACGAGGATGCAAAAAAAGAAGGATTTTTAGATCTTGCGAGTTACCAAGAGTATCTTCAGACCGTTCATCCTGGGATGCCGTTTGCTCCAGGAATGCCTACTTGGGTTCACGAATTTCGAGCAATCAAGTAATGAAGGACAGATCGCCATCGAGTAGTCAGAATGTACAGGCCAGCCTCGTTCATTCTGACTACTCGATGATGCCTAAAGAGTTTGGATGACTAAAGTGACTGTTAGGGAGATGAGCACTAGCGCTATTGTAAAGCCCCACACCCGCTGGAACCCCCCATTTGCATAGTTACCCATAATTTCTCGATTGCTCGTCAAAATCACGAGGAAGAGCAAAATAGGAATCATCACCATGGCACCTAAAGCTTGGGATAGTACTGCAATAAAATTGAGTGGCAGTCCAGGGACTAAAATAGCTGCTGCTGCCGCTACAAGGCTTCCAATATAAACGGCATAAAATTTTGGAGCTGTTGATATCTTGTCATTGAGACTTCTTGCAAAGCCAAATGCATCAGCCACTGTCCAGGAAGAAGAGAGGGAAATCGTGATACTAGCTAAAAATCCTGCATTAAAGAGACCAAAACCAAAAAGAATGCCAGCTGTCCTGCCTACATTGCTCGAGAGTGCATGAATGATCGCGGTCGGCCCTACAGACGCCACATTTTGGATATGCCCATACAAAACAGCTCCACATAGGACGATGGCGACTGCGATGAAAACCTGTACGAGACTGCCAATCAAGGTATCAATGCGGCCGAGTCGCAGTTCCTTGGCAGTAATTCCTTTATCAATCGCCGCGCTGCCTTGAAAAAAAATCATCCATGGTGCAATTGCGTTGCCTACCGTTGCTACGACAAACCAAATGACGCTGCCTTGCAAGTGATGGGGGATCGACCAAGCCGTAAAGGCGTGTGCGACGGCAGACAGTGAGGGATGGGTTAAAAAAGCGACGAGGATAAACACAGCATTTAGTGCACTGACAAATAATGCGAGTCGCTCTTTCGTCCAATAACCTGTAAAAATTGCGAGTGAAACCACGAGCAGCAGACTGAGTAAATCACTTCCCCAAAGCGGTAGACCCATCATCATGAGACCTGCTGTCATACCAATAAATTCGGTCATCAGCGTAAGTAGATTTTCAATCATTAACGTGGCTAAACTATAATATCCAAAAAAACGACCAAAATGACGGAACACTAGCTTTGTAAAACCAATCTGTGTCACAGCGCTAAGACGCATCGTCATTTCCTGAATGGTAAAGGTGAGAGGTGCAAGGCATAGAATCAAAGGGATGAACAGTCCAATGCCAAATTGAATGCCCGTGACTGCGTATTCGATCACACCGCCCGCGTCGTTGTCTCCAATCATCGCGAGCATACCAGGTCCAAGCAGAGCCCATAGAATCCAGCTATAACGGCGCCATCCTGTTCGTTGATGCGCGAGAATCGCATGGAATTTCGAGGGTGTTGTAGAATCTTCACCAGTAGCTGAAGAAACGGGCAGGGATTTCGTTTGCGTCATATCGGTTCCCCCTCATAGACTTCAGTATCACCGTATGAGTGGTCGTTGCAAGAAGTGCATGACCATTTGCGCTTTGTTGCAAATTTTGCAACGCTGTAAGGAGGAAAATGTATGTCACAAAAAGACAATGCATTTGGTCTGTTTCTGCGTAGTGAACTCGCAAAGCGCGGGTTATCGATGCGCCGTTTAGCAGATCTGTGTGGCGTAGATCCAGCGACTGTCTCACGACTTGCTTCTGGAAAGCAGCGGCCCCGACCGGAACACCTGCTGATGTTGGCGCGCGCACTGAAAATCTCATTGCGTGAATTATGGGCCGTGTCCGGATATACGTTCAATGATGAACAGAACGAACAGGAACAAACGCTCGATCGCTGCGAAGCGAGTAGTGCACCCCATTATCAGTTGCCTGAGCTTGAATCATTAGATGTGGATCGAATTATATCTGAATTGCGAAAATGTAAAGAATATGCGGGTACGCAAGAAGGCAGGGAACTTATCTTGCGGGATTTTCATCAGAAAGTCAATCAAATTCAAGGGATTGGCCCAGTGCTTGAAGAGTTAAAAACAATGTATATGCTTTTTCAAAATGAAGAACTTGCCGAGGAGCAGAGACGAACGGTAGGGAGTGCATTGTTGTACTTCATTTTGGCTACAGATATCATACCAGACTACTCTTTTCCATTAGGATATCTTGATGATGCTGTAGCGATTGATCTTGTGTGGCGTGAAATGAAGACGTGGGAAGGCCCTTGGCGGCAATAGGCGACGAATCAAAAAAACCACTCGCTGCAATCGGCGCATCGAGTGGATAAACGTCCGTGTTTTTGATTGAGTGTCATTTGACTCATTTAGCGCTTTTGGACTAACAACAATAATCGCGTCGACTTTTGCGTTGCCGTTCGTCGCGGTCCGGAAAATCATCTGGATCATCGTCATCATGTTCAATCATCGGGCGTCCGCGCTCTTTATTTTCTTTCCCTGCCTCTGCTTTACTTCCTGGAGATCCAGGAATACCACTCACATTTTCAAACGTGCCAAAGACAATTGGTTTGCCATCTTCTACAACTTTTCTACCTTTCGCATAGACGTGTTGGATCTGATATTTCTCATCTGTAAATAACAAGTCCGCATCAACGCCGACTTTGATCTGTCCTTTGTGCGTCAATTTTAACACGCGCGCTACATGTTTCGTAACTATGCCGATGGCTGTTTCAACGGGAATTTCTTCTTCGACAATTGCATCGCGAGTCTCTTCCCATAATGTCGCAATTGAACCAATCCCCATTGCAACTAGTTTTCCTTGATCGTTAAAAATGGGAGAACTGCCATTGCTGTCTGAACTCATTGTGATGAACTGTGGGTTGACCCCAGCATCAAGCAGCATGCGGATCGCTGTAGATGGTTTGACAGAAATATGATCATGTTCATCGGGGCGGATTCCAGATGTCACATCGACATATCCCCCCTCTTTCCCATAGCGTATCGCATCTTTTAACAAATCCGGATTGCGATTTAAGTGTGTTGGGGTAAAGGTCGATTTGGGTAATTCAGTTTGTCTTAACACATCAAATAACAATTTTAATTTGGTGTCGTCATCACCTAAATGAAGATGTAAAACTCCAGCCTTACCTGCAAGGAGTCCACCTACTCGCGCCTCACTTGCAAGTTCAGCAAGATCGCGATCGGAGGGGTGACTAGAGCGACTATCTGAGATCGCGATTTCGCCAACCCCAATGACTTTCTCGATTAACACAATGTCAGAACGTGGCATCCCAGTAATTGTACGCGTCGGTACTTGATAGGCGCCACAATAAATATAGGTAGAAATGCCTTCATAATCGAGCGCCTGTGCTTTTGCTAATAACTCTCTCGTGCTGCGAGTGATTCCATCTGTCCCCAGTACACCCACGGCTGTGGTAACGCCGGCTGTGGTCAGATGGCTCAGAGAGATTTCAGGCGTTCGATAGTGAAATCCACCTTCACCGCCTCCCCCCGCCATATGTACATGCTGGTCAATGAGTCCAGGGAAGAGAAACAGCCCACTTGCATCCATGACATGAATGGGCAGATGAGTACTATGTAATTCAATGTTTTCGCCAATGGCCAGTATTTGCCGTCCACCAATCAACAAATCTCGCTTTCCAAGAGATTTTGGTGCATATACCGTAGCATTTTTAATGATCGTCAGTGAATGCATGACTTTTCCCCCTTTCTTATACGGTCTCATTATGACCAGATTTTTTGCACTTCAATCGTTCGAAGACGGATAGCAAAAGAGAGATCGAAGCAGGTGGACAAAGATCAGTGTGGTGAAACAAAGCAAAGCAGCGTATCATAGAACATAATAGACGGATCAGAGAGTTATTTAAGTACGATAGATCTTAGGGGGAATCGCAGTGAGTACAGTGTTAACGGATTTATCGGCGCTTGTTAATGAGATAAAAGAAGAGGTTGTTCAGTGGCGGCGTCATTTGCACGCGCACCCAGAATTATCATTTGAAGAAGTGGAAACCTCACAATTTGTTTACGAAACCTTACAAAATTTCGCTGGACTTGAAGTCTCACGTCCGACAAAAACAAGTGTGGTAGCGCGCTTGCAAAGCGATCGACCAGGTCCTGTGATCGCTTTGCGAGCGGATATGGACGCACTGCCCATTGCAGAAGAGAATGATTTTACTTTTAAGTCACAATTTCCGGGCAAAATGCATGCGTGTGGTCACGATGGTCATACAGCTATGCTACTAGGTGCAGCAAAACTACTTTCGCGGATGAAGAGTTCATTGCGTGGCGAGGTGCGCTTTTTATTCCAGCATGCTGAGGAACTTTTTCCAGGTGGTGCACAGGAAATGGTCGATGCGGGTGTCATGGATGGAGTTGATCTCGTATTGGGTGCCCATCTTTGGGCAGAACTTCACGTTGGGAAAATCGCCGTCCGCTCTGGTCCATTACTCGCTGCCCCAGACACGTTTAAAATTACGATTATTGGTAAGGGTGGGCATGCCGCAAGTCCTCAACAGACAGTGGATAGCATTGCGATTGCAGCGCAAGTAGTGACGAATTTGCAACATATCGTCTCGCGCAATACGGACCCTTTGCTACCTATGGTTGTATCAGTGACGAAATTTATTGCGGGGACTGCAGATAACGTGATTCCCGGAACCGCAGAGTTGGTGGGAACTGTGCGCACTTTTGATGTCGCATTGCGTGAACATGCGCCCGCACTCATGGAGCGGATTGTAAAAGGAGTGACAGAGGCGCACGGAGCAAATTACAACTTTGTGTATACCAATGGGTATCACCCAGTCATTAACGACGAAGAGGTGACAGCGAAGTTAGAAGAGTGTCTGATGAAAACATTTGGCGCGCAAGTCGTGGAAAAGGCGACACCCACGATGGGCGGAGAGGATTTTTCTGCCTATCAGCAAGTGGCTCCAGGTACGTTTTTCTTTATTGGTGCAGGAAATCCCGAAAATGGAATTGATGCACCTCACCATCATCCGCGCTTTACAGTGGATGAGCGAGCGCTTCCCATGGGAGTTCAAGCGTTTGTTGCGGCAGCACTACAGTTACTATCCTAACTACAATCTAGCGATAAAAATCACTCTTTAGATAAAGGGTGACGAAATTTATTGCAAATCTAATGACTAGACATCCATCCGTTTTGCTTGTACTATGAAAATGAAAAGGATCATAGAGTAATAAGTATCCATTTGAATTGGTTTGAAAATGGGTAGGAAAAAGATAGAAGGATAATTGAAGAATGAAAAAGGTGTTCACAATGACGTGAACTTAAAAGGGAAACCGGTGAGAATCCGGTGCGGTCCCGCCACTGTAACGAGGAGTGCTGGCGATAATCCACTGAGTACATACTTGGGAAGGGCGTCATGCATGATGAATCGAAGTCAGGAGACCTGCCTTTTTTAGCACCACAGGACCTACGGTCGATAGGGATGTGTTGGAGTCAAGGTGTTACAAGCGATGGCTGTAGCTCCTTCGAGTCCACCACGGGCACTCTGAATGGCAGTTGGAGTGTCTTTTTCTATGGGCTCATTAAAGGAGAGAGATAATTTGAAGGAAGTAATTTTACTCATAGGACACGGCAGTCGAGATGTTGAAGGCAATGAAGAGTTTTTGCGCTTCGCAAAGAATTTCCAAGTGCAATTTGCAGATCGAGAAGTCGTTTCTTGTTTTTTAGAGCTTGCCGAACCGACGATTCCAGATGGGGTAGACCAATGCGCAAAGCTTGGTGCACAAAGAGTGATCGTCATACCAGTGATCTTGCTCGCCGCGTCGCATGTAAAACTAGAAATTCCTGAATTTCTCGATGCTGCACGAAAAAAGTATCCACAAATTGAATTTATTTATGGGCGTCATCTTGGATTAAATGAAAAGATAGTAGATCTCTTAGAAATGAGATATAACGAAGCGATCGTAGAAATTCCGGATTTTTCAAAAGAAGAGACGGCAATTGTCTTGATGTGCCGCGGCAGCAGTGAACCTGATGCAAATGGTGATGCTTATAAGCTCGGTCGTCTATTATGGGAACGAACGCAAACGATGACAGTAGAAACATGTTTTACTGGCATTACAACGCCCCTTTTTGCCGACGGAGTAAGGAGGGCAATCGCATTAGGTGCTAAACGCGTGGTTGTTGTCCCCTATTTTCTATTTACAGGGATTTTGATTAAGCGGATGCGTAACGTGTTGATTGAGCTTCAAGAAGAGTTTCCTGCGATTCCGATGACGATGGCTCATTATTTTGGATTTCATCCACTCTTGCTTGATGTTGTGGTGAGTCAGTACGAAGAAGCAGTAATTGGTCACTCTTTTATGAACTGTGATTTATGTAAATACCGCAAAATGGTGTCATCAGATCACGATCATCACGATCATCACGATCATCACGATCATCACGATCATCACGATCATCACGATCATCACGATCATCACGATCATCACGATCATCACGATCATCACGATCATCACGATCATCACGATCATCACGATCATCACGATCATCACGATCATCACGATCATCACGGGGAGGCGTGAATGTGACGGGAAAAGTGTACTTAGTTGGAGCAGGACCAGGAGATCCAGGTCTAATTACGGTCAAAGGGAGAGAGTGTATAGAACAGGCAGATATTTTGCTCTATGATCGCTTGATTGCACCTGAACTGCTTGATTTTGCTCCTAGTTACGCAAAAAAAATCTACGTGGGAAAAGATCCACAGCATCACGCCGTGCGCCAAGAAGAGATTCATCAAAAATTAGTTGATTACGCGCTCGCTGGGAACACTGTGGTTCGTCTAAAAGGTGGAGACCCATTTGTTTTTGGGCGTGGAGCTGAAGAAGCGCAAGTGTTAAGTGCAAACCAGATTCCTTTTGAAATTGTCCCAGGTGTGACATCCGCTGTTGCAGCGCCCGCTTATGCTGGAATTCCCGTGTCTCATCGCAATTATAGCGGCTCATTTCATGTGATTACAGGTCACGAATGTTCTGATTCAAAAGTATCAGAAGAAGAATGGCGTGCACTCGCCAAAGTGGGAGGGACGATTGTGATTTTGATGGGGCTAAGCCATCTACAGCAAATCGTCACTCGATTGATTCAATATGGAAAATCGGAAGGGACACCAGCAGCTGTTGTCAGCAAAGGGACGACAAAGGATCAAGAAGTCGTCACAGCGACACTTGGCACACTTTTTGAAGCGTGTCAAGCGCGCGCGATTGCTTCGCCAGCTACCGTTGTGATTGGTGAGATCGTCACATTGAGCGCGTCGCTCTCTTGGTTTTGGCCACGCATTGCAATGGAACAGTAAAAGCTGCGTCAAACTTGAGTGTTTGGAGGCTGTATAAGATGTCGGGTTCGATCAAGGTAGTGGGCTTTGGTCCGGGAAGTTTTGAACATATTACGGATCGGGCGAGACAAGCGATGGTCACTTCTCATGTAATTATTGGTTATCACACCTATGTGGATCTTATTCGTGATTTGCTTGTAGATCAAGAGATTGTGCGCACAGGGATGACAGAGGAGGTCAGTCGTGCACAGACTGCTGTGAAATTGGCTCGCGCAGGAAAAGATGTAGCGGTCATTTCAAGTGGTGACGCGGGTGTATATGGAATGGCTGGCCTGATTTATGAAGTGTTGATTGAATCGGGTTGGAACCCTTCTGAATCTTTACAAGTTGAAATTATCCCGGGGATTTCTGCGATCAATTCCTGTGCTTCATTACTTGGTGCACCTATCATGCATGATGCGTGCACGATTAGTCTCAGTGATCATTTGACACCTTGGGAGACGATTAAACGGCGTGTAGAAGCGGCTGCAATGGCTGATTTCGTCATTGCGCTGTACAATCCACGCAGTGGTAGGCGCACATCGCAAATTGTAGAGACGCAACAAATTTTGTTGCAATATCGCTCACCTGACACTCCGGTTGGGCTTGTGAAGAGTGCCTATCGAGCACAGCAACATGTCGTGCGTACGACACTTGCACACATGCTCGAACAGGAAATCGGGATGTTGACCACTGTGATTATTGGCAATTCCACAACCTTTTATCATGGTGATCTGATGATTACCCCGCGCGGCTATCAACGTAAGTACACGTTAGATCAAGTTGAACAGCGATTGCGGCCGGGGGAGCGATTGCATGTTGAAAATGAGCCGTGGTCTCTACGTGCCGTCCAGTCAAAGGAGAATACGCCCGTTTTGACAAAACAAAAGGCGTCCATGTCTGCAACACTAGACAGTCTACAACTGGCACAAGAGGCACTTTCACGTGTACAAATGAGTGCTACATCCGCACAACAAAGTAGTACCTTGCTGGGGCAGGTAAATGAACGATCCCAGATGGCTGTACAGACTGCCCCACAGCAAGTTGTCGATTTTGTTGTTGCTGTGGCGCCTGGGGTAGCAAATAAGCGATTTACTGCAGAACAATTGATTTGTCTCGCTGATTTGGCAAAGGATCAGGGGGAAGTACACTATACGGCCGACCATCAGATCGAATTGCGTATTAAGACTGAAGATCCGCAGGCGGTCGTCGATCAGTTACGTGAGGCAGGGTTTTATGTGTTTCCCGTCGGGGAAGTGGTAAAAGTGAAAGCTTGCGATTTTTGTGACGGAGAGAAAGCAGAGTCGATTCCGTACGCGCGAGAACTGACAAACCGTCTGGGGGGTCGTAAAGTTCCAAAAGAACTTTGCATTGGCGTCAATGGTTGTGCAATGGCTTGCTATGGCGCGGTGCTTGAAGATATCGGGATCGTCTATCGCAAAGGCAAATTTGATTTGTTTTTAGGGGGGAAAACGACGGGGCGTACAGCGTGTGCAGCCAAGCTGATGGCAGAGGGCATACCCGCTAACCAAATCGTGAACCTCGTTGAACAAATTGTCAACGAATACAGTGAGCAAGCATTTCCTAGCGAGCGTTTTCACAAATTCTTTGCCCGTGTAGGAATTGTTGCAGGTTTTTCTTATGACAAAACAACAGCGCCCGTTGTTGTGGATACAGTTTGCGGTACGTAAAGAGAGGAGCTTGCGCGTGCTATTTCTAATGGCAGGTACGAGTGATGCGCGTGAACTCGGCGTGCATTTGCGAGATATGGGATACCCTGTGATCGCGAGTGTTGTCACAGAAAGTGCGGCGCAGAGTTTGCGTGAAGTGGGTCTATCTGTGCGTGTTGGTCGTTTAGATGCTATTTCCATGGAACAGGAAATCAAGAAGTACAATGCAGAAGCGGTAGTTGATGCTAGCCATCCGTTTGCTAGGGAGGCACATGAAACGGCGATGGCAACTGCACAAAGGTTGGGAGTGCCCTATCTGCGCTATGAACGGGCTGGTCTAGACTTCTCAGGGAGACAAGGGATTATTCTTGCAGACAGCTATGAGCAGGCGGCTGACTATGCAGCTGAATTAAAGGGCAGTGTGATGCTTACGACGGGAGCAAAGACGCTCGGTATTTTTGCACATCGCCTTTTACCGATTGAAGATGTTCGATTAGTGATTCGTTTGCTTCCGCGTCTAGAGAATATGCAACTGTGCGAGCAGTTAGGCATTGCGCAAAAGAATATTATTGCAATGCAAGGGCCCTTTTCTTACGAACTAAATCAAGCTCTATATCGTCATTACCAAACGACTGTGATGATTACAAAGGAAAGTGGTGAAGTGGGTGCTGTCGATGAAAAGATCCAGGCAGCTGTTGATCTCGGTATCTCGATTATTGTCATCGGTCGTCCAAACGTCGAGTATGGAAACAGTTACTCTTCTGTCGATGAAATCACTACAGCCCTGCAAAAAATTAAGGGTGTCTCTGGTGATTTAAATAGAAAAACCGATAAGGAGGCTTATGATGTCGCATCCGAATGATTTTCAACCGATTACCATTGCTCCGATGGAAATTGAAGAAAGGAGCTTTGCGATCATTGCCCAAGAATTTGGTGCGCATGACTTCACGCCTGAACAGTTCACTGTCATACAGCGAATTATTCACGCAACTGCAGATTTTGACTTAGGTCGCAGTGTTGCTATTCATCCGCAAGCGATCGCAGCTGGTATTCAAGCAATTCGAGCAGGTCGTCCAATCATTGCCGATGTTCAGATGGTGCAAGTGGGCATTAGTAAGCCGCGCCTGAGTCGCTTTGGATCCGATGTGTTTGTACATATCTCTGATTCGGATGTAGCTGAAGAGGCAAAAGCAACAGGGGTAACACGAGCGATTATGGCCATGCGTAAAGCAGCTCGCACATACAAAGGGGGCATTTACGCAATTGGCAATGCCCCGACAGCACTGCTTGAGCTAATTTCTATGGTCAAATCCGGGATTGCTAAACCGGATTTGATTGTGGGTGTCCCGGTTGGCTTTGTCTCTGCAGCGGAGTCGAAGGAAGAGTTGCTGAAACTTGATATCCCTTATATTACGAATCGCGGGAGAAAAGGTGGAAGTCCGGTAGCGGTGGCGACGATTAACGCCCTGTCTTTGTTAGCGGTTCAAAGCGATCAACCTGCAGGTGAAGCACGTGTCTGAGATGCTTGAAGTTCCTGATCGACCCTTGCGACACGGGTACACGACAGGTGCTTGTGCGACTGCGTGTGCAAAGGCAGCTATGCTGATGCTCATCACACAAAAACCGATTGAAGAAGTTGAAACTGTATTACCTATTGGAGATGCTGTCACATTTTCGCTGCAAGATGTCGCTTTTAACGAATATTTTGCAACAGCCGCTACGATTAAAGATGCAGGCGATGATCCTGATGCAACACATGGCGCAAAAATTGTCGCAACCGTTTCTTTTTCGGAAAAACAAGGGATTGAATTGGACGGCGGCGTTGGTGTGGGGCGTGTGACGAAGCCTGGGCTCCCTGTTGCGGTTGGACTAGCTGCGATCAATCCTGTACCGCGGCGCACGATTTTACAGGCTGTGGAAGATGTGATGCAGGCCTATGGCGTCAAACGAGGTGTGCGCGTGGTAATCTCTGTTCCTGATGGTGAAGAGATAGCAAAAAAGACGCTCAATGCGCGACTTGGAATTATCGGGGGCATTTCGATTTTAGGGACGCGAGGAACGGTCGTTCCGTTTTCTACTTCTTCCTATCGAGCAAGTATTGTACAAGGGTTGCGCGTGGCAAAAGAACAGGGGCGAACGGCTGTTGTTTTGACCACAGGCGGACGAAGCGAAAAATTTGCGATGCGCATATACAAAGAGCTACCAGAAGACTGCTTTATTGAAATGGGGGATTTTGTAGGGTTTTCGGCGAAACAAGCAAAAAAACAGGGATTTCGCGATTTGCGGTTTGTTGGAATGATGGGGAAATTTTCTAAAATTGCACAAGGTGTCATGATGGTGCATGCGAAAAGTGCTCCTGTTGATTTTGATTTTTTGGCACAAGTTGCAGATGAAAGTGGTGTACCGCCTGCTCTTTGTGAGCAAATTCGCCAAGCAAACACCGCGATGCAAGTGGGAGATTGGATGCTGGAGTGGGGATATCCGCAATTTTTTTCGCACTTGAGTCTTCACTGTTGTCGCCAGATTTCTAAAGAGATTGACGGCGGAGCAACGATTGTGACGCAACTTGTCACAATGAGTGGAGAGGAACTGGGAGGGGCGACATTTGAAGGAGAAGTGGATTCGGGTTGTGGGAATTGGTGATGACGGGGCAAGTCAGCTTCCAGAAGAAACGATTGCCGAGATTCTGGACGCTGACTTGCTAGTTGGTGGACAGCGGCATCTCTCTTTTTTTCCGCATTTTGCAAAGCAAACGCTTGAAATCAAGGGATCGCTGACACACCTCATTGCACGTATAAAAGAGGAGGGGGAAGGACGTAAAGTCGTCGTCCTCGCTTCCGGGGATCCAAATTTTTTTGGTATTGGTTCATACTTGGCTAAACAGTTTGGACCTGAGCGTGTCTCGATTACCCCGTATGTAAGTTCTCTTCAACTAGCTTTTGCTCGCTGTCAAGAAAGCTGGAGCGACGCAAGTTGGGTTAGTCTTCATGGACGTGCGATGCATGGACTTGCTCAGCGCGTGAATGCGAGTGATAAGGTCCTAATTCTAACGGATCCTACCAATACGCCAAGTGCGATAGCAAAATATCTCATGCGGTATGAGATGAGAGAGTATCGTGCATTTGTAGCTGAAAATCTGGGTTCTAAGCATGAGCGAACTGGTTGGTACGAACTTGCCGAGATGGCTGAAAAAACCTTTTCAGAGTTAAATGTGGTGCTTTTGCAACGAGATCCTAAGACACGACCTTTTCGCACTCATTTAGGGATTGACGATGGGCAGTTTATACAGCGAAAACCTGATCGCGGCCTGATTACAAAGCGAGAAATTCGTGTGCTTAGCCTCGCTGAGTTGCAACTGCAACCGGGTGGTGTTTTATGGGATATTGGCGCTTGCACAGGATCCGTTTCGATTGAAGCGATTTTACAAACTCCTGATTTGCGTGTTTATGCGATTGAAAAAAATGAGGAAGACTTCGCCAACTTGCAGGCGAACCAGGTCAAATTTCGAACGGATTTTGTCGCAGTACTTGGACGCGCGCCAGCTTTACTTGATCAGTTTGAAGATCCTGATGCTGTCTTTATTGGCGGCAGTGGAGGAGAGCTTCGCGAATTGTTACAACTTTGCGCAGCGCGGTTGCGTGCGGGTGGTCGGATTGTAGTAAATGCGGTGACCATTGAAACTTTGGCGACAGCTTATGAGACCTTACGCGAACTGCAGTTTGCGGTATCTGTGTCACTTGTGCAAACATCGCGCAGTAAACCGATCTTACACTTGACGCGATTTGAAGGCATGAACCCCGTGTATTTGATTACAGGTTCACGGGTCGAGGAGAGGGACGATGACAACAGTGAGTGAAGGCAGGACGGGTACACTTTATGGAATTGGGGTAGGTCCTGGCGATCCAGAACTGATTACGATTAAGGCGTTTCGCTATTTAAAGCAATGTCAAGTGATCGCATATCCCAAAAAGCGTATGGGGGGTCGCAGTTATGCGCTTGACATCGTTGAATTATATGTTGATCCAAGTGAGAAAACAATGCTCGGACTGGTTTTTCCGATGACGAGGGATCAAGAGCAACTTTCTGCGCAGTGGGATCGCACCGTGGATGAGGTGTGTGCACACTTATTGCAGCAGCGCGACGTCGCTTTTGTCACAGAAGGCGATCCAATGCTTTACAGCACGTTTATTCACATGGCAAGACGATTAAAATCACGCCTTCCTGAAACCACCATAATTACTGTGCCTGGTGTTTCTTCTATCAACGCGGCGGCTGCAAGACTTGATGTACCGCTTGCGGACGGCGATGAAGTCGTGGCAATTGTGCCTGCAACGGATCGAATGGAAGATATGCGCGCACAACTTGTACATCATGACTGTGTTGTATTTCTAAAAGTTGCTAAGGTTCTCGATCCGATGATTTCTCTGCTTGAATCGATGAATTTAGCCGAACATGCAATGGTTGTTACGAAAGTGACTTCAAGCGAAGAAGTTGTGTGGCGCAATGTCTTGGATTTAAAGGGTGCAGAACTGAATTATCTAACGTTGATGGTGGTGAAAAAGACGTGCTAGAGCCAAAGGTGTATATCGTGGGGGCAGGTCCTGGTGATCCAGAACTCATCACAGTAAAAGGGTTGCGCATTTTACAAACTGCAGATGTCATTCTTTACACTGACAGTCTCGTATCAGAAGCGCTTATTGCAAATGCCAAACCACAGGCTACAATCATCAAAAGCGCGGGTCTTGATCTGATGCAAATTGTAGATCTGATGATTGATCACGTGCAAAATGGTGCGAGCGTGGCGCGTGTACATACCGGTGATCCAGCTGTATATGGGGCTATTTTGGAGCAGATGGCAATGCTTACACAAGCAGAAGTCGCATTTGAAATTATTCCGGGGGTCAGTTCAGTATTTGCTGCCGCAGCCGCACTGTCTGCGGAACTGACCGTCCCTGATCTTACGCAAACGGTGATTTTGACGCGTGTAGAGGGGCGTACTCCCATGCCGCCGCGTGAACAACTGCGGTCACTGGCTGAACATCATTGCACGATGGCTTTTTATCTTTCCGCCACACTTGCAAAAACGATTGTTGAGGAACTACTTGCAGCCGGCTGGAAGGAAACAACACCCGTTGCGATCGTACAAAAAGCGACATGGCCAGAGCAAAAAATCATCCGCACTACACTTAGCCATATGGTGCGCGCGATGGGGGATGCGCACATTTCTAGTCACGCCATGATTCTCGCAGGATGGGCGTTAGATCCTCAGTTATTAAGTTCTACGGAACATCGCTCAAAATTATACGATAAGACATTTACGCACCGCTATCGCAAGGGAGTGGCTGCGAGTGACTAAACGGTTTGCTATTGTCGCAATAACAAAGCATGGGACAGCGATTGCGCGCAGATTGCAAGCCAAATGGACAGAAGTAGACGTGTATTATCCGCAAAAATTTGCTCAGGGAGACGAAGCAAACGTAGCGATTCAGACGTTTTCAGAACCAGTCATGCAACTTCTTCCTACGCTGTTTGCACAGTATGAAGGGATAATTAGTATCATCTCGCTGGGTGCGATGGTGAGAATGATTGCTCCGCTGTTAAAAGATAAAAAATCCGATCCGGCTGTAGTTGTGATTGATGATCGTGCCACTTATGCGATCAGTGTGCTCTCGGGACATTTGGGCGGAGCCAATGAATTAACTCGAACGGTTGCGAAGATGCTTGATGCGCTTCCTGTGATTACAACTGCCTCTGACGTTTCAGAGACGATCGCAGTGGATTTACTCGGGAGGGTACATGGCTGGAAAATCGATCTATGGGAGAATGTTACAAAGGTAAGTGCGGCTGTTGTCAATGAAGAGCCCGTTTTGTTTGTGCAGGAATCAGGGGAACGCGATTGGTGGACTTATGAAAAGCCTCTTCCCAAGCACATTCGTGTCTTATCAAAGGCTGAACAGATCCTTGAACATCCATTTCATGCGGCACTCATCGTCACTCATCGTCTGCTTTCGCAACAGTTAATGGATATCATTTCTACTTCTGCTGTTTTATATCGTCCTAAAGTTTTAGTGGTAGGCATCGGTTGCAATCGCAATACATCTGAACAAGAAATCGAACAAGTGATCCTTGCGACCTTACATGAAAGAGGGCTTGCCTGGCAGAGTGTGCGCAATCTCGCCACGATTGACAAAAAAGCCGACGAACCAGGATTATTGGCTGTCTGTGAAAAATATCATTGGCCGCTCGTAACTTATTCCGCGCAAGAGTTAAATACTGTGGAACTGCCCCATCCTTCAGATACAGTCTTTCGTTATGTTGGTGCTTATGGCGTAAGTGAACCTGCAGCGCGGCTATCTGCGCAAGCTTCTGATTGGATTGTAGAAAAAGTAAAATCCGGGAATGTCACTGTTTCCGTTTCTTTGATTACACATGAGATGCAAGAGGACGAGCGTATGAATTTCACGGCTTCAACGTAAAAGTATGTGAGAAACTCGGGCTGAGAGAAGAAAAGGACGGAGGGTGAGTGGGTTTGGAAACGAAGTTAAAGCATGAACATCATAGATTGCGTCAAACTTTTTCGCTGTTTGATCTAAGTAGTTTGTCAATTTCGAGTGTTGGCCCTGCATTTAGTATTTCTGCGGCAGCTGGCGTGATGGTGGCCTATAGTGGGATTTACAGTTTGCTGGCCATTGTTTTAGTAGCGATCCCCTTTCTCCTCTCTGCTTTTATTTTTCGTGTACTCAATCAACATTTCCCGCATTCTGGCGCGTCATACCACTGGTCTGCGCGCGTCATGGGCGCTCAAGCGAGTCGTTTTCAAGGGTGGGTAATCATTCTTGCATATTTTACCTCGTTGCCCCCGATTGTGATTCCGGCTGCGCAGTATACGATTGCACTTTTGCATCCGGGCTGGCAAAACAATGTGTGGGTAGAGTTTGCGATCAGCACATTTTGGCTGTTGTTTGCGTCGGTTCCGCTCCTTTCTGGGGCGCGGCCGACAGCGCGCATTACACAAGTCTTTTTGGTCGTGGAAGTGCTGTTTTTGCTCGTCTTTGCCGGACTTGGAGCCTTTATGTTGCCGCATGCTCACTTTCCGGTATGGCGAGGGAAGTTTCCTGTAGCAGGGATTTTGCTTACGATGATTGTTGCAACGACGATTCTTGACGGCTGGGAGATTGACAGTTACGCATCAGAAGAATCTGCAAAACCAAAGCAGGATCCCGGGCTTGGCGGCATTATCGGAGCTTTTGTCGCACTGTTGATCTACGCGGTGCTATTTCCACTGATCATCGGGGAAACGCCGCTTGTAGCGCTTGCCAATTCACCAGATCCAATGGTGGCGTGGACAAATCACTTGGCGCCGTTTTTGCCCGCGGCCGTTCGTCAATCGATTTTGATTCCGATTTTAGCCTCGACAGCAGGTTCGCTCTGGTTGACGGGATACATTTTGATTCGGGCGCTCTATGCAATGGGGCGCGATCGCTTGCTGCCGCAGTCATTTGCGCGTTTAAATCGGCGAGGCTCGCCTGTGGTAGCTACGCTTGTTGTGTTTATCGTCTTGTGGTTGATCACGATGTTGCAGTTATTTGCGAGTTCCTTGGAGACGTTTTTTGCAGTTGTCCTTTCAGCGGCAGGGTTCTTTTTGACGCTTGAATTTACGTTGGATAGTTTGACGGCGTCAATCTTTTTATGGAAGATGCATCGCAAACGTCACATTGGAGATATGACGTGGCACGCGCACCGCGTGATGCGCGTGGGCTCGATGTTTACAACGCTTTATTTAGGGGCTGTGTTGATCGCGTTTTTGGTACTAAGTCCCCAAGTGATTTCTCCTTGGTCAGATTACGCAGTGTTTGTTCTGCTCGCACTAGGGGTTGTCTTTATGCTGATGCCGCGAAAACAGCCACATGTCGTGCATGCCGTTTCATTTGCAGAGGAGAACGAAGGAGAGGCTGTCCATGTCACGTGAGATAAATCTTCAATCGGTGGCTGAGTTTTCGTCCCAGACGGCTTTGCGACCGCGGCTGTTACTTGCCGGGACGCACTCTGGCGTAGGGAAAACAACTCTCACTTTAGGGTTACTCGCTGCGCTCAGAAAAAGAGGACTTGCTGTACAAGGGTTTAAAGCAGGACCTGATTATATCGATCCTAGTTATCATACGGCTGTAACCCATAGACCTGCGCGCAATTTAGACCGATTTATGGTAGGCGAAGACGGCGTGCGTGAAATTTTTTGGCGTGCGAGTGCGGATGCAGATCTGTCTGTCATTGAAGGGGTTATGGGGCTCTATGATGGGCGTGATGTCAAAGAGAATGTCGGGAGCAGTGCGGAGCTTGCCCTTTTGTTGCAGTCGCCTATCATTTTAGTGATTGATGCAAGTGGCATGGCACGTAGTGCTGCGGCGCTTGTTCTAGGGTTTCAAAAATTGCTTGAGAGCGTACCGATCGCAGGAGTCCTTGTCAATCGCGTGGGAAGTATTGGACATTATCGCATCGTTCAAACGGCGATTGAGCAAGAATGCAATGTACCCACGGTCGGATATCTTCCTAAAATGGCAGACGTCGCAATTCCAGAGCGACATTTAGGCTTAATTCCAGCTCTTGAACGGGGGGAACTCAGCCCACTGTTTGATCTTTTGGCAAAGCGTATTGAAGAGTCGGTAGACGTTGCTCGATTACTTGAGATTGCGCAAGGGGCATCGGCGCTCAGTGAGCCTTCCGCAGTAATTTTTACTAAAAAGGAAAAACAAACACAAGTAAAAATCGCGATTGCTAAAGATGCTGCGTTTAATTTTTATTACCCGGAAAACTTAGAACTCTTAGAGTTAGCTGGAGCAGACTTGCATTATTTCTCTCCACTTGCGGGGGATTTACTTCCTGATGATGTGGATGGACTTTATATCGGTGGTGGATTTCCTGAAGAATTCGCGGGAGATTTGAGCGCACGTACAGAACTTTTGTTGCAATTGTATGGGAAAATCAAGGGTGGATTGCCGACCTTTGCAGAGTGTGGAGGATACATGTTTTTAGCGAAGGAAATTGTTGATCGAGCGGGGAAACGGCATCCGATGGTTGGCGTTATCCCTGCAACAGTTAAGATGCAAGAGAATTTAGCAGCATTAGGGTATCGAGAAGCGACAGCGCTCGTCGATCACTTGTTATTGGCACAGGGTGAAACGGTAAAAGGACATGAATTTCACTATTCAACTCTCACCTATGAGCTGGATTCCCCGCCATACGCTTATGAAGTGAAAGGATTGCGCGGGAAAAAGGTGGATGGGTTCTCTACAAATACACTTGTAGCAGGCTATACACATCTGCACTTCGCTTCAAATCCTGCGGTTGTCCAGCGCTTTATCCACGCTTGTGCGGTTTATCAAAAAACACGGACTGTTGCCGCTAAGGGGGAGTGATTCATGCGAACCAAGGCGGGGGCAAGAAGCATTATGTTGCTTGGAACGGCTTCAAACGTTGGAAAGAGTACACTTTGTACAGCGCTTTGCCGTATCCTTGCACAAGATGGTTATCGTGTAGCTCCTTTTAAAGCGCAAAATATGTCATTGAACTCGGCAGTTACTCCGTCTGGTCGAGAAATTGGCCGTGCACAAGCTGTACAAGCAGAAGCCGCCGGAATTTTACCAAGTGAGCATATGAATCCGGTACTGCTGAAACCTACTGGAGTTACGCGTTCTCAGGTGATCGTGCAAGGGAAAGTCAAAGATACAGTGTCTGCACGCACTTACTTTCAGAGCAATAAAGAAGAGCTTTGGACGGCTGTGACGGAATCCTTTCAGTTTCTACAAGAGCGCTATGAAGTGATTGTGATGGAGGGAGCAGGAAGTCCCGTTGAGATGAACTTAAAAGCGCGCGACATTGTGAATATGCGAGCTGCGATGATGGCGGATGCCGATGTTTTGCTTGTGGCAGATATCGATCGAGGTGGCGTTTTTGCTTCTGTTGTTGGAACGTTACATCTGTTAACTGCGCAAGAGCGCGCGCGTGTAAAGGGTGTTATCATCAACAAATTTCGAGGAGACCCGGCCTTGTTTGAAGAGGGGGTACATTTGCTTGAAGAATATGCAAAAGTTCCTGTACTTGGTGTGATTCCGCACATTTCAGACTTGGGAATTGAGGAAGAAGATTCACTTGGATTAGAATCAGAGCGGTATCGTATGCCAAGGGAGTTCTCCCTTGAAGCGTCTTCAGAGCAGGTGTTGCAAATTGCTGTAATTGCGTTCCCCCATTTAGCGAACTTTACAGACTTTGACCCACTTTTTCTTGAACCTGATGTCGTAGTGAATTTTTGTGACCATCCGAACGATCTGCAGCACGTCGATGCGATCATCTTGCCGGGAACAAAAAATACAATGGAAGATTTGCGTTGGCTAAAGGAATCAGGACTCGCATCAGCAATAAGGGAGCGCGTACAGAAAGGTACATACGTTCTTGGCATTTGTGGTGGCTTTCAGATGTTAGGGCAGCAAGTGCGTGACCCACATCATCACGAGTCAAGTCAAAATGCGATTGCTGGCCTTGAATTGTTTGACTGTGATACGGTCATTTCCGATGAAAAGCGCACGGAATTAGTTGTAGGTGAGTTGCAAGGTCCATACGCAGGAATTGCTGTGACTGGATATGAAATTCATATGGGGAAAACATCGATGAGATCTCAGCAGATATTTGCTTTCGCTCACAGTGAGCGTGAAAATTTACTCTCAGCTGATGGAGCACAATCGGCAGATGGTAGTCAGATTGGCACATACTTGCATGGAATCTTGCATAATGACGACTTTCGAACCGTTTGGCTTAATCGCTTGCGTGTGCGCCGGGGATGGACTGCAAAAGAGCAGACGGTAGTCACGAGAGATGTGCGAAAAGCAGCGTATGATCGCTTAGCCGAAATCGTTCGTCAACATCTCAATATGGAGGCGATTTACCAAATGCTTTCTTCTAAACGTTTATAGAGGAGGTCAGAAGGATGAGAATTTATACGCGCGGCGGCGACAAAGGAAAGACTGCCCTTGTGGGTGGGGAGCGTCGATTTAAAAATAATGTACGAATCGAAGCATATGGTGCTATTGATGAAGCGGGTGCATTTATTGGACTTGCGGCAGCAGAACTTCAACCTCAGCGCGATGAGGATATTTTAGAGATTCTGCGGCAAGTACAGCAGACGCTATGGGACGTAGGGGCTGATCTCGCTCGTCCTGTTGCAGTGGAGCGACCTTATCGCACGGCTCTTGATGCTGCGGCGAAACTTGAACCACTCATTGATACCTACAAAGAACAGGCGGATCGCCTAACAAAGTTTGTGTTGCGCGGGGGGAATCGCGCGGCAGCTTCGATGCATGTGGCGTGTACCGTTGTGAGAAGGGCAGAGCGTCGAATTGTGCAATTGATGCAGGAAGAAGAAATTCATCCCGTAACACTGCAATATGTGAATCGCTTATCTGATTTGCTATTTGTGCTTGCCCGGGCAATAAATGCGCGAGATCACTTTGCAGACATTGAATATCAAAACAGTCCTCTCGTTTTTCGGGAAAAGTCAAAGTCAAACGAGCGCTGATTCGAGATGGAGTTTTAAAGAAGTTGGGCAGGAGGAACGAAAAGCGTGTCCTTTTATAGTGCTTTTTTAGATTTGCAAGGTGAGCCTTGTCTGGTTGTTGGGGGTGGTATAGTCGCCTTGCGCAAAGTGCGAACCTTGATTGAGGCAGGAGCGAAAATAACTGTAGTCAGTCCAAGTTTACATACAGAACTCGCTGATTTACGCGATAGCCAAGCGCTGTTACATGTAGCACGAACGTATCATGTGAAAGATCTTGCTGCGAAGCGACTCGTATTTGCAGCGACAAATGACGCGTCAGTGAATGCGCAGGTTGCACGTGACGCAAAGCAGCATGGTATTTTTGTGAATGTGAGTGACGATCCCACATTGTGTACATTCTTGGTTCCAGCGGTCATTCGTCGTGGTGAGATCCAAGTAGCAATTGGCTCTTCTGGGCAAAGTCCTGCACTGACGCGCGCATTACGTGAATATATAGAGGAGTATCTTCCACAAGAACTTGGTGAATTAGCGAGTTATCTGGCAAATATACGAAAGGAAATTCTGAGCCTCGATCGATCAACGAAAATGAAGCATGAGAGTTTAAAGAACTTAATTACAGCGGATCTGCTGCGTTTGTGGCAAAGCGGTCACGGTGCAGCATTCCAGGATACGGTAACTCGTGTTTGCATGGAGTATGGGTTGTCCGTCGATCCATTACCCCAACACAAACGTTCAGAAATAGAGAATATAGATAGAAAAATAGGGGACGAAACCTTGTGAATACAGCATTATTATGGATTGTTTTTCTTATGCAAGGTATTTTGATTTATTTCTTTTTAACAAAGTTAAAAACGAATCGACCAACAACACATGAACTTGACTTGTTAATTCGTGAAATGCGTGATGAATTTCCCCGTAATCGTACAGAAATGTTGGAATCTGCGCGTCGAGATCGCGAAGAGATCGGAAGAATCTTAGAGCGCCACGATAAAGCGTTACATGATGCTGTACAACGACAATCCATCAGCTTGCAAAAAAATCTTGAAGGAATTACACAAATATTAGGGAAAGCATCTCAGGAACAGCGTATGGAACTCGCTCATCGATTGGATCATGTAACAGAAGTGACAGAGGCGCGCTTACACACAGTAAAAGAAACGCTTGAACAGCGCCTGCATCTCTTACTGCTAAACAACGAGCAAAAGTTAGAACAAATGCGTCTTACAGTTGATGAAAAGTTGCATGCTACGCTGGAACAGCGTTTAGGTGATTCTTTTAAATTAGTGTCTGAGCGATTAGAACAGGTGCACAAGGGTCTCGGTGAAATGCAGACGCTTGCAGGTGGAGTCGGCGATTTAAAACGGATCATGACGAATGTCAAAACACGAGGGACTTGGGGAGAAGTCCAGTTGGGGACGTTGTTGCAACAAATTTTGACGGTTGATCAGTATGCGACAAATGTCGCCGTTCATCCAGAACACCAAGATCGTGTCGAGTTTGCTTTGCGTTTGCCTGGAAAACGTTCCGATGAATCCCCAGTCTGGCTGCCAATTGATGCAAAGTTTCCGATTGAAGATTATCAACGTCTAATGGATGCGCAAGATGTAGGGGATCTTGGGCAGATGGAGGAAGCAGGGAAAGCACTCGAACGCCGTGTTCGAGAGGAAGCAAAGAAAATTCGTGAAAAATATGTCTGTCCTCCGTATACTACTGATTTTGCAATCCTTTTTGTACCTACAGAGGGACTATATGCAGAAATCATTCGCAGGCCTGGGTTACTTGAAGAATTGCAAAGCACAGCGCGAGTTGTGGTTGCAGGGCCAACGACGATCGCTGCAATTTTAAACAGTTTACAAATGGGTTTTCGTACCTTAGCCATTGAAAAACGTTCTTCCGAGGTTTGGACTACGTTAGCTGCAGTGAAAACAGAATTCAGTAAATTTGGTGATGTACTTGCGAAGGTGAAAAAGAAAATTGATGCAGCTAGTTCGGATTTTGGTCAGGTTGAGCGAAGAACCCGTGTCATTTCTCGCAAGCTAAGTGAGGTAGAAGCACTTCCTGAGGGACAGGCGATTGAGAGGTTGGGCGAGGATCGAATACACATAGTGGATGACGAGGAAGGGGGAGCTTAACAATGCTCTCCCATTTCCTTTCTTTTACTAAGAGATAGCCAGCTATAGCTGATCGTCCTTTTCGTCGAGCATAAGAAATACATAGACATGTGCTGGACCATGAACACCAATTGTTGAATCCATCTCAATATCTGAGGTGCGACTGGGTCCTGTGATCCAGTTGACACTACTTGGCATCCGGTTTGTTCGCAGTTCAGAAAGTACACTTGCGGCGCGCAGATGAAGGCGTGAAAGGGGTACAAACGCGACGTGGGTTGCGGGCAAAAGGCTTACGGAACGGCCGTGCGTCTGTGAGCCGATCAATACAAGCGATCCAGTTTCAGCAACTGCATAGTCAGCAGAAGTGATACCAAGTTCAGCTTTTGCGATGGATTCCTTATCTATATTTGATGAATCACTCCATACGTCGAATTTGAGTGAGTAGTTCTGTGTGATTTTTTGAATTCCTAGTTTATCAAGAAGAGGATCCTTCCAAGCGAGCACAGATGTCGGGCGATGCATCAAGAAAATATCTTGCAAAGCGATTGTGACTTGATCCTTGGTGATGATTTTTGCATGTCCGCCAATTTCTACAAGGGACTTACAAAAAACATCAGCAAGTTGATTTTGTTCTTTGATAGATAAAGGAATTCCTTGAAGTTGTTTTTGAAGAATTTGATTGGATTCAGTGATTTCGCTTGGGAGTAAGCTGTGTTGTAATCCTTCACTTCCTCGGTATGCGCGTTTTGGGGCCACTTGAAGCGGCTCATTGCGCCCGAGACGCTGAGCGATATTTGATAAAAATGTAGCTTCATCGTTCGCGTTCATCTTTTAATCTCCTTTTTGACTGTTGGATAGCTGTGCTGTAATCTGATCGATCGTAAGCCCTTGTGCAAATCGTTCGCGAAAAGTGAGCGGACTCATTCCTTGTAAGCTGCGCGTTTTTGTCCAAGCTGATAGGCCAGGCATGGAAGAGGGGAATTCATCATTTTTCAAAAACCATTTTTGTACGGTGCGCAGAGAGCGAACTGCTAAACGATAGTTTATTGCGCGTGTAAAAACATGCTGATAAGTTCGAAAGGCGACTCGTTCGAGGGATGAGGTATGACCGCGTGCGACATTTCGAGCCCTAAGTTTTACGAGCATGTCATGGAGCGGGATTTTTACTGGACATGATTCATAACAAGCGCCGCATAAACTTGACGCATATGGCAGGTCGGCAGCTTCTGGATCATCACGCAAGAGCGGAGTGAGAACGGCTCCAATTGGGCCTGAGTAAACAGATTGATACGCATGACCGCCAATTTGTCGATAGACAGGGCAAACATTTAAACAGGCACCACAGCGGATACAGTGTAAAACATCTTGAAAATCGGGATCTCCTAATGAGCGACTCCTGTGGTTATCGAGAATGACAAGGTGAAAGTCATGGGCACCATCAAGTTCTTGTACATCTGCTGGGCCTGTGATAAGAGATACGTAACTTGTTAACTTTTGACCCGTACCACTGCGCGGCAGAAGATTCATAAACACTTCGAGATCTTCTAGACTCGGTAAGATGCGTTCCATTCCCATCACTGCAATGTGAACAGGAGGCAGCGTAGTGACCATCCTACCATTTCCTTCATTTGTAAAAAGGCAGATGGTTCCTGTCTCTGCGATTGCAAAGTTGCAACCAGTAATTCCAATATCAGCTTGAATGAATTTTTCGCGCAGAATCTTATGTGCGAAGGCATTTAAACTAGGCGTATCAGATGCAATTGGCTGATTTGCAACTTCACTAAATAAGTCGGCGATCTGTTCACGCTTTTTATGGATTGCAGGAGCGATAATATGAGAAGGAGTTTCACCAGCTAACTGAATAATATATTCTCCTAAGTCTGTCTCCACGACCTCAATGCCATCTCGCATCAGTTCTTGATTAAGGTGCAATTCCTCTGTGACCATAGATTTAGATTTGATGACTTTTTTTCCTTGATGCATGTGCACAATTTCGCGGATGACTTGCACTGCTGCATTTGCATCAGAACAAAAATGCACATGTCCTTTGCGTTCTCTCACTTGATGTGCAAGTTGTCCAAGGTAAAAATCGAGATGGGCAATTACATGTGCACGAATTTCTCGTCCACGTTCACGCCACGCTTCAAAATCAATCTTAGCAACAGCTTCTGCTTTTTTTTCACGCAAACGATCTGTGGAAATTTGTAGGGCGACATGTAAGTTTTCATCCTTTAAAGCGGCTCGAATTCGCGCGTCAAACTGTGGATTCATATGCGATCACCCGCTTTTTCAAGAATAGGAACGCCTGATGTAGCGCGGTCTAAAAACTGTGCGAGATGCATCGTGGGGATTTCCATTTGCATGTGCTTCATACGGCCTGCGATGTTCATCAAGCAGCCCATATCGAGTCCAAGCACAACTTGTGCCTGTGTCTTAGCAATATGGGTTACTTTATCAGTAGCCATTGCTGTCGAGATGGCTGGGACTTTTACGGAAAATGTGCCGCCAAAACCGCAACACTGCTCAGCAAATGGCAGATCGACCAAGGTTAATCCACGTACATGCTGTAAAAGACGCTGTGGAGCATTGTGAAGTTCAAGCAAGCGGGTTGCATGACAAGAAGGGTGATAGGTAGCTCTTACATTCGCAGAGGCACCTAGGTCTTCAACTTGTAAGATATCGACGAAAAATTGTGTCCAGTCAAATGTGCGCGCTTTCAACTTTTCAATCAGTGCGAGGCGTTTTGGATCGTCTTTAAATAACATGGGGTAATTGTGATGAATCATAGCGCCGCAGGAGCCTGAAGGAGAGACAATATAATCACTGTCAGAAAATGCATTGATCCACGTTTTAGCTACTTCACGAGCTTCTTCCCAATACCCAGAATTAAATGCTGGTTGCCCACAACATGTTTGTCCCCGGGGGACTTGCACTTGAATGCCTTGTCGTTGCAATAAGCGGACAAGACTCTCCGCGACATCGGGAAACATCGTGTCAATCAGACAGGTAATAAAAATAGAGACTTGCAAGGAGCCACCTTCTTTTCTGCTTTGATCAAGTGACCTGAACAATGGATTGAAAACATCTGATACAGTTTAGTAGAATTGAAAAGAATTATATCATAAGTGATGAAATTCGGACACTTTTTATGAGTCTTCAATCTGTTCCGCGAGTTGTTGACGCAATACCGCCTTGTGAATCTTTCCAGCACTTGTCATAGGCATGGAAGGAATGAAAAGGATACGATCAGGGATCCAAAATTTTGCTAGGCGGCCTGCTTGAACGGCTTGCAAAAGGTGATCGCGGACTGTTTCAGTACTTAGGGAGGTACTTGATTCAATGACTGCGATAGGGCGCTCCCCCCAGTGCTCATCTGTTTGGGCGATGACAGCAACAGCATTTACACCTTCTAATTCGGAGAGAACAGCTTCGATGACACTTGTCGCGATCCACTCCCCACCGCTCTTGACTGCATCTTTTTGACGATCGAGCACATGGAAAGTATGATCTTCATGCCATACTGCAAGGTCTCCTGTGCGAAACCACCCATCGATGTATGCAGATTGTGAGCGCTTTTCATCATTCAGATAGCCGTCAGGAAGCCAGGGACTCTGCACATAAACTTCGCCGATGGTATGTCCATCTTTGGGGACCGTTTGTCCATCGATTCCGCGAATATCAATTTTTACCATCGGTAATGGAACAATTCGCGTGGATAGAATCTCTCGTTTTTGCAAAGACGTGAGAGCAGGTTCTAAAAGGGCAGAAATTCCCGTTGCCAATTGATCAGAACCGCCGTAAATTAATGAAAATTCGATACCCAACGCGTTTGCCCGGCTGGCCAGGCCGCTTGGTAGCGCACTTCCTCCTGTGAGAATACGAAGTGCAAGCAAAGCTTGCTGTTCCTGTTCTTGCAAAACTTCGTTCAACAGCATGTGTAATTGAGTAGGGACCATATTACTCCAAGAAACTTTCTCCTGTTTGATCAGTGCTAATTGTTCTTTCACGTTCGCGCGCTCAGGCAAAACGAGCTTCGCTCCGAGGTAAGGAGCAAAAAATGGCGTGCCCCATCCATGAATGTGGAAAAAGGGGATGAGGGGAAAAATTGTAGCGCCATGTGCCAATCTTGCTCCTGTTTCGTGTATCGTTAGATGATGAGCTATTTGTAAGGAAGCATGAAGCAAATCACGATGTCGATATTGCATGCCTTTGGGACGACCTGTTGTTCCTGTGGTATAAAAAACGGAGTAAATATCGGTGTCTTGCAGTTGTGCAGTGGACAGTTCAATTTTTGATAAATTGGCTGTCTGACCCAAGGCGATGACTTGCTCAAACGTAAAATCGTTCTCTGAGTGTTCGGAGAAAGCAATCGAAAGGAAAGCTTCGTCCATCCAGATGAAGTGCTTCACGTAGGGGCGGAGCTTTATGCCTACTTCTTGAAACCCGGAATGGACAAAGAGAACGTCATCTCTCGCGTGTTGTACCGTATAGGCGAGATCTTCCATGGGCAAGCGAAAGTTAAGTGGATGAATAATAGCTCCAAGCAACGATACTGCAAATTGAAGTTCAAAATAACGGTAACTGTTTACATCAAGCACGCCGATGACAGTTCCTTTACTCACACCAAGTTGATGCAATCCAGCGGCTACTTGCAGTACACGCTCCCATTCCTTCGCGTATGTGGAACGAATATTCCCGCTGACGATTTCAACATGAGGAAAATTCCATGCTGCATCCGCTAAAATTTCGTGAATTAATCCTTTACGCATCGATTCCCGCCCCCCAAATTGCCTGATCCTGAAGTGCCCAGTCTGGATATTCTTCATGTAAGATAAAATGTGTTGCATACAGTTCCGCTAATTTTTCATAGCGAGTATTCCCTGAATGAGCAAGCGCGTACAGAAGGGCGACTTGTGTTGCGTCGGCGATTTGGTCAAGTACATGTTTTGCATGCCACTGTGCCTGTTGTGGTGAGAGACTTGCAAGTTTTTGTAATGAAGATTCAATTGTTTCTTTGGCAATCTTCGCGTGCCGAGTACCCACTTGTTCAAGAAGAGGAATGAACTCTGTAAGGTAGGATTCGTGAGCGCGTTGTTTATTGATCGTTTCAAGAAAGTCGAGTGCTTGAATGTTACTTGGGCCTTCCCAAATTGGCGTGATGAGTGCTTCGCGATGCCAGTGAGCGACTGCATATTCTTCAAGGAACCCAAGGCCACCAAACAGTTCCATCGCCATCGCCGTCATGACAGACGCGTGATTCGCAGTTTTGTTTTTTGCCACATGCGTAAGAAAACGTGCATAGTGGTAGGCACTTGTATAAGGAGGACGTGCTTCCCAAGCTTTATCAAACTTCTCAATTGCGTGAAAACTAAGTGCGAGTCCACCGGCTAACCGCACAGCAAGGTCTGTTAAATCGCGGCGAATCAGAGGATGTTCGAGTAAAAGACTGCCAAACGCTTGACGGCGCTGCACTCTTCCTAGAACTTCAAGATGAGCTTTGCGTGCGGTTCCCATAGCGCCAATGGCATTTGCAAGACGTGAAACTGTTAAATTTTCAAGCGTATAGTAAATCCCTTTTTCTGCTTCTCCTATCAAGTATGCTTCACTTTGATTAAGCTCAGCTTCACCAGAAGGTACGGAGCGCGTCGCACTTTTATCTTTTAGGCGTCGAATGTGAAAATTGAGTTGACCTTCCTTATTTACTCTTGGCAATAAAAATAAGGCGAGTCCCTTGGGGCCTGCTTTTGCTCCATGTGGGCGGGCGGTTGTGATCGCGTAATCGGTGAGTCCAGCTCCACTTGCAAAATACTTATCTGCTGTGAGTCGCCAGTGATCTCCATCTGGGAAAGCGATCGCAGTGTTTGCCCCAAGATCGCTGCCTCCTTGTGATTCTGTCATCCACGTGGCTCCATATGCATCCCCACGAAGAAGTTGTTCTTTTATTTGGTTAAACTCTGGTGCGTATTTGTGAATGGCGTATGCGGTTTGACCTGTGATCGTAAGGATGCAATACATGCCTGGATCGCCAATTAGATAGCCAAGTGCAAAATGATGGTGCCAACTCCCACCTTCATATGGGGGACGGTTAATGTGTGCTGTATTTTGTAGGACAGCGCGATGTGCAGGACTCAGACGTACGCGATCTATGCGATTTCCATCGAGGTCATGAGTCATGAGAATGGGTCTCGCATCATGATCTACGTGGTAAACGGTTTCATAAATATCACGACCCGCATATGCGCCAAATTCTATAAGTTCCTTTTTGTGTGCGGCAAACTCTGGCCAGTAATGCTGCAAAATGATCTGCAAATCATCGTCAAGTGCAAAATGGTTTTGTCCGTAAGCATATGAGATGTGATTCATCATTCACGTTCTCCTCTCTGTTTTTGTGCCAATGTTTTCTCAAGGCGGGAACGCACTTCCAACAGTTCCGCACGAACAGCTTCCAAATCGCGAATTTGAGCTTCTATTTCTCGCAGTTTGGCGTCACCACGCTGTAAAACAGCCTGCAACTGTGTAACTTCTGTCGGGTCCGCATCATACAAACTAAGCATGTCGGAGATTTCTTGCAGCCCAAAACCAAGGCGACGCCCGCGCAGAATTAATTGCAAGCGCACTCGATCGCGATCGTGATAAAGTCTCTGCGTACCACGTCGTTCAGGATTTAATAGACCGAGTTCTTCGTAATAACGTAAAGTCCGTGAGGTTACGTCAAACATTTCTGTTAACTCAGTAATCGAATAGGATCGTTCGATCATTTTTCCCTCCTATCTTATAGTCGAAATATATCTTTTATTTACGTTTACGTCAACTTATTTTCGCTGTAAAATGATGTTGTGCATAAGAAAAGACCACCTGAACTCAGTGGTCCTTTCTTATGCACAAATGGCTTGCAGCATGCCAAAAATAAGAGAATCTAGCCACATTTAGAAGAAGACTAGCGTACAACTAACACAGAGCAATGCGCACGACGGGTAACTGCTTCACTGACACTTCCAAGCAATAAACGCTCTAGTGCCCCCTTGTTATGAGCGCCAAGCACAATCAATTCAGCGTGTAATTTGTTTGCTGTATCGAGAATTACGTCTGCTGGTACTCCAATTTCGGATTGCAGTGTAGGCTTCACGTGGTACTCTTGGCAAATTTGATCTGCCTTTGCGAGCAATTCGCGATTTTTCTCTGTGTCATAGGGGACAGGTAAAACACCAAACTCTCCATTGACATAAGGGATTGATTCCACAAATAGAACGTGAACCTGTAATGCGTCATTTGTCGCAAATGTCCGCAATGCATAACGCAGTGCTTGATCTGCCGATTCCGTGCCGTCGTACCCAATCAGAACGTTCATTTTCCTACCCCTAACTGTGTGATCGCTATTTTGTTCTCATCGATTCTCATTATGCGCTACTTTTTATTCCTTGACTAGATGAAAATCAAAGGCGTCTGACAAAAGGGGAGATTGATTAAAATTTTTCTGAGACGACTTTTGCCTGCATAAACAATTGGAGATAATCTGGACCTCCTGTTTTTGAATCGGTTCCAGACATGTTGAATCCACCAAAAGGATGAACGCCAACGAGTGCACCTGTACACTTGCGATTGAAATAGAGGTTTCCGCAAAACATTCGCTCACTGGCGTAGGCGAGATGTGCTTCGTCATGACTAAATACAGAGCCTGTCAACCCATACTCAGTGGAATTGAAAAGGTCAATGGCTTCCTCAAAACTGTCCGCTTTCATGATGCCTAGCACAGGACCAAAGATTTCTTCTTGCATCAACCGGCTGTCTGTTTTTGCGTCAATGAAGATGGTAGGTTGCACAAAAAACCCGTGATCTGGACCTGTTTCTCCGCCAGCGACAAGTTTTGCTTCGGTTTTTCCAATTTCGATGTAGTGCTGTACTTTTTTGAAAGCTTTCTCATCGATGACAGGTCCCACATAGACATTGTCTTCAGGATTTCCCATTGGCAATGATTTCGTCAGTGCGACTACTTTTTGTACAACTTCATCGTAGACGTCTTTATGGACGATTGCTCGACTGGCAGCAGAACACTTTTGACCTTGAAAGCCAAATGCGGATTGTACAATCGCAGCGGCAGCTGCATCAAGATCAGCGTCTCGATCGACGACAATGCCGTCTTTCCCGCCCATTTCTGCAATGACGCGTTTGATCCATTTTTGACCTGGGACGCGCTTATTCGCGTGTTCGACAATATGCAAACCGACGTCACGCGAGCCTGTAAACGAGATAAACCGTGTCAAAGGATGACCGGTCATATAATCGCCAATTTCTTCAGGGCGACCCGGCACATAGTTTAGAACACCTTTTGGTAGTCCGAGTTCATGCATTAATTCTACGAACTTCGCGGCAATAACAGGTGCATTTGGCGATGGTTTAAGCAATACTGTGTTGCCTGTAACGATCGCTGATGTCGTCATACCGGCCATGATCGCAAGCGGAAAATTCCAAGGCGGGATAATGACACCTACACCGAGTGGAATATAGACTTGCCGGTTAAATTCACCTTCGTATGGAACGAGTGCAACAGGGTTTGCTAAACGCAACATTTCGCGGGCGTAATATTCCATAAAATCAATAGCTTCTGCTACGTCGGCATCTGCCTCAGCCCAACTCTTCCCCGTTTCAAGTACCATCCATGCACTAAATTCAAACTTGCGCCTACGAATTGCAGCTGCTGCTTTTAGTAAGTAGCTACTACGTACTTCAGCTGGCGTATAGCGCCAAGTCTCAAACGCTTCACTTGCTGCAGCGATTGCCTGATCAATCGCTTGGCGATCAGCTTGGCTTACCGTGCCGATCAACTGATCTTTTTTTGCTGGATTATAAGAAGGGGCAGTTTCTTCGGTAAAAATCGCTTCCCCGTTAATCACTAGGGGATAGGATTTTCCAAGTTGATTTTTAACTTGTTCAATGGCTTGACGCATAGCTTGTTCGTTTTTTGGCAAACTGAAATCGACGAAAGGTTCATTTTTGAATGGTGTGAGTGTCATCATCAATTTCCTCCTTTTCTTATGCGTGGATCATAGATTTTACGACAAAGCTGACATTCGCGGGACGCTCTGCGAGACGGCGCATAAAATACGCATACCAGTCATCGCCGTAAGGGACGTAAATACGCACCTTATAGCCTTCTAAAGCTAACTGCTGTTGCAACTGAGGACGAATCCCATATAACATTTGAAACTCAAAAGCGTCTTTTGGAATGTGTTGCGATGCGACAAATTGTTTCATTTGTTCAATGATTGCTTCGTCGTGTGTCGCTATTGCCGTGTAGTGACCATTGGCGAGATGTTGCTGAGCGAGATGTAGGAAGTTTTTATCTACGTCAGCCTTATTTGGAAATGCAACAGACGCATCTTCCTTATAAGCACCTTTTACAATGCGTAAATTTGCATTAAGTTCACCAAGTTGCGCGACATCTTTCTCACTCTTATACAAATAGGCTTGGATGACAAGTCCAACGGTATTGCCATAAGTCGCATGCAGTTCACGGAAAAGGGCGATGGTCTTTTCGTTATGTGCGTAATCTTCCATGTCGATCCGCACAAAATTGTTGTGTTTTTTTGCCTCTTCGAGAATGCGAATGACGTTTTCCTTACATAAATCACGCGATAAATCCATGCCTAACTGGGTGAGTTTGATCGATAAGTGCGACCGTACACCACGCTCAGAGATAGCCGCTAATGTCTGTACACATGCGTCTGCAGACTGTATGGCTTCCGCCTCTGTAAAGACAGATTCGCCAAGATGATCCAACGTGACGAGCAGTTGTTTTGCATTGAGTGTCTGCACCGTCGAAATGGCTTCCGCTAACGTTTGACCAGCGACAAATCGCTGTGCGCCAAGGCGCAATCCATAGCGACGCGCCAATTGATTTGCTTTGCGGTTTTTTGCCATCAACAAAAGCACATTGCGCATCACTTGTTCCACGGTTCCTGATGCTCCTTTCTTGCGCTGCAAGAGGGTTCTCATGTGGCGCTTCTCATTTCAAATACAAGCAAGAACCATGCCACAAAAAAACACAACAGGTTTTCCTTACTGATACGCAGTTCATAAGATTTATGTGCAATAGACTACAATTATTTTAACACATCTGTATGATTGTGTGCAGGAGTTATACAAAAGTGTATAATTAAAAACTACAGTCTTGTCTATTAAGTAAATGTGCAAAGGCGGAATCGATATGGGGGAATTTGATCAAAACGTTCCCAACGGAATTCAAGAGTTGTTACCAGAATTGCATCATGGGCAGAGAGAGCGAGTACCTTTCTCTGAAATTGGCGAGGCGATGTTATCGACATTATTAGATACTGTTGAAGAAGCGGTCACCATTGTCGATGCAAATGGAATTGTTCGCTATTGGAATTCAGTTGCCCAGCGGCTGTACGGAATTTTAGAAAGAGACATTATTGGAAAGCCAATTGGAGAATTTCCTTGGAAATCATTAATTTTGGGGAGAGTGCTTAAAGAAGGAATCGCAGTACATCAACTATATCATGAACCGCGCCCTTTAGTGCACGTGTTAATCAACGCAACGCCCATTCGTATACAGGGTAAAATTGTTGGTGCAATCGCTACCGAACAGGATGTCACAAGTTTAGTGCGATTGGGTGATGAATTAATGAACACCAATCGCCAATTAGCAAGTCTTGAGGAAACTGTGCAGCGGCAAAATGACGAGGCAGACCCCTTTGAGAGTATTCTTGGGAACGGAAGAGCGATCACACAGGCGATTCACATCGCGAAGCGTGTGGCAAAATCGGATGCTGCGGTGCTATTGTATGGGGAATCTGGTACTGGCAAAGAGTTGTTTGCACATGCGATTCACCGCGCCAGCCAGCAATCTAATGGCCCCTTTATCGCGGTAAACTGTGGTGCAATTCCACAAGGATTGTTTGAAAGTGAGTTATTTGGCTATCAACCAGGAACTTTTACCGGAGCTGATCGGAAAGGAAAGATTGGGAAATTAGAACTTGCGCAAAAGGGAACGATTTTTCTTGATGAAATCGGCGAATTGCCCTTAGAATTGCAAGTCAAATTATTGCGTGTGCTCGAAGACCGAATGTTGTATCGCATTGGCAGTGAACGGGGGATTTCGCTTGATGTACGTATCCTATCGGCAACGAATCGCGATTTACAGGAAGAAGTA
This sequence comes from Sulfoacidibacillus thermotolerans, assembly GCF_003144315.1. GTDB lineage: Bacteria > Bacillota > Bacilli > Alicyclobacillales > SLC66 > Sulfoacidibacillus > Sulfoacidibacillus thermotolerans. The sequence continues at coordinate 127,068 of NZ_MPDK01000002.1, read as the reverse complement.
ATGCGCGGTCGTTTTCGTGCGGATTTGTATTATCGCTTGAATGTGGTCTCCCTAGACTTGCCACCTCTAAGAGAACATATGGAGGACATTCCTCTGCTTGTTCAGCGTTTTGCCCACCAATTTGCAATGCAGTATAACCGATTGATTCCGAACTTCGATCCAGATGTGATGTTAGCACTCGTCCGTTATTCGTGGCCTGGGAATGTGCGGCAACTAAAAAATATGGTAGAGCGCTTGGTGATTTTGGCTGATGAAGATGGCATCCATGTGCATCACTTGCCACCAGAAATACAGCAAGTCGTTTTTTCTGGCAGTGAACATCGAGGTTGGCAGGAAGATCTGTATAGAACAAGGGAAGCTTCCCAGTTTCTTGAACAGAGTGAAAGCTCCATTCCCTTGCTTTCAAAACACAGTACGAACACTTTTCCCCGAGAAGAAGAGAAAGAAGGAGGGAAGAGGAACAAGAGGATTACGCCAGAATCACTGCGCAATACGCTATTGCGGACATATGGCAATAAAGCTGCTGCTGCGCGCGAACTTGGGATTTCACGCGCGACTCTGTATAATTATTTGCGCACGTATAGGATGTCTGATTGACCACTCATTGTCGCATCAATAGAGGTTCATGCGCAAGGGAAAGAAGGTGTAACGATGCGTGAAGAGATAGTTGTCTATACGACGACACAGTGAGGAAAATGCAAAATGGTGAAAGAGTATCTTTCCCATCATCATTTACCTTTTAAAGAGGTGAATGTTTTTCGAGATCCTGGATCGATTGATGAGATGCTTCACTATACGGGGTCTTTTACCGCGCCGTTGTTGCGCATTGGCAGAGAATTTGTTCAAGGTTATCATCCTGCGGCGATCGAACGATTGCTGGCGCAAACAGGGTGGCTAGATTCGTAATATGCAAAGGTGTGCGAGAAGAATTGAAAATGCCTGGGAAAACAACATGAATTCTGTGACTTTCCCAGGCATCCAACTTATCTGTGTGTAGTTTGCAGGGTCATGCTAGCATTGCGTAAATCAGAGTGGATTTGTGCGGAAGGATTGTATGCTTGATACCATCCGCGTTGAATCATCAAGTCTGTAAGTCTTCCGTGTGCATTGACTGTGTCGTTAAAATGTTGCATCATCATATTGCGTATGTCTGTTGTGGAAATTTCTGTTAGAGCGAGCGCTTGATTTTTTATTGAGGCCTTCAAAGTATTTAATAATTCGGAAGCGATTACTTGATCCGTGATCATTGTTGTAGGATTCGCCATCATCGTAACCAGGGGGATAACCTCCTTTAGTTAAATGCACTGCGGGTAAGAGCATTTTGTAGATCAATCATATGCCTTTGGCAAGACTGTGCTTGCTGCATAAGCAAACCGCCTAATTCGCGATCTTGTACCGATGGCATGAGCAGGTTACAAATTGCATAGGATGTTGTTGTACTCGCAAGCAATTCGTGAAGTTCAAGTGTTTCATGCGCAGCTAATCGCTGTGAATTCATCTTTTGCGTTCCCTCCTTGTGCTTGCTCTGTCGCAATCTTAAGATGCCCCCGCAAGATCCTTCTATACTGTTGCATGACAATTACTTTTTGCGCGTCATCGCACTTAATTGATCCCAATCGTGCGCACTTAAATCGATTAATTCATTAAATTCCCCTGCGCCTTGTAACCATTCACCTCCGTCGATTGTCACCACTTCACCGTTAATGTAACCGGCTTCATCTGACACTAAAAATGCAGCTAAATTGGCTAACTCACTTTTATTCCCTACTCTGCGTAAGGGAACACGATGCATTAGACGTTCAGCAATCTCATCGGATGGGACAAGACGCGACCAAGCGCCTTCAGTAGGGAACATTCCGGGAGCAATCGCGACTTGGCGAATTCCATATTTAGCCCATTCGACGGCGAGAGAGCGAGTGAGTGATAATACGCCAGCTTTGGCTGCAGCAGAAGGAACCACAAATCCGGAACCCGCTCCTGAAGCAGCGTATGTAGTCACAATATTTAGCATTACGCCACCTTGTCCGCTAGTTATCCATCGTTTCCCAAGTTCCAAGGTCGTATAAAAGGTGCCGTGCAATACAATCTTTAAAACGGCATCTACTGCGTGCGCGGATAGTCGCTCGGTAGGGCTAATAAAGTTCCCTGCTGCATTGTTAACTAAGATATCAACTTTTCCGTAATGAGCGAAGACGGCATCAAACAAGTCTGCAATCTGTTTTTCCTCTCTTACATCACAGGACTTGTAAAACACTTCACCACCTTGTGCGGTCATTTCTTGTGCAGCCCTGGCTAGAACTTCTTCACGGCGGCTAGCAATGGCAAGCTTTGCGCCGAGTTCGAGATATCTTTCGCCAATTGCTCGACCAAGTCCTGTACCCCCTCCAGTAATTACCACTACTTTATCTTGCAATAAATCGCGACGGAACATGATTACACTCTCCTTGCGAGGTTTTGTTATAACTCCATTATACCTTTGAATGTCGGCAGCTTAGGAAATCTTTTGCTGTTAACAAAGTAGTCTTAGGTTCGAATAAGGCAAACTACTTTATAACATGATAGAATTTTTCTAGAGGATGAACGTTTAGATTTTGATGGATTGTGGTGATTGGAGGTGGAGCAACAGCAATGAAGCAAGAGATAGAGCGGATTTTTCGCACCGTGCTGGAAATTGTTTATGAAGGAATTGTTGTGGTTGATGCAAACGGCATGATTGTGGAATTAAATGATGCATATGCGCGATTTCTTGGGATGCGCAAAGAAGATGCACTGCATCGACATGTGACAGAAGTCATTCAAAATACACGGCTCCACGAAGTATTAAAAACGGGAGTTGCAGAAAAAGATCAAATTCAAATTATTCATGGTCACGAAATGCTCGTTCATCGCATTCCGATGTATAAAGGTGATGATGTGATCGGGGCAGTAGGTATGGTCATGTTTCAAGGAGTGAATGAGCAATACCAAATGATGGATCGCATTCACCAATTAGCAGTTGCGTCAAATCGTCAAAAAAACGCCATGCAAAAAACGTCTGATGAATTCATACAAACATTTGATGCTGTGATTGGCCATAGTTCTGAGATGATCGCTTTAAAAAAGCTCGCCCTGCGTGTTGCTCGTACAGCAATGACGGTGTTAATTACAGGTGAAAGCGGAACCGGGAAAGAATTATTTGCACGTGCGATTCACAGTGCAAGTCTATTTGGTAAGGGACCTTTTGTCGATATTAACTGTGCTGCGATTCCGGAAAATTTACTGGAGTCGGAATTGTTCGGGTACGAAGAAGGTGCTTTTACAGGAGCAAAACGCGGTGGGAAAATCGGGAAATTTGAAGCTGCGCACACAGGTACGTTATTTCTCGACGAACTTGGCGATATGCCGCTTGCGATGCAAGCGAAGCTTTTACGCGTGTTAGAAGATCGCGCGATTGTACGTGTCGGAGGAATTGAAAAGCGACCTGTGAACTTGCGTGTCATCGCTGCCACGCATAGAAATCTTGCTGAAATGGTCGAAAAAGGAAAATTTCGTGAAGACTTATATTTTCGGCTCAGTATGATGCATGTGCAAATTCCTCCTTTGCGTTATCGCAAAACTGACATCCCTACTTTAGTTCACTATTATATGGATCGACTATCTACGCGATTCCATGTGCGCAAAAAGCGGTTGCATGATCGCACCTTGCAACTTCTTTATGAGTACACTTGGCCTGGAAACATCAGAGAGCTTGTGAATGTTGTAGAGGTATTAGTAGAAATTATCGAAGCGGACATCATTACACCAGATGACTTACCGGATTTTATTTATGAGCGACTTACGCAAGGTGACCGAGATTCATCGCTTGCAATAAAAACCACAAAATCGTGTTCATTAAAAGAGCGTGTCGTACACAGCGAACGAGAAATTATTTTAGGGGCGCTTAAACAAACAGGGGGCAACAAAGTGGCTGCTGCCCGCTTATTAGGTATTCATCGCTCAACGCTGTACTTAAAATTAAAGCAATTGGGGCTATCGTAAGGTAAGAATTGGTTTACAGGCGCGATGTGATCATTTTGCGTCGCGTGTAAAATTCCACCCCATCGCGACCATTTACGTGCAAATCACCATAAAATGAATTTTTCCATCCGGAAAACGGGAAAAATGCCATAGGGGCAGGAACGCCAATGTTGACGCCAAGCATCCCAGCATCTATTTCTTCTCGGAACTTTCGAATTGCACTCGCGTTGTTTGTATAAATACAGGCACCGTTTGCAAAATCAGATTGATTGGCGATGGCAATTGCTTCATCTAAAGTATCGACTTTCATAACGGATAGGACGGGAGCAAAAATCTCATCTTTCCAAATCGTCATCTCTGTGGTTACGTCAGCAAAGATAGTGGGACCGAGGAAATATCCTTTTTCTACTGCAGCCGCTTGATCTTCTCGACCATCGCGAATAAGTGTTGCCCCTTCTGTTTCACCGCGCTCAATGTACTTGACAGTTCGCTCCTTGTGTGCCTTTCGAATGACTGGACCCAATTGAACACTGCGATCAGAACCATCGCCAATTTTTAATGCGGAAGCGGCTTTTTGCAAACCTTCAAGTAGAGGTTCGGCAATGTCACCAACAGCAACGACAACCGCACACGCCATACAACGTTCTCCGGCTGATCCAAAAGCGGCTGCGGTAATTCCTCGTACTGCTTCTTCTAGATCCGCATCAGGTAATACAATTGTATGATTTTTTGCACCGGCAAGCGCTTGTACACGTTTGCCGTGAGCAGCCGCTTTTTCATAGACATATTTAGCGACAGGCTGTGACCCCACGAAAGATACAGCGCGGATTTCAGGGTGTTCGAGGATGCCGTTTACCGCATCATGAGTTCCATGGACAATGTTTAAAACGCCATCAGGCAATCCAGCAAGAGTAAATAATTCTGCAAGACGTTGCGCTAATAGAGGGGTTCGTTCTGAAGGTTTTAAAATAAAAGTATTCCCACAAGCGATCGCGAGTGGAAACATCCAACACGGGACCATCATAGGGAAATTAAATGGCGTAATTCCTGCCACGACGCCGACGGGATAACGATACATGGCAGATTCCATTTGGGTTGCAATGTCAGGCAACTGTGAGCCCATCATCAGAGTAGGCGCTCCGGCTGCAAACTCGACATTTTCAATGCCGCGTTGTACTTCGCCATAGGCATCGTCATAGCTCTTGCCATTTTCGAGAGTAACGAGTCGGGCTAGTTCATCCCAGTGTTCGACTAGTAATTGTTGGTATTTAAAGAGGATTCGGGCACGCCGAGGGACAGGTGTTTTGCTCCAACTGACAAATGCCGACTTTGCAGCTTGTACTGCGTCATTCACATCTGCAGGTGTTGAAAGAGGAGTTGCGTGAATCTTCTCACCTGTTGCGGGATTGTATACTGGCTCTGTTTTGTCTGAGTAAGCAGGGACCCACTTACCCCCAATGAAATTAGATAAAACGCGCAGATTTTCAGTCATTATCGAGTGGTCTCCCTTCCTCTTGCTTTTCTACACGAACAATTGCCCGACCGTTAATTTGTCGATTGCGAAGTGCAACATAGGCTTCATCCGCTTGTTCTAAAGAATATGTTGCGGTAATTGACTGTTCATAATTTATTTTTCCAGTAGCCGCAAATTGGAGGATTTCGGGCATATCGGTTCTGGTGCGCGCTCCATATGAACCGACGATTTGCAAACTTCGCCGCACAACTCGCTGCAGTTCAATATCTGTTGAAACTCCTGTTTTCGCGATACCAACCACCGTGATACGCCCTCCATCACGCACAAGATCGGCAGCGAGGGAAAAAGTTTGTGCGCTACCCAGTGCTTCAATGGCGATGTCTACTCCTTTTCCGCCTGTTAGCGCCTTCACAGTAGTTACAGGGTCACTTGCAATTTCTACAGTTTGTGTCGCACCCATTTGACGAGCAAGTTGCAACTTGTTTTCATCGAGGTCAATGGCAACAATTTGCGCGGCGCCAAACGTTTTTGCCCATTGAATCGCATTGAGACCGATGCCGCCTGCTGCAACGACCGCTACCGTATCTCCTGCTTGAATTGCAGAGGCGTGACGCACTGCACCGTACGCTGTAAAAACGGCACACCCTAAGATTGCAGCCGTGTCGAGTGCAATTTCATCAGGCAACACAAAGACGTCGGTTGCAGGGACCACTGCATATTCTGCGAGGCCGCCCATCGAGTACATCCATACTGGAGATCCATCAGGTCTAAATAATCGGGTTTCTCCATCATAAAGTTGTCCTTTAAGACGATTGTAAGAAAAAAATTTTTCGCAGAGGTCGTCACGTCCCATTTGGCAATATTGGCACGTTCCACAAGGCATGATAAAAGCAGAAACGACCCGCTGACCTATGGATAATCCTTCCACACAGGGACCGAGTTTGGCGACTGTCCCACTGATTTCATGTCCAAGTACTGCTGGTGTAGGGAATTTTACATCCCCCTGCATGACGTGTAAGTCCGTGTGACAAACTCCACATGCGGCAACCCGAATGAGAACTTCACCGTCTTTGGGTTCCGGAATGAGCAACTCCTCGATTTGCAAAGGTTGATTGACTCCTACAAAGACAGCCGCTCGCATGGTCTCCCGCATTCGCAAACCCCCTTTTATGAGAATAAAGATGTTTCTAGTATCATCTAAGCAAGTTTCATTCCATCGTTTTGATCTTCCGAAACACGTTTTATCTCGATACAAAAACCGTACAGTTCTCTTGTTTTTCGATGAGGCAGACAATGAATAGGGTCAATAAAAAAGATATATATGTAGAAGTTTTACGACATGTCGTCTGCATGTCTTAGAAATTCGACATATTGGTAGTTGCTACGTAAGTACACTTGTCCTTGTCCGGATTGCGAGACGATCACATTGCCTACGAGATACGTGTCCCTTTCCATATCAAGGGAAGATGCATTTATTGATCTCAGGTGATGTTTTTTACTGCGATCGCAAAGGAGGTTTAAATGATGCATCCTTTCTATCACCAGGCGCAATCATTGGTAGGTCAACCAATCTATGTGCATGCTCATGGACGCGTGCACCATGGTGTGTTGCATTCGATCAATAGTCAAGGAATTTATCTACGCCCACTAAATTCAGCTCGCACAGTGAGTATGCATGACGAGCAAACGACAGAAATCGTTCCCTTACCTCTTTCTCAACAAGAGGAGATTCAAGCAGAACCCATTTTCTGGGCCTTGTTCTTTATTCCTTGGTTTGCCATTTTAGCACTCGGTCCGTGGTGGTGGTGGTAAAAAAAGCGATCTAAACGGTGGGTGGGGACAACCTCCCACCGTTTTACATCCTGCCACTGTTGCTTTTTCAAACACTAGAGCTGCTGTTTTTGTCTAAGGTACAATGGTGTGGTCGTGTGCGGATTCTGGTTTTTGTGGTGTAATCTGTGTTTGTGAAAAACGCCTTAATTCTTCTTTGATTTCTTGTAACTCGGAGCGAAACCCATTCCATTCCTTTAAATCTTGGTGGATGCTGACCAATTGCTCAGTGGCTTCATTAAAGCGTTCAACGTTTTCCTTTAAATACCGGATAATTTGCACTCTTTCTTGAGGAGAAACGGATCGCAGGTTGAATTGCTCTTGAGCGATGGGGAGTAGCTCGTTTTGTTGTTCCATTTTACTATATAGTTTGCGTAACGCGGCGCGTAGCTTTTTCATGTCTTGTTGCGTTTGGTCGTAATTTTTCATAATAAGTTCTTCTAATTGGTTTGCTGGTGTTGTCGGCATATCATTGGGTTGCATGCGCTAAACTCTCCTTTTTTTTCAAGATACAGCATCATACTCACGAGTTTGTAATTTGGTCTCCTGTCCCTTAAAAATTGGTGCATCCGCCTAGGTAAAGATGGTTGTGAGCAAATTTATCTATAGAGCATAGGCTATCACCGTGTTCATTCGATGATCAGGGACAGGAGAGGGGAAATGGGCGTTGCATCACCGATTGGCAGTTCACGAAACTCTTATGATTCACGAATTGCTTGTTTTAAAGAGCTCGAGTCTGTGGAAATGTCATCGTGCCTTACATGATATTCGCGATGAGCAATTGCAAAAAATCATTGCGAAACAAATTCCGGTGCTAAAAGAAGAAATGTGGGATCTCGTAACGTTATTACAACGCCGCCCATTGCTTTTACCGAGCGACTACATTCACAAGGGGTCAGAATATGGAAAATAACGAGATGCGGATACGCTTGATGACTATGGATTTACTTATGACGACAAAGTTTGCAATGATCAGCACTACATCCGCTTTAATGGAAACCGCGACACCAGAAGTACGAGAGATTCTATCTAAACAATTACAAAATGCGACTCACTTTCATGCAGCATTGTCGGACTTGGCTGGTAAAAGAGGATGGTACGATGCGTATGATATGGAAACACAGATTCGCAATGATGCGCGTCTTGCTCAGTGGGTCTACCAGATAGAGTAGCACAGATGAGCCGCCTAGACGTCAGGGTTTGCTAGGCGGTTTTTTTCCATTTAGGATGATCTTCTAATGTTCGAAAAGAAGGGACAATAGTTAGTATCACCCAAAAGAGAAACAACAGGCTGCCGGTCCCTAAAAACAATTGTCTAAGTGATAGCCATTTGACTTGAAGCAGAAAAGCAGAACCTGCATAACTTAAGGGAGTAAGTCCAATTGACATAAAACTCAACAAGGACATCACACGGCCTAGTTTATCTTGAGCAACGATCGTCTGAATATAGGTGGTGAACGGAATGTTCACTACACTGATAATGACACCCAAAGCACTCATGATAACGATTCCCTGCCAAGGATTGTTGATCCATCCGATAAGAGCAATGCCTATTCCTACACCAGATCCAATCATGCCCAACCATTTCATATGGCCGCGCAGTCCCTTTAATAAGCCGATTAAAATGCCACCAGCGATTGCCCCAAACCCTAAACTCGCCTCAAATGTCGCATATACACTGCCCCTCCAGTCTCTGATATGAACAAGAACAGGAATTCCAATATTGATAGGGCCCATAAAAAGTACGTTTATGATGAGCGAGGCGACCATAATCAGTGTTAAAATGCGAATAGACAGAGTATAGGAAATTCCTGATGCGAGATCGCGCAAGGGCGACAGAGTTTGACGTGTTGCATTTTTTGTATCGCGAAGAGTGGGTTCATTTGCGTCGCTCGTCTCTAAAGGCAAAGCACGCAACCGTAAAAAGAGCAGAATTCCCGCACTGCCAAGGTACATAAGAGCAACAACAAGAAACATATCTGCATAACGGTGCATAAGCAGTAATGCAGAAGCGATCAGCGGGCCCATCACTGCGCTCAATTGTTGTGAGGTTTGGATGAGGCTATTCGCTGTGGGAAGTTTTTCATCCGTTACAACAAGGGGTACAATAGAACCGTTTGCTGGCCAAAAAAATGCGTCAACAGTGCCAAAAACAATTGCGAGTGTGTCGATTAGCAGTGGGTGAACGCGGTGAAATGTCAGCAAGAAAAGCGAGAAGAAAACTAAAACAATGGAGCGAGTTCCAAGTGATGTGATGAGGATCCACTTACGATTGAAACGATCTGCCATGACACCACCGATCAGCATAAAAATGAGACGCGGGATGGAGGCGACGGTAAGTACGGTGCCCAGTGCAAGGGGAGAACCCATCGAATGGATGACAAACCAACCAAGTAAGATAAAATAAGCGGCATCTCCGAATGAAGAGACTACACTAGCAAGCCATAGGCGAAAAAAGTTCAAATCGCGCCAGAGAGATGAAGTTTTATGAGTGAACAAATACAGACACCTACTTTATGTATCTTTTACAAGCTTACATAATTTACATATGTAAGATAGAATAACGGAGTAAGCACGAGAAATCAATGATTGAAAGTAGAGGATAACCTTGGATTCCCATATCCATGCACGAATACTCATCGCATGTAAAGATCAGCCAGGAATCGTCGCAAAAATATCGACGACGCTATTTTCACTCGGTGCAAATATCACAGAATCTGCACAACATACGACGAATCCATTGGAAGGTACATTTTTTATGCGGATTGCATTTTATATTCCGCGCATTGAATCTGTAAAAGAAGTCATTCAGGATGCCTTTGCACCTCTTATTAAACAATTTTCAATGCAGTTTCAACTATTTTTAGAAGAAGAGCGCAAGCGCTTTGCCATCTTTGTTTCGCGTGAGGATCATTGTTTGTTAGAATTGCTGTGGCGTCAGCGTTCAGGAGAGATTCAAGCGGATATCTCAATGATAGTAAGTAATCATCCGAATCACGAGCAGATTGCCCAACAAATGAACGTTCCGTACTATTATATTCCTGTTACTCCAGAGAAGAAGCTACAGTCAGAACGCCAGCAACTTCAATTGCTGGTAGGGAAGGTCGACTTCATTGTGCTCGCGCGATACATGCAGATTCTATCGCCTCAGATGGTAGAACAGTTCCCCCGTCGCATGATCAATATTCACCACTCTTTTTTGCCTGCTTTTGTAGGTGCGAAACCTTATGAACGCGCCTATGAGCGCGGTGTAAAGATTATTGGGGCAACCGCGCACTACGTTACTGCCGACCTAGATGCGGGACCTATTATTGAACAAGATGTGTTACGGATTGACCATGGATATTCTGTGAAAGAAATGAAGGCTGTGGGGAGGCAAATTGAGCGCACCGTTCTGGCGCGCGCTGTTCGCTGGCATGTAGAAGACCGAATATTGGTTCACGATAACAAAACAATCGTATTTACCTGAGCCGCCCACGGCTCAAGCAAGGTTTCAAAAAGCCTATACCTTGCAATCTCTCCTCATGCTCGGAGCTTTACAGCACTTTTGGTAAGAGTGGATAGGAGAAAGGTCCTACCCACTCACACTTGAGATCGTTAAAATAAGCGATGGACAGCGACTAAGTGTCGACTCCAAAAGCCGTGATCAATTGAAAGATAACCGACTTTCCCTAGACCACCACCTTCTTCGATCATTTCACCATGGCCTATATAGATTCCAACATGTGCTGAACCTGTCGGATTTGTTCGATCAGAGAAGAAAAGTTCATCTCCGGGACGCATTTCGTGAATGGGAATAGGCCAGCCTACATGTTCAAACTGTACGCGCGATGAGCCCGAGAAGTTGTAGCCGAGTGCTTCGTGAAAAACGTATTCCACAAAGTTGGAGCAGTCAAATCCATATTGTCCGCGATCCTCGTTGTGTCCCCAAATATAGGGTGTCCCGAGCTTACTTTGGGCCACTTCTTCAATCGCCTGCAATTTTTCAGCATAACTCGCGCTAAGGGGAGCTAAAGGGTGCGTATTGGGATCGAGTGTAACTCCAGGAGGAATTGCAGTGGTCGTCTTGGGTGGAAAATAGCTAGTAGATGTAACATTATTACTATTTATTGCAACCGTGTCGACGGTGCTGTTTTGTATGCCAGAATGACTAAACGGCGGCGCCCAGGTAATATAGTGAGGATTCGCAGTAATAAACCCGACAGCGCCGTCGTCAAGACGTACATACAGCCAAAAGCGAGTGGCTCTAATTATGTGAAGTACGGTTCCTTTCGCTAAAAGTTCAATCTCGTTATATATTCCTAGATGCGGTGATGTTTTCAAATATGCTGCGTGAGATACAACAGCCTGCAAAGATCCTTCCTCTGTTGTAGCGGCAAATACGGAGTGAACGCTAGTGAAAAATGGAACGGTCATCGAACCAAACAATAAACTTGCCCCAAGGAAGGACGTCCATTTTTTCTTGCCGTCATGATCCATCTAAAGCTGACCTCCTTAAACATAACAATCTGGAGACTTCGTCAGAATTAGCGTATCATGAGTCTTAAACAAGGAGAATCTGTAATATATTGAAGTCGTGGAAATTTATTTTCCCTTATATTTTTAAATTCTTCAGTTGGATCGTCCATTGTACGAGATTATCCATAAGTTGCTTGAGGAAATCGCGCGTGACTTCATCAGTGATCTTTCCTTCTGGGGAAAATTTTTGGGCTGCAAATGACACAAGCACCTCTGGCCTTGAGACAGGTCGCATATCTAATCCATGGAGAATATCGCGCAAATGTACTTGTGCTTTTGCTGTACCGTAAGCACCTAGAGTGGCTCCGGCAATCGCAGCAGGTTTTCGTGCGAGTGGAGAACCAAACATTGAACGAGAAAGCCATTCAAATGCGTTTTTCAGTGCTGCGGAGATTGTAAAGTTAAACTCTGGAGTAGTAAAGATAAATGCATCTGCAGATTTTGCGAGATCCACTAATTGAAGAACAGCGCTAGGCACTTCGTTTTCTAGATCTTGATTGTAGAGTGGGAGTTGCGAAATATCGGCTGCGGTATAGGTGACGAACGGAGGTAAAAGTTCACTAGCAGATTGTAATAACTTTGTATTATAAGATTCCTTTCTTAAACTTCCTGAGATACCTACTATATGTAATTGGTGCTGGTCAGACATGATGTATAGCCTCCTAAGCAAATAGAATACAAGTAACTAACTTTAGAATACCGCAGATTTGGAGAAGCGGCAAATTGAAGTTTGCAGAGGTGTATTTATTCCCCTCTGTGATTCGTTTCTTGTTTATAGGAGGTTTTAGAACACATATCTGATATTTTTTTGAATTTAATGTGACTTCCTCCAAATGCTGCTGACTCTTCTGGCAATCCACCATAGCGTGTCCATAAAAGCCGTACAATGAGAATGACACAGATCGCACCGACTTCGACAACGAGATGTTCATCGTTTATCGCCAACAAAATTTTCCGAGCGAGAACGGTTAAAATGACGTCCATCAGGCGATTAGGGGATAATGTGCGAATGAGATCCAATATTTCATAGACCAGTAGTAAGGAAAAGATGTCTTCTGTCATTTTGCGGTAATTACTTAAAAAAAGTCCTGGGTGAAAGAGAAATTCTCCCCACTGTGCTGCAAATCCGACAAGACCCAATGCTAATGTGAAGAGAATGAGACCGACGATCGCCCAGCGAATATACAGCAAAATTTGCCGACCTAAGGAATATACATGGCGATCCACTCTGCATCCCCCGCGAATTTTATGTAATGCAATCCAAATAGTAGTATGTCAAGTTCTGTGTAGGTTATTCGTTGCGGAAAGATACGTTAAGTTTATGTAAATTTGCTGAGATCCCGCATTTGCACTGTTGACGATCTATATATAATTATGTAACTATGTGACAGAGAGTGAGGTGACTGACTAAAATGGCCGAGCCTTTTGCAGATCAAGCGGAAATCTATAAAGCGCTCGCTGATAAGACGCGCCTTCATTTATTAGCTTTACTTGCACAAGAGGAATTGTGCGTATGTGAACTTGTTGCTGTTTTTGACATGTCACAACCGAGCATTTCTCAGCATCTGCGCAAGTTGCGGCAAGCAGGGCTCGTTAAGGAGCGAAAAACGGCTCAGTGGGTGTACTATACGTTAGATGATTCGAAGTTCCCTCTCATACGTCAAATCATTGACACATTACCTGACGTATCTAAAGAGATTCAGCACTTACAGGCACGCGGATTAAGAGTGCAATGTCATGTGTAAACAGGTGAGGAGCAAGTAAATGGTTGGCCTTGCAATTAGCATTTTTCTATTTACGTTGATTTTGGTGATTTGGCAACCACGAGGACTCTCGATCGGTTGGAGCGCGCTATTTGGTGCAATTCTTGCACTTTTGCTTCACGTAGTTTCTTTGCGTAACGTGTGGACGGTCACTGAGATTGTGTGGGACGCCACGCTGACGTTTGTGGCTATTATTATCACATCCACAATTCTGGATCAAATCGGCTTCTTTGAGTGGGCAGCACTGAAAATGGCTCATGCGGCCAAAGGGGATGGACGTAAAGTTTTTTTATACGTCATCTTGCTTGGAGCGATGGTTTCAGCATTTTTTGCAAACGATGGAGCAGCTTTAATTTTGACTCCAATTGTACTTGAAAAGGTGAAGTTATTAAAATTTGATGCAAAAAAGATGCTTCCCTTTATCATGGCAAGTGGTTTTATTGCTGATACAACCTCGCTGCCTCTCATCGTGAGTAACCTCGTCAATATTGTATCGGCTGATTATTTTCACATTGGTTTTATTCGTTATGCAATTCATATGATTGTTCCGGATTTGTTCTCTCTTTTTGCAAGTATGGTCGTACTCTATCTCTATTTTCGCAGAGAAATTCCAGCCACTTATGATCCAAGTGACCTGCCAGCGCCAAGTCACGCGATTGTCCATCAGGGGTTGTTTAACCTATCGTGGGTGATATTAACTGTACTACTTATATTATACATCTTAACTGAGATTTTGCATATTCCTGTCTCCTTTGTAGCGGGAATCGCTGCACTTGCCCTTCTATTTGCAGGTCAAAGAACCGGGGTTATTCGGCCTTGGCAAGTGATTCGAGAGGCCCCATGGGCCATCGTCGTCTTTTCGATCGGAATGTACGTTGTTGTATATGGCCTGCGCAATGCAGGGTTAACGCTTGTATTGGGCCATGTAATCGAGAAAGCGACTGCAGGTGGATTTTTTGTCGGAACGGTTGCTACGGGTATGCTCGCAGCTGTCCTCTCAAGCATCATGAATAACATGCCAACGGTCATGATTGGCGCTTTAGCTATTCATTCGACAACTGCTACAGGTGTACTTCGCGAATCGCTCATTTATGCGAATGTCATTGGCTGCGATTTAGGTCCAAAGATTACGCCGATCGGGTCGCTTGCTACACTTTTGTGGTTGCATGTATTGAAGAAAAAAGGGATTACGATTACGTGGGGAAAGTATTTTAAGACAGGAATGGTGCTCACCTTTCCTACACTTTTTGTCACATTATCAGGACTCTATTTATGGATGGTTCTCATTCGTTAATCCAGAGAGGGGAACGGAATTTTGAAAAAACCAATCGTGTACTTTTTATGTACGGGGAATTCGTGCCGAAGTCAAATGGCAGAAGGACTAGCTAAACATATAGCTTTGGACAAAGCGGAAATTTACAGTGCAGGAATTGAGGCGCACGGACTCAACGAGCGAGCAGTTCAAGTGATGCAGGAAATTGGCATCGACATTTCTACTCATACTTCTAAATTAATAGATTCCGATCTCTTGCAGCGCGCAGATTATGTGATCACCTTGTGCGGCGATGCCGATGAGCGCTGTCCGATAACACCGCCGCATGTAAAGAGACTGCATTTTGGCTTTGCCGATCCAGCGCGCGCGACGGGAACAGAAGAGGAAATACAAGCGAAATTTCGGGAAGTTCGCGACGCGATTGCCGATCGGCTGCGCACATTTTTCAGTGAACTGTAGGTTGACGAGTGATGATAAAGAAAAATAGAGAATTAAGGATGGGGATCAGATTTAGATTTTTCAACTCCGAGTTTTACCCAGAGTATGCGTAGTAAAAAGACGATCGCAAACACCCACATGTATTGGGAGAGTGACGGATTGCCTGTAGACAAGAGCAATTTTCGCGCAAAAATCGTTAGGAGTAAATCTAAGAGGCGAATGGGGGAGAGACTCCGTAATAGATCTAAGACTTCATATAGCAACAGCAATGAGAACAGGTCATCAACAATGGAGTAAAAATCCGAAAATATGAGAACTGGATGAAAGATCAAGATCGACCAACGAATGACAAAATCAACTAAACCGAGAGAAATCAGTAAAACGATAACCACTACAATTGCTGGGCGTATAAAGCGAATGAGTGAAGTTGATTTTTCTAACCACTTCATGGCAACACCTCCATGTCTGTAGTATAACACAACGAAAACGATAAATTGTTACATTTCTGCTAAGACGTCTTATGTACCCTCTAGAGCCGTTAGATACGGCTCTAGGTGTTTTGTGAAAGGCATGCTTAGGCACTGTAACCCGATCCTGGAACAAAGAGGAAGAATAAGACGAAGATGATCAAAAAGACGATGGCCCACGTGGTATATCCACCAAAAGCACCCATGGTGACTCCCCCTAAACTGAGATGGTTTTTAAGTCGGCACGACGTTTTGACAGCACTTTGCTTCCGTCGTACTGTGCACTATACGCTTGCGTAAAGCGTGTCGCAAAGGCGAATCACAGGGGGAAAGTGCCTATTTATCATGCGGAGTGGCTCTAGAGGAGGAACGGCCTTCGTGATAAGATACGAAGTAAGTAGGTTCAAAAGGAGGAACGATCAGATGTTTTACAAACCATATGGGGAGTATACGATCGGAGATACATGGACGTCTTTTGGCCGGACGATCACCGAGTCAGATGTAGTTTCATTTGCCGGACTTAGCGGTGATTTTTTTTCTTTACATATGGATGAAGAGTATGCGCGCACAACGCAGTTTGGTCGACGCATTGCTCATGGCATGCTTGTACTATCCATTTCTACGGGACTTTTACATTTTGAACCTGGGGTTATTGCGGCCTTTTATGGCATCGATCACCTGCGTTTTACAACGCCCACTTTTATCGGAGATACAATTCATGTTGAGGAGACGGTGATAGACGTACAAGATCGTGGGGAGCGACAAGGAGTCGTGACAACCAAGCACAATATTTTGAAACAAACAGGTGAGACCGTCATTCGCGCTGAGTTCAAACTTCTGTTAAATCGTGCATAGGGTGCAAACGTCGACACTTTCAAGGATTGAAAACAGAGTGTGCTAGTGATTTAAAGCGGTGACCAGAGGTGTCACCGCTTGACGGTACATTAAAAAATTATAATATCATGTGTATAGGATTTTATGACGATCCGTAAAAGGAGCCAGCCATATGGATGAATTATTTTTCTCGATCGATGGAGTAAATACGGCTGAAACCTCGTCTCCCTCAGCGGAAATCTATGCGAAATTCTTTCAGGGATTGGCCAACGCGACTCGTCTGCGCATCGTCGAGGCACTGCTTACTGCAGATATGAATGTTAGTCAATTGGTGGAGCGCTTAGGAGTGTCACAAAGTCAAATTTCTAATCAACTCGCCTGTTTAAAATGGTGTGGGTATGTAAGCTCCACACAACAGGGTAAATTTGTTGTTTATCGCATTACTGATGAGCGTGTGCGGCAGATGATCGCTTTAGCAAAACAAATTGTGGCAGAGAATGCACAAAACATTCACTCTTGCACTCGAATGTAACTGGGGTTTCTCGAGGATGAGAACCATTTTCTTGAATCCGAGATTAAAGCGGGGGATGCGCTCCTCTTGGGTTTGTATTTCATGTCGGTAAAATGGCGCGCATAGTATCCCATGCGCGCGACCAAAGAACTGCTTAGCTTTTCTTTTTCACTTTTGACGTCGGTGTACGAGTCCATTGCCCGCCTGATCAGTTGGTCGTACGATGATTGTGTCGAGATCGACGTGCGGTTTACGCGTGACGGCAAAGACAATGATATCGGCAATATCTTCTGCAGTAAGCGGAATCATCCCCTCATATACTTGCTCTGCTTTTTGTTTATCTCCCTGATATCGAACTACACTAAAGTCAGTTTCCACCATTCCAGGATCTACTGAGGTGACGCGAATAGGGTAACCGAGCAATTCATGGCGTAAAGCGGTAGAGATTGCGCGCTCACCAAATTTTGTTGCACAGTAAACAGATCCTCCTGCATACGCATCATGTCCAGCTGTAGAACCGAGATTTACCACATGACCATAGCCATTTTCTATCATCAGAGGTACGACCAAACGCGTCATTCGCAAAAGTCCCATGACGTTTGTGTCAATCATAGTTTGCCACTCGGTCTCATCGGTTTGTTCAGCGATTTTGGTTGTTCCAAGGGCTAATCCTGCATTATTTACCAGGATGTCAATGTGGCCAAAATGCTCTTTTGCCTCGTCGACAAATTGTGTTGCACTCTCCAAGTTGCGTACGTCTAATGCGTTCATATAGACATCCGCTCCCTTGTCGCGAGCAATTTTTGCAACTTCAGCTAATTTTTCTAGATTCCGAGCGCCTAGCGCCAGATCGAAACCTGCGTCAGCCAGTTGCAATGCGGTAGCTTTTCCAATTCCACCGCTTGCGCCAGTGATCATGGCCACTTTCTTCATTTTTTTCACCCTTTTCTTATCTCGAGATCAAATCTATGAGAGTAGAAACGAACTCTTCATACGCAAGCAGGCAAGCGATGACAAGTCTATATTTCATGATATCATAAGTGTAACGAGTTCTGGATGCGCGATTACTGTGAGGAGATATTATAATGAATTTAAAACGCTTTCTCGCATTAATTGAGGTTGCGGATCGGAGCAGTTTTTCTGAAGCTGCGATCAAGCTTGGGTTGACACAACCGGCTGTGAGTAAACA
The DNA here is from genome assembly GCF_003144315.1 of Sulfoacidibacillus thermotolerans. Classification (GTDB taxonomy): domain Bacteria; phylum Bacillota; class Bacilli; order Alicyclobacillales; family SLC66; genus Sulfoacidibacillus; species Sulfoacidibacillus thermotolerans. Next base: position 108,775 of record NZ_MPDK01000002.1, on the reverse strand, counting down.
AATTAAGACACTAGAACAAGAATTAGGTGTTACGCTTTTGTATCGTGAGCAATCGAGCGTAAAATTGACTGAAGCAGGAGTACTTGCCTATCAAGTGGGCAAGCACTTGCTTTCGCAATGGGAGGAGCTTGTGCACGCTTGTTCTAGTTTTGATGCAGAGATTACAGGATTGTTGCACATTGGCGCGAGTACAATTCCTGGTGCGCATTTGCTTCCGAGAGGATTGTTGTCATTTCGAGAGCAATACCCTCATGTCGATCTTTCGATTCGCGTGCAATCTTCTGCAGATATTATGGCAGCGCTCAGTCAGGGTAGCATCGATCTCGCATTTGTTGGGATGGTTCCAGAAGGTGCAGACTGGAGGAGTGAGCCGATTTATCAAGATGAAATTTTTTTAATTGGCCCCCCTAGTGCCAATGAAATGCTTGGACCACAAGATTTATTGCGCATTCCTCTAATCGGTCGGACATCGACTTCAGGAACAAAGCGCGCTGTGGAAACAGCTATTCTTGAGCACTATGGCATCCAGGCAAGAGAATTGCGCTACATTGCGCACGTTGAAGATACGACCACACAACTTGCAATGGTTGAGGGGGGGCTAGGATATGCGTTTGTCTCCTCACTTGCCGTGGAGCGGGCAAAGATTAAAAAGATATTCGCTTTGCCGATTCAACGTACATTTTATCTTGTTGTGCCCAAAGCTCGTCGTACAGATTTACTGATTGATGCTTTTTGGCAGTCAATGATTACAATTTTTCAAGAGGAAAGGAATAGGTGAACATGACTGAAAAAAAACGCATGACTGAAAATACGATGATTGAGTGGCTTGGCATCGAGCTCTTGACGCTTGAACCAGAACTTGTGATCGCTCGTATGCCTGTTGATCATCGCACACATCAACCAGCGGGAATGTTGCACGGAGGGGCATCTGTGGCACTTGCAGAAACTGTCGCGAGTGTGGGTTCATGGTATCAAATCGATCAAGCGACACAAGTTGCTGTTGGGCTTGAAATCAATGCGAATCATATCCGTTCGGTGCATGAAGGATATGTCGTAGCAACTGCAACACCTTTGCATAGAGGGCGAACGACGCATGTGTGGGATATTCGGATTCGCGATGAGCAAGAGCGTCTTGTGTGCGTCTCACGGTGTACAGTGGCAATTGTGCCAAAGCAACGATAGGAGACAGACTCTCCATTTACAACTAGACAAAGTGAGGCAAATCCTTTAGTATACTAATATACTAAAGCAAGACTGAGGTGCGATTGTGATCGAAATCAACCGAATTTATTGGCAAACAGCAGATGATGAGATGAAGGCGCGCATTTTGTTGCGCGCTAGCACGGATGTTTCAGAGCAAATGCCAATCGTCGCTGAAATTTGTGCAGATGTCAAAGCACAGAAGGACGCAGCCGTTCTAAAATATACAGAGCAATTTGATGGAGTACGTCTTGCGGCTTCGGACATGCGTGTGAGTGAGCAAGAGTTTGCTTTTGGCATTACACAAGTAGCTCCAAATGTTGCAGAGGCGCTTCGCTATGCAGCTAAAAATATACGGAATTTTCACGAGGCACAAAAGCCTGAACCTATGTGGATGATGGAAGTTGATGAAGGAATCTTAGCAGGAGAAAAAGTGACACCCATTAGTGATGTCGCTCTTTATGTTCCGCGCGGCAAGGGTAGCTTTCCATCTGTTTTGCTCATGCTTGGCACTCCGGCTGTCGTTGTGGGTGTGCCAAGGATCGTCGTTTTAACTCCACCGAATCCGCAAGGAAAAGTAGACCCCGCGATCTTATTTGTTGCACACCTGCTTGGCATTCAGGAAGTTTATAAAGTTGGGGGAGCACAGGCAGTTGCAGCAGCAGCTTACGGCACAGAGACAATTCCAAAATGTGCAAAGATTATTGGGCCGGGCAATCCATATGTTACCGCGGCAAAGCGTTTGCTGATGGGAGTGATTGATCCAGGGATTCCGGCTGGTCCGAGTGAATCCATCATTTTAGCTGATGAATCGGCAGATCCGTATAAGGCCGCCTTAGATTTACTCATAGAGGCTGAACATGGTCCAGATAGCGCTGCTTTGCTTGTCACCGAGAGTGAGCAACTGGCGGATGCTGTAGCATCTTACGTTCAAGAATTGGTAGAGGCCATTGAAAGTCCGACAAGACGTGCGTTTGTGTTAGAAGTTTTGCGACGTTATGGAGGAATTGTCATTACCAATGACTTTGCACAGTCGGTTGATTTTGTGAATGCATATGCACCTGAACATTTAGAAGTTATGGTCAAAGATCCTTTTTCTGTTCTTCCTCGCATTGTCCATGCTGGGGAGATCTTACTAGGTGAGCATACGCCAATTACCCTGTGCAACTTTTTATTAGGACCTAATGCCATCTTGCCAACAGGGCGTAGTGCGCGAACGATTTCCTCAGTCTCGTTGCACGATTTTATGAAGCGATCTTCGATCGGGTATGTGAGTGAAACTGCATTGCAGCGTATTGCGCCACACGCCATTGCAATGGCTGATGTGGAAGGATTTGAAACACATGGACAGGCTCTTCGCAAACGTTTGAAGTAAAGTGAGTAGAGCACAAGAGTGTAACCGAAAAAACCTTACTAGGGAAAGGAGGGGAGCCTGGTTTCGCGGTCAAATACTTTTTAAACACTGTTTTTTTTAGACTGCGGGCTTGCAAGAGCTAAAAAACCTAACCGTCAGTAGGGTGGGTTTTTTGAACCGGGTTTACTGATTTTGAAACACAAACAGATCCGCGTAGTAAGAAGTACACGGGAATCCAGCATGGAGATCACTTTAGATCGCGGGCCACGTGATCCAGATGCGAAACAAAAACTTGCTTCTCCACTTCCATTTTTTAATCATATGTTGGAACATGTTGCTTGGCGTGGTCAAATGAATATTACTCTTACTGTACAACTCGATCATTTCGATTTAGTTCACGTCATTACAGAAGATGTTGGGATCACATTAGGTCGAGCAGTCAAAGAATACGTCGAACGTAATGCTGCAAATGGCATTGTAGGTTATGGATCTGCGTATGGAGTCATTGATGAATCCCTCGCGCGCGCTGTCATCTCCTTTGAGAACCGCGCATATTTCGATTTTACGCGCGAAAATGTGGAACTTCCCGAACAAATGGAAGGAATGTGCAGTGAAGATTTAGTCGCATTTTTTGAAGGCTTTGTGCAAGGTGCGCAGTGTACGTTGCATGTTGATGTATTAAAAGGTCGTCAAGGACATGGCCATCATATTTGGGAAGCGATTTTTCGTGCTTTTGGAATGGCTTTGTATGAGGCACTTATGGAACGCGAATGGCGAGCGCAGATGACGGCGGGAGTGGCAGGCGACATTCGGTTTGAAATTGAAGAGCGATATGAGTAAAAAACGCCTTTTGCTTTTCGATCTTGATGGAGTTTTGTTGTCTGAAGAGGGGTATCTCGATACAGCTGCGCTGACGATTGGTTCATTTTTACCTCTGTTTTTCCCGCAATGGTCCGATCGTATGCAACAGAGTGGCACACTCTTAAGTCAGGCACAGACATTGCGTTCACTAGTATTTTCGCATGCCCTTATTCAAGCGATGCGTAGGCGAGCTTTAAATAGCAATTGGGATAAAGCATATGTAGGGACCGTGTTGCTCGGAACGTTAGCAGTTAATCGCCAGAATACGGTAAACTTAGCAAATGATTTGTTGGCGCTTTTTGAATCCATCCCTGGATCAGGGCAAGAATTCCTATACCACATTCAGCAAATGGAAAACGTGTTACCTCTGCAACGATATGCACATCCACTTTTTGAGGAAGTGAAGATGCGTTTTCAACGGTTTTATTTGGGGGATGCGACTGCAAAAGAGCCTTCCTTGCAAATGGGTATGGTTGCCCAAGAGCGCTTGTTGTGCGATCGCAGCACGCTCTATCAACTCTTTCAATCCCTTCATAGTAAGTTTTTTACATTTGGAATTGGCACTGGACGTCCGCGCCATGAAGCGCTTTCTCCATTAGCTCAGCACGAGTTGCTTACTTTTTTTGATCCTTTGCGCATCTGTACTTCTGATGAAGTATTTGCTTATGAAAAAGCGTTAGGCGTTGCGCCATATTCGCGAGCCAAGCCGCATCCATACACGTATGCAAGTATTGCATTCGATTTTCCTATAGAACAAGTTTACGTTATAGGTGACTCGCCAGCAGATTGGTTGGCTGCGCATGCTGCTGGATTTCATTTTATTGGTATTGGTTCTAAAGCGTCATTTCACGCTGTGGCTCCATTAGAGGACGTAAAGGTCGTGCAGTCGGTTGCGGAGATTACAAGTCTGTTCGTGTAAATTCGACAGAATAGGGGTCTAACTTTACGTTTGCCTGCGTATGATGTGCTGATAGAAATCACACGGAAGCGAGGGCTGCGTTTGGAGTATTCATATGTACATCAGGAGGAGGATTCATCACTCTACGCCAAACTGCATGCGATCTCTGAATTAGATAGTGCCGATGCCACGACAACGTGGAATTTATTTGCACGGGCGCATACGCTTTGTGATCTCGCTTTTTTCCCACACAATGAAGCGTTGCGCGCCGAATTTCACCTAGCGTTGTCTGAACTGTTTGCCATGCATAGTGCGAAACCGCACACTTGGCTTGCGCGCAACCAATTGTCGCGTGTTGCTTTTGAACTGCGCAAAATTTTGTGGGAACGCTATTTTGGTCATGAGTTGACCCGTCTGCGCGAATTAGATGTAGACCCCGTTCCGGAAAATCCAGATGCACTTGTACAATATTTGAAAGAAGTAAATGAATATCATATTGCTTCCAATCATCCCGTTTTTTCATATTTATGCGATGAGGCTCCTCTCGTGGATGTCAAATCTTTTTTTTACCAAGAGGGGAGTGTCGATGCGCGTTTTGATGATCTGATCGCTCTAGCGCAAATTGGGCTTGATGGTCCGGCAAAAGATGAGTATGCTGAAAATTTTGCGGATGAAATGGGGCACGGAGATCCTGATCGCGTGCATACGACTTTATTTGAACAAACGAGCGACTATGTATTGGGTTTTTGTGGAAAAAACGAAAAAGTCATGACACAACCGACAACAGAAGCACTCGCGTGTAGTAATATTCAACTGGGTATGGCGTATGATCGCCGTCACACCTGGCGTCTAGCGGGATATTTAGCTGCATTTGAATTGAATGCTCCCAAACGCTGTGAACAACTTGTGTCTGCTTGCACACGACATGGAATGAAGCGCGATCAACTTGGTTATTTGACAGAACACATCGACGCGGATGTAGGGCATGCAGAGGGCCTATTTGATCGAATTATAAAGCCGCTTGCTCTTTATGATCGAAGAGCCCCCGTAGAAATTGCACAGGGATTTCTGTTGCGGCTACAAACGTCGGCAGACTATTGTGATGCACAACTCCATCGCTTTTTACAGTCAAACGTATAGAAGAATTGGAATCTCACGATTCTATGATCCGCGCCTATCGCGATAGGCGCGGATTTTCGATAAGATAGAGAGGAGTTTGAGAGGTCAATCACAAAAGTAAAGTGGAGGTATCTGTGAAAAGGAACTATGCGGTAGACACATATCTTGAAGCGATTGCGATTTTGAGTGCTGAAGGGGTTGTTGTCATTGCAGCGCGTCTGGCTGAATATCTAAAAGTCTCTCGTCCCACAGTGACTCAGATGATGAAGCGTCTTGTAGCAGCAGGCCTTGTTGAAATTCATGAGGGGAAAGAGATTTTTTTATCTGCTCGCGGTCAACAACAAGCCAACGCATCCTTGCGACGTCATCGTCTCTTAGAACGTTTTTTGTGTGATGTTTTACAGTTAGATTGGGGTACAGCTCACCTTGAAGCTAGTCGCTTAGGTCATTGTCTATCGCCTATTGTGGAAGAGAAATTGGACGAAATGCTACATTTTCCAACGACATGTCCACATGGAAATGCTATTCCAGGATCAAACAGCAATGTATTACAAGCATTTCCACTCTCGACATGGTCTCCTTCGAATACGCTAGAAATCGTTCGGATATTTGAACAGGCGGAAGAGAATGTTGAACTTTTGCGCGAGTTGCAGAGTCATGGTTTTTTGCCTGGTCAGAAGGTATCGATTATAACCAACAATCCCAAAGAGGCGAAACTTGCTGTCAGTTTGCAGGGGAAAACCGTAGAATTGACACGAGATGTAGCAGAGCGAATTATGGTTAGTGTCGTTGCTAATGAGTAACATTTTGGAGTTACGGGTGAAGGGAGTCGAAACGGTTGAACTCAACCGCATATGTTTTATCGATCGTCTATAAGGGCTCCGTGTTATCTGCTCTTGTTTATGACGAGCACGGAAGAACAATCGGCGTTGCGCGCCGGGAATTTGCTGGTGGGAGAGATGATTTAGCTGTTCTTCATCCAGATGATCTACTTAGTAGTTTGATTTTGTTGCTTGATTCCGCTTTACGCAAAGCGTGCATTTTGCCACACGAACTGATCGGAGTCGGTATTGCGGCACCAGAAGACGCAGTTGTGTTGTGGGATGAAAACTCGGGAAGCCCGCTGGGCCCCGTTCGCTTTTTACCTTTTCATGCAAAAGATTTTACAAAAGACATAGAACCCTTGGTACGAACATGGATTCTTGAGGCAAAAACAGGTGAGGCAAAAATCCGCGAAGGATCCACCGTGTTACTTGGCGGCATTGAAAGCTGGTTGATATGGAATTTGTCGCACGGCGCCCACCATGTCATTGCTTCTAGTCATCGTCTACTGGGCGATGCCACTTCACCTAAAGATGCAGGCGCAGGGTTCTTACCGTTAGATACTTCGATTCGACTTGCAAAATCTGTAACCTGTGCCTCTCGAGTGGGTCAAGTCGCAGCTCCGTTTCTTGGTGGAATTCCGGTACCGATTACTGCCGTGGCAACCACTTCTGTGAGCACACTGTTTGGCGCAGGACTTGCTGATGAGCACGAGGCTTTTGTGAGCTATGATTTTGATGGAGGATTTATCACTCTTTGTTCCGCACAGGATGTACAAGCAGTGAACAAATCTGCGACGACATTTTTACCGCTTAAAGTCGATGCTCCGAATGTAACGACACTCCATGCGCTACTTCTTGCAAAGTTTGAGTCTCAAAATACTATTTTGCAGTGGTTGCAAAACATCCCTTTCTCCTTCCCGAATGAGGAGACACTAAAGCGTAGAGCGGATCTGTTATTGCATGATGAGCAAGTAACCCTTACACTCGCTTCTCAGTCGTCACATCGTGCAGTCATTGCGGGGATAGGTCCGACAACAACGCTTGAGGAAATCTATGTTGCTGCACTCAGAGCGATTGTGACTGCCGTATCTGATGCTGTTCAGGAAATGAATCGCCTTACTGGGAAAACGATTTATCGGTTATACACCGATCACACCGGATTTGGTAATGAGTGGATTTATACTTTACAAACAACCGTGGCAAACGTTCCTTTGTATGTGCGCAGTGAAGATACAGGGTCGCTTGGTATTGCTTTTCTAGCAGGAATGGGGGCAAATCACTGGGATCGCACAAAGATTTTTGAATGGTTGACACAGCATATCTCATCACGCGTTTATGAGGCTACATAGCAAGAGCAGGCCGATCCTTTCTTGCTCGAATCAAACAAGTTCACGTTTCTTTGAGCGACCGTCATGCGATGTTTGAATGTACAGTGTCTACGAGTGCTCTCCACGTGCTCTCCGTTTCTAATCCTAAGTACCATGCAGCAGCACCCGCTAGATGCTGTTCACTGACGAGATCGGCAAAGAGCAGCAAGGAACGCTTGTCTTCCACCCATATTTCATGTTTGATCCCATTCTCAGTAAAAGAGGCGACGTGCAGTCCAAGCTTTGCGTTCCATTGTTGTTTGGCATGTGTCGTTGCAAGGATTGAGCGCGTTTGCCAGAGGGAGAGCGCGACACTGGAGAGAACAGAGTCATTTTTATTTAGTGTCCAATCTTGTGTATAAAAAGGAACACCTAAAATGAGTTTCGCTCTTGGTACTCCTGTTTCCAGCATATCTTGTACCGACTGCTTGACCCACGGCAAAGAAGCGGTCGGACCCGCAACTTGATCTCCTCCCCAATATTCGTCATATCCCATTAAAACGATGTAGTTGACGGATTTTGCAAGTTCTCGGTGGTTATATGCACCTGTATTATCGCCTGGGAGAATATCAGGCGGTAAGTCGACAGAGAGCAGCATGTGTTTAGCATGAAGAGCTGCAGCTAACTTGTCTACAAAATCGGTAAAGTTCCATCGATCTTCAGGTAATAATCCTTCAAAATCGAGGTTGATTCCATTAATTTGTGACTGTTGTGCAAGTTCAACGAGATGAGCAATGAGCATGTTTTGTTGATCGTTGTAGGCTAAAATCTTATGGCTAAGTGGTCCATTAAATCCGTTATCTACAACAGCCCAAAATTGTACCCCTTTTTTATGCGCTAGTGTAACGGCGGCTTTTGGAATAGATCCGGCAATTGCACCATTTATTCCATCGACGTGAAGGCATTTGGGGGCGATGACGCTTAATCCAGGGCTTGCTGTGAGTGCTTGTTCTACCGTTTGATTGCTGCTGTCAAGTGTCCAGCCCACCGTTAGGCGCGAAGAGACAGAGATATTTTTTGTCACATGAGCGACGAGATTATTCCACGAGATCGTGGGCAAAGCTTTAGTAAAGAGGGATTTGGTGTTCTGTGTAGGAAGAGGAAAGTGTAAAGGTACGCCTTCCAATGACAGCCACGTAAATGCGTACGTCAGATCGACAGGTGAAGGAAGTGGCGTAGGAGCAATTTGTTCGATTGCAGAAGATGTCAACCATGTAGAAAGCGCATATTCACTCGAAACGGTGAGTTTTACAAATTGCGAACTACCATATATCGCAATTGCGATCATCAATCCAAACAGGAATGTTCCGATAAAAATCACTCGTGCTACAAGTTTGGAGGTGCTCTGTCCCACATGTAATTTCTGCATGTTTCTAACCCTCACTTTGCAAAATCCGTGCTTTCTTCTCATTCTATGAATCTATGAGGGTTGTAAGAACTGTGCGAATGGAGAAAGGGGACGTTGTCAATATGATGCAACTGTGGTTGTTTAGCCTGATGTTGTGCGTTGGTGGGCTGTGGTTTAAGGAATCTGCAGTCGTAACGGTCGGATTTGGATTATTTACGATTAGTTGGTTTGCCCTGATGGATGAAGTACAAGGTTCACCATTTATTACATGGTTGACTTTATATATAAAAAAGTGGCCAATTCAGTGGAGAATTCACCGATTACTCGTTGAAAACGAGGAGATTCTTTTACTTTGTCAGCGTTTTGCACGGAAATATCCACGTTATTTATACATTCCATTTCAACTTGGAGAATTTGACGAAGTGAATCTTACACGGCTTTTGCGCAGCAGCACACTGTCATTAAAAAGGGAAGAAATTCCGGCGCCGTGGCAAGATCTTGCGATCGTAGCGAAGCGTCATCTTGGAAAGACCATCGATATTTTTGTTCTTGTTTTGCTCGCTAATCGCGAAGTACACCGATATTATCAGAATCGCATCGAAAAAGAGGTGATTCAAGGCAAAAGATTGCAAACTGCCGAAGATTTCTCTGCTGTGTGTTTGCGCTTTTCGATCTGGGAGCGTGAATGTGAAAAACAAGACGGTGGCCCCACTCTCTTCTATCGTGAATTATTTGCAGAACTACTCGCGAAGGCATGGAGTGTTCAGGAAATGAGGCGCTTTGTCAAAGCAGGACGCTTTCTATCCATGCATGCGGTTGTCAATCAAGCAGTCCAGGAGGCGCATGAAGCCGTTTTAAGCAACCGACGAGCGATCTTACTTGAGTCTCATCTCGTACAACCGATGCAGTCACAAACTGAGTTTGCATCTGAGGCGTGGACAGTTACTTCATCGGTTGTTACGGTCGAAACCTTGCAGCATTTGGCAAAAAATGATGTGTCAGCTTGTGTGCGATGGCTACAAGAGATTTTCCTAAGCGCAAAAAATTCATTAGCTTATCGTGCACAAGCGGAAAAAGATGGGTATTTTGTAGCTTCTTCGGGAGATCAACGAATTCTTTTTCAAGTCGGTTTTGTGAGTGATAGTGGGCGAGTAGAGGAAGGGGTAGTAGATCACGTTTATGCGCACATGGCACTTGAGCAGGCCGATCGCGCCATCGTGCTCGCCCTTGGACGTGTTGATGCACAATTTTTACAGTGTGCGGACCAGTTTAATATCCTTGTTTTGCCAAGCGACGAGTTGGATCGTTTGCTTGCGGCTTATTCAGAGCGCATGTGGCACATTGTTGATTGGTCTTTGCGCACATCAATGCGCGTGCACGAAAAAGCGGAGCACCAAGAGGAGAATGAGAGTTGTGAAGAAAATTCATCTGAAGGACTAGAACTTGGCTTATCAACGTAGTAAAATCGTACATATATTCATAAGAAGTTCATCGTCCTGATTCGACTTATAAGGGGTGTACTCTGTGGCCGAGGGGCATAAGCCTTTATCGCAGCCCTCTAGTGCGAGAGATGCGGAAGAATTGTTGCGAAAAACAGCACATTCGAACGAAGATCCGTTCCTCGCCATCTCCCATTCGATCCGCCAGAAAGGCGGGACGCATAAACTTTCTCCTCGACTGCTTGAAGATGATGACGAGCAGTAAAAAGGGCAGGCAAGTTTTTGCCTGCGCCCTCTATGAAATCGCTTACGACTGTTGTGTTGGATCCCAGACCCCCTCAGGTCCTACCCATTCCACTTCCCCATCTGCGTAGAACTCTTTCTTCCAAATTGGCACTGTTCTTTTTAGTATCGTAATTGCTTCTTCTGCCGCACGAAAAGCATCTTTGCGGTGGGGAGTCGAGACGCCAATCAAAACGCTAATCTCTTCTAATTGAAGTGTCCCTACGCGATGCCAGATTGCCATTTTAGCCCCTTGATAACGCGCTTCACTGTCATCGACTATCTTTTGCATTTGTCGTAGAGCCATTTGGTCATAAGCTTCATACTCGAGATAGTTGGTTTGTCTCCCTTTTGTAAATTCGCGTACGGTTCCTGCAAATACGACGATAGCACCCGCTGCACTGCGGGCGACATATTGATACATTTCTGCTGGGGAGAGCGTTTCACGCACAATGCGTACCGCTGAGTCTGTACTCTGTTTTGCGAGTCCTCCGCTTACTGGAGGAATGACCGCGATGACGTCTCCCGATTTTACGCTTTTGTCGAGGTGGGCGTAATCATCGCCAATTGCAAACCAGCAGCGATCAAGTAATTCATGAAGTCGTGGGAATTGGTTTTGTAACGCCGTTTTCACATCTGCAATTGTAATTTGCTCAGAAGTTTTCGCGATCTCGACAGTAACATTTGACACGCCTGCATGTTCTGCAACGGAAGCAAACAACTGAATCTGAATTTTCACCCTATCCGCCTCAATTCGTCCGCTCAACGGTTGTAAAGGTCAAATCTTGTACAATCCTGTACTTTGGATCATTATAACATAGAGACAAACGACAGATTTGCGGAATTATCAAGTGAGCGAGTACACTGGAGCGCGAGGTGACTTATGAACGAAAAGGAGAACAACACAAATCTGCAATTGACCCATATAAACGATCAGGGGCGAGCGCACATGGTCGATGTCATAAATAAGGCGCCGACTGAGAGGCGTGCAATTGCGCGAGCAGAAATCGAGATGTCTGAAGCGACGCTCGTACGGATTAAAGAAGGGGGGATCAAAAAAGGAGATGTGCTTGCTGTCGCTCAAGTCGCTGGAATAATGGCAGCTAAAAAAACATCTGACATGATTCCTTTATGTCATCCGCTCCCTTTAACGGGTGTCGATCTGCTTTTTTCCTTCCTCGACCCCACGACCTTACGTATAGAGGCTGAAGTTCGCACCTTTGGATCAACTGGAGTGGAAATGGAGGCTCTTACGGCGGCTTCAATTTCAGCCTTAACAGTTTATGATATGTGCAAGGCAATCGATCGGGCGATGACCATTCGTTTTATTGGATTAATGGAAAAAAGCGGCGGTCAAAGTGGGTTGTTCGTGCGCCAATCAGAAGAGTGAGGGAATGCGTATGGAAAAAGGAAGACAAGCGATGTTTCAAGTTGCTGTGGTTACTGTAAGTGACAGTTCTTATCGTGGAGAGCGCATCGATAAAGGGGGACCTGCTGTGACGAAAGCAGTGATTGATGCGGGGTTTGAAGTCGTTTCGCAAATTCTTCTCCCGGATGAACAAGCGGCAATCGAGGCTGCGTTACGTGAACTTGTGGGTCTCAAAATTCCCCTGATCCTCACGACTGGTGGCACAGGTCTCAGTTCGCGCGATGTCACACCAGAGGCTACTCGGCAAGTTATAGAACGTGAAGTTCCCGGACTTGCCGAAGAGATGCGCCGTCAAGGACTTGCTAAAACGCGTTTTGCACTCTTATCGCGTGCGGTTGCTGGAACTTGTGAGAGTTCACTCATTATCAACCTGCCAGGAAATCCCGAGGGGGCTGTCGAATCTTTGCAGGCGATTATTGACACGTTAACCCATGCACTTCGCGTATTGACTCTTCCTGCTTATGACCACACCAAATAACAAAAAAAATATAGCCGCTCAGTTGGCATCGAGTATGGACAACGATTGGCAAAGAGGTGTGATCGAGTCGTGACAAGTGAACTCACTACGCTGCTTGATGCAGCTCATGATGCAATGATTGCCGTTGACGCGACAGGGCGGATTACCTTGTTTAACTCTTCGGCCGAACGCCTGACAGGGATCGATGCAAGCAAGGCGATCGGCACTCTCGCACAAGAGACGATTCCAAATACCCGTTTGCACATCGTCTTACAGACGGGTGAACCAGAACTCAATCAGGTGCAGTCACTCGGTGCAAACGAAATTATTACGAATCGCGTTCCCGTTTTTGATCAAAATGGCCGTGCGGTTGCGGCGATTGCTGTGTTTCGAACGGTCAATGAAGTTCGCGATTTAGCAGCCGAAGTCACCAATCTACGTGAAATTCAGACGTTACTCCACGCCATTATTCATTCCACCCAAGATGCGATTTCTGTCGTTGATGCAAATGGCATCGGAATTTTAATTAATCCGGCTTACACGCGTTTGACAGGTCTTGAGCCAGAGGATGTCATTGGTAAATCAGCGGAAGTTGATATTGCCGAAGGGGAAAGTGTGCATTTAAAAGTGTTACAAACGCGGCAAGCAGTCCGCAATGCGAAGATGAAAGTGGGTCACAAAGGACGGGATGTGATTGTCAATGTTGCACCCATTTTAGTAGGCGATGAGTTAAAAGGCAGCGTCGCTGTCATTCATGATGTATCTGAGATGCGGGTATTATCAGAAGAGTTAGAGCGCGCGCGCAAACGCATTCGCAAACTAGAAGCAAAGTATACTTTTGAAGATATTGTAGGACGTAGCGTGGCGATGACAGCGGCGATTGCGGCAGCAAAACAAGCGGCACAAACGAAAGCCACAGTCTTACTGCGCGGAGAATCTGGGTGTGGTAAAGAGTTGTTTGCACATGCAATTCATAATGCGAGTGATCGAAAATACAATCAATTTGTTCGAGTAAATTGTGCCGCGATCAATGAAAATTTACTCGAGAGTGAATTATTCGGCTATGTGGAGGGAGCTTTTACAGGAGCGCGCAAAGGCGGTAAAAAAGGATTGTTTGAAGAAGCGACAGATGGGACAATCTTTCTTGATGAAATTGCCGAACTATCCATGAATACACAAGCCAAACTGCTGCGTGTATTACAGGAGCGAGAAATTGTGCGTGTAGGAGCAAGCGCTGCAACTGCAGTCAATGTTCGCGTGATTGCAGCAACTCACGTCAATTTAGAACAAGCGATTAGTCAAGGAAAGTTTCGCGAGGATCTGTATTATCGCTTAAATGTACTGCCGATTGTAATTCCGCCGTTGCGTCACCGCGTTGAGGATATTCCATTACTTACACAGATGTTAATCGAACGTTTTAACCACGATTTTGGTCGTAGTGTAAAGAAAATTAGTGAAGATGCCTTAGCGCGATTGTGTGCTTATGATTGGCCGGGAAATGTGCGTGAACTAGAAAATGTGATTGGGCGGGCAATGATACAGGCGCAGTATCAGGAAAGCACGATTGAGCTCAAACAAATTGATTTGCCTGACTCTCCCATGTCTATTGGTATACAGCGTGGATTGCCAGGAAAAGCTACAATCGCTCCGCTCGCAGACGTCATTCGCGAGGCGGAGCGCAATGCGCTAGTGACCGCCATCGCTGCAACTCATGACAATAAAACAGAAGCAGCGCGACTCTTGGGGATCTCTGTCCGATCACTCTATTATAAATTGGAGCGTCTTGGTCTTGCAGATTCTGTGAAATAGGATGCATGGAGGATGGGAAAAATGGTCATGGTGAGGAAGAGGTTTATTTTCTGTTGCAGGGATCAAGTGCGCAAGAATTAGCATGCAAAACTTTGCAGGGTAATGCAACTTTTTGCAGACAAATGAGTTACTTTCTACTCACCATCGATCCGTTTTACGTGGCAAGCATCTTGCTTATCTCTCCATGAGGAATATGGATCCACGTATATTTTAGGAGGAATCAGCATGCCGATCTTTGAGACGCTGGAAAAATATGATTATGAACAAGTTGTATTTTGTCAAGAACGTACATCTGGTTTGAAAGCGATTATAGCCATTCATGATACAACGCTCGGCCCTGCACTTGGTGGCTGTCGAATGTGGACTTACGCCAACGAAGAGGCCGCTATTACTGATGCACTGCGTTTAGCGCGAGGCATGACATATAAAGCGGCAGCAGCCGGCTTGAACCTTGGCGGCGGCAAAACGGTAGTCATTGGCAATCCGAAAACAGATAAGAGTGAAGCGCTATTTCGAGCGTTAGGTCGTTATATTGAAGGATTGCATGGCCGTTATATTACGGCAGAAGACGTCGGAACTTCGGTAGCGGATATGGATATTATCCATCAAGAAACACGCTATGTGACCGGAGTATCTAAAGCGTATGGGAGTTCTGGAGATCCGAGCCCGGTTACGGCATTGGGGGTTTTTCGTGGAATTCAAGCCTCTGCGCGCGAAGTATACGGTTCGGATGATCTTGCAGGAAAAACCGTAGCAGTTCAAGGATTGGGGAATGTAGGTTATGATGTCGCGCGCCGTCTAAAGGCTGTGGGTGCAAACTTGATCGTCACAGATATCTCAGAAGAAACGGTAAAGCGCGCAATGGATGAGCTAGGTGCAACTGCAGTAGCACCTTCTGAGATTGCGAGCGTTAAATGCGATATTTTCGCACCGTGTGCACTTGGTGCTGTCATTTCAGATGAGACCATCACACAGTTAAAGTGCCAAATTGTCGCTGGATCTGCGAATAATCAGCTGGCGGAAGATCGTCATGGCGATAAACTACACGAGATGGGGATTCTTTATGCGCCTGATTATGTAATTAATTCAGGCGGTTTGATTAACGTCGCAGATGAACTCGAAGGTTATCAAGCTGAGCGCGCTCAAAAGAAAGTTGAAGGTATTTATGAGATCATGCGAGAAATTTATCGCATTTCTAAGGAGCGCAACATCCCTACCTATCAAGCGGCCAATCATATGGCTGAAGCGCGCATTGCAGCGATGCAACAGGTGCGCAGCACGTTTTTACCCGTCTCTCGGTCTTTGATTCATCGTGATTAAACGAAAATAAAGGAACTTGCTTTTTATCTATGAAATAGAACTCCAGAGCATCTACTAAAAATGCGTTTTCTGGAGTTCTTAAAGGTAGGTGTAGTGAAGTGGAAACATTTGATGTCGTCGTATTAGGCGGCGGTACAGGTGGCTATGTTGCCGCAATTCGGGGAGCTCAACTTGGATTGCGCGTGGCTGTCGTAGAGCAGGGGAAACTAGGCGGCACATGTCTTCATCAAGGTTGTATTCCTTCAAAAGCGTTGTTGCGATCTGCAGAGCTTTTCGCGACGGTCAAAGAGGGGGACGTATTTGGCATTGCTACCAGTGACTTGCGATTTGATTTGGGGAAAGCCATGGCACGCAAAGCCCAAATTGTCGAGCAGTTGCATAAAGGCATTCAATATTTGATGAAAAAGAATCACATTACGGTGATTGAAGGATATGGCCGTATTATGGGACCTTCAATTTTTTCTCCGATGGCAGGAGCGGTTCGAGTTGAACGACCGGATGGAGATTCTGAAATTTTATCGCCAAAGGCGACGATTATCGCTACGGGCTCACGCCCGCGTGTGCTTCCTGGTCTACCTTTTGATGGGGTTCGCGTTCTCTCTTCCGATGAAGCTTTGCAACTTACTACACTTCCAGCTTCTGCGATCATTGTGGGTGGCGGAGCAATTGGTGTGGAATGGGCCTCGATGCTAGCAGATTTTGGTGTGCAAGTGACGATTGTAGAGGCATTGCCGCGCATTCTTGTACAAGAGGACGAAGAGATTTCTGCAGAGATGACAAGGCTTTTGAAAAAGCGCAAAGTTGCGATTCTGACAGGCGCTGCAATTGATCCGAGTTCATATCGTGTAGAAGGTAATGGCATCGCGATCCGCGTGAATAAAGAGGGGTCAGAGCAAGTACTTACGGCAGAGATGATGCTTGTTGCAATCGGAAGAGAACCACGCATTGACGATATTGGTCTTGAGGCGACACAAATTAAGATTGAGCGTGGAGCGATTGTAGTCGATGCTACGATGCGCACAGCGGAAAAAAATATTTATGCGATTGGGGATGTCATTGGCGGCATGCAGTTAGCTCACGTAGCTGCGCATGAGGGGATTCTCGCAATGGAAGCGATTGCAGGGGAACATCCTGATCCGCTCAACTATGCAAACATTGCTCGTTGTACGTATGGCCGGCCAGAAGTAGCAAGTGTTGGCTTGACTGAGGCACAAGCAAGAGAACAAGGGTATACAGTTAAAACCGCAAAATTTCCCTTTAAAGCGATTGGCAAGGCACTTGTATACGGCGAAGCAGATGGATTTGTCAAGATCATAGGCGATCAGGAAACGAATGATTTGCTCGGGGTGCATATGGTGGGCCCACACGTGACGGATCTGATCTCTGAAGCTGCACTCGCGCATGTGTTAGATGCTGCTCCTTTTGAGATTGGCCAGACCATTCACCCTCATCCGACACTTACAGAAGCGCTTGGGGAAGCTGCACTCGCACTTGATGGGCGAGCGATTCACAGTTAGGTCAGGGGAGGTAATGCAATTTGAACGCACAAAGTTTGGGGGTCAAAGCGATGACCGAAAAGCGGCATGAAAAGTTAGGCCTAACCGATCAAGATGTCATCAAGATGTATCGTTACATGGTACTGACACGGGGTCTCGATGAAAGAATGTGGCTTTTAAATCGCGCGGGAAAAGTTCCTTTTGTCGTTTCTTGCAAAGGTCAAGAAGCTGCACAAATTGGTGCTGCATTTGCACTAAATCCGCTGCGTGACTACGTGTTGCCATACTACCGTGATTTAGGAGTAGTTTTAGTATTTGGGCAAACAGCTAAAGATGTTATGCTTAGTGCTTTTGCAAAAAGTGAAGATCCAAACAGTGGCGGCCGTCAAATGCCCGGTCATTTTGGATCTCGTGAACATCATATCGTCACTGGTTCGAGTCCGGTATCGACACAAATTCCGCATGCGGTTGGGATTGCGTTGGCTGCGAAGATGAAGGGAGATCGTTTGGTCGCTTATACTTCTTTTGGTGAGGGATCAAGCAACCAAGGTGATTTTCATGAAGCTGCTAATTTTGCTGGCGTGCATCATCTTCCGGTCGTCTTTTTTTGTGAAAACAACAAATATGCGATTTCAGTTCCCTTACGTAAAGAATTAGCTTGTGAACGAGTTTCTGATCGGGCGGCAGGATATGGGTTTCCAGGCGTTACGGTAGATGGCAATGATCCACTCGCTGTCTATCAAGCGATGCAGGAGGCTGTGACACGGGCACTTAATGGAGAGGGACCAAGTCTTGTCGAAGCAATGGTAGATCGTTTAAATCCCCATTCGAGTGATGACGATGATCGGACGTATCGTTCGAAAGAGGAATTGGAAGAAGCGAAGCGACAGGATCCAATTTTCAGTTTCCGCGACTATCTGCTAGCTTGCGGTGTATTGACGGAGGAGAGTGAGCGTGCTTTGCGCGATGAGGTGACGGCAGATATTAATGCTGCAACTGCATATGCAGAGCAAGCTCCGTATCCTGAGCCAGAGCAAGCATTACGCTATGTTTTTGCAGAATAAGGGGAGAGCGACATGACGGTCAAATTGTATATTGATTCGATTCACGATGCGCTTCAAGAAGAGATGCGCCGCGATCAAGGAGTGTTCGTGGTAGGTGAAGACGTCGGTGTACGCGGGGGTGTTTTTCGCGTCACACAAGGTTTGATCGAGGAGTTTGGGGAAATGCGGGTGATTGATGCACCACTCGCTGAATCGGCGATTGTTGGCGTAGCAATTGGCGCAGCTGCATATGGTTTGAAACCAGTAGCGGAAATTCAATTTGCTGACTTTATCTTACCTGCTGTAAATCAGATTATTAGTGAAGCGGCTAAAATGCGCTATCGTTCAAATAACGATTGGAGTTGCCCACTTGTCGTACGCGCTCCCTATGGCGGCGGCGTTCATGGTGCATTGTACCATTCGCAAAGTGTAGAAGCGTTGTTTCACCATGTGCCAGGCTTAAAAGTAGTGATGCCAGCTACAGCTGCTGATGCCAAGGGTTTGTTACTCAGTGCTATTCGCGATCCAGACCCAGTGTTGTTTTTTGAACATAAGGCACTCTATCGCTGGGTGAAAGACGATGTTCCTGATGGTGATTACACGGTTCCTATCGGGAAAGCACGCCTCGTGCGTGAAGGAGAAGACCTTACGGTCATTACTTATGGCTTAATGGTGCATTATGCAGAAGAAGCTGCTCGCGAGCTTGAAAAAGAAGGGGTCTCGATTGAATTATTAGACTTGCGTACGGTTTCTCCACTCGATCGTGAGGCCATTCTTGCGGCCGCTAAAAAAACCGGGAAAGTTTTGATCGTTCACGAGGATAATAAGACGGGCGGAGTGGGAGCAGAAGTGTCTGCTATCATTGCAGAAGAGGCATTATTTGATCTTGATGCACCAATTGCGCGCTTATGTGGACCAGATATTCCGGCGATGCCATTTAACCCTCCACAAGAGCGTTTTTATATGGTCAACAGCGAAAAAATTGCACAGGCAATGCGTAAATTAGCTGCTTTTTAAGTGTAGTGCAGGAGCAACAAAGGAGGTTTGAAGTGTTATGGCAGAAGTGAAAATGCCCAAGTTAGGCGAGAGTGTAACAGAAGGTACACTGGGTAAATGGTTAAAACAAGTTGGCGAACAGGTCTATAAATATGAACCGCTTGTTGAAGTGGTAACGGATAAAGTGAGTGCTGAAATCCCCTCTGATTTTGAAGGTGTTTTGACAGCAATTCTGGTACAAGAGAACGAGACAGTGAAAGTCGGAGTACCGATTGCAGTGATCGAGGAAGCGGGGAGTGGATCCGCGCAAGCATCGTCAGCATCTCCTGAAAGCATAAAATCAAGCACACAAATCGTTTCCAATGGGATTGCATCGGCGCCACAGGAAAGTGCAATGAAAGCGGAAACAGGGGCTGAAGCAGTTGCTTTTTCACAGAGTGCAGCGCCTACACAAGTGCGCTATTCTCCTGCCGTCTTAAAATTGGCCCAAGAGCGCGGAATTGATTTGTCAAAAGTGAAAGGTACAGGGATCGCGGGTCGTGTTACACGAAAAGATGTTCTTGGTTATACACAATCCGCTTCCATGCATGCAAATCCTTCGTCATCTATGCAAACTGCACCCACAGTGGCTTCTACAATGGCAACACAAAATACACCAGAATCTGCGACTGTAAGCGCATCTGCCACACAAAATACAGAAACCACATCTACATCTATACAGGCGCCTGACAATGAGGAGTGGATTCCAGTATCTGCTGTGCGCAAAACGATTGCTTCACGGATGGTGCAAAGCAAACATCAAGCGCCACATGCCTGGATGATGGTCGAAGTGGATGTGACTCCGCTTGTGCGTTTGCGTGAACGCCATAAAGCAGAATTTAAGCAACGCGAGGGAATTGACCTTACGTATCTGCCTTTTTTTATCAGGTCAACTGTCGAAGCGCTTAAAGAGTTTCCTATTATGAATTCTACATGGGCTGACGATAAGATCATTTTGAAAAAAGATATTCATATTTCTATTGCAGTTGCTACCGACAATGCGCTGGTCGTACCAGTCATTCGTCATGCGGACCGCCTAAGCATTCTTGGTATAGCTGGAGCGGTCGCAGATTTGGCACGTCGTGCTCGCAGTGGAAAGTTAACCATACAAGATGTACAAGATGGTACTTTTACAGTAAATAATACTGGGGCGTTTGGATCTATTCTTTCTCAACCGATCATAAATGCACCACAAGCAGCCATTTTATCTGTCGAATCGATCGTACGTCGGCCCATTGTGCGTGATGATGATAGTATTGCGATTCGTTCAATGGTAAACTTATGTTTAAGCCTCGATCACCGCATTTTAGATGGATGGGTAGCTGGACAATTTTTGCGTTCCATCAAACAGCGGCTCGAAGGGCTAAACGAATCTACAAGTCTCTACTAAAGGTAAGGGGCGATTCGTGAAGTTCTAAAGAGAGAAGGATCGCACATGACTCAGGTCAATCAATCAGTCACTCCAATGCAGGATGAGGAAACTCGCCCATTGCGCCGTCCCGAGTGGTTAAAAGTGCAGTTAAAGACGAATGAAGAGTTTAAAGATCTAAAGCAAATTATGCGCCAAGGTAAGCTGCATACAGTCTGTGAAGAGGCGAAATGCCCAAATATCTATGAGTGTTGGTTTCATCGCACAGCTACTTTTATGATTCTCGGAAGCATCTGTACGCGCGCTTGTCGGTTTTGTGCAGTGACGTCGGGCAAGCCTACAGAGCTCGATCTTGAAGAACCGAAGCGCTTGGCAGAGGCAGTTGTGCAAATGGGATTGCGGCACGTCGTCATTACCTCTGTTGCGCGTGATGATCTCGATGATGGAGGAGCTTCGATTTTTGCGGCTTCTATTCGCGAGGTGCGAAAAGCGCGACCTGAGTGTACGGTTGAAGTGTTAATTCCAGATTTCATGGGGAATTGGGATGCGTTGCAAGTGGTTATGGATGAGCGACCGGATATTTTAAATCACAATATCGAAACTGTGCGACGGCTCTCGGATCGCGTTCGTTCAAGGGCCAAATATGACCGGACATTAGAATTGTTGCAACGTGCGCTTGAAATGCAACCGAGTGTTCCCACAAAGTCAAGCATCATGGTAGGGGTCGGAGAAACGTGGGAGGAGATTTTAGCGACGTTAGATGATTTAAGAAGTGTAGGAGTCTCGATTGTGACGATCGGGCAATATCTGCAACCCACACGCAAACACCTTCGCGTTGAAAAATATTATACCCCGGAAGAGTTTGCTGACCTTAAGCAAGAAGGATTGCGCCGTGGCTTCAAACATGTAGAATCTGGTCCGCTTGTACGCAGTTCCTACCATGCACACGAACAGGCGAGTGGAGTTATGGGTAAACCTGTATAGCACTATATACATGAATGGATCACAGAGAGGCCGATAGGAAGATGGCCTCTCTTTAGATCTGAAAAACAGTGCGTCTAGGAAGCAAAGGACGGCGGATGAATAACCGTTAGAGTCACTTGCTGTCCGGGGATGATCGTTTCTAATGGCGACAGCAATACATCGATCACCTCGCCATTCCCAGAGAGGGTAATGGCAATTCGTCTTTGTCCATCTTGTAAAGCGATCGCCCCTGCGGTTCCATGCAAACATATTCCCTGATCAGGATAGCTTCCTAATACAACTCGATCAGGGTGAATTGCGATAGAATTGTGAGGCGGGGGAAGTTCAGACATTTGTAAAAAGTGTTTATACCCAAGCAATTGAGCCACCCTCGGTGTATGAGGGGTATCCATTAAATCTTGCGGTGATCCCATTTGCAACAGGCGACCGCGATCAATGACTGCAATTTGATCACACAACTTTTGTGCCTCACTTAGTTGGTGTGTGACGAGAAGTGTGGTGCAATCGATTTCGTGTAAAAGAACCAAGATCTCATTTTGCAACATTGTCCGAGTCTCCCAGTCAAGAGCAGACAGAGGTTCATCAAGCAGTAAGAGTCGAGGTTTTCTGGAGAATGCTCGCGCTAAAGCGACGCGTTGTGCAAGTCCTCCTGATAAAAATTCAGGTTTTACATGCAGGTAGGTTCTTAGTTGTAACCGATCGATTAAATCTTCATGCCAAGAAGACCATTTTGTTTTTAGGCCTAGCTGAATATTCTCCCGAACTGTTAGATGTGGGAATAAATTTGCCTTTTGTTCCACAAAACCGATCTCTCGCTGCCAAGGTGGAAGGTACCGATATGCCAATGCGTTTGTATCGAGAAAAATGCGGTTCCCCAGAGCGATTCGCCCTTTTGCTTGAGTTTCAAAGCCAGCAATTGCACTAAGTATACTTGATTTTCCAGCTGCTGAAGGGCCAAACAAACCGTAGATGCGCCCAAGGGGCAATTCGATTTGTAGCTTAATGGCAAAGAGCTTCCTTTGCAAGGTGAGATCTAACTGCAGCAATAGGGTACATCCTTTCACTGATTAGAGTTGCTGATTTGTAGTGCTTGGCCAACTAAATCGTAGCATGGGTTGGTCTATGTTGTCGAATAAAGAAAGCAATTGTCTGTGGAAAAAACACAGGGATGATAGGGAGGTTCTAAGGATGGCAAGTATCTTACAAAATGATTCAGATCGAGCACGTTTTGAACGAATGATTCGCGATTATTATCAGGCTGTAGATGAAAAAAATTTACCTGCTCTATATGCTCTGTTTTCAGATAAGATTCGCTACGAGCGAGCGGGCTATCCACCCATCGTTGGCATGACAGCTTTTCAAACCTTTTATGAAGTAGAGCGTCAGATTGTTAGTGGACGGCATACTCTTTTTGATGTTGTCGTAGGGGATCAAAGTGTTGCAGTGCGCGGGAAATTTGAAGGTACCCTAAAGGACGGAACAATTGTCCAAACGTTGTTTGCTGACTTTTTTACGATCGTGAAGGGAAAGGTTGAAGAGCGCTATACATTTTTTGAAGGGTTGCATGTCTAAGTAGAAGACCATGCGTTACTTTATGCTCCCTTCTAGTTGCAATAAACTTTTTTTCATTGCAAGGCCGCCGCGATATCCTGTCAGGCGGCCGTTTTGACCAATGACGCGGTGACAGGGAAGAACGATCGGTAGTGGATTTGCACTGCTTGCAGCACCTACAGCTCGCACGGCTTTGGGCCGTCCGATACGTTTTGCCACGTCCC
Source organism: Sulfoacidibacillus thermotolerans (assembly GCF_003144315.1). Taxonomy (GTDB): domain Bacteria; phylum Bacillota; class Bacilli; order Alicyclobacillales; family SLC66; genus Sulfoacidibacillus; species Sulfoacidibacillus thermotolerans. The sequence goes on along the minus strand of NZ_MPDK01000002.1, from coordinate 85,366 downwards.
CATAAGAGACAGTTGTCCCATAAGGTATATTAGCCAATTCCATCCATACTTGTTTTTGGAATGAAGTTCCTATCAAATCGAGCGCACAAGTGAAAGAAGTGCGTTCTCCTATTAGATACTCTGCGATCTCTTTCGTATAGGTGTTTACGACGCTCGTGTTTGCGATGAGTTGTGCATTGGCAATCGATCGTTCTACCCACTTCGTTAGTGTGGCAAACGATTCATTTGGCAAGGTCACACGACATAATCCCTGATCCGTTGCAGCGACGTACATCGTCCAATTTGCATGTTGTAATAAACTAAAGTAAACAAGATGAGACACGACTCCCAACCTCTCGTTTGTTTCTTTTTACACATTTTGATTATACGACCTCGAGTTTTCTAGTACCACCTCTAGGGATGAAAAAGATGGTATAATGCATCCAACAACTGTGGGATCACAAATGACCGCACTAGTCTTACGTCATACGTGGATCGCGTAAAGAGAGAGGGATAAGATACTTGTGATTCGATTAACTGATGATTGGAAAATAATTGCTAATTTTTATCAGCTTCAGGATGAAGATATCATCTTTCTCTATGAAAATAGGTATTTCTTTCACGAACAAGCACAGGAAATTGTAGATGTTTTTTATGCGCGACTGATGAGTGTACCTCATCTCGCGGGGATGATCACGGAACATAGTTCTTTGGAGAGTTTACGTAAAACGCAAATCTGGTATTTTCAAACACTCGCATCAGATACGATCGATGCAGAGTATATTGCTGGTCGACAAAAGATTGGTGCTGTTCATGCAAAGATCGGACTTCCAGTCGTTTGGTTTTTAGGTGGCTATGCGATTTATTTACGCCTGATTTCAGATAAATTGGATGAATTAAGCGTACCAAACGGCGATCGGATTTTCCGAGCAATCACACGACGTATAAATTTTGATTCAGCGATTATCATTGATCAATACACAGAAGATTTATTTAAGGAAAATGAAAAATACAAAAGTAAAATGATAGATGCTGCAAAGGAATTGACTGCTCTTATCCATCAGGTGAATGGGATCGCCTTGGAAGTGGGGAGGTCAGCGTCTACTTTAGCGCAGAGTCAGGAGGGGGTTGTTAATTCTGTAACTCACCTTCGACAAGATAGTCAAAAAATTGATGAACTTAGCAAATTTGTAATGGAAGTTGCAGCGCAAACAAACCTTTTAGGACTAAATGCGGCGATTGAAGCTGCAAGAGCAGGAGACAGCGGTCGTGGATTCTCAGTTGTTGCTAACGAAGTGCGCAATTTAGCGGATCGCGCAAAAGGATCTTCACAAAATATTAAGGAGTCAGTTTGGAATGTAATTTCTTTGATTGATCAAATAAGCGATAAAGTGGAAAATACAATGGCGATTTCACAGGAACAAGCAGCGTCAGCTCAGGAGTTAGCTTCTCTGATTCGCCATTTGCGTACGACTGCGGAAAAACTCGCCACAGAAGAAGATAATTAGTTACATACGGTCTGCCGCTGTGGCAGACCGCTGACCGCTGTGGCACTATGGCTTATGAATTTTTCACATAGGCTCGCGCTTGTGTAGTGAGAACGATTTCTTCGTGTTGATTTTTTACTGTAAATTTCAGTACAACCAAACCGCGATCACCTCGCGATGAAAGTTTCGTTTCTGTAACTTCTACTTCGGTTTGCAATGCATCTCCAGGACGAACTGGGTTTGTCCAATGAACAAAATCTAATCCTGTGCCTCCTATGATTTCGCTACCAAATCGATTGCTACGAATCCATTCCCCCCAGATTACACTTAAAGTGTGAAGTCCAGACGCAATAATCCCTTTAAAAAAACCGTTTTGTGAAAAAACAGGATCGATATGTATCGGTTGGGGATCATAACGTTGTGCAAATTCTTCGATTTCTTCACTCGTGAGCGTAACTGAATTTAGGGTAAAGCGCTGTCCAACAAAGAACTCATGAAAATACATTGAGATCCCTCCTTGAAAACAAAAACATTTCTATTTAACTACATTTGATATTGACGATTCGTTTGTGTTACTGACACACCACGCAGAGTATCCTTTACTGGGCATACTCGTTCCACATGTGCGAGTAATTCTCGTATTTGATCGGGATGAGAGGGAGAGTCAATTGAAATCGCGTATCGAATCGTTTCAAAGCCAGGTCGAATATTTGGGTTTTTCTCTAAAAAACCTTCTGGATTTAAATCTCCTTCTACATGCACATCTAAGCCTCTGATTTCGACATCATGTAAGCCTGCGAAGCTTGTCACGAGAACACTGATGCATCCCCCTAAACTTGCTAACAATAATTCTACTGGAGTGGGTCCCTGATCTGTTCCCCCGAACATTTTGGGTTCATCGATTATGATTTGCTTTCCTCTTATCTTAGCAATAGAACAAACACTTTCGCCAGTCCAAGTCACAGTGGTTTGAAAAGTAGTATACGCCAAATCATTTCCTCCTATTCTAATATGAATAATATGATTTATGTTGATATCATAGATGAGTTGGACTTGATAAGCAAGGGGAATGTTGTTTGCTATTTTGTAAATCCTATTTAGGAAAATAAGGAAGGTGTGAGGTGTGCAGTTCGCGCTCTCGTTTTTATGGAAATTTTTTCACTATACTCGCCCAGTGATCCCGTGTTTCTTCATTTTACGCAACAGTGTTGGATGACTAATCTGCAGTCGTTTGGATGCCTCGCGCACACTACGCGAATGTTTCAGTGCGCGAGTAATTAATTCACCCTCAAGTGCATGTAATCTGGCTTCTAATGAATACTCGTCATCAAAATCAGATGTTGACCTTTTGAACTGCACTTCAATCGGTAAGTGTTCAAGAGAAATCCGCTCTTCACTCGTATTGACACACGCATACTCGATGATATTGCGTAGTTCTCGTACATTTCCTGGATAGTCATAATTCTGTAAAAAGTCAATAACGGTCTGATCTAATTGTCGTACGATTTTATAGGTATCACAAAACTCATTGAGATAGTAGGAACATAATGGAAGGATGTCTTCAGCACGTTCTTTTAGTGGGGGAACAACTAATTTGACTACATGTAAGCGATAATAGAGATCCTCGCGAAAATGGCCTGTGCGTACACGTTCTAAGAGATTACAATTCGTGCTTGCGAGAATGCGTACATCGACAGTGCGTATAAAACTACTACCGATGCGACGCACTTCTCGATCTTGTAGAACACGCAACAATTTCACTTGTAGTGTAGCAGGAAGTTCAGCGATTTCATCTAACAAGAGTGTACCTTTATCTGCTAATTCAAAAAGTCCAGGATTCCCGTCGCGTTTTGCCCCGGTAAATGCCCCGTTTTCATAGCCAAATAACTCTGATTCTATCAAAGTTTCAGGAAGTGCAGCACAATTAATTTTAATAAACGGCATTGTATTGCGAGGACTCATTTGATGGATGAAGTCAGCGATCACCTCTTTTCCAGCTCCTGTTGGGCCTTCGATTAAGATCGTAGTTGGGAAAGCAGCGATTCGATTTGCCTGTTCAAGTAAGTTACGCATACTTCTACTCTGTACAACGGGTGATTTCATTTATAAGACTCCTGTTTGAGTGGTCTGATATTAAAAACTATTTTATCAATAATGAACCACTATCATCAATGGATTGCTGGATTTACTATGCATGTTCTATGGCATGAAAATTGCTTTATTTTGTTTGAAAACCAAGTTCACATTTTTAAGGGGGCTATCGTTTATTGGATACTCCATACTCTACTGATTACTTGCATCGCTTAATTCGTGATCACCAAATTCAACTCGTGCGAATTTGTGTGCAAGATAGTTCGAATATTGCGCGATCCAAATACGTACCTGTCCAACAATTTTTACAACATGTACTTTATGAGGGGATCTCTTTTCCTTCGGCATTGTTTGATATGGATACAGCCTCCGTTTTGCAGGCAGATGTAGGTCAGGGGTTTTCTGGGGGATACCCTAGTTATCAATTGCGTGTTGATCCAGCAACTTTTAGTATATTGCCGTTTACTCAAGGAGAAGCTCGCATCATTGCAGATGTCTATGATGACAGTGGTTCTCAAATCACATTTGCACCGCGAACAGTTTTACAGCGAGTAGTAAGTAGATTGCGAGAACATGGATACCATGTGCGTGGGGCATTTGAATATGAATTTTATGTTTTCGAACAAACAAATGGACAATTGAAGCCTGTTTGGGAAGGTCTACACTGTTTTTCAGAGACCAAGCAAGCAGAAGTTGCCCATATTATTCAGGCTGTCTTACAAGGTTTAAGTCATCTTGGAGCGGAACCAGAGGTGGCAAATACGGAGTATGGTTCCGGGCAATTTGAAGTGACTTATGCACCTCATGAAGGGATTGCAATTGCTGATATGGCTTTTTACTATCGTACAGCAATCAAAGAAATTATACACAAATTGGGATATACAGCGACATTTATGAGTAAGCCAATTGCAAATATGAGTGGAAGCGGTGCTCACTTGCACCATTCTCTCTGGAGTGTTGAAGGGGTTAACTTATTTGCAGACAACAGTCAAGTGAACTGTCTTTCTGACATAGGTCGTTGGTTTATCGGCGGACAATTAAAATTTGCTTCTGCACTCTCGCTATTTATAAACCCGACGGTGAACGCCTATAAACGTCTTCAACCTTATACGTTTGCTCCTACGAGAGTTACATGGGGCTTTGAAAATCGCTGTGCGATGATCAGAATTCCTCGACAGCGCGGTGCGAAGACGCGCATTGAAAATCGCCTTCCAGGAGCCGATACCAATCCATATCTTGCGCTCGCAGCTCTTTTAGCGGCAGGACTTTATGGCATCGAACAGCAGATTGAACCCCCTCATGCATTACAAGGACAGGACGCGTACCAAATTGGGGAGGTGTTGCCAAAAACATTATATGAAGCATTAGAACATGCTCATCTAGTGAATCCTGAAGAGGCTCAGTGGTTTGAGCAGATTTTGGGTCCTGAATTTATAAAACATCACGAATCTTTGCGTCGCACAGAATGGGATCGCTATATGGCGCATGTGAGTGATTGGGAAATGAATGAATACTTTTCAATTTTTTAAATTGTAAGCGGGTCGCAATTGGAAAAGGCACATAAAGCACATTAAGATATGGAGGTAGTTTCTATGAAGTATGAAGTTTCAAAATTAAATATTGTGTATGCGATGAGTTCGAACAACGAACCTGTACTACGTGTTCCGGATCACAGTACAGTTGTTTTTCATACCTGCGATTGCTTTGAGGATCAAATTCAGAGTGAACAAATGGATTTTGGTGAATTGGACTGGCAGCGTATTAACCCCGCCACGGGACCCATTTATATCGAAAATGCGGAACCTGGCGACTTACTTGCAATCTACATTGAAAAAATTGCGTTGGCAGATCGCGGTGTTATGACCATTGGCCCGAAGTTGGGTGTTTTTGGCGACGAATTGCTAGTAAATTCGATACGTATGGTACCTATTTACAACGAAAAAGCCTGGATTACCTCTGATTTAGGGATCCCTATTAATCCAATGATTGGCGTTATTGGAACCGCTCCGCAAGGGGTGTCTATTTCTTGTGGAACGCCTGGAGCACATGGCGGAAATATGGACTGTAAGAAAATCACAACAGGTGCTTATTTAGTATTGCCAGTGAACGTTCCTGGGGCTCTGTTGGCGCTAGGGGATCTGCATGCTGCCATGGGGGATGGGGAGGTCGGTGTGAGTGGTGTTGAAATCTCTGGTTCCGTTACGGTACAAGTTCATGTCCTAAAAGGGAAAGTATGGCCTGCTCCTCTACTTATCAATGATCAGACCGTCATGACAATTGCATCTGCTGACGATTTAGATGAGGCTGGGGAACTCGCTGCAAAACAGATGGCTCGCTTACTTGAACAGGAATGCCAAATGTCGACCTCTGAAACTGTGTTCCTCTTAAGTGCTGCTGGTAATTTACGTGTCTGTCAAGTCGTTGATCCGAAGAAAACTGCACGCATGGAGCTTCCTCGCTGGATCTTAGAACAACGTGGTTTTGTATTTTAAGAAGGGAGAAAAATGAGGATGGAGAATCAACTGCATAAAAATGATCTTTCTTATATTGAAACGATGGGGATATCAGTCGCAATTATGGCTCCCACAGCTGCAATGGCATTAAACGGTTCACTGGCTGCGAGCATTGCGGGGACCAGTGTTCCGCTGACTTTCTTGCTGGCAATGATAACGATCGGTTTTGTCGCGTTTTCGTTTATTCAGTTCAATAGACATTTTTCTAGTAGTGGATCTGTTTATGCTTTTACTACTGCCTCTTTAGGGCCTAGAGTGGGTTTTTTATCCGGATGGACTCTTTTACTGAATGCGCCGTAAAGCCCCGTGCTTTAGCACTGGGGATATAAGGCGCTCGCCACTAGGCGAATCTTTTGTCTTTTCAATCGCATTAGATAGATTGTTGTGATATACTATTCTTATGGAATACAAATCCAATCACAACGTCGTCTACTCTTGCAAATACCATGTCGTTTGGTGCCCGAAGTATCGTCGCCGCGTACTCACCAGCGAAGTGGAGGAACGACTAAAAGCGATCCTGCGTGAAGTGGCAGAAGAGCGTCAAGCGGACATCATCGAACTTGAGGTCATGCCAGATCACGTTCACCTTTTAGTCGAGGTCGATCCCCAGTTTGGTATTCACCGGTTGATCCGTTTGATGAAAGGGCGCAGTTCCCATCACTTGCGTGAAGAGTTTCCTTGGATCAAAAAACGCTTGCCAACGCTTTGGACAAACTCCTATTTCGTCTCCACGGTGGGAGGTGCCCCACTTGCCGTCATCAAGCAGTACATCGAAAATCAAAAAAACGTCTAAGAAGTCGAAGAGTCAGACGCCCTCTTTTGTGTGTGAATTCCCCCTGCGAGTCACGCGCCGCCAAGAACGAACATTAGAAGCACGGTTTGAAGCAGGACGCCAAATGTATAATGTGTTGTTGGGTGAAGCCAGAAAACGGCTCTCCCTTGTCAGACAATCTATCTGGTACACGAAGGCCAAGAAAAGCTCGAACAAAAAAGAGCGGCAGGCTCACTTTGCGGCAGCCCGGCAAGCACACGGATTTTCCGCCTATGCCCTTGAAGCGTTTGCGGATAAAATACGGCGTACCACATGGCTGGGTGATCACTTGGACTCTCACGTCGCACAAAAACTAGCGGATCGTGCGTTTGATGCAGTGCAAAAGGTCGCATTTGGCAAAGCCAGAAAGGTGCGATTCAAAGGCAAACGCGGATTGCACAGCCTTGAAGGGAAGACGAACGCCGCTTGCATCCGTTGGCGGGAAGATCGGGTGTTATGGAATGGTCTTGAATTGCCGATGGTCACGGACGTGGCTCACGATCCCGTGATCCAGCATGGCCTATCCTCTCGTGTCAAATACGTTCGCTTGGTAAGAAAAGATATTCACGGACATTCCCGCTACTACGCGCAACTTGTCTGCGAAGGTGTTCCGTATGTCAAACGGAATGAAAAAGGCGAGCGCACTCATCCCATTGGCAACGAGACGGTAGGGCTAGATATTGGGCCGTCTACGATCGCTATTGTCGGTAATACCCAAGCAACGCTCACGCGATTTGCGGATGAAGTGGTGAGAGACCACAAGAAGATTCGTCGGTTGCAGCGCAAGCAAGACCGCCAGCGCCGTGCCAACAACCCTGAATGCTACGATGAAAAAGAACGTGCCATCAAAGGGAAACACCCAACGAAGAAAAGTCGCCATCAATTAGAAACCGAAGCGGTACTCAGGGAACTGCATCGTCGGGAAACAGCCCATCGGAAAACACTACATGGACAATTAGCGAATCAGGTAATCGCCATTGGCACTCGAATCAACACGGAAAAACTCAGCTATAAAGCGTTTCAGAAGATGTTTGGCCGTTCTATTGGTGTGAGGGCGCCCAAGCTGTTTCTTTCCATCCTCACCCGCAAGGCTGAAAGTGCTGGCGGGGGCGTGGAGAAATTCAGCACGTACCACACCGCATTGTCCCAAGTGTGTCTTTGCGGACAAAGGCACAAAAAACGGTTATCCGAGCGTGTCCATGCCTGTGATTGTGGTGTGGTCATGCAACGAGACCTGTTCAGCGCGTATCTCGCAAAGCATGTGGAGAACGAACGCCTGCAAGCGGCTAGTGCCTACGAGCATTGGCAGGGTGCGGAACCGCTCCTGCGGACGGCTTGGCAACAGGCGTACAACCAACCTGCGAGTGGAAGGCCAGCGCCTTCCTCCTTCGGAACGTATCGGAGTCAGAGCGGGTCGTTCGAAAAAGAAAGTCTGCCTAAACATGAGGCGCGGGATGTTGTAGTGATGGCGCAAGTCAACGCGAGAGCCTGCGAGAGTGCAAAGGTATAGGCTTTTAGAACCCCTTGGCTTTAGCCATGGGGAGGTTCAGGAACCCCACTTAGCTACATCCATGGATACGCCCAAGTCCTTAAGGAAGGACTCGCAAAATCTCCCGACGAGCAAAGCAAATACATCAGCATCATTTATGAGGAATCTGATCGCATTGAAACACTCATCCGGAACCTATTTGATTTGGCTCAAGCTGAAGAAGGAGTTCTAAAGATTGAACGCATTCCCACAAATATAGTAGAACTGATCCAGAGAGTAGGCACTCACATTGAGCCCCAGGCTGCACAAAAAGAAATCGATTTAGAGTTTGACCTTGAAGTGGAACACCTCCTTCAACTTGATCCAGTGCGCATTGAGCAAGTAGTCTTCAACCTCATTGACAATGCGATTCGTTATACAAAAGCTGGAGGACAAGTACGTGTTACCGTTGTGGAAACCAGAGGGATTCTAGAAATTCAAGTAACTGATAATGGAATCGGGATTTCCGAAACAGACTTGCCCCACATCTGGGAACGTTTTTATCGAGCCGAAAAATCCCGATCACGTACAGCAGGGGGAAGTGGGTTAGGACTCCCTATTGTGAAACGCATTGTCGAACTACTCGGTGGGACTGTACAAGCACAAAGCACACCAGGAAAAGGGACAAGCATTCGCCTGCGCATGCCCGCTGTGCATGCTAAAGATCTCCTAAAGCGAAACGAAAAACATGGCAACTCCATCGATTCGAAAGAGGAACGAGAATGAAACGTACAAGTTGGTTTATTGCAATACTCTTGATTTTATTCGGTTCAGCATTTCTATTCAGCGCGGGACTGGGTCTGCATTCTATGTCAATGATGAATTCGATGGATTCCATGCCAATGACAGCAATCCTCATCATGCACATTGTGATGCGGGGAGGCATCACACTTGGTTGCATATTTTTGCTTCTCTATTTTCGTTTCTTGCAAACGCCCCCCTTCACCTCCCGATGCAGCATCTGCCATGGAAAGCTCCAACCTGGTTGGAGCTACTGCCCTCATTGCGGCCATCGTGTACACGATCACCAATAGCAAAAACCGTATTCAAACAGTCTCTGTTACGATAAGTCTGTCAAGTCTTTTTCTAATACGTCTCAAACACGTGCGTCAATTGCGGAACGACTTGTTTTTTACGGGAAACAACTCCCGGTAAGAATGCCTTATTGTCTATCAAAGTCACATGAAACGTCTGTTCCACAGCACGTACTTCTTTGCCAAGCGCAAGTACCGTCGAATCATTGTTCAAAATATCCGTCACCACAAACATAAATAAATCTAATCGATCGTCGGCAATCTTCTTGTTGAGCGCCTCTTCTAACTCTGCCTGACGATTGAAAACATCATGTACATCAACCGCATTCACTTGCGCAATGATGACTTTATAATCACCCATGGAAAACTCCTTCGCATCTAAGGAAATCAGTTCATCAATACTCTTCTTCGCAAGGTCAGCTCCAGCCTTTAAAAACTGCAACCCGTAATCAGAAAGGTCAATCTCCGCAATCTCAGCTAATTCACGTGCCGCGATGACATCTTCTTCTGTACATGTCGGAGATTTTAAGAGCAGGGTGTCAGAAATGATGGCCGAAGCCATGAGTCCAGCGATCTCTTTGCGGATGGTAACTCCATGTTCTTTATATAGTTTTTTTACGATCGTCGCCGTGCAACCTACAGGTTCGGCCCGATAAAACAGCGGGTTACTTGTCTCAAAGTTTGCAATGCGGTGATGATCAATCACTTCAAGCACGCGGACTTTTTCGATGTCAGCGGCACTTTGCTGCCTTTCGTTATGATCAACCAAAATCACGTCTTCCACTTCGTTTGAAACTGTCTCCACCATTCTTGGTTCCGTGACCCGAAAATAGTCCAACGCATACTGCGTTTCTGCATTTACTTTCCCAAGACGTACAGGCTCAACCAGCCAACCTAATGCAATTTTCAATTCCGCATAAGCCAATGCAGAGCAGATTGCATCTGTATCGGGATTTTTATGTCCAAAAATAAGTATTTTTTTCATAATGCACTCTCCACGTCTGATTTATGGTGCAATCCCTCAAGAACTTGCGTCCCAGGATCTTGCAAAACGTCCTTACGCGTCACCGTCAGATAGCCAACGAGTAAAACAATACAAATCGTTAAGACAATGCTCACGATCCCTTTCCCATAACCCAGCCCCCCGACATCACGCGGCATTCCGAAAAAGTCAGCAAAAGATGCGCCAAGCGGCCGCGTCATGACATAAGCAAGCCAAAAAGAAAAAGTCGCATTCAATCTAAATAGCCAATATCCCAGCGCAGGCAGTACAAATAAAAGTGTGAATAACACACCCGAAGCAAGGTATCCCAAATGCAAAGTCGTTGCAGTCATGTCTCCCGTCGCAGTCCCCAGTGCAAATGTAGCAAGAACAGTCGCCCAATAAAACATTTCACGGCGCCGCGTATGAATACTATGTATAGAGAGCGTTTTCTCCACGCGATACCAACTGGAAAGTACCACGGTTAAAACAACAGCAAAAGCAATGGTTGAAACCGCATAGGGTACTCCTAATACAACGTGTATTGCATCTGCAACCATTGTACCAAAAACGGCAACCATAACGACTAAAAGCCAGTAAATCCACGCCACATAACGTCGAACCGCAAACTGCAACATGAGCGATGCGATAAACCCGATGCCCCCTAACACTACCGCAACGTAAGGATTGATATGGTAAACAAGATAGTCTGAGGTCGCCTCCCCCATCGCCGTCGTCAACAACTTAATGATCCAAAAGTACGCTGTGATTTCTGGGACCTTACTCAAAATCCGTTGCCTGCGGGCCGAAGTAACGGATGAGGACCTATTCATGGATTCACTCTTCCCTCTCTATAAAAGCACAGGCTCATATCTAGGCTTTCCACCTGATCTTCGCCTGTGCGATAAAAATGTTTTTAATGAAAAACAGCATTTCTACTGCCAATTTTGGAAGTGTACCCTTACTTTTTATTCCACAGTCACACTCTTTGCGAGGTTTCGTGGCTTATCAACGTCATTGCCACGCGCCACAGATGCATAATAAGCAAGTAATTGCAGAGGTGCAATCAGCATGATCGGCGCGAAAAACGGCAATGTACGTGGGACGTATAACACGCGATCTACTGACTTTGCAATTTCTTCATCGCCGGCCCAAGCAATGCCAAGCACATAAGCATCTCGTGCTTTTACTTCTTTAATGTTGCTCAGTGACTTCTCGTATAGCTCATCTTGAGTTACCAGAGCAATGACCGGCACATGATCCACAATCAGTGCGAGCGTCCCGTGTTTTAATTCCCCAGCCGGATACGCTTCAGCGTGGATATAAGAGATTTCTTTATACTTTAAAGCCCCTTCGAGCGCAACATAATAATCAATCCCACGACCTAAGAAAAAAGCGTCATCCCAAACCGCAAAGGCGCGGGCAATTTCTTCGATCTGAGGAGCTGATTGCAAAACCTCGTCAAGTTTTTGCGGCAGTGCCTGCAACTCTCGCACATAGGTGGTGACCGCATCTTGCGCGATCGTCTGAAGCGTCTGTCCAAGATAAATCGCAAATAAATACAAAGCGACAAGCTGAGTGGTATACGCCTTCGTCGATGCGACAGAAATTTCCGGACCCGCCCACGTGATGATCACATCGTCCGCCTCACGCGCTACTGAACTCCCCACGACATTTGTAATGGCCAACACGCGATTTCCCAGTGCTTTGGCGTTACGAAGCGCAGCAAGTGTATCTGCAGTCTCACCAGATTGTGAGATGACGACAATCAATGTATTTCGCGAAACGATTGGATCGCGATACCGATATTCAGAAGCAACTTCCACATCGACAGGAATGCGTGCGAGTTTTTCAATCGCCGCTTTTCCGACGAGCCCGGCGTGATAAGAGGTCCCACAAGCAACGATGTGAATACGATCGATCTGTTTGATAAGATCTTCCGTCCAACCAAGTTCAGAAAGCACTACGCGCGTGCCGTCTTCCGTCACCCGACCACTAAGCGTATCACGAACTGCCTTGGGTTGCTCGTAAATCTCCTTTTGCATGTAGTGTGCATAGCCACCCTTTTCTGCCGCTTGTGCATCCCATGTAACAAGAAACGGTTCCACAGTCATCGGGTGCCCATCTAAATCAAAAAAGTCAATCCCGCTTGCGGTCAAAACGGCAATTTGCCCTTCTTCCAAAATATGCATCTCGCGCGTATAATCAAGCAGCGCTGGAATATCTGACGCTAAAAACTGCTCCCCTTCGCCAAATCCTACAACAAGCGGCGAGTGTTTCCGAACAGCGATGATCTTTGCAGGATCTTTACGTGTGAGAATCGCAAGTGAATACGCCCCGCGAATGTCTTTTAAGACCCGCAACACAGTAGACAATAAATCCCCTGTCCAATATTCTTCAAGTAAATGTGCGACCACTTCTGTATCTGTCTCTGAAGTAAAACGATGGCCTTGGGCCAATAGTCGTTCGCGAAGTTGCAAATAGTTTTCTATAATTCCGTTGTGTACCACAGCAAATTCTTGATCACAAGCAGTATGCGGATGCGCATTTGCATCCGAAGGACGCCCGTGCGTCGCCCACCGCGTATGTCCAATGCCTACCGTGCCTAGAATCGGGGACATCGACAGACGATCTGTAAGCACAGCTAAACGGCCGACAGATTTCTCTATTCGCAGTTCCGACCCCGTTTCAATCGCAACCCCCGCGGAATCATATCCGCGATATTCCAGTTTACCTAATCCATTTAACAAAATAGATTGAGCGTCTTGTTTTCCAATATACCCGACAATCCCACACATATTTGCCCATACCTCCATTCAAATTGATACACCGTGAGCGCCGTAAAGCGCAATCACTTCTACGTGATGTCCACGTCGCGAAAACGGAGGTTGGGTATGTTCAATTATTCATGAAGAAATCATCCTGACTCGCCTTTGTCGTGTAGGTCACCCCACAGTTTTGCGGCTCACCGTAACAATGCGGATCACATCGGGAGGCACCCGCCGAATCTTTCGCTAACCTCCACCGCGTCCACTGTCACACGCTTCACATGTAGACAGTTCTGGCGCTTTCGAAAACCAAGACTTTCCTCCCCACCGTTTCGCCCACATTCACCTCCTTTCCTTCCTACTACTCCCTCACGCGCCAAGTTCCCGCTTGACAATTGAAACAATCGATTCCGCATAGGCCGTTACTGCCTCTTCTTGCGGGCCCTCTACCATCACACGAACAATCGGCTCCGTGCCAGACTCACGTACAAGCACGCGACCATCATCGCCTAATTGCTCTTCAACCTGTAAAATAGCCGCAGCGATTGCAGCATTATTGCGCCAGGCCACCTTATCTTGTACACGGACATTTACAAGCACCTGTGGATATGAACGCATGACCGAGGCTAGCTCACTCAACCGTTGCTTCGCGCCCATCATGACATCGAGTAATTGCAAAGCAGTGAGTACCCCATCACCAGTTGTATTGTGCTGTAGAAAAATCACATGTCCAGACTGTTCGCCCCCGAGAACATAACCACCTTCACGCATGGCTTCCATCACATAGCGATCACCAACCGCTGTCCGTACAAGTTGCAACCCATGCTGGCGAGACGCCTTTACAAATCCGTAATTACTCATTACCGTAGTTACGACCGTATTGTTCACAAGTGTTTTGCGCTTTGCCATGTCCAATGCGCAAATCAACATAATGCGATCACCGTCAACGATTTGCCCCTGTTCATCAACTGCGATCAATCGATCCGCGTCTCCATCAAAAGCCAAACCCACGTCTGCACCTGTCTCTTTCACCAAGCGAGCAATCGTCTCTGGATGCGTCGAACCACAATTCACATTGATATTCGTCCCATCTGGCTCAGCAAAATAAAGCTTTACCTCTGCCCCCAAATCGCGTAAAACCTCTGCCGCCATCGCAAAAGCCGCACCATTTGCCGCATCGACAGCTATCTTCATCCCATCAAACCGATGCCGTACAGTCCCTTTTAAAAACTCTACATAATCTTTCAGTCCATGATGATGTCGCCGTATCCGCCCGATCGACGCACCAATTGGCCGATCATTTGGAGCCATCACTCCCAACTCAGCCGCAATCTCATCTTCAATCGCATCAAGCAGTTTAAACCCATCCGCACCAAAAAATTTAATCCCATTATCTTGCATAGGATTGTGTGAGGCTGAAATCATCACCCCTGCCGTAGCCCCCATCGAACGAGTCAAATAGGCTACTCCGGGGGTGGGGAGTATCCCCAATTGCACGACGTCAACCCCAGCGCTTAACACACCTGAAATAAGTGCTGTCTCAAGCAAATCCCCTGAATAGCGCGTATCTTTTCCGACCGCAAAAAAAGGGTCCGTTTGCTCTCGCCAAAGTACCCGAGCTGCGGCAAATCCTAACTGAAATGCGAGTTCGGGAGTCAAATCGCGATTAGCAACTCCTCGAACGCCATCTGTTCCAAACAAACGCGCCACGCTGTTATCTCCTTCATCCGTCCAGGCAAGATTAAGCGACTTACTGCGCGCATCCTTGCCCTTGTTCGTACTTGTGTTTTTACTTTCGACATTGTCGCACAAGCAATCAACTCTAGCAAGCAATCATAAGAACCAAAAAATGAATAGAGTCTCATGATATGCTGCTCTTGAATTACCCAGGAACTTTAGTTGCGGCAACCGTCACCACTGCCGGCAAAACTGAATTTGTCGCCGTATAAAGTGGCAACGAAAGGGAGACAGGCAAGGCGTCTTTCATGCCAGGAGCAACTTGACTCACATCCACATATGCCTGAACGTCTTGCGACTGTAAAGAAGAAACAAGTTCAGCCGGCCCTGAAATGGTCACACTTACCGTACCTAACCCTTCTAAAGTGTATGCGACACCAGGCACTTTGCCTACAAGTGTGATCGGCACACCTTGTAAGGTTACCGTAGCTTTAGGGGAAATCGTCACAGTCACTAAAACGGTCGGCCGACTCAAATGCGCCCCGACAAAAGGAATCGGAACCGCAACGCGCACTGTCTGCGATTTCGTCCAGTGGTCCACAGGTATCGGAGGTAATGCAATACTTGTTAGCGCATCGACAACCGCACTCTTCCCTTGCACCTCAATCTGTGACGGTTGCACAGAGATGCCAGAAACCACGTAGTTAGAACCAGGCGTACCTACCGTAGTCGCTACCAGTTTGACTGCGTGCGTTGGATTTTCAATCGGGATTGTTACGGTAATCGTCGAAGGAGAACACTCCACGCCTGGTACAATGCGACCATCTTCTGAAATCGGGAAAACAGGAACAATCCGCGTCACATTTCCTTGCGCGCCAGAAATATCAATGCGCGCCGTAACCGCTGCAACCTGGTGAACTAACGTATCAGGGCCACTTACTAGCACCTGACCAGGCGAGAGAATGGGATGTCCGAGTGACAAGCCTTTGATCGGTTGACCGACTACGTCAAGCTTTGGACGCAGTGTTTGGCCGACTTTGGGCTGCAGATCGACCGTCACAAATCCCGTATCCGGTACGTAATTAACTGCACTTGATGGAACGTGCTCCACAATCACCGGAACTTGATGGAGTCCAGGTCCAAGCGCAAGTGCATTTGCAATTACGCGAATTTGCGATGCCTCTGCCTGAACGGTCGCCACGTCGATAATGCTACCAGAAACACTTAAATTGACCCGCTGCGGTTGTTCAGAAACAACGACCATATTCGAAGGGGCAACTACAGTCACTGGAACATTGCGTAAAGTCTGCGTGATTGTTGCAAGTCCATTCGCTTGACCGCCCGGAGCTGAATTGACAATGACCCACAAAGCAATTCCCATGATCAGAGAAATCAACCGCACAAAGTTGTTGTTTTGTAACAAACCGCCCTCGCGCTTCACGGGGAGTCCACTCTCCTTGAAAAAAAGCGCAAACCCGCATTGCGGCGCAGCGGGTTTAAGCCAATCGCCAATTTGTCAGCTAACGTTTTTTCATCAAGTCCACGCGTCAGAGTTCCCGCCTCAGCAATGGAAATTTGTCCTGTCTCTTCTGAAACGACCACAACGAGAGCATCAGATTGCTCCGTGATCCCCACGGCTGCACGATGTCTCGTCCCAAGCTCCTTGGCTAAATCTGAGCGATCACTCAGCGGTAAATAGCATGAGGCTGCAACAACTCGATCTCCACGGATAATAATCGCACCATCATGCAAAGGCGTATTGGGAATAAAACTGTTGATCAGCAACTCTGCGCTGACCAAACCGCCGATCGCAATTCCTGTCTCAATGTATTCATTTAGCCCAGTCTCACGCTCTAGCACGACTAATGCACCAATGCGATTTTTCGAAAAAACCTGAGCAGCATTGACAACTTCTTGAATCACACGCACAGGATCTTGCGGAACTTGCCAGCGCATACTTAAATTCAGCAAATTTGATCGCCCTAATTGTTCTAACGCACGCCGCAATTCCGGCTGAAAAACGACAGGAATAGCAAATAGCCCCATCTCAAGCACACGATTCAAAAGCCAATTTAATGCTTGGAGATGAAACAGGCCACTTAATCCCGTAACAATGAGTAAGACGATAACCCCTTTTAACAACTGCACTGCCCGCGTTCCGCGGATCAATAAGATCCCGCGGTAAAAGACGTAGGACACGATCAAAATATCAATCACGTCAAAAATCGTGAACTTATAAAGTAGCGCCATCAATTGATCCATAAAGTCCACCCAGCTACCGGCATCATTTCCTCGCTATTTCTTTGCAGCAAATGACAAATACACACGAAATCAGCGCCACAATCCGAGACACGCTACTTGCTCTATTATACACTAGATACACTTTTGCGTCTCTTCAATCGCCTTTGTACGCGGGCAGCCTTCCCATGCGTGCGCTTTTTATCGACGTACATCGCATCCTCCTTTTTCTTTTTGATCAGTAGAGGTTTCGATCGCGACGACTTCGTGCCCATACGTTGATTATAAATCTGCAGATAACTTGCAAAAATTGCTTCTGCAATTCGCTCGTGACCTGCGTCGTTCGGGTGAATTGGGTTGCGCACCAAGCGAAAATCCTGCAGTTCACCCCGCCGATAGCCTTTTACAAACTGCTCCTCACTGCCACCGTACCATTCGTCGATCGGGACGAGGACACATCCGCGCTGCTGCGCAATCTCCCGTAAAAGTGCATTGAGATCCGCCAAAGCTTGCTGTGCAATGTCCGATTTTGGGAATGGATTGTAGACCGTACAAATCATAACGACAACTTCATCATTGCATTTCACTCGATCGACAATCTCTAACACCTGTGGATAAAACGACTTGCGTAACCGCTCCGACGCTGTCTTTGCATTATCTAGATACCAAGGCATCACCTTAATGAGATCATTGCCGCCAATCATCAAACTAATAAGCGCGGCTTCATCGAGGATACATTGTGGGATTTTTTCTAACGAGCGTAAGAGTTGGCTCGAGGTCCATCCTGGCTTGGCATGCAAATGAACGCTAGTGCGCACAATTTGATTCAATTTTTTTGTTAGCACCGTAACAAAGCGATGGTTGTCATCTGATGCGTCGTACCCATAAGTGATCGAATCGCCGAGTGCAAGATAGATCATTTACTGCTTCACCCGCCACGAAAAAGAATCACGTTTCTTATTGGATGCGGGTAAGAGCAAAGTCGTCACAGCAAATGCCGCGATTCACTCACTTTTCATGATGAGACAGATGACACACTAGCGACCTTCCGCGCATAGGCGCAAATCTCCTCTATCGCCTGATCGTAATCTGACACATCGATGGTGCAAAATGCGTGGGTATAACTCTCCATCGCATGCTTATATCGCGGATCGTAATATTCAAGGAGCAGCGCTTCGATCAATGCTTTGTAGTCGCGCAGATCCATCCATTCCTTTACGCGAACACGCAAGTTGGGAGAAAAGCGCTTTTCAATAAACTGCAGTGCACGCTGAACCTGTGTCGCAAACAATTCATCATCCTCTAAACGATACTGGGCAAGTGTACGTGAGACACGAACGGGAACAGGGGCTGTAAGTTCGATATTATAGCCCTGTTGTTTCGCGAGAAATAAAAACTCCGGCATGGTAACCCTTCCAATGCGTCGACTTTCCGCCTCGAGAAAAAGATAGGGTCTTCCCTGCAACCCTTCCAATTGATCTAAAAGGCGACTATCAAATTGCCTTTGATTCGCCACCTGCAACCCGATCCCGCCAAAAACCGAACCACGATGACCTGCAAGCCCTTCTAGATCCAATACAGGTTCCCCACGTTCCGCCAATTTGCGCAAGACCGTTGTTTTTCCCACACCTGTCATTCCATGCAAAACGATGAGTGGGGGAAGCGCCTGCATCGGCCACGCATTTAATTTCGCCACAACCATTTCCCGATACGCGCGGTACCCGCCCGTGAGCCGCAAACAAGAAATGCCCATCAAATCTAAAACAGTTGCAACCGTTTTACTGCGCATCCCACCACGCCAGCAAAAAATAGCAGGTGTTTTGCCTTGCATACTGTCGCGCACCTTAGCTATAAGTGTTGGAAGTTTTGCCGACGCGAGTACAAGCCCAAGTTCCATTGCTTCGGCTTTACTCACTTGTTTATACACTGTCCCAATTTGTGCTCGCTCTTCGTCCGTAAAGAGGGGAACATTCACTGCGCCTGGAATTGTTGCCTCTAAATATTCACTTTCTGACCTTACGTCGATCCATTGAATGTCATCGCGCAAGGCGATCTCCTCATACTGTTGGTCAACAAACATGTGGTAGACATACCTTCTTTGTTTAGATCACTACATCACTGTAAGTCCGAGAAGCGATGACGCAAGTTCTACAGCCATGGTTCCTGTCCGATTTTGCAAATCAAGAATCGGATTCACCTCAACAAAATCGACGGAAGTTACACACCCACTTGCCGCCAAAACTTCCATTGCTAAATGGCCCTCACGGTAAGTAAATCCCCCATTAACAGCCGTTCCAACACCTGGTGCATACATCGGATCTAACGCATCAAGATCAACACTTAAATGTACGCCTTGTGTACCTTTTGATGCAAGTTCAATCGCCTTGTGCATCACAGCGCTGATCCCCATTTCATCTACATCCGCCATGGTAAACACATGCATTCCCGATTCGCGAATCAACACGCGCTCCTCTGGGTCGATCGAGCGTGCCCCTACAAGCACAACATTTTCAGCGTGTAGTTTCGGACTAAATCCACCTAGCGTAACAAGATCCACATGTCCTAGTCCCAATGAAGCCGCAAGAGGCATCCCATGAATATTGCCGCTTGGTGTCGTTTTATCCGTATTCATGTCTCCATGCGCATCAAACCAAATACATCCGAGTCGTCCACGTGCCTCCACAGCTCCCGCTACACTGCCAATGGCAAGACTGTGATCGCCCCCAAGCACAATTGGCATAAACCCGTCGCGCAAACTATCCCGCACAAGTACACGCAACTCATCACAAACTGCTCGTACTTGATCCAAATACTTTAATTTTTCATGTCCTTGCACGCGCGATTCTGGCGTGGGAACGTCAATATTTCCGAGATCCTGCACATCATATCCAAGCTCTTTTAAGCGATCGGAAAGACCCGCATAGCGAATTGCACTCGGCCCCATATCTACACCACGACGCCCTTGCCCCAAATCAGAAGGCACTCCGATCACGCGCAACTTTTTCCCGTTTTTTTGATCCACTGTTATCCATCCCTTCGATTTGCTTGACACAACGCACATCGTCTCATATGTTACCATATAAACGGAAAGGAGACGGAAAAATGACACATGACGCGGAATTATTTGTCCTGAGCTACGCGCAATTAGCCGCCGCCCTGCTACTTGATCCGAACAATGAAAAGTATTTAATCGCAAAAACTGAACTTGAGGAACGTCTATTACATAATTATGGAATCTCACACCTTGAGATCGTCGCACGATCTCTTGATTCTTACACGCTCGCATTTCACGAAAATGGTGAACAGAAATGGGTCTCATTTGCCACAGATGAAGTGGAAGATTTTAATTAGACAGGTTTACCGGTCACCCATGCCAGCAAATGCGGGGTGACCCCTGCCTCAATGCAGGCAGCAACAGCTAAAAAGACAGTCACCCAAAGCACCGTTGCCCCAAGATCCCTCCGCAAACGCCCCCACTCATTGAGAATGGCTTTACGTTTCCACAAGGAACGAAATACTGTAAACCCTAACTCTAACCCATACCCACTTGCAACGAGAAAAGCCGGGATTTCAAAGATTCCGTGCGGAAAAATCCCAGCAAAAAATAATACCACTGGATTCAAATGTGTAGCATGTGTAAGGATCACAAGGACATAACCAATAAGAGCTCCATTGATCATCACAGAGAGCAAAGGAATGATCCCTAGAAAGATCCCCCCAACTAGCATGGTCAAACTTGTCATTAGATTGTGTGAAAAGATCGCAAATGCGACTTGTGCAAACGACTCGCTGCGCAAACTCGCGCCCACTTTGCGAATATCTCGTACAAACGGTAAAAGTAAGTGCTGTAAAGGATGCGCAAATAACGCCCCGAGGATCGCTCCCAACAGAAAAAACAAGAAAGACAATCCCCCATAGCGATGCAGTAGACGTATCAAGACAAAATCCCCTCATTTCGTATGGTATTCAAGTTTTTCGCACACACTTTTCATGACTGAACAACGGGGGTGCTCATCATGATCTCAATACGGCGCTTTGTGGCGCGAGTCACTCTTGCCGCCACGCTATTTGGCACAAGCCTTGGCTTAACCGCGCCGGCGACTTATGCGATGCAAAGTCCTGCAAAAAGTCCGCCGCCAGCGGCCATCTATAAAGTTGACACGCCAAATAAAGTCCTCGCTCTTACGTTTGATATTTCCTGGGGAGAAAAGGCGCCAGGTCCAATCCTTGATATCCTGCAAGCAAAGCACGTGACAAAAGCCACGTTCTTTTTGTCAGGACCTTGGGTTCTTCACCATCAGGAAATTGCAAAACGGATAAAAGCAATGGGCTTTGAAATTGGTAGTCACGGCCATATGCACAAGAATTTCTCAGAACACACCGATAGTTGGGTGCGCGAACAGGTGCAAAAATCCGAACAGGCAATCAAAGACGTTCTTGGCATCAAAACTACGCTCATTCGTACCCCAAATGGCGACTTTAACAAGCATACCATTCAAGTGCTCAATCAGATGGGATATACGGTCATTCAGTGGCATACAGACTCCCTTGATTGGATGAATCCTGGTGTAGAACAAATCAAGCAACGAGTTCTCACCCGTGCCGTTCCAGGCGACATCATCTTAATGCACGCGAGTGACACTTGTAAACAGACGCACTTAGCACTGCCTGCAATCATCGATGGTCTACGGGCAAAAGGATTTCAATTTGCAACTGTCTCTGAATTGATTGCTGGTGCAAAAGTTCACTCCAATGTTCAATAAGTTGCATATCGTTCACGCACAGCCCGAGCTACAAGTTTCGGGCTTTTTCTTTAGGATAGCCATAACCATTGCCTGCATAACCCCTTTTCGACTGGACATAGTACCCATAGAAAGGAGGAGATTCGCAAATGGCTCAAAAGATTGTGAGAGCAGCAACCTCTTTGCTTCTTGCCACTACACTACTTTTCACGGGATGTTCAATAGGCGGCGATCAGGCTGCGGGTAGCGAATCCTCTAGCGAAGGCGGTCAACAACAAAGTGGCGGCCAAGCAGGCGGCAAAGTAAGTTACCCAGACATTAAAGCGATGGTACTTGACATTCTTCACAGCAAAGAAGGCATGAGCACTTTAAAAGATACGATTTCCAGCCCCGACTTTAAACGACAAGCAGCAATTTCTGAAGCTGATATCTCTGCTGCCGTTGAAAAAGCTTTCAATCAAGGACATAATAAGTCGTTTCTCGCGGAGCAGATGAAAGATCCTCAGTTTGCCGCAGCAGTTGTAAAATCTGCGCGTCCGCAAATGGTGGAGATCCAAAAACAACTCATGAAGGATCCTGAATACCAAAAACAATTGCTTTCTTTAATGGCTTCTCCAGAATACCAACAAACCCAATTACAATTGCTAAAAAGTCCTGAGTACCGCAAAGAAATCATGAAAATCATGACAGAAGCACTTCAAGAACCGACGTTCCGCCTGCTCTTTATGGATAGTATGAAGGAAGCTGTAAAAAGTGCTGGTGGTGGAAATCCGAAACAGATGGGTCAAAAACAACAAGAAGGCGGTCAAAGCAAGGGTGAAAGTAAAGGCGGAGGTGGAGGCGGTGGTGGCAGTGGCGGCGGTGATAGTGGGGAAGGAAGCGAAGGAGGCGGCGATTAAACGCCTATGCCACCCTTCAAAAAAGCGCGAGACAAAAGCGTCTCGCGCTTTTACATGAGCTATTCCATCATCATCATGTGCGGTTGCTCACCTTCCTGTATACCTACAGGAGGCCGCTTTTTGCCGATAAAAAACACAGCAACCCAAGCAATCAAAGCAATCACTGCAGAGGCCCCAAATGCATCTTGTGTCCCTTTCTCAAAAGCAATTTGTTCAATGACACTCATCCAAGTAGATACCACTTGTCTACTTGCTGGACCAAAAACTGTTGGCAATTGACCCGCCACATGAAAACCTTGGAAGGCTTGCACCGTTGTCCTCTGCAACAATTGCGCTAAATGAACAGTCGTATTTGTTTGCATCACTGTGCTTAAAAATGCCGTTCCAATTGAACCTGCAATATTTCTCGTCGTATTTTGCAACGCTGTAGCGCGACTGACTTTGTCTCGTGGAACATCATTTAATCCAGCTGTCGACAGCGGCATCATTGCAAGTCCCATTCCTGCTTGTCGAAACATATAAATCATGAGAATCGCGCCAAATGTCCAATCATAGTTCATATTCACCATCTGGAAAGTAGTCAGCATGAGCACAAGCAATCCGATCACACCAAGCAAACGCGCACCAATCCGGTCAAATAAAAATCCGCTGATCGGCATTAAAATTCCGGTTACAAGTGCGCCAGGCAATGTTAACAGACCTGTTTGTAAAGGAGTCAGCCCGAGTCCATTCTGTAAAAACACAGGCAAAATAAACAGTGCTCCGAGCATTGCCACACTCAATAAACTCGTCGTGAGAATGGATACTGTAAATACCTTGCGCTTAAATAAGCGCAAGTCAAGCATTGGATTCTCCGAGGTTAGTTCAATGACAACCCACATCGCAAGTAAGACTGCCGCTGCAAAGAACAAAGAGATAATCGTGATGGAATTCCAACCGTCTGTCGGTCCCTCCGAAAGAGCATAGAGTAGGCAGAAAAATCCACTTACAGATGTCAAAAGTCCTGGCAAATCAAGAGTCTCTGTGTGCCGCGCAGGGAAATCAGGGATTGTGGCACCTACGAGAAAGAAACTAAATATGCCAATCGGTACATTGATATAGAAGATTAAGCGGAAGTCTACGTATTCAACGAGATAGCCACTCAGCGTCGGACCAAGAGCAGGGGCAAACATCAATGCAATTCCCCATATTCCCATGATCGTACCGCGCCGTTCCGGTTTTGATAAGGAAAATAGGATTGTCATACTCACTGGCATGAGCATCGCGCCGCCCACCGCTTGCAATACGCGAAAGAAAATGAGCGATTCTGTACTCCAAGCCATCCCACAAAGAGCGGATCCAAGCGTAAAGACAGCGAGTGCGAAAAGGTAAATTTTCTTTTGACCAAAACGATCGCCTAAATAACCACTGACAGGTGTGAGCATCCCCGTAACTAACAAATAGGCAGTAATCACCCACTGCATATCGTCTTGCGTTGCATTAAACACAGCCATCATCTTTGGAATGGCAACATTTACAACTGTTGTATCGAGAATCGCCATAAAGACGCCAAGTACAACGGCAAACAAGGCAGGGAAACTAATTCCAAAACGCTCCTTAAAGGTCAAACACAAAACCTCCCTTCAATTCCCGATTCATGCCATTCAACTATTGTTATTATTGACGTGAATCGTCACTTCGGCGCTCATTCCAGGAACAAGTGCCTTCCCTGCATACCCGCCGTTTAAGCTAATGATGACCGGGATTCGCTGTGTTACGGGCGTATAACTGCCTTGTGCTGCATCTGGATTCGGCACGATCGAAAATATGGAAGTCGTTGCATTGCCAATCGATTGCACAGTCCCTTTGAACGTCGTATTCGGAATCCCATCAATTGAAATGTCAACCGTTTGCCCCACACTGACATGGCGAATTTCTGTTTCTGGGATGTTCGCCGTAATATTTAGATTCCCTAGATTTACGACTTCAGCGAGTACCTGCCCTGGCTGCACGACTTGGCCAACCGCTACGTTGTTTTGAATAATTGTTCCACTAATCGGAGAAGTAACCGTTTCTTCCTCCTTTAATTTTTGTTGCATCGTCTGATCACGTCCGACTACCTGTGCAAGCCCTGGATTGAGAGTGAGCACAGAAGAATTCGACTCAGTCCCCAGCACATCGCCTTGGTTTACTGTACTGTTGACAGATGCATACCAATTCGATAGTTTTCCAGTAAAAGGAACTGTGATCGGGACGATCTGTCCTGTCACCTGCGCATCTTGACTCGTTACATAGTTTGTCGCATTCGTGTAATAAAAATATCCTGCAACGATTAGTGCAAAGAGCACAATAATCACGATGAGATTAATGAGGATCACACGGATGACACTTGTACCTTGCATACACATTCACTCCAGTCCACTTATGACTTGATCCCTTAGTTCTGATGAATTGACACTTGCGCTGACATACCAGGCATGAGCGTTTTGCCTTCACTTCCTGAAATCGAAATATAAACTGGCACACGTTGTGTTTGCTTATTAAAGGCGCCAGATAAACTCGTATTGGGGACACCCTGGGCAACTACGGTTGAACTGCCGCCAATTTGGGTAACCGTCCCCGAAAAACTCGTATTCGGGTATGCATTGATCGTGATGTCGACGCTCTTGCCAACCTTCACATTATTGATTTCTGTCTCTTGCACATTCGCTACAATTTGTAAATTATTCATATTTACGATGTACCCAAGTGGTTCACCTGGTACAACAACTTCATTGTTTACGGCATTATCTTGCACGACTGTACCCGAGATGGGCGCATGAATATCTACTGTACCTGTCAGTCCATTCACCTTGCCAATTACAGCGTCTTTACTCACCGTATCCCCAACTGCTAGATTCCAATTTTGTAGAGTTCCATCTCCCGGTGAAGTAAGTGGCACTACTGTTCCTTGGATGCTCGCGTCAGCCGTTTTTACGTAATTCATCTGTTGATATGCGTACCAACCGCCACCAATTAAAATGACGAGAACAGCAAGGATCCCAATGATTGTGAGTCCAATGATACGTGTTTTTTTCATTCATGATGCCCCCTTTAGTCTGCTAGGGTGTCGAATTAGAAATCCCATAGGCGCTAGCAATCGTCTCAACAAGAGCCGCAATCAAACGCTCATCTGTTAACTGGTCAGCCCACTCCGATGGTGCGTGTTTTTTGATGAGAGGCGTCGTGTGCAATGTTGCGATGACCATCTGCGAAAGCACGTGATTATCTGCTTTGCGCATGCGCCCACGCTTTTGCATTTCATTAAAAAAATCCTGCAGTGAAATTCGTATCCGCCAAAACATTTGGCGTAAAGAATAAACAATCTGCGGATGAGAGTAGGACTCTGCAAATCCCAACATCAAGATGTCACTTTGACAAGTTAATTGCATCAAAAATTCACGTAGAAAAGCTGTGAATCCTGCGCGAAAATCCATCTCAAGATAGGGTTCGAGGGATTCTGGGACATGCATTTGCGAGACTTCGTACTCGACAGCGATCCGCAATAAATCGAGCTTGCTCCCAAAGTGGCGAAAGAGTGTCACTTCATTTACTCCCGCTCGCTCCGCAATTGCACGTGTGCTAGCGCCCTTATAACCACGCTCTGTGAATTCTTGGAGTGCAGCTTCAATGATCCGTCGGTGTGTACTCCCTTCTCCCGCTAAGTGGAAGGTTTCATTCATCAAATACCCTCCCTATCACCAATTCTCATGCATGCAAGTCATCACATGCGCAAGCATGTACTTGCATTATACGCTTCAGTTTAGTATTTACGCAAGTGCCTTTTCTCACACACAGTGATGACCAATAAGAAAAAGTGCCTGATCAACACTTTCAGGCACTTTTTCTTAGTAACATTTGCTATTTTACATATCGTAACAAAAACTGGTCAAATTATTCCTTCCTCTTTGTCGGCGTCATCTCAAGTGTACTCGCAAGACCAATTGCAAGCTCATAAAATGCTTCTCCTTGAAGACTATCTGCTGTAAAAATGCCAGTAGCCTTTCCTGTTGCACCGATCGGGATTTGTGCGAGCAATTGCGTACCGAGTGTTTCTGCCACCTGATCTCCCCCGCCACGACCGAACAAATACGCCTTTTCTCCACACTGATCACACTGATAATATGCCATGTTTTCGATAACCCCAATGATATCATGGTGTACTTGTTGTGCCATGAGTCCCGCACGCACAGCGACATCAGCCGCATTGGGATGTGGTGTAGTCACGATCAATTCTTTACTCTTAGGTAACATGTTATGCACATCTAGTGCGACATCTCCAGTACCAGGCGGCAAATCAAGCAACATCACATCGAGTTCTCCCCAGTGTACCTCTTGAAAGAAATTGCGAAGCATTTTTCCCAGCATCGGGCCCCGCCAAATAACAGGTCGATTTTCTGGCACAAAAAAATGCATACTCACAACTTTCACATCATGTGTTTGAACTGGAAGGATCAAGTTTGAGACCACGACCGGTTTCACGTCGGCAATGCCAAAGATACTCGGCAAAGAAAAGCCGTAGATATCAGCGTCTACCACACCAACGCGATATCCTAGCCGAGCGAAAGCAACGGCCAAATTCGCTGTGACGGTTGATTTTCCAACCCCACCTTTACCACTTGCGACTGCGATAAAACGCGTAGTGGAATGAGGGTTTAACAAGGGTGACTCCGCCGTTTGTTCTGGCGTACCACGAAGTTTTGCTGCAAAGCGATCACGTTCTTCATCTGTCATTGTACCGATCGTAACGGTAGCTGAAGTCACACCAGGAACCGCTAAAATCGCCTCACGCACTTGATCCTCAATCACTGTGCGCAATGGGCAGCCGCGAATCGTTAAAAGAACTTCCACATCGACTTTGGAGCCGTCAATTTCAATGCGCTTCACCATCTCTAACTCAACGATACTGCGTCGCACCTCTGGATCTTCTACCACACGCAAAGCTTCTAGAATCGCTTCTTCTGTCACTTTCGATCGACTCACTTCAATCGCCTCCTGACAATCACCAACCAGGTGCTTGGACGTACTCAATTATTGTACCATGAGCTGCGGGACTTGAATGCTCTGTTTTTGACAGCTTATCAACCATCCGCCCATAGAAAAAGGCACTCCCAACGTGTGGAGTGCCTTCCATTCCTCCAAACTTCGACCCACGTTACCGTTTGGAGAATTGCGGTGCGCGGCGAGCTGCCTTGAGCCCGTATTTCTTCCGCTCTTTCATGCGTGCATCGCGGGTCAATAAACCTTCCCGTTTTAATGCTGCACGAAATTCTGGGTCCACCTTAAGCAGCGCTCGGGCAATTCCATGACGTATTGCACCCGCTTGTCCAGAGATCCCTCCGCCACGTACATTTGCAATAATATCATAGCGACCTAAGACGTCCGCGACGAGCAGCGGTTGCTTCACAATCAATTTCAGAGTTTCAAGACCAAAATATTCATCCATGGGTCTTTTATTAATTTCTACTTTGCCTTCACCTGGCAACAGTCGGACACGTGCTACTGAGGTTTTACGGCGCCCAGTGCCCCAATATTGTAATTGTGCCAAACCAGATGACCCTCCTTTACTCGCCTAGTTAGTCAACCCGTTTAATAAAAAGCTCCACAAAACCCTTTACCTTTTGTACCGACTACTCTGCAAGCTTTAGTACTTCAGGTTGTTGCGCAGCATGAGGATGTTCCGAACCTACATATACTTTTAGCTTACGAAACTGATCAGCCCCAAGCCGGTTGTGTGGCAACATTCCCTTTACCGCGAGTTCAATCACACGCTCGGGATGCTTATTTAACATATCTGCAGCTGTCGTCATCTTTAGACCACCAGGGTAGCCAGAATGCCGATAATAAATTTTATTCGTCAGCTTTCTTCCAGTAAATACAACTTTCTCTGCGTTGATCACAATGACAAAGTCACCTGTATCCACATGAGGCGTATATTCCGGCTTATGCTTGCCGCGCAAAATGGTTGCGATCTCAGTTGCTAAGCGGCCAACGCGCTTTCCAGTCGCATCGACCACATACCATTTCCGTTCGACGGCACCCGGTTTGGCCATATAGGTCGTCCGCATGGGTGTCCCTCCTTAATTCCATTACGTTCAATATGCTAAATGTCAGTGTATCGTAATTACTCATACATCGTCAAGAGAATCAAGCATGTTCGGGTACTCAATATGCCTTAGACAAAGACCGTGAGCAGGCGCAGTTGGACCTGCCGCTCTGCGATCGCGAAGATGCAAAATCCGCTCAACGTCCTCGCTTTGCAATTGTCCTTTACCCACTTCCAACAATGTCCCCACAATGATGCGAACCATATGGTGAAGAAATCCATTGCCGGTGATGTCAATATCTAAACGTGAAGTTTGCTCATCATGAGCAAAATGAATGCGATGCACCGTCCGAATCTTTGATGCTTGTTGTGCTTTCGCTGCACAAAAACTGCTAAAGTCATGTTCACCAAGCAGATGTACAGATGCATCCCGCATCGCATCAAGATCAAGCGGCTGTGGTTCATGAAGTGCATAACGTCGCAAAAATACATCCGGCACACGACGCATTACAATCGTATAGCGATATGTTTTCCATAAAACAGAGCGCCGCGCATCAAATCCATCATCCACAAAAGTCGCACTTTGCAATGCCAAGTCAACCGGGAAGCGACGCGCACATATATACGGTAACTTCTCAATTGCGATCCGATATTTTGGCAAAGCGAAATGAAACACTTGAGCGCGTGCATGCACACCAGCATCCGTACGACTTGCGCCTACGGTTTCTACTGGATATGCAAATAATTCCTCAAACACACGCTCAATTTCTCCCTGCACTGTGCGCAAACGCGGCTGCCGAGCAAATCCATGAAAGTGTGTCCCCTCATAGGACACGACACACTTAACTTTTTGCATCTTCTTTCTATACTTACTCGACGAGTTCGATATACACCATTTCAGTGGCGTCGCCGCGACGAGGGCCGAGCTTTAGAATTCGAGTATAACCGCCTTGGCGTTCTGCATAGCGCGGGCCAATCTCTGAGAACAACTTTTGCAACACATTTTGCCTTTCCAGGCCTTCGATAGGTTCTGGACGAACATACTTTGCCGCCGTACGGCGTGCATGTAAGTCGCCGCGTTTTGCCAAAGTGATCATTTTATCCGCCACTTTGCGCAATTCTTTCGCCTTTGCCTCTGTGGTTCGGATACGGCCATACATGAACAGGTCAGTCACTAAACTGCGCATGAGAGCTTCACGTGAACCCGTGCGGCGATTCAGTTTGCGATATCCCACTTTGGATACCTCCTTAGTGCAAGTTTAAAAGTGAGTTAATCTTCTTCACGTAATCCAAGTCCAAGTTGCTCTAGCTTTTCCTGCACTTCTTCGAGCGACTTGCGACCTAAATTACGAACTTTCATCATTTCATCTTCCGTCTTCGAGCATAATTCTTGAACCGTGTTAATTCCAGCACGCTTCAGACAGTTATAGGAACGCACCGACAGATCTAATTCTTCAATGGTCATGTCAAGAACTTTATCTTTGCGTTCATCACCGTGATCAATCGGTTGCTCATGGTGACGCACTCGATCGGTCAGACCCATGAATAGATACAATTGATCGGATAGTATACCTGCTGCCATACTCACGGCTTCATCAGGTTTCACACTTCCGTCCGTCCACAGTTCTAAGGTCAATTTATCATAATCCGTAACCTGTCCGACGCGTGTGTTTTCGACCTGGTAATTGACGCGGTAAATCGGAGAATAGATCGAATCAACGGGCAACACGCCGATCTCTTGATCCTCACTTTTATTCAAGTGAGCCGGTACATAACCGCGACCATTGCGCGCTGCAATTTCGGCGTAAATGCGAGCCCCAGGTGCGAGTGTGGCGATGTGAAGCTCTGGATTCAGGATCTCCACATCGGAATCAGCGCGAATATCCCCAGCTTTAATTTCTCCCGGCTGATCTACATCGATGAACAGCTTTTTCTCTTCATCCGAATGAATTTTCAACGCTAGGCGCTTCAAATTTAAAATAAACTCGGTCGTGTCCTCAACCACGCCGGGAATGGTCGAAAACTCATGCAATACGCCTTCGATTTTGACGGAAGTAACTGCCGCCCCGGGTAACGACGACAAGAGAATCCGCCGTAGTGAATTCCCAAGTGTCGTCCCATACCCTCTTTCGAGCGGCTCGACAATAAATCTGCCATACTTTCCATCTTCACTGAGCGTGTCCGTTTCGATCCGGGGTTTTGCTATCTCAATCATCCACATAACCCTCCTTCGGGCGACGCCAACGCGCAAAATGAGACTCTAGCACAAAGCGAATGCCATGCACCCGCTAACATGCACTTAACGCGAATAGTACTCAATGATCAATTGTTCAGTCACCGGCACGTCGATTTCATGACGTTCAGGGAAACGAATCACTTTTCCGCTGCGAGCGTCTAAATCCCGTTCTAACCAAGAAACGACAGTTTTACTGCCAGCTGACTCCAGTAATTC
The DNA here is from genome assembly GCF_003144315.1 of Sulfoacidibacillus thermotolerans. Classification (GTDB taxonomy): domain Bacteria; phylum Bacillota; class Bacilli; order Alicyclobacillales; family SLC66; genus Sulfoacidibacillus; species Sulfoacidibacillus thermotolerans. Next base: position 54,101 of record NZ_MPDK01000002.1, on the reverse strand, counting down.
TTTAAATTTAGGCGATGCAGCGCTTTTTTCACGTACTGTAATTACATCGCCAATCCGCACCGCATACGAAGGAATATCAATGCGTCGACCATTCACTTCGAAATGTCCATGCTTCACTAACTGACGCGCTTCAGGACGCGACCCAGCAAATCCCAAGCGATACACAACATTGTCCAAACGAGTTTCAAGCAATGCGAGCAAGCGATCACCCGTGATCCCCTTTTGTCTCGCAGCTTCTTCATAGTAAGCGCGGAACTGTTTTTCTAACACGCCATAAAGACGACGTGCCTTTTGTTTCTCGCGCAATTGAATGCCATATTCACTCGTGCGTTTGCGTCCTTGACCGTGCTGTCCAGGCGCATATCCGCGGCGATCAATGGCACATTTGTCCGTATAGCAACGTTCACCCTTGAAGTACAATTTTAGGCCCTCACGACGGCAAATCCGGCATACGGGGTCCGTATATCTCGCCATTCTAGTATTGACACCTCCTGGAAATTTTATGCGATCCTTTGCATAGATTGCGCCAGAATCGCATAACCTAAGCGCTTATCCCTTACTCAGACGCGACGGCGCTTTGGTGGACGACAGCCATTGTGGGGAATTGGCGTTACGTCTTTAATCGCAGACACCTCTAAACCAGCTGCTTGCAACGAGCGAATCGCTGCCTCGCGACCTGCGCCTGGACCTTTTACATACACTTCGACAGTTTTCATTCCGTGCTCCATCGCTGTCTTTGCTGCAGATTCAGCAGCCATCTGTGCCGCAAAAGGAGTGCTTTTACGCGATCCTTTGAAACCAAGAGCTCCTGAACTCGCCCAACTAAGTGCATTTCCTGATGGATCTGTAATGGTCACAATTGTATTGTTAAACGTGGAACGAATGTGTGCAATCCCACTCTCTACATTTTTCCGGTCGCGGCGTTTTGTCCGCACGGTCGTAGTAGACTTGCGCTTCACCTTTGTAGCCACTTGTACGCCTCCCTACCTACTTCTTCTTCCCTGCCACTGTGCGCCGTGGACCTTTGCGCGTGCGGGCATTCGTCTTACTGCGCTGACCGCGAACAGGCAATCCTTTACGATGACGCATGCCGCGATAAGAACCTATTTCAATTAAACGTTTAATGTTCAGAGCGATTTCGCGCCTTAGATCACCTTCAACCTTTAGTGAACGGTCGATTTCATCGCGCAGTTTTTGTACTTCTTCTTCTGTCAAATCCCGCACCCGCTTATCCGGGTCCACTCCCGTCTTTGCGAGGATCAGATTTGCAGTCGGCCGACCGATTCCAAAAATATAGGTGAGACCAATTTCAATTCGTTTTTCGCGCGGCAAGTCAACGCCTGCGATCCGAGCCATTCCATGCACCTCCTAAACTCTCCATCGAATTATCCTTGACGCTGCTTATGTTTGGGATTCTCACAAATAACCATCACCTTGCCCTTGCGGCGAATGATCTTGCACTTTTCGCAGATGGGCTTTACCGAAGGACGAACCTTCATCGCTCAAACCTCCTTGCTCCACTTCACGGTTATTTATACCGATAGGTGATCCGGCCTCTTGTCAAGTCGTATGGTGACAATTCTACCGTAACTCTGTCTCCAGGTAAAATCTTGATATAATTCATTCGAATTTTTCCTGAGACATGCGCTAAAATTTTATGGCCGTTTTCCAATTCAACTCGAAACATGGCATTGGGTAGAGGCTCAATCACTTTTCCCTCTACTTCAATCACATCATCTTTCGCCATGCGCTAATTCCCCCCTCTTGGCTCACAGAACCGTCATCAATTGCGGTCCGTCCTCGGCGATTGCCACTGTATGCTCAAAGTGCGCACAAAGAGAATGATCTTCTGTGACGACTGTCCAGTTGTCAAGCAGTGTCCGTACTTCAGGTCCACCTAAATTCACCATCGGCTCAATGGCTAAGACCATGCCAGGTTTTAGTCGCGGGCCCATGCCTGGCGGACCATAATTTGGAATCTGAGGGGACTCATGCATCTCCTGTCCGATCCCATGACCCACATACTCCCGAACAATCGACATTCCACGCGCCTCGACATACACCTGAATCGCATGCGAGATGTCGGACAGACGATTGCCAACTTGCGCCTGCTTAATTCCCTCATACAGCGAAGCTTCTGTGACATCGAGCAACCGTTTTGCTTCTGGAGAAATCTCTCCGACAGCATACGTATAGGCACTATCTCCGTGATATCCTCTGTACTGCGCCCCAATATCTACAGTGACAATGTCGCCCGCTTGAACTTTTCGGTCTCCCGGAATGCCATGCACTAGTTCTTCGTTGATCGAGATACAGCTAGACGCCGGAAAGCCCTGATAACCTTTAAACGAGGGAATTGCGCCCGCTTTTCGGATGACGCTTTCCACCACCGCGTCCAACTCGCGCGTTGAGATCCCAGGACTTAAGACCCGTTTGATTTCTGCGTGCGCTAAGGCGACAATGCGGCCCGCTTCACGCATAATCTCCAACTCGCGGCGGGATTTAACGGTGATCATTTCGTTTCGCCTCGCAATGTCCGCCATATCTCATCATACACATGCCCAATCGGTTGTTCACCGTCAATTTTAGCCAACAATCCGCGCGCCGCATAGAAGGCAGCGAGTTCCTCCGTACGTTGCATGTTTTCCCTCAACCGAACCGCGACAGCTTTAGGTTCGTCATCCGGGCGTGTGATCAACTCTCCGCCACACCGATCACACACATTTTCTACCCGTGACGGGTTGAAAATCACGTGATAACTAGCTCCACACTTCTTACACACTCGCCTCCCCGTGAGACGCGATAACAGTTCTTCTTGGGAAACGACCAAATACAACACATGTGTTAGAGGTCTAGAAATTTCAGCTAGCATCTCGTCGAGCGCAACTGCTTGCGGTTGCGTCCTCGGAAATCCGTCGAGCAAAAAGCCGTTTTGCGCGTCAGGCGCCTGTAGACGTTCGCGCACCACCCGAATCGTCAGTTCGTCTGGAACGAGAAGGCCAGCATCAAGATATCCCTGGACCTCCTTACCGAGAGGCGTTCCTGCAGCGATTGCAGATCGAAACATATCCCCAGTTGCAATGTGTGGGATGCCGAAATCCTGCGTGATATTCGCTGCTTGCGTACCTTTGCCGGCACCCGGAAGCCCTAAAAATACGACTTGCATGCCTACCCACTCCTTCTCTGCCAAACTGAGATTATCGGATGAAGCCCTTGTAGCTTCGCTGTAGTACAAGACCTTCAAGTTGTCGTACCGTGTCAAGCGCTACACCAATTACAATGAGCAGCGATGTACCGCCAAAATAAAAGGCAACACCAGACAAACCAGTGACCCCCATAAAGAGGTATGGAACCGCTGAAACAACTGCTAGAAAAATGCCACCCACAAGTGAAAGGCGATTCATAATGCGAATCAGATAGTCTTCCGTGGCCTTTCCAGGTCTAACCCCAAGAATATATCCTCCATTTTTCTGCATCTGTTCAGCCAATTGACTCGGGTTGATCTGAATCAGCGTATAGAAAAAGGTGAATCCCACGATAAGCACCATTTCCGCTACTATAAATACTGTCGAAGTTGGACTCAACGTCGATATAATCCAATCGGCCACGTGATTTCCACGAAAGAACTGGGCGATAATCGTTGGGAAAAACAGCACAGAGGTCGCAAAAATCACTGGGATTACCCCTGCTGCATTGACCTTAATTGGAATAAACGTACTCTGGCCGCTGTAGACCTTCTGCCCCACTTGTTTTTGCGTGTACTGAACTGGAATTCGGCGAACACCTTGTTGCACAAAAACAACGAATACAACAAGGATCAAGACACCGAGCATCATCACAATCACTTTGATGATGTTTAAGAACAATTGATCAGGATGCGCATAAAACCAATTGGTGTATATTTGCGGAATCACAGTCTCAAGTCTCGACAAGATACTTAAGAAAATAATTACCGAAATACCGTTTCCCACACCTTTGTCAGTAATTTGCTCACCCAACCACATCAAAAACGTAGTACCTGCTGTCAGGGTTAGGGCAATCAAAATGTAGGTCCAAATACTTGGATCCACGATAAAACCTGGCCCCAGCTGACGGCTGAACGAAAACGTCAACGCGGAAGACTGCACAAGTCCTAACAGGATGGTTAAATACCTGGTCCACTGTGTCAGTTTTGCCCGCCCCGTCTCGCCTTCTTTCGACCAGTCCTCCCACTGCGTTATGACGCCCATCTGTAATAACTGAACAATGATCGACGCCGTCACATAAGGATAGATGCTCATAGAAAAAATCGAGAAATTAAAGAGCGCGCCTCCGGAAAACGTATTAAGCAACCCTACCACAGGGCTCTTGGCGGCAAGCGACTGCAACATCGACGCATTGACACCTGGCACAGGTATCACTGCGCCAATGCGATAAATTGCAAGGATCAACAAGGTGATCAACAAGCGTCTGCGCAAATCTTTTGCACGCCAGACACGCCCGAGGCTTTGCCACATTTAGATCACCTCGACTGTGCCGCCAGCCGCTGCGATCTTTTCCTGAGCTGATTTGGAAAAGGCATGCGCGCGTACTGTCAGTGCTACAGACAAGTCGCCTACTCCTAGAATCTTAACGCCATCGCGAAACGTCTTAATCACACCGCTCTCTTTTAGAAGGTCAGGTGTAACCACTGTTCCGGCTGCGAATCGAGCTAATTCTTTTAAATTGACAATCTCCCATTCTTTCTTAAAGGGGGAATTTGAAAATCCGCGTTTTGGCAAGCGTCGGAAAAGTGGCGTTTGCCCCCCTTCAAAACCAGGACGAACTCCGCCGCCCGAACGAGCCCACTGACCTTTGTGGCCTCGACCAGACGTCTTGCCAAGTCCAGATCCAATGCCGCGTCCAAGTCGCTTACGAGTGTGACGAGATCCGGGCACTGGAGCAAGTTCATGTAATTTCATTGATTATCCCTCCAAGAGCTACTAAGCCTCGATCTCTTTCCACTCGACCAAATGGCTAACCTTGTCAATCATCCCGCGCACGGAAGGACTGTCTTCACGCACGACCACCTGGTTCAATTTGCGAAGACCGAGTGTCTGCACGGTCGCACGTTGTGATTCGGTACGACCAATTAAGCTGCGAACCAGTTTGATTTGCAATTGTTTCATCGAGATTTGTCCTCCTAACCGCGCAATTCCTGGAGTGTCTTTCCGCGCAGCCGAGCAACCTCGTCCGGCCGTTTAATCGCTGCTAAGCCTTTCAACGTCGCATGCACCATGTTGATCGAATTTGAGGACCCTAGTGATTTCGTCACAATGTCCTTAATTCCTGCTAATTCCAAGACTGCGCGAACAGGGCCGCCAGCAATGACTCCGGTACCTTCACGCGCTGGCTTAATCAACACTTTCCCTGCGCCAAAACGTCCAACAATCTCATGCGGAACTGTCGTTCCACGCATCGGGACGTTAATTAAGTTTTTCTTTGCGTCAGCGACGCCTTTGCGAACAGCTTCCTGCACTTCAGAAGCCTTCCCAAGGCCAGCCCCGACATGCCCTTGCCCGTCACCAACGACAACCAGCGCACTAAAGCTAAATCGCCGGCCGCCCTTTACGACTTTAGCGACACGATTGATCGAGACCACCTTTTCCGACAAATCGAGATTTGATGGATCAATATGCACGAGCAACTTCCCTCCTTTACTTTAGGCGATTAGAATTCTAGACCTGCTTCGCGCGCCGCATCCGCAAGCGCTTGAATTCGTCCATGATAGAGATAACCGCCCCGATCAAACACCACTTTGGTAATACCTTGTTCCAAAGCGCGCTCTGCTACCAATTGCCCAATCGCCTTCGCCGCTTCTACTGTATTGCCGTGAGGAACACGTTCACGAACAGACTTTTCAACTGTTGACGCTGAAACAATCGTGCGTCCACTAACATCATCGATCATCTGTGCATAAATGTGCTTCTCTGAGCGAAATACGTTTAATCGCGGACGTTCCGGCGTACCACTCAGTTGCCGCCGAATCCTCGCATGTCGACGAGCACGAACGGCTTCCTTGTCCGGTTTAGTAATCACGTTTTCACACTCCTAAGCCTTACTTCTTACCCGTTTTGCCAACTTTACGGCGCACGACTTCATTTTCATAGCGAATCCCTTTACCCTTATATGGTTCAGGTTTGCGTAAATCACGAATCTTCGCTGCAAAAATGCCTACTTTTTCTTTGTCAATTCCTTTGACGATCACCCGATTATTCGCTGGAACGTCTAGTTCCAGACCTTCATCAGGGACGATCTCGACCGGATGTGAGAAACCCAGAGACAAAGTTACTTTATTGCCACTTTTCGCCGCACGGTAACCAACACCTACGAGTTCTAAGCCTTTTTGAAAGCCATTTGTCACACCTTCGACCATATTGGCCACAACGCTGCGCGTTGTGCCGTGCAGGCTGCGATGAAGCTTGCCGTCGCTTGGACGCTCGACATGAATCTCGCTGCCTTCCATTCGCACAATCATGTCCGGGTGCAATTCACGCGTCAATGTGCCTTTGGGACCTTTGACCGTCACTACATTGCCCTCAATCTGCACGTTCACACCGTCTGGAATTGCGATACTCTTCTTACCAATCCGGGACACGATCACACCTCCTTTAAATTAACCCTTGTGCATTACCACACGTAGCAAAGCACTTCTCCGCCTACTTTATTTTTGCGGGCTTCACGATCTGTCATGATCCCCCGCGATGTCGAAACGATTGCAATTCCAAGTCCGCCTAAAACACGCGGGAGTTCTTCAGATCCCGCATAAACACGTAGACCTGGTTTACTAATGCGCTTTAGCCCTGTAATCACGCGTTCGTTGTTTGGACCATACTTGAGATGAACACGGATTGTTCCTTGTTTATTATCACGAATAAACTCCGCGTCCCGAATATACCCTTCTGCCTTTAAAATGTCAGCAATTGCACGCTTGATCCGCGACCCAGGAATATCCACTTTCTCATGGCCGACCATATTGCCATTGCGAATCCGGGTCAACATATCCGCAATCGGATCTGTCATCACCATGCCAAGACAACCTCCTTCCGTTTACCCTTACCAGCTCGATTTGGTGACGCCAGGTAGTTGTCCCTGGTGCGCCAATTCGCGAAAACAAATCCGACATATACCGAATCTGCGCAACACAGAGTGCGGACGGCCACAACGTTCGCAGCGCGTATACGCTCTTGTGCTGAATTTCGGCGGACGCTGAGCCTTAATAATCATTGACTTCTTGGCCACAACTCTACCTCCTAAACGCTTTTAAGATTTCCGAAACGGCATTCCTAGTTCTGTGAGCAAGGCCAACGCTTCTTCGTCCGTTTTGGCTGAGGTCACAATCACGACATCCATGCCACGAACTTTATCCACTCGATCGTATTCGATTTCCGGAAAAATCAATTGTTCCCGCAATCCCAGTGTATAGTTGCCGCGTCCATCAAACGCTTTTGGAGAAACTCCACGAAAGTCGCGGACACGCGGCAATGCGATGTTAAAGAGTTTATCAAGAAACTCATACATACGATCTCCACGCAGAGTAACCTTCGCGCCAATTTTTTGTCCTTCACGCAACTTAAACCCAGCAATCGACTTCTTCGCGCGTGTAACAACAGGTTTTTGTCCGGAAATCAAGGTCAAATCATTAACCGCATGATCCATGACCTTTTCGTTTTGCGCAGCTTCACCAACACCCATGTTGATCACGACTTTTTCCAAACGCGGCACTTGCATCACACTGCGATATTGAAATTTTTGCATTAACTGCGAGACCACTTCACTTTGATACCGATCGCGCAAACGCGCCATTCCCTACACCTCTTTTCCAACCTGGCTACTTATCGATGATTTCGCCAGACTTTTTCGCGTATCTGACCTTCGTGCCATCTTGCAAAAATTTGTAGCCAACGCGCGTCGGAGCTCCCGTCTTCGGATCTACAATCGCTACGTTTGACGCATGGATTGGCGCTTCGCGCTCCACAATCCCACCGTCTGGCATGTCCATACTAGGTTTCATATGGCGCTTAATCATGTTCACGCCTTCAACTAAAACGCGATTTTTCTTTGGAAAGACTGCAAGTACTTTCCCTTTTTTATCGCGATCTTTTCCAGTCGTCACAATGACTTGATCGCCTTTTTTGATCTTTAGCTTCGGTTGCGTCATCATCACACCTCCTCGATCCAAAGCAGCCCCTACAGAACTTCGGGAGCCAACGAAATGATTTTCATAAAATCGCGATCCCGCAGTTCACGGGCTACTGGTCCAAAAATCCGAGTTCCACGCGGACTTTTATCTTCGCGAATAATCACTGCAGCATTCTCGTCAAAGCGAATATATGAACCATCCGCCCGCCGCACACCGCGTCGCGTTCTTACAACAACAGCCTTGACAACGTCGCCTTTCTTGACAACGCCACCTGGTGTTGCACTTTTCACAGAAGCAACGATGATATCTCCGATATTTGCCGTGCGACGATTCGATCCACCGAGCACTCGGAAACACATAATTTCCTTAGCGCCGGAATTGTCCGCCACAGCAAGTCGTGTTTGGGGTTGAATCACGGCAATTGCCTCCCTTCATACAGCGTTATACTACCTCGCTGTAAAATAACCTCACAGTATTTCAGCCTTCTTTACAATTTCCACTAACCGCCAACGCTTATCTTTACTAAGCGGACGCGTTTCCATGATTTTTACCACATCGCCGATCTTCGCTTCATTTTGCTCATCATGCGCTTTGAAGCGATTGGTATGCTTTACGCGTTTACCATAGAGCGGATGCGGCTTCGTCGTCTCAACTGCGACTACGATCGTTTTTTGCATCTTATCACTTACGACCGTACCAGTCCTAACTTTACGTTCGTTCCGGGTCTCAGCCATTCAGATCGATTCCCCTTTCCATTAAACTCAACCGATGCCAAGCTCGCGTTCGCGAAGAATCGTCTTTGCTCGCGCAATGGCTTTGCGCACCTCGCGCACACGCATCGGATTTTCACATTGTCCAGTTGCCAATTGGAACCGCAAGTTGAACAATTCCTCTTTCAGAGAACCAATTTCATCGACTAGTTCGCCATTCGTCTTCAAACGGAGATCTTTAGCCTTCATTTGGTTCACCTCCCATATCCGCACGCGCAACAAACTTTGTCTTAATCGGAAGTTTGTGCGACGCTAACCGCAGCGCTTCTCGTGCTACCTCTTCTGGCACACCTGCCAATTCAAATAAAATCCGCCCCGGCTTCACTACTGCAACCCATTTTTCCGGAGAACCTTTCCCGCTCCCCATCCGAGTTTCGGCTGGTTTTGCAGTTACAGGTTTACTCGGAAAGATTTTAATCCACACTTTACCACCACGGCGAATGTAACGCGTCATAGCAATACGAGCAGCTTCGATCTGACGATTGGTAATCCACGCCGGTTCCAACGCCTGTAGGCCGTATTCACCAAACGTGACCTCGTTGCCACCCTTGCTCATGCCTTTCATACGCCCGCGATGTTCCTTGCGGTGCAACACGCGTTTCGGCATCAACATGGTTTGTTACCTCCCTATTCGGCGGTTTTCTTCCCGCGCGTCGGCAAGACTTCTCCGCGGTAGATCCACACCTTGACTCCGATTCTTCCATACGTTGTGTGCGCTTCGCTAATTGCATAATCGATGTCTGCACGCAGCGTGTGAAGCGGCACTGTCCCTTCTGAGTAGCCCTCCGTACGTGCAATATCAGCGCCTGCCAGGCGACCTGAAATTTGCACTTTGACACCCTTTGCCCCAGCGCGCAAAGTGCGTTGAATCGCTTGTTTCATTGCGCGGCGAAATGCGACACGGCGCTCAAGTTGCTGTGCAATATTGTCTGCAACTAGCTTGGCATCAAGATCCGCCACTTTAATCTCGTTAATACTGATGTGAACTCGCTTCCCTGTCAAGCTTGAAAGCTGATTGCGCAGCGTATCTACCTCAGATCCGCCCTTACCAATCACCATACCAGGCTTTGCGGTATGGATGGTCACATTTAAACGATTCGCTGAACGTTCAATTCCTACGCGAGAAACTGCCGAATCTTTTAAGCGCTTAAGCACAAATTCACGCACTTTTAAATCCTCGTGCAGTAACCCTCTGTACTCTTTCTTATTGGCAAACCACTTTGAATCCCAGTCGCGAATAATGCCAATGCGCATTCCGATTGGGTGCACCTTTTGCCCCATGCAGTCAATCCCTCCCTACTTTTCGCCAACAACTACCGTAATGTGACTTGTGTGTTTAAGAATGCTAAATGCCCGTCCCTGTGCTCGCGGATGGAATCTCTTGAGCGTAGTGCCTTGATCAACAAAGATCTTTTTCACAACGAGTTGCTCAACATCCATGTTGTAATTATGCTCCGCATTTGCAATGGCCGATCGCAATACCTTTTCCACCACAGGCGAACCCGCCTTTGGGGTGTGGCGCAAAATGGAGATCGCTTCCCCAACGCGTTTGCCGCGGATCAAATCCACAACCAAGCGCACCTTCCGCGGAGCGATCCGAATGTGCCGCGCAACAGCTTTGGCTTCCATCTCAGTACCCCCTTCACTTCAATTTCCAGTTAAACAACAAATTTAACGCGAACGCGAAGCCTTCTCATCGCCCGCATGTCCTTTAAAGGTACGCGTCGGCGCAAACTCACCGAGTTTATGGCCAACCATATCTTCTGAGATATAAACCGGAACATGCTTACGACCATCATGAACTGCGATGGTGTGACCCACAAATTGCGGGAAAATCGTCGAACGGCGCGACCATGTCTTTATGACGCGTTTTTCATTTGCCGCATTGAGCGCATCAACCTTCTTTAACAAATGATCGTCCGCAAACGGCCCCTTTTTTAATGAACGGCCCACGATAACGTCCTCCCTTCTCGCACATCACGCTGCATTATTTTTTGCGGCGACGCACGATATACTTATCCGTTCTGTGATTCTTTTTCCGAGTCTTCTTCCCAAGCGTTGGTTTGCCCCAAGGTGACATCGGAGACTTGCGCCCAATCGGAGCACGCCCTTCACCACCACCGTGCGGGTGATCGTTTGGATTCATTACGACCCCGCGAACTGTTGGACGAATGCCAAGCCAGCGTTTGCGACCCGCTTTTCCATAGTTCACATTCTCGTGATCGAGGTTCCCCACTTGTCCAACCGTCGCCCTGCATTCAATGCGCACCATACGAACTTCACCCGAAGCCAAGCGCAATTGTGCATAATCGCCCTCTTTTGCGAGCAATTGAGCTTCTGCGCCCGCTGCGCGAGCCATTTGACCGCCCTTGCCAGGCTTCAACTCGACGTTGTGCACAACTGTACCGACCGGAATTGCAGAAAGCGGCAATGCATTTCCAACCTTAATATCAGCATCCGGACCAGAATGAATCGTATCGCCCACCTTTAGTCCAACAGGCGCAAGTATATACCGCTTTTCCCCGTCCACATAATGGATCAGTGCAATCCGAGCAGAACGGTTCGGATCATACTCAATCGTGGCAACACGGCCGGGTATGCCATCTTTATTGCGCTTAAAATCAATGATTCGATACTGCCGCTTATGACCGCCGCCGCGATGACGCGTGGTAATTTTCCCTTGATGGTTGCGTCCAGCACGCTTAGGAAGTGCCTCCAGCAGTGTTTTTTCTGGTGTGTCTGTCGTGATTTCATCAAATGCCGCCACAGACATAAAACGACGACCTGGCGAAGTCGGTTTATACTTTTTAATTGCCAACGCGGATCCCTCCTTTACTCAGAACTACGCTTGACCGAAGAAATCAAGTTGCTGCGAGTCTTCTGTTAACGTAACCATTGCCTTTTTCCACTTTGACGTATAGCCAACATGACGCCCAAAACGCTTGCGTTTTGCTGGCACCCACATCGTGTTCACCTTCACAACTTTAACTCCTGGAAAAACTGTTTCTACAGCTTTTGCAATCTCAATTTTGTTCGCATCGCCAGCAACTTCAAAAGTATATACTTGGCGTTCTGCTAACCCCATTGATTTCTCAGTGACAAGCGGACGTCGGATGATATCGTGAGCGTTTTTCACTTCGCGAACACCTCCTCGACACGCGCAACGCCAGCCTTTGTAATGACGAGGCGGTCGTACGCTAGCACGTCATAAACATTGAGCCCTTCAGCGGCGCAATAAGACGTACCCGGAATATTGCGAACGGACAAGTAGACATTTTCGCTCTTCGTTGCATCGACAAGCAGCGCCTTACTTGTTATACCTAACGCCTTTAGCGCTTCATGCATCCGCTTGGTTTTCACTTCTTGCATCGCCAGTTCATCAAGAACAATGATCGTGCCCGCTTGCACTTTTGTCGTCAATGCAGAACGCAAGGCAAGACGGCGAATTTTTTTGGGCAATTGATATGCGTATGACCTTGGTGTCGGTCCATGCACCGTACCACCACCAACCCATTGCGGAGAACGAATGCTACCCTGACGCGCACGCCCCGTTCCTTTTTGTTTCCAAGGTTTACGACCACCGCCGCGCACTTCCGAGCGACCTTTCACTTTGTGCGTCCCCGCCCGCCTAGAAGCGAGTATACTTTGAACCACATCAAACATTGCACCTTGATGAACAGGCGCGTTCCACACCGCATCGGACAATTCGATTTCGCCCACTGCAGCCCCACTCATGTTGTAAACAGGAACTTTCGGCATTTCTTGCAACCTCCTTTCTTGCTAATTAGCGCTGTTTCACTGCCGAGCGCACGGTTACATACCCTTTTTTCGGCCCTGGTACAGCACCTTTGATCAACAATAAATTGCGTTCGCGATCCACGCGCACCACTTGCAGATTCTGCACAGTAACCCGCTCATGTCCCATACGCCCCGCCATTGTTTGACCTTTAAAGACGCGATTCGGGTTAATCGATCCTAACGATCCTACACCACGGTGATACTTGGACCCGTGCGCCATAGGACCACGAGACTGATTGTGCCGTTTAATCGGTCCAGCCGTCCCTTTGCCTTTTGATACGCCGATTACATCGACAATATCGCCCGCACTAAACGTATCTGCAAACACCTCTTGCCCAACTTCATACGCTTGATCAAGCGGACCGCGAAGTTCACGAACGTAGCGCTTGGCCACTGTATTGGCTTTTGCAGCATGACCAGCCAACGACTTATTCGGTCGTTTCATGTCGGCAAAACCGAGTTGAACGCTGCTGTAACCGTCTGTTTGCGGCGTCTTAACCTGCAACACTACACAGGGACCCGCTTCAATTACCGTTACAGGAACTACGTTTCCGTCCTCCAGAAACACTTGCGTCATGCCAAGTTTGCGTCCTAAAATCCCTTTCACTTTCGCACCTCCCTAGCCGTGCACACATTACAATTTAATCTCAATATCTACACCAGACGGTAAGTCTAAGCGCATTAACGCATCTACAGTCTGTTGCGTCGGACTCAATATATCGATCAGTCGCTTATGTGTTCTCATCTCAAACTGTTCGCGTGAATCCTTATACTTGTGCGGAGAACGCAGAATGGTGATCACAGATTTATCTGTCGGCAGCGGAATCGGTCCCGCGACACCAGCGCCTGATCGTTTCGCAGTCTCAACGATTTTTTCGGCAGATTGATCCAGTAGCCGATGATCGTACGCTTTGAGTCGAATTCGAATCTTTTGCTTTGCCACATATTTCCCTCCTTCATCGCCCAATTGTTCCGGTTTCATCGACCGGCTGGACATACTCCGCAAAAATTTCCTCATTGGTACCTATATGGCTCAGGTACATGAGCAACCTTTTGCCTCATCGCAGTCAGAAACCAACAGTATGAAATTATACTAAAGATGCGCGCAAAATACAAGGAAGAACATTGTTTGCCCGATCTGATCATTCCTTACGGTGATTGTGGTAGATAGTGTTCTTGCGTTGGCCCAATAAATTTAAAATGATCAAGCGGCCAAAATACGAAGTCTACACGCCCAATCACCGAAGAGATCGGTATCGGCCCGATCACACGCGAATCTTCACTAATATTTCGGTTGTCCCCCATGACAAACAAGTGACCCGGCGGTACTGTAACCGGACCAAAATTCTTGTATGGATTCATAGGACCGTTTATAAATGGTTCTTTGATTAATTTCCCGTCAATGTAGAGTTGTCCATCGTAAATGCGCAAGGTCTCACCAGGTATGCCGATCACACGTTTTACCCAATCCTCGCCAAACGGGGACTTAAACACAATGATATCACCTGGCTTTGGCGGGCCAAAATAATAGGGGATTTTATCGACTAGCAATCGTTCGTTATTGCGCAGCGTGGGATACATTGAAAGGCCGTCGACTTGAAATTGTGCGAAGAGGAAGTGATGGATAAGAAAAGCAATCACGACTGCTACTAGAATGGCTTTAACCCAATCCCAGATATTACTCCATCCAGATTTTTGGTTCGCAGCGGTTTCAGATGATAATCCATCTTTTCGGCCGCGTGACGGTTCACTCATCGTGTGCCTCCTTCACTAAAACGCGTTCATCAAACGATCTGCCGTCTAAAAGATACGGGTTTAATTATACATGCTCTACTACTAATACACCACCTACTATGGTACATCTTTTCCCCACAAGAAATTGGCTAACTCACAAGTGCCTTTCACAAAAAGAAGCTAGACGCAAAATGCGCCTAGCTTCTTTTTTTCTCAAGTTATTTCGTAATCCCAACAACGACGCCTGCACCCACTGTGCGTCCACCTTCGCGAATTGCAAAACGCGTTCCATCTTCAATTGCGATCGGCGAAATCAATTCCACTTTAAGTGTCACGTTATCGCCAGGCATGACCATTTCTACACCTTCAGGAAGTGTAATGATCCCAGTCACATCTGTTGTTCGAAAATAGAATTGGGGACGGTAGTTATTAAAAAATGGTGTATGACGTCCACCTTCTTCTTTTTTCAAAACGTAAACTTGCGCTTCAAAAGTTGTGTGCGGTTTAATCGAACCTGGTTTACAAATAACTTGACCACGCTCAATATCTTTGCGATCGACACCACGTAATAAAGCGCCGATATTGTCACCAGCTTGAGCAAAGTCAAGCAGTTTACGGAACATTTCAATCCCTGTAGCAACGGTTTTACGCGGCTCTTCAGCCAATCCGACGATTTCAACTTCGTCTCCAACTTTAAGTTGACCGCGTTCTACGCGACCCGTTGCGACGGTTCCGCGACCCGTAATGGTAAATACGTCTTCAACTGGCATCAAGAATGGTTTATCCGTATCACGCTCCGGCGTCGGGATAAAGCTATCTACAGCATCCATCAATTCGTTGATCTTCGAAGCCCATTCACCTTTTGGATCTTCTAAGGCTTTTAACGCAGAACCGCGGATAATCGGAGTGTCATCGCCAGGGAATTCATATTCTGTTAACAGATCGCGAATTTCCATTTCTACGAGTTCAAGCAATTCCTCGTCATCTACCATGTCACACTTGTTCATAAACACAACAATGTATGGAACGCCTACTTGGCGAGCGAGCAAAATATGTTCCCGCGTTTGTGGCATAGGACCATCAGAGGCTGATACAACAAGAATCGCTCCGTCCATTTGTGCCGCACCGGTGATCATGTTTTTTACATAGTCTGCGTGACCTGGGCAGTCCACGTGTGCATAGTGGCGATTTGCCGTTTCATATTCCACGTGAGCTGTATTGATCGTGATTCCGCGCTCGCGTTCTTCTGGCGCTTTATCAATTGCATCATATGCCATAGCTTGAGCTTGGCCGTTCAGCGAAAGCACCGTAGTGATCGCAGCCGTCAAAGTGGTCTTCCCATGGTCTACGTGACCGATCGTACCGATATTTACGTGCGGTTTATTGCGTTCAAATTTTGCCTTTGCCAATGAAATCAACTCCTTATCGTCTTATTGTCCTTTATTTTTTGCAATGATCTCGGCAGCTACAGAACGCGGAACTTCCTCGTAAGAGGAGAACTCCATCGTGTACGTTCCTCGACCTTGCGTTCTAGAGCGAAGACTTGTTGCATACCCGAACATCTCAGCGAGTGGCACAAATCCACGAATGACTTGCGCACCTGCACGAGCCTCCATGCCTTCGATACGACCGCGGCGCGAGTTAATATCACCCATAATGTCGCCCATGTATTCTTCGGGTACAACAACTTCAACTTTCATGATAGGTTCAAGAAGAATTGGATCGGCTTTGTTTGCGCCATTTTTCAACGCCATAGACCCAGCAATATGGAATGCCATTTCCGAAGAGTCGACTTCGTGATAGGAGCCATCGACAATCGTAGCTTTTACATCGATCATCGGATACCCAGCAATCACGCCATTTTGCATCGCTTCCTGAATCCCCGCGTCCACCGCCGGGATGTATTCGCGCGGCACGACACCGCCGACAATCTTGTTTTCAAAAACATAGCCAGCTCCGCGTTCGAGGGGCTCAAATTCCACCCAAACGTGACCATATTGACCACGTCCACCTGACTGACGCACAAATTTTCCTTCTGCCTTGACCTTGTTTCGTATGGTTTCCTTATAGGCAACTTGCGGTTTCCCAACATTCGCCTCAACCTTAAACTCGCGAACCATCCGATCGACGATAATCTCAAGATGCAACTCACCCATTCCTGAAATAATCGTCTGTCCGGTTTCTTGATCTGTCCGCGTCTTAAAGGTCGGATCCTCTTCAGCCAGCTTATTTAAGGCAATCCCCATCTTATCTTGGTCTGCCTTTGTTTTAGGTTCAATTGCGACCGAAATTACCGGATCCGGGAAATCCATCGATTCGAGAACGATCACCGCTTTTTCGTCACACAGTGTATCCCCCGTAGTCGTATCTTTCAAACCAACTGCAGCTGCAATATCACCGGAGTACACAACAGGAATTTCTTCGCGGTGATTCGCATGCATCTGTAGAATACGACCAATCCGTTCGCGCTTTCCTTTTGTTGAATTCAGCACGTACGATCCTGACGAAAGAGTCCCTGAGTAAACGCGGAAGAAGGCTAACTTCCCGACAAAAGGATCTGTCATGATCTTAAAAGCCAATGCAGAAAAGGGCTCCTGATCATCCGCTAAACGCTCTGCAGGCTCACCCTCTGCATCCGTCCCTTTTACGGGGGGGATATCTAGAGGCGAAGGAAGATAATCAACGACCGCATCAAGCATAGGTTGAACACCTTTATTGCGATAGGACGATCCGCAAAGTACCGGTACCAATACGGATGATGTTGTTCCCTGGCGCAATCCACGCTTAATCTCTTCGATCGTCAACTCTTCGCCATCAAGATACTTCATCATCAGTTCTTCATCAACTTCAGCAACAGCTTCAAGCAGTTTCACACGAAACTCAGCCGCTTTTTCCTTGTATTCCTCCGGAATCTCGCGCGATTCTGAAGTAGTCCCGAGATCGTCCGTATAGACAATCGCTCGATTCTCCACAAGATCAATCACACCTGTAAAGTGATCTTCCGCCCCGATGGGGAGTTGAATCGCCACAGGATTTGATTTTAAGCGATTGCGGATCTGATCTACACAGGCATAGAAGTCCGCACCAATAATATCCATTTTGTTTACGTATGCGATCCGTGGAACTCCATACTTATCTGCTTGTCTCCAGACGGTCTCAGATTGCGGCTCAACACCGCCTTTGGCGTCAAACACCGCGACCGCTCCATCAAGAACGCGCAAAGAACGCTCGACTTCAACCGTAAAGTCCACGTGTCCTGGCGTATCAATGATATTGATGCGGTGGCCCTTCCATTGAGCCGTTGTCGCAGCCGAAGTAATGGTGATCCCGCGTTCTTGTTCCTGCACCATCCAGTCCATCGTCGCTGCGCCTTCATGCACTTCACCTATTTTGTGCACACGACCTGTGTAAAACAAAATACGCTCAGTCGTTGTCGTTTTCCCCGCATCGATGTGAGCCATAATTCCAATGTTGCGCGTTTTCTCTAGCGGGAATTGTCTTGACATGAACTCCCTCCTCCCTTCCATGTACATTTTCATTCTTAGCAACTGCTTCTAACTCACGCAGCGGTCTACCAGCGATAATGCGCAAACGCTTTGTTGGCCTCAGCCATACGATGCGTATCTTCACGTTTTTTCACTGAACCGCCTGCATTGTTTGCAGCGTCAAGAATTTCATTTGCCAAGCGCTCGTCCATATCTTTTTCATGACGTTGACGCGCATATGTTACTAACCAGCGGATCCCAAGTGTTGTGCGGCGCTCCGGACGCACTTCAACTGGCACTTGATAATTTGATCCACCTACACGTCGCGCTTTAACTTCCAGGACGGGCATAATATTTTTCATCGCTGCGTCAAATACTTCCATTGGATCTTTGCCAGTGCGTTCACGCACTTTTTCAAACGCGCCATACACGATGTTTTGCGCGATTCCACGCTTACCATCAAGCATGACTTTGTTGATCAAACGCGTGACCGACTTGTTTCCGTATACCGGATCCGGCATTACATCCCGACGCGGCACAGGCCCTTTCCTCGGCATGAAGAAATCCCCCTTTCCACTACCCTTATCAAATTACAAAGCGCACTGGCTAGCCCGCACTCCGCATTACTTTTTCTTCTTCGGACGTTTTGCGCCATATTTTGAACGAGCTTGCTGACGGTCTTTTACGCCCGCAGTATCGAGCGCCCCACGCACAATGTGATAGCGAACACCAGGCAAATCTTTCACCCGTCCGCCACGAACAAGGACGACAGAGTGTTCTTGCAAATTATGTCCAATCCCGGGGATATACGCTGTTACTTCAATCCCATTGGTCAGGCGTACACGAGCATATTTACGCAATGCTGAGTTTGGTTTTTTCGGGGTCATTGTCCCCACGCGCGTACATACGCCGCGCTTTTGCGGTGAAGGCAGGTCTGTCTGCTCCTTATGGAAGCTGTTGTACCCCTTCTGTAATGCCGGCGCTCCGGATTTTTCTTCTACGACCATCCGTCCTTTGCGCACGAGCTGGTTAATCGTCGGCACGTCGCACACCTCCTTTTGGAGCGAATTTCATTTCAATTCGCCATCAATCCACTCGGCGTGTCCGCCTTCTTTTTAAGCCCACTGACCCTGGCGGGCCATTAACGGGCAAAGAAAAGTGGTCTTGCAGCCCTCATCGCTAGAAGTTCGCGAAGTTCGGCCTAACGCCTATATGTCTTCTCGCAAAATTCCAACCGCCGAAGTGCCAATCCGCAGTCCACAGGCCCGACCCAAGGCAAGTTGCGAATCAACCCAAACGATCGATATGCCTCTTTCCTCACACTGCTTCTGCAGCGGCTGTAACACTCGGTGTTCCGCGTCTTTAGCGAGATAAACTTCGATCAGATGCCCCTTTTGCAGAGCCCGCAAAGTAGAGGATAATCCCACCACGCGCATCTGCTGTTGACGAACTCGCTGATACACTGGCACGCCACCTACTTCTCCTGTCTAGGCACACTTGAACATGTTAGCACCGCTGCACGTTAATTGTCAAGGACAAAGAAGAATTTAGCAGAAAGCGACTGCCCATTCTCAGCAGTCGCTTTCTGACCAACATTTGTAACACTTGCGACTTGTTCAGTCCGTTACATCTGCAGCTACAACTTCCAAGCTCGACTCCTCTACATCAGCATTTGCGTCTTGTACTTCGTTTGCATCCACGATATCAATACTGCGATAACGCGACATCCCAGTACCAGCTGGTATTAATTTACCGATAATCACATTTTCTTTTAAGCCTAACAATCGATCGACTTTCCCTTTGATTGCCGCTTCTGTTAAGACACGAGTTGTTTCTTGGAAAGAAGCCGCCGACAAAAAGGAGTCTGTCTCAAGCGAAGCCTTTGTAATTCCAAGCAGTGCCGCTCGTGCCACCGCCGGTTCTCCACCAGTTAAAAGGGCCACGCGGTTTGCATCTTCATAAACAAATAGATCCACATAAGTGCCAGGCAGCAAATCTGTTGAACCGCTGTCAACAATGCGCACTTTGCGCATCATCTGGCGCACCATCACCTCAACGTGCTTATCGTCAATATCCACACCTTGCAGACGATATACCCGTTGCACTTCACGCAAAAGATAATTTTGCACCCCGCGTAGACCTTTTACGCGCAGCATTTCCTTTGGATCTACGCTACCTTCTGTTAACTCGTCCCCCGCATCCACTTCTTGACCGATACTGACGCGCAGGCGTGATCCAAACGGCACTGCGTAGACCTTCGTTTCAGCCTCACCCGTTACCTCAATTTCACGT
Source organism: Sulfoacidibacillus thermotolerans (assembly GCF_003144315.1). GTDB lineage: Bacteria > Bacillota > Bacilli > Alicyclobacillales > SLC66 > Sulfoacidibacillus > Sulfoacidibacillus thermotolerans. The sequence goes on along the minus strand of NZ_MPDK01000002.1, from coordinate 33,861 downwards.
TTGTCTTTCGCTTCACGAATATCTGTAATCGTTCCAGCAATTTCAGTAATCGTGGCTTGCCCTTTCGGATTACGCGCCTCAAACAACTCCTGAATCCGTGGCAAACCTTGTGTGATATCATCGCCAGCGACCCCGCCTGTATGGAATGTCCGCATGGTCAACTGTGTACCTGGTTCGCCAATCGATTGAGCCGCGATAATCCCAACCGCTTCTCCGATTTCAACCATTTTACCCGTCGCAAGATTACGTCCATAACACTTGATGCATACACCATGACGCGCCCGACATGTCAACACAGATCGTATTGTGACTTCAGTGATCCCTGCATTAACAATTGCACGCGCGATATTTTCTTCTATTAATTGATTGCGCGCAACCAGCACTTCCCCTGTTTCCGGATGGCGTACCGTTTCAAACGCAATTCGACCAACAATGCGGTCATAGAGATCTTCGATTACTTCTTTGCCATCGCGGATTTGCTGAACAGGAAGCCCCCGGTCGGTACCACAGTCTTCAATACGCACAATGGTATCCTGGGCAACATCAACCAACCGACGAGTCAAATAACCAGAGTCTGCCGTACGCAACGCAGTGTCTGCAAGTCCTTTGCGAGCCCCGTGCGTCGAGATAAAATACTCAAGTACGCTTAGACCTTCCCGGAAATTCGACTTGATTGGCAACTCGATAATCCGACCAGAAGGATTCGCCATCAACCCGCGCATCCCGGCTAATTGGGTAATCTGAGAAACTGATCCGCGCGCACCTGAGTTCGCCATCATATAGATCGGATTAAAGCGATCCAACGAATCCATGAGCGTATTGGTCAGATTGTCTTTTGCTGTACTCCAGATACTGATAAATCGATTGTACCGTTCCTCTTCCGTGATCAACCCACGCCTAAATTGCATGACAACTGTATCTTCTTTTTTCTCAGCTTCCGCAACAATCTCTTCTTTTTGCTTTGGCACATAAATATCTGCCACAGAAATCGTAATCCCGGCTTTCGTCGAATAGGAAAATCCGAGACGCTTGACACGATCCAGAATTTCAGCAGTGCGAGTCGTACCATAACGACTAAAACACTCTCCAATAATTGCGCCCAGAAAGGATTTAACGACCGCTCCTTTTACCGGAACTTTTGAAACAAATGCGGTGAGATCGGCTCCCTTATCAAAAATAAAATACTCATCAGGCGTACCAACTAACAGATTCTTGCGATCCGCCACATTAATATAAGGGAATTCAGGCGGGAAAATTTCATTGAATAAAATCTTCCCACAAGTTGTTACCAACAACGCCTTTTCTTGCTCGGGAGTAAATGACGTTTTTTCAAGAACACGCGCAGGAATCACGATGCGTGAGTGTAGAGAGATCTGACCATATTGATAAGCAAGTAAGACTTCTTCTTTTGAACTGAAAATCCGACCTTCTCCAGGCTCACCTGACTTTTCAATTGTCAAGTAATAGGAACCAAGAACCATGTCTTGCGTCGGTGTTACGACAGGCTTTCCATCTTTAGGATTAAGGATGTTGTGAGCCGCTAGCATAAGTAGTCTAGCTTCAGCCTGTGCTTCAGCAGATAGCGGTACGTGAACCGCCATTTGATCGCCATCAAAGTCAGCATTATATGCTGTACAAACAAGCGGATGCAACTTAATCGCTCGTCCAGCAACAAGAATTGGTTCAAATGCCTGAATGCCCAAGCGATGGAGTGTAGGTGCGCGATTTAACAAAACCGGATGCTCTGTAATCACCTGTTCTAAGACATCCCACACTTCAGGTGATACACGTTCCACTTTGCGCTTGGCACTTTTTATATTATGGGCCAGACCCTGCGCGACGAGTTCTTTCATTACAAAAGGTTTAAAGAGCTCAAGGGCCATCTCCTTAGGTAGACCACACTGATACATTTTCAATTCAGGTCCAACAACAATGACTGAACGGCCAGAGTAGTCAACACGCTTCCCTAGCAAGTTTTGTCTAAAGCGGCCTTGCTTACCTTTTAACATATGGGATAAAGATTTTAACGGCCGATTTCCTGGTCCCGTCACAGGTCGCCCACGACGACCATTATCAATTAGCGCGTCAACCGCTTCTTGAAGCATACGCTTTTCATTCTGCACAATAATATCCGGTGCGCCAAGATCCAACAGACGTTTAAGGCGATTATTGCGATTGATCACACGACGATACAAGTCGTTTAGGTCTGAAGTGGCAAAACGCCCACCATCAAGTTGGACCATTGGACGCAGATCAGGCGGAATTACCGGCAGGGCATCAAGAATCATCCAACTCGGTTCGTTATTTGACTGTTTAAAGGCATCGAGTACTTCCAAACGCTTAATTGCACGGTTGCGACGTTGACCTTGAACAGTGCGCAACTCTTCGCGTAACGTGTCAATCTCACGATCAAGATCGATCTCTAGCAACAGTTTTTTAATCGATTCCGCTCCCATGCCTGCCTCAAACGCATACCCGTACTTTTCTCGATAACTGCGGTACTCTTTTTCTGATAACAACTGTTTTTTCTCAAGCGGCGTATCGCCCGGATCTGTCACGACATAGGACGCAAAGTAGATCACTTCTTCAAGAGAGCGCGGCGACATGTCAAGCACTAGCCCCATACGGCTTGGAATTCCCTTGAAATACCAGATGTGCGACACCGGAGCTGCTAATTCAATATGACCCATCCGTTCTCGGCGCACCTTCGCACGTGTCACTTCAACGCCGCAGCGATCGCAGACGACTCCTTTGTACCGAACGCGCTTGTACTTCCCACAGTGACACTCCCAGTCACGCTGCGGTCCAAAGATCTTTTCGCAAAACAGACCTTCTTTTTCTGGTTTCAAGGTTCTATAGTTAATTGTTTCCGGCTTCTTGACTTCCCCATGCGACCATGAACGAATCTTGTCGGGTGAGGCTAGACCAATTTTCATAAACTCGAAGTTATTGACATCTAGCAAAAGGGGCCCCCCTCTTATGTCGTCTTTAAGAAATCCTAGTCTTCGCCCACTTCACGCATTTCTAGACTGAAATTGAGCTTTTCGGTAGTGTCATCATCTTCATCCGATTCACGCATTGCGATTTCTTGTTCATCTTCCGATAAAATCTTTACATCTAACCCAAGACTCTGTAGTTCTTTGATCAACACTTTAAACGATTCAGGGACACCTGGCTCCGGTACGTTCTCCCCTTTTACGATTGCTTCATACGTCTTTACACGTCCAACGACATCGTCCGATTTGACCGTGAGAATCTCCTGCAGTGTATATGCTGCACCATACGCTTCAAGCGCCCAGACTTCCATCTCCCCAAATCGCTGCCCGCCAAATTGTGCTTTACCACCGAGTGGCTGCTGTGTAACTAGCGAGTAAGGACCTGTCGAGCGTGCATGAATCTTATCATCAACCAAATGGTGCAACTTCAACATGTACACATACCCTACTGTGACACGTCCATCAAACCGTTCCCCAGTGCGACCATCGTAAAGCACCGTCTTACCATCGCGATCAAGACCCGCTTCTTCAAGTGCATCAAACACGTCCGATTCATGAGCTCCATCAAACACAGGAGTTGCAACTCGAATGCCCAGGGCGTGTGCCGCCATACCAAGATGTGTTTCCAGCACTTGTCCGATATTCATCCGCGAGGGAACCCCTAGAGGGTTTAACACAATTTGCACAGGCGTTCCATCCGGCAAAAACGGCATATCTTCGACGGGCATGATCCGAGCAACGACCCCCTTATTGCCGTGCCGTCCAGCCATTTTGTCGCCTTCTGAAATTTTGCGTTTTTGCGCGATGTAGACACGCACCAACTGATTAACACCAGGCGGCAATTCATCGCCATTTTCCCTCGTAAACACTTTGACATCTACAATGATCCCTGCGCCGCCGTTTGGCGCTTTTAGTGAAGTGTCACGAACCTCTCTCGCTTTTTCACCAAAAATCGCATGTAACAACCGCTCTTCTGCTGTGAGTTCTGTCACGCCTTTAGGAGTTACTTTGCCAACTAGAATATCTCCCGCAACAATCTCTGCTCCGATGCGAATAATCCCGCGATCGTCAAGGTTACGCAACGCATCCTCTCCAACATTTGGGATGTCACGCGTGATCTCCTCTGGTCCAAGTTTTGTATCGCGCGCTTCACACTCGTATTCCTCAATGTGAATCGAAGTGTAAATATCCTCTTTCACAACGTCTTCACTTAACAGAATCGCATCTTCATAGTTGTATCCTTCCCACGTCATAAACGCAACGAGGACATTTCGGCCTAGCGCCAATTCTCCCTGATCGGTCGCTGGACCATCTGCGATAATATCACCCTTTTGAACAACGTCTCCCATACGCACAATCGGTCGCTGATTGATACAGGTCCCTTGGTTCGAGCGCATAAACTTCATAATCTTATAGCGATCAATATTCCCCTGCACGACTTTTCCATCGACAACCTCTTGCACACGGATTTGAATTTCGTTTGCCGTGACGCGTTCAACGACTCCTGATCGCTTCGCAAGGATTGCAACACCCGAATCACGGGCTGCTTTGTACTCCATCCCTGTCCCGACTAGCGGGGCATCTGTAACAAGCAGAGGAACCGCTTGGCGCTGCATGTTTGAACCCATCAACGCGCGATTGGCATCGTCATTTTCAAGAAATGGAATTAAAGCCGTTGCCACAGATACTACTTGCTTTGGCGATACATCAATGTAATCAACACGTTCCGCAGGCATGGTTAGAATCTCTTCTTTATAGCGAACAATCTGCTCTGCGTCCATGAACTTACCCTCAGGTGTGATGCGTGAACTAGCCTGACCAATCACATAGTTGTCTTCTTCATCTGCAGTCAGGTAATCCACGTGATCTGTTACGAGACCCGTCTCCGGATCTACACGTCGATAAGGGGTTTCAATAAATCCATACTCATTAATTCGAGCATATGTGGACAAACTGTTTATCAATCCAATGTTTGGACCTTCAGGAGTTTCAATCGGACACATCCGACCATAATGAGAATGGTGAACATCTCGAACTTCAAATCCTGCCCGTTCACGTGTTAGCCCCCCGGGACCAAGCGCCGAAAGACGTCGTTTATGAGTGAGTTCCGCTAACGGATTTGTTTGATCCATAAACTGCGATAACTGACTCGACCCAAAAAACTCCTTAATCGATGCAATCACCGGACGAATATTAATCAATCCTTGAGGCGTTATCGCATTCGCATCTTGAATTGACATCCGTTCGCGCACGACGCGTTCCATCCGAGACAAACCAATGCGAAATTGATTTTGCAACAACTCTCCTACGGAGCGCAAACGGCGATTGCCTAAATGATCAATATCATCCGTGTCGCCTACACCATGCAGCAAATCCATGAAATAGCTGATCGATGCAATAATGTCTGCCGGAACAATATGTTTTACATTTTTCCCAATTCGACCATTACCGATCACTTTAATCGGTTTTCCGTCTTCACGTTGACTAAAGATCCGAATTTCTTGTACATGAATCAACGGATCTTCAGTAACTCCTGCCGCCGAGCGATACGTATGTTCATTTAATCCGGCATCTAGATATGGAAGCAAACGATCTAACAGCCGTCGATCGACAAGTTGTCCTGCCTCAGCTAAAATTTCTCCAGTCTCTGCATCGACAAGTGATTCTGCCAGACGCTGATTGAGCAAGCGATTTTTCAAATGTAACTTTTTATTGATTTTATATCGACCCACTGCCGCCAGATCATACCGCTTGGGATCAAAAAAGCGCGATGTCAACAAATTGCGCGCATTTTCCACCGTAGGTGGTTCTCCCGGACGCAGGCGTTCATAAATTTCAATCAAGGCCTTTTCGGTAGAGTCTGTGTTATCCTTTTCCAGTGTGTTGCGCAGAAATTCATCTTCACCAAGCAGGGACAAAATCTCAGCATCCGATGAAAATCCGAGTGCTCTTAATAACACCGTGACTGGAATCTTACGCGTGCGGTCAATACGCACATATATAATATCTTTGGCATCTGTCTCGAGTTCGAGCCAGGCGCCGCGGTTTGGAATTACTGTTGCACTGTACGTTCTTTTCCCGTTCTTATCTACTTTTGCATTGAAATACACACTAGGCGAGCGAACAAGTTGACTGACAATGACGCGTTCCGCACCATTGATAATGAAAGTCCCAGTCTCCGTCATGAGCGGAAAATCGCCCATAAACACTTCCTGTTCTTTGACTTCACCTGTTTCGCGGTTAATTAGCCGCACCTTCACACGAAGCGGTGCCGCGTATGTTACGTCCCGCTCTTTTGACTCCTCGACACTATACTTCGGATCCCCAAGACTATAATCAACAAACTCCAAGGTTAAATTGCCTGTGAAGTCTTGAATGGGGGAAATATCTGCGAAGAGCTCGCGCAATCCATCGTTCAAAAACCACTGGTACGACTTTTGTTGGATCTCAATCAAATTCGGGAGTTCATGAACTTCCGCAACGCGGGAGTACGTCCTGCGCTCGCGGCGCCCGTACTTTACTACGTGTCCCTGCAAATCGGTCACCCCTCATACCAAATCGCTGGCTTTCCGCAAAAAGAAAGAAAGACAAACGGGTCAAGCTCGACCTCATTTCTCCTTGAAATAGAACATGTAATATACTTCTATCGCCACAAATTAGGCGAAATATTCATCCGTAGAGCATACAACCCCAGAATAATATTTCGCATTATATGACGATAGCATGAATGAGATGATAAGTCAACGACATATTTCAAGCATATTGCCGCCTTCCTCACCCATCGATCATTCCTTTTTACATTCATAGACACGATAGCCAGCTTCGCGTTGAATGGTCCTCACTTCAGAAAAGAGTGAGCGCAAAAAGGTTTCACTAGATTCTGCTCCCTGTTTCTTCTGAATCACTACAAACAATCGCCCGCCGTTGCGCAAAACCGCAAACGCCTGCTCATATAAACGCCAAACCACAGACTTCCCTGCTCGAATGGGAGGATTAAAAACGACACAGTCAAACTGAATGTCTTTCGGCAAGGCAGCAACGCCATCACTAACAAGAGCGTGTACAGAGACACGCGCCACCTCGGCATTGATGTTACATAATTCAACCGCCCGCTCATTCACATCGACAGCCCACACAGTGACATCTGGAACAGTCGCAGCCAGTGCAATTCCCACGGGCCCGTAACCGCAGCCCAAATCGAGAATTGAATCACCTACATCGACGTGCGCAGCATTCGCTAGTAGCGCTGATCCAAAATCAACCCCCGCACGACTGAATACACCTTTGTCTGTTATAAACACAAAATCTCGGCCGCGTAATACCGCCGTTATCTTTCTGCGATCCGATGCACTACTCGGACGTGCGCTGTAGTAATGGTCTGGCATCAGTTTCTCACCTCAGCTGAGCAACAACCACTAAATAAATCCTTTTCTCAGCATTGTTTTCCCTATAAACTTGCTTATGAAAAGTCAGCGGACCCACGCACTGCGCGGCCCGCTGAGCATCTATGGATAAATGAACACTACTTGACTTCGACTTTTCCGCCAGCCTCTTCAATTTTCGCCTTTACAGCTTCCGCATCTTCTTTGCTGACTTTTTCTTTTAACGGTTTTGGAACGTTATCGACTAATTCTTTTGCTTCTTTCAGCCCTAAACCGGTAATCTCGCGAACCACTTTAATCACGTTAATTTTCGACGCACCCGCATCGACTAGGATTGCATCAAACTCAGACTGTTCCGCTTCTGCTTCAGCGCCACCAGCTGCCGCTCCACCCATTACTGCAACAGGCGCAGCTGCTGTAACACCAAATTCTTCTTCGATTGCTTTTACAAGTTCATTGAGTTCAAGAACTGTCATGCCTTTAATCGCTTCAATAATTTGCTCCTTAGACACGTAAACCCCTCCAAAACTAGTTCTTTTATAGTAAAGTTAAACGAAAATGACTATCTTCAAATCGACAAACCATAGCACTTGCTATTAAGCGCCTTGAGCTTCCTTTTGTTCTGCAATCTGCTTGGTCGCATAAGCCAGATTGCGCATCGGAGCCTGCAACACACTAAGCAACATTGACAAAAGGCCTTCGCGTGATGGCAAGGAAGCTAAATCCTTAACTCCATCCGCATCAATCAATTTGCCCTCTACTAAACCACCTTTGATTTCCAGCGCCTTATTCTTCGCCGCAAAGTCATTTAGCAATTTAGCTGGCGCGACGAGATCCTCTGTACTAAAAGCGATCGCTGTTGGGCCTTTAAGAAACACATCAAGAGCTTCTGTCCCCGACTGTGCAGTTGCACGACGGACCAATGTGTTCTTTAACACGCGAAACTCAATGCCTGCTTCACGCAATCTTTTTCGCAGCTCTGTCACTTCGCCAACCGTTAATCCACGATAATCAGTGACAATCGTCGTCTTGCTTTGCGCTAATTTATCAGCGACTTCCGCTACTAGCGCTGCTTTCTCTTCACGAACACTCACTATCTACACCTCCTAGCAAACAAAAAACTCCGCCGAGGCGGAGACTACGTCCATGCGTTTCAGGAAAAGGTCGTTTTACCCTTCATCCGATCCGGTGGTCGCAGCCTCGGTAGGTTTGTTTAAGTCCTCGGGACACCTACTGTCTACAGCTCGACAAACTTGCAATATTGTAGCACATCACTCTATGCAATGCAAACTTTAAGAATTCTACTGAGCGCGCGTTGTTGCCGTCAATCTTTGCAAATTGAGCGGAATTCCAGGCCCCATCGTCGTACTGACCGATACACTCCGGAAATACTGCCCCTTTGCAGCAGCTGGCTTTGCTTTTTGCAACGCTTCAAATATCGCCTGAAAGTTTTCAACGAGCTTTTCAGTTGGGAAGGATACCTTCCCCAATACCGCATGCACATTAGCGCCTTTATCAAGGCGATACTCAATTTTACCCGCTTTAACTTCTTCAACCGCTCTCTTCACGTCAAACGTAACAGTTCCCGTTTTCGGATTTGGCATCAGTCCGCGCGGACCGAGTACACGCCCCAGTCGCCCAACGCTCGCCATCATATCCGGCGTTGCGATTGCAGCATCAAACTCCATCCATCCGCCCGCGATCTTGGCCACTAAATCCTCATCGCCGACCACGTCAGCACCCGCAGCTTCAGCCTCGCGAGCCTTATCTCCTTTTGCAAATACAATCACACGAACCGTACGCCCTGTGCCATGCGGAAGTACCACAGCGCCGCGAATTTGCTGGTCGTTTTTACGCGGATCCAGTCCTAGGCGAAAAGCAATCTCAACAGACGCATCAAATTTGGTCACTGACGTTTGTTTTACCAATTCCAATGCTTCAATTGGATCGTATAAACGATCTTTATCGATCAACTTTAATGCTTCAGCGTATTTCTTCCCTGCCATTTTCTCGTTCCTCCCTAAATGTGGTTGACGGCGCACTTCGCAAGACGTTCGTCTTACTCCGCACCTCCCACGTCACGCAGCATCTTGCGCTAATCCGCAATCACAATGCCCATCGAACGCGCTGTACCTTCGACCATGCGCATTGCAGCTTCAACACTCGCCGCGTTTAAATCCACCATTTTCATTTCCGCAATCTCACGCACTTTTGCGCGGGAAAGCGTACCAACTTTCTTCTTGTTTGGCTCTCCCGAACCGCTCTCAATTCCGAGTGCTTTTTTCAACAACACGGAGGCAGGAGGAGTTTTAAGTTCAAATGTAAATGAACGATCCTCATAGACTGTAATGACAACCGGGATAATCATCCCTGGTTGATCTGCTGTTCGAGCATTAAACTCTTTACAAAACATCATAATGTTGACGCCTGCTTGACCCAAAGCTGGACCAATCGGCGGCGCCGGAGTGGCTTTTCCTGCAGCGACCTGCAGTTTTACCAGTTTAATCACGCGTTTTGCCACTGCAAAAACCTCACTTTCCCTCACCCATGTGGTATGACGGGCGCAGGTGCACCCTACGACCTCCCACTACAGCACAACAATGCACGCACATAGTAGCGGATTACAACAAATTTGAGCACCACAAAAATCAGCTCTATGCAGTACTCTACTTTATAGACCGTTCTATTATAGTTTCTCCATCTGCTCAAAATCAAGCTCTACCGGAGTTTCCCGTCCAAACATCGAAACTAATACGCGAACCTTATGTTCCGGCCACAAAATTTCGTCGATCGTGCCCACAAAATTTGCAAACGGTCCGCCAACAATGCGCACCACCTCATTGACTTCATAGTCAAAGCGAGTTTTCACATCGTCTACACCCATCTGCATCAAAATCAGCCGAACTTCGCTAGACAACAGCGGTGTTGGCTTTGAGTTTGCACCACTCGAACCAACAAACCCCGCAACTCCAGGTGTATTGCGCACAACATACCAAGAGTCATCTGTCATGATCATTTCGACCAACACATAGCCCGGGAAGACCTTGCGTTGCACAGACTTTTTCTTGCCATTTTTAATTTCAATTTCTTCCTCTGTCGGCACCAGTATGCGAAAAATCTTATCCGCCATGTTCATAGATTCGACACGGCGCTCCAGATTCGCTTTTACTTTGTTTTCATACCCTGAGTACGTATGAACGACATACCACTGTGTCTCTAATTGATTCTCCATAGAACGAGGGCGGCAGCCCGCACCTCCTAAGTTAAGATCAGGAATTCCCTATGCCGAGCAACTCAAATCCCCGCGTAACCAGCAAATCAAATCCATAAGTTAGAACAAACATAACCGTGCACACGATAACCACTGTTATCGTGTAAGAGACCAACTCTTTGCGAGTAGGCCAACGAACCTTTTTTACTTCTTCAACAACCCCACGAAAGTACCCGACGATTTCATTCGTCCCGTGTTGTACACTGGCAAAAAAATTACTCAATTAAGGCACCCCCAACATCGGACGAACCCCACGAATGAAGTAGATCTCGACACTTAACGCGTTTCACGGTGCAACGTCTGAGAATTGCAGTATTTACAAAACTTTTTCATTTCCAGACGGTCTGGGTCGTTCTTCTTATTTTTAATCGTTGTATAGTTGCGCTGTTTGCAATCTGTACAAGCTAACGTAATCGTCACCCGCATGCAGAGCACCTCCCTTTACAAGGCCGAAAACACCCAAATACTCTAACACAAGTGACAACGTATGTCAATATTGCCCTTTTGCATCGTGTTTAATCACCGTGTCATATATTCTCATCACTAATTTCAGATCCCAAGCCTAGGCAAGGCGATCTTCAAGATGTTTTTCCAACTTCCGTTTTACGCGCTGCAACGCATTATCAATCGACTTCACATGCCGTTGTAAATCCACCGCAATCTCTTGATACGAACGACCATCCAAATAAAGCATGAGAACATTTCGTTCTAATTCGCTTAATAATTCAGCCATTTTATATTCGATCCGGTTAAACTCTTCACGGTTGATAATCAATTCTTCCGGATCTGCAACGCGTGCCACTCCGATCACATCCATCAAAGTGCGATCAGACTCTTCATCGTAAATCGGCTTGTCCAGCGAAATATAAGAATTTAATGGCACATGTTTTTGGCGCGTCGCCGTTTTGATTGCAGTAATGATCTGTCTCGTTACGCACAGTTCCGCAAACGCCTTAAACGAAGCGAGTTTATCATCACGAAAGTCTCTAATGGCTTTGTATAAGCCAATCATACCCTCCTGAACGATATCCTCATGATCTGCACCGATAAGAAAGTAGGAACGAGCTTTGCCACGGACAAATGTCTTATAACGCTGGATTAGACATTCCAACGCATGATTATCGCCGACCCTTACGCACTCGACTAATACTTCGTCCGGGATGTCGTCAAGGCTTCGACCGTGTTCGACCGAAAGTTCAACTGCCACCGTCATCCCCCCGGGGAGTCTATCATCGCATTATAGTAACGTCAGTATACATGATAGATTCCGAGAGGGTCAACCTCGTTTGTATAAGAAAACGGGAGAAATCTCTCAAATCTCCTTATTTCGACAGCCGAGAGATTCGTTGCCGAACAATTTCGTAGAGAAGAATACCAGTTGCAACTCCAGCGTTTAATGAGTTGACCTGACCGTTCATTGGCAACCCAACCAAAACATCACACCGTTCAGCCGTCAAACGGCTAATGCCCGCCCCTTCTGCCCCAATGACAACCGCTACCGGCATCGTATAGTCAACCTGCCAGTACATTTGCGGTGCTTCAGGGGATGTACCGATCACCCAAAACCCTGCTTCCTTTAGGCGTAACAACGTTTGCCCAATATTGCTCACTCGCGCTACATCTACATGCTCAAGCGCCCCAGCCGATGCTTTCGCTACAGTACCCGTCAGAGCTACCGCACGCCGTTTTGGAATAATGACACCAGCTGCTCCCGCACCATCCGCTACGCGTAAAATGGAGCCTAGATTATGCGGATCCTCGATCCCATCGAGAACAACAAGCAGCCCGGGTTTCTTTGCGCGCGCCTTTTGAATCAACTCTTCCAAATCGACATAATTTTTAGCAGACGTGTACGCAATCACTCCTTGATGACTGCGTTCACCAACGATCTCATTCATCTTTGCTTTGGGAACTTTTTGCACAATGACTCGCTGATCTCGTGCAACAGCTAAAATCTCAGTTAAACTTCCGCCAGCAGCATCCTCCTGTAGCAGAATTTTATTCAACGCTCTTTGCCCTTTTAATGCTTCAAGTACAGCACGCCTTCCAAATACAAACTCCTCATGCTTATCGACTTCCTCGACGCGTGTCTGTTCTGGCAACTTTGTTCGCTCCGAGCGAACCGACCGACCGCGCCCGCTCTGCCGATCGCGTTCAAAACGCGCGGCCCCCCTACGGCCGATCTTGTCTTTTTTCGCATCATCTCGCCCCCCCGTTTCGAGAGACCTATCTTCACGACGACCCTTTATCCGTGATTTTTCACTATAATCCATACTTCCTTTTGCGAATTTAGAACCAGAAGGGCTCCCTTTGCGTCTTGCGCTCTGACCTTTCGTACGGGTTCGTGTTGACACTTGATTTCTCACTGCTTATCAGTCTCCTCAACTTGTAACAATAACTGCAGAATTTCATTTAGCCGTTCTTTTTGATCCGCTAAGTACAAGTAACCAAGCAATGCTTCAATTCCCGTACTCGCTCGATAATCTGCTACAGAGGCACTGCGCGGTATAGAGTTCGACTTTGCGTTTCTCCCTCTACGCACAACCTCACGCTCCTGATCTGACAGTTCCTCTCGGATCTGGCGCAGTCGATCAGCTTGTGACTTGGCTCGTACTCGTTCGACCGCCAAACGATGTAAGCGTCTAGGTTGTGTCTCTCCATTTTCCACCAAATAATGTCGCACAGCAAGCTCCCATACCGCATCACCAACATAAGCCAAAGTTAAAGGAGGTAAACGATAGGCTTTTTCCTGCTGGTTCACGATTCTCTCCACCATCTTACACCTTTTGCGGTATCTTCAAGATGAATTCCCTGTGCTAGTAATTTTTCGCGAATCATATCCGCTTTTGCAAAATCGCGTGCTTTACGCGCAAGCACACGCTCCTCAATCAGCTTTGCAATTTCCTCATCCGGTAACTCCGAAAAATCCTTGGCTAGCCCAAATAATTGTAACCAATTCCGCAATTTTTCATGTCTCGCCTGCAATCCTTGGCGATCTACCGACCCGAGATGTACATAACTATTTGCCGATCGAACAAAATCAAACAAGACGCCAATGGCATCACCCGTATTTATATCATCGTCCATAGCCGTTACCAAACGCTCTTCCCACTCGGAAAGATCGACTGGGTCTCCTTCCGGCAAAAAAGGAGTCTCCAATTTTTCAACTAAACTGTCATAGCAGCTATCAATACGACGAATCGCTGCAACTGTTTGCGCCATGACCTCGTCTGAATAGTTGATCGGACTACGATATTGAGCAGAGAGCAAAAACAGGCGCAAAGCTCGCGGATCATAGCGCTTCACAAGGTCATGAACAAAAATGCTGTTACCGAGCGATTTTGACATTTTCTCATTATTAATGTTGATATATCCATTGTGCAGGAAGTATCGTGCAAGTGGAGCCCCTAGCAACGCCTCACTTTGCGCAATTTCATTCTCATGATGAGGGAATAGTAAATCATGTCCCCCACCATGAATATCAATATGCTCTCCAAGATGTTTGTGAATCATCGCAGAACACTCGATATGCCACCCCGGACGTCCAGGCCCCCACGGACTATCCCACCAAGGTTCACCTGGCTTAGCCGCCTTCCACAAAACAAAATCAGCCGGATTGCGTTTGCGTTCAGACACTTCAACACGACTGCCTGCTTGCAGTTCATCTAGCGATTGTTTGGAAAGTTTCCCGTAGTCCTTGAACTTTGGCGTTTCAAAGAGAACATCACCATCTGCCACATAAGCATACCCAGCTTCAATGAGCCCAGTGATAAATGAAATAATTTCTGACATAGTCTCTGTCACGCGCGGATGTACATCTGCACGCTCAATCCCTATCGCTGTAGCATCCGCAAAATACGCATCAATATATTGATTAGCGATTTCATCGACCGTTGTACCCAGTTCATTTGCTCGCTTGATCAACTTATCATCGACATCTGTAAAGTTTTGAACAAATTTGACACGATATCCTCGATACTGCAAATAGCGTCTTACCATGTCAAACACCACAAAGGCGCGCGCGTTTCCAATGTGAAAATAATTATACACAGTTGGACCGCAAGAATACATTTTGACGACACCCGGTTCCATAGGTTCAAAAACTTCTTTTTGCCCAGACAAACTGTTATAAAGGCGAATCGACATGCATCTTCCCCTCTTTAACGACTTGATTTAGCCATATTTGCATCAAGCGCAGCTAATCTACGCTCTAATAGCTCTATGCGGTCTTGCATCATTTGCACGGTTTCAGAAATTGGATCTGGTAAGTCCACTTGATCTAATTCATCAACACGTCGCCCTTCAATCGCGACAACACGACCAGGAATTCCCACGACAGTCGAATGGGGAGGAACAGACTTTAACACAACAGAACCTGCCCCAATTTTTGCGTAATCCCCCACCGTCAAGGATCCCAACACCTTTGCGCCTGTCGCGATTAAGACATGGTTTCCAATTGTTGGATGGCGCTTCCCTTTTTCCTTACCCGTTCCTCCAAGTGTAACCCCCTGGTAAAGCACGACATAATCCCCGACAATCGCAGTTTCTCCAATTACAACCCCCATCCCATGATCGATAAAGAGCCCTTTGCCAATCACGGCCCCCGGGTGAATTTCAATCCCCGTAAGGAATCTTGCAAATTGCGAAATCATCCTCGCAATTGTAAACCACTTCCTCTTATATAATTGATGGGCGAGTCGATAGAACCAAACCGCATGCACCCCTGAATATGTGAGGATAACCTCTAAACGAGAGTGTGCGGCAGGATCCATCTTCATAATGAAGTCGATATCTTCACGCATGCGGCGAAACATCCACCACCAACCCCCTCCATGTAAAATGAAAACCGCCTCTAGCTCAGCCAGAGACGGTTTCCCCGCGATTCCACTCTGATTCTGCATCATATTGCTATCTTGAGGCAGCTCTTAATCGTGCTGTAACGGGCGATCCCGGCGAAGTTTACTTAGAGAGAACAAACGACTCTCCGTTCCTTTCGCTCGCGTTTGGTGCATTCTGCAAAGTGTCATCTGCCTTTTCTCACAGCAGGTCTATAAAACCGAAAAGGCTCTCTGTAGCGACGACTTAACATACTCCTCCAAACGATCGATTTGCTCATCTAGTGACTTGATGCAAGCGCTGAAGTATACGTTCTCGACCTAACAGCGCAAGCGACTGATTAAGATCAGGGCCGTGCAACTGACCTAATATCGCCGCCCGGATCGGCATAAATAAATCTTTCCCCTTGCGACCTGTCGTTGCCTGTACAGTTTTTAGCGCTGCCTTGACAACATCTGCGTCCCACGTCGATGCACTTGCAACAACATCCGAAAACGCCTGAAGCACTTCACTTACAGTACGATCCGCGAGCAAAACTTGTGCCTCTTTATGAACCGATGGAATTTCCACAAGAAACGGTTCCGCCATCTCAGGCAACTGCGCCAAATAGCTTAGCTTATCTTTATATAGGGCAATAAGTTTAAGAAGCCATAAGTCAGATTCCATTTCCTTAGTTTCCTTAGAGTACTTCAGAAACACGCGTTTGACAAGTGGCAATAATTCTTCTTCTGAACGCTGACGTAAATAGTGACCATTCATCCAGGCCAACTTTGTCGCATCAAAAAAAGCTCCGCTCTTATTGACACGTTCCAAACGAAAGGAGGCTATCAATTCTTTTTTCGTTAAAATTTCCTGTTCTCCCTCCGGAGTCCAGCCTAATAACGCTAAAAAATTAAACATCGCTTCAGGTAAATACCCCAGATCCCGATACTGCTCTATAAATTGGACGATGGATTCATCACGTTTACTTAGCTTTTTGCCATCCGCCCCTAAAATTAAGGAAACATGCGCGAATATGGGCGGTTCCCAACCAAAAGCCTTATATAGCAAGAGTTGTCTGGGTGTATTCGAGATATGCTCCTCTCCGCGAATGACATGCGTGATCTCCATTAAATGATCATCGATCGTACACGCAAAATTGTAGGTAGGGATTCCATTCGATTTCACAATGACAAAATCGCCACCAGTAGCCCCCGCCTCAAACGTCATTTCCCCGCGGATCATATCTGAAAAGTGAATGGTATCCTCTTCATGTACCCGAAAACGCACGGTCGCTTTCCGACCCTCCGCTAAAAAGTGGTTGCGTTGTTCTTCTGTCAAATGCCGACATCTGCCCGAATAGCGTGGCGTTTCCCCTTTTGCCAGCGCATTTTCGCGCTCGATCGCGAGTTCGTCTTCAGTGCAAAAACAATCGTATGCATATCCAAGTTCACGTAATTGCCGAATGTAATCGTCATAGATTGAAAGGCGCTCTGTACATACATATGGGCCATACTCACCGCCCACATAAGCCCCTTCATCCCATTCCACGCCAAGCCAGCGCAATTGCTCAGCAAAACCGTCAGCAGCTCGATCGACATTACGCTCTAAATCTGTATCTTCGATCCGCAGAATAAACGTACCACCATGATGTTTTGCGAACAAATAATTAAACAGCGCAGTCCGCGCGCCCCCAATGTGCAAATGCCCTGTAGGACTTGGCGCGTAGCGCACACGCACACCACTCATACAATCACCTCAATTCACTCTGTCGACCAGCAAGACGATCGCTTCCACAGCAATCCCTTCTCGCCGCCCAATAAAGCCCATTTTTTCCATCGTTGTCGCCTTGATGCTTACATCTTCTATCCTCACAGATAGTTCGTGCGCCAATAATTCGATCATACGATGCTTATACGGGGAGATTTTTGGAAATTCTGCAAGGATCATGACATCAACATTCCCGACGCGATATCCACGTTCCCCTATTAACTGGATTACGCGGCGCAGTAAAACCACACTCGACACACCGCGAAACTGCTCATCCGTATCTGGAAAATGATCTCCAATATCGCCAAGTGCTGCGGCACCTAAAAGCGCATCCATCACTGCATGCAAAAGTACATCTGCATCCGAATGTCCATCAAGACCTACATCGCTTGGAATCTCAACCCCTCCTAAAACAAGAGGACGACCCTTGATAAAACGATGAACATCAAAACCTAATCCGACCCGCACGAAACCGCCTCCCACAATCGCATATACGCGAGGTCATCTTGATCTGTAAGCTTGATGTTCCACTTTGATCCACGAACAAGTGATACAGATTTTCCAATCCGAGCGAGTAGGACCGTATCATCCGTTCCGTGAAAATTGTCAACTTGTGCGGCCACATGCGCTTCATAAAGCCACTCACGCAAAAAAACCTGCGGTGTTTGCACTGCCCATAAACCTTCTCGATCTATATGCTGAGCGACTTTGGTGCTTCCATCTGAACGTTTGAGCGTATCAATTACAGGATGTGCCAACGTAGCTGCACCAGTAGCGATTGCTTCCTTCAATACTGCTGAAAAATCCGCTTGTGTTAGAAAAGGTCGTGCACCATCATGGACTGCCACATATCGTGTTTTGGCAAATTGCAACCCTTCCCATACCGATGCTTGTCGATCAACACCACCAGCAGTGATCGGTACAGCATACAGACCGCGTTCATCTAAAGCAATTCGCGCACGTTGCAAATCCGTAGGATGGACAACGACAAGACAGGAGGTAATCCCGAAAGAAAGCAACCGTTCAACCGTAAAAATAAACAACGGACGACCACAGAGCATAAGCCATTGCTTTCGCTCTGTGGCGCCCATCCGCGTACCCGTACCAGCTGCCATCACAAGCACAGCCACTTCTTCCATGACATTCTTGTCAAACTGGGTTCCCAATGTGTGCATCTCCATTGCTATCACAAATCACAAAGTGTGGACTTTGCACGATTATAGCATGGAAGCATGGCTATGGAAAATCACAGCGCTTTCTCAAACACCTTGGGTTTAGCAAAAATCATCCGTCCAGCCGAGGTTTGTAAAACACTCGTCACCAACACATCCAAACGATGTCCGATAAAATCGCGTCCACCTTCTATGACAATCATCGTACCATCGTCCAAATAACCAATGCCTTGCCCATACTCTTTCCCGTCCTTAATAATTTGAACTGTAATCTCCTCGCCAGGCAAGACTACAGGTTTAACTGCATTGGCAAGATCATTGATATTTAGCACCGATACACCCTGTAGTTCTGCCACTTTATTTAAATTAAAGTCATTCGTAACCACTTTACCGCCGAGCTGTTTAGCAAGTTTAACCAGCTTGCTATCCACTTCTGATAACTCTTCAAAATCTATTTCTAGCACTTGAACTTTCACTTTTAACTCTTTTTGAATGCGATTTAAAATATCGAGACCTCTACGACCTCGATTGCGCTTCAAGACATCTGAACTATCAGCGATATGCTGTAACTCTCCAAGCACAAAAGAGGGGATAATTAATACACCGTCGAGAAAGCCCGTCTCGACAATATCAGCTATCCGTCCGTCAATGATGACGCTAGTATCCAAAATCTTTGCCTCCCCTACGCGGGGAGAGGAAGCTTGTGCTCCTTTGTTTCCCCTGTCACGCCCCCCCTTAGATAATAAGGACGGGATTAGCGAGAAAATTTCCTCGCGGCGCGAGAAGAAGATACGAAAACCAAGATAGCCTAATAAGACGGAAGCAAAAAATTGCACAAGAATACCAATAACAGGAATATGTCCAATCGCCGGTGTTACCACAAAGGCAATTCCGAGTCCAATCACAAGACCAAGGACGCCAGATAACAAATCGACAAGCGGTGTGCGAATCAACTTGTCTTCCAGCCAGCGAAACCATTCGACAAACGGATCAACTACAAATGTTGCGATAAACATCGCAACTAATCCACCGACTATTGCCGAAGTGACATCTTCCCAAGGAAACAAAGGAACATGAATGAGTGCGAAAACGCGTTCTCCATATGCTCCTCCAAGCGCCAAACCAATGACAAAGAAAAAAATCTGAACCAATCTGCGTACCAACATGTGTCACCTCCTCTACATCAGTATAGACAAGCATAAAACTTTTAAACGTAATTGTTTACAGCTTATCACAGCGTTTGTAAAGGGGTCAATTGCGAAAACTCCATCAATTCCATAGAATTACTCCTCTTTATTCGTGCGTAGATCCATATGCATCGCGGCGTCTTGCACGTCTTTTTCGAATCATATGCAAATCATACCAAACACCATACCCGCCATATAGG
Source organism: Sulfoacidibacillus thermotolerans (assembly GCF_003144315.1). Taxonomy (GTDB): domain Bacteria; phylum Bacillota; class Bacilli; order Alicyclobacillales; family SLC66; genus Sulfoacidibacillus; species Sulfoacidibacillus thermotolerans. Next base: position 14,068 of record NZ_MPDK01000002.1, on the reverse strand, counting down.
GCCAAAACGATAAAAATCGCTCTTGCTACCAAATTACGATGGTGAATTAAGACGAAAGCAACCACAATTGCTAGAAATGGGACCACAACGTAAGCAAAGCGCGGGACAGCCAAATGTTTAAAGTTAGGATACTTCGTTTTACTAACCATAAGATAACTCAATGCCAGCGTTAAAAGAGGAAGCCAAAATGTAGGAATAAGTCCATGATAAAGCGCAAATGTTGCAAGAATGCCCCCCGCTGCCGTAATCGGCAACCCGATAAAATAATGCCGTTGACCCGTCTGTACATTAAACCGTGCCAAACGCAACGCGCCTGCAACAGGAAACGCACAGGCAATAAACGCCCCAAGCACACCAAGGTTGCGAAGAACCACATCCCACATGATAATGGACGGCGCTATACCAAAAGTGACAATGTCAGAAAGCGAGTCGAGTTGTTTGCCAAATTCGCTTGAGATACCTAGTGCTCGAGCCACACGACCATCTAACCCATCAAATGCCATACCGACAATGACAAACAAGGCCGCCACTTCATACGATCCTTGCACAGATAACATCAGAGAAACCATTCCGAGTATGAGGTTAAGAAGTGTGAGTAAATTTGCGAGTGAGTTGCGCATAAAGTCCTCCTCCACACCATCTTGTTCCTTATTTCACTACTTTAAACTTTAGAGATTACGCTCAAGGAATGCGAGTTCTTGCATACGCTTTAACCCCTCTTTAATCGAACGCGCGCGAACCGATCCAATTCCCTCTACATCGTCTAGTTCCTCAACAGTAGCAGAAACAATTTTCCCAAGCGTCGTAAACTCTTCAGTCAAATTTTCGATCACAGGTTGGGGCAAACGTGGAATCTTGTGCAAAATGCGATAGCCCCGAGATGCAATATTTGCTTCCGCTAGATTGTTAATCCCTGAGTATCCAAGTGCGTAGACGATCGCTTGCCCATTCAATACCTCTTCTGTATCCAGCGAATGAATCTCTGTAAGAATTTGATGGGGTGTAAGCTCTTGGTTGCTTGCCGAATAATCTTTTACGAGGAGGTAGGCTTCCTCTTCCACGCGTGAAACTAGCTCATCCATCTGCATAGAAATCAGTCGACCTTCAGAACCCAGTTCAGTGATATAGCGCTTGATTTCCGCCTTAATGCGCAACACCATTTCAAAGCGCTGAATAACACCAACAACATCCTGCAATGTAACAATTTCATCCATTTCTAGTGCGGACAAATTGGATAGAGTAGAATCGAGCACTGCTTTGTATCTCTCTAATGTCTGCATTGCTTGATTAGCCTTTGTGATGATTCGACTGATGTCATTGAGTGCATAGCGATCCGTCGCTTGGTACAATGTGATCACATTGCGTCGCTGTGAAACGCAAATCACGAGCCTGCCAGTTTGTTTAGCTACACGTTCGGCCGTGCGGTGTCTCGTCCCCGTTTCACCAGTTGGAATCGATGGATCAGGATTGAGTTGCGTATTCGCAAACAGAATGCGCTTGGCATCTTCGCTTAAAATGATCGCCCCATCCATTTTTGCAAGTTCATAGAGTCGCGCAGGACTAAAGTCACAATTGATCGCGAATCCCCCGTCAATTAAAGACTCTACAAGTTGATCAAACCCGATGACAATGAGACCCCCAGTCTTAGCGCGTAATACATTGTCAATGCCCTCACGAATTGGTGTCCCCGGCGCCACCATGCGTAACGTCTTCATCATCGTCGCTTCACCGCGCTTTGTGTCATCTCGTTCGCGCACTTTCTCACCCTCCTAGCGCTAAGCGCAAAGCTTCTTGAAGTGAATGAACCCCAATCACTTCGATTTCAGAAGCAATCGACGAATCTGCTCGCTTCATGTTTCCAAGTGGTGCTAGCACGCGCGAAAAGCCAAGTTTGGCAGCTTCCGAAATCCGCTTCTCTAAGTGTGTCACAGCCCTCACTTCACCCGTTAGGCCAACTTCGCCAATGAGGACAATTCCGGAACGGATGGGTTCATCTTTGAAACTTGAGGCAATGGCAACTGCAATGCCAAGATCCACTGCTGGTTCATCCATCCGTACTCCACCTACTACATTGACATATGCGTCCTGGCTTTGAAGATATAACCCCAAGCGCTTCTCCAAAACAGCCATAAGCAGAGATACCCTGTTATAATCTACACCTGAAGCCATTCTCCGCGGCGTCCCGAACGCCGTCGGCGTCACAAGCGCCTGCACCTCAATGAGCATGGGCCGCGTTCCTTCAAGACTACTTACAACAGCAGATCCAGCTACACCACGAGAACGTTCCGCCAAAAATATTTCAGATGGACTAAGTACGTCAACAAGCCCGCCTGATTGCATATCAAAAACGCCAATCTCATTCGTCGAACCAAATCGATTTTTTACGGCACGCAATATCCGAAAGCGCTGATTGCGGTCCCCTTCAAAATAAAACACAGCATCCACCATGTGTTCCATCAGTCGCGGTCCCGCAATCGTCCCATCTTTTGTCACATGTCCAACGATGCAAGTCGCAAGGTTTCGCTCCTTTGCGAGTCGCAATAGCGCCATCGTGCACTCTCGCACCTGTTGACTGCTGCCTGGAGCACTCTGAATGTGCGCGCGTGACATCGTTTGAATTGAATCGACGATCAATAAATGTGGGCCAAGCGCATGCACATGCTCTGCAATCACATCGACATCTGTCTCTGCCAAAACATAGAGCGCATCGTGCAACGCCCCCAATCGCTGAGCCCGCAATCGCACTTGTTGCACAGATTCTTCACCCGTCACATAGAGAACAATCCATTCTGCACGCGCAACGAGTTGAGCAGTTTGTAACAATAAAGTTGATTTCCCGATTCCTGGATCCCCGCCAACAAGAAATACTTCTCCCGGAATAATGCCACCACCAAGCGCTCGATCAAACTCAGCACTTCCTGTAGAAAAGCGCAACGTCTCTGCAGTTTCAACTTCATGTAAACGCATCGGTGAACTGGATTTTAACACATGATGTGCTGAATCCACACCTCGTACAGAAGCAACCTGGATAACTTCCTCAATCATCGTACCCCAGCCGCCACAACCCGGACAACGTCCAAGCCACTTCGGACTTTCTGTTTGGCACTCTTGACAAACAAATTTCGTCTTTTGCTTTTTCATAACGCCTCCACTATACATGAGGACACAAAAATTGGCTAGTAAAATTAAGGAGGAAAACGGCCGCAAGAGGAGCATGATCCCGCCTTGCGACCGTTTCATCACAATCCTTTTAAGTTCTTGCCATAACCCCAACTATCAATGGTTTTAATCGCAATTACTGCGACTGTAGCGGTTGCGGCGAGAGCCGTTTCACCTGTAATCCGCCGGCTGGATCGACATCAATTTCCACCTCGTCACCACTTGCAATCGTTCCTGCAAGCAACGCTTCAGAGAGTTTGTCTTCAATATGTCGCTGCATCGCGCGCTTAAGTGGTCGAGCGCCATATTGAGGATCAAAACCCTCTTTTGCCAAAAAGTCTTTCGCAGCTTCCGTCAACCTTAGGCGCAGACCATACTCTTCCAGACGCTGCCCGAGTTCTTTCGCAAGCAAAGTGACAATTTGAGCAATATCCGCTTGTTCGAGCGGATGAAAGACGATCAGATCATCAATCCGATTTAAAAATTCAGGACGGAATGTCTTCTTTAATTCTTCCATCACACGATCCTTCATGTCGAGATACGCACTATCATGATTACTCGTAAAGCCGAGCGGCCCACCTTTACGGATCATTTGCGCTCCCACGTTGGACGTCATGATAATGACCGTATTGCGAAAATCAACAGTTCGTCCTTTCCCATCTGTCAGACGTCCATCATCAAGCGCCTGCAATAAAATGTTAAAGACTTCCGGATGCGCCTTTTCAATTTCATCGAGCAAGACGACAGAATAGGGCTTGCGCCGTACTTTTTCCGTTAACTGCCCACCTTCTTCATAACCGACATATCCTGGAGGCGCTCCAACTAACCGAGCCGTAGTATGTCTCTCCATAAATTCTGACATGTCAACGCGAATCATCGCATCCTCATCACCAAACATTGCTTCCGCCAAGGCGCGGGCCAATTCCGTTTTCCCAACTCCAGTAGGGCCGAGAAAGATAAAAGAGCCGATCGGACGTTTTGGATCTTTCAAACCAGCACGTGCACGTCGAATGGCGCGACTCACTGCTTCCACCGCTTCATTTTGACCAATTACACGCTCATGCAATAACTTCTCCATATTGAGTAACCTTGTCGATTCCGCCTCGGCCAGTTTCTTCACAGGAATTCCCGTCCACGTAGAGACAATCTCTGCAATGTCTTCCTCTGTAACAGCGACATCATGCGAATCTTGACGTTGTTGCCACTCTAGCCGGCGCCGCTCCAATTCATCGCGCAACTTTTGTTCTTGATCGCGCAAAGATGCTGCCAACTCAAATTCTTGTGCCTGAATGGCCGAATCCTTTTCCGAACGAATTTCTTCTAGTCGCACTTCAAGGTCCTTTAAATTAGGAGGCGCTGTATATGTGCGTAATCGTACGCGCGAAGCTGCTTCATCAATCAAGTCAATCGCCTTATCCGGCAAAAAACGATCTGTAATATACCGATCCGACAGCCGCACCGCTGCTTCCACAGCCGCATCGGTAATTTTTACCCGATGATGTGCTTCATACCGGTCACGTAAGCCATACAAAATTTGAACCGCTTCATCAGCCGTCGGCTGATCCACTTTAATGGGCTGAAATCTCCGCTCTAACGCCGCATCTTTTTCAATGTGCTTGCGATACTCATCTAGCGTTGTCGCTCCGATACATTGCAGTTCTCCTCGTGCAAGCGCAGGCTTTAATATATTAGATGCGTCAATCGCTCCTTCTGCACCACCAGCTCCGATTAAAGTGTGCAACTCATCAATAAACAAAATCACATTTCCTGCGTTACGTATTTCATCCATGATCTTCTTGAGTCGATCTTCAAATTCACCGCGATATTTTGTACCTGCAACAACGGTCCCCATATCAAGAACCATCACGCGTTTATTGCGTAACGTCTCAGGGATTTCGTTTGATACGATACGCTGAGCAAGTCCTTCTGCGATTGCTGTTTTACCAACACCAGGTTCACCAATCAAGACAGGATTGTTTTTGGTCCGCCGCGATAAAACTTGAATAACGCGTTCAATTTCAGAAGCGCGCCCAATCACTGGATCCAATTTGGAATCTCGCGCCAATGCAGTCAAATCGCGAGCTAAACTATCAAGAGTCGGTGTGCTTGCAGCAGGCGTCCCCGCCTCAGAATTGCTCTCAGGTGAATCCGCACCAAGTAGCTGCAATACGGTCTGTCGAGCCTTCGATAAGTTGATCCCAAGATTACCCAAGACGCGAGCAGCAATACCTTCTCCTTCACGAATCAATCCAAGCAAAATGTGCTCTGTCCCAATATAGTTGTGACCTAGCTTGCGCGCCTCATCCATTGACAACTCGATTACTTTCTTTGCGCGCGGCGTATAAGTCGTCCCCGTAGTATTGCCTGGGCCACGGCCAATAATTTTTTCTACTTCGCGCTGAATTTTATCGCCTGTAACCCCTAAACTGAGTAATGCCTTGGCAGCAATGCCCTCTCCCTCTTTGACAAGACCAAGTAATATATGCTCTGTCCCAACTCCTGGATGCCCAAGACGCACCGCTTCTTCATGCGCAAGTGTCAACACTTTTTGCGCCCTTTCAGTAAAGCGATTGAATAACATGTTAATCCCCCATTTCTTTCCTATCCATTTTAATCAAAGTCATTGTGTACTTTTTACACTTAAAAAAGATCTTTCAAATCGTTACGATTGCACCTGATCCATGCGCAAACGTTCGCGAATCAATGAAGCCCGCTTGACATCGCGCTCTCCTGGATTCATTTCATGCCCGTAGTATTTCTGCAAGAACCCCGGTTGTGTTGCCACCATCAGTTCTTTTAGAATATTTGCGGAAACGCCCTTAATAATCCCCAAATCAATCCCTAATCTCACATCTGACAGACGCTGCATCGCTTCTTTCGAGTCAATCTGTCGCGCATAAGCAAGAATTCCAAACGATCGGCACACGCGATCTTCGATTGGATCTTTACTTTGCTGGAGTAAATGCTGACGTGCTGTGCGTTCATGATCGATGATTTGTTTCACGACACCATGTAAGTTACTCAGAATTTCTTGCTCGCTCTGCCCAAGTGTAATCTGGTTAGAAATTTGAAACAGATTTCCCAGCGCATCCGTGCCTTCTCCATAAATACCGCGCACAGCGAGACCCACATGCGTTACGGCTGACAAAATCCGCTGAATGCTGCCTGTCAAAACAAGCGCTGGCAAATGCACCATCACAGATGCGCGCATTCCTGTCCCGACGTTCGTTGGACAAGCAGTGAGATATCCTTTCGTCTCATCAAACGCATAATCGAGACTCGTTTCTAGTGCATCATCTAATCGATCAGCAAGCGCATAAGCGGCATCCAATTGATATCCCGGAAGTAGACACTGCATACGCAAGTGATCCTCTTCATTCACCATAACACCGAGTTCCTCGTCATCACGCAAAATGACGGCGGATCCCGAAGACTCGATTAACGCTGGGCTTACCAAGTGTTTTTCTACTAGCACCGCTTGCTCTACAGGGCTTAAATCATTCATTTTCAGAATTTCAAAATGCCCAAGTTGCTTTACTTGTGGTTGCTCTACTGCTTTTTCCACTGTTTGAAGTACAGCCTGTTTATCACTTTCTGATGCGATCAGAGGAAAAACATAGCCCGTCAGATTACGCGCAATCCGCACACGACTACTGATGACAATATCAGATTCTGGACCCTCATCGCGTAACCACTTACTCGACGCCTGCGATAAGAAATCGCTCAATGACATACAGACAACCTCCTGTCTGCAACAAAAGTTCTAAAGTACACTTAAATTTGAGTGTCTGGTAGCACGCGTGAAAATGATTTACGCATCACTGCCAATTTGTTGCTCTAAGCTGCGGATGCGATCGCGCAGTTGCGCAGCTTCCTCAAATCGTTCCTCTAAAACGCTGAGTTGCAGTTCTTTACGCAATTGGCTTAATTCTCGCCGCAGCGTCATCGCTCCGCCTCTTCGTTTAGGAATTTTCCCTGTATGGTGATCAGCACTTTGTACTCGCTTTAAAAGTGGACCCAATTGCTCAGAAAATGTTTCGTAGCAATGCTCACATCCGAATTGACCCATTTTGACAAATTGCTGAAATGTAAGCCCACAGTGTTCACATCGTGGAGCTGGTGCATCTGACCGTGGGGCTACGCTCGAATCAAAATGCAGTAACCCTGACAGCAACTGATTTACAGAAAAGGGACCTGCTAATGCTTGGTAGGCAGCTTGCCCCTTCTGGCTTGCGCACACTTCGCACAAATGGTATTCATTTTTCTTCCCCTGTACAATCTCCGTATAATGTACAGTTGCTGGCCGCTGTCCACATTGTTCACAGAGCATGGCTCGTCACCTTCCTTACTAAAGGACAAACTCATCTAACTGTTTGATTAAGTGTCGACAATTTCTTCTTCAATCCACAGGTTATACACATGGTGTGAATAAGTTGTGGATAACCTGTTTAAATAGCGCTGCTTACCCTGATTTACCATCACGATGCATATATACGGCTGCCAGCATCGCTGCTAATAACCGCGCACGTAACATATCACGTTCAGGGAGTGGAAGGACTAATACGTCGCGCGAGATGGCCGTCCTTAACATCGATGCTTCTCTTGACGACAAGACTCCATCCGTTTCAAGGCGCCACAAAATTCCTTCTGCTTCCCTCTGCGCAATGCGATCACCAACATCGCGAATCAATTGTTTCATCTCGCTTAAATCCACCGTCGCTGCGCGCCGAATGCGAATATATCCTCCGCCGCCTCGCTTTGACTCGACGATGTATCCGCGTTCCAGAGTAAACCGAGTCGCAATCACATAATTAATCTGCGAAGGTACACAAGAGAAAAGTTCAGCCAAATCACTCCGCTGTACTTCAATTACACCATTTGCACTCTTCGCAAGCAGGTCGGACAGATAGGCTTCAATGAGATCCGCTGTGCTTCTCACGTTCCCAAGATCCACCACCTCTGACTTTGACTTTATTTGACCTTACGGCTTAATTATATTCAACCAAATGCCCATTGTAAATATCCTGACGATCATATTGGTAAATTTTTTTCTTTATTTAGCGTCTCAACCACTCACTGTACTTATCTCATCATATCAAGAAAAATCCTAATGAAAAAACCATGTCGTCACATGCCCGACATGGTTAGAATCTCCGAAAACTTTTTTACTATGCGATCCGCCCCTGCAAATTCCTCTGCTTGCGCAAAACCAAAAGCACATCCGATCACATATAATCCATTTTGCCGACCGGCCTCTACATCAGTTAAGCGGTCCCCCACCATAAAGCCCTGCTCATGAGCAATATCCTTGCAAGCGATGCGCACTAAATCTACCTATGAGTTCACTTGATAGCCACCCGCTGTATAGAGCCCTACAAAGAAATCCCGAAGCTCAAAATAATCCACGATTGCCGCAATATAATCTGGCATTCCGTTACTCGCTACCGCCAACGATGCACCAAGTTCCCGTAGTTGCCAAAGCGTTTCTTTCACTTCCGGATAAAGAACTCCCTGCCCTTTAGCAATCAACTCCAACTCAGCTTTTAATAACAACTCATCAGCCAGTGCCTGTTCCTGTTGATTCAGTGAACGTCCAAATAACTCAGCCCATATCCGCTCATGGGTATACCCAAACACACCCGTGATTTGCTTATCTGTGATCTTTTCCGGAATTTCCAATCCTTCGCTTCTCAGTTTAACAAACACCTCGTGAAATGCAGGAATTGCCACACGCTCCGTCTCAAATAACGTCCCATCCATATCAAATAACCACAATTGTTTACTCATACAAGCACCTCCAAAGTTGTTCATAACATAAGAAACGTTATCATTATAACAACTTAAAGGCACACGCTCTGTTACTTTGCGTGTGCCTTTTGCGTAGTGTATCGATGTTGTCTGGCAACGACCTACTCTCCCAGGACCCTGCGGTCCAAGTACCATCGGCGCTGGAGGGCTTAACCGTCGTGTTCGGGATGGGTACGGGTGTGTCCCCTCCGCCATCATCACCAGACGTCTCAAGGCCCCTGATCTTCTCAGGTGCCCCTGAGCGAAATCCTTGCGGATTCCTTCACAACTAGAGGTGACTTGCACAGGATAGATTTTCGTGAGGATAAGCCCTCGACCGATTCGCATCCGTCTGCTCCACACGTCGCCGTGCTTCCACACCGGACCGATTGACCTTGTGTTCTTCAAGGGGTCTTCCCTCGTTTTACCGAGCGGGAGATGTCATCTTGAGGGAGGCTTCGCGCTTAGATGCTTTCAGCGCTTATCCCGGCCCGACTTGGCTACCCAGCGCTGCACCTGGCGGCACAACTGGAACACCAGCGGTCGGTTCGTCCCGGTCCTCTCGTACTAAGGACGACGCCTCTCACATCTCCTACGCCCGCGGCAGATAGGGACCGAACTGTCTCACGACGTTCTGAACCCAGCTCGCGTACCGCTTTAATGGGCGAACAGCCCAACCCTTGGGACCGACTTCAGCCCCAGGATGCGATGAGCCGACATCGAGGTGCCAAACCTCCCCGTCGATGTGGACTCTTGGGGGAGATCAGCCTGTTATCCCCGGGGTAGCTTTTATCCGTTGAGCGACGGCCCTTCCACCTGGCACCGCCGGATCACTAAGCCCGACTTTCGTCCCTGCTCGACCTGTCCGTCTCGCAGTCAAGCTCCCTTTTGCCTTTGCACGCACCGCGCGATTTCCAACCGCGCTGAGGGAACCTTTGGGCGCCTCCGTTACTCTTTAGGAGGCGACCGCCCCAGTCAAACTGCCCACCTGACACTGTCCTTACGCCCGCTTCAGGGCGCCAAGTGAGAAGAAAAGTACCTCAAGGGTGGTATCCCAACGTCGGCTCCACCAAGGCTTGCGCCCTGACTTCTTCGCCTCCCACCTATCCTGTACATGACGTACCCTTCCTCCATATCAAGCTACAGTCAAGCTCCACGGGGTCTTTCCGTCTAGCCGCGGGTAACCTGCATCTTCACAGGTATTACAATTTCACCGGGTCTCTCGTTGAGACAGCGCCCAAGTCGTTACGCCATTCGTGCGGGTCAGAACTTACCTGACAAGGAATTTCGCTACCTTAGGACCGTTATAGTTACGGCCGCCGTTTACTGGGGCTTCAATTCAGAGCTTCGCCTTGCGGCTGACCCCTCCTCTTAACCTTCCAGCACCGGGCAGGCGTCAGCCCCTATACGTCGCCTTTCGGCTTTGCAGAGACCTGTGTTTTTGCTAAACAGTCGCTTGGGCCTTTTCACTGCGGCTGACTCGCATCAGCGCCCCTTCTCCCGAAGTTACGGGGCCATTTTGCAGAGTTCCTTAACGAGAGTTCTCCCGCGCGCCTGAGGATCCTCTCCTCGCCTACCTGTGTCGGTTTCCGGTACGGGCACTTGCGTCCTCCCTAGAGGCTTTTCTTGGCAGTTCGCGCTCCGGAGCTTCGCTACTTCTCTTCGCTCCCCTTCCACGCTCAGAGTTCTCGCCGTGCGGTTTTCCCTGCACGACCCCCTTACGTGTTAGACGGCCTCTTCCATCCGGCCGCTCTCCTTGCGCCCCTGCGTCCCCCCTTCGGTCATGCAGACGCCTGTGGTACGGGAATCTCTACCCGTTGTCCATCGCGTACGCCTCTCGGCCTCCGCTTAGGTCCCGACTTACCCTGGGTGGACGAGCCTTCCCCAGGAACCCTTAGGCTTTCGGCGGACCAGATTCTCACTGGTCTTTTCGCTACTCATACCGGCATTCTCACTTCCAAGCGCTCCAGCTCGCTTCCCAGCTCACCTTCTCCGCCCTTGGAACGCTCCCCTACCATAGTTTCCTATCCATAGCTTCGGTGTCCAGTTTAGCCCCGTTACATTTTCCGCGCAGCGTCACTCGACCAGTGAGCTATTACGCACTCTTTCAATGGTGGCTGCTTCTAAGCCAACATCCTGGTTGTCTATGCACCGCCACATCGTTTCCCACTTAACTGGCACTTCGGGACCTTAGCTGTTGGTCTGGGCTGTTTCCCTCTTGACTACGGATCTTAGCACTCGCAGTCTGACTGCCAAGGCTACAAGTCTGGCATTCGGAGTTTGACTGGGTTCGGTAACCTTCTGCAGGCCCCTAGCCCAATCCGTGCTCTACCTCCACCTTGCATCGCCCTTGACGCTCGCCCTAAAGCGATTTCGGGGAGAACCAGCTATCTCCGTGTTCGATTGGAATTTCTCCCCTACCCCCAACTCATCCCCTGACTTTTCAACGTCAGTGGGTTCGGGCCTCCATAGCGTGTTACCGCCACTTCACCCTGGTCAGGGGTAGATCACACGGTTTCGGGTCGTCGTCGGCAAACTCCCGCCCTCTTCAGACGCGCTTTCGCTCCGGCTCCGGAATCTCTCCCTTAACCTCGCTTGCCATCGACACTCGCCGGTTCATTCTACAAAAGGCACGCTGTCATCCCTTGCGGGACTCCAACTGCTTGTAAGCACACGGTTTCAGGTTCTCTTTCACTCCGCTCCCGCGGTCCTTTTCACCTTTCCCTCACGGTACTTCTTCACTATCGGTCGCTAGGTTGTATTTAGCCTTAGGAGGTGGTCCTCCCTGATTCAAACGGGATTCCTCGTGTCCCGCCCTACTCGGGGTCAATTCTCAGCTTCTCTCAGCGTTTCGACGACGGGGCTCTCACCCTCTCTGGCCGGCCTTCCCATGCCGTTTGTCTACGCTGACTCTCCCCTGTGGAACCTGTGCATGGCCCCTACGAATTGCCCCACTACCCCAATCCCGCATCGCTTGCACGCTGTATCACGTAATTGGTTTAGGCTCTTTCCCGTTCGCTCGCCGCTACTTGGAAAATCACGTTTGTTTTCTTTTCCTCGGGGTACTGAGATGTTTCAGTTCCCCCGGTGCCCTCCGTGTAACCTATGCATTCAGTTACCGGTCTCTTTCCTTCGAAAGAGAGGTTCCCCCATTCGGAAATCCTCGGATCTTCGCCTGCGTACGGCTCCCCGAGGCATATCGGTGTTCGCCCCGTCCTTCTTCGGCACCTAGCGCCTAGGCATCCTCCGTGCGCCCTTCCTATCTTATCCTCATCCTACGCTTGCCTTACCTTCTCTTTGCGCTCGCGCTCCGGTTCCCCGTCGCCTCGTGCGCTCCTATGTTTCACCTCTAGTTGTCAAGGAACCCCTGAAGGTCGCCGCAGGTCTTTCCCCCTGCGTCCATCCTTCAAAACTAAATGCAAGTAAGAGATCGTCCGCTTCTGCCCTCTTTAGGCTTACTTCCTTAGAAAGGAGGTGATCCAGCCGCACCTTCCGATACGGCTACCTTGTTACGACTTCACCCCAATCGCGAATCCCACCTTCGGCGGCTGGCCCCCTCGCGGGTTACCTCACCGACTTCGGGTGTTACCCACTCTCGTGGTGTGACGGGCGGTGTGTACAAGGCCCGGGAACGTATTCACCGCGGCATGCTGATCCGCGATTACTAGCAATTCCGGCTTCATGCAGGCGAGTTGCAGCCTGCAATCCGAACTACGAACGGCTTTTCGGGGTTCGCTCCACTTCGCAGCTTCGCTTCCCGTTGTACCGCCCATTGTAGCACGTGTGTCGCCCAGGACATAAGGGGCATGATGATTTGACGTCATCCCCGCCTTCCTCCGGTTTGTCACCGGCAGTCATCTGTGAGTCCCCACCTCTACGTGCTGGTAACACAGATCAAGGGTTGCGCTCGTTGCGGGACTTAACCCAACATCTCACGACACGAGCTGACGACAACCATGCACCACCTGTCTAGCGTGCCCCAAAGGGGAGGGATCTTCTCAGATCCGGTCACGCCGATGTCAAGCCCTGGTAAGGTTCTTCGCGTTGCTTCGAATTAAACCACATGCTCCACTGCTTGTGCGGGCCCCCGTCAATTCCTTTGAGTTTCAGTCTTGCGACCGTACTCCCCAGGCGGAGTGCTTATTGGGTTTCCTTCGGCACCGGAGGTGGTACCCTCCGACACCTAGCACTCATCGTTTACCGCGTGGACTACCAGGGTATCTAATCCTGTTTGCTCCCCACGCCTTCGCGCCTCAGCGTCAGGTTTCGTCCAGCAAGGCGCCTTCGCCACTGGTATTCCTCCACATCTCTACGCATTTCACCGCTACACGTGGAATTCCCCTTGCCTCTCCGACCCTCAAGTTCCCCCGTTTCCAAGGCCATCCCAGGGTTGAGCCCTGGCCTTTCACCTCAGACGCAAGAAACCGCCTGCGCGCGCTTTACGCCCAGTCATTCCGGACAACGCTTGCCCCCTACGTATTACCGCGGCTGCTGGCACGTAGTTAGCCGGGGCTTCCTCCTTTGGTACCGTCTCACATCGAGCATTCCCTCTCCATGCCTCTCGTCCCAAATGACAGAGCTTTACAATCCGAAGACCGTCTTCGCTCACACGGCGTTGCTCCGTCAGGCTTTCGCCCATTGCGGAAGATTCCCTACTGCTGCCTCCCGTAGGAGTCTGGGCCGTGTCTCAGTCCCAGTGTGGCCGGTCACCCTCTCAGGTCGGCTACGCATCGTCGCCTTGGTGAGCCTTTACCCCACCAACTAGCTAATGCGCCGCGGGCCCATCTCTTAGCAGCGCTTGTCTGCGCCTTTCCTTCCTCCTTCATGCGAAGAAAGATCCCATCCGGGATTAGCACCCGTTTCCAGGCGTTATCCCCGTCTAAAAGGTAGGTTACCCACGTGTTACTCACCCGTCCGCCGCTCATGGATTGTTACATCCATCCGCTCGACTTGCATGTATTAGGCACGCCGCCAGCGTTCGTCCTGAGCCAGGATCAAACTCTTAAATCATGTCGCTTCCGTGCTCTTTTCGTCGTCCGTCTCTTCTTGCATTTAGTTTTCAAGGATCAACTCGCTACCTTCTTGCGCCGCCGCTCGCGGCGACATCGAGTAATATAGCATA
>NZ_MPDK01000019.1 GCF_003144315.1 Sulfoacidibacillus thermotolerans | reverse complement strand
GAGCAGCAGGAGAAATGGAGGCAGAAGGTCGAGGCGGAGGCATCATGAAGAGCTTCCACCTTGCGCTTGGGTCCCGTCTGGCCGGACAAACCCAACCGCATCCATGCAAGGGTGGAGCCGCACGAATCGCAAGATGAACGGAAGAGCTTCAAGTCGCCAGAAGGCGATGAAAAGGCAAGGCACCCCGTCGACAAAGGGAAAACGAAATTACACACAATTACGGACTTGATCACAAACTCCTCGTCCTTTTTTGCAAAAGGGTGCGTCTATGACCAAGCGTCTATAGAGAAACTTCTTGCGAAAATCTGCACGTCTATTCTGCCATCCACTCTGAACATAGAACCCCATACTACTCATCCTTCATCTTCATAGATGACTTCTGTAAACTCTATTAGAATACAAAACAGATAGCGCTATTTTCGTGTATTCTTGAGTAGACACGGAGTTAGTGAGGGATCTTTTCATGAAACGTTGGATAGGTTGGACAGATCAAACACTCGTTGTCGCAGGAGAAGCATGGCATGAAGGGGTTATCGGCATCGTTGCAGGGAAACTCACGCAAAACCTGTACAAGCCTACACTGTGCCTGTCGATCAAAGATGGCGTCGCCAAAGGATCAGGACGGAGTGTACCTGGTGTTGATCTCTATGCGTTGTTGCAAGCGGTACAAGCAAAAACGGGTATCTTCACCGCGTTTGGTGGCCATGCAGCGGCGGCAGGATTCTCCTTACCTGATGTTAGGCTATTTACGGTGTGTAGCTTAAAATCAGAATCATACTTATCACCAATATAGATGCCTCAAATCGATTTACTTATTTTAACATTTTCGATTCGTCGTATCCACTATTTCATCACATCAGGATTCACGGTACGCTCGGCTACTTGACTCCGGTTGAGTACAAATCAATACATCTTTAAAAAGTTGCCTAGTTTAGTATTTACAATTAAAAATAGAAGTGGTAATATTTTGTCTTACTTACACAAAATCAAACGGAGTGGTGCTATTGATTTGTCAATCCGACATTCAAAGCACCTCAAAGCACTACTGCTACGTGGCTCTGCATAACATTTTGGTATGCGAAAGTTAAGATAAGAATTACATTTAATTATTCTGGGAGTAGATTTTTAAAATTATTTCGATTTATCTGATGTTGTTGTTTCTATCAATAAAATATGAGGAGTAATTCGAAAATGGTATTGAGAAAATCTGCAATTTTTATTTTGGCGGTTGCCGCAACTTCTGTAATGTCGATCGAAACGAGCTATGCGGCCACTGTACCATTGAATTCCCAAATTACCCTTACGAAGTCGCAAGTTCAACAAGGTCAATCTCGACAGGCTGATTTGAATCAAAAATACGGGGCTATAGCCCTAGGTCAGTCTCCTAAGGTATCAACCAGCAATGCAATTATTCCTAATTACGTCCCTGGAGGTCCTCCGTATTCCGCGTCTGCACCTGTTGGGAACATGAACGAAAGCGATTCGGGGTCAACATGCGGACCAATATCTGCATGGAATCTATTGGATGGTGAGTTGGGCTCGAATACGCCTTCTCTTTCAACTTTGGAGTCGCAACTGGGTTGGACTCAAGGTGGTGGCACTAATCTCGGGAGCAACTGGACGTCCACACTGAACAGCGACCAATCTTATTACACCTATTCCGTCATGCCCAATCCGACACCATCAGACGTCTTCGTCGACACAGCAACGATAGTTGGTCTCAGCGATATCGGGAACATAGATAACATCTACGGATATTTGCCTGGATACAAAAGCGTTTGGTATCTCGGATATACCTATCATTACGTTACTGGATATGCCTACAGCGGCTACGGTTACGGTACCGCTAGTTCGCAAGATGTCACATGGTATGACGAGTCAGACATCAATAGCTACGGACACCACATTACAAATTCTGTGGCAACACTTCAAGGGCTGGAAGGTTCATCGCAACCAGGGCTAAATTTTCAGGGGGTTATCTCTTAGGATGCTACGTTCGTATCGTTCGGCTCACATAGGTCTCTGCGTATTGATATCACTCGCCTTGTATGGATGCGGGACGGCTTCGGTTAAAAGCCAACAAAGCAGAGAAATCCAAGTGATCAACTTGACGAATCAACCTTTCGAGAACTTGAAAGTACGCAATGTAGAACATTACAGTATTCCATTTTTACCCTTGACTTATTCGAAAAACACAGGTGTGGTTAGCGCCACGCCAGTGTTTCCCAACGGTCAGCCGGGGATGCCTACAGTGCCCTACAAGCCACAGAGAGTACTGATCGAAAAGAATATGACATATCTCCCACAGCCCAATCCGCTTAGAGATTATGGATGTGCCTTTGTACAAACCGACGGAAATTGGATTACTTGGATGTATTTAAATAATGGTTTGGGTCAAGGTTATGGTGAGCGTTTGTACGCATACAACGTCGCAACGAAAAAGACGAGCTTAATATGGAAACCACTTGACACTCATACGCAATTGTTTGATGTTCAGTTAAATCATGGAATTCTCTATTATGGGCTAGATCAACAAGAGAGCACCAAAATCACACGGTGTGTTATTACCTACAATCTGGATTCGCACGTGAAAAAAACGGTATTGTCCACTTCGGCTGCATCGAATGAAGTCACGTTGAGCAACCAGAAAACCATTTACGATTTTCATGTGTCCGGTGGATTAATCGGCGTGATTTCGGCTCCTTTTTCGCAAGTTTATGCTAACCCAACGGATTTCCCGTATCAATTCAATTTGTACACTTTGTCAGGTCATTTGTACCGTTCTGTTTTCCAAGGGACATATCCGAACCAATTTGATATGGCTTCTGACAAGGGGACTTGGGTATGGTCTTCGAATCAAGGGGGTGTTTACTACTACTCCGAAAAGAATTCACGGGATCATGTCTACCATATCCTCAATGAGGCGAGTTATGTCCAAATATCCGGCAACTACATTGAAATGGAGCCATTGAACAAGCCTCAGGAGTATCTCTTCAACACAAAGGACGAAAAATACGTACATCTCCCGAGCAAGTACAAGAACTTCACAATTACTGACGGTGTAATTGGTCTAACGACGGATAACAGTATGTTTCCTGTGAATGGGTATGATCTTATTACATTGCCAACATCCTGATGTAAGGTGGACCCCGTTGTCAAGAGTTGTAGAATAACCAGGCTTTGGGCGTTCTGGACCTAGTATAAGATAGTGGACACCAATGGAAGGACTACTATACGGAGATTGCACTCTACAAAATTTCCTTTTCGAATGAAAGTGATTATATCATTTTTATAGATGATTCTATTACGCCCATACTTATCGACCTAATTTTTAGGAAAAGCAGAAGTGCTTGCAGAACGCTATGCACTCGCGTATGGCATCGACATCGTTTCCTATCCAGAGTACCTAGATGACCAACGAACGATCACTGATCTGATCGCGAGTGTACACATGCCAGAAAGACCTTATGGTCGAATGGAACCCATCACACCCGTGATTGTAGGTTATATCGATCATGCGCCCACACGAAAACTGTTGCACGAACAAGTGCACACACTTCGTGATGCGGTGTACATCGACAGTGGCAACGGTGGCGGCTGTGTTTTGCAAGCAAACATAGACAAGCCAAAGGGAAATTGAATACTGTGGTATATTCAAAAATATCTATGATCAGAAGAACGTCTTCTAACTTATAAGTATATCCGTTACTGCATAAATATGCATGAGTAATGAAAAGCAGTAGTGTCGCTATTGGAGCAGAAGAGCTTAACAAGGCATTGAGAAACGAGGGTGAACGTACAAGTGTCGATAAATCATGATAACTTAGAGGAGTATCGAGATGCCGATACCTATGATTTCATAAACGGAGGATTTGAGATCGGCGGAAATTTCTATTTGAATTTAGCCCGTGAGTACGGAAGCCCCATCTTAGAGATTGCGTGCGGAACGGGTCGAATAACAGTTCCAATGGCAGAGCAAGGATACAACATCACAGGAGTGGACATCACTCAAGAAATGCTTGAAGCCGCACGGCAAAAAGCAACACATCACGGCGTTTCTGTGAAGTGGGTTCACGGTGACGCAAGGAATCTTGAATTACAGCGAACTTACCGAATGATTTTTACCACTGGCAACTCCTTTCAAGCCTTTTTGGATCGCCATTCACAGGAGAGATTACTGCTAACAGTTCACAAACATTTGGACAGCAATGGCGTTTTTGCGTTCGAAACGAGAAATCCCATTATGTCACAACTGTCGACCAGCAACGGCAAGGAAGAAGATGCAGGTGCGTACGTCAATAAAGAGGGAAGAACCGTTTTCGTTACTGAACGGTGTTTGTATGACCACCGAACCCAACTGGAGCATTATGTGACCCGTCGCCGATGGAAAACCAAATCAAGTGCAGAGGAAAGCGCGGAGACCCGAATTGCGATTCGTTACGTTTTCCCTCAAGAGCTTGAAGCCCTGCTGCATTATAATGGATTTTACTTGGAACAAATGTATGGCAATTTTGACTTAAGCCCTTTCCAATCCGATAGTCCGCTGATGGTATGCGTTTGTCGGAAACGACCAATCTAACCACTTATTTTATTGCGTTAACGGGCGCGAATGTGCAAGAAGGTCCATCATTCTTATGCGCTATTTATACATTATTTTTGCATAAATAGCGCATAAGAAACCAGCTGAGTCTGTATCATGTGTGTATGCTCTGCCGTAATAGGTGCAAGAAAAAAGACAAACTCCTCGTCCTGGAGCAGTATCATTTTCGTTGAGTCAACAAACTCGTAATTCTGGACGGAATGATAAAAAAGGAAGAAGGAATCCAGATGCGAGTGTACGATAAAGAATTCAAAGAAGAAGCATGAAAATGGTATTAAGTCAATATCGTGGACACTTAAGAACAGAGAAATTATAAGTTTTCATATTCTGATATGATGCTTGTTGTTGCTCAGTTTGCTGCATCTTCTAAGGATTTGTAATATCTTCTTTCGAATTCAACCGGTGTTAGGTAACCTAGCGATGAGTGAGTTCACTTCCGGTTGTACCAAACCTCGATGTATTGGGAGATGTGCTTCATTGCATGCTCTCTTGTCTTTAACTTCTCCAGATAGACGAGCTCTCTTGATGATACAGTGAAACGATTTGATGTAGGGATACTCACCCTTGCATCGGGCCATTCCACAGCGTCATTAAGCGCGAACTCGTACATTTGGAAAAGTACCAAACACATAAAGAAGAAAAAATAACATTTGGGAGTACATCGAGATTGGGTACAACCGCCTGCGGATTCATTCGTCAATTGGATATAAGACGCCTGTACAATTCCAATCAATGTATTTCAAAAAAGCGAACAAGAAGGCTAGCTAAATCCAAAGTGCAATCCTTCAGACTGTTTTGATATTATTTGTTCGATGTGTCCACGATATTGACTTAATACCAAATTGGACGCAACCCTAGAAAAGGATGTTTCGATCGGTCTGCATATATATGCAGCGTGCACGACGCACGTCTTCTTGGACATCAGGGCCGGATAGCGGCGTGACGGGAGGGGATTGACCGAAGTGATATCGTACAAAGAAGGCAATAAGAGATTCAATTACAGAATTGTTGGTGTGTGCATCTACGATGGTCATGTCTTGCTCCATAGGGCTGTGACGGACGATTTTTGGGCTTTGCCAGGCGGGCGAGCTGAGTTGCTAGAATATTCACCTGAGACGCTTCGTCGAGAAATGAAAGAAGAGCTGGACGTCGAAGTTGATATTGGACGCCTGTTGTGGATTTCAGAGAACTTCTTTGAGATCGAAGGCGATACATGGCATGAGTTGAGTCTGTACTTCGTCATGAATTTTCCAGAGGGATATGTACACAATACCTCGGCTGAATTTCGTGGAATTGAGGAAGATGAGCGATTGGTATTCAAATGGCATCCACTTAGTGAGCTGCTGAATACAAGACTGTATCCAACATTTCTACGGGAATCATTGACCAATCTACCGAATACTCCAGTACATATCCTGCACCAGGACAAGGACTGATCAGATTGGAAGTGACTTATGAACATTCGTTTGCACGGGAGGATCGACTGAATGTGTACTTCGCTTCCTCTTATTCGGGTAACGGGTGCGATACTTGGAGCGGGAACGAGCGAGCATAAAGGCGTATCTAAAGATTGGGTTCCAGGTAGAAGGGACATTGAGAGAAGCTGTTCTTGTGAAAGGCGTCCCAATGGATCAAGTGGTGATGGGACTGCTTCGTTCAGAGTTGATTTACTGAATGCCGGAGCCATTCGGCAGCACAGAATCTCGGTGCTTGCTTGCATTATTATGCGTTAGCTGATGGACTGTACCTCTGTCGCACATGGAGCAGTTTAGTAATATTCAAAATTTTATATATATTTTTCTTGGTAGGAGGGGATGCAGATGTGGAGGCACCTGAAATGAGGAAACTACCAAAGGATAGGTGATAAACCCATGGATTTTCATATAAGAAGTGTCGAATAACATGACATCCCGTTTTTGTGGGAGATGCTATACCAATCCATGTTTGTGCCTGAAGGACAGAAGCCATTTCCAAGAACAATTATAGACAAACCATTTATCTCTAAATATGTGGATGGATGGGGAGAACAGAATAGTGATATTGGATTGATTGTGGAAAAGGACAATCATCCAATCGGAGCCATTTGGTTGCATCGGTTCGATGAAGCACACAAGGAATTTGGTTATGTGGATGATGAGACACCAGAAATCGGCATTGCCATCCTAGAGGAATTTCGTGGAGAAGGAATTGGTACTGCTTTAATGTGTGAGCTTGAAGTCCAAGCTAGAAGCTACGGCTATAAAAAGCTATGTTTAAGAGTCGACCCCACGAATCCAGCTCGCCGTTTGTACGAACGATTTGGATATGTACATGTTGGATGGTGTGATACTTCCTGGACAGATGACGAAGCACTTCGTGACTTGATGCGTGCACGAGAAGCAACCAAAGAGGATCAACTCCGGGCTCGCCACCAACTGATCAAATTTCTTTTGCAACATGAGGTTAAATCACCGGAGAAGGAATGATTATCTATGGGTTTCATGAAGTTTAATCTCGAAAATAGTCTAACGTCCGATAATATACATTATGTTAACTTATTACGGACAAAATGAAAAAGGGCTTTCGCCCTTCAGTATTTTTCAACGAGCATGCTTTTTTGAATCACGGTAAATTTTCATGAGGTTCAACTGCATCTTTTTTGCGAAAAACTTCATAAAACCGCTCGTATTTACCTGGTTGTACCGCAGGGACAATCTGTTCTTTATTCGTATCCATGATGCGCTTCTTTTCTTGCATCCCATCAGATTTATTGCGCTGCGTGTTGCTGCTGTTTGTATTTAATCGTTTATTGGTTCGATCCGCAAAACGGGCTCGATATTTTTTTCGATACTCTTGAAGCTGTTGCTCAGATTTAATATGTGCTCGCATCCAATCAGTTAAGACGGTATCAACATAGCGAAAATTGTATACGCCAGCGAGAACAGATTCGCGCAATGCTTCAATGATCATCCAATCGGGATACTGGTCTTCATCAATCCAATGCATAATCTGCTCATATTCTAAGGGCGACAAGAGCCTTCCAAATTCCTCCTCAAAACGATTATAAATCGAAGAAACTGTATTCGCTCGATTTTCTAGTCCTAGGAGGCGTTCAATGAGCGGTCGTAGACTCACTCGTTCATTGCCATGCTGTAAAAGTCCTTGTCCCATAAGCCCTTGCAAGATGACAGCGATTCGCTCTTTGGAAAGACTCATACGCAAAGCTAGATCGTCAAGGCGAGGAAATGAATGCTCTGCTTGCTGTGTTGCGATAATGTGTAAGATTACGAGGAATTCTTCATCACTTAAGCCGATTGAATGATAGCGACGAAATAAAATATATGGGAATGTAGCATAACTATCCTCTAACGCGTCTAAAGCTTGGTCGAGGGGTTTACTGCTCACGAGGTACCACCTCCGCTTCTCAGTATACCATTCTCCTATGAGCGCTAATAGGGGTAATTTTATCGCTTGTGACGTCTTACAAACATCTGCAATGCAGGAGGAGAGGTATATTTTCTATACACTCCCCTTTTTTGTTTTCAGACGCGGTTATGGGTATAAGCGGTACAATAAACGCGGGAATGGAATCGTTTCGCGTACATGCTCTAACCCGCAAATCCAAGCAACTGTCCGTTCTAATCCGAGACCAAAGCCTGAGTGTGGGACTGAACCGTATTTGCGCAAATCCATATACCACGCATAGGCTTCTTCCGGCAGTTCATGTTCGGCAAAACGCGCAGCAAGTAAATCCGGGTCATCAATGCGCTGAGATCCCCCAATAATTTCTCCATATCCTTCAGGTGCGAGCAGGTCTGCACACAGTACGACTTCTGGACGAGCAGGATCGGGTTTCATGTAGAACGCTTTAATTGTTGTAGGGAATCGCTCAATAAAAACAGGGCGCGAGAAATGCTCGACAATGGCTGCTTCATGGGGAGCTCCAAAGTCTTCCCCCCATTGGATTTCGTGGCCGTCTTTTTGTAATAAAGTGATCGCTTCATCATAAGAGATGCGTGGAAAGGGCGCAATGACTTGCTGTAATTTTGTAAGGTCGCGACCCAATGTTTTTAATTCAATTGCACAATGAGTGAGTACATGTTGAATAATATATGCAACCAGTTGTTCTTGAATCACGAGACTTTCTTCATGTGTTGTATACGCCATTTCAGGTTCGATCATCCAAAACTCAATGAGATGACGTCTAGTTTTCGATTTTTCAGCTCGAAAGGTCGGACCAAAAGAATAAACACGACCTAAAGCCATAGCGGCAGCTTCCATGTATAGCTGTCCACTTTGCGTGAGATAGGCATCACGGTCAAAGTATTGTGTATGAAATAGTGTGGTAGTCCCTTCACAAGAGGATGGAGTTAAAATCGGAGGATCAACTTGTGTAAAGTCTCGTTCATCTAAAAATGAACGGATTGCCTTAATGATTTCTGCGCGAATCTTTAAAATTGCCCGCTGGCGTGGACCGCGGATCCACAGATGTCGATGATCGAGAAGAAAGTCTACTCCATGCTCTTTGGGAGTAATGGGGTAATCGTGTGTAAGATACACGACTTCGACATCTTGAATTTGCAATTCAACACCTGAAGGAGCACGCTCATCTTTAACGACAGTGCCAGTAACGCGTAGTGAACTTTCTTGCGTAAGCGCAATAGCACGAGCAAAAATTTCTTCTGAAACTTCGGCTTTCGTAACTACACCTTGAACAAATCCAGTGCCGTCGCGCAATTGAAGAAATGCTACTTTTCCTGAGGATCGCTTCGTATGTAACCAACCTTGAATCATGATGGTTTCACCAATATGTTCACTTAAATGTTTGATAAATACAGTTTGGACCATAACCTTACGCCTCCAAAACGTAATCATACAGATCACAGCAAGTAGTCGCCCTACATTTGAAAGGATGGGGAAACTAGGTTCATTGTAAAAAGAAAGCTCCTACAATGCAAATCACTGTAGGAGCTTTCTTTCAAACCCAATTTGCCTGATGACAAACTTTCCTGCCTAATTGGCTAAAGTCATATCCAATACAGGTGTAGTTATGGTTGAAGAGGATGCCTGTTCTTTGCACTGAGCAAGCCATTCGCGAAATTGACTCCCATCAATACTTTCAGTGACTACTACATATTTGGCGTATTCCTCTAGTGCCTTAGCAAATGGAGCTAGCACTTCCCGCGTGCGTTGTTCGATCTCTGCTAAGATAAAACGAACTTCTTCATCAAGAATATTCTCTGGCAAGTGTTCTTCTGCAACGATACCCATTCGACTTAAGCCACACATGACTTCCGTACGGGCAATGCGACTCGCCTGCAAAAAGTCGTTTTGTGCTCCAGTCGAACGGTTGTTAAAGACTAAGCTTTCGGCTACTGCTCCACCGAGGGCCACAACGATTTGTTGATCGAGTTGTTCTTTTGTATATAAATAACCATCTGTTTCCGGAATTTGTCGAACAAATCCCAGAGCATTCCCTCGCGGTGCAATGGTAATATGTGAAACGGAATGCGGGCGCATCATCTCCGAAGCGATGGCGTGTCCTAATTCGTGCACCGCTACTCGATACAATTCTTCATCTGTCGGATGACGCCCCGTTTTTTCTCCCATTAAAACTTTATCAACTGCGTCACGGAAATACGCTTGGGTGATACGCGTTGAGTTCTCGCGCAGTGCGATAATCGCAGCTTCATTGCACAAACTTTCCAATTGCGCACCAGAAAATCCATACGTCTCCCGTGCAATATGCTCTAAATCGACATCTTGTGCAAGCGGTTTATCTTTGGTCTGAATGCGCAAAATATGAAGGCGTCCTTCTCGGTCTGGTAAATCGACGCGAATTTGACGATCGAAACGCCCCGGGCGCAAAAGTGCGCTATCGAGAATATCTGCACGGTTTGTCGCTGCAATGACGAGGACCATCGGACTTTGCGTCGTTTGCATACCATCCATCTCAGTCAGTAGTTGATTGAGCGTTTGATCGTATTCCTGATGACTGTGCGCCCCTCGTTTGCCACCGACGACGTCAATTTCATCAATGAAGACAATCGCGCTGTCTTTCCCTTCTTTTCGCGCACTTTGGCGTGCACGTCGAAATAAATCCCGAACGCGTTGAGCCCCAACGCCGACATACATTTCGACAAACTCACTTCCTGAAGCTGAAACAAACGCTGAGTCTGTATACGTTGCAGCAGCTTTTGCCATCAATGTCTTTCCTGTTCCAGGAGGACCAGTCAGTAAAATCCCTTTTAATGGACGAATACCTAACGAGCGAATTTTCTCGCGATAGCGTAAAAAATCAAGAGCTTCCATTAACTCGCGCTTGGCGTGCTCCTGTCCTCCAATGTGGTCGAAATTCACAGCATGGCGCATCGCTGTCTCTTTAGAGCCAGTTGGCGCGATCATCTGTCTGCGTTCTAATAAGGTGTAAACTGCAAATCCAACAGCTACAAGCAACAAAGCAGGCAACACGTTAATTCCGATAACAGCTAAAAAAATCACGAAGGCAACAGCAACCCCAATGAGCCAATCTCTCACTGTCCATTCCCCCCAAGCCCACGAGTTGCATAAGGTACAATGCTATACAGATAACCATTGTCCTTTGTCAACTGGATAAAGATATCCTGGCTGTTCATAGTAACTGTACAGTTTACGTGTTGTTGTTTGGCAGAACTTTCAAGTTCATGAACCATAGAAACGTACATTCCCTGTGCGATTCCTTGGTACAAAATCGGTTGTAATACCTCAAAGGCTGAGGTGAGCGATGGGGTTGGATGATCTTTCAAAACGATATTGATGGGTCCGCCCAAGCTATTCTCAACTTCCGTTTGAATTTGAGTATAGGTTGCTTGCAAGTCCTGTACAGGTCCAAGCGTAATTGTTACGGATGGCGTTTGTGCAGTGGCATTCACTTGTACATCACGAACTTGCGGAATTTGCGCGAGTTGGCTTTCCAGCGGTTGAATAATCTCATAGGTGCGATAGACCTGCAGTCCCCCAAATAGCACAATAAGTGTGAGCAGGAGTGCTGCAAGTGCCGGCAGAATACGGATTCTCGACAAATGAATCACTCCTCCACAAACAGTCTAGCAAGAGTATATCATTTATCGAGAAAGAGAGCAGCCCGTAAAGTCGACCAAGAGAACATAGAAATTCCTTTGGCGCAATATCTATTCCACTTGAGGTAAGCGATTCGTTTGAAATTGAAACAACATACGGCCTGTGTACATATCAACGTACGCAACTAGGAATCCCCCATCAGCAAGACGAGCGGTCACTTGCCAGACGGCGTTACCACTTGCTTTTGCGGAGAGCGGAGTGTTTAAATTCTTATCGACTAGCCCAGGCACAGCAGACACAATGCTAACGATAGGCGCATGAAGAGCATTTACAGCAGCGATTGCGCGCGCCTCTGAGATTGTTTGGCTTTGATAAACCACAATCGCTTGTTGATTGCGAACAAAAACATAGAGTGGGCGTCCAAGCGCATCTGTTCCTGTCACTGTGACGTCACTTGGTTCACCTGTATAAATCACAGCGCTCTGTACGTGTTGTAAGGGTGTATGATCAAGAGCAAACAGCGTTGCTGTTTCGAGTGTAGAATTTGTACTTGTTAAGTATGGAAGAATCCATACAATCACAAGAATCACAACGCAAATAAAGATCACTGCAAGGCTAACTACCGTATATAAAACTTTACGCTTCATACGTCCGTCCTATAGATGGTCACGGTGTATTTTCCAGGTTGA
This sequence comes from Sulfoacidibacillus thermotolerans, assembly GCF_003144315.1. Taxonomy (GTDB): domain Bacteria; phylum Bacillota; class Bacilli; order Alicyclobacillales; family SLC66; genus Sulfoacidibacillus; species Sulfoacidibacillus thermotolerans. The sequence continues at coordinate 42,309 of NZ_MPDK01000019.1, read as the reverse complement.
TTTGATTTGGACAACCCAAAAATTACGTCTTTATCTTTCAGATTGCGATTCAAAAAATCGATCAGAACATAAAGTTCTGCTGTTCCTTCAACTTCCTTGACCGCTACTACGCGATTAGTTTGTTCCATAAATAGTTTACTTCTCTCCTCACAGTGTGAGTTGCCACGAATCTAGTGTAACAAGGGTTTGGGGATTTGTAAAATTAAAATGAATTGGTGTTACACTGACTTTTCCTTCTTCAATCGCTCGCACGTCTGTATCGGGTTCGTTCTGCACATTGACAATTTGACCTGCTTGCCAATAATAGCTGCGGCCTAAAGGGTCTTTACGTTGTTCATACGCATTTTTATATTTGCGTACACCGATGCGTGTCACACGAATCCCCTTAAGTTGATCATATGCAAGGGGGGGGATATTTACATTTAGGTAGGTATCTGCTGGGAGACTGTGTTTGATGAGTTCGTGCGCCAATTTTTCTGCAATCCGCACACTTGACGTAAAATCAAAAGGAGGCTTTGTGACAGACAAGGCAATGGCTTTATAGCCTTGCAAAACGGCTTCCGCTGCTGCTGAGGCAGTACCAGAATAAACGATGTCAAGACCAAGATTCGCTCCACTGTTGACTCCGCTTAACACGAGGTCAGGCGCATGGTCACAAAGAGCGCCAAGTGCTAACTTTACACAATCAGCTGGCGTGCCATTGACCTGAAAAGAGCGAATATTTGCGCCAATGTGCACTTCATCGACATGTAAGGGTTTGTGAAGAGTAATGGCATGACTCGTTGCACTTTGCTGGCGATCTGGGGCTACAACAGTGACATGTGCAAATGCGGCAAAGTGTTTTGCGAGCGCTTTGATTCCAGGGGCGTAAATTCCATCGTCATTTGTAATTAATACACGCATTTGTACGGAGTCCTTTCTGTATTGGCATAACCTACGTCTCATGCAAAGTACGCGGGACGGTGATAATAGGCGCTAAGGAGGTGGCAGCCGCAATGCCACAACAACCACCAACGAAGAGGATGCTGGCTGATCGCGATCTATTGCTAAGAATGCCCGAGTTCACCCCGGCACATGAGCCAAAGCGCCTACTTTTTGACGCGCCTAAATTATATCGATTTTTGTTTGATCAGACGTTGACACGCTGAGACAAAGGGAATTTTTGCACAACCCGTTTTACATTGTAAAAAACTTTTTCTTTGTCTAGAGTAAGGTGCTCACGCTTGCGAAATAAGGGCTTGCCAGCCACGAAGACATCGGTTACGTCACCCCCATGGGAACTGTAGACGATGTGCGAAAGTAGATTGTGGCGTGGATAATAACGCGGCCCGCTGATGTCAATGAATTGAAAGTCTGCAGGTGCTCCGGGCTGTAAGGTGCCTAGCATAGGATCTAAAAACAGCGTTTTTGCCCCTTCATTTGTAACAAGGCGTAAGGCAGAAAAAGCGTCAATTGCTGTTGCGTCCTGTTCTACACCTTTATGCAGTAAAGCGACTAAACGCAACTCTTCGTAGAGGTCGAGTTTATTGTTGCTTGCTGCACCGTCTGTTCCAAGACCGACCACGATATTTTGTTCTAATAATTTGCGTAATGGAGCAATCCCACTGCCCAATTTTAAGTTGCTTCCCGGATTATGTGCGACGTGAACATGATGTTCAGCCATCAGTTCGATGTCGCGATCTGTTAGATGTACACAGTGTGCACCGATGATTTGACATTCAAAAAGTCCTGTTTCATAAAGTAATTCCACGGGAGATTTTCCATATTCCGAATAAGAGTCGGCCACTTCTTTTGCTGTTTCTGCAATGTGGATTTGCAAAGGAACAGCGAGCTGTTGTGAGCGTGTGATGACGTGTTTAAGATAATCAGGTGGACACGTATAAGGAGCGTGGGGGGCGAATGTCGTATGAATGAGCCCCTCCCCTGCTCCTTCGTACATGCGAACAAAGCTTTCTGATTCAGCAAGTTTTTCAAGATTTACGTCATCAAACCCAATCAGCCCACGGCCTAATACCGCACGCATACCTGCTCTTATTGTGGCGTTGGCGACGCGATCCATATCCGCATACATGTCGGTGAACGTCGTTGTACCCGTTTCAAGCATTTCCAACATCGCAAGTTCTGTACCCAGTTCGATATCATCTGGTGACAATACCGCTTCGGCTGGCCAAATAAGATCCTTTAGCCAAGTATGTAGGGGGAGATCATCTGCATATCCACGTAATAGCGACATTGCTGCATGACCATGCGTATTTATAAAACCAGGGAGAAGCAATCGATCCTTTCCGTCGATTCGCTCATATGAAGCGTCACAAAGCGGCGCTTCTCCAGCTCCGAGCGCTTCAATTTTGCCATCTCTGACAAGCACATAGCCACGTTCCATACACGTGTTATGAATGCCGTCAAAATAGGCCACATTTTCGATAAGCCAGTTCATCGCAAAGTCCCCTTTAGCACATAATCGAAGTAAGTCAATAGATCACCGCGAATCAGATTGTTCCAGCCGCTGTTGAACAAGCACAGGATGCAGTTTTCTCAAGTGTAGCGATCGCTTCAAAAAATAAAGTGCGAATGAAGTGTACATTTTTTGCCATTTCATCTAAAACCTCTTGATGTGTGAGAGGTGATCCTGACATTCCAGCGCAATAATTTGTCACCATTGCCACCGTTGCATAGCAAAGTCCCCGCTCTTTTGCGAGTACCGTTTCTGGAATAGAAGTCATGCCCACTACATCACCACCCAGTTGTGCAAACATGCGAATTTCAGCGGGCGTCTCAAAGCGCGGTCCTTCTGTGCATACATACGTGCCTCCTGGCGCTGCCACAATCCCAAGACGCTGTGCAGTAGTTTGCAAATGCCGACGAAGTCGACCACAATAAGGATCTGTCATGTCTGTATGAGTTACAGGTTCTCCATCTTCAAAAAACGTCAATGGTCGATTTTTTGTGAAATCTAGAAATTGATCCACAATGACCAAAGCTCCCGGAGCTAATGATTGTCGCATACTGCCGACAGCAGCAGTTGCAAAGATTTGCTTAACGCCAATTTGATAGAGGGCTTGAATGTTCGCTTTATAGTTTACCTGATGTGGTGGGACGTGATGTGATTTGCCGTGTCGGGGCATAAAAGCAATGCGTTTGCCTTTATATTCGCCGATTGTACATGTTGCAGTGCCATAGGGAGTTTCAATCTGTTCTTCTGTTGGGTGATCGAGCAATGCGGGATCATAAACCCCTGTCCCGCCAATAATTGCATAATCCGCATGAATCATAAGTATCATAACTCCTTCCGCAGTCTATTTTGCCATTATACCGTTTATTCATTTTCTAAGTAGTAAGCAAGTGCTTGTAACTCGGTGGTTACGTCCGTGTTGCGTAAATGAACACCTTTTGGAATGCGCAAATTAGCAGGAGCAAAATTTAAAATCACTTTGATCCCTGCTGCCACAAGTTCATCACATACTTCTTGTGCGGCAGAGGCAGGGACAGCAATAATGCCCATCTGCAAATTGTATTTTTGTCGGTACAAAGGAAGATCTTGTGCATCTGCAACGGTGAGCGAACCCACTTTTTGTCCGATCTTTTGAGGATCACGATCAAATACGGCAGTGATTTTGATCCGCTCTGATTGAAAGCGCGCGTAGTTTGAAAGCGCGATCCCAAGGTGTCCAGCGCCGATCAACGCGACGTTAATCTGGCGATCCAGGTTGAGTATTTGACGCAACTTCCAATCGAGATAAGCGACGTTATAACCTACTCCTTTACGTCCAAATTCGCCAAATGAAGCCAGATCTTTGCGGATTTGGGCGGGGTTTAAATCGAGGCGATCGCCCATTTCTTGTGATGAAATTGTTGCGATAGACAATTCTTTTAACTCTTGCACGAGCCGCAGATATACGGGCAAGCGGCGGATAACCGAGGGTGAGATACGCAACTCTTTGTTCCCCATCTCCCAAAGCCTCCTTATGAAATCATGTAGTAAAAAGAGCTTCAAATTCTTTGTGCGGGTTCAAAAAATGCCTGAGCTCGAATACAAGTTTCTTGTAGAGTTCCTTCAAAAATCTCTGGATCGGGCAGTGATCGAATAAACATACGGCCGTATTGCGTTTTTGTAATTCGTTTGTCAAGGACGAACACAGCCCCGCGATCCGTTTTTGAGCGAATGAGACGTCCAAATCCTTGCGTGAATCGAATAACGGCAGAAGGGACACTATATTCGATAAATGGACGTTTTCCTTGTCGAGTGAGTTGTTCACTGCGTGCTTCTACAATCGGGTGAGTAGGGACGGAAAAAGGTAGCTTGACGATAATCAAACAAGACAGGTCGTCACCGCGGATGTCAATCCCTTCCCAAAAACTATTTAGACCAAAGAGAATTGCGCGTTCTGCTTTACGAAAAGCATCAATCAGGTAAGTTTTGCGATGGTCTTCAAATCCTTGTGCAAATACAGTAATTCCACGATGTTGTAATTCTTCCCGTTCATTTTCATAAGTGTAAGCAAGCATCTGTTGTGAAGTAAAAAGGACGAGTGTACGCCCGTTTGCCGTAGTGGCAATTTCTGTAATTGCTTTGCCGATCGCAGATTGAAACTCCATTTGTTGTTTGATGTCTGGCAAATCGGTTACGACACACAACAGAGCTTGACGCTTATAATCAAATGGCGAGGCAACAATTTCTGTTCGCGCACTTCCAGTTGCAACCAATTGGCTCATCCCAATGCGATCGAGAAAATAAGAAAATGAATTCGCAACAGCTAATGTAGCCGAAGTCAAAATGACCGATTGTTTTTTGAGAAAAAGTTCTTGTAAAAGAATTTCCGCTACACTTAATGGTGCCAGCTGCAAAGAGATGCGACGTGTGTTGCGTTTTCCAGAAATTGAAATCCAGCCAACGAACTGTTCTCTTGAGACGCGCAATAACAAAACATCTAGACAGACAGTGAGTCCGAGTTGCAGTTCTTTTGCATATGCGAACACATCAGAGATTTTGTGCATCACTTCATCTGGTAATTCGGCATCTTCAGCTAAGTGCGCAAATGCATTCCCTGCTTCCAAGAGGAGTACACGGCAGGTATCGATGTCAGTTGCGGCTTGAATTACCGGTTTATATAAAGGTTCATTCGTGCGTTCCGGAGTTAAGCGCCATTCCCCTTGCGAAGTGTCCATAGATTCCACATATTGAGCGATCACGGTAAAGAGTGTTCGCACATCCTGTGCAGTTCGTATCAGTGCTCTTCCTAATTGATTTAAGACGGCAGCAAAAGCTTGTCCTAAAATCAGACCTTGCGATGACTCAGTTTTTACTGTGCGCAAAGCTTCATGCAGCAATCCTGTACGAGTGTGAAGCAAACGTTCAAGCAAGCGCAACAAGTCTGCTTCTGTCACTTCTGCTCCAAGTTGCTTTGTCGCTGCGTCTTCGAATTGGTGGGCCTCATCGATAATGAGGCGATCATACGCAGGCAATACACGAGATTCAGCTTTTAAATCAGACAACACCAAGGAATGGTTGGTTAAAATGAGATTGGCTTTTGCTGCTTTATGGCGAGCTCGAAAGTAGTAGCATTCTTTAAAAAATGGGCAGCGTTTTGCAATGCAAGAGTTGCTGTCGCTTGCTACGTCGCGCCAATATTCTTCTTCGCTTTCAGCAAACGCAATTTCCTCGCGATCCCCTGCTGCTGTTTCGGTGAGCCAGACGGTGAGACCCAAATCAAAATCTCTTTCTTGTATAGATAAAGAATGGATTTCCTGGATGTTGTGGTTTAATTTTCGCATACAAATGTAATGATTTCTACCTTTTAGTATTGCAGTCCTGACAGATTGCAAAAGAGGACCCGTGATCAGAGGTACATCGTATCTGTGCAATTGTTCTTGTAAGGCAATTGTATGTGTAGCGATAACGACTTTTTCATTCTGCGCAATCGTAAACAGTGCGCTTGGCAGCAAATACGCAAGTGACTTTCCAGTTCCAGTTCCTGCTTCTACAATCAAATGGGTATTCGTTTCAAGTGATGCTGCAACAAGTTGCAGCATCTGCTCTTGGCCTGGTCTACTTTCATAAGGAAAGTCGCCCATCGCACGAAATTGTGTGCGCAGTATATAGAGACTCTGTTTTGCGAGTGACTGTTCTGGAACTTGGAGGAATGCTTCTTCGTTCGCTAGATGATTTGCTTCTTCAAGTGACGTTGTGAACGCTAGATTTTCAATGACCTTTATCCCCTCTTGTGCACGCACCGAGTTGCGAGATGGTGATTCTGTAAGCTCGCGTATAATGCGCAAAAGAACGGGGTGCATTGTGGCTTGAAGGATGCGAAGCGTAGCTTCTGGCAGCGCTTGCAAGCGCAAGAACAGTTCTCTTGCGACACATTGTACGATGTCAAAATCAGAGACAGGCAGATCGTTGGGTTTACATAGCGTGTGATACATTGCCTGAAGATCTCTTTTTGCGAACTGAGGCAATAAAATCCGACTTAACCATGCACCTACTAGGGTGATTTCTGACCCTAAAGATGAATATCCAGTTTGCTCCACAAGAAGATCGAGGCGTTTTTTGTCCTCAGGATCAAATAGAAAGACAATATCATGATCTATCCACTTCATACACTCTATCCAAGCGTCAGCAAATGAAGCGACTTGAATCGTCTTATTTGTGGTTTTCACAGAGTAAGTTCCGTTTGGCTCTTGATATAAGCTAAATTCAGAGCGCAAATGAGGATCCCATAACTGCTGGCGACTCATTGATAAGGATAATAGGGTCGGTTCAGAAATCCCTTGCTCCAGAATGAAATGGAGAACAATATACTGCAATCCGAGTTCCTCTTTTCAACGCATGCGATTAGACGTTCCTGACAAATTCACGTCGTAGCTTCAGTATCTGAGAGCAATGAGATACTGTCAATCCCAAAACTCGGAGTAACCTCTGTTAGAGTTTGCAAATCTGATGGCTGCGTCTCATGTAAAGCTCCTTGATGCATCGCAATACCTAAAAAAACGAGTGTTGATTCTTGAGATCGATCAATGCGAAGTGAACAGTGGAGATAGCGTTTCGCTCGCTCAATATCCCCCTGTTCGAGGTACATTCGACCAAGTTCAGCTAATCCGAGTGCACGCACTTTGTCTTGTTTTGCACGAATGATTCGCCGTAGGTATGAGCGCGCCGCCGCCATTTGACCACGCAAACTAGCAATACGCGCAAGTCCAACAGTTGCCTGTAATGAATAGCCAAAAAGTTCTACATGACGTTCAAAATAGTGGGCGGCTTCATCGAATCGCTTATCGGCATACAATGCCCAAGCAAGTCGTTCTAAGGAAAGATTTGTGCGTGTCAGGCATGCTTGTTTTTTAAAAAACGCGACGGCTTCTTGGGTGTGCCCTAGGCGCAACGCCAGTTCCCCTTTTGCCCCATAATAGTGAGCAAAATGATGTCCGCGCCGCTCGATCTCACGTAAAAGTGCATCTGCTTCTTTGAGACGCCCTAAATGGAGTAAAATAATGGCCATTTCAGTGGCGATATAGGAATTTGTGGGGAGCCAAGTAGAAGCGTTTTGATAGGCTTTTAGCGCTTGTAATAAATTTCCTTGCGCAAATTGGGCAGCGCCGTAAATTCGCCACAGATCGCCATCTTTTGGTTCGGTTACTAAGGCTTTTTGTGCGCTTGCTTGCGCCTGTTTGTAATCTCCTAACAAATAGGAACAAACGGCATAGTTAAACTGCGCGTCGCTATAATTCGGGTTGATCGCAAGCACGGCGCTCAATTCTTGCATAGCTTTCGCAGGTTGATTTTTCAATATCCACAATTGAGCGCGTGCATCATGCACTGCAGCTTGTAACAATTTGTCTTTTGCGCTTTTTTGTACAATGTTTAAGTGTGACTGTGCTTCTTCATAATGTCCAGTCGCAAGATAGCTGATCGCGAGATAGAGACGTGCAATCACCATGTCGGGATCTGATTCTACAATTTCTTTAAATTCGCGAATAGATTCAGGAAACATAAGAAGATCAAAATAGCCTAGGCCTTTTCGGAAAAGTTGATAACCTTGATCAGACGAAAGTGTTGTACCAATTTCTGCTGCAATCATTGGAGTGGTGTCTATCTTCTCATGATGGTCTGGCGCATACTGTTCATACAGTGCGTCTAACTGATCTTCGAGTTTAAGCCACATTTCTAGGAATGGATGAGCGAGTTCACGCAAAGCTTCAAGTTCTTGCAAAAGGTAGCCTCTCTGCTCAGAATCAGCTTGTGCTAATTGTTGTGCGATGCGCTCAACGGCGCGATGAAGCCGTTCAAATGATTTATGAAAGAGCATAACAAACACCGCCGCTGGTTTTTATTTAGTGTGGCTGATCTGCGGCGGTGTTATACAAAAAGAGGAGTAGTCACAACAGGGCATCACGTAATAAATACGTTGTCAATTAGGCGCGTTGACCCTACATAGACCGCGACGGCTAGCAAGATTTTGCGGTCAGTATCAATATAATCGACAGGTGTGAGCGTTTTCGCATCTACGAATGATAGATAGTCAACTTTAAATCCGGGGAACTGCTGTAAACGGTCAATCGCTTCACGCTGCAAGTGCAGCACTCGATGTTCTCCCTCTTCTATCTGTTTTTTAATCATTTGTAGGGTACGGTAGATTTCTGGTGCTATTTTTCGTTCTGCGGGCGACAAATACGCATTGCGTGAACTTTTTGCCAAGCCATCTTGTTCGCGCACGATGGGACAAGGCACAATTTCGATGGGAAGTGATAAATCTTGTACCATCTGCTCGATGATGCGCAATTGTTGCGCGTCCTTCTGTCCAAAATAAGCAGCGTCTGGCTCGATGATGTGAAAGAGTTTCGATACGACTGTACAAACTCCATCGAAATGGCCAGGTCGAGAAGCGCCACATAAGTGATCCCCTAATCGATCAACGTGCACGCGTGTAAATACTTCATCGTGTCCATACATCGCCTCCACAGAAGGAGTAAAAAGTACATCTACACCCAGTGATTCACAAAGTGTCTGATCTTCCTTTGGGGAACGTGGGTAGCGCGCTAAATCCTCATTTGGACCAAATTGAAGAGGATTGACAAAAATCGAAACGGCGACGATTTCATTTTCAACTCGTGCTTTTTGGATGAGCGAAGCATGTCCTTCATGAAGATACCCCATGGTTGGCACAAAACCAACGCGTGAAGCAGATTCACCTTTTCTGCGCTCCTTGCGCAGTGCGTGTATGGCCCTGCGCGCGGCGTCGATCGTTTCAATTACAATCACAAATTTTCTCCCTTTCCTGCTCGATTCGAGAGTTTGGAGATCGCGTCTGCTGCAATATCATAGCGATAGTCTGGATTCGGAAACTCTCGACGTTTCACTTCATCTTTGTATTTTGTGAGGGCGGAAATTGCAGAATCACCAAGTGTCGCGTATTTTTTTACGAATTTTGGTCTGCGATGGTGCATCCCTAACCCAAGCACATCATGATAGACTAAAACCTGACCCGAACAGTTCTCCCCCGCCCCTATTCCAATAGTTGGAATGTCCAGAGATTCTGTTACGAGTGCGCCGAGGGCGCTTGGGATACATTCTAAAACCACCATGAAAGCACCTGCCTGTTGTAACTGAAGTGCATCATCAAGTAGTTTTTGCGCCGCATCCATCTCTTTTGCCTGAACGCGAAATCCGCCAAATTGCAGGACGGACTGAGGGGTGAGTCCGAGGTGACCGCAGATAGGGATGCCTGCTTGCACCAAAGCTTGCACATGAGGTAAAATCTCACTTCCCCCTTCTAATTTGAGACCATCTGCATACGCTTCTTGCATGATTTTGCTCGCGTTTCGCACCGTGTCCGCAACACTCTGATGGTAGGAGGCAAAAGGCATATCTACTAGTACCATCGTGTTTTTTGCGCCACGTCGTACGGCTTTGGCATGATGAAGCATGTCATTTATCGTGACAGGAATTGTCGTATCATACCCAAGTACAACCATTCCGAGTGAATCACCGACTAAAATGACATCGACGCCCGCAGCTTCGGCGTGTGCGGCTTGCGTTGCATCGTAAGCTGTAACCATGACGATCGACTCTTTGCGCTCACGCATCGCTTGTAAGGACAGAGTAGTATGTTTCGTTCGCGATAATTCTGTCACAGTGGCAGGACTCCTTCTTTGGGTAAATGGGTGAATGGATGACTTTCTAAGATCTCTCCACTAACAATTCGATGTAGTTTTCCCTGATCATCGACGACTAAAAGCACTCCTAATGGATCGATGCTATGTGCAGTCCCTTCGATGATATCCCTTCCTTGTGCAACGCGTATGTGTTTGCCAATCGTATGACACTGTGCAACCCATGTTTCATGAAGATCAGAAAAACGCATTCCGTTCAATACTTGCTTACGCAGCAAATGCATCTGTGTAAGGATTGCGGCAGTTAGTTGATTGCGATCATATTCCCGTCCAGTGACTTCAAGCAAAGACGTCGCTTTTGTACGTAATTCGGGAGGCAAATCTGTACTTTTTAGGTTTACGTTGATCCCAAATCCGACAATGAGATTGCGCTTGTCACGAGTAGAGCTAAGTTCAGTCAGGATGCCGCACGTCTTGCGTTCTGCAAACAAAATATCGTTCGGCCACTTGATTTGCGCTCTAACTCCTGTTAGATCGGAGATGACCTTATGTGCTACATAGGCTGCTAAAAGCGGCCATTCTTCATAGTGGACTGCATCAGAATGTGTAAATGAAAGTGCCACAGATAAGAGTAAACCAGTACCTTTAGGTGAAGTCCAAGTACGGCCGCGTCGGCCGCGCCCTGAAGTTTGCGTCTCCGCTAGCACGGCTAAGATTGGTTGACTTGATTGTGCAATGAACTGATAGGCTAGATCATTGGTCGATTCCACTTCATCAAAAACATACAGTGGGAGTGCGCGTAGTTCTTCATCTAGTTCAGCTTGAATTCTTGATGCAAAGAGTTTAGGGTTTTCGCTCAATTTCATCACCTCCTTGCAAAAGGTGTTTAAGGGAATGGATGTATCTCATTAATTCCGCACGCTCATTTCGCAGCACGCCTTGTGAGACGTTTTCATATAAAAGAGAGAGTGCTGCTCCAATCTCTTTGCCCCGCAAGTTACAGCTTTTTAGAAGATCTTCGCCTGTCACGGCAAGATCGTGCAGACTCCGTAAAGGGCTGTGCGCGAGTAAGTCAGTGACTTCGCGCTCGCTTTCTATGCGCCAATTCACATTCCAAGGTTCTTGGCTGCGCGCGAACTGCATGGCTTTCGCTATGTGTACCGCTCTGATGAGACCACTTTCCCCAATCTGCGCTAAGAGCGATGTCCACTGTAATGGTAAAAAGCTAGGTGGTTCACGTAAGTAGGAAGATGCAATTACTACCAAAGCAGCAACTTCGCGCATTTCTTTACGTGAATATTTCATGGAGGAGAGCAGTTGCACGGTTGACTCCTCTGGTTTGTCAGTGGCATTGTTATTTATTGCTAAACTCATTAGAGCAAGACGATCTAGATACCCGTGAATCATCGAGTAAAATTTGCACTGTAGAACTGTCTTTGGCACGGTAAGACCTGTCCACTGGGAAAATATTTGTTGTGGCAAGTTTGCACAATCGGTTGCAGAGGCATACGTTAGCCATTTTGTCCACTCGTCACGACGTCTTTCCATTGAAACTTGTCCTAATTTTGTCGCACAATGCTGTAGCGCTTGCTTTGTCTCAGGTGCAATCGTAAAGTTTAGCATTGCAGAAAAGCGATAGGCGCGCGCTATGCGTAAGCCATCTTCGCGAAATCGCAACTCAGGTTCACCAACGGCCCTAATTTCTTTGCGGGCAAGGTCGGAAATCCCATCATATGGATCATAGAAAATGCCCTCTTCATCCATTGCGATCGCATTCATCGTAAAGTCTCGTCGACTAAGATCTTTCATTAAATCCGTTTCGAATGTAACAAAGGCAGGACGTCTCCCATCTCGATAAGGGCCTTCCGTTCGAAATGTGGTCACTTCAAAGGCATATCCTTTGTCTACTACGGTAAGAGTTCCATGCGCTATTCCAGTTAACTTTGCGTCTGGAAAGAGGCCAAGTAGGTCAGAGGGTGTAGCGTCCGTGGTAAGATCAATATCGTTGATCGACCGATTTAATAGTAGATCACGCACAGCTCCACCGACAATATAGGCTTTAAATCCGGCTTTGCGCAACTGTTGAAGAAGTTTTTTGACACTTTGCAACCTCTCGTCATCTGAAAAAAAAGGATACTTCTTCATGACTCACATTCCTGTGGTTGTAAAACAAGTCGTTGATATAGAGATTCATATTGTGACACTTTTTCTTCCATTGTAAAATGTGCTGCGCGTTTACGTGCAGCACTTGAAAATATTTTCCAGTTCTCGGGATGTTGTAAGAGAGATAGCGCATACTCGCCCATTTTTTCTGTATCTCCAACAGAAGCTAAATATCCTGAGACACCATGTTCAACAACTTCTGGAATTCCTCCAGCAGTTGAACCAATGACTGGTACTCCACATGCCATTGCTTCTAAAGCGACAAGGCCAAAACTCTCCTTCTGTGATGGCAAAAGGAGCAAATCAGCCAGTGATAAAAGCGGGGCAACTTCGTCTTGTTTTCCTAAAAACAGCACATCATCAGCAATGCCCTCTTTACAAGTTAACTTACGCGCGGCATCAAGTTCTGGTCCTTCGCCCACCATCAATAATTTTGCAGGCAATTCGCGGCGAACCTGACGAAAAATTTCAATGACATCAGGGATACGCTTGACCGCGCGGAAGTTTGACATGTGCAATAAGATTTTCTCTCCGTTTGGTGCAATTCGTCGTTTTAACTTCGGACTTTCAAGCCTGCGATATTGATGTAAATTGACGAAGTTGTGAATCTTAATGATGGGGCAGGCCGGTTCAAACAATTCATTGGTTTGATCGATTAAGCTTTGCGATACTGCAGTGACCGCATCACTTTTTTCAATGCCAAGGCGAATGACATCACGCAGCAGTGGATCTTGCGCCAAAACCGTTATATCTGTACCGTGCAACGTCGTGACGATGCGTACTTTGTGTGAATGGAGCATCTCGCGCGCCAAAAATGCACACACTGCGTATGGAATGGCGTAATGTGCATGCAAAATGTCTAAGTCAAAATGGCGAATGACATCTGCCATTTTTGCAGAGAGCGCCAAATCATAAGGAGATGATTGCAGTACTGGATACGATGTGGTTTCTACTTCATGGATATAGATATTCTCCATGAAGTAACCGAGATATCCAAGGCGAAACGGGGTTCCAGACACGATGAAATGCACTTCATGGCCACGCATCGCGAGTGCCTTGCCAAGTTCAGTGGCAACTGCTCCAGATCCTCCAAGGGTGGCATAGCAACTTATTCCAATTTTCATGGTCGGTTCCCCTCCTTCGCGAAATACTATTTTAGATTCGTTCGCAATGAAGCTGCATAAAGTGGATCGGTTTGCCAAAATCCTTCGGCAAAATCACACCCGATCGCTTGTCCAAACATCCGATCGCGTCCTTCAATCATAGGAAGAAAAGAGCTTTGCGTGAGTGGCGTTGCGACACCACTGCTAGGATAAAACTGCGATGAATATGCGGCTAATGCAGAACGCTTTTTTTCATACACCGAAGAAACGTCAACGGCGAAAGATGCCTGATGCATTCCGTTGATAAAATACTGATAAAAAGCAGATGGACGATGTGGTGGCAATCCATCCTCGTGTTTTCTGAGCCCTGATGTAAACAAAGCTTCACGAACGAGTTCTGCGCAGTGACCATGATCAGGATGTCGGTCATGGGTGTGAGGAGCTAATACAACTTGTGGCTGAAAGGTGCGAATGACCTTTACAATCGCAGAAATCGTATCAGCACTAGGTAAAAGTCCGCGATCTCGCAATCCCAAGCAGATTCGAGCGGCTACCCCAAGTTCTTCAGCCGCTTTAGTCGCTTCTTTCCATCGCAATTCAGGATTTCCATTCGAAGACATCTCAGCGGCTGTTAAATCACAAATGACAACTCCGTCTTTTGCGTGTAAAGCACAAGTTGCGCCTGCCCCCAATTCGACATCATCCGGATGAGCGCCAAAGGCGAGAATAAAAGTTTCAGCCATTCTGTCCACCTCCTGAAACTGCCTGTGGGCATAAGATGACACTACGAAGATCGATCGATAGTTTCCTTCACTTTACCCATGTGTACGCTCATACAAGCGGTTCATTGGGTTCTGCCGTTTTGCGCCAATCAAGATCCCCGCGCCAAATTCCGCGCAACAACGATTCAGCAGATGCCATGTTGGTGGCTACGGGTACATTATGTACGTCACAGAGTCGAAGTAATGCCGTGATGTCAGGTTCATGAGGTTGCGCCATCAACGGATCACGAAGAAAAATCAGCAAATCGAGGCGGTTTTCTGCAATCAGCGCTCCAATTTGTTGATCGCCGCCAAGTGGTCCACTCTGAAAGCGTTGGATGGTGAGCCCCGTGGATTCCATGATGCGCTTTCCCGTAGTCCCTGTCGCATACAATTCATGACCTTGAAACAGAGCTTGATAGGCAATGGCAAAATTAACCATATCTTCTTTTTTGGCATCATGTGCTACAAGTGCGATACGCATCCAGATCCCTCCTAGTATACACCGCAACTAAAACAGAAAGTGTTCAAGTCCGTTTACGAGTCCTACGACGTTCATCACGCGCTGGATTCCTAATAATATCCCCGGCATAAAGCTCACACGTGACATGGAATCGTGACGAATGGTCAGATGCTCGCCGTTTCCCCCAAAAATGACTTCTTGGTGTGCTACAAACCCAGGGAGTCGAACGCTGTGAATTGGTATAGGTGGCACTTCTTTCCCGCTTTCAATCAATGCGCGAGCGATTTCTTCAGCTGTTTTTTTCGCTGTACCCGAAGGCGAATCTTTCTTCGTTGCATGGTGGTACTCAATAATTTCGATGTCTGGCAAAAATGGGGCTATGAGCGCAGACATTCTCATCATGAGCAAGGCTCCAATCGCAAAATTAGGCGCAAATAGGCCGCCAAGTTCCGCTTGTTGCAATTCTTGATCGAGCATCTGCAAAAATTCCGCATCTAGTCCTGTCGCCCCAATTACAGGACGCACCCCTGCTTCCACTGCGGCTAAGGCATTGCTTTGCGCTCCTTTTGCGTCAGTGAGATCTACATAAACATCAGGCTTTTGCTCGACAAAACAGAGGCTTGGATCTGTGTAGATCGGGAATGAAACATCTGCTGATGCAACAGATGCTTCTGTATATGTACGAGGACGATCAATGCCAGCAACGAGGGTCATGCCTTTCGCGTTGGTAACAGCCAACACCGCTTCTCGGCCCATTTTACCTCGAATCCCAGCAATGACCACGCGAATTGGTTCCACGTGCAACACCTTTCTTTCATTTTCAGTTGTTTTCAGACTGTAAGGACTGTTTACGCGTGAAGCGATCACGATCACGCGTTTGAAATTTTTCAATCACTGCGTCATGTGCCTCAGTCAGATCAATGCCAAGGGAATTTGCGAGGCAGATGAGTACAAAGAGTAGGTCACCTAATTCGAGGGCGATATCCCCGTCTGGCTCAGTTGCTTTTTTAGGCTTTTCACCATACGAGTGATTCACTTCGCGAGCGAGTTCCCCTAGTTCTTCAGCGAGGCGAACGACAAGCGTCATGGGTTTAAAGTATCCTACTTCGAATTGCGAAATATAATCGTCTACTTCGCGTTGTAACATCGCTAGAGTTTTGCTCAACCCAATTCCTCGCTTTCCTTAGCAAATAGGTTCAGTTTGTATTATATCCTCATAACTCATGGACAGCCATCATAGTTTTAACAGTGACTGCATGTACCATAGACGGAGGGGATCTGCTTGCAAAGGCGCCGCAAACAGATCGGGACGATGTTGCTTGCGACTGTTGTCGTTTTGTTCACAGCGTCTCTGGTCGTATATCCCGAACAAGGTTTTGAAACAGGCATTGAAGGACTCAAAGTCTTTTGGGATGTCGTCTTTCCTTCGCTGCTCCCTTTTTTCATTTTATCCGATTTACTGCTTGGTCTGGGAGTAGTGAATGCGCTAGGCGTTTTTCTCGAACCTTTGATGCGCCCCGTTTTTAACGTTCCCGGAGTAGGTGCATTTGCATTATCTATGGGGCTTGCCGCAGGATATCCTATGGATGCTGTCATTGCCGCCAAATTTCGCCGCACGGGTGCGTGTACGCGTGTGGAAGGGGAGCGTTTACTGGCTTTCACGAATACTGCAGATCCACTCTTTATGTTTGGAGCTGTAGCTGTTGGCATGTTTAAATCGCCTGCACTCGGTGGTTTGCTGGCTCTTGCACATTATTTGTCAGCGCTTCTAGTCGGGCTCACCTTTAAGTTTTACGGTCGCAAAGAAGAACGGTATCAGAGCCCTCATGTAGACTCTAAACCCAAAGAAAGAGTCGCGATGTGGAAACGTGCCTATCAAGAGATGATGCGCGCACGTGCAGCAGATAATCGTCCCTTTGGCAAGTTGCTTGGCGATGCTGTCACAGATTCCGTGAGGACTTTGCTGATGATTGGCGGATTTATCATTTTCTTTGCCGTTTTATTGCGGGTGATGACTCAAATCGGAGTTGTCGGTCTGCTCGCCTTGCCGCTTGCGGCGCTGTTTCAGGTCATTCATTTAAACCCTTCTCTCATTACCCCGCTGATTAAGGGATTATTTGAGATTGACATTGGGTCTGCTGCCACTGCCACTGCATCTGCCACTCTTGTGGAACGTTTAAGTGTGGCAAGTGCAATCATCGCGTGGAGTGGCTTAGCCGTTCATGCACAGGTTGCCAGTGTGCTTACAGACACAGATATTCGTTTTCGACCCTATGTGATTGCACGTATCTACCAGGCGTTCATCGCAGCCGTTTTGACCGTTGTTTTTTATAAAATGGGCATCGGCACGCGTATTGCAATGGTTCCCCACGCCGTAGCTGCAATGGCTCCGATGACAGGCGGACTTATGTCCTGGGCCAATTCTTTAACAGAAATTACAACGTGGGTTGCATTGCTTGCGATTGCTTCGGCGGTTTCCCTATCGATACATTTTGTAAAGCGTTTCAAAATTGCCTTTTTCTATTCCAAAGGTGCATAGATAGCGCGCGTTCTGAGGAGATGACAAAACGTGCCTAAGTCCATGACAAAGCGGCGAGGACAATCCCCCACTCGCCGCTTTGTCATGGATAGAAACACCAAGGTACAGAGGAAGAATTAGAAGAATCGATGGAAGATCCATTGGTCACTCATGATGAGAACTCCAAGAAGGATCGTGTAAACTCCAAAAGGACGTAAACTCGCTTTGGCAATGAACTTTAGAAGAAAGCGAATGGCGAGATAACCAGTGAGCGCACTGCTCCCCATTCCAATGAAAAGTGCAGGACTAAGTAAGAAGTGCATTGCCGCTACATTCTTTAATTTGAATAAAGAAGCTCCGAGAATGATCGGCACGGACAGTAAAAATGAGTAACGCACGGCCTCGCTCCGATCAATACCAAGCCCAAGTGCTGTACACAAAGTGAGGCCAGAGCGCGATAATGCTGGGAATATGGCTGCCCCTTGAGCAAGTCCGATCCAAAAGGCACTTTGATAATGCATGTCGCGAGCCAGAGTCGGCACTTTCTTAGGTGGAAGTGATTCAACATACAGCAGCAGAGTTCCTGTTAGAAAAAACTCAATTCCAAGCGTTGCACCAGAATGGAAGATGGATTCAAACGTTTTTTCAAATAGGAGTCCAATGGCTACTGTTGGCAGAGTGGATAAAGTGAGAAGTATTGTGAGGCGAGAGAATGGATGTAGGGCAAGTTCGCGCAATTCTTTGCGCAGAGCAATAAGGACGGCTAGTAATGTGCCAAAATGCAAAAAAACATCAAATGTTAATGAATCCCCCTTCCAATGCAAAAGATGTTGAACTAAAACTAAGTGGCCGGAACTGCTGATGGGCAAAAATTCAGTGAATCCTTGTACAGTCCCAAGCAGCAAAGCTTGAAATAGCGACATTTGCCGCACCTCCTGCCTCATTCTATGGCGATCAGGCTATAAAGAGTACAAGCTAGCATGTTTTTACTATTTATTGAATACACGTGTATGGGGGTGAATAAGGTGCGCCAAAAAGAGATTATGACTGCTCTGCAAATCGCTGCGACCTATATCGGAACGGTTGTAGGTGCAGGATTCGCATCTGGCCAAGAAGTTTTACAATTTTTTACGCGCTATGGATCATATGCAGTACTTGGAATTGGCTTGACTACTCTTTTGTTTTTCGTTTTTGGTCTGTATGCGATGTCACTAGGTCCGATGCATGGCGCGCCAACTTTCTCTGATGTTTCGGAAAGTGTCATGAGTAAAGGGACAAGTCGCTTAATCAGTGGAATGTTACTCATTTTGTTGTTTGGGATAACGATTGCGATGATGGCAGGCAGCGGGGCTTTATTGTCTGAACAGTTTCACTGGTCATTTGGCATGAGTGCAATATTCACAGGGGTTGTGACAGCACTGACTTTGGCGTTAGGAATGCGTGGGATGATGTCTGTGAATTCAGTGATCGTCCCCTTTTTAGTGGTATTTGTCGTGGTTCTCTTTCTCTATGTGTGGTGGACAAATCATGGGGCGATCATGCAGCTCGCGATTCCAAGCTCCGTACCTATTCTTAGTCCATGGAAACTGCTCTTTTCTGCGTTTACCTATGCTGGATTAAACGTAGGGCTTTCTTTCACTGTCTTAGTCCCACTTGGTCACGTAGCGAGTCGGAGAAAGGTTTTAATCAGCGGGGCATTGCTTGGGGCAGTCGGACTCGGATTGTTGTTGTTTTTACTACATTTGCTCCTTGTTAAAATGTATCCTGATGGGCTCCAATATGAGGTGCCCATGGGTCATTTAGCGCTATCTCTCCCCCCTATGTTACGCTATAGTTTTGTGATCATCTTATGGGCAGAAATATTTTCAACCTTACTTGGCAATGTGTATGGAATCGCAAGTGAGCTGTCTCGCAACGCCAAACACTCCTACTTTCGCTGGGTAATTGTCGTGCTAAGTGCAGCTCTCCTTGTATGTCAAGTGGGATTTGCTCGCATCGTCAGTATAGCGTATCCCATCTTTGGCTATGTAGGACTTTTTATTCTTATGATGATTCTGCTTAGTGAACGTCGACTAATCAGGTTATAATGAAAGCCAAATGGTATGAAAACGCAGGGAGTGTGCTTTGTGAAACGCAGTTTACCCTATTTACTCATCGTTTTGGGAAGCTTCATTTATTCGATTGGGTTAAATGCATTTATCGTAGGCAATCAATTGGCAGAAGGGGGATTTGTTGGTCTTTCAATCGTTTTATTATATAAAATGTCCATTCCTATTGGGGCTTCTTTTTTGATTTTAAATATTCCTGTCCTTATCTTAGGGTGGCACTTTTTTGGACGAAAATTCATTATAAAGACGATGCTAGGTGTTGTTGCTGTGTCTATTTTTACTGTTTTGACGCAACATCTAGCTGAGCCTGTACACGATCGACTCCTTGCAGCTCTCTATGGCGGAGTTATTTGTGGAGCAGGTCTAGGCATTATTTTTCGCAGCGGTGGGACCACTGGGGGCGTCGATATTTTGGCGCGGATCGTACGACATTTTTTCAATCATTCGATGGGGCGAATCATGTTTGCTTCAGATGTGGTCGTCATCTCATTGGTCGCATTAGTGATCAATATGGAAACCGCGATGTACTCACTGGTTGCGTTATTTGTCTCTAGTCGCGTGATTGATTTTGTAATTGAAGGGATTTCAGCTTCTCGCGCAGCGATGATTATCAGCGATCACTGGAATGAAATTGCTGATCGCATTCACACAGAAATGGGACGAGGTACCACCCTGTTTTACGGTCAGGGTGGCTATACAGGGGAAGCAAAACAAATTGTTTACTGTGTTGTTAGCCGCGATGAAGTTGTACGTCTGCAGCAGCTTGTCCACGAAATTGACGATCGCGCATTTGTTGTTTTAAATGATGTAAACGATGTTTTAGGTGAAGGTTTTACAAGATAGTAAAGAAGTTTCACTCGCTTAAAAAATGGTGCGCTTGCTGCAAGAGTTGGCGCACCAACTGATTCCATAACAGACTCCCTTCATGCGTGCTCGCATCTTGTGCACGATAACGCAGAAGACTCGCTTTGTCACGGACGACAAGATGATCTGCAAGCGCCATCATCAATGCAGTCTCTAAAACACCAGATGGATGAAACTCGTGCGTTTGCATAAAGGTGTTTTGTGCTGCAACGTTTGTTTCGCCGTCCAAACGCAATCCATCCCGCCACCACACAAAAGGAAGGATTCGCAGCTTTTGCACTGTTTCTTGAGATAAGGTCTGGAGGATAAGTTGTTCTTTATAGAGACTATCCGTGAGTAAAATAATTTGACGAACCTCAAAGTGGCGCATTAATTCTTGCACATAGTGGGTAACGAATGAACCATATGATTCCTGTGGGAGTTTTGCAATTGCAGAGTCATCAAAGGTTGTATCAATGGACTGAACAGGTAAAGTGAGAATGCGCTCTCCAAATGCAGTTTCTACTTCGTCACGTAATTTTCTTAGAATATACCAGGTAGTCCCGATCGGAAGGTGCGCGGGCCGCCAGGTTAGTCCGCCAAAAGTCATCAATATCGTATCTATTTTACCGCGTACTGCCTCAATCTTACCTATATTCAGTTCTTCAAAACGCATGTGCATACTCCTTTTTAAAGTAAAACAACACGCAGTCCCCAAAGCGATCGTTCTGCGTGTTGTAGAATGTTCCTTGATAAGCCAGACACTTAAAATCGCGCAAGTCCAAACGTCGCTGTTTGATTGACAAAGTAACCAGGTAAATCAAGCGCTTGATCATCTTCTAGACGTTTCATCCCAAGATCACGCAAAGCCTGTTGAACTCCTTGGTGAATGGCTTGCTCCATTTCAGGTGAATAACGGTCATAGAGGGAAAGAGCCTCGCGAATTCCTTGACTTACCGATCGGGTTACATAAGAAACGTCAAGTCCGGCGCATACAAGTCCATGCAATACTCCACGCGTCGTCTCAGAAACAGCAAAGCTGTGCAGAGGAACACGACTAAAGATGACACCGATCAGTGCATGCTGGGCAATCTCTGGAATTTCACGATGCAATGTCTCCGTATCGTCAAGCGTATTACAATACATGGTCACTTCATGAGTTACGACGGAGCAAATGCATGTTTCTGACGACGTTTCTTCAAGTTCAATGCCATGTCTAACGCCTTCTTGGATATCATGAATAAAAGTCATGTCAATCTCCCCTTTTCATTTTTACACGCCTAGAAAACAAAAACCGTGACAGTTTCATCTGGTCACGGAAGCGCGAAGAAAACGGAAGTAGTTATTCGCATAACTATCCACCCCTCTTTCCGCTTACGAGGTTAGCTGTCGGATTCGGGCTGAGAGCTGCCCTACGAATCTAAAGATTCGATTCACCCCTAAAAACTTGGGTCCCCCGCTTCCGAAGATCGGAATTGAGCGCAATCTAGTATGAAGCTGCAAGTTACATTATACTTCATATCATACCTCTCTTTCTAGATCCGCACAATGGAGAAATCAGTCCTATTGGTGAACAATTTGTAGAAACTTTCTGTAGTTTTCACTCAGTGTAATAAATGCATCACGATCCATCCGATCTAACGCTTCATCGATCGCTCGCAGCAATTGCTCTTTACGATGAGTTTGTTCAATGTGATCAAGTAAGAGTTCGACTTGTAATTCTATGAGTATGTCAGTGGGTGTCGCTTTGCTCATCGCTTCTTGTAAGTTTTCAACCACGGATAAATAGTGGACGCAATCGCTTCGACCACGATAGTAGAGTGTGACGTAGACATCTTCATCGGGATGAGTATGCACATCGAGAAACGCTTTCTCTACATCGGAAGTCACGCGCTTATTTTTATAAAATTTGAAGCCAGTCATTTGTACACAAGTCGTTGACATAAGAATCGATTTTTTCGAGTTGCGAAATTGTTCTGTAAAATGAACCTTTGCCAACAATTGGTCATTAGATGCTAAATATTGCAGGAGCCATTCTGCCTCTGGATTGCGCAACTCGTAGTGTTCGAGAAACCAGGTGATAAAATGCTTTTTATCTGCGACCGTAATGACGTTTTTCATGTGGGTTCGCCTCCTGTTAGCCTCCCAGACAATCCGCGTAAAAGTGTGAATGTTTGCTTCTTTATAATGATGTATTCGCCAATACCTTGTCGCTTTCCTGCTGTTGCAAAAGAAACAAAAAAATTGCCTGAGAAAGGCAATCTATATCTTATAAATATGGCTTTTACTCTGAGGAATTTTGCTTTAGGACTGTTTTGCAAATTGTGTCTTTAGTTCTAGTGGATAAGCGACGAGAAAACCCAATTTAATAAAAAGATCGAGCAAAGAGTCTGCGTCGCCAACAGCAAAACCAAGAGACTGAGGATTGAGACGCACAGGCGAACGTTTAACAATAGCGTCTAATTGTTCCAGTGATTCAGATGTCTCTTGATCTTTACACGTGACAACGCAATACATTTGCATGGAGATACTCCCGTATTCTTCACCCCAGTCATTCAAACAGCGATCTACATTTTCAGGAATTTCTGCGCCGCTGATTGTCTGTAGAAATTCGCGAATTTGTAGGAGTGTCCAGCCGTTTAGCATCGCGTGATAAATGCTATCCCGTGTAAGACGATAGATGCTTATATGATCCCGATGCACGGGTTCGGCTAACTTTTGAAGATCCCATGTATACACATGATCAGCTTCCTGCGGGACTAAGATTTCAAATGTAGGTTGAATGACTGCAAGTGGACGGGATGTGCAACGCGTGGTCGCTTGACTCTTCGCTACTTCTTTTGTCGTTTCTAACCAACGTTCACCATTCTCAGTGAGTTGATAGTAGACGTCACCTCCCGTATCTGTTCCTTGTGCGATAAATCCTAAATAGATAAGCATCTGCAAAATGCGGTTCGGATAGATCTGAGTCTTAGATTCATAATAGAAATCTGTGACAAAAGCGAGTAGCGATTGTTCGAGTGACTGTGCATATACCCAAGTATTGGCCGTGAGCTTCCCCATTCTCGAAACAATTCGCCAAAGTGTAGGAATCGATGAGCGATAGGTGCGCATATAAAAACGAAATAACTTTTCTTGGCGTATATCTTCAGATTGGGTGAGATATGTGCCGCTCTTTTCCTCATTGAGCAAAAGAACACCAGAGGGGTCTTCGATCAGACAACCTTCTGCATATAGATGATCGTAGAGAAGTGCAAAGCGATCTGGATAATCATGAAATCTCCTGCCATAACCAAAACGAAACCCTATGTGAGCTGGGAGAATGTCTTCTTTAATTTCAAATAGTTGTAGAATTTGCGATTGTTGACGCTTGAAAATAACACCATCCTGCGTCAATTTGATCTCATGACGAGCAAGGAAGAGGAGAAAAGTAACCGCATCGTGTGCGAGTGCATTGAAATCGTTACGCACCCATTGAGGTGTGCGCGAACTTTCTTGGATCGTTTGGCGCAATTTTTTTGTTTCTAAATTTAAAATACGCGACCAAATTTCAGTTGGACAGCGATATGCACGTTGTGATGGGGATCCTGTGGCGAAAAAGATGCCTTCTTCAAGTAAGTCACTTAACAGACGATGAGGCTCATCTTCGACGGACTTGTCAGAAAGTGGGTGGCGACGACGCAAAAGTGTCAGCAGCTCGGCTTCAGCGAACTCCTCTTTTCCCTCAAGCGTGATTTCTTGCAAGGCATACTGAATCTGTGGAGACAACGCATTCAGTCGTTCTGTAAGATAATTTGGATCACTAAAGCGATTTAAAATTTCTTGTAACAATGTGTTTTTGGAATATAATGGACAATTTATGGTGTGGCGCTGAGCAATTTTACGCAACTTACTGATATCGCTTTGATTCAGGCAGTCTGCGAGTCGCATAGGATCACCCCGAGAGAAATTACACCGTATGTGGAGTAGTATTTCTCATCTCAGTCCACAATATTCATTTATAGGAATAAAAAGGACTCGCATGAGATTGCCCATGCGAGCCAAGAGAGAGATTATAGGAGTGGAGAGAAACTGCGTTACACATCCTGTCTTATCATACTCGACATATTTATGGGAAGTCAACAGGTTAAGAATGCGTTTTCATTGTTGGGCAATCACCTGGTAATTATGTTTTCGCAAAATATCTTCAGCGCGATCGGCAAAATCAGCTGTGTCAAATTGCAATAAAAGTTGTCCATCGTCGCCTTCACGACTTTCAAGTATGCCAATATTGCGGATACTGATGGACGACTCGCCAAGGAGGGTAGCAATCCGTCCGATAAGTCCAGGTATGTCTGGTACAATGACCATCAAGGAAAATACTGCGCGAATTGCGCCTGTAGACTTTACGGGCAAGGCGTCGCGAAAAGTTCGTGCATTGGCGAACAAAGATTCAATTTGAGCTGCTTCGCGCTGTTCAATCAACTGCTTCAATGAACTGATTTGCTCGATCCACTCATCAAGTAAGGGGATGATCTCTCGGTGATTTTCAAGAGAGGTATCACGCCACAGTTTCGGATCACTCGAAGCGATGCGCGTGATATCTCGAAAACCTCCTGCTGCAAGTTCTACGTAAAGGGGTTCAGTACTCGCACGCTTTTGTACTTGATTTACTAATAGAGCAGCAATCACATGAGGGACATGACTGATCGCTGCGACAACGCGATCGTGTAAATGGGGAGATAACCATTTTACACGTGCCCCCGTAGCTTGTAAGAGTTTCGTCAATTCATGCAATCGGTCTTGCGGGGTCTTTACAGACGGCGTCAAGACATATACTGCATTTTCCAGCAGTAAAGCATTCGCTGCGGAAACTCCTGATTTCTCTGATCCAGCCATCGGATGTCCTCCGATGAAGACAGCATGCGTAAACAACTCTGCAGCTGCGTCTACCACATTGGCCTTGATTCCTGCCACATCTGTGATAATCGCTTCTTGCGCCAATTGCGTTTCAAATTTGGAGATCTCTTCTAAAATAGCAACTGTCTCAGAAATAGGTGTTGCAAGGACGACAAGATCCGCCTGCCATAGAGCAGATTTGAGGCTGGTTCCGATTTCATCGATTACCCCACGCTCGAGAGCGATGTGTAAGGAATCAAGGTGGATATCAAGACCTACGACGTGTTCAATCTGCCGAGTCGACTTTAGAGCAAGAGCTACGGATCCTCCAATGAGACCACAACCGATAAGGCACAATTTCTTAAATGTTCGTTGCGTTTCTGACAAGTGCGGACGCTCCTTTACCCTTTGTTCCTCAACTCTTGAAATTTTTGAATCACTCAGCGGATGCAGCGGCATCTGAGAGCGAACGGGCAAACTGGATCAGTTCGTGTAGCGCTTTGTCAGCGAGTTCTGGCTGGTGTGCATTTTGCGCGGCAGCGATCTCCTGACAGCGTCTGACAAGCGCACTCCCAACAATGACACCATCCGCATAGGCCGAAAGGGTTCGAACGTGTTCAGGTTGGCTGACTCCAAATCCTACAGCAACTGGGACAGGACTTGCTGCCTTAACTGTTTTGACAAATTCCTCAAGATCCGCAGCAAAATTTGCACGCTCTCCAGTGACACCTAGTGATGAGACACAGTAGGCAAAACCGGTAGCACTTGCAGCGATTTTTGTGATGCGCTCTTGGCTTGTCAAGGAGATCAATGGGATCAACGCGAGTTTAAAACGATCAGCCAATTGTCTGATTTCTTCACTTTCTTCGTAAGGTAAATCCGGAATAATAAGTCCGTCTGCCCCCACTTCAGTACAAGCTTGTAAAAGACGTTCGGGGCCATATTGAATGACCGGATTGACATAGGTAAAAACAACAATGGGCACATTTGTGACGGCTCGCACGCGCGCAATCAGCGCAAGTGCCTTTTTAAGTGTCATCCCTGCCTGGAGTGCGCGCAGAGACCCTGCTTGAATTACGGGTCCATCTGCTAATGGATCGGAATACGGGATTCCAATTTCAATCACGTCAGCGAACTGTGCAAGTTCGACAATCAATTGTAAACTATACGCCTCGTTAGGATCACCCGCTTCCACAAAAGGGATGAATGCCGCGCGTTTGCCGCGTTGTCGCAACCTATTTTCAATTGCTTCCCTGCCTCGGATCGTCATGCGAGTTCTCCTCCCAACAAACGCTCTACGGTGTGCACATCCTTATCGCCGCGCCCAGATAAATTAACAATAACAATGGCGTTTCGAGGAAGTGTCTTTGCATATTTTTCTGCATATGCGATTGCATGTGCCGATTCAAGCGCAGGAATGATTCCTTCTACTCGAGCGAGTGTAACAAATGCATCTAAGGCTTCTTGATCTGTGATGGGTTCATAAGATGCGCGCTTGCTCGTGAAAAGGTGAGCGTGTTCAGGCCCGATCCCAGGATAATCGAGTCCAGCTGAAATAGAGTGAGCAGGCTGAACTTGCCCATATTCATCTTGCAACAAGAGGGTCATTGATCCGTGTAAGACTCCCTTTCTCCCTTTTGCGATGGACGCTGCATGACGAGGTGTGTCAATCCCTTCCCCTGCCGCTTCAATGCCAATAAGTTTTACCTGTAGATCGTGAACAAACGGATAAAAGATGCCCATAGCGTTACTCCCACCGCCTACGCACGCGATAATTGCATCGGGAAGACGACCTTCTTGTTCCAAAATCTGCTCTTTTGTCTCATCTCCAATCACACGTTGGAAATCGCGTACCATCATTGGATAGGGATGCGGTCCAACGACAGAACCGATGATGTAGTACGTATCGGTTACGTGTTCAACCCAATAGCGAATCGCTTCATTTGTTGCATCTTTTAGCGTTTTTGTCCCTGATGTTGCAGGCACTACCTCTGTGCCCAGCAAACGCATGCGAAACACATTTAACGCTT
Organism: Sulfoacidibacillus thermotolerans; assembly: GCF_003144315.1. Taxonomy (GTDB): domain Bacteria; phylum Bacillota; class Bacilli; order Alicyclobacillales; family SLC66; genus Sulfoacidibacillus; species Sulfoacidibacillus thermotolerans. Next base: position 15,335 of record NZ_MPDK01000019.1, on the reverse strand, counting down.
GTCGTTCCATATCTTCTTCGCCCATAAAAACTGTGCATTGCAACCCGAGTAATGCTGCAACGGTTGCTGAAGCTACTCCGTGTTGTCCTGCCCCCGTCTCTGCAATGATGCGTTTTTTTCCGGTCATTTTAGCAAGTAGACCTTGGCCGAGGGTGTTGTTGATTTTATGGGCACCCGTGTGGTTAAGATCTTCACGCTTTAAGTAAATTTTTGCTCCCCCTACATGCTCTGTGAAATGGCGAGCATAATACAGAGGTGTCGGACGTCCAGAATAGTTGCGCAAATAATAACGCAATTGTTTTTGAAAATCTGTATCCTGAATTAAACGTGAGTAATCTTCTTCGAGCGTTGTCAATGCAGACATCAAGGTTTCCGGTACATATTTTCCACCAAACTCGCCAAAACGTCCATTCTGATCAGGATACATCCAATCCACTCCTCGCAGCATTCACAAATTCTCTCATTTTATCAGGGTCTTTCTGCTCATCCGTTTCAATTCCGGACGAAACATCTACCGCAAAAGGATGATACTTGGCAACTACAGACCCTACTGTATGGGGAGATAATCCACCAGCTATAACAAGCGGAGTTTCGGGTAGCAGGACTTGCAAGCGGGGAATCTGCTGCCAATCAAAGAAGTGACCTGTCCCTCCGTGGCTCCCTGCTTTATAGGTGTCAAGCAATATCGCATCAACATGACCGACATAGTGCGCTAGCATCTGATCTTCCTCTGTGCCGCGCACGCCCCAAGCTTTCCACACGGTAAGTCCATATTTTTCACGCAACAAAGAACAAGTCGCAGGCGCTTCCCGACCACACAATTGAACGTGCAAAACACCTGTTGTCTTACACAAAGAAACGATCTTTTCAACAGTTTCATCGACGAGGACGAGTACGGGTTTGGGTCCGACAGACTTGCTGCGGTCCAGTGGTTCGATTGCTGTTACGACTTCTTTGTCCGTAACTTGGCGCTTGCTCTTAGCAAGCACAAACCCAATATAATCTGCCTTCGCGTTTTGTGCAGCAAGGACATCATTCACGTTGCGCAACCCGCAAAGTTTTACTCGTGTCATGGGGATTGCTCCCTTCCAAGCAACTGAGCAATCCCCTGTTCAACTTTTTCTGGACCAAAACGCATGAGAGTTTCTCCGACCAAAATGGCCTGCGCACCAAAGGATTGTACACGTCTTACATCTTCATACGTACGAATTCCACTTTCGCTGACCAGAATCACATCATCTCTTACTTCATTTGCCAACTTCTCAGTAAGCTGCAAATCCACCTGAAATGTGTGTAAATCACGGTGGTTAACCCCTACAATGCGCGGATAAAGGGGACGTATTCGCTCCCATTCGTGGAGGGAATGCACTTCAATTAAAGGGGCTAATCCGAGATGTAGGGCAAGTTTGTATAGTGCTGTAAGTCGTTCATCGGAGAGTGCAGCGACAATCAGTAAAATCGCGTCAGCGCCCATTGCACGCGTCTCATAAACCTGCCATTCATCAATGATAAAGTCCTTGCGTAAAATGGGCAGTTGTGTGATTATGCGAACCGATTGTAAAACATTACTCGAACCTTGGAAATATTCACGATCTGTCAAAACGGAAAGGGCGCTTGCACCTGCGCGCTCATATCCTTTAGCCATTGCGATCGGGTCAAAATTTGCGGCGATGACTCCTTTTGATGGGGAGGCTTTTTTTATTTCGGCAATCAGCGCAACAGGAGATTTCCCTTGTAAACTCTCCACAAATGGCTTAGGTGCCGGGAGTGATTCGATACTTTGCTCCCATTCGCTTGCAGTCATACGTTCTCTTAGTTTTGCTACCTCTGTTTTTTTGGTTGCTAAGATGCGTTCTAAAATCGTCATGCGCTCACTTCACTTCCTAATTTGCGACTGCATTCGATCAGTTGTCCTAGTTTCTTGGCAGCGATTCCGCTGTCGATCAGCCGTTCTGCTAATCGTGCTCCTTCTTGTATGGATGTCGTTTTTCCAGCTACAAAGAAAGCTGCAGCAGCGTTGAGCACGACAATATCACGTCGCGCCCCAGTCTCACCGGAAAAGATCGCTTCGATCAGCCGTGCATTTTGTTCAGGTGTACCTCCTCGAACACTCTCCAATGGATATTCCTGAAGTCCTACGTCACTTGGACGAATCGTTAATTCCCTTACGGTGTGATCCTTAACTTCAAATAAATAAGTGATTCCGGATATAGAGATTTCATCTAGTCCTTCTTGAGATGTGACGACAAGCGCATGTTCACTGCCAAGTGACGCTAACACATGTGCCATTTTCATTGCGATCTCGGGATTGGGCGTTCCGAGCACTTGTCGTTTTGGACGAGCTGGATTCGTTAAGGGGCCTAAAATATTAAACATTGTGCGAAATCCTAATTCGCGACGAATTGGGGCAACGTATTTCATCGCGGGGTGGTATGCTTGTGCAAAGAGAAAGCAAATCCCGGTTTCTTTAAGGCACTGTGTAGCCGCTTCGGGGCGAAGTTCGAGGACTACGCCAAGTGCAGCAAGCACATCAGCACTACCCGCTAAGCTTGAAGCTGCGCGATTTCCGTGTTTGACCACAGGAACCCCTCCTGCCGCAGCTACGATGGCGGCAGCTGTAGAGATATTAAAGGTACCTGCTCCATCTCCCCCTGTACCACAGGTATCGACGATGCGGTCATCGACAAGGAGTGGCAATGCGTGTTCGCGCATTGCCCGCGCACTGCCGACGAGTTCAGCAGTGGTCTCACCACGCGCTTGTAACAATGTTAAATAAGCGGCAATTTGCGCAGCAGTAGCTTCTCCGCGCATAATTGCATGCATGGCCTGTTCTGCCTCTTGTTCCGTCAAGTGATTGCCTTTTGCGAGTTTGAGTAGAATTTCTTTCATCCTAATCTCTCCTTGTAAAAGCTGTGACTATATAAAATAAGAACCAAGGGTAGCCCTTAGTTCTCGTGAACGTCGCTGCTCATACGCGAAGAGATCGTCACTTTTTTACTCTTCCACGATCTCATAACTTTGCTCAGCTCTGCTCCGCTCACGCTACTAAGGCGACCAAACGCCTGTCTCTCTCGTCTCTGACGACTATCACTGCCGGCTCTGTGGCAATGCATAGTATAGGTGTCAGCTAAAGTAATCGTACTACGAAACGTAAAGTTGGTCAATCAGCGAGAACTTGTCTTACGACAGCTTCGTCTACAGATGCTTCGAAAGACACCGTCCCAAGACGCTCTGGAAGAATAAAGGGCAAACTGCGTGAATGCGCTTTTTTATCGCGGCGCATGTGTTCAATCAGCGCATCAATCGCTTCTTTTGACTTTTGTTCTGCAGGCAATGACGTCGGCAACTGCGCTTTTTCAAGCAATACGCGCAGGCGATCTTCAAATTCTACATCGATTTTTCCTAGTCTTCGCGCAATCTTTGTTTCATAGATCATTCCAATAGCCACCGCAGCTCCGTGCGTATAATATCCATATTGCAGCGCTTCGATTGCGTGTCCGATCGTATGCCCAAAGTTTAAAAACGCGCGAATCCCTGACTCCCGTTCATCTTGGCTGACAATTTTCGCCTTAACTTTACAAGATTGATAAAGCAAGTGCGTCAAGGCGTCAGAATCTCCTAAAAGAATGGGCTCGACGTGTTCTTCAATATAGGCAAACAACTCAGGATCATAAATCACACCGTGTTTAATTGCTTCAGCAAGCCCGCTTGAGCGCTCATATAAAGGGAGCGTTTGCAGAGTTGCGACATCGTAGAGGACAAGTCGCGGCGCGTGAAAAGCGCCGACTAGATTTTTTCCTTCAGGTAGATTAATCGCCACTTTTCCACCGATACTTGCATCGTGTGCGAGAAGTGTAGTCGGAATTTGCACAAAATCAATGCCACGCATAAACGTAGCAGCTGCAAACCCAGCCAAATCGCCAATAACGCCTCCGCCTAAGGCGAGCACGGCAGATCGTCGATCAAGCCCTGCTGCAAGGAAGGCACTGTACAAACGAGCTGCGTGTTGCAATGACTTTGATGATTCGCCAGACTCAACAGCGAATGAATACACATTGACAAATTCTTTCTTAAGAGACTGCTCTAATGTTTTTACATACCCTAGTGACTCTAATTTTGCATCATAGACGATCATAAGACTTGTCTTTGGATTGAGGATCGAAGTGAGCCATGATGACGCTTGCTGCAACAGTCCCGTGCCAATGACGACTTTATAATCACCTTGTTGCGCCGTGACGGTGAGTTCTTTTGGTGTACCTGTCAGCTGCTGCTGCACTTCACGAACGCTCCTTTACTTGTGTGAGATAATTTTCATAATTACGTTGTACTTCTTTTATCGAATCCCCGCCGAACTTTTCCAAAAAAGCTTCTGCGATGACCCATGCTACCGCATTTTCACCAACTACCGCAGCTGCAGGTGCAGCGCATGCATCAGACCGCTCAATCGCGGCTAAATAGGGTTCTTTCGTCTCAAGATCTACACTTGGCAGTGGTTTATACAGAGTAGGAATCGGCTTCATCGCGGCACGTACAACAATCGGTTCGCCATTTGAGATTCCGCCTTCAATTCCTCCAGCCCCGTTCGTTGTCCGGTAAAAACCGCGTATTTCATCATAATAGATTGCGTCATGGACAGCAGAACCGAGTTGTCGAGCGGCTGCAAAGCCAGCGCCAATTTCGACTCCCTTGATTGCCTGAATGCTCATGAGCATTCCAGCTAAACGCCCATCAAGTCTTCGATCAGGCATAACGTAGCTACCAAGTCCCACGGGGACACCCGTCACAATGACTTCAAAGATTCCCCCCACGGTGTTTCCTTGCTCTTTCGCTTCATCGATTACAGCAATCATTTGTTTTTCTGCTTCCACATCTGCCGTTCGAACCGGAGATTGTTCGGCAAGTGCTGCGATTTGCTCCATGGTCAGAGAAGCGAGAAGATCTGCTGATGTAGAAATTCTTCCAATTTGAACGATGTGCGAGAAAAGATGAATGCCAAAGACAGCTAAAAATTGCCGAGCAATCGCTCCAACAGCAACTAATGTAGCTGTGTTCCGAGCACTTGCTCGTTCGAGTGCATCTCGTATATCCGAATAGTCATACTTTAAGGTAGCCGCCAAATCTGCATGCCCTGGTCGTGGTTTCGTGACGATACTTAACTCATCGGGAGGATTCCCAGTAGGAGACATTCTTGATTCCCAGTTTTTATAATCTCGATTTGCAATGCGAAAAGCAAGAGGAGAACCTAATGTTTTTCCGAACCGCAATCCAGATAAAAATTCGATTTGGTCTGACTCGATCTTCATCCGAAAACCGCGGCCATACCCTTGTTGACGACGCCATAATTCGTGATTGACTTTTTCTATATCGACATTCAAGTAAGCAGGTAGACCTTCTATGATCGCAATGAGTGCAGGGCCATGAGATTCCCCAGCAGTTAAATAGCGCAACATCACTGGCCCTCCTTATGGGATTTGTCACATTATACTACAAACTGTGTCTGCTGTGTCCGATTATGCATGAAAATAACCATGCACAGGAGATGTTCTATCCATTGCGCATGGTTATTTTGGAGTTTCTAGGAGATTCTTAAGAGAGAAGTGATAAAAAATTATGTAAAACTTGTTGGGCGCTTGTGACATCGGCAAGGCTCACCATTTGTGATGGAGTTCCCACGTAACGTGCAGGAATTGCGAGTCCACATGTCGGGATTCCAGATTGCGCCAAGAAAATTGCGCCTGCATCGCTCGTCGTTCGCGGAGCTACTTCAATTTGGTACGATGCCGATACGTTTTTTGCTGCTTCAATCAAATGGTTACTCCATTTTTTTGATACCACCATTGTTGCATCGAGTACTTTTACTGCAACCCCGGCTCCGAGAGTGAGTGATGAACGTTCAGCTTTTGGTGTATCACCAGATGGACTGATGTCAAGGACAAGAGCGATTGTCGGATGAATGCGATGACCCGCAACTTTTGCTCCGCGGGAACCGACTTCTTTCTGTGCGGAAAAAACGCCGACGATCGTGTAGTCGCTTTGTGCATGTTGTAGAGCGTCGATGAGCAAAGCACACCCCACGCGATTGTCAAGCGCGTGCCCGACGATCAATTGATTCCCCACTTCCTCAAATCCATAGGCGAAAGTAGCGGCATCCCCAATTTGCACATCGCGCATCGCATCGCTTTGAGTTTGTGCGCCGATATCGATAAAGAGATGGGAGAACTCCAAATCCTTTAACGCTACGTTATGTTCGGCGCCAACGACGCCACGTCGTCCCGTGCGCGCAAAAACGACGCGGGCGCCAACAAGCGAGGCTGCGTGCAAGGGTCCAAGAGGTGCAATGCGCAAAAATCCATCCTCATCGATATCAATCACACTAAGGGCAGGTTCATCCATGTGCGCAACGATCATCACCGTTTTTTCTGAGATTTCGGAACGCGCTTTTTTGATGACGTAAAGATTGCCTAATACATCCTCGTACCATTCATCGACATGTGGCTCAACAATTCTCAGGATGCTTTCTTTAATTGCAAATTCATCCCCAGATGGTCCAGAAGGGACGGTTAATGTACGAATTAGATCTTTCATTAGGCTGAAAAACCTCCCTGTTCAATACTGCGAAGCACAGCTTCTAAAAGTCGCACGGTGTTGTCATAGTCATCTAGGCTGATCATCTGTGAGGGTGCGTGAATGTAGCGCGTGGGGATGCTGATTGCCGCACTGATGATCCCCATTTCCGTTAGATGAATGGCTCCAACGTCGTTTGCGCCGCCGATTGTCCGGCGTAGTTGCACAGGGATGCCTTCTTTAGTCCCCACTTGCACAATGTGTTCACGAAATGCGCGATGAGCAATCGTTTTGGCATCGACGACAGAAATCGCGGGTCCAGCACCTTGAAGCGTAGATTGACCATGTGACGGTGTCTCCACGACATCGAAACACACCGTTCCCTCGACGACGAGCGCCAGGTTTGGTTTAATGCGATAAGCGACGGGCCCTGCACCGCGAAGTCCTGTTTCTTCTTGCACAGTAAATGCATAGACGATGGGCAGATCAAATTTCTTGCGCATGGTTTCAATCAGGACTGCACAACCTACACGGTCATCAAATGATTTTGCCTTGGCGCGGCGTTCCCCGATCTCTTCATATTTTGTAGCAAATACAGCTAGATCGCCAGGAGCGATATATTTTTCTGCTTCTTCGCGAGAATGTGCGCCAATGTCGATGTAGAGTTGTTGTAACTCTAAGGGTTGTTCGCGCTCTTTTGGCTCTTGGAGATGTACGGCTTTTGAACCTATAACGCCAAAAATCCGGTCTTTGCCAACAAGTACTGGCTTTGACACAAGAATGCGCGGGTCTACCCCTCCAAGGGGCCGAAAGCGCAAAAGCCCATGGTCTTCAATATCAACAATCATAAACCCTACTTCATCCATATGTGCAGCGAGTAGAATTTTGGGACCACGCGCTGTCATATTGGTTTCTACAATCAAAGATCCAAGTGCATCCGTGTAAATTTTATCACCATAAGATTTGACTTCTTCATAAATAACTTGACGGATTTCATCTTCAAAACCTGAAGGCCCGAAAGCTTCGGTTAATTTTCTAAGTAACATGTAAGCCCCTCCACAAAAGCCGCATCAATTTGAGCAATAAAGCGAGCCAACAACACACCGGTCAAGCGCACATCAGAAAAATCAAGAGTTTCCACAGATGTGTGCATATAGCGCAGAGGAATGGAGAGGAGTGCCGTTGGAATCCCTAGTTGAACGATTTGCATAGGATCTGCATCCGTCCAGGTAGGACCTTGACTGACTTCAATTTGCAGAGGGATATTCTGTTGTTGCGCGACCTCCCGTATCGCATAAAACAGTTTAGGATGTATGCGCGGGCCTAGAGTAAGTACAGGTCCACCACCAAGTTTTTTGGCTAGATCCGTGGAGACGCCAGGAGTTTCTCCATGACACACATCAATTGCGATGGCGATATCTGGCATATAGCGAAAGGCTGCGGTTTGTGCGCCTTTACTGCCAATCTCCTCTTGAATGGTACCTACAGCATAAACATCGGCGCGATGACGCAGTTTTTTCAGTTCATCCAAACAAATTGCCATTGCTGTGACACTCGCGCGGTTATCCATCGCTTTACCACTCATACGGTTGCCAAGCAAATGCATCGTCTGTCGGTGAATCGTAATGCGATCACCTACTGAAACGAGTTCTCGCACACGCTCCTCTGTCATGCCTAGATCGACAAATAAGTCATAAAGTGGAATCGCTTTTTTGCGCTCTTCTTGTGAAGACAAATGCGGCGGCTTTGATCCAATAATGCCAATTAAGCTTTTTTTTGCATGAACCATGACCTCTTGCCCTAGAAGTGTGCGAGGGTCAAAACCTCCTACTTGAGCCACACGCAAAAAACCGCCTACTTCAATTTTTGCCACCATGAGCGTAATTTCATCAATATGTGCAGCCAACATAATCCGCGGTTGTGGTTCGCCACTCTCTCCATGGGCAATGAGTGCGAGATTCCCCACTGTATCAAATTCAATTTGATCGACCAGTGACTTTGTCGCAGCAGCAAGGACATCAGCCACATTGGACTCATCTCCGGAACCGCCTGCTGTTTCTGTCAAGCGGATCAACAGTTGTTTTCCATCCAGCAAGCTTGTACCCTCCATATGCTTTGCATCTGCATCGCATCGCTTAATTTTTTACTGTAGTGGATCTTAAATCGATTTCGAGTTTTTGTAAATCCTCGGGTAGGTCGCTCTCACACACAACAGGTTCTTGTGTAAAAGGGTGTATAAAAGATAATTTATACGCGTGAAGCGCTTGGCGCATAAATAAATCGGCAGTTGCCACGTTTCCATATAAGGGATCGCCAAGGAGAGGATGGCCAATAGAGGACAAATGTACTCGAATCTGATGAGTTCGTCCAGTTTCCAATCTGATCTGAACTTTTGTCGCTTGACTATGTTTAAAAACTTCTAAAATGCGCACATGGGTCACTGCAGATTTTGCGTCATTCAACAGATCGTTGGGATATATGGTACGCTTAATGGTAGATCCTGCAGCAAGCCCTATGGGTGTACGAATGCACTGTTCTGGGAGATTCATGATTCCAGCGGCAAACGCGATGTATTCGCGATGAATTTCGCGTTTACGCAAAGCGCGCGACAAGCGCTCATGAGCAAGCTTGTGTTTGGCTAGAATGAGTAATCCAGACGTGTCGCGATCTAGGCGATGAACGGGGCGAAACCGGTAGGACTCTTCGCGTTGGGCCATATAGTAGGCAACTGCAGAGGCTAAAGTTCCTGTGCGTTCTCTACTCGTCGGATGGACAAGCAATCCTGCCTGCTTATTGACTACAAGTACATGAGCATCTTCAAATACGACGTCGAGCGGAATGGGTTCAGGTAAAAACTGGCTTCCTGGTTCAAAAACTTGTTCAATTGTCACAACGTCGCCATTGTGCACTCGACTGGTGAGAAAAGTTGGACTTCCATTTACGCGAATATGTCCAGCCAAAAGAAGTTCTCGCCGCAATCGGCGACTCAGCTTGAGGGGGCCTAGTAGATTTTTTACCATGCGCCCTTCATCCTCATCTGTCACAACTTTTTCGAAATACAGCACCGTAGTTACCGCCTTTATGGCATGTGTAGAGTACACCTGTGTATACTTGTACAAACCCCTTATGGGATATGTCGTGCAATCGAGGTGTTTTTAAAATGAAGTACATTTTTACAACGAGTCAACACAAAGATCGCATAAATCCAAGAGAAGTCAATCAAAAACGGCGAATTTTTACTGCAGGGATTCTGACAGGAATCGCACTGACTCTTGTGATGTTTTCCCTTTTTATTGTAGGAGCAATGCATTATTTACAGCAAAAAGCAGACCAAACATCCGTCTTTGCAATTGCTCCTGATCAACAACCAAAGGATAATCGCGTGCAACTTTATTTCCCACTTGAAAAATTCTTAGCTTGGCGTTCCACTGCACAATTGCAACTCGGAATGATCAATGACCGCGTCGTCATTCATTTGATGGTTCACCCATTTACACAAATTCCATTACAATTTGCAGTTTCGATCTTTGGAACGCCAAACGTGTATCATGGATATTTCATGTTAAGTCAGGTTCATGGTACAGTTGACGGAGTTCCTTTACCCACAAGTTGGTTGCTCACAGCAATAGCGGATGAAGGAGCAAAATACGGTGTACACGTGAATGACAAAAAAGACACATTGTACATTGAAAAAACATTTGGCGCATATCGACTAGTAGGATATGACATGCAGACGAAAGACCTAATTATCTCCTTGCCAGTGCAGACTGTAGAACATGCAGCACAGGGGCAAGTGACATTATAAGGTAATCTCAGTTACTTCGTCTGTGATGATAAGGGGTGCACCAGTTTTACTTTGGACGTCCTCGATGGTGTGTCCCGGTGCAACTTCCCGAAGTACGAGCCCGTCCGAAGTGACATCGATCACCGCCAAGTCAGTGATGATGCGATGTACGACTTTTTTACCGGTAAGCGGAAGTGTACACTCTTTTAGGATCTTTGGCTCACCATTTTTACTTACGTGTTCCATCGTCACAATGAGTCGTTTTGCACCGTGAACAAGATCCATGGCACCGCCCATGCCTTTTACCATTTTCCCAGGGATCATCCAATTGGCCAGATCGCCTTGTTCTGAAACTTCCATTGCACCTAAGATGGCGACGTCGATATGGCCTCCGCGAATCATAGCAAAAGATTCAGCACTTGAAAAATAGGCGCCACCTTTTACAATTGTCACTGTCTCTTTCCCTGCGTTGATAAGATCTGGATCAACTTCATCTTCTTTTGGATAAGGCCCTATACCAAGCAACCCGTTTTCAGAATGCAAAATGACATCTGCATCTGCGGGTATGTAATTGGCTACGAGCGTAGGCATGCCAATGCCTAGATTCACATAGGAACCTCTAGGAATTTCTTGTGCTGCACGTTTTACAATATCTGTCCGAGTCAGTGCCAAGTTGTACTCCTCCTTTCTAGCTGCGTACCATTTTGCGTTCGATGCGTTTTTCGTAATGTTCTCCGACAATTACACGCTGAACATAGATACTAGGCGTGTGAATTTGTCCGGGATCTAACTCTCCTACTTCCACTAGTTCTTCTACTTCCACAATCGTAATTTTTCCGGCAGCAGCCATCATGGGATTGAAGTTTTGCGCAGTTTCACGATAAATCACATTGCCAATCCGGTCTGCCTTCCAAGCTTTAATCAACGCAAAGTCAGCCACAATCGGATACTCTAGTAAATATTCTTTGCCACTAATCACGCGTGTTTCTTTTCCTTCAGCAATAGGCGTACCTACTCCTGCAGGGGTATAGAAACCGCCAATTCCAGCTCCTCCAGCACGGATGCGTTCTGCAAGCGTACCTTGTGGAACAAGTTCAACTTCCAATTCTCCACTTAAAAATTGTCGTTCAAATGTTTTATTCTCCCCAACGTAGGAAGACACCATTTTTTTAATTTGTTTGTTCTGCAATAACAATCCCAGTCCAAAGTCGTCTACACCACAGTTATTGCTGATACAAGTTAAATCTGTGATACCGCTTTCTTTTATTGCTTGAATCAAATTTTCAGGAATACCGACCAATCCAAATCCTCCGACAAGCAGCGTGCTGCCTGATGTGATGTCAGCGATAGCTGCCTTGGCGGATGGGAATACTTTATCCAAAGTTTCTCCCTCCTTTGTGATTATACTAGCATATCAGAGCGATGCGCGTCATGGGGTTGGAATTCTTTTTATCATGCGATAATCGATGATCGAATAGCCGTTTTTTTGATACAAATTTACGCCTTCGACATTCGTTTTTGTCACAAAAACCTGAAAGATATGTGTTCCTCTTGCAAGCAGCCATTTTTCAGCCTCCTGTAAAGCGAACGTATCGGCTCCCTGGTTTCGCCAAGAGTCCTCGATGAATAACTCTCCGAGTATTCCTATTTTATCCATGCTAAGTGGGTCGATTGTTTCTGTGACAAATACATATCCCGCTGGTTCTCCATGTACTGTTTCTACCATCAGAGCATGTCCCTCACGTTGTATCGTCATGCGATTTAATTGAGCGACAAACTGTGCGCCTTCTTGACGATTTCTCAGTATGCGCCTAGTTTCTGCAGGATCATTGGGCAATAAAGATAACTTACGCCACAAATCATTTTGAGAAACGACAACTTCTGTATGATAACGTTCTACGCGTTCTCGATCGCGGACAAATTGAAAAGGCCGAGCAATAAATTGAGTACGATCTGTTTTTTGTTCTGTTTTTTTTTCTAGACGCTGCACCTTTTTGGATGGTTTCTTGTGAGAAGTGGGTTTATGTTGCATAAGTTTTGCTGCTCCCTTCGTGTAATTTGCCACGTCGCTTGGATTTTACGCGCAGGAGCTTGGTTACATGTGTCTTTCATTGGTTTCTGCTAAAAGTTCATAACGTTCCAAAATGTGCGTGAGATAGACGAGCGGAGTGTTTTCTACGCCACCATACTCTGCTTTCGTATGCAAGTGAACCGCATCGGGGAATTCCTCATTGAGAATTCCTCGAATGCGTCGACCGGCTCGATCGTGGTCAGTAAAAATATAGACTTGTGCATCGCCGATGGTGGTCTTTAACTCCATCAAGTGATCGTGTGTAGGGATTCCATAAGTACATAAAATCACCGTTTCTGCATTGACAAGTGGAGACAGTCGTTCTTTATCATGCTTTCCTTCTACGATGATCACGCTGTGCACGTCCGCCCCACTCCTTTTGCCAGATTGATCAAAGAATCACAGGTATTCGTTAGGCGCGAGGAAACGATTTTTTTACTTTTATTTTCTCAGTTCAGGTACACCTTCTGGCGCTAATGTATGTTCTTGTAGTTGTGTGCGCACATGTTTTTCGATTGGCACTGTTTTTTGCGTGGCATAGTCATAGTGAATCATGACGGCCTGACCACGTGCGACCCATTCTCCACGATCGTTTTGGAGTGCATGTTCAATTGTAAGACTGGAAGATCCAATATGGCTAATCCACGTATAGGTTGTTATTGTCTCCGCAAATTTCACCTGTTGTAAATAATCACAACGTGTAGCAGCGACGATTAAATTCCACGAGTTCAATTCTAATGTTGGAATGAATAGACGGAAAACTTCAACGCGTGCTTCTTCCATGTATACATAATAGGTAGTGTTGTTGACATGACCTAACCCATCACATTCGCTAAACCGCACAGTTGTTTGACTCGTAAACATAATGTATCACTCCTCTTATTTTCATACGCTTACACTACTGCACGTGTGCTCAGCGAGCTTTACTACAGTTAATTCAGTGAATTTATTAAGTATTGAGGACTACTCCCTCGTTCGCTAAAGTGATTGATCTCGTTGCATTTTATGCTTCGCTTAGGCTTCGTTTTCGAACGATAAGACACAAGCGTGTACATGTTTTCTTTTCAGTGATTCCCGTTTTGTCTGGCACATTTGGATCGTACATAGAGAGGAAATTGTTTTTATTATAGCGTGAGATCGCAAGAATGTCTCACCGATCGGCAAATTACACTGAAGTTGAAATTTAGTTACAAAATCATTACAAAAGGCTCTGTTCATCTCTGATTTTCTGTCGTAAAATGAAGACCAGATTACAAAAAAGATTTTGCATGGGGGATCAAAATGAAGAAAAGACGTACATTAGGTGTTGTAGCTGCGAGCTTACTATTATCTGCATTGACTGGAACAGAATTAATAGATCATCATGTATTTGCTTCACAGGCGCAAGTAATGCCAAAGCAGATCGTGACAGAAAGGAAATTCCCCTGGCCGTATAAAGCGATGCTAGCCATCGAATCAGATGCAGACCATACGGATTTGCGGAAATTTAATATCATCCATGAGTTTCTCAATACAAAAGACGAGACAATTTTAGGGCGAGGCTTGGGACTTGATATTTCGGATTCTTTTTTCCTTTATAATGGCTCAAATGAACCGCAAGAGATCGATTATAACGGTGCGACCGTAAAAGATGAGATGACAATGTTTCAAGGGACTTCACATGATCCCTCTATATATGCTCCGATTTTGTTGTATTACATTCGGCATGGTTGGATTGACACATTCCACAGCGCGGGTGACTTTTCACGGGTTAACTCCAATACAACTTTGTTTTCACGCAGTTTAGAAGCATACGCGATGGAATTTTTAAAAAAGGAGCATGTGCCAGCGATTACGATTTTTACCGACCATGGAAATCGTTCAAATGTGGCTAACTTTGGGTCTTATACGCCATTTGATCATTATATGGAGGGAGATAACCCAAAATCGCCCTACTATATCACAGACTTATTAGAGCATGAAGGCGTGCAATTTGTGTGGTCCGATCATTTTGGTGACCAATACAGTTACAAGACGATGCTCTATCCAATTACTCTGCGCGATGGTACAAAGATGTGGGGATTCTATCGTTTTACTGGAACGCGGAAAGTAATCTTTTTACATCACCATAGAGATGCTGTTGCGGATTGGGATAATATGTGGAACCCTACTTATCTATGGGAGCAACTCTCACCAGAACGTCTTGATCAACTCGTTAAATCAGGTGGATATACGGTCATTGCTACTCATTTAGAAGGTAATGCAAATGAGTACCCTTTAAATCAGCAAACCATCGAGGCATTGGTTCACCTCGCTCATATGCAAGATCACGGGTTAATTCTCGTGGCGCGGACGAGTCGTTTATTACAATATAACCTCGTACAGCAAGGTTTGCAGTACAGAGTCTTCTACAACAATCAAAACGGAATCACAGAGATTAATATCACAGAGGTGCGGGATCCAGTGGATGGAAACTTTATTCCCACATGGGAGCAACTACGTGGAATTACCTTTCATGTCGAAAACCCTAGTTATGTAACCCTGACAATTAACGGAGTTCCTGTTCCAGACGCAGAATTGGTTCGCTCTGCACATACGATAGGAATACGTTGGTATACACCTGATACCACAAATTGGGCCGTGACTGTCGGCAGTCCTTTGTATCATCGACTTGAGGTACGTATGGAAGATCTTCTTCACTAAACCTTAGGCTCTGAAGTTATTTCTCTAACTTCAGAGCCTTTTTATATACACAAAGTCAACATAATAATATTATGGTTAATAAAAAGAAAGTGTAAAAAAGAAGCATTATCCAGCAAAAGGCACACGCTCTATTACTTTGCGTGTGCCTTTTGCGTAGTGTATCGATGTTGTCTGGCAACGACCTACTCTCCCAGGACCCTGCGGTCCAAGTACCATCGGCGCTGGAGGGCTTAA
>NZ_MPDK01000018.1 GCF_003144315.1 Sulfoacidibacillus thermotolerans | reverse complement strand
AACCGCCGTATGCGGACCCGCATGTACGGTGGTGTGAGAGGTCGGGGGCTAGCCGCCCCCTCCTACTCGATTAGTCGGTATTGAGTGAGAGGCTCGAAAACATGTTAGTATGAAGATCCATGTGTTCACAGACAAGGAGGTTGCCAGAGTGGAGACAGAAGAAATAGAAGTTCAAGGGTACATAGCAACAAAACGGAAGGTACTAGCACAAGTTGTCGTTTGCTCCGGTTGTTGTTGTGGGAGAACAGATAAGGGCAGGCCAGCCATTCCATTAGAGTGGTTGAAAAAGACTTGGAAGGAAAGAAAGTTGTTGAAAACAGTGCAATTGACGATTAGTGGCTGTCTGGGACCTTGCGACATTGCGAATGTGGTCAGCATTCTTAGTAAAGATGTTCAACTATGGTTTGGTGGATTTTCTACGGAAGAGCCCTATCACGAGTTGCTTGCTTGGGCGGAAGCGACGAGAGAGTTAGGAACTCTTGCTCACGTTCCAAAGTCACTTCTTCCTTATCAGTTTACTCGCTTTAGCGAAAGCGAGTAAACTGTATTTTAGTTGTTAAACAAGCGAGTAGGAGTGCTTCTTATAAAATTCGCAGGTATCTCCCCACTTGGTGAGTTTTTTCACCAACGAGGGGAGATTTTCATGTCGATAATTCGCGGAGGGAGCTAAAAATGCGTGAAAAAAGTTCTGTGAATTGTTGATTTCTCTATTGGAATAGTTTAATGTAAAAACAAACCTACTGTATTATCTGAACTCTGTAATGTTATCGTAGATAGCATGGATCATTCTCATAGAGTAAGCGGGCAGATGACTATTGTTATCTAATAATTTTGTATTTTATGAGGTCAAATGTTCGTTGAAAGCGCAATCATAGGAGGTGGTGAACAATCCCCAGCCATTAAGTAAAGGGGGAGCAAAAAGGAATAAATTATGCACAGTTCAGTACAACACAAAAGAAATTACAGGAATGAAAGGGAGGGAGCATAACTGATGTTGGAAACACGATGGGGCAGACGGTTTTTTTTGACATTCGGAATTCTGTTTGCATTATCCACATCGATCTTACCGGGAGTTTCTGCGGCAACAATTAATACGGGGACGGCACCGGACGGGCCTGGGAATGGGGCAACTTGGGCTCCGTCAAACAAGACGTTTTTAGGGCGAGCGGAGAATCCTGCAAGCACAGCGGACGATGTATGGTTCACGGGAGCAAATGGCGTGATTACGGAAATGTTTTATCCATGGGTAGACACGCCAGATTATAAAGATTTGCAATTTATCGTCGGGGATGCAGGGAATACGTGGGATCAAACAGAACGTTCCAACTCTACGCATTCGGTGACCTTAGTAAACAATAACGCTTTAGCATGGAATGTTACCAATACTGGAACCAATGGTGATTGGCAGATCAAAAAGACAATCTATACAGATCCGAACAGTCCAGTGGTTATTCAGCAAGTGACATTTACTGCATTGAAGGGAACTTTGGGAGATTATTTACTGTATGTGTACGCAAACCCAGCTCAATATGGGAACGGAAACAACGATACAGGACAGACAGTCGATTATAATGGCCAAGACATGTTGGTCACTACCGGGGAAGATACTGGCGGTAACGCGAGCAATGCATCTGCATTGGCAGTAGGGAATGGACTAGGGTGGCTAACACAGAATAACACATTGATGCTTTCAAATGGTTTTGTTGGAGTCAATGATGGATTGACCAATTTGCTCGGGGGCAGTACACCAAGTTATACGATGACGGATGCCTATGATTTAGCTCAAAATGGAAATGTGGCAAATATGGGGGAGTTTAATTTAAATCCGGTTGCCAATCAGACCAGTGTCACGTTTGATGTCGTAGTTGGCTTTGGAGCGACTGCAGCTGCTGCAGAAAGTAATGCGGCCAATGAGCTAACGAATCTCGCCAGCAATCCAGGTGCCACGGAAAATTCATACATCAGCCAATGGAACAACTATGAGAGCAGCCTCAATCAATATGGAGGCATTGGCGGAGAGCAATACAATATGGCAACGATGGTGTTGAAAGCTGCTCAGGATCCGAGTACAGGGGCTATTGTGGCTGGGATCGGGACACCATGGGGCAATACGAATGGACCTGGAGACGAGGGATATCACCTGGCGTGGGCACGTGATTTATACAATAGTGCGAGCGCAATGATTTTAGATGGAGATTTAGCAGATGCTGATGCCGCGCTATGGTTTTTGTTTAACGATCAGCAAGAAAGTGATGGACATTTTCCACAAAATTCTTTTGTCAATGGGATTCCTTTTTGGACAGGCGTAGAGATGGATCAGACCGCTTATCCGATTATTCTTGCATGGAAACTGCGCAATTATGATCCCAGTACCGTAAACGCAACAACCTATGCGGATCACATTCTTCCAGCTGCTAAATATCTTGTGGCAAATGGGCCTTATACTCCCCTCGAACGCTGGGAAGAAAATGCGGGATACTCCCCTTCCACGATGGCAGCTGAAGTGGCGGGTCTGTATTTAGCTTCTAAAATTGCCGCATTGAACGGCGATACAACAAATGCGGCACTCTTCCAACATACTGCAGACTACTGGGCTGCGTTGATTCCAGATTGGACTTATACGACAAATGGACCATTTGGCAATGGACAGTATTTTATTCGCATTGCTCCTGGTGCTAACCCAAACAATGGTGCTAGTGTCACCATTGCCAATGGCGGAGGAACTTATAACGAAAATGCAATCGTCGATAACGGCTACTTACAATTGGCGATTTTGGGTATCAAATCAGCACAAAGTCCCTACATTACGAGTTCTCTTGCTGTCACTGCTAACCCGAATGCTGGTGAATCTGCTGGCTCGTTAGAGGAGACTTTCCCCAACGGAAGCATCTCGTTTTTCCGTTATAACCATGACGGATATGGTTCTACGTCGACAGGTGCTAATTTTGATGGCACAGGTGGGATTGGTGGATTATGGCCGATTTTAACTGCTGAATACGCGCAAGATCAATTTTTATTGGGCCACTCTGTGAGCTCTTACATCACCGATATGCAAAGTTTTGCAAATGGCAGTTACATGATTCCTGAACAAGTTTGGCAGAACAATCCACCGTCTGGGTACACTGCGGGGACGCCAGCCAATTCGATGAACCCGCTCGATTGGTCAATGGCACAATATATTTCACTTGTGGCGGCTCAAGCCAATTTTAATGCTGGAAATAGTCAATTGCCGGGCATGCCGATGACGGTGTATGACCACTTTGTGGCGAACGCATATCAGCCGCATTCAGGATATACAGTCGATTTAAATTCAAATCAACTCGTTCAGGGTGACGCATTGACCATCTTCTACAATCCTGCAAACGATGGAAGTCCACTGCAAGGTTCCAACCCCATCTACTTACATTGGGGCTATAACAATTGGGTGAATCCGATGAATCAGCAGATGATTCAGCGACCGGATGGCTTCTGGGAGACGACAATCAGTGTTCCAACGACCGCTACATCACTAAATTTTGCCTTTACAAATTCAGGTGAGACAACATGGGATAACAATGGCGGGGGGAATTGGAATTACACGATTAACTCAGGTAGCCATACTCCTGTTGCGTCACCGATAGATACCTGGCCGAATCCCTTGGTTGGGGGACAACCTGCCACGATTTATTACGATGGTTCTTTAAGTACCTCCTCTGCGACGACCTCTATCACCTTACACTGGGGGTATAACAATTGGAACGGGGTCACAAATACACCGATGACGAACCTAGGAAACGGGTACTGGGCGGCAAACATCATTGTTCCGTCAGGAAGTCAGTTAAATGCAGCATTCTACAACCAAGCGGGAACATGGGATAACAACAACGGGAATAACTACAATCCGTGGATTTCTCAGCCTTAATCCAAGTTGTAGGGTGTGATCTTATTAAGATCGCACCCTACATCGTACGAAGCGCGTCGCGTGAACATGGGGAGAGAGATGAATGAAGAACCGTCTTCAAAAACTACTTTTCTACATGAGTCTATGGGGATTCAGTGGATTGCTGGTGGGATGTTCAGCACAGACTAATGAAAGTTTACATTTATTACCGAGGACTTCGACGATCGCCGTTTATCAAGGGGGAGTGATTTCACGTTCGGAATTCATTCAAGCGCTAGATATGCAAGTTCGATTGATGCAACCTCATGCGATTCTCACGGGGGCAATGAAGAGTCAGTTTCTAAAAGTCTACATTTCCGTATACAAGGTCTTATTGCCACAAATTATGAAATCCCAACCTGCGGTTTCGAACGTGCAAATTGTATCGTTAGTTCAGCAGTTCAAACGTGAAATTACGCTGTATAGCTATCATGGAAGTGAGCAAGCATTTAACCAGAGTCTAGACCATTTTCACATTAGCGAAATGGATCTAGCAAATTGGGCGCGCGCTAGCTTGGCAATTGAGGCATATCAAAAACATCTCACAGTGGCAGCTCCATCAAACACAGAATTAGAAAAATTTTATCATTCTCACCCTGCGTATTTTACAAACGTAACTGTTAAACAAGTAGTAGGTGATAGTGTACAACAAGTCGAACAAATGGTACCAGAACTTAGTCGAGGGTCATCTTCAGCGATCTTTGAGTGGACAAATAAACCGCTCGTTTCACTTCCTCTGGCGGTTCAACAAACGCTCATGGCAGCACCGATTGGCAAACCCAGTTCAGCAATACACATTGGTGCAAATTATGTGATCTTCGACGTATTGCAACGTCACATGCTCCCTTATGCACAAGTGAAATCGCAAATTATTCAATCCTTCATTCGGCAACGTCAGATGCAAATGTGGGAACAAAAGATTGCGGCTGTCGAGCGAACTGCAAAAATTCGCATCGTAGGTGCTTTGCCTTAGATGTATAGGATAATCAGTGGAGGAAAGCCATGAAAAAAAGATTATGGGAAAGCGTTACTGAGGGAGTGAAACGGAGGTTCCACGATTCCTTTTGGCAATTAAGAGAGCGTCACGTTTCGATTAAAGTAAAGGTAGGCGGGGCCTTTTTGTCTATCCTATCAATTATTGTGTTATTAGGGATTTTATTAATGACGAGGTTATTTGCTCTACAAGCAGAAGTAAATACAGTGGCTATGCAAGATTTGAAAATTATTAAATACGGGAACGTACTTAAGGAAGATTTATTGGCACTGGATTTAGGAATGCAAACTTATCTTGTCACGGGAAATCCATTCATCTTGCAATCTAGTTATTATCCTGCCATACGGCAATATGAGAATGTTTACGATGTATTGAAGGGATTGCTTGCAACGAGTGATCCATCGTTACAAGCACTGGAATCTGCAAATACATCGGTTAAAGATTATGTGAGTTATGCAGGGCAATTAATTCAAATGCGGAATCGTGGGGATGTGATCATTGCCATTCAGCAGGACACTTCTGGTGCAGGTGACACATTTCGAACAGCGGCGATCGATGAGATCGGTCGATTTATTCATTATGAAGAAATTCAAGTTAACCAAGATGCAGAAAATTTATCGTCTCAGGTTAAGCAAACGGTTCTATTGATCCTTGGTTTATTGTTATTGGCGATTGCGATCTCGATTGGGGTTGGAGTTCCAGCCACATTTCAGACACCAAAGCATCTCAAACGGGTGATTGCCATCTTAGAGAGTATTGCTTTGGCAAATGGTGATTTGCGCAAACGGATTGAAGATGTTCACAGCAGAGACGAAATTCAAGATTTGGCTAATGTGACGAATGACTTATTGGCCTCAATTGCAATACTTGTAAAACAAATCATGAAGGATGCACATGCAGTAGCAGAGAGCACTGGCGAGTTAGGTGTAGCGATGGATGAAATGGGGGGAGCTGTGAATCATATTGCTGTCACTGCGAGTGAGTTTTCCAATGTGAGTGAGAAAGCAATTGACTCCTTGAGCGTGATGAAGCAACGGATGGTCTCTATTCGTCAACAAAGTGAGGAAATTATAAAAAAGGTCGAACTGGTTCGAGGAGCTGTTGAGAGAGCAAAAGGGAATACAGATTTAGGGAATCAACTGATTGAAAATGTGACAGAAAGCATGAAAAATATACAGATAATCACAGAAACAACCTATCATCACGCATCGGATTTGGGACAAACTTCACGAGCGATAGGTTCGATCGTCAATACGATTAAAGGGATTACAGAGCAAACCCATTTACTCGCTTTTAACGCTGCGATTGAAGCTGCGCGGGCAGGGGAACATGGGCGCGGATTCGCAGTGGTCGCAAGTGAGGTGCGTTCACTGGCAGAACGTAGTCGATCTGCTGCGAGTGAAATTGAACAAATCATTCAACACAATCAGCAACTGGTAGTAGAACTCATGAATAGCATGAAGGAATCTATGGGATTTGTAACACAAAGCCAGGATGTCGCACAGGATGCACGCGCGTCTTTTTCGAATATTCTTGAGTCTGTACAAGCGGTGGTGCCCATCGCGAATGAAATTATGGACTCTGTGCGAACGGCAGGTACCGCAATTGAAGATTCGGTAGAGCGCATTTCGGGACTGACCGAGAATTTGCAAATGGTTGCACTGGGATCTCAGCAAAATGTGCAAAGCACGGCAGAATGTTTGGCGACTGTGCAGGAAATCTCCGCGTCAGTCCACGACTTAACCGCTTTATCTGAAGGGCTCAGGGAACGCGTTGGACGATTTGAAATCTGATGAATTTCTAGCTAATTATACACGAAGAGGTGTTTTCAAGATGCTTGTGAGGTTTCCCAATTCTGTCTATCTAATAGTTTGCTTGTAATCGTCGACCAAAGTTGCGTAGACATTCCGGCAGAGAGTGCAAGAATCGTTGTGAGAATACCTGCAGTAGGACCTTGCGCAATATACATGGCAAGTATCGACAGTGAGTTAAGCGAAAGCAAAGTGATCCAAAGTGGGATGCGATGCCTTTGATGCATGACTTGTGCAATTGCCGTATATCCGCCCGTGGAATATCCTTTTGATATGAGCAAACCAATTGGGAATTTGGAAAATAGTAAGATGAGCAAAAAGGCGCTCCATTTTGACCAATCCACATCCACGGGAATCATTTCAAATAACCACATCGCGAGACTGGTCATTACAGCTCCTAGCAACGTCCAGAATGCGGTAGCTTTCCCGCCATAAGCAAGTACAAATCCAAAAATCATGCTTTTGATAAAAAAATTCGCGACTCCGACACTCGTGTGCAAAAGATCTGCGATTCCGATACTTAGACCGCTGACTCCTCCAGCGGAGATGTGTGCGTTTCGTTCAATAAAAACAGTAAACGCGGCAATCAAAAGACAACCGACAAAATAGCGAACAGGTGGCAAAGAATTCATTACGGCTCTCCCATGCAAGGATTCCCCTGTATAGATTGTGGTAAAGGTGAAGGGAACTGTAAACGACAGGGTTGTATTTAGTTTAGGCAATCAGCTGGATCTTTAATCGCTTGCTTGGGGCCAATTGACGAGGAAAATTCCAATGAAGATAAGTAAACTGCCCAATGCGACAAACCATGAAATTGGCTCTGCAAGGAGAAGCCACCCTGATAATATCCCAAAAAAAGGAGCTAAAAATAAAAAGGCACTTGTTTTGGCTGGATCATTTTTCTGTAGCAAATAAAACCAAATCGCAAATTGTACGATGGAGCCCATGATTGCTAACCAAAGTAACGCAGAGACAGAAACGAAATTCAAAACGAGGTGAGTGTGCTCAAGAGTTAGCGAGAAAATGAGCAAAACAATTCCTCCAAATAACATCTGGTAAGCGGTGAGAACCCATAGATCAAATCGAGCGTTCCATCTTTTTATAAGTAAAGTTGCAATGGCCCAAGAGATAGCTCCGGCAAGTCCAATCCAAGTTCCAGAATGGACATGAAGTTGCATGCCAAGTGTGATAAATACGCCGATAAATCCTGCTAAAACACCGGTCCATTGGATCAATCGATAGTGTATTCTAAGGAATAGGGTACCAAAAAGAATGACAAACAGAGGGTTAGAAAAAGTCAGAATTGCGGACTCACCTGCTGAAATCGTGCGCATGCTGATAAAGATACTCGCCATCACGCCGGTGGTTTGGAATAATCCAATCATGAAAATGTGGACCCAGTCGCCGAGCGTATGCGGGAGTTGTCGGCGAAGAACAAGGAACGCCATTACGAGACCTGCTAGAGTAAAGCGAATTCCAACCAAGAGAAGAGGAGAGATATATTCCATATCAATTTTACCGACTGCAAATGATGATCCCATCAAGGCAGTAGTTGCGATGACTAAAACAGTATAGAAAAGTCGATTCACATGAACCCTCCATATCTCAGATCAATCGATGATCTGAATAAAATGTAAAGTGATAACATGATGGTATGCTAAACGAGAGATCATGTAAAACCATTGATCAAACTGGGATGGCTCAATGATTGACAAACCGTAGTTTTCGCATTATAGTGGTGGAAACGTTACCACATCGGGATAAGAAAAGATCAGACCGATAGTCGAAGTTTTATATAGGTGAAAGCGATGCCAACAATTAAAGATGTAGCAAGATTAGCTGGGGTATCTGTGAGCACGGTGTCTAGGGTTCTCAATGAAACTGGCTATGTGAGTGCAGATTCGAGACAGCGTGTCTTAAAAGTGATGGAAGAGTTGCATTTTACACCGAATAATGTGGCGCGAGGATTGGTTAGTCGAAAGACCTCATCCATTGGATTATTGATACCTGATGTATCCAACCCCTTTTTTTCTGATGTGGCTCGTGGCATAGAAGATGCAGCAAGCGCACTTGGTTTATCCGTGATTCTTTGTAATTCAGACTGGAAGATTGAACGAGAGCAATCCTATATCGACATTTTGAAAGGGAAGTGGGTAGAGGGCATCGTCGTTGTCGGCGCACGAAGTCCAGAGCAAAGATTACAATCTGTTTTATCAGACCTGCCTTTTGTACTAGTTGATCAAAAAACGTCTCAGCAAGTGAATTGCGTTTGGATTGACAATGAAAAGGGCGGGTATATTGCGACAAAACATTTGATTGAACGTGGATGTAAGCGGTTAATCCATGTTCGTGGTCCTATCAATTCTCCCTCAGCTACTTTGCGACATCAAGGATTTTTGCGAGCGATTCAAGAATTCGGCGCAACGGGGAAAATAATTCAAGGAAATTTTCGCTTTGAAAGTGGCTATCGATGTTTGGAGCAGATCTTGGATGACGGGTTGCCAGATGGGATTTTTGCTGGGAACGATATGATGGCACTTGGAATTATTCAAGCAGCGCAGACGATGGGCCTAAAAATCCCACAGGATTTTCTCTTGATTGGATTTGATGATATCTCGTTTTCTTCTTATATATCTCCGACTTTGACGACGATTCGGCAACCTGGATATCTTATGGGGACAGCGGGAGTGGAATTGTTGCATCAACAGATCATATATGGTCAAGGAAATCCACAATCTCGGGAGTATCAACTAGAACTCGTGGTGCGCAATTCGACCTAGATAGACGAGAATTTGCGCAGTGTAAATCACTTTTACCCAAGGTGAAAACGTTACCACAATAAAATGGAGGTATAAATGAAAAAATCCGGGATCCTTCATGGTGAATTATCAAAAGTAATTGCTGAGTTGGGACATGGACAAAGTATTGTTTTAGCGGATTATGGACTTCCCGTTCCGCGCGAAGTGCGAGTGATTGACCTTGCACTTAAAGTGGGAATGCCCACAGTCTTCGATGTTTTGGAGACAATTTTAGAGGAGATGTATGTCGAATCAGCAGTTTTGGCAGCACCACTTCAAGAATTGCATCCACAGCTTTGTGCTAGATTGTGTGAGCGTATTGCAGCTCCAGTGACTTTTGTCACTCATGAGGAATTCAAAAATTTATTGCCTTTTACTCACACTGTGGTGCGTACAGGGGAATGGACATCTTATGCGAATGTGCTCTTGCGTTCTGGCGTGTTGTTTTAAGTGAAGAGGACTTTTTTAGGGGGTGATTGGCAAAATACAAGAAAGGACAGGCTGCTTGTTCATTTTCATGTCAAAGACAACACATAAGAGATATAAGGGGGAAAAGTTGTGAAGAGAAAAGTGCTTGCCTTCATTGCAGGAACAACACTGATCGCAGGTGTGGTGACGGGCTGCGGGACCACTGCGACAACGAATACCGGGAATTCTGGGGCTAGTTCTGCAACATCTAAAACAAAAATTGACTTTATTTTTACTGGATATTCAATTCCTTATTTTGCACCTATGGCACAAGCTGTGGAACAGGCCGCGAAGCTATATCCTACTATGAGCATTCAGGTGATTAGCGCACATAATTCATCGTCTGATGAAATCGCTGATATCAAAGAAGCAATTGCGAACAATGTGCAAGGGATTATTTTAAATCCCGTCAATGGTGCTGTGACAGCCGCTGCACAACAAGCGATGTCAAGTGGCGTACCTGTAATTACAATTGACCGCGATGTATCAACTCCTTCTGCGCGTGTCGCCTTTATTGGCGATCGCGATGTGAAACTAGGACAATTGCAGACGCAATATGCACTGCAGTATTTGCAACAACACCACATCCCGACGCCTTGGAACGTGGCGATCTTACAAGGGACGCTTGGATCAAGTACGGCAATTGACCGTTTAAATGGGGCAATGGACGTCTTAAATCCATATATCCAAAAAGGACAAGCGAAAATTGTTTTTAACCAATCTGCAGACTTTTCAACAAGTAACGCACAGCAGATGATGTCCGAATTTCTAGCTAAAACACCAAATATCCAATTAGTTATTGCTTCGAATGACGCGATGGCAATTGGTGCGATTACTGCATTGCAAAATGCCGGGTTGCATCCAGGGAAAGATGTATTTGTCGTAGGTGCAGACGCACAACCACAAAGTCTTACAGATATACAAAACGGCACTCAATTAGACACAGTGACACACTCTCCTTATGTGGAAGCATTCTGGGCAGTCGAGGCGATGCAAAATCTGCTTGCTAGTAAAGTGAAGCCGCCACAATCGCAATTTCCAAATGGTAATCTCGTCATTCCTATGCAGCTTGTGACAAAGAGTAATGTATCGACGATTGCGGGATGGGGGACTCCTGCGGTTGTGCCGCCACTGCCTTATGGGAAGTCATCGGCATATAAGGTTCAACCTTAAAGATGAACCTTATATCGGGGAAAGTTGCTGTTTGTCTGCGCAAAAAAAAGACAGCACCCCCCAGTTTTTTGACGTATTTTGTGTCGGAGGTGATTGTTAGACATGAGTAATGATGTAGCAAAACACGAGAAAACTCCACTCCTTTCAATTCGTGGATTAACAAAAAGTTTTGGTCAGATTAAGGCTGTGGACAATGTCAGTCTTGATGTATTTCCAGGCGAAGTCGTGGGTTTAATTGGAGATAATGGTGCGGGGAAATCGACGTTTCTCAGCTTGTTATCGGGATATAACAAAAAAGATCGCGGCGATTTTTATTATAAAGGGGAAAAAGTATCTTTTTCTTCTCCGCGGACTTCGCGTAGAAACTTGAAAATTGAGATGGTTTATCAAAATCTGTCGTTAGCACCTGATTTGGCAGTTTGGCAGAATGCTTTTTTAGGTGAAGAGGTGCGGCGCTTTGGTGTGTTCTTGAATGCTCCAAAGATGATTGAGAAGACGGCGCGCGTTTTAAAAACCCTCAATTCAAAAGTAAGGCCGACGGATCAAGTAGGGGCGCTCTCTGGAGGAGAGCAACAACTTGTCGCAATCTCGCGGGCGCTTTTGTTTTCTCGTGATCTCATTATCATGGATGAACCTACAGCGGCCATTTCTGTATCGAAAATTGCAGACGTTTTAAAATTGATCAAGGATCTAAAGGCAGATGGTAAATCGATTATTTTAGTAAGCCATCGGTTGGAGGATATCTTAACAGTAGCAGATCGAATTGTCGTGTTTGCGCACGGCAAAATCCGAGAT
Source organism: Sulfoacidibacillus thermotolerans (assembly GCF_003144315.1). Classification (GTDB taxonomy): domain Bacteria; phylum Bacillota; class Bacilli; order Alicyclobacillales; family SLC66; genus Sulfoacidibacillus; species Sulfoacidibacillus thermotolerans. The sequence continues at coordinate 44,590 of NZ_MPDK01000018.1, read as the reverse complement.
ATCTTAGTGAACCAGAACTTATCGATTGAAGATTTGGTTCGTGTGATGTTCCAAGACCGCAGTGTCAAAAAGGGGGAATCCTAGTGAATCGATCTGCAGCATCAGCTTCGTCCGAAGTTTCGATCCCAAGAATGCGATCGTTCTTATCAGCATTGTTTGGACAAAATGGCAGTGTTCGCAGGCCAATTCTTTTTGTCATTTTAGCTCTCTTTATTTCGAGTATGATTGCCCCCTCTTTTTTAACGGCAAGAAACATTGAGGCGTTATTAGTCAGTTCTAGTTTTTTAATGATCATCGCAGTAGGTGAGGCGATTGTTGTCATTACAGGCATGATTGATCTAGGTGTGCAAAGCGTATTTGCAAGCGGGGGGATGCTGGTCGCTTATCTTTCTGTGTTTGGTGATCAACCAGCGTACATCGCGGTGCCAATCGGACTTATTTTTGGAGCAATAGTGGGGCTTATTGTTGGGTTGTTGGTAACGAAAGGGCGGATCCCCTCGTTCATTGTAACACTAGGAACGTATTGGGGATTGCGGGGAGTTGCCCTTTTATTTAATGGTGGGAATTATATTAGTCCGTATTCAGTGACGCCGAATCGTCCTTTTGGATTTATGGGACTCGCGGGGCATACATTGGGTGTGTCGAATCTGATCTTTATTGCTCTATTCCTCATTATTGCTGGACAAATCACGATTTCCTATACACCTTTTGGAACTTGGCTTAAGAGTATTGGTTCAAATGAAGCGTCTGCGCGGACGGTAGGTCTTAATACGGACAAAATCAAAATCATCGCTTTTATCATTTCAAGTGTACTCGCTGTATTAGCAGGTGTGATGATGACAGCTTGGCAGGCCTCCATTTATCCAGTTACTGGTGAGGGATATTCTTTGCAAGCAATTGCAGGAGTCATCCTTGGTGGAATCCCCTTTACTGGAGGTCGTGGTTCAGTAGTGGGAGCAGCGCTAGGAGCACTGATTATCGGTCTCATTGACGATATGATTGTCTTATTAGGACTCCCTGCACTCTATGAGTATATTTTTGTTGCGGTCATTCTCGTTGTAGCGGGTTTGCAAGCACGCGGGAAAGGGTTTGTAAAGTAATGGCGAATTTATTGGTTGTAGGCAGTATGAATATGGATATCTATTTGCGCGTAAAACGGCACCCGCAGATCGGGGAGACGGTACGAGCTATACATTCTAACTTTGCAAGCGGTGGGAAAGGAGCCAATCAAGCTGTGTCAGCTGCGCGATTGGGGGCGAGCGTGGCTATGATTGGGGCTGTTGGAGACGATGTTTTTGGATCTGAGTTGCGCAATAAATATGCTGCACTTGGTATTGATGTAGCGGGAGTTGTGGTGAAAGAGGGCATGCCAACTGGCATTGCGCTCATTACGCTCAACGCAGCAGGCGAGAATTCTATTGTTGTAAACCCGGGGGCAAACTTTGTCCTAACTGCAGATGACGTTCGTGTGAAAGGTGAAAAGTTCCAATCTATAGATGGAGTCATCTTACAAAATGAGATCCCTGCATCGACGAACGCTGCTGTTTTCACAAGGGCACTTGAGTTAGGGATCCCAATTTTTTATAACCCATCGCCAATTGAAGAGTATGCAATAGAATTTTGCGCGAAGAGTGATTACATTGTCGTCAATGAATATGAGGCTACGTTATTAACGGGTCAAACGGTTGAAGATGATGAGTCGGGATTTTGTGCAGCAAAACTCCTTTTACAAGGGAATGTAAAAGCGGTTGTGATTACACGAGGGGAACATGGAGCGCTCTGTATGACTGCACAATCTGAAAGTTTTGTTGTACCTGCGATGAAAGTGCAGGTTGTGGATACAACTGGGGCTGGCGATACTTTTATGGGGGCGTTTGCTGCCGCTGTGACAGAGCAACTGTCACTTGAAAAGTCGTTGCGGTTCGCAGTGACTGCCTCAGCACTCTCTGTTACCTCCGCAGGGGCACAATCCTCTATGCCCCATCGCTCCGAAGTACTCTCTGTCCTCAGGAATGAGTAAAAATACAAATGATTGAAAATGATGACTAGAAGCATTTTGGGGGGACTCTCAATGCTTCTAGTCATCATTGTTCATCTTACCGGAAATATATTTTGTTTATTTAGAAGTCACGATATATTAAGATTATAGTGCGCGAAAAGGGGGGGAGGATATGCTCAGTTCAGTTCAACATATCATTTCCATTTTGCGATTATTTCGTTTGGATCGACCTGAGATGTCTTTGGCCCAAGTGTCACGCTATACGGGGTTACCGAAATCTACGACTAATAAATTGTTGCAGACGCTTGTGAATATGGGTTTTTTGGAGAAAGTAGCTGAACGCGCACACTATCGACCTAGTTTGCAGATGTTTGAAATGAGTCATTTTATCTTAAATCACCTCGCTCTTGTCCAAGAAGCGGCTCCCTTTATTCGTCATTTAGCGAAGCAATCTGGCCAAGTGGCACATCTTACTTGTTATGACAAAGGAGAAGTGACTTGGCTTGTAAAAATAACGCATGCACACAATGATCACTTGTATTCGCGTGTTGGCAGGCGTGCGCCAGCGAGCATCGCTGCTTCAGGAAAAGCAGTGCTCGCATTTCTTGAAGTGCAGGAGTGGCTACCGACGTTTGAAAGTGGTTGGCGGAGGTTGACTGTAAAGTCAAATATGGATCCCAACGTTCTTTTACGCGAATTGGACTTTGTGCGCAAGAATGGATACTCATTTCAGGAGGAAGAGGTGGATCTTGGAGTTTGTTCAATTGGAGCCCCCATTTTTAATGAACGGATGCGACCGATTGCAAGTGTTAGTTTGGCTGGACATGTCAATCTGTTTACAACTGAGATGATTAAACAGTATGGACGCCTAACAAAACATACAGCACTCGCTATTTCTGAACGTATAGGTTGTCGTTCGAACTGAGAGCGCAGCAGTAAAGACTGCATAAGGGGAGTCAACCATAAGATGTTCGTTGGAAAGATGGGAGGATGATTTGGTGAAAAATGAGGATGACAAAAATTTGCTTCTTGTGACCGCCTCAAATTCATTGAAAATTCTAACGTTATTTTCAGATCGAACTCCTTTGTTAGGCGTAACGGAAATAAGCAGACGTTTAGGGCTTGCAAAGAGTATTGTCTCGCGGATTATACAAACTTTTGTCGCAGAAGGAGTGCTTGAAAGGGATGAGCTAACAGGTAAATACCGACTTGGAACTGCTTTGTTAGAACTTGGTCTCATCGCAGCAGAGTGCAATCCAGTGTTCCGTGCTTCACAGCAAGTGGTTGAAAAATTGCATCAGCAGACGGGACTGGATAGCTATCTCTTATTACTGGATCAAAATGAGAGCCTCTTCCTGCTCTTATATAAGCAACCGAATAGTGCATGGAGATTGTTTTGCATGGGTTCAAGGACAGCATTGCCAAACACGATCGGCGGGCTCACTATGCTCGCTTTTTTAGAACCCATGCAAGCACAGCAAGTGATGCAATCCCACTTCGGTTGTACCTCTGAAATGGCTCTACTGCGAGATGTGCGATATTTAAAAGAAATAGAAGTAAGCGGATACGCCTACGGAGAAGAACCGTTATGTCAGGAAATTCGCAGTGTTGCTTGTCCAATCTTTGACCCAACAGGAAAGGTTCTTGCATCTATTGCGGTGTCTGGCGGAATACAGCGCGTTAAGCTGTCGCAAGTTGAAGAATTGTTGGCCTCCGTGGCAAAGGCAGCTCGTCATATTTCTCACAGTTTATATCCTCTTTTGCGATCATTCCCCCCGATCGAATGATGCGTTTCCTATAAAGGAACACACTCTATTGTCACATGGCAAATCGCGATATCGTGATCATCACAGTCTGAGTGCTGTTATAAAGGATCTCAGGAGCGAGGTGAAAGCGATGTCACAAGCAGAATTGTATGTGTACTCCACCAATGATTATGAAACCAGTTTGGAAGCGTATCAACTGCGCAAGGCGAATGAACTTTTGCTGTTTGCTGCACAGTTTAATGACTTTTATAAAGTCAAGTTAAAAGATACGCATCTACCTATTCGTACCATGGCAGAATTTCGCCAAATTCCTTTCACACACAAGAGTGAACTGGTTCAAGATCAACAAAATCGTCCGCCTTATGGTGCGAATCATTCCTATCCGCAAGCAAGTTATGTCAGATATCATCAAACTTCTGGAACCACTGGCCGTCCTTTGAGAATCCTTGATACCAAAGAGAGTTGGGAGTGGTGGACAGATTGTTGGGTAGAAGTTTTGCGCTCCGCTTTAGTGACGAAAGAAGATCGAGTTTTCCTTGCATTTTCTTTTGGTCCCTTCATCGGTTTTTGGGCGGCTTATGAAGGAGCAAAGAAGCTGGGTGCTTTAGTGATTCCTGGAGGTGGACAAAATTCTCTAGAACGCTTAACAAGTATCCTTTCCAATCAGGCGACGGTACTGCTGTGTACACCAAGCTATGCGTTGCATTTAGCGGAAGTGGCCGCGAAAGAAGGATTGGATATCAAAAATTCACAGATTCGCTGTTTGATTCATGCAGGGGAACCAGGTGCGTCAATTCCTGCGGTGCGCGAGGCGATTGAGTCTGCGTGGGGAGCTAAGTGTTATGACCATGCGGGAATGACGGAGATGGGAGCGTATGCATTTTCATGTGTTGAACAAGGTGGGTTGCATGTGAATGAAAGACAATTTCTCGCGGAAGTGATCCATCCGCAAACACATCAACCTGTACCGCTAGGACAGATGGGAGAACTTGTTCTCACAAATTTTGGGCGTTATGGCTATCCGCTAATCCGTTATCGTACAGGGGATATGGTGGTCAATGCAAGTGAGCCCTGTCGTTGTGGAAATCGATTTCGATTTTTTCCAGGCGGCCTTGTAGGACGCTCCGACGATATGGTCGTCGTCCGTGGAGTGAACATCTTTCCTCAGTCACTGGAGGCGATTATCCGGGAGTTTAAAGAGGTGGCGGAATTTCGTATTGTGTACTATTCCCATCAAGAACTCTTGCAAGTAAAAGTGCAACTTGAAGCGACAAGTGAAGTGGCTTCACGTCTTCAAGTCAAATTGCGTGAGCGCTTAGGATTGCGCATTGAAGTAGAGACAGTTGCGCCAGGTGTATTGCCGCGTTTTGAGATGAAGGCGCGACGTGTATTAGATTTGCGAAATGGGCAAAAAGCGTTTGGCGTATGACGAAAGGGGCGAAGTGAACACGTGGCAAGAGAAGAGAAAGAATTAGAGGACGACCGCTTAAATGAATATTATGGGCGGTTACAAACTCTCCATCTTGGACCCTTGTGGAGTTCAATCCAAACGATTATGAGTAAAGAGCCGCGCCCGCGTGCGCTACCTTATCTATGGAAGTGGGATGACGTATATCGGTTAGTGATGGAATCGGGTGAACTTGTTACTCCTGATCGTGGTGGAGAACGGCGTGTTGTGTTTTTTCGGAATCCTGGATTAGAAGATTTGCAACCCTGGGGATGGGGTGCACTTACTCATACGTTATATGCAGGGGTGCAACTTTTGCTGCCTGGTGAAAGAGCGCCGTCGCATCGGCATAATCAAAATGCGATTCGGTTTGTGTTGCAAGGTTCTGGTGCTTATACCCTTGTAGAAGGTGAACGTGTGAAGATGGAAGAAGGCGATTTTCTGATTACGCCCTCAGGATTATGGCACGATCATGTTCATGAAGGCGATACGCCGATGCTTTGGTTTGATTGTTTGGACATTCCATTCGTGTATCAATTAGGGGTTACTTTTTTTGAAAATTATCCTGAGTTTCATCAGCCAATTTCGCAGCCTGAAAATTACTCTACTCAGCGTTTTACAGCCCCTGGATTGTTGCCGCTTACGGACCGAGACAATCGTTATGCGCCACAGGCAATCTATAAGTGGGAAAAGACAAAGCAAGCCCTGGATCAATTGTCCAAACTTGATCCTGATCCATGTGATGGATTTGCTGTGGAATATGTGAATCCAGCTACGGGAGAAGCGGCAGGGCATACAATTGGGGCCATGATGCAAAAGTTGGCACGGGGTGATCGGACACAGGCACATCGGCATGTGCATAGTGCAGTTTACCATGTGTTTCGTGGTCAAGGATACACCGTGATGAATGGAGTTCGCTTTTTCTGGCAGTCAGGTGATACATTTGTCGTTCCTAATTGGGTGTGGCATGAACACGTAAATGACGGCAATACAGATGCCTATCTATTCTCTGCAAATGACTTGCCGATTATGGAGCGGTTGAAGTTAGAACGAAGCGAACTTTATCCAGAGAAGTATCAGACGGTTGTGGGCGATCACTTGGGGAATGGGGGCAGGACATGAGACTACTTTCCTTTTTAAACTGTGGGCAAGGGCGACTTGGCATAGAGCTTGACAACGATCTCGTTTTTGATGCGAACCGCGCTTGTCTGGCGTTTCTTGAGCAACAGGGTGAGCCTTTTGCACAGCGACTCGCAGATGCTCTTTTGCCTTCACATGCGCTAGCTTTTTTACAAGGGGGAACAAAAAGCCTGGGTCAGGCGCACAAGGTTTTAGAATTTGTGCAGGGGCAAGTGCAGGTGAATGAAGTGTTACCTGACTATGTATTTCAGGCGTCGGCAATCAAGCGTTTAGCGCCAATCCCAAATCCTCAGAAAATCGTGTGTGTTGGCCGCAATTATCATGATCATGTGGCGGAGATGAAGCGAGATGTACCGACGATTCCAGTTCTTTTTGCAAAGCTTGGCAACACAGTATGCGGCCATCAAGCAGACATCCCGTTTCCACGCGTGTCGGATCAGTTTGATTATGAAGCCGAATTAGCTGTCGTGATTGGTAAAAAAGGGAGGTATATTGCAGTTGACGAAGCCATGTCTTATGTTGCTGGCTACACTGCAATGAACGATATTACAGTAAGGGATTGGCAACATCGCACGCCGCAATGGCTACAAGGCAAGTCATTTGACAATTCGGGACCCATGGGACCAGTTCTCATTACTGCGGATGAGATTTTAGATCCCCACCAATTAGACATCCAATTATGGCTCAATGGAGAATTGCGACAAAGTGACAATACGCGCCATTTGATCTTTGATATTCCGGCTCTTGTATCTTTTATTTCGCAAGTGATGACCTTGGAACCAGGTGATGTGATCGCTACAGGAACTCCAGGAGGTGTGGGGGTGGCAATGCAACCCCAGGGATTTATGAAGATCGGCGATGTAGTTCGTATCGAGATTGAGAAAATAGGCGTTTTAGAAAATCACATTGTAGCTCCCTAAGTTCGCGAGCAGTCATATTGGTTGGAAGGAGCGATTTAGTTGGTAAAGCGAGGAGAATTCATTGCCACTGTGGAACAGTTGCACAATCGTTTAGAGCAAGTGATAAGACGGCTAGACGATCAAATGTTGCACTGGAAACCCAATGAAAATGCATGGTCGATTGCACAAATTCTCGCGCATATCGCGGAGTTTGAACACTTCTTCAGTCAAGATATTCTACAGGTAGCGCATCATCCGCTTGAAAAATTCGGGAGAACGGTAGAGCACGAGGATCGTATCAAAGCTGTACAGTTGACGGGGCAAGAAGCGCGGGAACAACTGATGCAGGCGACCCGACGGGGGCGGGAAGAAGTTTTGCATTCACTTCACTCCTTGTCTGATTCAGATTTACAGATAGAGGGATTTCACGCGAAGTTTAGGTATCAAACGATTGAATGGCAAATTCAGCACTTTATTACTGAACATTTGGAGAAACACATCGAGCAAATTCAGCGTACGCAGGCTGCTTATCATCAATAAATTCAGGGATAGATATAGCGAATCCTCGGTTGAAAACGTGTGCGGGAGGGAATAGAGTGGTGCAGCAAGAGCAATTTTCATCAGAACGTCCTGTAGTGATCGTCGGGGCGGGACCTGTCGGGATGACAGCGGCACTCGCTTTGCGCCGATACGGCATTTCAGCGACGATCTTAGAAGCGGAACCTAGAGAGCGCATTCGTCCAGGGAGCCGCGCGATTTATCTGCATAAAGCGACTTTGCAAATGTTAGACGATCTGTATGTTGGACTTGGTTTTACACTTGCTGCCGGTGGTCTGGTATGGCCCGTCAAGCGAACGATGTGGCGAGGACAGGATGTATATGTGAAGAGATATGCCGCGTATGCGCCAGACGCTTTGCCTCCTTTTACAAGTTTGCCACAGGTAGAGGCGGAACGCTTTTTATATCAGGCGTGTCTGGATTCTGGAGTGGAATTTGTTTGGGAGATGCCGGTAGAAGAAGTGAGGGTTGATCAACATGGTGTCACAATGGTTGCAGCAAATGGCAGGGTATGGCGCACTCAGTATGTGATTGGGGCAGATGGAGCAAGCTCTGTGATTCGCCATCAAGCAGGGATAAAGATGGAAGGTACACGCTCGACAAACACATTTGTTGTTGTAGATGTACAAGAAGACCCCAAAAATCCCTTGCCCATCGAACGCATTTTTCACTATCAACATCCCGCGATCGGGGGGCGCAATGTACTGTATGTTCCATTTGCAGGTGGTTGGCGAGTGGATCTCCAGTTATTTGACGAGGACGATCCAGTAAAATACAGCGGTATTGCAGGAGTTCAAAACTGGTTGCCCAAAGTGATTGATCCAAAATATGCCGATCGTGTGACCTGGGTGTCTACGTATCAGTTTCTTCAAGTAGTAGCCCGTGAATTAACGGATGAGCAGCATCGGTTGCTCTTCGTGGGGGAGGCGGCACACCTTTTTGCTCCATTTGGTGCGCGCGGATTAAATTCGGGTGTCCCCGATGCTGTTGCGGCTGCACGCGCGATTGCTGTTGCACTGCATACAGAAGATAAGACAAAGGCCTGGGCAGCGATCCAAGTGTTTGCACAAGAACGTCAAATTGCGGCGCAGTATAATCGTGCTGCTGCTGGGGTTGCACTTGTCCATCTGCAGGGGCGTAGCTTAGGAATAAGTGTGAAGCGTCATATCGCAGTTTCTTTAGCAGGGATTTGGCCATCTTTAGGCAGATGGCTTGATGAGGGACCTTATGGACCGAAATCAGGACCTCCCCAGCTTGCGACAAAATATTAAAAAATACGTACAAATGAGAAGTGAAGGGGAATAAAAGAGATGGGACAAGGATCATTTGGTGAATTTTTCTCTGAATTGAGCGCGCAACATTTACAGACGATCTATGAAAATGTAAAGAGTGAGACGCTTGACCACTTGATGGATCAAGTGCAAACAGGAAGTTTGTCTTTGGATCAGATCCTTTTCGAGCTAACTTCTCAGTTGCCGACCATTATCTTTGACTTGTCTGCGGTAATGACGATACATCTCTTGCATTCCTATCACGAATGGCAAGTTGAACAAAAATAAATTCAGAATCTACCGTTGATTTCACATCTAATATCATATATGATTTTAGATGTGAAAGCGCTTGTAGACGTTGTAGCGATTGATGCTGCAGAAACTGACGGGCGCAGGTGGATTCTGCTCAGGCCGCCGCATGGCCAGCGGTGAATCGATAATCTTGGGCTTGACGGAATCTGTCGGCGCCCTCATTCAACTCAACTATGGGGAGGTAAGTGGGATGCAAGAACTGTCTTCAAGGAGGGATGTAAGCGCCTCCTTCATTTTTGCGAGACTCGACCGATTGACTGTATGGAGTTTACCTGCACTCTTCATCGGAGTGATCGGTGTCGGTTTTTTATTTACATTTTTCGATATATTCGATATTAATGTCTCATTTATTCAGACTTGCAGTAATATTGTGCCTGGTTGTAGTCCGATGGATGCGAACAACTACTTAGGGCTCCCTGTTGTGATTAACCTTGCAGGGTATGTGGTAGGCACGCTGATTCTCAGTCCAATTTCCGATCGAATCGGACGTAAACATATGTTGATGATTACGATGCTACTTTCAGGATTAGGTTCGCTTTTGACTGCAGTAGTCAATCAATATGGATGGTTTGTACTTGCGCGCGGTGTTACGGGGACGGGAATTGGCGCCGACTTGGCGATTGTGAATGCTTATATAAATGAAGTGGCACCACGTCAACAGCGTGCGCGTTATACGTCTTTAATCTTTGTCATGTCTGCTGTTGGAGCCTTCCTCGGGATTTGGTTGGGACTCTTACTGACTACGCCGAAAACTCCGTTCCCGTTAGGATTACCATTTGCATTGGCGAGTGCGCAATTTGGATATGGTTGGCGTATCATGTATCTCATTGGGGGATTGCTTGCGCTTGTTGGAGTGCTCTTGCGTGTGCAGTTACCAGAATCCCCGCGTTGGCTTGTGTCACAGGGCAGACTGGAAGAGGCGAATTTGGTTGTTGCAAATATGGAAATGATTGCGGCAAAACACGGCCCATTAGCTCCTGTACATGACCTTGGTTTGGCTGAGGAGTCGCAGAGTGCAATGCCTTACTCTGAGATTTTTAAAAATAGTTTGTATGTAAGACGCACGATCCTACTCATGTTGATGTGGACCTTTAGTTACGTAACTGTGTACGCTTATGCTTCAGGGTTTACTACGCTTTTGTCCTCGTTGAAGTACCCTCCGCCGGAAGCTGGATTAATCGCATCTGTGGGAACCGTCGGGTTTGTTCTCTGTGCAATCGTTGCAGCCATATTTGGTGAGCACTTGGAACGAAAATTATGGATGCCAATTTCTGCGCTTTTAACACTGATCGGAGGTTTTTTAGTCGCATCTTCGGGGGCGAATCTCGCACTTGCGATGATTGGCTCGATGGTTACGTTCTTTGGCTTCAATTTGTGGATTCCCATCGCCTATGCATGGTCTACAGAACATTATCCTACGCGCGCACGTACGACAGGGTTTGCACTTGTTGATGGGATTGGGCATCTTGGAGGGGGAATCGGCATCCTCGTCATCGCCCCGCTCATTCCTTCTTTAGGAGTTATGCCATCGTTTCTTATTATTAATGGGGGGCTTGTCGCAGGAGCGGTCCTAGCGCTTTTTGGGATCCGGACGCGAGGAAAACGTTTGGAGGAAATATCCCCCTAAAGGCTGTCGAAGTTGGTATTTATTTTGCTCACACGAACAGGCGTTGCCCTTAGGAGCAGCGCCTCGTTTGCGGTGCGATGAGCGCATGTTTCGCTGTTTACCTCATGGCTTCAATGCGCTGCAAAATATCGCTTTTTCGTTTGACGATTTGAGTAAATACGCCTTCACCAATTTGCGCTTTATCGTGTTCTGCCCATACCTTGCAAACTACTTTGCGATCATGGACTTCAGATGCTTCTGCAAAAAAGGTAACTTCTTTCCCTATTGGTGCTGGTGCCATATGGGTAATGCAAATGGAGGTGCCGATTCCTTCTTCCTCAGGTTCCAAAAAGGGCAGGATAATGAGTCTGCTGACCCATTCCATGTAGTAAACCATCGTTACAGTGGAGAGTACAGGATGTACCACGTCTCCACCAAAGGAAGGACACATGTCTTCCGCTACGTAAATCGTAATCGATTCGCGGTGACCAGGTTGTAATCCAGTTTTCATCATTCCCCTCCTATCCTTCATGTGAAGTAGGGTCGATGGGTGAAATACCGGCGACCTCAGATTATAAGTAAGCGCTTGCTTGTTTGAGAATAAACAAATTTACTGTGTTTTTCAATGTTTTAATTTGGAACATCATTCATCAAATCGACATATGCAGACCATTTATATCCATTGAAAATTCATTTTAACGCGCTATAATTCGATATATCAACAAATTGTTCAAAGTTTTGTATACACAACAAAGCAAGCGCTTGGTTAAGTCGGAAAGGAGACGCAGTGAGTAAATCCAATCCCAAACAGGAAATTTTCTTAGCAGCTAGAAAGTTGTTTAGCCATAAAGGATATCACGGCACGACGATTCGCGACATTGCGGAAGCAAGAGGTATTTTGTCTGGTAGTTTATACGCACATATCTCATCGAAAGAAGATCTACTCTTTTATATTGTCGATGAGGGGGCAGATGCTTTTTTACAAGCGCTTACACCTGTTGTTCTCGGCGAGGGCACTGCCGTTGAGAAGTTAGAGCGCGGATTGGCAGAACACATTCGCGTGGTAACGAAGCAAAAAGATGCGGCCAAGGTGTTTTTGCAGGAATGGACAGCGCTTGGCGATGAGCGGCGCGCGCTCATTCAGAAAAAGCGTGACGCGTATGAACAGCTTTGGATTCGTGTGCTGGAAGATGGCGCGAGCGAGGGTGTTTTTTCTGCAGACGATTTAAAGTACTTGCGGTTATTGATTCTTTCTGCTGGGAATTGGGTTTATGAGTGGTACAACGAAAATGGGGATTTGTCTCCTGAAGAGATTGCAAAGCGTTTTTCTTCGATTATTTTGCATGGGGCTTTGAAAAAACGGTAGAAAAGTACACCGCGCAGTGTGCTCGCGCTCAATTTTCTGAATATATACACCCTACAGAATGGAGTGATTCTACGGGGTACTTAAACAACTTTCTTTTTCGAGTAAAACAAGCAAGCGATTGTTTTTGTTGTGCACAAACGAGTAAAGGTGGGAGCGAGAATGAGTGATCTGGAATTGCAACATTTTATGGATCGCATTGAGCGAGGCGAAAAGATTGAATCAACAGACTGGATGCCGGATGACTATCGCAAGTTAGTGATTAAGCAAATTCATATGCATGGAATTAGCGAGGTGATGGGTGCTTATCCAGAAAAGGAATGGGTTCCAAAGGCCCCTAATTTGCGTCGCAAGCTCGCTCTTATCGCAAAAGTGCAAGACGAGATTGGGCATGGGCAACTGTTACTGCGCGTCGCAGAAGACGCTGCAAAGCCGCTTGGTAAAGTGCGTGATGACATGATTACGGATTTGTTTGTAAATAAGGTGAAATTTCACAATGTATTTCATATGGAAGCGCCAACATGGGCAGACGCAGGGATTATTGGGTTTCTTGTAGATGGCGGTGCAATCATTACGCAGGCCTCTTTATTGGAAAGTTCCTATGGGCCCTATGCGCGCGTCTTGCAGCGGATTTGTGCAGAAGAAAGTTTTCATATGCAACATGGTGAATCTGTGGTACTGGCGCTGGCAGAGGGGACGGCGGAGCAACGTGAGATGCTGCAAGCGGCCGTGAATCGTTGGTGGCCTTCGATGATGTTTTTCTTTGGTCCAACGCAAATGTCGAGTGGAGCACAACGGATGATGGATTACAAAATTAGGACGAGGACGAATGAAGAACTGCGGCAGAAGTTTATCAATCGTTATGTCCCGCGCATATTGGCACTTGGCTTGACTGTGCCCGATGACAAACTTGCTTATAACGCCGAGACAAAGTTGTGGACGTATACAGAGCCGGATTGGGAATGGTTTTCTTACATGGTCCAACACAACGCCGGACCGAAGTCACAAGCGCGTATTGAGTTACGTCGCACTGCGCACGAAGGGCAACAATGGGTTCGCGATGCGATGTTGCGCGCGCGTCAAACAGTTGAAGCGAGCGCATAAGAATCAATAGAAACGTCAAAAGATCGGAGGAGTGAGGGTAGTGGAGCGTCAGATACAGAACCAACATTATGAGGTGTATGAGGTTTTTGTGCAAAGAGATGCTCTAAGTCATCATGTGCATGTTGGAAGTGTGGTAGCTCCTTCTGCAGAACTTGCTTTGCAGGTTGCGCGTGAAAATTTTTTGCGGCGGGAGAAAGCAGTGAATATTTGGGTGGTCAAACAAGAGAATGTTCACGCAACGTCATATGAAGATCAGGATTTCTTTGCAAATCAAGTGCTTAGCAAGAGTTATCGCGAAGTGTCGGGTTATGCAGAAAATGCGAGAAAATGGAAAGCGTTTAAACAAGTGGCGATTACGGTGGATGATCTAGTAAATGACATCAAGGAACATTGAACGATTGAGATTGCGAACGAGAGGTGAAGTGAGATGCAACAGGCAGAACAACAACGCAATAACCGTTATCACGAAGCATTGATCGATTTTCTGTATCAGATGGCGGATGATGAGTTGACAATTGGTCATCGTGGTTCCGAGTGGTTAGGGGTGGCGCCTGACCTTGAGGAAGATATCGCTTTTAGTTCGATTTCACAAGACGAAGTAGGGCATGCGACATTTTATTTTGAACTGTTGAGTGAATTAGGAGAAGGCGATCCGGATCAATTGGCATTTGCGCGAACAGCGAATCAACGGAAAAATGCTCGTTTGCTCGAACGCCCCAACCATGACTGGGCATACACGATTGCGAGAGGTTATTTCTATGATGTGTTCGACCATCTCAGGTTACAGGAGTTGTTGCAAAGCAATTATATTCCCCTGCAAAAAGGCGTACAGAAAATATTGCGTGAAGAACGATATCACTTGTTGCATATGGAGACTTGGTTTGAACGTCTTGCAAAAGCGCAGGGGGAAGCGAAAGAGCGCTTAGAAAAGGCGATCACAGCAATTTGGACAGATTTGCCTGATCTCTTTTCGCTTGGACAGTCTGGCGAGATTTTGCGTGAAGAGGGGATTTTCCCGATTTCTGAAAGCACTTTGTATGACAAATGGGCACAGCAAGTAAAGGCGTTGTTTGATCACAGTGGGCTGACATGGCCAGCGAAACAAAATGAGACGTTAGAGAATGGGCGTCTTGGTGTGCATAGTTCCGATCTGCAGGATCTTTTAAATGTAATGACTGAGGTATATCGCTCGGATCTAACAGCGACTTGGTAAGGAGGGATAGTCGTGTCGCGCAATTTCACGTTTGCTTCAAGTTCAAAAGAAGCGTCTGATGGATCGGATGTCTTTTTGCAACGTGTTATCTCAGCACTTGCAGAGGTAAAAGATCCAGAAATGCCGATGGTGAGCTTGGCTGAGCTTGGGATGATTTATGACGTAGATCATCAGCAGGGCCATGTCACAGTCAAATTGCTGCCAACTTTTGTCGGGTGTCCAGCGCTTCAACTCATGCGTACCCAAGTCGAGAGTAGGCTTGTGGGGATTGAGGGAGTGGCAAGCGTGGACGTGCAATTTGTGATGGATGAATCATGGACGACGGATCGCATTACAGAAGAAGGCAGAAAGAAGATTCTGGAATTTGGTATTGCCCCTCCTTCTGCTGAATTTGCGCCGCATAAGGCGCCATCGTGCAGTTACTGTGGCTCTACAAACACAGAAGTTGTGAGTATGTTTGGGCCTTCAGCATGTCGAGCGATCTATTATTGTAAAACGTGCAATCAACCTTTTGAGGGAATGAAGTTTGTCTGAATGTGAGCTGGCTAAAGTGCAGTTGAGGTGCAATGGGATGGGGAGGGAGTTCAATGTATCGGCCTAAAATTGAAATGATGGATCGGGATTCACTACAAGAGTTACAGTTACACCGTCTCAAGGAAACGGTCGAACGGGTATACGCGAACGTTCCTTTCTATCGCAATGCTTTTGCGACAAAGGGCATTACACCCGATCAGATCAAGACACTAGATGATGTGCGCAGGCTACCTTTCACAAAGAAGTCTGATTTACGCGAGAATTATCCTTTCGGATTATTTGCAGTGAGTCAAAAAGAAGTTATACGCATTCATGGTTCGTCTGGAACGAAGGGCAAACCGACGATTGTCGGATATACAGAACGCGATCTTGCAAACTGGGCTGAAATTGTGGCGCGAGCGATTGTAACGGCAGGGGGGCGCCCTGGGGATTTGTTTCAAAACACTTATGGATATGGTTTGTTTACAGGTGGCCTAGGACTTCATTATGGCGCTGAGCGCCTTGGTGTAACTGTGATTCCGGTGTCTGGAGGGAATACGCCGCGGCAAATTACGATCTTAGAAGACTTCAACCCGCGCGGAATTGCTGGAACACCCTCCTACGTATTAAATATTGCTGAAGCGATGGAAGCCATGGGAAAAGATCCGCGTGCGACAAGTTTAGAATATGGGATTTTTGGGGCAGAACCGTGGTCTGAAGAGATGCGCCACACACTAGAAGAGAAGCTTGGATTAAAGGCGATTGATATCTATGGTCTGTCTGAAGTGATGGGGCCCGGTGTTGCAATCGAATGTTATGAACAACAAGAAGGGTTGCATGTCGCAGAGGACCACTTCTTCATCGAAGTCATTGATCCAAATACGCTCGAACCCTTACCTTACGGCGAAACTGGGGAGTTTGTCTTTACCTCGCTCACGAAAGAAGCATTTCCAATCATTCGTTATCGGACCGGGGATATTGGTTTTTTATACCCAGAACCGTGTAAGTGCGGTCGAACACATTTGCGCATGTCGCGAATTAAAGGTCGGATTGATGATATGGTCATTATTCGTGGGGTAAATGTGTTTCCTTCAGAAATTGAATCTGTGGTTCTGAGCCATCCGAATTTGGCGCCTCATTTCCAGATTCAAATTGATCGCAAAGGTACACTGGATGAAATTGCGGTTTTCGTAGAGGTAGAGGAAGCGTTTGTACTTGCTGTGGGTGAGTTTGATCCAAGTGCAGAGCCATATAAACGGATTCGGCAGGAAATCATGCACGAACTTCGCAATGCGCTTTTGATCTCAACACAAGTCTCACTTCATCCGCCAGGTGCATTGCCACGCAGCGAAGGAAAAGCAAATCGCGTGATTGATCGACGCAATCTATATCAACACAGTTAGTTGGATCATGTCGGACCTTTTTT
Organism: Sulfoacidibacillus thermotolerans; assembly: GCF_003144315.1. Lineage (GTDB taxonomy): Bacteria > Bacillota > Bacilli > Alicyclobacillales > SLC66 > Sulfoacidibacillus > Sulfoacidibacillus thermotolerans. Next base: position 27,973 of record NZ_MPDK01000018.1, on the reverse strand, counting down.
ACATCGTGAGATGCAGGGAGGTACTATGGAAAAAACGATCATTGCAGTTGTAGGCGGGGGCATCATGGGAAATGGCATTGCGGAAGTATTTGCGACCGCTGGTCACCTTGTCTACCTATATGATGTATCTCCAGAACTTCGGGAAAAGGCGCTTGACGATCTAGCTGATCGCTTGCAGCGTAAAAGGATCCGCGGCAAGTTGGTAGAGTCTGTATCGGATATTATGCAGAGAGTCCGTACGGTCAACACCTTAGACGAGTTGAGTTCAGCAGAGCTAGTGATTGAAGCGGTCGTCGAACGAATTGATGTAAAGCAGGATATATTTAGTAAACTAGATCGGATTTGCTCGCCCACGGCAATTTTAGCGACGAACACATCATCGTTATCGATTACTGAAATTGCTTCGGTTGTACAACATCCGGAGCGTGTCGTGGGGATGCACTTTTTTAATCCGGCGCCTGTGATGCGACTAGTAGAGGTGGTGTCCGGACGATTTACAGATTCGGCTGTCGTCGAAAAGATCGTTCAGATTGCGACTGCAGTTGGCAAGTTGCCGATACGTGTCACAGATACGCCTGGGTTTGTCGTCAACCGGGTTGCGCGTCCTTTTTATCTTGAGGCATTGCGCATCGCGGGAGCGCAGGTGGCTTCGGTACAGGCGATCGACCATATTATTAAAGCAGCAGGATTCAAGATGGGGCCCTTTGAACTCCAAGATCTTATTGGCATTGATGTGAATTATGCGGTGACTGTTTCGGTGTATGAATCTTATTTCCAAGAACCTAGGTTTCGTCCTCATGGTTTGCAACGTTCTATGGTGCAATCTAAAAAATTGGGGAAAAAGACAGGAGGTGGATATTACACCTATGACCGCTAGTCGGGTTCTTTTGCTTGGAGATCGTCCGGTTTGTGAGGAAATCATACACTGGTTGAGTGCCAAGGGAGACGACGTAATGCGTTTTACAGATGCATTAGAAGACTACTCGACTGTCTCTGTCGTCATCGAATGCATTGCCGATGCAGCGTTACGTAAATCGAGTTTGGAGCGCGTAGAGGCAGTAATTCCAGAACACGCGCTCGTGTATGTATCGGGGTTAAATGCATATGTGACAGAAGTCGCTTCTTGGTTTAAGCATCCACAGCGTGTATGTGGTTTTCAGCCTTGGTTGATCGCTTCAATGGATGTGTTAGAACTCGTTCGGCCTCTGCAGATGGAGCAGGACGAGCTGTGGAAGCGGGCGCAGTCATTTTGGCAAGAGCGGGGCAAGCAGATCGAGAGCATTGCGGATTATCCGGGGATGGTGTTTCCGCGCATTCTTGCGATGATCGTCAACGAGGCAGCTTTTGCTTTAGGGGAAGCTGTCGCAAGTGCGAGTGATATTGACATCGCAATGAAATTTGGGACAAATTATCCGCTGGGTCCTTTCGAGTGGGCAGATCAAATCGGGCTTGATGAAATTCTTTCTGTGCTGCAAGGAATGCATCGATATCTAGGAGAAGACATATACCGCCCGGCTCCGCTTTTGCAAAAACTCGTATATGCAAAATGGTTGGGAGAAAGTAGTGGAAGAGGGTTCTACTCCTATTTGGAGGGATCTAAACAGGATATAGGTGGAGGTCAACAATGAGACAAGCCGTTATTATCGATGCTGTGCGCACGCCTTTTGGCCGCTATCGGGGATCGCTCAAGTCAGTGCGGCCAGACGATATGGCGGCACAGGTGATTCGCTCTTTACTCGAACGGAATCCAGGTGTTGCACGTGATGCAATTGAAGATGTGATTCTTGGTTGTGCCAATCAAGCAGGTGAAGATAATCGCAATGTTGCTCGGATGGCTGGATTATTAGCGGAGTTGCCTGTTTCTGTAGCTGGAGTGACGGTCAATCGCCTTTGTGGCTCGAGTTTGGAAGCTGTCAATGAAGCTGCCGCGCACATTGTATCGGGCGCAGGAGATGTGTTTATTGCGGGTGGTGTGGAGAATATGTCGCGCGCACCACTTGTCATGTTGAAACCGGAAGAAGAATTGCCCAGAGGAAATCGCGAACTGGCAGATACAACGCTTGGCTGGCGATTTGTAAATCCGCGTTTGGCGGCAATGTATCCGCCATATAGTATGGGTGAAACGGCAGAAAATGTCGCTGAACTGTATCATATCAGCCGTGAAGATCAGGATGAATTTGCTTTAGAAAGTCAAAAGCGGGCTCATGCCGCATGGGAGCAAGGGCGCTTTCAAGATCATGTTATTCCAGTAGAAATTCCTATAGGGCGCGGGAAAACGGAGTTATTTAGTAAGGATGAACATATGCGTCCGCAAACTACGCGAGAGATGTTGGCAAAGTTACCAGCGGCTTTTCGCGCAGGAGGAACGGTCACTGCTGGCAATTCGTCAGGGATTAACGATGGGGCGGCTGCCGTATTGGTTATGGAAAAATCCTACGCAGAGTCGCTTGGGCTAAAACCACGTGCTCGCATTGTTTCCTATGCAGTCGCTGGTGTCGATCCGAGTTATATGGGATTGGGTCCTATTTATGCCACTCGCAAGTTGCTAAAACGAACTGGGCTATCTGTGGAAGATCTCGATCTTGTCGAGTTAAATGAGGCGTTTGCGGCACAGTCTCTAGCCTGTATTCGGGAACTCGCACTAGATCGTGAAAAAGTCAATGTAAATGGTGGCGCTATCGCACTGGGTCATCCACTTGGTGCAAGTGGCGCGCGCATTTTAGGGGAATTGCTGTATGAACTTGAACGTCGTGAAGGGCGTTTTGGACTCGCTACGATGTGTATTGGAGTAGGTCAAGGGATTGCAACCTTGATTGAACGTTTGTAAAAAGAATGGATTTTGCAGTCATACCAAGGATTTAGCCATTTTATACTCTTCAGATAAAGGAGAAATGAGACATGCAATTGCAAGAAAAGTACACCCTTTTGATCAACGGCGAACACGTCGAAAGCTCGAATGGAGCTTGGTTTGATACGTATAATCCAGCAACAGGTGAAGTGATTGCAAAAGTCGCGAAAGCGACACGTGAAGATGTGGATAAGGCTGTGGCAGCAGCGCGAAAGGCGCTTGAGGGCAAATGGGGCCGCTTTTCAGCTGCTCGTCGATCGCAATTACTCAATAAAATTGCAGGGATCATGCGCAGTCGTTTTGATGAACTATGCGAACTAGAAATCCTAAATAGCGGAAAATCCTTGTCGAATGCTCAAGGACAGGTGATGCAAGCAATTGAAGATTTTGAGCTTTATGCAGCAGCTGCACTGGCTCATGAAGGTCGCACAAAACCTGTTCCAAATGGCTTTTTTAACTATACGGTTAAAGAACCGTCTGGTGTTTGTGCACAAATTGTACCTTGGAACTATCCTTTTATGATGGCTGCGTGGAAAATCGCTCCAGCTCTTGCGGCGGGGTGTACGGTGATTCTGAAACCGGCGAGTTTAACGCCGATTACTGCTATCGTGCTGGCTGATATTTGCCATGAAGCGGGGCTTCCAGAGGGCGTGTTAAACGTGATTACTGGCAGCGGGGCCGATGTGGGTGCATATTTGGTGGAACATCCAGGCGTGGATAAAGTGGCATTTACAGGGGAAACGACCACTGGGAAAGACATTATGGCACGCGCGTCAAAAACATTAAAGCGTGTAACTCTGGAGTTGGGTGGTAAATCACCGAATCTGGTATTTGAAGATGCAGACTTTGATGCGGCGATTGACGGTGCATTATTTGGGATTTACTACAATACAGGTCAGTCTTGTGAAGCGAGATCACGCCTCTTTGTACAAGAGAGTATTTATGATCAATTTGTTGAGGCATTTGTTGAGAAGGCTAAGCAATTAGTGATGGGCGATCCGCTAGATAAGAAAACACACATTGGAGCGATTATCTCTGAACAACAAGTAGAAGTGATTGATTCTTATGTGCAGTCGGCGATCGAAGATGGAGCTCGTGTGGTCTATGGCGGAAAACGTCCGGAAGGTCCTCAATTTGCGAAAGGACACTGGTATATGCCGACAGTGATCGTCGACGTTGAAAATCACATGAAAGTGGCTCAGGAAGAAATTTTTGGCCCAGTGATTGTGATTGTGAAGTTTAAAGACGAAAAAGAAGCCGTGCAATTGGCGAATGATACGATCTATGGATTGGCCGCCTCAATTTGGACCAAGGATTTTGGGCGAGCGCATCGTGTAGCGGGACAACTTAAGGCTGGAATTGTAATGATCAATAACCCGTTCTCGGCATTTCCAGGCCTTCCGTTTGGGGGGTACAAGCAGTCTGGGTTTGGGCGTGAACTTGCAATGGAATCCCTCGATTTGTATACCGAGACAAAAAGCGTCTTAGCCTATATCGGTGAAAAACCGATCAATCCATTTGGATTGAAATAAACAGATTTCCTTCTTGATTTTTTGCATAAGTAAAATGAGAAAAACGACAGTGCCGCCAAGTTGCTGGCGGTACTGTCATTTAGGAGCGAGGATCAATGTACGAGACCCTATCGGTTACCTACCAATCTAAAGTGGCGAAAATTACATTGCAGCGTCCAGAGAAATTAAATGCGCTCTCACTTTGTATGCGCACAGAATTGCAGCAAGTAATGGATGAAATTGCGAAGAATCGCGAGGTGCGCGCAGTTCTTTTAACAGGTGCCGGGAAAGCATTTTGCGTAGGACAGGATTTGGAGGAAATTCGCGCACATGGAGAAATTGACTATGGTGAATTGCTGTCCACGAGTTATAATCCTCTTATTCAGCAGATGATGAATCTGAATAAACCGATCCTCTGTGCAGTGAATGGTGTTGCTGCAGGAGCAGGTGTCAGTTTGGCATTGGCTTGTGATTTTAAAATCGCTTCTCAAAAAGCACGCTTTATCCAGTCATTCGTAAATATTGGACTTGTTCCGGATTCGGGCATGTCTTGGCTCTTGCCGCGGGCAATTGGACTCACTCGCGCACTGGAATTGGCGATGTTTGGAGGTGCGGTATCGGCTCAGGAGGCTGTTCAACTCGGATTTATCAATCGCGTTGTAGAACCTGAGCAGTTAGAGGAGCAAAGTATAGCAGCAGCAGAGCAGTTAGCAAATCTTCCTACCGAAGCGCTTGGTTACATGAAGCTTGCCTTTTATCGCGGACAGCATTTTACGTTAGAAGAGTCCTTGGCGTATGAAGCAAAGCTACAGAGTCTTGCTGGAAAATCAGTGGATCATCAAGAAGGAATGCGAGCTTTTTGGGAGAAGCGCGCGCCGCAATTTCGGGGTTATGCGGGGGCTGAGGAGGTGTGAGATGGATCAGAGCCATTTGCAAAGTGCAAACTTAGATTTTGAAACAACGCTGGTAAATACTCACTTCCGCCGCTTTAAGGGGATCTCGATGGTATTACTTGGAGCGGCACTGTGGGGGATATCTGGAACGGCGGCCCAGGTCTTATTCCAACGTGACGGATATCACCCGGGTTGGTTAGTGACAGTGCGCATGGGGATTTCCGGGGTCATTCTTCTGCTGTCTATGAGTTGGATCACTGGATGGAGAAATGTCTTTGCAATTTGGAATAGTCGTTCGGATGCTTTGCGAGTACTTGTATTTGGTGTATTTGGGTTACTTGGTGTCCAGTATTCTTATTTTCGTTCAATCCAATATGGCAATGCTGCCACGGCGACACTCTTGCAGTATCTAGGACCAGTGTTGATTACACTGTATCTTGCTTGGCGGCATCGCAAACAGCCGAGTCGCAGTGAATGGACTGCTGTATTGTTAGCTTTGTGTGGGACGTTTTTCTTGGTGACAGATGGAAAGTGGGGGGATATAGCTATTTCTGCTTCAGCCGTTGTTTGGGGAGTGGTTTCAGCGATTGCTCTTGCTTTTTACACTTTATACCCGAAACCACTGTTGCAGAAATACGGCTCAGCACTGATTACGGGTTGGGCAATGCTAATTGGCAGTTTTTTTGTAGGTTTGGCCAATCCTCCATGGCAAGTGAGTGGTATATTGACGATAGGTTCATGTGGACTCATCAGTTTTGTAGTAATATTTGGAACATTGCTTGCGTTTTATTTATACCTATCCAGTCTAAAGTATATTTCTGCGACAGAAACGAGTTTGTTGTCTAGTGCTGAACCGCTTTCGGCAACACTCGTAGCGGTTTTGTTTTTACATGTACACATGGGATTTGACGCATTGCTTGGGGGTGTGTGCATTGTCGCAACAGTCTTTCTCTTAGCTCGTCCACAGCCAATCGTGCATTTTCAAAAGCCGAGTGATCATGAGTAGATTCCTAGTATGCAGTTCGCCTCATTCTCCATAACGCCGCAGTGAAACGACTCGTTATCATTGAGTATCTTTGAATTGTGTGATTCATGTAAAATGTCAGTAGACAGCGCGGCGGTTGAAGGGGGCTCGGGGGGAACATGAATACCATTTGGAATTTGTTTTTCGCGATGTTGAAGTCAGGACTATTGGGGTATGGGGGAGGTCCTGCTTCTATTCCGATCATTCAATCGCAGGTAGTCAATGAGTATCATTTTATGACACAGCAGCAGTTTACTGATGCCTTGGCGTTAGCAAATACGCTTCCAGGACCTATTGCGACGAAACTCGCAACCTTCATTGGCTATCAAACGGCTGGAATTTTTGGCGGACTCGCAGCGCTTATTGGGATGGTTGGACCTACTGCGATCGGGATTGTGCTGCTAGTCAACGCACTATCAGCACTAAAGGGCAATCCACATTTAGCGGGATTAATTGCAGGTGTGCGGCCTGTTGTCGTCGTCTTGTTATTGCAGACTGCATGGATGTCATCTAAAGGATCATTTCCGGACTGGCGGATGTTTGGAATTGCGATCTTAGCTGCAATGGCTTTGTTTGTATTTCGCGTATCAGCTCCTCTCGTTATTTTAGCTGCAATGATGGTTGGCGCATTTTTCCTTGTTCCGACTAAGTGATGGACTAATAGATTGCAGGATGTTACTTTATAGTTAAACGCAGTACAGTTCTGAAATTTAGATTGTAATGTGTCATTGAGTGATGAAAAGTATCCAGGATCTGCGATCCTACAGGCATAGAGGAGCGGATTTTGATGGTGGTATTTGGATTAGGGAGCTTTCGCAGGACCATGGATGTAACACCGATTCTCGAAGCATTGGCCACGCAAATGCAAAAAGATTTTCCGATGAGTGTTGAGATTTTACCTTGGGATGATGAAAATCGCAAGGCAGATTTGGTACTGAGCGATATCAGTGAGCCCCTAAAAACTTTACGCATTACAGAATTAAAGGGGTTTGATCGAATGTTTATTCTACAAGGCGGACCTACTAAGCTAACGGAAGATTTGCAGAGATTTTTGCGCTCTATTGCACAGTTTCATGGACGTCCAGTACGCTTTGTTGCGAATCAGACGATTCATGATGATGTCTATTCGGTCGATGCCAACTGGCTGCATGGCATTCCAGGTTTTCAACATGCTGAGGGGACAGCACCTGATGTGCGATTACTGGCAGGAGCATTATTTCAAGAGTATTACGAGGTAAGGCTTGAAGCGATGCAGCAAGAGCGGATCGAACAACTGCTGCTTGCAATGGCGGAGACGGCATCCTCCCACGAAACGGCTGGCGAAGCGGCTGCGGCAGAGTTTTTGGGAAGTGTCCTAAAGGCACTAAATGCCCCTTTTGCTACTAAACAGTTAATTATCAATTACGTTCGTTTACGTGGCATGTTTGGCCAACCGATGTTAGATGCGATGCGAGAGCTACTTCCAGTTGCACTTGCGGACAATGGGATGCAAACATTACTCGATCACTTCCGCGTTGAGAACGAGTTGTCGGCGCTGATGATCCAGCAAATGAGTCCTGAACCGACGGCAACAGATGGGAAATAGTTCTTTGCGAATTCGTCCTTTTAGATCTAGACAAGACATGGATACTCTTCTAGATTGAAGAATCATAGCGAGTCAATTTTTGCGCGCAGGTTGGACGGAAGTAACAAATAGAGGGGGGATCGGCGTGGCGAAAAAAGAGCTTGACGACAGCGCGCGGGTGGATGAAAAGACAGAGGCAACGAAAAAAGTGAAAATGGCCAAACAACTTGATAAAGCCGCAAAAGAAGCGGAAAAACGCGATTATCAGCAAATGCTTTATCACCTGCAAGTTGAGTTGGTCAAGTTGCAACGAGATATGATTGCAAAAGGCGAACGAATTCTGATCATTTTTGAAGGCCGCGACGCAGGAGGTAAGGATGGAGCGATCAAGCGCATCGTGGAGCATTTAAGTCCGCGTGAGACGCGCGTTGTCGCGCTTGGGAAGCCATCAGACCGCGATCGTTCGAGTTGGTATTTTCAGCGCTATGTTGCCCATTTGCCAGCAGCCCATGAATTAGTTTTGTTCAATCGCAGTTGGTACAATCGCGCTGGGGTTGAGCGCGTGATGGGCTTTTGTACAGAGGCAGAATATCAAGAGTTTATGGAAACTGTCCCACTGTTTGAACAAATGTTAGTGCGTTCAGGGATTCGGTTGTTAAAATACTATCTAGATATTAGCAAGAAGGAGCAAAAGAAACGATTAAAGGCGCGGCAGACAGATCCACTCAAGCAATGGAAGTTGAGTCCGATCGATGAACAAAGCATTAAACATTGGGAAGAATATAGTGTGGCACGTAATGAGATGTTCGCTCGCACACATCATGCGTTAGCTCCTTGGTATATTGTCCGAGCGGATGATAAACGCTTAGCGAGATTAAACGTAATAAAACACATATTGACACAATTTCAATATGTGGATAAAGAGGAGGCGATTACCCTTCCAAATCCAGATGTAGTGTTTCCATATGACGAGACCTATCTTCGCGACAAGAAAATTGCCCCTTAATCTCTGTCACGAGTAGATTAAACATCGATTCAATAGGCTTTTTTGGTTCGCTAGTGAAGCTTTGTTTGCAGAACGCGGCAAGCAAAGCCGCGCTCTGCATCAAGGTTTTAGCCATTGTTTCCTCTACAGAGATCTGTTGCGTGGGATTGTGAGTGTTTTCCAAGCTGTGTTTGTAAGCAGTTTTCCGATGTAGATGATTTGTCCTACGTGGTTGCTATAGTGTGAGATTTGCCGTTCGATGGCTTGAATGACTGTGTGTGGCTCTTGGCGAATATATACCGTTTTTATTAGATCTGCTGGAGTGAGTGCCTCGATAGCAGCAAAGGTTATTTTCCATCCCATGTTCCAGAGTTCTAGGATTTCATTTTTTGTTTGTTGACGGTCGATAAATTCTTCATCTCGTTTACGATCCGGTTTTTCACCGTCACTCGTTAAGAAGTCTGTCCAGCGCGATCTCATGTTACCGTGGAGATGTTTGATAATGGTCGCGATGTTGTTTGACTCTTCATTCGGTGTAAAATGCAGTTGTTGTTCCTCAAGTTGTTCTAGTGTTCGATCACCTAAATCTTTGATGCTCTGAAACTGCTGTCGAATGGCGGCCAGGTACATTGTTGCCACACTTTCTTCGTATTGTTCCATCTGTTATCCCTCCAGACCATGTGGATGTACAACGAATTCTCTTACAACATCATAGCAAATGTCTCCTATCAACATCTCTTAATAAAACTCCTTGACGAAAAGAAAGAAATATGAGAAGTTACTACAATCAAGGTGCTGTGAATACGCTTACGAGGAGGAGGTGAAACCATGAACGAATCGTCGAAACGCAAACGCAACCGTGGCTGGCTTTGGTTATTGCTTGTACCGTATATTGTCACATTGTTTCCGCAATTCTACTCGACGTATCAACCCACATTGTGGGGATTCCCGTTTTTTTATTGGTATCAATTTTTGTGGGTAATTCTTAGCGCTTTATTGACTTGGTTTGTCTATGTAGTCACTAAATAGGTCAATTTAATGGAAATGGAAAATGAGATCCATGAGAAGAACGATCTGAGGGGAGTGTGCCATGGTCAACTGGACAGCGTTATCCGTATTTATTCTTTTCTTCGTGCTTGTTACTGTGATTGGATTTACTGCTGCACGGTGGAAGCGCGGGAATTTGTCCCATATCGATGAATGGGGACTCGGTGGTAGAAGATTTGGTACTTTGATTACGTGGTTTCTATTAGGTGGCGACTTGTATACTGCTTACACCTTCATCGCGGTTCCCGCACTTATGTACACTGCGGGTGCTACGGGATTCTTCGCGGTGCCTTATACTATCATCATCTATCCGTTCGTCTTTGTAGTCATGCCCAGATTGTGGTCGGTGTCAAAGAAACACGGATTTGTCACTGCGTCTGATTTTGTACGGGGACGCTTTGAGAGTAGTTCTCTTGCACTTGCCATTGCGATCACTGGGATTCTCGCGACGATGCCTTATATTGCACTACAACTTGTAGGGATGCAAGCGGTGATTGCGGCGATGGGGATTAAAGGACAATTGCCGTTGATTGTAGCCCTTTTGATACTGGCGGGCTACTCATTTGTCAGTGGACTGCGGGCTCCAGCCATGATCGCTGTCGTCAAGGACATTATGATTTATATAACGATTATTGCGGCGATCTTCATCATTCCAGCTAAGCTTGGAGGATTTGGCCACATATTTCATGTAGCCAATGAAGTGTTGCCAACTCGTAAGCCTGTGCCGGGCTCACTCATTATTGGGCCTAAGGCGTACTCTGCGTATGCTACGCTCGCATTAGGATCTGCACTTGCGCTATTTCTCTACCCACACTCAGTGACTGGAATTTTGAGTTCGAAGGGACGCGATGTGATTAAGCGCAATGCGGCATTATTGCCTGCCTATTCTTTTATCCTTGGATTTATTGCGCTGCTTGGGATCATGGCAATCGCGGCGGGCATTCATACAAAGTCTCCTACGATGTCTGTGCCGCTACTGCTGTTAAAAGAGTTCCCCGCGTGGTTTTCAGGTTTTGCATTTGCAGCAATTGCCATCGGTGCTTTGGTACCAGCGTCGATTATGTCAATTGCTGCTGGCAACCTATTTACACGTAATATATTTCGGGAATACATTGCACCGCAAACTTCTGCTGAACGCGAAGCGATGGTTGCAAAAGTCGTTACGTTGATCGTGCAACTCGGGGCACTGCTGTTTATCGTTGCACTTCCGACAACACTTGCTATTAACTTCCAGTTATTGGGCGGCATTTGGATTTTGCAGACGTTCCCGGCTTTGATTTTCAGTTTGTATACACGTTGGTTCCATCGCTATGGTCTCTTACTTGGTTGGCTAGCAGGCATGGCGGTCGGAACGTGGATGGCGATCGCGCAAAACTTTAAGTCATCGGTGTATGCGATTCATTTAGGGACCACAGTGATTCCAGGATATGCAGCGATTTGGGCGTTGATTGTCAATCTTGTGATTGCGATTGTGGCGACCCTGATTCTTCGTGCATTAAACGTACACAATGGAAACGACATCACAAAAGCAGAAGATTACGAGGAAGAGTCGGTCAAGTCTGCTCTCGCATAATATTGCGGATACTCTTTAGCGGCGCCTAGTAGACGATCTGTAAAGGATCGCTCTAGGTGCTGTTTTTATATACAGAAAAGGTTTGACGGAAGTCTTCTTTATCTCATAAAATTGCGCTGAGCAGAAGATTGGATGGTGTGATATGGAAGTGATGCATTCATTGCGTCAGATAGACTTATTTCGGGACTTAACAGAAGCGGAGTTTGATCACTTGCAGGACATTATGCACGTGCTTCACGTCTCTCGTGGTGAATGCATCTTTGTTGAAGGGCAGAAGCGAACAGCGATTTACTTTGTGGAACGAGGACTTGTAAAGATTTCAAGGGTAGACATTGAAGGGCGTGAACATATTGTGAATCTATTAGGAGTGCAAAGTCTTTTTCCTCACGTCGGATTTTTTGACTCGGGTCCATATCCAGGTACTGCAGAAGCAGTGGTGGATTGTACGCTTTTTGCTATGTCGATCGCAATGTTCGAAGAATTATTGCTACAGCATCCAGGTATGATGCAAAAGATGCTTCGCGTTCTTGGCAATATGATCATTCAGTTGCAATCCAAGTTACAACAATTAGCCGTTTTTGGCGCCAGGGAGCGAGTGTTAACTTTAATTTTGCATTTTATTGAAGAACATGGTCGTGTGGAGTTGGATGGGGTTCATGTTCATCTCCCTGTCACTCATGCCGAAATTGCCAACATGGTAGCGCTCTCGCGTGAGTCTGTCAGCCGAATCTGGAAAGACTTGCGCCGCGAAGGCATCGTAAAGGGACATAAAGAGGAATGGATATTCGATCTGCAATGGTATAAAAGTCTCCTTCATTCACAGTAACGATGATCAAAAAAGTGACCACCAAAAGTTATCATTACTCACTCAGGTGTTCGGTATCTAAGGCATTGTCTTTTAGATCAAATTGAATTGCACGAGCGAGTGCCTTCACCGCCGTATAGAGATCGCGATAAGACTCATTATTTTGCAATTTTAAAATCTGACACTTTTGTAGTAACAATCGGACCATTAAAACTGGGTCATAATCGTATTTTTCGAGATAGGAGATTCCTTGTGAATTGTAATCAAAAGCTAAATTAAGATTGTTTTCGAGAATAGCAATTTTTACGAGGTCATCTAATACATTTGCGGCTTTTGCATATAATTTCGATTCAACATAAAATTGCAGACTTACTAAAAGTTTCTGTTTCGCGTAATTATAACGCTTTTGTGCAACTAAAATAATACCTAAATTGTGATTGGCATCATGCCAACGATTTCGGTCAACTTTATTGTACTGTTCTTGAGCTTTTTGCGTATATTCAAAAGCTAAACTAAGGTTTCCTAGATAATGATGACAACTCCCGAGTCCATGTTGACACATGCCGATTTTTAACTTTATTTCATCTGTGTTAACTAATTCATCTTTAATTAGATCTATCGCTCTTTCGTAATTCATGATAGCTAATTCATACCAAGTTAAACGAAAAAATGTAGAAGCAAGATTGATTCTTGCTCTTTGTTCTATATCAAGTGCAGAATTAGTCTGAATTAAAGATTCATATATCTGTCTTGCCTCATTAAACTGTTTTTGGTGAAAATATGAATTACCTAATTGAAACATAAACTCATACCATGCTGCATTTTCATTAATCGGTGATCTCGTTAATAAGTTGTAAGTTGTGAACAAAATTATATGTACATTTTCTGTGTACCCCTCATGCTGAGTAATAAATAAAGCAGCATCTACTGCAACTAAGCTTAAGGAATGATCGATTGCTTTTTGCCATGCTTCAATTGCAATTTTTATTGATTTACAACGCTTTGCCTGCTGTAGTTTATGATAAGGTTCTTTTTCGGATTTGACTGCATCTGGTTGATCAAGAAGGTCTTCTAATGATACTTGCAATTTTTTTGCAAGTAATTGCAAAGTCTCGACAGGTGGAATGGTGGATCCCGACTCGATCTGGCTGATATAAGAACGGTTGAACCAGTCGCCAGCGAGGTCAGCCTGGCTCATCCCTCGTTGTTTTCTAAAAATTCTAACGCGTTCGCCGATCGACATGAGTTCTACGCCCCTTTGGCTATCATTCTATTAACATGTGTTAGTAACAGTAACACATGTTAATGCGGTCGGTGAGGTATACTATATTCATAACCTAGAGGGAGTGATTATGAATGAAAGATATGAAAATCTTGATCGTGATCAGTAGCATATTTCTCTCGGCTTTTCTTATGTTAGCTTCTACGGGTGTAGGAGTGGGTGTATTCTCTGCCTCAAGTGGCACTTATCAATCTTCTCCACTTGCAATTACTGATCCAGGAGTACTTTAGGTCGAATCGAATCTACTTAACTACAATATAACACAGATGGTAGGCTGATTTCTAAATGTTTGTGGCAAGTGGCGTCAACGGTCTGAGCTGACGCCACTTGTCTCGAATGAGGATGTAATTCATGAGTGGAAAGTGGTCGAGGTTGTGTTGAGCGGTAATGACTTTGAGGGAAAAGCAGGGGGATCGGATGGAGCGAGAAGTTTTTAAACGTTCATTGCACGCGATGGACCCCATCTTAGAGAGCGCAGCGAATCCAATACATCTGAATGCTTACCCGCGAGAGGAAGCGATGTACGTGCAAGAAGTTCTCGAATCGAGTTCTTTATATAGCGTATACCAACCCATCGTCGATCATGTCGCACAAAAAGTTCAAGCACACGAAGCGTTAAGCCGTCCACATTGGAATGGCCAAATGCTTCAGCCAGATACTTGGTTTCAGACTTCTGTGGCTCAGAAGCGGCAGATTGATGCCGATCGTTTAGCGGTGCAGACTGCTTTGCGCCAATTTCAATGCGATGTACTTACAAGTAAGCAGTTATTTTTAAATGTGATGCCAACGAGTTTATTGGATTTAACGTTTGTCAAATCCTTAGAACGATCTCTTCGTAAGGAACTTTTTGATCCCGCATGGATTGTCATTGAGCTGATCGAATATGTTCCATATCACCCGCTTGAGTTAAAGCAGTCACTTCGTGAACTCCGTTCACTTGGTATACGGTTTGCGTTGGATGATATTCGCTATGAGGGTTGCGATGCCGATTTTTTAAGGAAATTGAGCATTCTTGAACCAGAGTATATAAAGATTGACCGATCTCTCATTCAAGGGATTTCGAGATCGGCTAAACAACAAGACCAACTACATGCGTTATTGCAACAGGTTCCGTTTCACGATCGAATTATTGCTGAAGGGGTAGAGGAGCGGGCGGATGTTGATCAATTAATTTCTTTTGGTATTCGCCTAAGCCAAGGATATTACTGGAGCGAGCCATTATCCATGCTTCGTATTCTCTAGCTCTCTTTGCTCAAATAGATATGCAGTCGTCTGCTCGGGTAGCTGGCACTTTACGTGGATTTGATCCGCTGTTTTTTGCGTATAGCAACTTCCGAGAGCAGAATATGTGAAGTGTTGTAAGCCGCGTTTTCGGGTTTCGGATGTCAAATGTCATTTTTATGATCTGGATTCCTCCTCGAATGAAAGATCTAAGGGAAAATACGCCACTTCGATTCGAAATTAAACCTCGCGCTGAATTTTCCTCTCCTCTCCAATGCATCGCATGGATGATCTAGTCGCGATGCAGACTCATTTTGCATTTTCAGAAAAACAGTATGTTTTGTCGAGGGTACAATGTGTTGCGGTTGTCCCGAGATTGCATAACGTATGAGATTATCGATTGCCTTTTGCACCATCCCCCGCCACGCGTGATGTGTTAATCCCGCCGTATGCGGAGTTAATAAAAGGCGTTCACGTACTTCTGTGGAAACGTGTAAGAGTGGGTGATCAGGAGGGAGCGGCTCTGGATCAAAGACATCTATGCTCGCTGCATAGATGCGCTTTTCCGCAAGAGCTGATGTTAGAGCGTAAGAGTCAACTACCCCGCCCCGCCCAACATTTATGAAGATCGCTGTTTCTTTCATTTGTGCAAACCGTCGAGAGTCAAATAGATGATAAGTTTGTGATGTGAGTGGCAATGTAACCACAATTCCGTCAGCCTCTTTTAAAAGAGGATCTAATTCACTATAAGTTATATCTAGTCGTGTCTCAGCAACTTGATTGCGCGAACGAGAATGATAGAGCAAATTCGCACCAAATGGTTTTGCGATTTGAGCAAAGAGTTGTCCGATTGCACCGAATCCTACGATACCAAGAGTCATTTCGCTTAGATCGCGCAGGAGAGGGCCCATAAGACATGATCGAGCGAGTGTAAATTGTCCACCATAGATGATCGCTTGCGCTTCCCCTGCCCGGTGCGCAAAGTAGAGTAGACTCATGAGAATGTGCTCTGCGACTGCTTGTGCGTTTGCTCCCGGATTATTGCAAACTAAAAGATTGCGCTCGTTAAGTATGGACATGTCTAGACGATCATAACCTGCGCTGACTAATTGAATGATCTCAAGATCGGGAGCAATGAGAACGGGTTGGGGAATTGGCGTTCCACCTCCTAAGACGGCTTGAAATCCGGAAGGACGTCGCTGCTCTTCGCTATGTAAATCATCCCAATGAACGAACGTCATCCAGTTTGGAAGTGTTGGTCTAGCGATTTCGAAATGTTTTTTTGATAGCATCGACAAGACGTGAAACGAGTGGAGTGTCATTTGATTTGTTCGCCTCTCTCTTTAGCAGATTGGATTGCATGAGGTGTGCATGTTCTTAGCACATCAAGTACTCTCTGATTCTCATCGAAGGTTCCTAATGTTATGCGGATGTATTCAGGCATTTGAATCGTCAGACCGTCGCGAATGTGTATGCCTTGTGATTGAAATGGTGCTGTCCCGAGTGGAAAGTGAATACAGTAAAAGTTTGTTTGTGAGGGGAATACGGAGTATCCGAGTGAACGAATGGAGTGTAAGACGCGAGTTCGTTCTTTCATGGTGTCGTGAGCCCGCTGTTGATATGCCTCATGGAATTCTAAACAGGCTAGAGCAGCTTCGAGTCCGACCGTATTTGGCATGGTTAGGGGACGAGTTCCTGCTAGGCGAAGCGCCATCTGCTCATTGTGTACAATGGCATATCCTATACGAAGACCTGCCAAGCCGTAAAATTTTGAAAAGGTACGTAGGATAATTAAATTCGGGAATTGTTTACATAAGTCTACTGCCGTCTTATCACCACGTATATAGGAGTCAGTAAGTTCCCAGTAGGCTTCGTCCAATACGATTGCAACGTGAGGTGGAATTTTGTAGAGGAATGATTTTATTTTTTCGAGTGGAGTGTATCCTCCAGTCGGATTGTTTGGGTTACATAGGAAGAGTAAACTTGTACGCTCTGTTATTGCTTCATTCATTGCATCAAGATCCATGGTCCCTTCATGAACATGGATTGGTACAGTCACAAGTGTCGCTCCTGTATAGGTCACACTTGTTGCATATAGAGGGAATGAAGGAGTCGGAACGATCACTTCAGTGCCTTCACTGCCAAACGCCGATGTGAGTAAGTGAATCAACTCAGATGAACCATTTCCTATCATAATTTGTGAAGGGAGGATGCCAAGTTGTTGTCCCAGTGCGCTTCGTAGGGTACTTGCCGTTACCTCAGGGTAACGGTTAACGCGCATAGAGGCAGCAACCATTCGCTTTTCTACCTCTGGAATGGGACTAAGTGGCGATTCATTTGCGTTTAGACGAATTGAACCTTCGGGTGATGCGAGCCCTTGTCGCAAAAGTGGAATTCGTGGCGGATTGCTCCATTTCAATGAAGAGGGAAAACTTGTAGTGAACATTTGCTCTGTTTCTGTTGATGATTGCTTCATCTGATTTTCCCCCAATCATAGAATTGATTCTGATCCGAATCTGTTACGGTGCTCTTCAATTGAATTTGAGGCAATGATTGCTCGCCAGTATCGGTTGTACAAAAGAAATCCGATCATAGCGAAAAGCAGAACTTGGAACAGTGGATTAAAATACCATACAGAACCAAGAGATGGGAGTACTACCAGATAAGCTAGACTTATTGCAATGATCATTTGTATCCAACCGAGTAAAATTTGAAAATTACGATGTTGTTTTAACCATGTATTGTTACTGGCATAGAGCATGGGAGCTGCTTTAGGAAGTTTGAGAACACCAAGACCAAGAGCGAAATGAACGATTGTTCCCGCTAAAACACTCGAGGCTAGCCCGAATGCAGTCCCTGTAAAGGCAGTTTGAATTAAGATAAGACTTGACATTATGGCTCCTGTAGTTAAGGTGCGCATAGGAGTTTGAAAGATAGATAGACGCTTAAAGTAATCTGGTAAAATTCCGTCTGCTGAAAAGGCCAACATCATCCGAGACTGTCCCATCATGCCAGGTAGTATTGTTTTAAAGACGATCAGGGCGACCGCAAAATTGAGCAGCACAGACAGCCACGCAGGCAAAAACAAACCGACGAGAGCGGATGCACTTGCGAGGGATTTATGATGAAAATGCAGTAGACCGCTTAATAATTGCCAGGGGACCAGATGGTAGAGGGCCGCAGCAAATAGAGTGTAAAATGCGGTGACAAGTAAAACCAGCAGCAAAATACTTTTTCCTAAAACGCGTTTTGCGTTAGGAGTTTCACCTCCAGTGTAAGTTGCTCCGCGTAATCCTGAGTACGCATAGTACAAAACGGGAAGAACCATGAAAAAAGCGAAACTCGTTTGGCGTGGTGCTCCATTCATTAAAATGGCCGGGGATAAATGAGTCTTAGCCGCAAGGATTTCTAGAAGATTTGCTGGCGAATGACTAAATCCAACAATCATCACAAGTAGACCTGCAAACAGGATTACACCCATGGCGATTTGCAAAATGATTCCTACCAAACGAATGCCTCTTACGTGTAGTGCCCAAGCGATCCAAATCATCGCCAAACCAGCGATGATTTCACCATCTGTAGATAGAAGTGGTGAACCTAACCCCTTAGTGATGCTGTTTAAGGCGGAAGCTAAAAATGTAGGTGCTGTATAAGCTAAAAATCCGATACTCGCTGTGCTCCCAAACCATGAAATGACATGCACAATGAAACCGAATCGGGCTCCTAGTGTACGACTGATAAACAAATATTCACCGCCGGCGCCTGCCATAGATCCGGAGAAAAACCAATAGGTAAAGGCGAGTGTTAGGGCGATGAATCCATCAACAAAAATTGCGAGTGGCACTTGGGATCCAACCCCAGGAACGATTCCCTGTACCTGTGCCGAAACGGCAAATATTCCTGCCCCGACTTCACCAGCTAATCCAAAAGCAAGCACCATTAACCAGGTTAATTTCTTTGCAAGAACTTGTGAGGAAGGATTTGCAGAATCAACACCAACGGCTGCTGTTAGATTACTTGACATATTAATCCCCCTTTTTAATGTCCTCGTAGATGATAAGTAAAAATTCGCGAGATTACGTTATATAATCTTTCATTCTATGATACGAATGCTATCACATTAAATCAAAAGCGACAATAATAAAGACAAAATATTTTGTATTTACAGTCGTCTTCTTGGGGTGTGTTGTTGGTGCGAGTAGCGCAAACGTTTGTATTCGTGGTTTTTTCGTACAGACCTCCTGTTTAACTATTTTGGTAGCGATTACATTCTGTTTATTCAGTAATCTACTGAACGTACATCTCATATTTTCTTGTTATATAGTAAATAAAAGTAATACATTGACCGCAAACTTGATATTTTTTTGCTTGCTTAGTTGACTTGGAATAAAAAACGAATTAAACTCAATTCAAACGTTTGCACAAACTGCATTTTCTTTGTTATAGAAAAAAAGAAACGATTGGGGGAGAAGTTGAATGAATAAGAAATTGAAGATTGTCGCTTATAATGTAACCGCTTTAACGATGATAAGCGGGCTATTGTCTGGCTGTGGGGCGGCTACCAATAGTGCTTCGAGTGCGCCGAACCCGGCGTCGCCGGGGATTCCAAGCGGGCAAACCATTACCGTGTGGTCGTGGGCGACAGGACCGCAATTACAAGACATGGAGAAAATTGCTGATGCTTGGGCGAAAAAACATGGAGATACAGTAAAGGTTGTGGATCAAAGTCATAATGCGAATGGCTTTCAGTTCTACGCAACCGCAGCTCGTACAGGTAAGGGACCTGATATCGTCTTTGGGATGCCGCATGATAACAATGGAGCATTCGCTCAAGAAGGACTCCTTTCTAAAGTTCCTAATGGGTTTTTGAACAACAGTGACTATGCAAATTCAGTGATTGATGCAGTTACGATTAATGGGGTGGAGTATTCGGTTCCGGTATCCGTTCAAACCACGGCGCTTTTCTATAATAAAGATGAGATTCCTGTGGCACCTACTACTTGGAGTCAATTTGAAAATGATGCAAATAAATACGGGTTCGGATATGCTCAACATAACTTGTATTTTAATTTTGCTCTAGTAGGTGGAATGGGTGGGTATGTATTTAAAGATAACAACGGAACGCTAGATCCAAATGATATAGGTCTAGCCAATGCGGGAGCTGTTCAGGCGTATACATTGATGTATGACATGGATCATAAATACCATTGGATGACCCCAAGTGAAAACGGAAATATTGCACAAACGAAATTTCAGAATAAGAGCATTGGCATGTTTATTAGTGGTCCTTGGGAAATTCCTAACATGAATCAATCGGGTGTGAAGTATGGCATTGCCCCTTGGCCGACACTCCCTAACGGTCACCCTGCGACGCCGTTTTTGGGTGTTATTACAACTTTCGTGTCGGCGAGTAGCCATACACAATCAGCTGATTGGAGCTTGGTAAAAGCAATTACAAACGCAAATGCACAGCAGATGTATTTCCAAAATGCACAACAGATCCCCGCGTTGACGAGTGTGCAGCAGTCTGCTGCGGTACAAGATAACCCTTATTTTAAGGCTTTTGCGGATCAAGTGAAAAATGCTGTCCCAATGCCAAATATTCCACAGATGCAGGCTGTTTGGACGGCGATGAGTGTTCTGTCAAATATTATTGACGGAAAGGTTTCTCCGGAACAAGGTGCGCAAGATTTTGTTGCGAATATAAAAAAGGGAATTCTGATTGCTGGTTAAGGAAAATGCATAGGGGGGTTTGCAGGTGGTATTCATGCAAATTCCCCGTTCTATCAATGGGGGTGAATGCAATGAGTGCGAATATGGCAAATCTCAATCGGATAGCGAATAATAAATCCGTAAAGAAAGGCTCAAAGACGCAGAAGATTGCCTATCTCTATATGAGCCCAGCTTTAATTACCATTGCTGTGCTGGGAATAGCACCTATTCTCTATACGATTTTTATTGCATTTACAGATTATAATCAGATGCATTTTTTGAATTATCATTTTGTTGGGTTGAAAAATTTTATATCTCTATTGAATCCCAATAATCCTTTGTCTGCGGTATTTATCCCGACATTTGTCTGGACGTTGGTCTATGCACTTTTAACGACAGGATTTGCGTATTTCATTGGACTCTTTCTTGCGGTGCTTTTAAATAATCCGCATTTACGTGAGGGTATTATTTATCGTACAATTCTAATTATTCCTTGGGCGGTTCCTGGGATGATCACCATGTTGGTGTGGCAAGGGCTGTTGAATGATTCCTATGGACAGATTAATGCGCTTTTACACACAGTAGGGATTCCCAAAATTCCCTGGCAATCGAGTCCGTTTTGGGCGCGCTTTTCAGTGATTATGGTGAATGTCTGGGCGGGTTTTCCTTATATGATGACAGTTTGCTTGGGTGCATTGCAAGCGATCCCAAGTGAGATCTATGAAGCGGCGGCAATCGATGGGGCGAATTGGTGGCAAAAATTCAGATGGATTACGATTCGGGAAATTTGGTCAATTACTTTGCCTCTTGTCATTCCGTCATTTGCCTTTAATTTTAATAATTTTGGCGGAGTTTATCTGCTTACAGGGGGTGGACCAGCACGTTCTGATAATCCATTTGTAGGGCAGACCGATATATTAGCTTCAGCGGCATATAAAATGACGCTTGATTTTAATCGGTATGATCTTGCATCGGCAATATCGATCATCTTGTTTGTCATTGTCGGAGTGATCAGTTGGCTAAACATGCGTTATACAGGTGCTTTTAAGGAGGTTGAGTGACTGTGGCGAAGGGAATGTTGCAAAAGCGAGCGAAAGGTTTTTCTGCAAAATCTAGTGGGTTTAGCGCGGGCGAACGTATTGCACTTTGGACTGCGCGATTTGTGTTGATTGTTTTCGTGTTTGTTGTCCTGATCCCTTTGTGGTTCGTGTTTGAAGCATCGGTCAATCCGTTAAATTCATACGTTTCGTTTTCGCTGTGGCCGGCGCATGCCTCGTTGGTGAATTATATTCAAGTCTTTCAGCAAGGGCAATGGTTGCTTTGGGTTAAAAACACCGTGATTTTAGCGGTGAGTATTGGCATTCTTCAAGTCTTCATAACTGCTCTGTCTGCGTTCGCATTTTCGAAAATGCGGTTTTGGGGAAGGAAATATGGACTCATGACACTGATTATCCTTCAAATGTTTCCAAACTTCCTCGCGATCGCTGCCTACTATAGTGCATTGGCTAAATTTAATCTGATTGACACCATGGGTGGATATATTTTGGTTATGATTGGTGGTAGTGCATTTAATATCTGGCTGCTTAAAAACTATTTTGATGCTGTGCCGAAAGAACTTGAAGAAGCGGCTATTATTGATGGGGCTAACAGTTGGTATCGGTTTACGAGAATTTTGTTGCCGCTGGCGACGCCTATGCTGATCGTTATTTTTCTATTTACTTTAGTGGGCATTTTTAGCGACTATATTATGGCGGGTATGGTTTTTGAAACGCCTTCTCAATACACTTTAGCCGTTGGGATGTACGGATTAATAAGTGGCCAATTCGGGCAAAACTGGGGCATGTTTTCTGCTGAAGCATTAATGTCTGCAATTCCACTGGCTTTGATTTTTGGCCTGGGTCAACGTTTTATTGCTTCTGGTTTAGTGGCGGGTGCTGTTAAGGGATAAGGTGAAATCGTGTTGTAAGAGAGGAAAACGTGATGGTGGATAGTGACAATGTCGACGATTAAAGATGTGGCAGCTCTGGCAAAAGTTTCTCCTTCAACAGTTTCACGGGTGTTGGCTAATTCACCGCGTATCTCCGATGAAACAAAGCAACGCGTCCGTCAGGCTTTGGAACAGTTAGATTATCAACCGAATGTATTTGCGCGAGGGCTCGTAACCAATACGGCAAGTTCCATTGGTATTCTGATTCCTCCGCAGATGACCGAGTTTTTTGCGAATCCGTTTTTTGCAGAAATGATGAGCGGAGTCAGTGAAGTGGCGCGTTCGGAAGGTTTTGACACAGTTCTTTCAACTTCTGCGGTTGATGAAGAAGATGCTGTAGATCGAATGATTCGCGGGCGAAGAGTGGATGGACTGATATTGTTGGGAAGTCGTATCAGGGATGCAGTTTTACCCAAGGTTGCACAACACCAGTTTCCCTCAGTTTTGCTGGGGAGACCAGCGGAAGATATTCCTATTTCTTATGTTAATAATGATAATGTACAAGCGGCATATGAAGCTACGAAACATTTGCTTGACTTGGGACATGAGAAAATCGGATTTCTAGGCGGATCCTTTGATTTGGTAGTCACAAGAGATCGCCTGGAAGGTTATCGCCATGCATTGCTAGAGGTGGGAATTGAACCTAATACACGCATGGAGATCTCAACCTATTTTCTTGAACAAGGCGGATATCAGGGAATGATGCACCTCCTAGCTTTGCCCACTCGGCCAACTGCTGTACTGGCATCTGACGATGTACTTGCTTTTGGCGCAATGCGTGCTGCTGGGGAGTTGGGTTATCACTTGCCAGATGATCTGGCGATTGTCGGGTTTAACGATATCCGTCTTGCGGAACTTGCGAATCCCCCGCTTACGAGTGTTCGTGTGCATATGCACGAATTAGGGGTAGGTGCGACGCGATTGTTAGTTGAACAAATTCGTGCATCAAAGATGCTCAAGCGCTCTAAGATTGTAGATTTTGAGTTGGTTATTCGTGAGTCGTGTGGATTCCATCGCAATCATCAGACGTCTTCGCGTTAACTGCAACGTCGGTAAACTGCATGTAAAGCGGGAGTGACTACTTTGAAGTCGTGGATCTACCATGTTCCTTATGAGCCGTATGCTTATGCACTAACGGAAACGAAGGTGCGCATCATTCTCTGTGTCGCCCCTGGTAAGGCGAAGAGTGTTGCTGTGCGATACGGAGATCGTTATGAACAAGATCTGAACCATCAGGTTGATATGGAGTTTGATGGATCAGATGGTCAATGGGATTATTATCTTACAGAGGTCATTTGTGAAAAGCGACGGTTAAAATATACTTTTCAAATTCGACTGAAAGATGTCGTTATGTGGTATGGAGAATCAGCGGTTAGTGATGAATTGAAGGAGGCAGGGGTTTTTCAAATTCCCTATTTGTGTACAAGGGATATTTTTGGAATTCCTAAGTGGGTAGATCAATCAGTAGCTTATGAAATATTTCCAGACCGTTTTGCAAAGGGAGGGATGCGATCACATAGAAATTCCTTTGTACCCTGGTCAAGCAGGCCGACATCGGACAGTGTCTATGGGGGTGATTTGTTAGGGATTGAGGATAAATTACAATATATATCAGATCTAGGCATCGATCTACTTTATCTTACACCCATATTTAAAGCAAATTCAAATCACAAATACGATACGACTGATTATTTTGAGATTGATCCCCAATTTGGGACAAAGGAAGATTTTAGGCGTCTTGTCAATAAGGCGCATGCATTAGGAATTCGCATTGTATTAGATGCGGTCTTTAATCATTGTGGAAGCGATTTTTATGCATTTCAAGATGTTCGGGAAAAGGGATTGGCTTCTAGGTTTTGGTCGTGGTTTTTTGTGCATGAGGATTCAGTTGATATGGAGAAAGTGAATTATGAGACGTTTGCCAATGGTGTGGCTACGATGCCAAAGTTACACGTAGCCAATCCTGAGGTAGAAGAGTATTTGCTCTCGGTTGCGCGCTATTGGATTAGTGAATTCGATATAGATGGCTGGCGTCTTGATGTTGCAAATGAAATCGATCATGTCTTTTGGCGCAAGTTCCGTCATACTGTAAAATCGATAAAATCGGATGCGCTTATTATCGGGGAAGTTTGGCACGATAGTTTACCTTGGCTACGCGGAGATCAATTCGATGGAGTGATGAATTACATCTTTCGGGAAAAAGTCGTTCGGTTTTTTGTGACTCATCAAGATAATGCCCGCACATTTATTCGTGAGATGATTCGGTTGTTGCATAAATATCCTGAGCCGGCGATTCGCAGTATGTTTAACCTTATGGGGAGTCATGATACAGAACGTATTTTAACTTTAGCAAAGGGAAATATCGATGTAATCGCGCGTGTGCTCATTTTTCAGTTCAGTTTTCCGGGTATCCCAATGATTTATTATGGAGATGAAGTGGGAATGGAAGGGGCGGGAGATCCAGAATGTCGAGGTGGGATGGTTTGGGAAGATCATTTGCAAAAGCGCGAATTAAAATTACTTGTGAAGAGGCTTGCGTATTTGCGTCATTCGGAAACTGCGCTCCAAGGCACAAGGATGATCTTTTCAGAAGATAAAAGAGGACAGTTTGAATATAAGCGGATTTCAAAAGACGGTCTTTCTTCGGTTTATGTGAAGTTTAACTTTACAGAGCGGAGACAAGCACTGCCGCATGGGGCACAAATCCTTCTTGCTTATCCTAAAGGATGCGTTAAAGCCAACGACCTCTTGCCACATGGGGTAGTCATTTGGAAAGATGCAACTTGAGAGAAGAAAAAGAAAGTGGAGTGAGTAGAGTGCAGACAAGTGAAAGCATACATCCAGATAAAAATACAGAGAAAGGATCTAAGACACAGCATGGCCGACAAGTAGGAACTGTGCGGCAAGTTTTGCAACGGAGCGGATACTTGGAATTACTGTGTGATGGTGTTGCTATCGTACTTCAATTTGTACATCCACAGATTTTGCGCATGCGCGTCACAGGGAGTCTTGTTGTCGCTAATACATCGTCTACAGCGGCTGTTGCTCTGACATCTGTCGTGCCAGTCGAGGCAACTCTTTTTGAGGATGAGGGCTATCTTCAATGGGCTACAGATTTTTTGCTCGTCAAAATCTATAAGGAACGTTTTAAGCTTGAAGTATATGATGTCGAAGGAAAGTTAATTTATTCGTTGGAATCGATTGTGAGTTTTGCAAACGGGCAAACGATTGCGCAAGTTAGCAAGTTTTCATTGGAGCATTTTTATGGACTGGGAGAAAAAACAGGATTTTTAGATAAAAACGGCGAAAAATATAATATGTGGAATTCGGATGTTTATGCACCGCATGTTCCAGAGATTAAAGCTCTTTATGTATCCATTCCTTATGTATTACACACACATCAGAATGGGGTGTATGCGTTATTTATAGATAATCCGAGTGAGAGTGTATTTGATCTGCAATCCAGTTCTGATACGTATCAAATTCAAACGGCAGTAGGAGATTTTGATGCGTATTGCATTACAGGAAAGACGATGAAAGATGTGATTTCAAATTATACTGTACTGACCGGCAAGATTCCTTTACCTCCCGCATGGTCACTGGGATACCATCAATCGCGGTACAGTTATATGAACCAGGAAGAGGTAGTCGATCTTGCGAAGACGTTTCGCGAAAAAGGGATTCCTTGTGATGCGATCCATCTCGATATTCACTACATGAATGAATATCGCGTGTTTACGTTTGATAACGGGCGATTTCCAAATCCTCAAGGAATGGTGAGGACGTTAGGGGAACAAGGTTTTCATATTGTACCTATTGTGGACCCTGGAGTGAAACGGGATCCGCGTTACGAAATATATCGTGAGGGGATAGCTGAAGATCATTTCTGCAAATATATCGAGGGGAATATTTTTTATGGTCACGTATGGCCTGGAGAAAGTGCCTTTCCTGATTTTTCAGATGATTTGACAAGCGCGTGGTGGGGTGAAAAACATAAGTTTTATACGGATATTGGGATCCAAGGGATATGGAATGATATGAATGAGCCAGCAGTATTTAATACCACAAAAACAATGGATTTAGAAGTGATTCATCGTAACCAAGGGCAACCAAAGACACACTTTGAAATGCATAATCTGTATGGCATGCTCATGACAAGGGCAACCTACGAGGGGATGAAAACCCTCCTAAAAGATCAGCGACCTTTTATCCTAACGCGTGCGGGGTATGCGGGCGTACAAAGATATGCAGCGGTTTGGACGGGAGACAATCGCAGTTTTTGGGAACACATGGAGATGTCAGTCCCTATGTTGTTAAATATGGGTATGTCAGGGCTGGCTTTCGCAGGTGCCGATGTTGGCGGATTTGCCCATGATGTAACGGCTGAATTATTAGTGCGTTGGACGCAATTGGGAGCCTTACTCCCCTTCTTTCGCAACCATAGCGCACTGGACACCGCTCGACAAGAACCATGGCAATTCGGCGACAAAGTTGAGAGCCTGTGTAAAAGCGCCATTCAATTACGTTATCAATGGCTCCCCTATCTATATACATTATTTTTTGAAGCCTCACAAACAGGAATTCCGATCATTCGTCCACTCGTTCTCGAATATCCAGAAGATCCGAATGTGACTAATTTGTCCGATCAGTTTTTATTGGGCAAGGATATTCTAGTTGCACCTATTTTTCGACCGAGCATGTACAAACGATTAGTCTACTTGCCAAAAGGGCGGTGGGTGAATTATTGGTCGATGGAAGAATGTGAGGGGGAAGCTTACCGGGTGGTTGACGCCCCGTTGGAGATCATGCCAATTTTCATTCGCAAGGGGGCGATTTTGCCAGAGCATCCGGTTGCTCAATCCGTTTCATTTCAGAATGTAGAGACACTATCTTTTGCGATTTATGGAGTTCCTCTCGATCAACCCTACCGCTATACTTTGTACGAAGATGATGGCGTTTCCTATAACCATCTACAGGGTGGGTCAAATTTATTTGAGGTCAGCCTGGAACCAGTGAGTGTGAATCAGGCGCGATTGTCATATCGATATTTACAATATGGCTATCAGGTTTCCTATTCATCTCGTGTTTTTAAATTTAAGACACTAAAAACGCCTGAACGATTTGTTGTGCGAGGGATGAAGCGTGTAGAGTTTGCAGAGCTTGCTCATAGTGAACAGGGATATGCATTGAATTCGTCTAAAAATGAAGTTTGGGTAAAACTTTCTGCAGACCTCTCTGCAGCAGTTTTGGAATTAGAGTGGGGAGAAGGGTAAGATTTTTTAAGTAAAGGTGAACATTAGATCGTTTGCTTGAATGAAGTAAGCGGGGGTGGCAATTTAGGTCACTGTGCTACCCCGATACCGCATTTAACACGTGATGGTGCATGGGATAAATTACCTCGACATTTTTCTTGTTTTCTCGCTAAAACTAGTTGACTCGTAAAAGGGGCATATGCTATATTACTCGATGTCGCCGCGAGCGGCGGCGCAAGAAGGTAGCGAGTTGATCCTTGAAAACTAAA
>NZ_MPDK01000017.1 GCF_003144315.1 Sulfoacidibacillus thermotolerans | reverse complement strand
AACCGCCGTATGCGGACCCGCATGTACGGTGGTGTGAGAGGTCGGGGGCTAGCCGCCCCCTCCTACTCGATTATTTCGGGTGTTGAGTTCTCTTTATGAGGTTTTTTTCTCTTAAATGTTAAATTTTTATGTCATACTCCTACCTTTTAAATCGTTATGTTTACAGTTTGTCTTCTTGTATATCGCCCCTTTTACGCTTACAATGCTTGTGTGACATACAAGAACATACAAGAATGAAGGTGAATCACCTTGGCTCTTCGCATAGGTGGATGGAGCCTCAGTCAGGTTTATCGCAAGTGTGGGAAACCTTTTTGTCGAACCTGTTCAGAAGGGCGTGGTCATGGTCCGTATTGGTATGGTACGCGTACGGAAAATGGCAAACGAACGTCCAAGTATTTTGGGGCCACTTTGCCGGAGTTCCCGGAAAATCAAAATGACATAAAAGCGTGTGCACATGATCAAGATACAGAAGAAATTGTCCGTTTGCGTGAATTACTTGCACGTGCATATACAGAAATTCAAACGTTACGTCGAGAAAATGCCCGTTTGCGAGCGATGATGCTGGATACATTTCAGAAAGAAGAAACAAGTGAACATACACGGGGGCGAAAAAGATGAAGAAGGTAACGGTTTTGGGTGGGGGAATCGCTGGCGTTGAAGCGGCGATTTATTTGCGAAAGAAAAATTTTGAGGTCACTTTAATTTCTAATCGTGACTATGATTATATTTATCCAATCTCGATTTGGATCCCGACTGGGGAAAAGACGTTGGATGACGTCAGTATTCCCTTGGCAAAATTAGCTCGTCGACATGGGTTTCAGGTAATTGTGGATGAAGTGATCAATGTGCGAGCGAGAGAAAACAAAGTATTGCTGAAAAATCAAGGAGAATACACCGATTATGATTATTTAGTCATTGCAATCGGTGCAAGTAAATTGAAGCCAGAGGGTGTAGAACATACTTTGTCGGTTTGTGGTGATCCGAAAGAAGCAGTGATGTTAAATGATCGCTTAGAAGATCTGGCAGAGAGGGGTTATGGAAAAATTGCCGTTGGCTTTGGCGGCAATCCCAAAGATCCCTCGGCTGTTCGCGGTGGGCCGGCATTTGAAGTTATGTTTAATTTTCATCACTTTCTTACAAAAAGACAGTTGAGAGATCAGTTCGACCTCACTTTTTTTGCGCCCATGGAGAACCCAGGTGCCCGAATGGGAGATCAGGTTGTCGTTGGAATGAATAAAATGTTTAAAAATCTAGGCATAGATACAAAGTTTGGAAAGAAAATCACGCGTTTTGTTCCAGATGGAGTCATTTTCGAAGATGGATCAAAATTGGAAAGTGATTTAACGATGTTTATATCAGCGGGGACTGGTCATTATGCACTAAAGGATTCTGATCTTCCGCTGTCTGAAGCTGGATTTATAAAAATAGACGATTATTGTCAGGTGGAAGGGTTCGACAATGTGTATGCGATCGGGGATGCAGCAGCTTTAGGTACAACGGATTGGGAAGCGAAACAAGGTCATGTGGCTGAAGTCATGGCCCGTAATACCGCACATAATCTTGCTACTCGCGAGGCAGGTGGAAGTGATTTCCTGGGATACAAAGAACATCTGAGTATTCTTTGTGTGATGGATAGCGGGAATGGTGCGGTTTATGTGGAACGCGATTATAAGCGTGCAAAGATGAAATTTATGCCGATCTATGGGCATTGGGTGAAAAGAGGTTGGGGAATGTATTACAAGTTGTCAAAGATGAATCGAATTCCTCGTTTGCCGGGGATGTAGCGTAAATTTTAGATCGTTCAAAAGGAGAGAGTGGCAACTTATATTGCACAGTTGCGACTCTCTCCTTTGCACGATTTTATGTGTACGGTCACTTGCGCCAACGAGTCGCATTTGCTATACTCCAACTCAAATGGCGATGCAGGACAAGAGTACTTTCTAGCCCACGTTCAGAGAGTGAATTGCGCATTTGCTGAGAGGGTTCACACGTGAAGAAGAAAGGAAGCCAGTCCGAAGGCTGCACGGAGCAGAACGTGACGGATGCGCCCGTTAACGCGCGCAGAGTGGTGTCGACAAAAGGCAGAATCGCTACGATCTGTTGCGTTGACATAATGAGGGTGGTACCGCGTGAGTCTCACGTCCCTTTTGAGGACGAGGGGCTTCTTTTGTTTTAGGACGAGATGCAGGGGGTTATTGAAGTGAAAGGCAGTGAATTGCGCAGAAAGTATGTCGAGTTTTTTCGGGAAAAAGGGCATGATATCATGCCAAGCGCTAGTTTAGTTCCGCAAGACGATGCTTCACTTTTGTGGATTAACAGTGGAATGGCTCCCTTAAAGAAATATTTTGATGGTCGTGTCGTCCCTGCGAATCCACGTATGACAAATAGTCAAAAGTGCATTCGCACGAATGATATTGAAAATGTTGGGAAAACTGCACGCCATCAAACGTTTTTTGAAATGCTCGGGAATTTTTCTATTGGCGATTATTTTAAGCGCGAGGCCATTCATTGGGCATGGGAGTTTTTGACCGATCGTCTTCACATCGCGCCGGAACGATTATCAGTAACAATTCATCCGGAAGATGATGAGGCATTTCTAATTTGGCATCGAGAAATCGGCATTCCTGAAGAGAAAATTTTACGCGTTGAAGATAATTTTTGGGATATCGGTGAAGGTCCGTGTGGTCCTAACTCGGAGATTTTTTTCGACCGCGGTCCAGGGGTTGGCTGTGGCCGTGAAGACTGTGATGCTGCATGTGATTGTGATCGCCATTTAGAAATCTGGAATCTCGTTTTCAGCCAATATAATCATAACCCAGATGGTTCCTATACCCCTCTCCCAAAGAAGAATATTGACACAGGAATGGGGCTTGAGCGAACTGCCTCTGTGTTGCAAAATGTAGCAACAAATTTTGATACGGATCTCTTTCGACCTATTATTGATCGAGCGGCAGAACTGATTGGTGTGCGTTATGGAAGTGTGTCAGATATTGATACAAAGCTAAAAATTATTGCCGATCATGTTCGTACAGTGGCTTTTTCGATTACTGATGGGGTGTCGCCTAGTAATGAGGGGCGTGGGTATGTGATTCGCCGTCTACTGCGCAGAGCCGTTCGCAGTGGAAAACAACTCGGGTACAATCAGCCGTTTCTCTACCGTTTGGTGCAGGTCGTCGGTGAGATCATGGAAGATTATTATCCTGAGGTCGCACAGAAACGACAATACACTGAACGCATCATTCGCATGGAAGAGGAGCGTTTTTTTGAAACGCTAAGCGAAGGGGAAGCATTACTGACAGATGTGATCACACGTGTAAAAGCACAACAGGGGTCGGTAATTTCCGGTCCACAGGCTTTTAAGCTGTATGACACGTACGGATTCCCGATTGATTTGACAGAAGAAATTGCAGCAGAAAGTGGACTTCAAGTCGATCGCGAGGGGTTTTTGCAAGCACTCGAAGAACAGCGTGTACGCGCACGCAACGCGCGCCAGGAAGTCGACAGTATGCAGGTGCAAAGTGAAGTGTTGCATGAGCTGACCGTTTCTAGCGAATTTGTCGGATACACAGAATCTGTAATTTCAGCTAAAATTGAATGGATGCTTGTAAATGGAGAACAGGCCACATCTGCACATCTTGGTGAGCGTGTAAAAGTTGTGCTCGACCGAACCCCATTTTATGCGGAAAGTGGAGGACAAGTAGCAGATCGTGGAATGCTGATACATCCCGACTTTGAGTTGCGCGTACTTGACGTGCAAAAAGCTCCACACGGTCAGCATGTCCATGACTGCGAAGTAGTGATGGGCACCGCAGTGATCGGTGAGACAGTCACAGCCGCAATTGATGTAAATGCGCGTGCTGACATCACAAAGAATCACACCGCTACTCATCTTTTGCATAAAGCGTTGCGCGAAGTGCTTGGGGAACATGTAGCACAGGCGGGTTCTCTTGTTTTGCCCGAGCGTCTACGCTTTGATTTCTCACATGTCGGGTCGTTATCGCGTGCCGAATTGGAACAAGTAGAGCGACTAGTGAATGAACAAATCTGGCGTGATGAACCGGTAACGATTGAGGAAATGGGGCGAGAGGAAGCAAAGTCCCTCGGCGCAATGGCACTCTTTGGAGAAAAATATGGGGACATCGTGCGGGTTGTAAAAGCGGGCACCTATTCAATTGAATTATGTGGAGGTTGTCATGTGAATCGCACAGGGCAAATTGGCCTCTTCAAATTGGTGCAAGAAGGCGGAATTGGATCGGGAGTTCGTCGGATTGAGGCGGTGACGGGGAAACACGCCTATGAATTCGTGGTTGCTGAAGAAAGACTCTTGACGACGGTTGCAGATTCTTTGCGTTCCAGTATTATACAAGTGCCACAGCGGATAGAATCACTACTAGGGCATGCAAAGCAGTTGGAGCGTGAGGTCGAATCGCTTACAGGTAAGCTTGGAAGTCTCGAAGCGCTACAGTTACTCGAGCGTGTTGAGCCGATGCCAGGCGGTTCGATGCTTGTCGCCAAACTTCAGGGCTTAGATGTCGATGGACTTCGTGTCATTGTCGATGCTCTAAAAGCGCGCAAGCAAGATTTGTTGATGATCTTAGGCTCTGCAAAAGAGGGGAAAGCTGCATTTGTCGTCTATGTACCCAAGGAATTGCAAGCTAAAGGATTTCATGCAGGGAAACTGGTAAAAGAAGTGGCGGCAATCGCGGGAGGATCAGGTGGAGGTCGTCCTGATTTAGCGCAGGCAGGAGGAAAATTGCCAGAACAACTTGATGCAGCACTTGAAACAGCGCGAAAATTACTTGCTGCACAGGTGACACAATAGTGCGGGGAAAGTTTAGCAATTGAATTTTTTCATGCGCTTTGTTTTTGCAAAATGGCATTTGCCGTGAAATTGCGCTTGCAAAAGAGGATTTCACGGCAAGTGTGTGGAATATAGCGAGCGTAAAGAGATCAGCATCGCGAAGGGGGTTTGCCCATATGTCTTCATTTGAAGAAACGATGCAATTTCGCCTTCGGCCTGATGAGCCGAATCGTGCAGAGCGCGCGCTGATGTTAGCTTATGATGCGTTGACTGAGAAGGGGTACAATCCGATTCATCAGATTGCGGGGTATTTAATTTCTGGGGATCCTGCTTATATAACTAGCTATAAAGATGCGCGTGATGCGGTTCGAAGGGTGGAGCGGGACGAGTTGATTGAGGAGCTTGTGCGGGCCTATTTGGCGGCCCGATTGTCATGAGGGTACTTGGCATCGATTATGGTGACGCGCGGATTGGGATTGCATTAAGTGATCCGCTATGGCTTACTGCGCAAACCTATGAAGTCATTGAACGAAAAAAAGTGGATGATCCGATTGCTCGTATTGCTGAAATTATTTCGGCTAATGATGTCGGATTGCTTGTTGTGGGATTACCTGTGCATATGAATGGATCGCTCGGTGAACGGGTAGAACAAACAAAGGCGTTTGCACAGGAATTGGAACGAGTCACAGGACTGCCGATAGCGTGGATTGATGAGCGACTGTCTACGGTTAGCGCAGAAAAATTGCTCATTCAATCGGATGTGCGTCGGGACAAGCGCAAAAAAGTCGTAGATAAGGTTGCTGCTGCACTCATCCTGCAGACGTATCTCGAGTCTAAGGGGAGAACACAACATGATGGATGAATTGCTACAAGGACATGTTGTTCTAGTAGACGATGAAGGGCAGGAAGAGCCGTACCGCGTGTTACGCGTGATTGAGATGAATGAACGTCATTATGTCGTTTTGCAGTCTGAACAGGATGCGAAAGAAGAACCACTCATTTTTCGAGTGGAAGGGGACATTGAGACTGACGCAATTGAATTTGTTGGGATTGAAGATGATGATGAGTGGGAAAATGTAGCGGAGGCGTTTGATACGATTTTGTTTGAATTGGACGACCAAAGTTGATGTGGAATGCTCGTCTAACGACAGGAACCGTTCGCCGCGTGATGATTATTCTCGGGGTGGCAATTCTCTTCTTGTTTCTTTTGATCGCTGGATTTTTTGGCGTGATCAATTGGATTGCACATCAACCGAATGGAAAACCCGGTCAGAGCCAGTGGATCAACGTGCGACCGGGAATGTCTAGTGTAGATATCGCAGATGTCTTAACCGCTCATGGTCTCATTCAAAGTCCATTATGGTTTCGCCTCTATTTGTTTATCACTCAACAAGGTGCAGATCTACAAGCCGGGCATTATAAATTCCAATCTGGCATGACGATCGCGCAAGTGGTACATGAGCTAAAACAAGGTGCTGCACAATATAATACGGTGCGCGTGACGATTCCTGAAGGCTTCACAGTTCGCCAGATTGCCACTGTTTTAGCGGCAAAGAAAGTTTGTTCCTATGCTTCATTTATGTATGCTGTGCAACATGATCAGTTTTCTTACTGGTTTATAAAAGCACTTCCGCATAACCCAGCAATTCGTGATCGATTGGAAGGGTATTTATTTCCGGATACGTATGACTTTTTACTTGGCGAATCACCAAAAGACGTACTAAATGCGATGCTAGGCGAGATGAATCAAGTATTAACGCCAAAGCGTCTCCTTGCTATGCGGCAAGAAGATTTGACATTAACACAAATGTTAACGATTGCATCGATGGTTGAGCGTGAAGCAAAGTTAAATCGCGAGCGTCCATTGATCGCAAGTGTCATCTTTAATCGCTTGCATCACCATCCTCCAATGCGTTTGCGCATTGATGCGACCGTACTTTATGCGATTGGCGATCCTTCTATTTTGCCAGCTTCTGCATTCACGGTGAACAGTCCCTATAATACGTATGTTGATTATGGGTTGCCGCCGGGTCCAATCGCCAATCCAGGTCTTGCTTCGATTGAGGCAACTTTGCATCCAGCAAAAACCGATTATTATTATTATGTCGCAAAGGGAAATGGCACTGGAGCGAGCTACTTTGCAACAACATACCAACAACAATTAGCAAATGAAGCAAAAAGACAGCAAAATCTCGCAAAACGGCAACAGAATCATACAGGCAATTAAGTCATAGAGCTCCACATGTTTACTGTCCCATGCGCATACAATTTTTCGCAGCGCAAAGGAGGTTTACGAATGGGGCTCTTGACCATATTGGCGATGCTCGTGCGGGAGTTATCCGTCTTTGTTTCTTTCGTAAAAAACCATACCTTTCCTCAGCCGTTGACGCATGAGCAAGAAGAACAAGCGATTTTAAAGATGCAAGAGGGCGATGAGTCTGCTCGCAATCTGTTGATTGAACACAATTTGCGACTTGTAGCACATATTGTAAAGAAATATGACCAAGGAAAAGAAGATGCAGATGATTTGATCTCAATTGGGACAATCGGGCTTATTAAGGGGATCCAAACATTTAAACCTGAGAAAGGGGTTCGCTTAGCGACTTACGCTGCACGATGCATCGAAAATGAAATTCTCATGCACATGCGGGCATTGCGAAAAGTGAGCAAAGACGTATCCATTCACGAATCAATTGGACAAGACAAAGAAGGCAATGAAGTCTCTTTACTAGACATTCTAGGCAGTGAAGAGGAAGAAATTGTAGAGACAATCCAATTTCGCATGGATCGTGATCGTATTTATAACGGTCTAGCGGTTCTCGATCACAGAGAACGACAGATCATCTGGGCGCGTTTTGGGCTTCCCTATGGAACAGAAAAGACGCAGCGGGAAATCGCTCGTGAACTTGGGATTTCGCGTTCTTATGTTTCTCGCATTGAAAAGCGTGCGTTGCATAAATTGCAAGAGCAATTCATGAAAACAGGGAAGTGAATACGTAAACAGAAAAAGTGTTTTGCATCGCTATTCTGCCTGTGATACGATGAACAACATCGAAATGGAAGGGCGGGATGTCGGTGTTCGGTTCACTGCAACCGCGCGAGTATGTGACATCGATCTATCACATCCACCTCGAACGGTTATGGCAAAATGGCATGCGCGGGATCATCACTGACTTAGACAACACGTTAGTGGAGTGGAATTCCCCACATGCGACAGAGAAATTGATCGCATGGTTGTTGCATGTGCAAAAACTTGGATTTCGCATTTGCATCTTGTCAAACAACGATGCGCTGCGCGTGTCAAATTTTGCGCGTCTTGTTGAGATTCCTGCCTTGCATAAGGCGCGCAAACCGCGTAGGCGGTCTTTTTATACAGCGCTTCAACTCTTAAAAACGACGCGAGAGGAAACGGCAATGATTGGAGATCAACTATTTACGGATATCCTAGGGGGGAATCGGATGGGACTCTATACAATTTTAGTGGAGCCGATACATCCGCAGGAGTTTGCGGGTACGCGTTTGGTGCGCGTCGCCGAAAAGTTGATTTTGCGTGGGAAAAAACCGAATATGGCGCAAGCAGAATATTTTTCGTTTGATGTTTCAGGAGTCGCCAAAGAAGGGGAAGAATTTCATTCATGAGTATGGTTTGTACGGGTTGTGGCGCACCACTGCAAATGGAGCGTGAAGGAGAAAAAGGGTACATTACAGGGGACGCTTTTATGCGTGAATTTCCACTGTGTCAGCGGTGCTATCGAATTAAGCATTACGGTGAGATTACGCCTGCAAGTGTCACAGAGCAAGATTACCGAGCAGCTGTAATGCGAGCATTAGAGCGACCTGCGGTTGTGCTGTATGCAGTAGATCTATTTGATTTTAATGGCAGCGTCGTTCGGGGGTTGCAAGGTGTTTTGAGACAACATGAAGTGATTTTAGCGGCGAATAAATTTGATCTCTTTCCGTTGCGCACAAATCCCGATCGTGTCCGTAGTTGGTTATGGCGCGAGGCTAGGCGCCATGAACTTGAGCCTGCAGAAGTGTTTGTCGTAAGTGCCAAATCGGGAGGCGGAGTACAATCGCTATTTGATCGATTGCGACGCGATGCACGGGACAAGCCTGTGGTTGTAGTTGGAATGGCAAATGTGGGTAAATCCTCTTTATTAAATAAAATTTTGCAGTTGAGTGATCCGGAAGAGGGACAATTGTATACTACGAGTCCATTCCCTGGAACTACATTGGGCGCGCTCGCTTTTAAAATGGCAAAAACGGGTATGACTGTGATCGACACACCAGGATTACTTGGGACTCATCGACTTCAGGATCGTGTATGTACAGATTCGCTCAAACAAATTCTTCCTAAACAGCGAATACGGCCTCGGGTTTATCAATTACATGCTGGACAAACGCTGTTTTTAGGGGGATTGGCGCGACTCGATTTTGTGTCAGGCAATTCTCAGTCCTTTGTCGTTTATGCAGCCAATCAACTGGTTGTTCATCGGACAAAACTGGAGAATGCTGATGAACTTTATGAGCGCCAACGCGGTCGACTTTTAAATCCTCCGTGTTCCTCTTGTGATCCTACCTTGCAGCAGTTGGTTGTGAAGAAAATGGGCTTTAAAGAAGGGCGGCCTGTCGATGTGGTGATTCCGGGGCTGGGATGGATTCGATTATCAGGAGCGGCAGTTGATTTGCGTTTGCATACCCCCGCGCAGATTGAACCTGCTGTGCGTCCGGCTTTAATTTAAAATTGCTGAGTAGAAGGAAGGATTTTAGCATTTTTGGCACAAATTCTGTCTAGGGGGGGATTCAGTTGCCAGATTTACTTTGTGTACTTGGCCATCCAATTGGGCACTCGCTTTCCCCTATTATGCATAACGCTGCGATTGCAGATCTGCAAAAAGACGCTTTGTATGTAGCGATTGATGTGGAACAAAAGCAGTTAGGGCAAGCGCTTCAAGGCCTGCGTGCACTGCGTTTTTTGGGAGCGAACTTAACGATTCCACACAAAGAATTAGCTATGCCATGGCTTGACGAGATGTCTGATCGCGCGCGGCGGATTGGTGCTGTGAACACGATTGTACGTGATGGGGAGCGATTGATTGGAGACAATACGGACGGTGCTGGGTGGATTCAGTCTGTGAATCGACAATTGAACGTCTCACTCTCTGGGAGTAAAGCATTGATTCTTGGTGCGGGCGGTGCCGCACGAGCTATTGGTGATGCTTTGCTACAAGCAAATTGCGAGTCGCTTACCGTGGCGAATCGCGAAGTGCAGCGAGCAAAGCGACTGATTGCACATTTTCAGCAGTGGTCGCCCAAAGCAAAACTGCGAGCGATTGCCATTGAGGAAATAAACACAGAAGCAATCGATGTGCTAGTCAATACGACACCTGTGGGGATGTATGGTCATTTAGAGGGACTGTTGCCCATTCATCAGGAGTTGATTCGTCCCAAT
Source organism: Sulfoacidibacillus thermotolerans (assembly GCF_003144315.1). GTDB lineage: Bacteria > Bacillota > Bacilli > Alicyclobacillales > SLC66 > Sulfoacidibacillus > Sulfoacidibacillus thermotolerans. Next base: position 46,723 of record NZ_MPDK01000017.1, on the reverse strand, counting down.
ATGATCGTTAGTGATCTCGTGTATCGACCCCTAGAAACTCCTCTTTTGCAAGCGGCAAAAGCGCGCGGTGCACGTGTACACGGTGGTCTTGGCATGCTGATCGAACAAGGGGCTTTGGCATTTTCACAGTGGTTTTCGGAAGATCCAGCGATTTCTGTGATGGAACAAGCGGTACTTGCGTTTTTAGCGAATCATCCATAAAAAGTGATAGAAATGGTGGTTGACATGGGGCTTTCAGGGAAACAAATGAGGTATTTGCGAGCGCTTGCACATCCACTTCAACCGATTCTTCAGATCGGAAAAAGTGGTGTGACGGAACAGGTAGTAGACCAAATTGGGTTAGCACTTGAAGCGCGTGAGTTAATTAAAATCTCAGTTTTAAAAAACAGTGCGGTCACTATAGAGGAAGCGGCGCAGTTGATACAATCTATGACAAAGGCAGAGATTGTGCAGACGATTGGACGGACACTGATCGTGTATCGTCGTTCACAGGATCATCGTACGATCGTGCTGCCGCGCGCTTGATCGTATGCGAATTGGATTATTTGGAGGAACTTTTGATCCACCCCATGTAGGCCATTTGATGATCGCGCAAATTGCTAGTGAAGCAGCACAATTAGATCGTGTGGACTTTATTCCTGCTGCCATGCCGCCACATAAGTTGTTTCAAGTCATGACGGATGCCTCCGTGCGTCTGGAGATGGTGCGATTGGCAGTTACAGATTTTGCTGACTTTGATGTCAATCCTCTTGAGTGCGAACGTCCTGGACCTAGCTATACAGTGGATACAGTACGTGCATATCGCGAACGCTATCCTCAAGATGAATTGTTTTTGCTTCTTGGTGAAGATATGTATAACGATTTTGCTCAATGGAAAGATGCTGCATTAATTGCAAAAGAAGTAACCCTGATTGTTGCTCCGCGTCCGGAACAGTCTATGCAAGACATGAAAAGAGAATCACCAAAACATATCTCAAATGTAAAGGTCATTCATCTTGAGATGCCCGCTTTAGATCTCTCAAGCTCCTGGTTGCGCAAAAGATTAGTGGCTGGCTTGCGTGTGGACCCTTTGTTACCACGAGAAGTTGCAAAGTGGATTGCAAAAACGGGGGTGTACAATTCGTGAAGGATTGGTCTTCAATCGTCTCTCAGCGCTTATCCCAAAAACGTTATGTGCATGTACAAGGGGTTGTACAGACAGCTCATACGCTGGCATTACGCTATGGAGTGGATGAACAAAAAGCCGTGACGGCAGCGTGGCTGCATGATATCTTTCGCGAATTAGGACCATCTGAACTCAAGCGTTTAGCACAGGAGGTAGACTTTCCGTTGCCTGAATCTGACCCTGTGACATGGCATGGTCCTGTAGCTGCCGCACGTTTAGCACTTGATTTTGGCGTGACTGACGATGAAGTAAAAGAAGCGATTGCTTGGCATACGTTGGGCCATCCAAAAATGTCTAGTGTGGCTCAAGTCCTCTATGTGGCAGATGCGATCGAGCCATTGCGAACGTATCCTGAAGTAGCGAATTTGCGCGCTGCTGCAACAGTCAGTTTGGCTTATGCGGTCGCTCGCGTCGCAGATTCATCGATTTTGTTTTTATTAGAACGGCATTTGCCGATCGCGATTCAAACCATTGAAATGCGCAATCAGTTTTGGAAAAGTATAGACGTAACGAACGGAAAAGCGTAGAGTAAAATGACAAGAAAGACACCATTGGGAGGTTTGCGCATGCGCGATCAGTCGAGGGAGTACGCTAAAGTGGCTGCAGATGCAGCGGAGGACAAAAAAGCGAATGACGTTGTCATTCTCGATATTCGGGAGTTATCTGTCATCGCCGATTACTTTGTAATCTGCAGTGCAAATTCGCGTACTCAAGCGCAGGCGATTGCCGATGCAATTTCAGAGCGATTAGAATTACGCGGCATTCGATGCAAAAGCATGGAAGGTCACGATGAAGGAAAATGGGTATTACTTGATTTCGGAGATCTTATTGTGCATGTTTTTCAAGAGGAAGAACGCCGCTTTTTTGATTTGGAGCGCTTATGGGGAGACGCACCTCGTCTCTCACTCTCTGTATAGCGTGGAATTGGATTGAATGGAAAGGGAGTTGCAAGAGGGTGTACGAAGCTTTTTCAAGCGTCTATGACGACTTGATGCGAGATGTTCCTTACGATCAGTTTGCTGCACTCTTTGAGCGCGCTACAGAGTATGTTGGCTCTTCGTTTGTGCGGGTAATTGATCTTGGATGCGGCACCGGCGTGATGATCCCGCATTTATTGCGTCGGTCCCGCACAGTCATAGGCGTAGATCCATCGGCTGAGATGCTTGCTGTTGCAGCCCAAAAGGTTGGGAATTACCGTCAGCGCGTGTCTTTTGTGCAGGCAACTGCCGCGACTTTGCCTAGTGAAGGAGTCCAGGCAGAGTTTTGTGTGTCTTTTTGCGATGTGTTGAATTATGTTTTAACTGAAGAAGAATTCCTCGCATCTTTTCGCTCGATTGCACGTGCGTTATCAAAGAATGGGCATTTTTTGTTTGACTTGCATACCCCATATAAAATTTTGCATGTTTTAGGGAACCAAGTCCACTATGACATCTCAGACCATCAAGCGGCCCTGATGACAACGTCTGTAGACGAGACAAGACTTCTTGTGGCTTATGATCTGACGGTCTTTGACAAAGCCAAAAACGGCCTGTATAGGCGTTTTGACGAACATCATGAGCAACGAGCGTATTCGCTTTTTACTGTGCTAAGAGCGCTTTTTGAAGCAGGATTTCGCAGTGTTCACCTCGGCGCAGACGGCTCTCTTTTTATGCACGTGCCTCCTGTAGATCTAAGCCTGTTTGCGACAGATACAGAGAATGAGCAAAAAAAAGAGATACAGAGTCTGGAGCAACAGTTTCAGCTTGAATCGGCACAACGCTGGTTTTTCTTCGCGCACCGCGAGAATGGGGAAGTCTGATGCACGACCTTACGTTTGATCATTCGAAGGGTCGGTGTCGGGCTTAGCAGGCTGAGGTGGTTTATGATTATGATGAGCGAATGCTGTTAGATATTCAGGATGGCACTGAAAAAAATCGACGAGATTTGTTAGGGCTTTTACAGTTTGCGGACTGACATGATGTTCAATCCCTTCGACGTCTACCTGGATCGTTTCCTCGGCAATTCCAAGCATCCGCAGAAGTTCTTCGAGCATGGAGTGCCTTTGCTTCATCGCTCTCCCCATCTGCTCTCCAGATTTCGTAAGAATGATCCCGCGATATTTTTCATAGGTGACATATTCTTGTTCGTCTAATTTTTGGATCATCTTGGTTACTGAAGAGGGTTGCACAGCGAGTGATGTTGCAATGTCAGAAACGCGTGCGTATCCCTTGTCCTTCATCAGTTCATAGATCTTTTCTAAATAATCTTCCATACTAGGCGTAAGCATGCAGTCGCCCACTTTCACTGAGATTCTGCATTATTGTACTACATCTGTTCGGAGAATGCATAAAGATGAGCAGGATTCTCTAGGGAACGGACGTGTGACTGGCAAAACGCATACTTATGCAGTTGCATATTAGCGGATGGTAAAAAGGAGAATGCTTGCTAACTGCGAACAGCTTTATTTGAAATATACGCGGTTGGAGGCGAGAATGTGCAAAATGTAATTTTTAAGAAAGGATTTGTTGCTTTTCTATTTGGAGCGATCTTATTGATGGCCTGGCTGAATTATTTCATCCATGGAATAAATATTTTTTCTTTCCGTAAACAAGAAACTGCACGTGTGTCACAAGCTGTTGAACGACAAACTGCATCTTCCCAAGTACAGCAGAAACGAACACAAACAAATCCGTCAGATTTGATGACCGTGTACATAATTGGCGCGGTGCAAAGACCTGGATTGTATCATCTGCCGCTTGATGCGCGGATAGATGTTGCACTGAGAGCTGCGGGAGGACCGACTTTGGATGCAGATCTTGCCGCAATTAATTTGGCGGCTGTTGTAGAAGATGGTATGGAAATTGTGATACCGAGTTTACATCAGGGATCAACCGTCGCAGGAACTTCTGCATTTGCAACCGTGACCACGTCTCAGGCAATCATACATCCACGAAAAAAAGGAAAGCTGCAAGAAGGGGAGCGGATCTCACTCAATCGAGCGAATCTGCAAATGCTTATGGAGATACCTGGGATTGGAGAGAAAAAGGCTGAGCGTATTTTGATGTATAAAGCGTCTCACGGTGCATTTACATCGCTTTCTCAGTTGCGCGAAGTGCAAGGCATGGGGGAAAAATTGTTGGCGAAAATTTTCCCCTATCTTACCTTATAAAATAAAAGGGACAACCATAAGAGCTTGGCTCCATATGGTTGTCGAGGATCGATTTATGCTTGAAAATGAAGTCTTGCTTTGGAACTTAATTGAATAAACTTCTTGCCGTTACATAGCGGCTGCTCCAGTAATAGGGATTGTTAATATAATCAATCTCTACATCAGTGCTTGCCGCGTTAATAAACTTGCCTTGTCCAATGTAAATCCCTACATGGGAGATACCGTCCCCCATGGTATCAAAAAAGACCAGATCGCCCGGTTGCAGATTCGCTTTATCGACATATGTACCTACAGTCGCTTGTGCGGCAGCTGTACGGGGAATATCAATGCCGAATTGCTTAAAGACATATTGCGTAAAGCCAGAGCAATCAAAACCGGAAGGACTTGTACCGCCCCACACATAAGGGTCACCTAAATATGCGAGTGCCTTGTGTACGATTTTTTCGCCAAGGGCATGAGACGCATCGACCTTGATGTCGTAAAAAGTAGAATACGTCACAGCGGCATTTGAACCAAGGTGATGCTCTTTCTTGTATGTGATGACAGCTTTCGCTGTGCGGGGCCCAAAATAATCTGTCTTTCTCACTGATTTAGGATACACATGGAGTACCTGTAAATCAGTTTTTAATGTTGCAACGGCTGATCCTTTTACACCAGGCTTCATAATGACTTGACTGGTTGATGCAAAGGCTGGATTCGCCAAAAGCAAAGTTGCAGCTGTCGTCCCTAAAATGGATAGGGATGCAACCCATGTAGATATGCGCAATGAATAGGCCCCTTTCGTCTGCCTCCGAGGTTAGTTGACGGGTTAGGGCTGAAAGGTTGCCCCTCTGAAGATCAGATTCACCCCATGGTGTTGCGTCCCCCGTACCGGTCAGAGTCACCGGATTCGGCAATTTCGCTCTTGGCTAAGATTCTATCAGTTACGACATAGACTGACAAGGATAAATTTGCTCAACAGGGGATGGGGAGAGCGCGTCTTGTATCGACTTGTAGCGATTGCGGGAATGGCGTTTTGTGTCGGAGTGGTGATTGATCTAAAGGGACTTTCTCCGTTCTTTTTCATTTTTATCGGATGGGGAGGGTTGCTTCTTAGTTTTGTTGCAGTCCTTGTGCAAGTAAGGTGTAAACAGTCTGGGATAGATAAGGGAAGTCGGATCACCCCAAAAAATTGTCTGTCATTACGTGTTTGGAGTGTAAACAGTAGACAATCAAATATTTCTAAATTGCAGGTTACACGGTCTGTATGGATATTTAGTTTACTTCTAGTTATTGTGATGGGAATTGGCATGGCGGTATCTTCTTATGAGCGAGGGATTCATGATCGAGCAGTATACTCGGTTCTTGATATGGCTAAGGAGAACTCTGGTGGACTTGAGGCAATGATTGAGATTGATGGAGAATTGGAAACTACTACAAAGGAGATTCAAGTCCCTGGCAAGCTGCTTGCTATTTATTCCGACTCCGGACTACAGCGTTTACCGATGCCTGTTATGCTCTGGTTAAAGATCTATCGCTCCAGTAACAAGAAGGTACCTTTGCACAGAAGCGCTACTCAGGAAATCGAACACTATTACGTTCAAATGGGAACTTTGCAACCGTTTGATGTCCTAAATGTGTATGTGCGGATCAAACAAATCCCGCCTGGCCCATTTGCAACGGCATTACTGCGCAAACACATCTTTCTGCTTGGTGAAGCATCAGTGTATGGGGTTGGATCGGTATCTAGATTAAGAGAAACGTTTGATTTAGGCGCTTGGCAAGGGATTGTACTCAATGATATTACAAGGCGTGTGCAGGATGCTTATGGGAATATGGCAAGTAGTTTGCTTTTGTCGTTTGCATTAGGTGATCGTACAAATGTCGATCGTTCTGTACTGCAAGTGTTTACTGCACTTGGAATCATTCATGCGGTGGTCGCTTCAGGTGCGACCATTCGGATGACGGTTGCACCGCTTGTAAATAGATTAAAAAAGGTATTAAGGGGGCAATTGGGGTGGTATCTCACGGGCCTTATCAGTATTATTTTATTGTTTTTTGGCGCAGGTTTTGCTCCGCCAGCAGTGCGTGCAGGTATCGTTTATGGATATGAATTGACTGCTTCGGTATTCCAACGTCCACACGATCGATTAACAGCCAATGTAATTTCTTTAGTTTGTCTTACAGTATGGATGCCACAATTGCTTTTTGATCCTGGCGTGATTTTATCATACGGTGCGGCGGTGACCTTAGTGTTGTTGCCAAAACAAATCGAGAATCGCATCTTATATTTTATAAGGTGGAAATTTGCTCGTCATATACTAAGTCGTGGTATTGCAGGTCAAATCGGTATCTCGCCTCTGGTTATGGAAGAGTTTGGTCAATTCCCGTATTTTTCTTTATTTATAAATATCTTTTTATATCCCATATTAGAATGGATCATTCCTTTCTCCTTCCTCTTATGTATAGCAGCTTGTCTAAATCCAGCAGCTCTAGCTTACAGTAAACCGACGTTTGAGACAGTCGCTACTTTTTTTCATATGCAAATCCTCGCTTTGCATGGCAGAAGTTTATCGCTATATTTTACAAAGCCTCCATTGTGGATACTCATAGCATATTATGTTGCGATTTTATTCATATTTATACGTCCAGCTCGGTATACTTCCACAATAGAGCGCGAATACTTTTCATAGATGCACGATTATGCATTCTATCCTGTGGAAGGTGATGGGATGATATCCATAGAGACGCCAGACCTTGAACTGCTGGCGGAAAAATTGATTGCTGATGCATTTCAATTTCGTGATAATGCAAACTTTAATACTCTGACAATCGTTCTTCAGACTACTGCTGAACTTGCGAAATATCTGAAAGAACGCGAGGAGGCGCTTCAGTGGAGCCATCGTCATCTTTTTCGCTAGTGTGTATGGCTTGTCAAGAAGAGTGGGTGGTTGCAGTAGATCAAGTATTATTCAACGGAAATGGAGATGGGTTTCTCTATACAATATGCCCGAATTGCTACGTGCAAACTCCGTTGTCTACTTCACAAGTCGTGTCTTTTTTGGAAGATCAATCGTGTTAAGGAACCATGTAGTGATTGCAACACTTGTCGTTGTATGTGTCTTTCCGCTACTTCACACAGTGTCTGACCATCATTTTAACCCAAAATCCATTGCGCCTGATCCAACTGTGCACGTTCTCTGATGAGGGGATGTGCTTCTTCTTTTTTGCGAACACTATAATGACATCTTTTTTAGACAGGTGAGTGAAGGAGGATGTGTATGACTTCCATTGTTATTGCAGGGGCTGGGTATGGGGGGGTAATGGCTGGACGGAAATTTGAAAAAGCTATGCAACCCTTTACTTTAATCAATAAACATTCTTATCATCAGTTCATCACTTGGTTGCACGAAGCAGCTGGAGGGCGGCATCGAATCGACGATTATAAGGTTGAATTAAGCGAAGTTTTTCGGCAAAGTATCGTTACACAAATAAAAGATGAAGTCACGTTCATTGATCGACAACAGCGAAAAGTGATTGGTAAAAAAGGGGAATATCCTTATGATTATGCAATGATTGCACTGGGAAGTGCGCCTGAGTTTTTTGGCATAAAAGGATTGGCTGAATACAGTTTGCAACTGCGTTCCATAGAGACAGCACGACAAATTCGCACGCATATTGAACAGCAATTTACAGCGTATCGAGAGGATCAAGATGAAACCCATCTGCGCATCGTTGTCGGAGGCGCAGGTCTTACCGGAATTGAGTTTGTTGGTGAACTTATGGATTGGTTGCCGGATCTCTGTGATCGGTTGGGAATTCCCAATAATCGCTTTGAGGTGCAAAATATCGAGGCAGCACCAGCAATTTTGCCGGCTTTATCAGAAAACCTGCAAACTAAGGCAAAGAAAATTTTAGAGGAAAAAGGGGTGCGTATCCGTACAAATACAAAAATTACGAAAGTGGAAGCAGATGCGGTATACTTGGAATCCGGGGAAGTAGTACATGCAAAAACAATCGTTTGGACTGGTGGCGTGCGTGCAAATCCTGTACTAAAGAATTCTGGTTTTACATGTGATGGACGCGGGCGTGCTAAAGTAAACGCCTATTTGCAATCAATAGACGATGAACGGGTATTTGTCATTGGGGATTGTGCGTCTTTTGAATCCGCGGGACGCCCTTTACCACCAACGGCGCAATTGGCTACACAAATGGGCGATGTTGCAGCGACAAATTTACTTGCACTGAGTAAAGGGGAGCAGATGGTGCACTTCCAGCCCAAAATATTAGGTACCTTAGCATCACTCGGACGTGATGTTGGCGTGGGATTTATCGCTGGCATGCAAACTTCGGGAACTCCAGCAGGTATTGCAAAAGAATTATCAAAGGTGAAGTATTTATGGCAGTTAGGAGGGTTGCGTATGGTAACGCGCAACCGTAGATCGCTTGTACGTGAATACTGACAAGATGAAGTCATGGGTAAAGAGGAGAAACTTGTGCAGAGTTCATTTTACGAGGCAATACATTCTATCCGAAAGGGTAAGTATGGCGGAGTATATGTCTTGGTTGGGGTAAGCGATGGGTATGCGGGACAATGGCTCGCACAGGAATTACAGGCTGTTTTGGAAAAAGAGACGATTACGTCAGCTGTAGAGATCGCAAAGTATTCTTTGCTCACTGAATCCTTTGGACAGATCGTGTCTGATCATGTGGATGGCGGGTTATTTGGCACGCGTTCAATCGCATTGTGCGTGGATTTTGATGTTTTAACGACAACGTATAAGGGGAAGGCAAAAGAGAGTGAACTGTTGCAAGTATTTGAATGGCTGCTTGAACATTCGCTTGAGACGCCGATGGTGTTAACGACTTCCGCAGAAAAGTTGGATGAAAGAAAAAAAATAACAAAAAAGTTGCGGGATTCAAAGAACGCAACCATGATTGATACAGCGAAACACACACCAAAAGAATGGCGTGAAATCGCGCGAATGATGCTCAATCATACACTTATTTTAGAAGAAGAACAGCTCGATCGCTTACTTGTAAGGACAGGCAATTCGTTGGGTTTATTGGCGCAAGAGATAGAAAAGGTAAAAACCTATGCAGGAGATCGTACGACAGTAAGTTCTGATGAGTTAGACGAACTCGTTGTAGATGCCCGTCAGGTGGAAATTTTTGATGTGGTAAAAAGTTTTGTGGAACAAAAATATTCTTTAGCTGCACAGCTTTATGATCGAGTAGAGGATCGTTCCTTATTTGCTTTTTTAGCGCTCTTGGCTCGCCAATATCGTTTGATTGCTCGAGTGGGCGAAGAGGTGAAAAGCGGTGTGCGCAGCAAAGATCAAGAGTTGGCGGCAATGTTAGGCGTTCACCCGTACGCGATTAAAGTAGCTCGGGAACAAGCGAGAAGGATTTCTGTGGAGAATGCAAAACGTGAGATTGAAGCGATTGCAAACTTAGAGTATGCGGTAAAATCAGGGGGTTTATCTGAAAAAACGGCGCTTGATCTGTGGTTTTTACATCACATGGTTCATACGAGCGCTTAGAAATTGGAGGGGATTTCTTGGGACGACATAATCGTTTGTTAATTCCTGAAGCGCGCACGGCGATGGCTGAATTAAAAAAGGAAGTTGTTCGCGAGGTCTCAAGTGTTCAAAGCATAGAAAAGCGACATGAAGTCGAGGTGGATCAGCCCATGACGACGCATGACGCAGGGAAACTTGGTGGTGCAATCGGTGGGGAGATGATGAAACGTCTCATTGAACTTGCGCAACAGGAACTCACAGGAACTATCACATCGTCCGATAAATAAGTAAAAGAGGCGGTCTTGTCGCCTCTTTTCTCTAGCTAGCTGTTGTCTTACATCGCTTGATTCATCTTTTGGAAACGCTTTGTGAGACGGGATTTCTTACGAGCAGCGTAATTGCGATGCACAATTCCTTTAGTCGCAGCCTTGTCTAGCGAACGTGTCGCATTGCGCAGGGCAGTTTGCGCCGTCTCCATGTCGCGTTCGCGCAAAGCGTTCTCAAATTTCTTGAGCGCTGTACGCAGAGCGGACTTTGCAGACGCGTTGCGCAGCGTACGTGCTTTTGTAATCTTTACGCGCTTAATCGCAGACTTGATATTCGGCATTCACTTCACCTCCTTACGCATTCGCATCACCTGAATAAACAGATCACATTGTAACATGTGTGGAAGCAACAAGCAATCCTTGTGATGATTCTTAACCTTTTGTAACGATGGTGCATGGCTGAAACTAGGGATGGTTATATTAGTAAAATAGCAGGACGAAGGAGGCGGGAATTGGCGAGTATGCGTCGATGGTCGCGAGGCAATCACCAACTGAAACGTTTGCAAAAAGGATCATTCTCCGGATCGGATAGTAAAGAAAATGAAGAGATCCCTTTTTATAGTGTGAGAACGGATCTTGCCATTGAAGCAAATGAATTGCTCGGAGAAAACGCGCACATTCGTGGCATTCAGATGGAGAATGATGAAGAACCGCAAATTCATATTACGCGGCTTGAGGTTAAGACCTTGGCAGCGGCTAAACAGATTGGCAAACTGCAAGGAAAATACGTTACGCTAGAAGTTCCAGATTTGCGAAAAAAAGATCCCGATTTACAAGATCGTGTAGCGAATCGTTTTGCAAAGGAACTTACGGCTTTCATTAATGTACCGGAACAAGCTGTTGTACTCGTCATTGGATTAGGAAACTGGAATGTGACACCAGATGCTATTGGTCCGCTGGTTGTTGAAGATCTCTTTGTGACACGTCACTTGTTTTCACTTATGCCAGAAGTTATTGATGAAGGGTTTCGCTCGGTCTGTGCACTCGCACCGGGTGTTCTTGGGATCACGGGCATCGAAACAAGTGAGATTGTCCAAGCGATTGTCGATCGTTTACACCCGGATCTTGTCATTGCGATCGACGCGCTTGCTGCACGGTCACTCGATCGCGTAAATTCTACTATTCAAATTTCAGATTCTGGGATTCAACCAGGGGCGGGTGTGGGAAATCGGCGCAGAGCTCTAAACCGTGAAACACTTGGTGTAGATGTTATTGCGATTGGTGTTCCCACGGTAGTAGACGCAGCGACGATCGCTTCAGACGCAATGGATCTCTTGCTGCAAACCTTGGAAAACAAGGTTCCGGGAAATGGGGCTGGGCGCATTTTTGGGCAGTTTGCGCCACAAGAAAAGCGTGCACTGATCGCTGAAGTGTTGCAACCACTGGGCAATAATTTGATGGTGACTCCAAAGGAAATCGATGAATTTGTAGACGATATTGCACATGTGGTGGCAATGGGACTAAATGTGGCATTACACCCTGGGATGTCGATGGAGGATGCGCGAGAATTGACGCATTAGGGAAGCAAAAGAAATTCATCGATTTATAGCATACGTAACTTTTCTCTCTCATACGAATCTAGTAATGATAGAGTGCGAAAGAGGAGAGCGTATGAATGATTTTGACCTGTTTCATTTTTTACAGGCGCGGCGGGAAGCGATCGCATTACAATTTGTTTCACATCGTCACTTGCCGCGGCGTTTGCAAAAGACAATTGGGGTGTTGATTTTTTTATTTGTGAGCAGCCTTACTTTATCTGGTGGGGTCTTTCTTTTAGCCACGTTCATGCATGTGATTGTAACAAGACTTGATATGCCAGGCTCCCTCCCACTTTCAACCTATACAATTGCACAAGCTAGACTCGTGCAATCTCAGCCGTCTAGGACGGAGCTAAAACTGCCCCAACATCCTGCTTCTCGTTCTTTGCAAGCGATGCAACAAGCACAGCAACAAATTTCGACTTCTGTGCCTTCTGTACCAGTTACTCTCATTCGGCGGCCGACTCTTGGTGATGTGTTAGATCAGTGGATTGCACATTCACAAAATCCTGCGGATGCGTATGTGCAAGAAGATGCTGTAGATATGGGGCTCTATCTTCAACGCGAAGTCCATCAATGGTTACTCGGTATATTTGATCGAGCGACACGCAAGACCTCGTTGCCAACGGTACAGCCAGCAGGCATACCATTAACAAATGGTCAGTAAGATCAACATGCATAGATCACTTCATTTGCGCAATTTGTCATTGCTTCTCATTGAAACAGTATCGTACAATGAGAGGTAATGACTTTTTATTTGGAACCGATCAGGGAGGATCATCGTGTCTGAACAATCTGATATCGCACGCGTCCGGAATTTCTCGATTATCGCGCATATTGATCATGGCAAATCTACACTAGCAGATCGGATCTTGGAGTATACGGGTGCGCTCTCTGCCCGTGAGATGCATGAGCAAGTGCTTGATCAAATGGATCTCGAACGTGAGCGGGGCATTACGATTAAATTGCAAGCGGTACGGCTCACGTATCCGGCTGATGATGGACAAGTCTATACACTAAATCTGATTGATACACCGGGGCACGTTGACTTTACGTATGAAGTGTCACGCAGTCTGGCTGCTTGTGAAGGTGCGTTGCTTGTGGTAGATGCAGCACAGGGGATAGAGGCGCAGACGCTAGCGAATGTGTATCTGGCACTCGAGAATAACCTGGAAATTATTCCTGTAATCAACAAAATCGATCTTCCGTCCGCCGATCCTGAACGGGTGCGTGGTGAGATTGAACGTGTGATTGGGCTTGATGCTAGTGACGCGGTTCTTGCGTCAGCGAAGGCAGGAATTGGTGTTCACGAGATTTTGGAGCAAATTGTAAGTAAGATCCCTGCACCAACTGGCGATTTACAGCGGCCGCTAAAGGCACTTATCTTTGATTCGCATTACGATGCGTACAAAGGTGCGATTGTCTATGTTCGAGTAGTAGATGGTGTCATTGCCCCGGGTGTTCGCATGCGGATGATGGCCACAGGTGCCGAATATGAAGTGGTAGAAGTGGGTGTGTTTCGACCTCGCATGACAGCAGTTGATGAGTTGCGGGCTGGAGATGTAGGCTATGTGGCGGCAGCAATTAAAACCGTGCGCGACACGCGTGTGGGCGATACGATTACGAATGCAGATTATCCGGCCTCTGAGCCACTTCCGGGCTATCGTCGGATGAACCCGATGGTCTTTTGCGGGCTTTATCCAGTCGACTCCTCCGATTATCCGTTGTTGCGTGAGGCGTTGTTACGTCTCGAATTAAATGATGCAGCACTGCGTTACGAACCGGAGACTTCATCAGCGCTTGGCTTTGGATTTCGTTGTGGCTTTTTAGGATTATTACACATGGAAATTATTCAGGAGCGATTAGAGCGAGAATATGGCTTGACGCTTATTACAACGGCACCAAGTGTTGTTTATCATGTGTATTTGACAAATCATTCAATGGTTGAAATCGATAATCCCAGTTTATTGCCTGAATCGAATCAGATTGAACGGATTGAAGAACCATATGTGAAAGCTTCGATTATGACACCTAAAGATTTTGTAGGCAACGTGATGGAATTGTGTCAAGAGAAGCGAGGCGCGTTTATTGATATGCAATATCTTGATGAGACGCGGGTGACTCTACTCTATGAATTGCCTCTTACCGAGATTGTCTATGATTTTTTTGATCGATTGAAGTCAGGCACAAAAGGATATGCGTCTTTTGATTATGAGTTAATCGGGTATCGACCGTCACAGTTGGTGAAATTAGATATCTTATTAAATGGTGATGTCGTAGACGCGCTTTCTTTTATTGTACATCGGGATAAAGCGTATCAGCGCGGCAAGCTGCTTTGTGAAAAATTAAAAGATCTTATTCCTCAGCAAATGTTTGAAGTTCCGATTCAGGCGGCGATCGGGAACAAAGTCATTGCCCGGGAAACGATCCGCGCGATGCGTAAAAATGTATTGGCTAAATGCTATGGTGGAGATATCACGCGTAAACGAAAATTACTTGAGAAGCAAAAAGAAGGGAAAAAACGCATGAAGCAAGTCGGAAATGTTGAAGTGCCGCAGGAGGCGTTTATGGCGGTGCTGAAAATTGACTGACGGTCTCGTCTTTTCCGAATCGCCGCGTGCACTTTATGTGCATATCCCGTTTTGTTCAAGCAAGTGTTTTTATTGTGACTTCAATTCGTATGTTACTACTGAAGCGGTGCGCAAGGCTTATGTGGAGAGTTTACTGAACGAGCTTACTATGGTTCATAATGAGTATTTTGGAGTTGGCGCTCGTCCGCAACTACAGACAATTTTTTTTGGCGGGGGAACGCCAACGCTTCTTACCATTGATGAGTTCGAACGCATTGCAAAACGGCTTGGGGAACTTTTTGTACAGACAACTGAAACTGAGTGGACGATCGAGGCAAATCCAGCTTCTATGAGCCTAAAGAAGGCACAAGCGTTACTTCATATGGGAGTGAATCGCATCAGTTTTGGAGCCCAAACATTTAATGAGACGTTACTCCAAGTGATTGGTCGATTGCACGATGCTGCGGATGTCGAGGAAAGTGTGCGCATTGCGCACGACGTTGGATTTCACCGAGTGAATCTCGACTTAATGTTAGGGTTGCCTGGACAAACACTCGACGATGTGGATGAGTCTGTGACACGAGCTTTGCAATTGGGGATTTCTCATCTTTCTGCTTATGGTCTGAAAGTAGAGGAGAATACCCCATTTGCCAAGTGGCAAAAAGAGGGTTTCCTCCATTTGCCCAAAGAAGAATTAGAAGTAGCGATGTATGAATTTGTACAAACACGATTGCGTGCTTCAGGATTTGAACAATATGAAATTAGTAACTTTGCGCTGCCAGGGGAAGAAGCGCGTCATAATCTTCATTATTGGAAAAATAAGCCTTATCTTGCGGTGGGGGCAGGAGCTCATGGCTATGTGCATGGGCTCCGGTATGAAAATGAGCGGTCGCTTGTAAAGTACGAAGAGCGAATCGCACAAAAGGTGAGACCGATCGCTGAGGCACATGTTGTGAGTGCAGAGGAAGCAATGGAAGACACGATGATGTTAGGCCTGCGCCTGCAGTCTGGGGTTAGCAGGGAAGAGTTTCGTCAGCTTCATGGAAAAGAATTGGATGACGTATTTGGTCCGCTCATCAAGTCGTTGTGTGAACGCGGTTGGCTTTTACAAGATCATCAACGAGTGTGGATTCCCGCTCAGTATAATGAAGTGGCAAATGAGATCTTTGCGTTATTTGTCGGCTATTTATAGTTGACACTGCGACGTGACATTTGATACATTTTGGTTGTTCGTTAGCACTCGTGACTCCTGAGTGCTAACAAGATGGTTGGTGATAAGCCCATAGGGAGGAATGCATATGTTGACTGAACGGCAAATGTTAATCTTGCGCCTGATCGTTGACAACTATGTGCTTTCAGCTGAACCTGTTGGGTCGCGCACGATCTCGAAACAAGCAGATTTGGGTCTGAGCGCTGCCACCATTCGCAATGAAATGGCCGATTTGGAGGAAATGGGATATTTAGAGCAACCACATGCGTCGGCAGGTCGCATTCCATCTCAACTTGGATATCGATTTTATGTCGATCACTTGTTGTCGCAGGGTGCTGATTTGTCCGCTGCAGAAATTGAGCGGGTCAAATCCCTGTTTACGGAGCGAATTGGCGAGATGGAGCGAGTGGCTCAGCAAACAGCCTCGTTCTTATCGAATCTGACACAATACACGGCAGTTGTGCTTGGCCCGCAAGTATATGACACGACGCTGAAAAGTTTACAGTTAGTCCCGATCAGTGATCGTACAGCGGTTGCGCTCGTTGTTACATCCACCGGTCAAGTGCACAATCGAACGGTGACGATTCCAGAGGGAATCCCTGTCAGGGATATTGAGCGCATGTTTAAGGTGCTTGATAAAAAATTGTCAGGAATCCCACTCTATCGCATTCGTTCGCGCGCATTAGAAGAAATTACACTTGAACTTGCACGACACATGAATGATTTCGAAGAAGCCATGCGCGTGTTAGATCAGGTGATTTCTTGGATGGGAGAAGATTCAGAAGGGAAATTATATGTCGGCGGCACGACGAATATGTTGTTGCAGCCAGAATTCCAGGATGTTCAAAAAGCGAAAACGGTTTTGACGTGGCTTGAACATCACCAAGATGTCATGGAGGCCCTGCGTAGTGACGAGACGGCGCGCGGTAGGTTACAAGTGCGTATTGGAGGAGAAAATGACGTGCTGACCTTGCGCGATTGTTCGCTTGTCACGGCGACTTATCATGTGGGTGGCGCGCCAGTTGGCGTGGTTGGAGTCCTTGGACCTACACGGATGGATTATGCTCGGGTGATTCCGTTGCTCGATCAAATTTCAAAGACAATGACGGAGCTATTCACAAAGTTTTACGCGAGCTAATAGCCTGTAGGCTGTAGGCATTATGGAGGGATTGGATTTGACTGAGGAGCAGAGGCAATCGATGCGCGAGGAAGATTCCGGCACTGTAGCGGACAATGAGCGCGAGAAGACGGTCCCTACAGAAGAGGAACACGTTCACGCCTTAGAGGATGTGGACGCAAGGGAAGAGCAAACGGAGGATGAAGCGAGTGAAGCGGGTCCATCTGAAGTGGAACTTTTGAACGCGCAAATTCAAGATTTACAAAATAAATTGTTGCGTGCGCACGCGGACTTCGATAATTTTCGGCGGCGTACGCGGCAAGAAAAAGAAGAACTTTCACTGTATGCTGGCGCGAAGTTGGTAACAGATCTATTGCCGGTATTAGATAATTTTAGTCTTGCTTTAAAATCAGCTGCATCGACAGGTGAGAGCGATGGGTTGGCAAAAGGTGTAGATATGGTTTTTAAGCAGTTGCAATCAGTCCTTGAAGCCGCTGGACTTCGTGCGATGGAAGCAGTGGGACAGGCGTTCGATCCAAACTTGCATGAGGCGGTCGTCTCAGAAAAAGTAGAGGATCAGGAGCCGGGGATTGTCCTTGAAGTGTTGCGGCCAGGGTACTTTTTAAAAGATAAGGTTTTGCGTGCCGCAATGGTTAAAGTTAGTGAATAAACTAGAAGGGGGATTTTGCTATGGCAAAAGTAATTGGAATTGACTTGGGAACGACAAACTCTTGTGTTGCAGTGATGGAAGGTGGAGAAGCAGTTGTCATTCCGAATGCGGAAGGCAATCGTACAACGCCATCGATCGTAGGTTTTGCAAAAAATGGCGAGCGTTTGGTGGGGGACGTTGCGAAACGTCAGGCGGTAACTAATCCTGACCGCACGGTGATCTCAATTAAACGCCACATGGGAACAGATTACAAAGTGTCGATTGATGGCAAGCAGTATACACCGCCTGAGATTTCTGCGATGATCTTGCAAAAATTAAAAGCGGACGCAGAAGCGTATTTGGGTGAAAAAGTGACGCAAGCTGTGATTACGGTGCCTGCTTATTTTAATGACAGTCAGCGTCAGGCGACAAAAGATGCAGGAAAAATTGCTGGGCTTGAAGTACTTCGCATTGTCAATGAACCTACAGCCGCTGCACTAGCTTATGGGCTTGACAAAGAAGGCGATCATACCATCCTCGTCTTTGACTTAGGAGGCGGAACGTTTGACGTTTCCATTCTTGAACTAGGGGATGGAGTATTTGAAGTAAAAGCGACCAGTGGGAATAATCACCTTGGCGGTGACGATTTTGATGAGAAAATCATCCAATACCTTGCGGATGAATTCAAGAAGGAACACGGCATCGATCTACGCAATGATCGCATGGCGCTGCAACGTCTGAAAGACGCAGCAGAGAAAGCGAAAAAAGAACTGTCTGGTGTTCTTTCCACCAGTATTTCGCTTCCTTTTATCTCAGCAGATGCTTCTGGACCTAAGCATTTGGAAATGAATCTCACGCGTGCAAAATTTGATGAATTGACACGTGATCTCGTCGAAGCTACACTTGGGCCGACAAAACAGGCATTAGCTGATGCTGGATTAACTGTAAATGATATTGACAAAGTCATTCTTGTCGGTGGCTCAACACGGATTCCGGCAGTGGTTGATGCAATTCGCCAATTGACAGGTAAGGAGCCCTCCAAGGGCGTGAACCCGGATGAGGTTGTTGCGCTTGGTGCAGCGATTCAGGCAGGTGTACTTACAGGGGATGTGACAGGTGTCGTATTGCTTGACGTAACTCCGCTGTCCCTTGGTATTGAAACTCTGGGTGGTGTCATGACGCGTTTGATTGAACGCAATACGACAATTCCAACTTCGAAGAAACAAGTATTTTCTACGGCGGCAGACAATCAAACGTCTGTAGAAATCCACGTGTTGCAAGGGGAGCGGGAATTTGCTCGCGACAACAAAACGCTTGGGCGCTTTACATTGACTGACTTGCCGCCAGCTCCGCGTGGCGTGCCACAAATTGAAGTTGCTTTTGACATCGATGCCAATGGGATTGTCAACGTCTCTGCAAAAGATCTTGGAACAGGGAAGAGCCAGCATATAACAATCACATCCTCTGGCGGATTGAGTAAAGAAGAAGTCGAACGGATGGTCAAAGAAGCAGAGTTAAATGCCGAAGCTGACCGCAAGCGTCGAGAAGAAACAGAGCTGCGCAACCAAGCAGACAACTTGATTTATCAGACAGAAAAGACGATTAAAGATCTTGGTGAAAAAGCAGATCCGGCTGAAAAAGAAAAAGCGGAGAGCGCAAAAGCGAAGTTGCAAGAAGCGTTAAATGGAACTGACACGGCTGCGATTCAATCTGCGTACGATGAATTGAATAGTGCTGTGCAAGCACTCGCGGTAAAGTTGTATGAACAAACGGCTCAGACTGATGCCGCAAATTCTGCATCTGCAGGTGCTGCTGAGCCAGTTGTTGACGCTGATTACAATGTAGTTGACGAAGAGAAGAAGTAGGATGTGAAACGAGGGACGCCACTGTGAATAAACGAGATTATTATGAAGTCCTCGGGGTCAGTCAGTCGGCGTCGCAGGACGAAATCAAAAAAGCGTATCGCTCACTTGCTCGTAAGCTGCACCCGGACGTCAATAAAGACGATCCGAGTGCAGCAGAGAAGTTCAAAGAAGTGTCGGAAGCGTATGAAGTGCTGTCTGATCCTGAAAAACGGGCGCAATATGACCGCTTCGGCCATCAAGATCCTATGCAAGGTGCTGGTTTTGGCGGGGCAGGATTCCAAGGTGACTTTGGTGGATTCAGCGACATTTTCGACATGTTTTTTGGGGGCGGAGGAAGGTCGCGAGGGCCGCAACGCGGTGCGGATCTTGAATACACGCTTGCGATTGACTTTAAAGATGCGGCGTTTGGCTTAACCAAAGAGATTGAGATTCCTCGCACTGAGACCTGTCCTGTATGTTCAGGAAGCGGGGCAAAACCGGGGACAAAAGTGGAGACGTGCCCGACTTGTCACGGATCGGGTATGCAAGAATTTATTACGAATACACCGCTAGGGCGCATGGTTAATCGTCGCACGTGTCCAACTTGTCAAGGGACAGGAAAGCGAATTACAACGCCTTGTACGGAGTGTCGTGGGTCAGGCACGGTGCGCCGTCGCCGCAAGATCGAAGTTAAGATTCCGCCAGGAGTGGATACGGGAACACGTTTACGCATAAATGGTGCTGGGGAAGCAGGAGATCAAGGAGCTCCTCCGGGCGATCTGTACATCGTAATTCGCGTAAATAAACACGACTTCTTTTCTCGAGATGGAAATGACGTGTATTGTGAGATCCCTATTACTTTTGTGCAAGCAGCACTTGGTGATGAAATAACAGTGCCTACCTTATATGGGCGGGAAACTCTTCGCATTCCAGAAGGAACGCAAACGGGGACTGTATTTCAGCTTCGCGGGAAAGGAATGCCAAGGCTTGGAAATGGGGTTTCGCGGGGAGATCAACGCGTGCGTGTGGTCGTACAAACGCCAAGTCGATTAACGGAGCGACAAAAGGAATTGTTTCGCGAACTTTCCCGTGAATTTGGTGAGGAAGCGCATGAACAATCGCGAAGTTTTTTTGATCGCGTAAAGAGTGCGTTGCGGGGCGATTAAGTTTCCTGATTTTGCACCATAATAAGAGTCTATGTAGCTTTGCGCGATTCAAAGTTGCATAGACTTTTTCTTTGTGTACATAGGCATAGATTAGAGCAAGTTTGAAAGAATGGTGATAAAGTGGTCAATCTATGGAACCCAAGCGGACATCTGCCATTTTTCGTATTGCTGATCACATCTTTTTTGCTTGGCATGGTACATGGTGTCACACCAGATGAACACACTTGGCCCATTACATTTAGCTACTCAATTGGTAGTTACAGTACAAAGGGAGGTTTAAAGAGTGGGTTCTTATTCTCAGCTGCATTCACTTTACAGCGGGCGATCGCTTCAGAGCTAGCTTATTTTGCTCTCGTGGGACCACTGATGGCGGAAAAAGCGGACTATGCGATCTATATCATTGTGGGGATAGTCATGTTTCTCTCGGGCTCCTATATTTTAAAAATCGGGCGCCATATTCATTTGTTGGGTTTTTTTGAACATTGGCTCGCTAAAATCGCACGTATTGAAGAGGAAGACGACTTGCCTGACGCATCGAGCGCGCCGCGCCGCCCGCCTGTGCGCTTAGCCTTACTGCACGGATTTATTGCTGGTTTTGGGACAGGCGCGTTTGCGCTTTTAATCTATACAGTGATCGCTCCGCAAATGCCTAGTCCCTACGTTGCCTTTGTCCCAGGATTATTATTTGGACTTGGTACGATGGTCATGCAGATGGCGATTGGTAGCGCAGTCGGATGGTGGATGCAGCACAGGCACCTATCTCAACGTGCGTTGCAATATGTCGCGCGCAGAGTGAGTGGAATGATGTTGTATTACGGAGGAATTGGCTTTGTCGTGATTGGCATTCTCGGTTTATTTTTGCCACTTGATCGTTTACAAATCGTTACCGGTATTCATGTTCATAATCTAGATACGCTCGGCGTAGGTTTTTTTCTTGCGGTCATTTTACTGTTTGGCATAGCGGGTTATGCGTTTATTTACACACTGCGCGAGGTTAAACATAGAACATTGTAATGATCGGGGCTTTTTACGAAGTATTCATTCACTTTGCATGCAGAATCCGCAAATGTTGTACTTTTTCTGCTAAGCCGCGATAAATAGAAACCTGTTCCTCTAATTTCATGCGAACGAGTCCACTTGTTGCAGGAGCTACAAAGTCTAAACTATACGGTGTAAGCGATTTTTCAGTAAATCCAAAGCCTTTGTGGGAATGTTTATTCGCAAATGATAAATATACTCCTTTGCCTACATAACACGCAATTGTAGGCCGGAATTCAGTTAATTTTCGATATAATTCCTGGGCGCCAGCACGATATTCTGCTTTTGTTACCTCGTCGGCACGTGCTGTAGGTCGCGAGACGAGATTCGTAAAACCGTATTGGTATTCATCAAGTAGCAGCGGACTTTCTTCTGGCGTAAAAAGGCGGTCTGTGAGTCCTGATAAATATAATATTTTATAGAAACGATTCGAACGTCCTGCGTAGTTAAAACCGCGCTCATAAGAACGCAAGGACGGATTAAACCCAATAAATAAAATCAGTAAATTGGCCTTCAGTTTTTCTGTGATCATGGGATCTCCTCGCGATTGGCATTTCACATAGATTTCACTAGTATGTTACACTACACTTAATGTAAACTATCGAGCGGAATGATTGTGACACTGTCACTGAGAAATGGGGTTTTTTTGTGGATTTATGGAGAGTTTCTCTCTCTACGACGTCAGAAGCTGCTGACGCCGTAAGCGTAGCGCTAGAAGATATCGGAGCGCTTGCAGTGGAAATTGAAGATCGGGCGGATTGGGTTCGTAAGTTGCAAGCTCCGCAATTTGGCGAATGGGTGTGGGAGAAAGATTTTGCCCGACTGACAGAAGGAGCTTTCGTACACGGCTATTTTGAATATCTAGGAACGTCTTTGCCAAACGAACTGCAACCGCGATTACAGGCGCGGTTAGAGCAGATTCGCGCGTCTGGTCTTGAGGCAGGATCGCTTCAGTATGAGTGGGAGAAAGTGGAGAGTGAATCTTATCTAGATGTCTGGAAGGCAGATTATCACGCAGTCTCGGTCTCTGATCAGATGACGATCGTGCCTTCGTGGGAAAAAGAACAGCATACTTTCGGATCTGACCACATTGTGCTCGTGATCGACCCAGGGGTGGCTTTTGGCACGGGTACTCATCAGACAACCCTGCTTTGTTTGCGGGCACTGATCACACAATTACAATCGCAGATGGACGTGCTTGATATCGGGACAGGAACTGGAATTCTCGCGATTGCTGCGGCAAAGCTAGGTGCACGTCACGTCGTCGCAGCAGATTTAGATGAGGTCGCAGTACGTGTTGCTCGTGACAATGTCCTTACAAATGATGTGTTAGATCGCGTACAAGTCATTCGCTCTGATTTGTTACAGGAAGTACCTGAACACGGGTATCATCTTATCACAGCCAATTTGCTAGTTAACTTAGTTCAACGTATTTTACCAGTATTATATCGCTATTTGGCTCAAAATGGCGTCGTGTTATTCTCAGGAATTGTAAAATCACAAGTTGAGCAGATCACAGAGGCACTCGAGAACGCAAAATTGGAATTGCTGTACGTCGAATATCTCGATGATTGGGCGGTTGTCTGCTGCCGGAAGAAAGGGTAGTGGGAACATGCAGCGCTATTTTATTTCAGATGATGTGACAGAGCACCTTGGACACGTATCCATTACAGGGGACGATGTTCATCACATTGCACACGTGATGCGGATGATGCCTGGGATGTATGTGGAAGTTGGCTATCGCGGGGTAGTGTATCAAGCACAGATTACAGAGATGCTAACGGATCGCGTGATGGTAAAGTTAATGCAACCCGTTCAACTTCAAGATCCAAGTGTTAAACTCACACTCTATCAGGCGCTTCCAAAGGGAGATAAAATTGATTTGGTGATTCGGCAAGCATGCGAAATCGGTGTGTCGCGGATTGTCATATTTGAAGGGGAGCGCTCAGTCGCGAAGGTTGTGACAGAAAAACGCGATGCGCGCCTTTTGCGTTGGCGAAAAATTGCCAAGGAAGCTGCTGAACAAGCTAAGCGCGCAAAGGTTCCTGATGTCTTTTTTGTTCCTGAAATTACAGATATTTTTATTGATGGAAAACCAGAGTGGTTACTCGTTCCTTATGAACTGCAAGAGGAGCGGTTGCCAACTCTAAAGAGTGTGCTCAAAACGCATGTTCATGCGAAGGAGCAGTTCGAGGTATCGGCAATTGGTTTTGTCATTGGCCCGGAGGGAGGCTTTTCTTCTGCAGAAATCTCTTGGCTACACGCGCAAGGCGGACATCTCTTGACACTTGGACCGCGTATTTTGCGGACAGAAACGGCGGGGATCGTTGTTGCGACCATTGTCTTATATGAATTGAATCAAATGGGGGTGACGTAAAAATGGAACGAACTCAAACGGTGGCGTTTCACACGTTAGGCTGTAAAGTAAATTACTATGACACGGAAGCGATCTGGCAATTATTTAAAGCTCGTGGCTATGAACAAGTGGCGTTTGAGCAGCAGGCAGATGTATATGTGATCAACACGTGCACGGTTACACAAGAAGGAGACCGCAAATCTCGACAAATGATTCGTCGCGCAGTGCGGACGAATCCGGATGCAGTGATTGTCGTGACGGGGTGTTATGCGCAAATGGCCCCTGGAGAAATTTTAGGGATTGCAGGTGTCGATCTTGTGGTAGGCAATCAATTTCGCGCACAAATGGTCGATATGGTAGAACAAGTAGCGCGAGAACGGAAACCGTTTAACGCGGTAGCACCGATTTTAGCGCAAAAGGAATTTGAGGATCTTGAGGTTCCGATTTTTAAAGAACGAACTCGTGCATCTTTGAAAATTGAAGATGGGTGTAACCATTTCTGTACGTTTTGTATTATTCCTTATGCGCGAGGACTTGTGCGCAGCCGTAAACCAGAGAGTGTCATGGCGCAAGCAAAGCGGCTGGTTGATGCGGGGTATTATGAGATTGTATTGACAGGTATCCATACAGGTGGATACGGGGAAGATTTGGACGGTTATACACTTGCTCATCTTTTACAAGACTTAGAGCGCATCACAGGGTTGCATCGCATTCGCATCTCTTCGATTGAAGCGAGTGAGATTACGGATGAGTTGATCGATGTGCTAGGTCATTCAAAAAAAGTTTGTCGGCATTTGCACATTCCTTTACAAGCAGGGCATAGTGAAGTTTTACGACGGATGAACAGACATTATACCATTGAGCAATATGCGCAGAAATTAGAGAAAGTGCGTCGCGTTTTGCCAGAAGTGGCGATTACGAGTGATGTGATTGTAGGGTTCCCTGGAGAGACAGACGAATTTTTTACAACAACTGTGGATTTTATCGCACAGCAGCAATTTTCTGAGCTACATGTTTTTCCTTATTCAAAACGCATAGGTACACCTGCTGCAAAGTTCCCTGATCAAGTGGACGAGGTGGTAAAACAAGAGCGCGTGCATCGTTTGTTAGCCTTGTCGCAGCATTTACAGCGCGAATACAACCAAAAATGGGAAGGACGCATCTTACAAGTCATCCCAGAAGAGAGCAAGAGGATTGACGGAAGGGAATATCTAGTTGGGTATGCTGATAACTACATGAAAATCGCTTTTATCGGTGATGCATCATTACAAGGCGAATTATGTGATGTTCGTGTGACAAAGTCAGGGACTGAAGTTTCGATGGGTGTGCTTGAAGCGGTGATCACAAAGACAGATACGTTCGCTTACAACGCATAAGATGTTGTTTGCAATGGGGGAATTACAAAGAGGAGTGTGATCGTCATGGCGGATCGCGTGCGTGTTGCAGGAGGACTTGTGTATCGGTTTATCGATGGAGAACCACAAGTGCTCGTCATCGTAGACCGATTTTCACATATAACCCTACCCAAGGGCCACGTGGAAGGAGATGAACTTTTAGAGGAGACAGCACTGCGCGAAATTCAAGAAGAAACAGGGATTCAAGGGCGTATTATTTCACCGATTGGAAAAGTATCCTACTCATTTATGCAAAATGGAGAAGAAATTGCAAAAGATGCATATTACTATCTCGTTGAAGCTGTGGCAGGAGAAATTGCGACGCAAATAGAGGAAATTCAGCAAGCACGGTTCGTTTCACTCACAGATGCGCGCCGTTTGGCTAGAGAACAAGGGTATGAAAACAATCAAGCCATTTTTTCAATTGGCTTAGAAATGATTGAACAAGAGTCGCTTTCAGGAACTTTACTTGCTTCACAAATTGACTCTACTTTACTATCTGCAACAGCAACTCCGCCAGAAATTGTGCGGTTGTGCCGCGAGGCACGAACGTATGAGTTTGCTAGTGTCTGCGTGAATCCGGTCTATGTGGCTTTAGCTGCTGAAAACCTAGGTGGATCGCCTGTGAAAGTTTGTACGGTAATTGGGTTTCCGCTTGGCGCTAACAAAACAGAAGTGAAAGTTGCGGAGGCACTGCGCGCGATCGCCGATGGGGCGCAAGAACTTGATATGGTGATTGCCCTTGGCTATTTAAAAGCTAATGATGTTTTGCGTGTGGAGGCGGATATTCGCGCAGTGGTTGAAGCGGCTGGAGACCAAGCACAAGTAAAAGTCATCTTGGAAACGGCAGAGTTGACGGATTCTGAGATACGTGCTGGGGCTCTTGCTGCATTGCGTGCGGGAGCCCAGTTTGTAAAAACCTCTACAGGTTTTGGAAAAGGTGGAGCGACATTAGCGGCGGTGCGAATTTTGCGCGAGACTGTCGGAGATGCTTTGGGTATTAAGGCAGCAGGAGGCATTCGCACGCGGCAAGAGGCTTTAGATCTACTGGCAGCGGGTGCAACGCGCATCGGAACTAGTGCGGGTGCGACACTCGTCATCTTGGAACGTGCACAATCTTTTGCATAACGATGATTAAGCAACGGGAAACTCGCGGCGATCAGGTAAAATTTTCTCCAAAAGCCAGACGAGTTGAGTGACAAAAGGAAGCGCAAGTAAGGATGAAATCACGTTAAATAAAAAATGTGCGAGTGCGACTTGTGTCCCAATATCTTTGGTCATCCATTCAATCCATGCGGTAAAGGGATGAATAAACAGCATAAAGACGGTTGCTCCAGCAACATTTAAAAAAACGTGGGTGACAGCGACGCGTTGCACGGGGCGAGTGCCTCCTATACTGGCAAGGAGTGCTGTGGTACAAGTACCAATATTGTTGCCAAAGACGATGGCAGTTGCGCCAAGTAGTGAAAGCGCGCCTGATTGGGCCAGTGAAAGCGTAAGCGCTGTGCTTGCAGAACTACTGCCAATGAGTGCAGTAATGATTGTTCCGGCAAATAACCCGATGATCGGATGGACGCGAGCAAGTAACAGCCACCGAATAAATGTTTGTGAAGAGGCAAGCGGGGCGGTTGCAGTGCTCATTAAGTGAAATCCGACAAATAACGTGCCAAATCCAACGAGGCCAATTGCGAGAGATTTGACGCGCCATGTAAAAATAGGGGCATGTTTTCGGGAGATTCCAAGCAAGTAGAGAATCACGCCTGCTAAGATAATGTAGGGGCCAAAGCGAGCGATATTTAAGGAAAGTAATCCTACTGTGAAGGTGCTTCCAATATTTGTTCCAAGAATGATGCCGATCGTATCTGTAAACTTCAGTACATTAGCAGCGACTAGTCCCATGGAGATGATGGTGACAGCCGCACTTGATTGGGTGAACAAGGTGGCAATCATTCCAGTAAGGAGCCCGCGTGTAGGAGTTTTGACTAGCCGTGTGATCACGCGCTCCATTTTTTGTGAAGTTGCCTGGGTGAGTCCATGACGCATGGTCAGCAAACCCACGAGAAAGACACACAGTCCAATGAGAATCAGCACTGCGGTCTTCAGTGCAAAATATGAGATCAAGTCAATTCCTCCCGCGTGCAAACAACTATAGAACATGTGTATGCGGACAGGCCTCTGATCTTGCATAAAACTGCAAAAAGAAAGGAATCCAAATGGCACAGATTTTATTAAAACGAGTGCGTAAGCGCCGGCTTGAACAAGGGCATCCATGGGTCTATCGCAATGAAATCGAGGAAGTGCAAGGCGAACCAGAAGCGGGAGCGGTTGTCGTTGTAAAAAATCATCAAGGGCATGATCTTGCTCTCGGTTTTTGGCACCCTACATCGCAAATTGCTGTGCGCATCGCTTCTTATCAAACGAGCGAGCGAATTGACCGCACTTGGTTAAAGGCGAAAATCGCGCGAGCTTGGGCGTATCGCAAACGTTTTTTAGCACATACAGAAGCTTGTCGCGCGGTTTATGGAGAGGCTGATGGGATCCCTGGTCTTATTGTGGATAAATATGGGGAAGTAGCAGTTATTCAAATCCTCTCCCTTGCGATGGACATTCGTCGCGATTGGATTGTCCCAGCATTGCATGAGGTTCTTGGCGTACGTGCGATTTATGAGCGCAGTGACGCACCAGTGCGAAGGTTAGAAGGACTCGAGCCGCAAGTTGGATGCGTCTTTGGCGAATGTCCCGAGGAAGTAGAGATTAAAGAAAACGGCATTTTCTTTCTTGTAGATATTCAAGAGGGGCAAAAAACGGGCCATTTTTTTGATCAACGTGAAAATCGCGCGGCGCTTGCACCAGTTGTTCGCTTTGGAGCTTTAGAAAAACCCCGACCCGATCTTCGGTTTCGCGAGGAATGGACAGACAAGGTTGTGGTACCTGAGTCGCATAATACGCGCGTTGGCGCAGAAGTGCTTGATTGTTTTTCGCATACAGGGGCATTTGCACTGCATGCGGTGCGCTATGGTGCCAAACACGTGATTCTTGTCGATGCCTCTGAACGTGCGCTACAGCAGGCAAAGCGCAATGCTGAGCGCAACGGCTACAGTGAACGCTGTGAGTTTGTGATGGGGAATGCTTTTGATCTTTTGCGTGAGTATGAACGCAACGAACGACTATTTGATGTCGTAATTTTAGATCCCCCCGCATTTGCGAAAAATCGCGCGGCAGTGCCGAGTGCCTTACGCGGTTATAAAGAGATCAATTTACGTGGTCTAAAATTAGTTCGACCAGGAGGTTTTCTTGTGACAGCATCCTGTTCAGCACATGTTT
Organism: Sulfoacidibacillus thermotolerans; assembly: GCF_003144315.1. Classification (GTDB taxonomy): domain Bacteria; phylum Bacillota; class Bacilli; order Alicyclobacillales; family SLC66; genus Sulfoacidibacillus; species Sulfoacidibacillus thermotolerans. The sequence goes on along the minus strand of NZ_MPDK01000017.1, from coordinate 18,377 downwards.
CTCCTGATCAGTGGCGCGGCATTGTGGCAGAGGCCGCACTTGATGCTCGCAAAATCTTGCGACTGGTTGAGTATCGCAGTGCGGCCAAAGATCATCCACAACTCATGGGCATGGAAGAAAATGATTACTTGAAGTTTGCCATTTTTGAAGTTCAACCACGGTAGATTACATCTGGAAGAGGGCAGATCCCCAAGATAACCCTCCGGCAAAAGCTGTAAATACAATGCGGTTCCCAGCTTTAATATGGCCGAGCCGCATCCATTTATCGAGTGCAATGGCCATCGAGGCTGCAGATGTATTTCCGTATTCTTCAAGACAGAGGGCTGCTCGTTCGATTGGCACACCTACGCGCTCTGAGACAGCTTCAATGATTCGCAAATTCGCTTGATGCGGGACGAGCCAATCAATCTGTTCTGGAGATAACGCTTGTCTTGTAAGAATGCGTTTCACACTCTCTGACATGCCATTTACAGCCGCTTTAAACATGGCTCGTCCATCTTGCCATATGTAAGGCGTCACTTCCTCGCGATCAGTCAGTGTGTCTAGCCATGCTTTGGGAGCTGTTGGACGTGGACAAATTGCAACATTAACACGGGTACCATCGGATCCCAAGTCAAAGTCAATCAGACCTTTGCGTTCTCCCTGATGAGGAGTGGCACGCAGAATTGCGGCGCCTGCACCATCGCCAAATAAAATACAGGAATTACGATCTGTATAGTCAACATAACGTGTCAAACCTTCTGCTGCAACAATCAGCGCAGTTTTGTACGCTCCTGTTTGCAAAAACTGTGATCCCTGGACAAGGGCAAATAAAAATCCAGCACATACTGCGTTCGTGTCAAAGGCAGCGGCTCTGTTAGCGCCAATCTCACGCTGAACCATACAAGCGAGCGGAGGAAATACGAGGTCAGCGGTAATGGAGGCGGCGATGATCAGGTCGATTTCTGCAGGATCAATTCCAGCACTTTCAATCGCCTTTTTTGCGGCTTGTGCAGCAATATCAGCTACAGGTTGATCGTCTTTTAGACGCCTGCGTTCGCGAATTCCAGTCCGTGTAAAAATCCATTCATCATTTGTGTCGACTAATTTCTCCATGTCCGCGTTTGTCATTACGAGTTCAGGGAGAGCAGATCCTGTCCCGATAATGGAAACATCGTATAGCTCCACTTAGTATCAGCTCCTAAGACTACATAATAGGGTTTGGGCTTATTGTACATGGAGAACTTTATTTTGCAAAGCATAAAAAACCGGTCCCTGCTTTTCAAAACAGCAAGGACTCGGAAATGTCAAGGGAAAGCCACGGATGCGATTTTATCGCTTTTGGCGACCAGGATGAATGATAAAATCTTCTGCTTGACGCGAACGAATCGCTTCAAAGTTTACTTGTTTGGTCTTTTCTACACGCAAGGCAGAAGGTAGTTCATTCGCACGGTGAATATTTTGAGGGTCAATGCCTAAAACTTGTTCTGATTGATCATTTTGCAATCCGTGGTCTGTCACTTGTCAGCCCTCCCCGGGTTTGACTCTTACCAAAACGAAGTTGAACTTAACTACCTACTTAGCGTGGGCAAAGTGTACCTACCTTATGTATCTGCACTTTGGTGAAATTTACGCAATTCAAGTGCACGTTTGTGCATTGCGATGTCAATTTCACTTAAAATGGAAAGGCTCGGTTTTGTATTGATTTCAAGAATATAGGGATGTCCATTTTGAGATAACCCGAAATCGATGCCATAGAGTACATTTTTATATTTTGTGCCAAGTATATCTCCTATGCGTTGACTGACGAGATACAATTCGCGTTGGATAAGTTGAACTTTTTCTTCTGTTTGTGGATAGCAATGCGTTAAGTATTGCGAAAGCGTGTCAATCGTTCCTCCTTGCTTGACATTTGTGATGAGCATGTGGGGTTTGGCCACTTTTACAAATGTACCGGTTACTTCAAAAAAATTTCGCTCGTTTTTTTGAATGATCATACGGATATCTGTAGGTCGTCCATACATCTTTTGTAAAGTGACATAGCGTTGTACAATGCAAGGCTCTCGTCGTACAAATACAGGCAAGCGGTCAATGAGTTCGCGAAAGTTGCGCACGTGTGCGCGTTTTGCTTGTTCCCGCAAAGTAAAACCGCGTTTGCGGCGATGGATGAATAAAACTTCGCTCCCCCCTTCGCCAAGTTCTGTCTTTACGACAACGCGTGAATGTTCTTGTAGCATTCGCATAAGTGAAGAAGGGCTAAATGGGTGAGTTTCTGGCAAATAGGGCCGCAAGTTTAACTGAGTTTGCAAGATGCAGTATTTCGTCCACTTACTGATAGGAATTAGTTTAGCTTCAGTCATGACAGATCACCTCAAAATTAATCTATACGCGAGATTCTTTGGTGCCCTGATAATGAATCCAAGTGGTCAGAATCTCGCCCAATTCTTGCTTTCGGGTCAGTAACATGGTCGTGACTTGATCTTTAATTGACTGACTATACAAAGGATCAGGGACAGTTGCAATGAGTTCTGCAATAGAGCGTTCAGGTAATGCCGCGATTTTTTGTGCCGCACGAAGCAGACGTTCAGGTTTAATAAATTGCAGCCAACCTCTAGGGATGTGATAAAATTGCCACACTTGTTTCCAGTACAATTCCGTCCATTTCGCAGGTTGCCATTTGCGATCACATCCATAAGCACAATAAGCATGGTCGATCAAATACCAGTTATACATCGCATGATCTCGATAAAGAATTATGTTTTTGCCTGAACCGCGGTCGATGTTGGTAAGCCAGACATCGAAGGCAATCACATCTAATAAATGGTCGAAATCACGCAAATAATGAGGTGGATTTGTGCGTATTTGTTCTGGCGCGCGATTCCAACTAAATAGATGTACTCCTTGTCGTGGTAGAGAGACGATCCCGTGAAGGCAGTGAGGACCGTCAGTAAGTTCAGTGATTTCAACTGATGCGCAAGGAAGATGAAGTTTCTCTGCCAGCGCTGTCGCAATCCATTCATTACCTACTAAAGGTCCTGCGTTATACCATTGTTCGGGATAGGCGAATTTAAAGAATCCACTTCGGCCGCGAGCATCGCGAACTCGCCACACTTGGCCTTGCGGCTTGTTTTTCCACTTATCAATCAATTTCCATGAAGCATCCGTCATTTGTTTGTTCCCTCATTTTCGAAACTTAGTGTGAAGGCATCTTGTTGATGATTAATCACTTCTTCATATCGTTTTGCACATTGTTCCCAAGTATATTGCTTAGCTGTGGCATAAGCAGCATAGCGGCGATGTAGAGTTTTTGAGGAATTTCCCCATACTTCTTGAATTGCGTGTGCAATGTCTGAAGCTGTTGTGTGATGGATAATGCTTGCAGTTTCTTTTGAAACAAAATCGGCGAGTCCACCCGATGTGGTAGAGGCAAGCGCAATGGCGTTGCCCATCGCTTCTAAAGCGACAAGTCCAAAAGATTCACTGCGACTTGGAACCACGACAATACCGGCTCTCTGCATCCTGGAAATGACTTCATGATGAGGCACCGATCCATGAAAACGCACGGTTTGCGTCAGATGTAAACGATCTGTTTCACGGTGTAAAAGGGTTGTGTATTCTTTGCTGCCACGCCCGATGATATCTAGTTTGACCTTGCGATCTACCTTCTTTAGTGAAGCTACCGCATGAATGGTTTCTAGCACGCATTTGGAACGTATCAAGCGGCCGACAAAGAGCAGATGGGATAGCGTTCGCTCATGCCAGATGTGTGGATTTGGATCAATGTTCGTACCATTTGATACGACATAAGTTTTTCCGTTTGCGGTTGGGTATTGACTCATGAGCAGTAGGGCTTGCCAACGACTTGGCGAAATGATCGCATGCGCATGCTCTATAAGTTGGCGTTGACGATGTTCCATCTGTTGACTAAAACGTGTTTCCAAACCCTCCTCAGAGATGAGGGAATGACAAGTATAAAGAGTTTGTGCTCCGAATTTTTCACTCAGTGCTTTGGCGAGTGCATCGCCTTGTACACTGTGCACATGAATGATGTCAGGGCAGATACCGAGCTTGCGCAGATGGTGCAGAATGGGATTCGCGTAAAAGGTTTGTGTTTGTTTTGAAAAATACTCAGAATCACGTGGATAGCGAAATATGCGCAGATGACGTTTGCTGAACTCTTCGATATATGGTTTTGTGCCCTTGGTTAAAACGACGATCTCGTGACCGCGTGCCGCTAACGCTTCAGCTAAACGCGTGGCCACGATACCAAGACCGCCAATGATGTGTGGTTCATATTCTGTGGAGATGACGGTGATGAGCACGCAAAATCACTCACTTTCACGTTCAAAACTGCACAGTGGGATAGCGCTGATGCCAAAGCAAAGAGCGAAGTGGAGGTCAAAGGTATGTCAGATCTAAAAATTCATCTTATCGCACCTGGTGGTGCATTTTTACCGCCGCACCCGTGTACATCGGTTGAAATTTATCTCTATCATATATGGCGAAACTTGCGTGCACGTGTCGACGTGAGTCTATATGGGAAACAAACCGTTTTACGTGGAGTCCAACAAAGTGTGGAAAATGTGAGGTTACCTCACGCCGTTGGGAAAAATTATTTGTCGGAAGTACTTCGAGATTGTGATCGCAATCTTGATGAAAATTCAAAAGCAGCACATCTTTTTCAGATCGACAATCGTCCTCACTATGTGCGTCTCTTAAAAGCAGCAAAACCAGCAGCGAACGTGTTGCTCAGTTTGCATTCTTTGACTTTTCTGGCACAGAATAGAATTTCACCTGTTGATGCTCGTGTTGCTTTACAGAGTTCTGATCGCATCATTGTCAATAGCGAATTTATCAGAGGGGAATTACTTCGTCGTTTTGCGTTTGCGAAAGATAAAGTGCACGTGATCTATCCAGGGGTTGATCATCACCTTTTTCATCCAGTCTTCTCCGAGGCGGAGAAACGAGCCCGTGCCCGTCTGCGTAGAGAACTGAAAGTTCGGGAGAATGAAATTGTCACCTTATTTGTAGGTCGCTTGATCCCGCGAAAAGGTGTAGATCTAGCGATTCGCGCTGTACAACAGGCGCGTGCAGACTATGGGGCAGAGGTTGTGTTATGGATTGTTGGGACAGCGCCTAAAGTGGCCAAAAGTTATATGTACCGTTTGCAACAATTGGCAAGGAAAGGGGCTATTCGTTTTTTGGGATATCAAAATCATGAACAATTGGCGGATATTTTTCGGGCAGCGGATATTTTCTTGTGTCCATCGCAAAAAGCAGAAGCTTTTGGGCTTGTGAATCTTGAAGCACAAGCGAGTGGGTTGCCTGTACTGGCGAGCGATCAATGGGGGATTCGTGAAGCAATCGCAGCGGATGTCACTGGGTATTTGCTTCGACCATATGAGCATTCAGAATCTTTTGCTCGCGCGATTGCACAGTTGGCAAGCGAGCCCTCTGTGCGTGCCAAACTCGGGAATAATGGCCGCCATCGCATCATCAAACAGTTTACTTGGGAAAGAGTTGTCGAGCAGTACTTGCAGCAATACATGAGCATAGCAACTATCGACTGAATTTTTATGCGATATGCTGTATTGAATATTGACAGACAATCAAGGCACGTGTAAGATTAGCCGTAAATAAAAATCACATGCCACGTCATCAAACATAACGGAGGGGAATTTCATGCTAAACTCGGGTGATATGGCTTGGATTCTGGCTTCATCCGCACTTGTTTTGCTGATGACACCAGGACTTGCTTTTTTTTACGGCGGCCTTGTGCGCAATAAAAATGTCATTACGACGTTGTATCAAGTATTTGCAGTTGTTTTGATCGTTTCGGTGCAGTGGGTGATCTTTGGGTATAGCTTAGCATTTGGTCCTGATGTGCATCATGTGATCGGCGATCTGCAATGGGCATTTTTTAACCATGTGGGGGGAGCGCCCGATCCGAATTACGCGCCAACGATTCCAAACGAATTATATGGAACGTTTCAGATGATGTTTGCGATTATTACTCCTGCTTTGATTGTTGGTGGATTAGCTGAACGCGTGAAATTTTCGTCGTTTCTGCTTTTTATAACTCTTTGGGCGACCTTTATCTACGATCCGTTGGCGCATTGGGTTTGGGGTGTAGGCGGTTGGTTGCATAATATGGGGATTCTCGATTTTGCTGGAGGTACAGTCGTTCATATTAGTTCAGGAATCTCCGGGCTGATCTGCGCAATGTATCTTGGCAAGCGTGCCGAACACGGCTCGCCTTCCATTAAGGCGCACAATGTCCCTATGGTATTGCTTGGCGTCGCATTGCTGTGGTTTGGTTGGTTTGGCTTTAATGCCGGTAGTGCTGCAGCGGCCAATGAATTATCTGTCAGCGCATTTCTCGTCACAAATACGGCGACGGCTGCTGCTGCGCTCGCTTGGATGCTTGTAGAGCGCCTGATGACAGGTCATGCGACACTTGTTGGGGCGAGTGCTGGAGCGGTGACAGGACTTGTTGCCATCACACCAGCTTGCGGTTATGTGAATGTTGAAGGAGCACTTATTATTGGGGCGCTGGGCGGAGTGATCTGCTATTTCTCTTCGACTCTGCTAAAAGGTCATTTTGGGTACGATGATGCACTTGACGCTTTTGGCGGACACGGCATCGGAGGGACGTGGGGAGCGATAGCCACTGGACTTTTCGCCACGGTTTCTGTCAATTCTGGGGGGGCAAACGGGTTGTTTTATGGCAATCCGCATCAAGCGGTTGTGCAATTGATCGGTGTTGCTGCTACTTGGGCATTCTCGGCGATTGGGACTTTTATCTTGCTTAAGGTCGTTGACCTGCTTATGGGACTTCGCGTCACAGAAGAAGAAGAAAAAATTGGACTTGACATTGTCTTGCACAATGAAAATGCATATCCTGAAACACTGACGTGGGATGTTGCCGCGAGTGTGCTAGGTAGTTTAAAACGTCCTTCCGTCGCTCCGGAATTGCGTGTAGAGGCAACTGCGTCGGCCCATGAAACAACGCTTTAAGGTGTAGTGGAGGTATTTCCTAACATATTTTACAAGTACCGGGCAATCTCTGTATAGAGAGATTGCCCGGTTTTTAGTCGAATTTAAGGATCATGGGGTCACGAGTTTGAATGTGTATGCTACAATTATGATAGATTGAGGAAGGTGTGAGCTTTACTTACGAGAGGGGTCAGCGCCAGCTTGGGTCGCGTGTAGCCATGTCTCTAGAGTAGCGAGTTTGAGGTGGCGCAAATGAATTCGAATGCGAGGTCGTTGTTGCAAGTTCAACACTGGCTGGCAGGAAGTCAGTGGTTGCTATTTATGTTTGCCAATACGGTTGTGATTCCAGTTTCCGTTGGTGCAGCTTTACAGATGGGACCATTGCAAATTGCGGCTTTCACTCAGCGTTCTTTCCTTTACACGGGGGTAGCCTGCATTTTGCAGCTTTTTTGGGGGCATAAACTCCCCATCCTAGAGGGACAATCCGGTGTTTGGTGGGGAGTTGTGCTAAGTGTACTGCTTGGGGCGAAAGCTGCTGGCATATCTCTTGTCATAGCTGGTGGAAGTCTTGAGACAGGAATTGTTCTCTCAGGGGTACTCATCATGCTGCTTGGCGCATTTGGACTTGGCAGCATTTTGCGCAAGTGGTTTACGCCGGTTGCGACTTCAGTATTTTTAATGCTTTTAGCGACAGAGTTGATTACAATTTTTTTTCGCGGTATGGTCGGTCTTGGAGATCATTCGACCATTGAAGTAAAAGTTGCTCTCCTTTCGGTAGGCCTCGTGGTACTTGTCGTATGGCTTAACGTAAAAGGTCAACAAATGTTGCGGAATTTCGCTATACTGATTGGTATTGCCCTTGGCTGGGCAGTGTATCAATGGGGAATCACTCCGGTTCATCCAGCGCCGACAGCGAGCTTATGGATGTTGTTTCGTCCACTTGCTTTTGGTCCATTTCAGTTTGATGTCGGGATTGTGCTGACTGCTGTGATTACAGGACTGATCAACTCGACAAATACTGTCGCGACGCTTGAGAGTGTCGAACCACTGTTTGGCGTGTATGCTACAGATGAAATGTATCGCCGTTCTCTGCTTGTCACTGGGTTTAATACGGTGATGTCTGGTGTGTTTGGGCTCGTCCCGTATGCACCTTATACTTCGTCGATTGGCTTTTTGCGCTCGACACAAATTTATGGTCGATTGCCGTTTGCGCTCGGAGCTGTGATGTTTATGTTGCTAGGGTTGATCTCTCCATTAAGCTCATTTTTCTCAACGTTGCCTGTGAGTGTAGGAGATGCCGTTTTACTCGTTGCATATTTACAGCTTTTTGGGTCCGCTCTACAAAAACTGGAAGGGTTGACATTTACACCGCGCACGATCTATCGGATTGCGTTGCCGGCCTTGCTTGGTATTGCACTCCTTGCAACGCCAAGCACAGCATTTTTGTCACTGCCAAACGCATTGCGAACTTTCCTTGGCAACGGATTACTTGTGGGTGTGGCGATTTCCATTGGTTTAGAAAATCTCGTAAAATGGGATCTGATTGCAAGTTCTTAAAAGCAAGGTAATGTCTGGAGGGTGGCTGTATGGCGATTTATGAAATTGTGAAGTTTCCTGATCCGATTCTCACAACACCGGCAAAACCGATTGAAAAAGTGACACCTAATGTTTTGCGGGTGCTTGACAATATGTATGAGACGATGAAGTTTGCAAATGGAATTGGTCTGGCTGCACCTCAAGTCAATATCTTAAAACGTATTGCTGTGGTAGATGTGGAGGATGGAAAGGGGCGACTGGATCTTATTAATCCAGTTATTTTAGAAGGGCGCGACGAAGAAATTGGGCCAGATGGCTGTCTTTCGATTCCTGGACTGTATGGGGATACACCGCGTTATCGATATATTCGCGTACGTTCGTGGAATCATCAAGGAGAAGTGATTGAGTTTGAAGAGACGGACTTTCGCGCGCGCTGTATCCAACATGAAATTGACCATCTCGATGGGATTTTATTCACGTCGCGGGCAGTTCGGTTGTATCGCGAGGATGCGCAACCCGTAGGTTCTGGAAGGCGAAAAAAGTAATGTATAATAGAGCACGACAAACTTTAGGGTGCGGAGGTGGGCCGCTATCAAACCAGATGGAGCAGATGAACGAGAGCGGCCATTTGAGTTAAAACCGATTCCTGTCTTAACTGGCGTTTTGCTCTTGGCGGGAGTGGGTTGGCTTTATTTCCACTATCGCCATTCACTCTCCATTCACCATGCACTTGTCGTGATTCAGTCAGCCGGAATGTACGGGATCCTCGTCGCAGTGTTATTGATGGCAATTCTTTGTGTATTGCCAGTGCCATCCGAGTTTTTGATTGTTGCCAATATGATCATCTACGGCGTGGGTTGGGGGCTTTTCTATTCATGGGTGGGAGCGGTGATTGGGGCTGTCCTTGCGATGTACTTAACGCGCTTTTTTGGACAGCCTGTCGTTCGGCGCTTACTTCCTGAAAAGCGGCAACAACAGGTCAATGATTGGGTAACGCAACGAGGAACACTAGGTCTTTTTGCTCTGCGTTTCGTCCCTTTCGTGCCATTTCACGCTCTCAATTATATTGCAGGATTGCTAGATATAGAGTTGTGGCCTTTTGTTTGGACGACAGCACTTGGCATCATTCCCTTTGACCTTGTGATGGGGGCTTTGTTTATGGGGGTGAGTCATGGTGCTGTCATATGGGTTCTTTGGGCGTCCGTGCCGTTTGCTATCTTATTTATTCTTGGTGTGATTTATCGCAAAAAATGGTTTGTTTCTGTTACTGGAACTGCTGCTATTGAAAATACGTCAAATTCTGATCATTCGACGGAGCCTTGATTTGTCGAATTTAGATCTGCAAGTGCCGCCACGCGCAAGATGATGTGGGCGGCACTGACTAGTGAGTGGTGTATTTCATTCTTTACTGATCAAACTTTTTACAATGTCGCGCCATTGCATAGCTTTTTGCATGTTTTCTGGTGTAACGTATTTTAACGCTTTTTTAATATGCTCTGTAGGTAGTGGTTGTTGAGGTACTTGATACACAGAGCGAGGGGGAACCATTCTCGATGCATGATAGGGATGTGGATTGTGCGGTAGTCCCGGGTGTGAATGCATCGGATGCATTGGGTAGGGCGGCCGATCGATTCCTAAGAAATGCTCAAAAAGAGAAGGTTCTTTTTGTGCTTTTGCAGACTTTCCTGATTTTGCAAAGGGGATGCTTTTCCCTGCGACGCGGCGTTTGACGCCATTTCGTACGAGACCACTAAGGGCTTGTGTGGATTGATGATTTAAAATGTCAAACGCGAGTGTGCCTGCTTTTACAATGGTATTAAATTTCATGGATCCCACCCCATAGTTACTTTTCATTTATCATATGTTGTAAGAGCGGACAGGGGATGGACGGGTGCTTACTTTTGAGGATGAAAAAATCTACAGCTTGCACGCTTTGCGTGCGTTTCAGCAAAAGTTGCCACATCAGATTGATAGGAGTTTGCATGCGGATTCTGTGGAACAGACGTACCATATCTTGAGTCAACACCATCGTATGATGCATCGCCAGGCGTTTTTGCTTGCCCAAAAACAACTTCAACGCGAAGGATTAGATCCGCCCTGTGCTGCGTTTTGTTTCATTATGTTAGGGAGTGGAGCGCGCAGTGAGCAAGCGCTTCGCGTCGATCAAGACCACGCTCTGATCTTTGCTCCTTGTAGGAAAGAGGAGGAACAATCTTTACAAACTTACTTTTTCCAACTTTCTGAACTCGTATCCGCCTATTTGCATGAAATTGGCTATACGCTTTGTACTGGCAATGTGATGGCGAGCAATCCACGGTGGCGTGGGACAGTCGAAGATTGGTCTTTGCGACTTACTCGCTATCAGCAAGAACCCACTTGGGAGCATATTCGCTTTTTGCTGATTGCAGCAGATGCAGTTCCGATTTTAGGGGAAGAAGCACTCGTTTTTATGATGCGCCAACAAGTTGTGGATTACTTCGCTCGCTCATCTTTTGTGCGTTGGAAAATTGCGGATCAAGGGCGAGCGGATAAGATTCCCTTGCCACTTTGGAGAAAAGGGGTTTTCTCGCTAAAAGAAGCACTCTATTCGCCGCTTGTAAACTCGATTCGTTTGTGGGCACATAGCATTGATGTCGCAGAACCGTCCACTCTTCGACGGATCGAGCGCTTACATGAATCTCACTGTTGGAATGGAGAATTGGCACATGAAGCACAGCAAGTTGTAAGAAAAATTTTAAATTGGCGTGTGCGACTTCATGTTGATCAGTTGTTGCGTGGTGTTAAGGCTACAGATTTACTTCAATTGGAGGAACTCACGGCAGGTGAGTGGGAACAAATAAAAACTGCTGTTCGATTCGTCCGGAAACTCCAATCTCTTACAGCGAAAAGATTTCATGAACGGGGGAACACGGATGGGATTTGAACGCATACGTGTCTGGCGTCATTTGTTTGGCGGGGGAAATTCTTATAGCAGAGTGGATCAGTTAGAAACATGGCAAGGACAGGCGGAATTGCGCAATATGATTCATGCGATGCACGAACATGGATTGTTTGAGCAAAAGTTGATGGACCTTTCCTATGTTGCGATTGATACTGAATCGACAGGATTTTCTCCACGTGATGATGTTTTACTTGCTGTGGCAGGTGTCGTTTATTCAGAGGGTACAGAATCACAGAACGCGGAAAATTTCTCATCTTTCATAAAACTTCCTCCTGGAGTTTCGATTCCGCCCGTTGTTCAAGAATTGACTGGAATTACACCTGAACGGCTCGCTGGTGCGCCAACGCTTGAAGATGTTTTACAACAATTAGTCGTCTTTCTTGATGATCGTGTATTGATTGCTCACCATGCTGGCCATGATATGGCGTTTCTTAATGCGGGATTGCGTAAGACGTGGGGGGTGGAATTGACATCGCCAGTCATTGATACGGGGGAAGTCGCTCTTTATCTTCATCATTTTAAAAAATATCCAGCTCTTGATGTGCTTTTACAACTTTATGATATCACGTCAAGTGATCGCCATACGGCACTTGGTGATGCTTTGATGACGGCACGTATTTGGCAAAAACAATTGCGTTTGTTGGTTGAGGCCAAAATCGATACACTAGGAGCATTTTGGGAGACGTTTATGCGTGAGCGACAAAAGCGCCTCAATTAGGGGAAGCTTTATAGTATAATCAGGCGTATGCAATTTTGTGAGTAAGAGTAGGGGATGTTAGGCATGAGAGCGATCGTAACTGGCGGTAATGGGTTTATTGGTTCGCATATTGTAGACGCTTTGGTAGCGCAAGGAGATGAAGTGGCGGTGATTGATATTCAACCGCCAACTGAGATGTCCTTAGAATCTCTGGCTGTACAGGTAGAATTAGATATTTCATCACAAGATGCTGAGAACTTTATTGCGGAGTATCAGCCAGATGTGATCTTTCACTTGGCTGCGAAGGCTTCCGTTCCGGCATCGATTAAAGATCCAATTGACGATGCGAAAACTACGTTACTTGGTATGGTGAGAGTTTTAGAAGGTGCGCACAAGGCAGGTGCGCGTAAAGTGGTTTTTTCTTCATCAGCAGCTGTATATGGAGATCCCACAGCTCCCTTGCCACTTGCTGAAACAACTCCGCTTGACCCTATCTCTCCATATGGTGTAGCCAAGGCGGCAGCAGAAGCGTATTTAAAAGCATTTTATCACTTGTATGGGGTACAATATGCGGCTTTGCGTTATGCAAATGTATACGGCCCGCGTCAAGGTGTATCTGGCGAAGGGGGCGTGATTGCAATTTTCGCTGAGCGGATTGTGCGTGAAGAGCCGTTGCATTTATTTGGGGACGGATTGCATACGCGCGATTATATTTATGTCGAGGACGTCGTTCGCGCTAATTTATTAGCGGGACAGTATGAAGGAAACATTATCTGTAATGTAAGTACAGGCATCGAGACGAGCAATGCGCAACTGATCTCTTATTTCGAGCAAGTGGCGGGTCGGGAAATTTCTGTCTTGCACAAGCCAGAACGTTCAGGAGACATTCGAAGAAATGCGTTACTGCCGGATTTAGCGAAATCGGTGTTAGGTTTTACGGCAAAAACAGAACTGCATCAAGGTCTTTTCACAACGTATCAGTGGATGGTCAAGCATTGGGGAAGGAAAATTTAGTTTTCCTTTAGGTAAAGTTGACGCGTATACAATCCCTTCTAACTTTAGAAGGGATTGTTGTCTCTCATAGAGTCGATATGGTTCGTTGAGAAATCATCGTAGTGTTAGTTAATCTTACGTGTACAGGCTTTTTGTGATTGTTTCACACAGAAATGATGAAAGCTCTTTTGTGAATGTCAAAAAATATTACGCTATATGTTGCGAATAGTCGAAATGTATGTTATATATAGTCCATAAAAGATCACCTAGGGTTCCGCTCACCTCGTATTCGATGTGAGGACTGGACCGAGAGGTGACCATACCCGACAGGGGTGTGACACGGAGGGACAAAAACCCGGGAGATTGCTCAATCTAATTGTGCAAACTCTCGGGTTTTTTATATTCTAAAGGGGGTTTTTAGTCATGAGTTTTTATCATCATCATGGTGAAAAATATCGCGATCGAAATCATCATTCTTTTGACCGTTCAAAATTAGAAGGCATTCAGGCTGCAGAAGCGGAGGCGTTGTTGCCTAGGACGAAGGCGCAAGAGGAGATTGAGCGGGCTTTGGAATTTGGGCTTGAGGCAGCTGATTTGATTGAGGACCGCACCATTTCTTGTTTTAGTCGCGGCGAGTTACCTCACTGGGCGGGCATCAATACATTTCTAAAATTGCCTTATCTAGAAAATGTGCATGAAGTTGGAAATTATGACGCGGCAATTCTTGGTGTTCCTTTTGATATTGGAACAACCTATCGAGCGGGGACTCGATTTGGTCCGCAGGCAATCCGTCGTATATCGGCTTTATACACAACGTACAATTACGAACTTGGCGTAGATTTACGAGAGCAACTAAAGATGTGTGACCTTGGAGACGTATTTACTGTAGCCAATATTGAAAAAAGTTTTGCGCAAATTACTAAGGCGGTCTCTCATGTAATGAGTAAAGGGACGATGCCGATCATCCTTGGGGGCGATCACGCAATTGGGTACCCTTGTTTGCGAGGGGTTGCAGAAAATATAGATGGAAAAGTCGGAATAATTCATCTTGATCGTCATGCGGATACACAGGAAAAAGACATGGATGAACGCATGCATACAACGCCATGGTTTCATGCGACCAATATTCCAAACGCTCCAGCAGAGAACTTAGTGCAAGTTGGTATTGGGGGGTGGCAAGTACCAAGGGCAGGTGTACAAGTAGCGCGTGAGCGCGGGACGACCATTCTTACCATCAATGATGTCGATGAAATGGGATTAGAGCAGGCGGCAGAAATTGCACTGGAAGTAGCGTGGAAAGGTGCAAAAGCTGTTTATCTAAGCTTTGACATCGATTCGGTAGATGCAGGCTTTGTCCCAGGAACTGGATGGCCGGAACCAGGTGGATTTTTACCACGGGAAGCCTTGAAATTATTGCAATTAGTAGCTAAAGAAGGGATTTGTGCAATGGAAGTCGTGGAAGTTTCTCCACCCTATGATGTGAGTGACACAACGGCGTTGTTAGCAATGAGGGCGATTATGGATGTATTAGCTACCTTAGTAGCAAATAAAAAATTAGGCGGAAAATAAGTAGCTGCAAAGGGATCTCTAAACGAAAATCTTGTTGAGCGGAGTGAGGAATGTGGCAAAAGGAACACGGCTTTTTTATACGAGTGACATCCATGGTTCAGAACGTTGTTTTTTGAAGTTTTTGAACACAGCCAAATTTTATCAGGCAAATGTTCTCGTTTTGGGCGGTGATATCACTGGAAAGGTCGTTGTCCCGCTTATCTCTAGAGGAAACGCGTATGAGGCGCGCTTCCTCGGTCAAACACATGAAGCGCACACAAATGAGGAATTAATGGCGCTAGAAAAAGCAATTCGCTTTAATGGCTTTTATCCATTGCGCGTTACGCAGGAAGAATATGACGATCTCACGGCAGACGCAAAAAAGCAAGAAACGCTTTTTAATCGTCTCGTTGCGGAATCACTTGAACGTTGGATGGATATGGCGGAAGAGCGTCTAAAAGGGTTAGGTGTTCGTTGTTTTATCAATCCTGGCAATGACGATGAATGGATTGTCGATGAAATTTTGGCGAAGAGCAATTTTGTAGAAAATCATGATGGCGGTGTGGTTCAAATTGACGACGATCATGAGATGTTAGTGGTTGGTCACAGCAATACGACTCCATTTAACAGTCCGCGTGAGATGAGCGAAGAGGATTTGTCTCACTATATGAGCGAAGTAAGCAGAAAATTGAAATTTCCGCAACGTGCCATCTTTACGCTGCATGTTCCACCCTATGGGAGCGGTTTGGATAATGCACCTTTGCTCAGGGAGCACGAGGTTGTTACGCGCGGTGGACATACCGTGATGACCCCTGTGGGAAGCACAGCCGTGCGCGCAACAATTGAACAGTTTCAACCCCAGCTTGGACTTCATGGCCATGTGCATGAATCACGTGGTGTGAAAAAGATCGGACGTACACTTTGCTTGAATCCGGGGAGTGAATACAGTGAGGGCATATTGCATGGGGCACTAGTCAGTTTAACACGGGATAAAGTGGTAGGTTACCAACTAGTGACGGCCTGATCAAGCGGGGGCAATGCAGATTGTGAAAGAAGGGGAGATCGTTGTGATCAACAATTTTTCGCGTAAAGCGACAGGACTTGTACGCCAAGCAAAAGCATCCGATGTGTTCATTTACAATGTGAATTTTATTAACATTGCGATCGGTGTTGCGTTTATGTTTCTATTTATGCCGGCGGGATCTTATCCAGGAGATAATATGTTTCTGACAACGATTCTTTGTGCACTGGCTGTTTTACCTAGCAGCTTGGTTTATGCTTTATTTGCCAGTGCGATGCCGCGTTCTGGTGGTGAGTATGTATATGTCAGTCGCTCCTTGTCCCCACTATGGGGATTTGCCGCAAATTGGAATTACACGGTTTGGAGTTTTCTATACATCGGAGTCCCTGCTGCATTTCTTGGGAAGTATGGGATCTCTGCTGTAACGCGTATTTTGGGTGTAGTTATGCACAATCCGGGTCTGATTCAATTAGGGAACTGGTTTACAACACCACTCGGAGTGTTCATCACTGGTGTCGCGTTGATCATTCTGTATATTTTGCTTTTCAGTATTGGGATTAATGTTTACATGCGCATGCAAATGATTTTTTTTATGATCGCTTCCATCGGACTATTGGCTACTCTCTTGGTTTTCCTCTTCTTTCACGGATCATTTTCTCAAGCGTTCAATCAATATATGCAACCACTCACGCATCTAAACAATACGTATCAGGCGGTCATTTCTTCTCTTGGGTCAAACGCGGTACATTCGATGCCATTTAGTTGGCATAGTACACTCATATCGATGACTTGGCCATTTACAGTTCTAGGATTTAGTATCGCTTCGGCGTACATTGGGGGTGAGATTAAAGGTGCCAATCGGGCACAACTAATCGGCATGCCTGGATCATTATTGTATAGCGCAATCTGGATTTTGCTCTTGACCGCAGGAGTATTAAAAGTAGTTGGATTTTCTTTCATGGGTGACATTGGCGCGATGAACCCTTCATCAGTACATTTGGGCTTTACGCCAACATTTGCAGAAATTGCAGCCATGTTGACTCATAATGTTTGGCTGATTCTGTTGATCTCCATCAGTTTTATGCTTTGGACGTATACTTGGATGCCAATTTATATTTTAACAACTACGCGCAATGTGCTTGCTTGGGCGCTTGATGGATTGGCACCGAGTAAATTGGCGAGTGTGAGTGATCGAACACATTCACCGCTCTGGGCCCTCTGGTTGTCGGGCGTATTGGGAATTGGCTTTCTTTATCTTTATGCATTTGACCCATCGTTTGCGACCATTGCAGGATTTTTTGGTCAAGTGTTCACATTTATTTTAACTTCTCTAGCGGCGATTGTCTTTCCGATACGACAACGCGAAATGTTTGATGCATCACCTGTAAAATGGCGTATTGCTGGCGTTCCAGTCATTTCTATACTTGGTGTACTCAGTGTCATTGGACTTGTTTTGATCGAATGGGCGTTTCTCAATGATCCAAACTCTGGCATAAGCTTGTCAACGCCAACGATGTTATTGATCAACATTGTAGTCTTTTTGTCGGGATTCATTTATTACGGGGCCGCGCGTTTTATTCGCTTGCGACAAGGAGTTGATTTGAGTTTAGTGTTCAAAGAAATTCCACCCGAGTAAAGCGTGTCTGGGCTGTCGGATGTAGAGGAAAAAGAGGAGGCATCGACATGAAACAGTTGGAGAATCGATGGGATGATCAGATTATGGATTACCTAGTAACGAATCCCCATATGTCCTTGCGTTTGCTTGGAGGAAGGGCTTTTCGCTTGCATGTCGTAGGAAGAGTACCAGATGTGCTCATCCGGCCTCTTGGGGATTTAGATTTATTCACCATCTCTAAAGAGCGCAAAGTGGTACAAGAGTTACTTGAGACGATCGGTCTTAAAGGGGATCGGGAATTCAATCTATTAAACGGTAAGACGCGACTTCTCTATTATGCGAATCATGAAAAGGTTGACGTATTTATCGATGAGTTTTCACTCTGTCATCGAATTGACTTGCGGGAGCGAATCCATCTGGAGGCACAGACTTTACCTCTTGCAGACTTACTGCTTACGAAGTTACAAATCGTTGAATTAAATAGAAAAGATATGATTGACCTTGTCGCACTTCTCCTTGTTGCACCGCTAGTCGAAACGGATCAACCATCAGCTATAAATATACGTTATCTGGCTAAGATGTTAGCAAAAGATTGGGGGTTATGGCGTACGTGCACAAAAAATTTGCAATTGCTCGTTAATGAGATGTGTACACTCATCGCGGATGAGATGCAGCAATCAAAAGTATTGGAAAAAATTAATACGCTACAACAAGCGATTGATCTCACACCGAAATCGGCAGCTTGGCGCATGAGGTCTGTAGTAGGAGAACGCGTAAGATGGTATGAACTACCAGAAGAGCCTTGAGAGGATGGTTGAATGTGGAGACGAACTTGACTCCAAAGCATCATAGATTGCGTCAAACTTTTTCGCTGCTTGATCTAAGTAGTTTGTCAATTTCGAGTGTTGGCCCTGCATTTAGTATTTCTGCGACTGCCGGCGTGATGGTGGCCTACAGTGGAATTTATAGTTTGCTGGCCGTTGTTTTAGTAGCGATCCCCTTTCTCCTCTCTGCTTTTATTTTTCGTGTACTCAATCAACATTTCCCGCAT
>NZ_MPDK01000016.1 GCF_003144315.1 Sulfoacidibacillus thermotolerans | reverse complement strand
AACGGTAGGTTTGTCGCCAACCCCCGTTCGGGACTTACACCCTAAAGATTCCGCCCATGCCGGGCGTACAACAAAAAACCAGAGCCAACCGCCGGCCCTGGTCCCTACACCCGCAACGCTTATTTTTTCAATACTATTGACGATATAACTTCCACATGTGCCGTCTGTGGAAACATATCAATTGGCTCGACACTTTGCAGTGCATAGCCGCCATCCACCAGTTGGCGCAGGTCACGCGCAAGTGTGGCTGGATTACAAGAAATATATACGATGCGTTGTGGAGAAGCTTGCAAGAGCGCTGTGATGACTTCTGGACCACAACCAGCACGCGGTGGATCGAGTAAAATGACATTGGGGTGCACCTCGGAGGAAAGCAGTTGGGGCGCCACTTGTTCGACAAATCCTGCATAAAAGTGCGCATTGGTCAGACCATTTTGCCTCGCATTAAACTTGGCATCTTCAACCGCAGCTGACACACTTTCCACTCCATATACGGCTTTTGCCTGTCTACCCGCTAACAGTGACAACGTTCCAACCCCGCAATAGAAATCAAATACGACATCCTGTGAGGAAATCGCGGCGGCATTGAGCGCTTTCTCGTATAAAATACGCGTTTGAATAGGGTTCACCTGCAAAAAGGCA
Source organism: Sulfoacidibacillus thermotolerans (assembly GCF_003144315.1). GTDB lineage: Bacteria > Bacillota > Bacilli > Alicyclobacillales > SLC66 > Sulfoacidibacillus > Sulfoacidibacillus thermotolerans. The sequence goes on along the minus strand of NZ_MPDK01000016.1, from coordinate 57,188 downwards.
GAAGCCGAGATACGGAAAGTGAGCCCATCAATCTGTTCTTGAATCGATGCATCACCGTAAAGAACTTCTTCGGAAGCGTCCCTCTTTCGTACTCCATTTTTCCCGTCATTGCGCTTTTGTTGAATGACACTCACCAGGCGGTATCCCTGTGGCATCTGTTTTGCCCATGCGGCAGCAAGCTCACGACCATGCACAAGCTCGTGCATTCCAGTGAGAATGACGATCATCACCTCATGCTTATGGTTGGAGCGCACAATCAGTTGTCGCACGTCCCCGCTTTGCGACTGCTCATCATAAGCACGTACTCCATGCTGTTCGAATTGGGTAATGATGATTTGCAATAGCTCATCATAAGCGTGTGGACGAATCAAACAGGTCGTAGACTCGACGGGTTCATGCGTCCCTTCTTCAACAAACCCCGCAACAAAGCGACCAGCTCGCGCGGTAGCCGTAAGGCTGACTTTATTGCGGTAGCGCCATGGTTCTTCTTGACCAATCACAGGTTGCACCCATCGCTGTACATCCTCTGCAGCAAACTTCCCAATTCGAACAAGCGCATCCTTCACGACTTGACGCTTAAATTGTAATTGTGCTGCATAAGACAGATGTTGCAACTGACAACCGCCACAGACGTCAAAAACGGGACACAACGGCACGACCCGTTCGCTTGTTGGATGTACAATTGCTCGCAACTCTGCGATCGCAAACGAACGTTTGACTTGCGTGATTTGTGCCTCCACTGTTTCCCCTGGTAAAGCACCTTCAACGAAGATGGTAAATCCACGGTAGCGTGCCACACCTTCCCCGCGATAGCCAAGCCGCTCCACTTGCAATGTCACCGGATCCCCCATCGCTACAGGCGGCACAATTGCTTTCTCTTTACCCAAAATAAAAAACCTCACGATCTTCAGCGACTCATATTCATTGTTTTACAATAACCGACAAATGTTGAGGCATCACACGTACCTTTTGAGGTAACTTGCCACCGTATTCTCCGTCAATATTCAAATCCACTTCATCTTCTGAAGAAAGCATGATTTCGCTGCTGTGAAAATACAATACACGCTCATCACGCGTATGCTCACCACGCAGCGCTGCACTCACCAAGCGAATCATATCCCCAAGATTCGTCGGTTTCACAATCATGACGTCAAGCAGCCCATCATACACAAGCGCCTGCGGGGCAATATGTTCAAATCCACCCACAGAACGCGAATTTGTAATCAGACAAAGCATGGCTTTCCCTTCATAAGAGACATCCCCTGCCTGTACGTGCAGATGAATCGGGCGCAATCCCGGAAGTCGTTCAAGACTTTTCATATAATAAGCAAGTTGCCCAAGTACCGTTTTTAATTTGCTAGGCACATCGTATGTGATCTCTGCTAAACGCCCGCAAGCCGCGATGTTGACAAAGTAATGGTCAAGACCAATCTGCCCAAGATCCAGTGGCATCGTCCGCCGCCTTGCGACAATCTTTGCGGCATGTTCGATCTGAAAGGGAATTCCGAGGGCGCGCGCGAGATCATTGGTCGTCCCTGCTGGAATAATGCCAAGAACAGGGCGCTTATGCTGATCACACTGCGCGAGACCATTGACCACCTCATGCACCGTTCCATCTCCACCGCAAGCCACAACATAAGAAAAACCCTCTTGCGCCGCTGCAATTGCCGCTTTTGTCGCATCGCCAGCTCCTCTTGTCGCATGGCAAGACGCCTCCAGCCCCCCTTCCTCTTCGAGGATAGCAAGGACGTCTGCAAGATGCTGTTTAAACGCTTCCTTCCCTGCTGTAGGGTTGTAGATCACACGGATGCGCTCACGCACGTACCTCACACTCCTTAGCTTCCAATCAGCTCAAGGATGATGCGATTGACCAGTTGCGGATTCGCTTTACCTCTAGTCTCTTTCATCATTTGCCCGACGAGAGCGCCTAGCGCCTTTTCCTTCCCCGCTTGAAAATCCGCTACGGATTTAGGATTTGCCGCAATCACACGCTCTGCAATCTCGCGCAACTGCGCTTCATCCGAGATCTGGATCAGTCCCTGCTCAGCAATAACGACTTTCGCATCCTTGCCTGTCTCAAGCATCGTCTTTAAGACACTTTTGGCGATCTTAGAAGAAATCGTCCCATCATCAAGCAACCCGATGAGCTCAGCAAACTGCTCAGGCGTTACCTCAATTTGTTCAATCTCCAAACTATTTGCTTTTAAATACGCGAGTAAATCCCCCATCATCCAGTTGCTCGCACTTTTTGCATCGCGCACTCTACGTGCTGTGCCATCAAAAAAATCTGCAAGAGCGCGCGTTGCAGTTAACACTTCCGCATCATAAACAGGGATCCCGTACTCTTTCACAAACCGCTGCTTGCGTGCAGCGGGCAATTCCGGAATTTCTTTTAGCCTTGCTGCAATATATTCATCACTTAACTGGATACGTGGCAGATCGGGTTCCGGGAAATAGCGATAGTCATGCGCATCTTCCTTTGAACGCATGGCCAAAGTTACACCCGTTTCCTCATCGAAGCGCATCGTTTGTTGTACAACCGCTTCACCGCGCTGCAAAAGCTTTGCTTGTCGTTGCTCTTCATATTCTAAACCGCGCTGGACATTGCGAAAGCTATTCATGTTTTTAATTTCCGTCTTGGTTCCAAATTCCACATGTCCCACTGGACGCAGAGAAATATTCGCATCACAGCGCAGTGAGCCTTCCTCCATCTTACATTCAGAAATTCCACAATACTGCATGATCGTTTTTAGTTCTTCGAGATATAGACGCGCCTCCTCCGCTGAACGCAAATCCGGTTCGCTCACAATCTCAATCAGTGGAATCCCTACGCGATTGAGATCGACAAGTGATCCATCCCCGTACGGTGAATGCGTCAATTTCCCTGCATCCTCCTCTAAATGGACGCGGGTTATCCCGATGCGCTTTTTCTCTCCTTGTACAGTAATCTCTAAATAACCATGTTCACCTATCGGTTCATCATACTGTGAAATTTGATAAGCTTTCGGGCTATCTGGATAAAAGTAATTCTTTCGGTCAAATTTGCTGTGAGTTCGTACTGTGCAATGAAGAGCGAGTGCCGCGCGAATCGCAAGCTTGAGCGCCTCCTCATTTAACACAGGGAGAGCCCCCGGACTCCCTAAACAGATGGGACACACGTGTGTGTTAGGCGGTGCACCAAATTCGACTGCACAATCACAAAAAATCTTTGTCTTTGTCCCCAGTTCCACATGCACTTCCAGCCCGATGACAGTTTCCCAATTAGCCATTATGCCTGCACCCCCAACGCTGGTTTCAGCGGAGCAAACCCTGCAGCTTGCTCGTATGCGTGCGCAGTTCGCAACAATGTCTGCTCATCAAACATGCGACCAATCAATTGAAATCCGACAGGGAGCCCATCTGCCAAACCACATGGCACACTGATCGCCGGTAAGCCGGCCAAGTTTACTGGAATTGTACAAATATCATTCATATACATCGTCAATGGATCCTCTGTTTTTTCTCCTAAACGAAACGCTGTCGTCGGCGTCGTCGGTGAAACGATGACGTCCACCTTTGCAAATGCCTCGTCAAAATCTTGGCGAATGAGTGTGCGCACTTGCTGAGCACGCTTGTAATAGGCGTCATAATAACCTGATGAAAGTGCATAAGTCCCGATCAAGATGCGCCTTTTTACTTCCGATCCAAACCCCTCGCTACGCGTCTTGCGATACATATCGAGCAAGTTTTCTGCATGTTCTGCACGGTACCCATAACGCACCCCGTCATAACGCGCCAAGTTGGAAGAAGCTTCAGCTGGCGCAATGAGATAATAGGCAGCCAACGCATACGGTGTATGCGGTAAACTGACCTCCTCAATCCGCGCACCTAATCGTTCAAGTTGTCCAATTGCCGCTTCAACGGCCATGCGCACACCGGAATCAATATTGGGAGAGAAATATTCTTTCGCAATCCCTATACGCAAGCCTTGAATATCCCCCGTCAGACTCTCTATGTAGTGAGGCACCTCACGCGCGACAGAAGTCGCATCATAGCGGTCTTTTCCTGCGATCGCTTCTAAGACAATCGCTGCATCTTCTACAGAATGCGTAAGGGGTCCAATCTGATCAAGCGAAGATGCATAAGCAACCAACCCAAATCGCGAAACAAGTCCATAGGTTGGCTTTAATCCTACGACTCCACAAAATGCAGCAGGTTGACGAATTGACCCTCCTGTGTCAGAGCCTAGCGCATAGGGCACCATGCCCGCTGCTACAGCCGCAGCAGCCCCTCCGCTAGAACCGCCCGGCACACAGTCGAGCCGCCACGGGTTGCGCGTGGGAAACCACGCAGAATTTTCTGTAGATGATCCCATGGCGAATTCATCCATATTGAGTTTCCCCATTAAAATCCCAGACGCATCCTCCAATTTCTGTACAACAGTCGCAGAGTAAGGAGGATGATAGCCGCGTAAAATTTTACTTGAGCAAGTCGTCTCTACGTCTTTTGTGCACAGATTGTCTTTTAAGGCAAAGGGAATACCTGCAAGCCAACTCGTCAGCAGTTGATCTTGCAAATGCACTGCTCGTTCCTTTGCCTGCGCTTGCGTAACGGTTACAAACGCTTGAACTTGCTCATCAAATGCCTGAATTTGCTCTAAGCTAAAGTCGACCAGTTCGGAGGGTGACACTTCACGTGCCACCAGGCTCTCATGCAATTTTCGCAGTCCGCTAAAAAAGTCCATCTCTATCCCTCCAACACAGCCGGCACACGAAACTGTTGCTCTTCAACATCAGGTCCGTTCGCTAAAGCGATTTCTGGTAAGAGTGAAATCCCTGGCACATCTGGACGCGTCACGTTTTGTGTGACCCCGACATGACTCATCGCTTCAATCCCTGTGACATCAAGTTGTTGCAATTGATCCACATACGCCAAAATTTTTTCGAGCTCTTCTGATAAGACTCCAATCTCTTCTTCAGCAACCTGCAGACGCGCTAACGCGGCCACATGCTGTATCTCTGCTTTTGTCAGACTCAATGCCGTCCCCTCCCCAAACTTATCATTGTTGGATTATATCACAAAGGGGCAAGTGCATTGTCCGGCGACTGCACTTGCCCATAGCCGAGCGCTCCGTTTACTTCTTAGACTCTAGCTCCTCAAGGCGTTTTATTGTTCACCAATAAAATCACAATCGACACGAGTGAAAAACAGATTCCTAACAGATAGAGAAAAGTAACCGTCTGCTTTTGTGAAAGCCCAGACCGCATCAGATAATGAAAGGTATGCCCTTTATCCGCGATATAAATGGGGCGATTTTCCTTGAATCTGCGGAAAATCACATAAAATGCATCCATAATTGGCACACCAAGCGCAAACACTGGAATCACCATCGACACAAGCGTCGCGGACTTAAAGGCACCACCAACAGCAATAGCCGCAAGGACATAGCCTAAAAACGTCGCTCCAGCGTCCCCCATAAAAATCCGCGCGGGGTGAAAGTTGTGACGCAAAAAACCGAGTGACGTCCCAATCAAAATGATCGACAGCGAAGCCATAGCGACATGCCCTTTTACCAGTGCAATAAAAAAGAGCGTTGTGGCAGAAATGGCTGCAATTCCTGCAGCAAGTCCATCAACGCCATCAAGAAAATTCATCATATTGGTGATCGCGACAACCCACACCACCGTAGTAAAGACACGCAACCAAATAGGAAAAAAGATGAACCCATGAGCCATGAAGGGAATAGAAACCCCTTGAATGCTCACGCCAAAAATCGGTAATATACACGCGGCGAGGATCTGGATTAAGAACTTAGGCCATGCCGAAAGATCCTGTTTGCGCGTTTTATAGAAATCGTCAATAATCCCTAAGACAAAGATAATCAAGCCCCCCAGAGTAATTCCCCAAAACTCTGGAGCGCGATGCGTAAAGATCGCCGCAGTCACAATGAATCCACCATAGATCGCCAGTCCGCCTAGCAGTGGAATCGGATCTTTGTGTATCTTGCGTTGGTTAGGTATATCAACAAATCCCGTCCTAAGCGCTAGCTTTTGCACATAGGGGACAGAGAAATACACGATCACAAAACTGACCGCTAGAGCCGCGATGTAATACATCGAAAAAGGAGCCTCCCCTAGGTAATCCAAACCCGCTGCTAGTATACCAAATTCGTGTAGCCCGCGAAAAGGGACCAAGCCACAGAAGAGCTTGTTCTTATTCTATACATCAAATAGAGCACATATCCTGAAAAGAGACCTTGATGAAGAAAGAGGGATGCCTTATGGATTGGTATTTACTTGCTGACATTGTCACCGTGCCCCTTGCTTTCGCATTAGGTCGCTACTCCAGGCGATACCGCTTTATTCGCGTTCGCCGCCGCTATCGCCAGGACGTTGGAGAATTTATTCGCGGCCGCTAGACATTTCTCCATCCTCGTCAAGCAGTTTGATAAAGGCTTGTTCACTTAGGATGCGAAGGGGCAGTTCTGGGTGGGCGTGGATCAATTCTTCTGCTTTTGCAAGTTTTGATCCAGCGCTTTCCCCTGCCACGACATAATCTGTTTTGCGACTTACTGTGCTTGATACTTTTCCCCCGCGCTCCTCGATGAAGATTTGCGCCTGTTGTCTGGATAAATGTTCTAAAGTCCCTGTAAGGACGAATACCTTACCAGACAAAGGGAGATTTTGCATATCCGTAGCGTGTTTCAGATCGGTGTCAAAACGCAACCCAGATTGTCGCAATCGCTCGATGCGTGCCAAATTTTCAGGATCATGAAAATAGGCAACTACACTTTCTGCCATTTTGGGACCAATCTCCGGAATCGCTTGCAACTGTTCCTTCGAAGCTGCCATGAGATTGTCAAGAGTCCCGAAATACTTAGCGAGTGTCTGGGCCGCCTTTTCCCCCACAAGCCGAATTCCCAAGCCAAACAGCAAGCGTTCAAGTGGTTGTTGTTTACTGGCTGCAATCGCCGCAAGGAGATTGGTTGAAGATTTATCCCCCATTCGCTCCAACTGCATCAGATCTTCTTTCTGCAGCGTATAAAAGTCCGAGACATCGCGAACTACTCCCGCCTGAACCAATGCTTCAATCAGCATATCCCCTAGTCCGTCAATATTCATCGCTTTACGAGAAGCAAAGTGGATCAATCCCTCGATTCGCTTTGCGAGACAATTTGGATTGACACACCGTAACGCCGCTTCTCCCTGCGCACGCACAAGCGGTGTATGACAGACCGGACAGACTGTTGGCATATGAAACAGCGCTTCTTCCCCTGTTCGCGCTTCTGTCACGACGCGTACAATTTCCGGGATAATATCCCCCGCCTTTTGCACCACGACGAGATCCCCAACGCGCACATCTTTCTCTCGAATGAAATCTTCATTATGCAAGGTAGCTCGACTGACGGTGGTTCCCGCTAAAAAAACTGGTTCGATGACTGCAGTTGGCGTCACTACCCCAGTTCGCCCAACGCTTAATTCGATCGTTCGAACACGGCTTTCTGCTTGCTCTGCGGTAAATTTATAGGCTATCGCAAAGCGCGGACTTTTTGCTGTCGTTCCTAATTTTTGCTGAGCAGCAAAAGAATCCACCTTAATCACAACCCCATCAATGTCATAGGGCAGATTTTGCCGTATCGACTCCGCAAAACGAATGTACTCCATCACTTCAGAGATGGAAGCGCATCGTCTAAAATGAGGATTTACCGGGAACCCGAGTTCCTGCAATTTTGTCAGCGCTTCTTCCTGAGTAGCTACACTTTGCTCCGAAGAAATTAATGTATACGCAAAAAAAGCTAGATTGCGCTTTGCCGTTACACTTGCATCCAGTTGGCGCAGTGATCCGGCCGCTGCGTTGCGCGGATTCGCAAAAAGCGGTTCACCCGTTTGTGCGCGTTGTTCATTCAAACGCACAAATTCTGCACGTGGCAGATACGATTCACCGCGCACAACAATGCTCACAGCCTCGCGCAAACGAAGTGGCAGGGCACGAATTGTGCGCAAATTTTGTGTGATGTCCTCCCCTGTTACTCCGTCTCCGCGCGTCGCTCCGCGCACAAAAACGCCCTCCTCATAAATCAATGAGGTCGCGAGTCCATCTATTTTTAATTCACAGACATAGTGTACATCCTCACCGATCATCTGCCGCACGCGCGCGTCGAATTCAGACAAATCCGCTTCAGAAAAAGCATTCGACAGCGATAACATGGGGAAGGCATGTGTCACCTTGCCAAACCCTTCCGTCACTTCCCCGCCCACTCGCTGTGTGGGTGAATCAGGCGTTTGTAACTCTGGATACAACGCCTCTAGCTCAACTAACTCGTGCAATAAGCGGTCATACTCCACGTCAGAGATGAGTGGAGCATCAAGCACATGATAATGATAATCATACTCATGTAACTTGTGGCGCAAACTTTCCACTCGGCTTCGCACGTCGTCCGTCATGATTGTCCGCCTGCCTTTACAATCGGCGCATATTTGACCATCAATTTTCTCGTCCCTGTCGGAGCCGCAAATTCAATCGTAAGTTCCAAATCCTCCCCCGTCCCCGAACGAGCCAGCACGAGACCTTCTCCCCATTTGCGATGCAAGACGCGATCGCCAACCGACCAATTTTCTGTCAAATCGCCCCCGAAACTCTTTGGCGTCTGCTCAACGGCCATCCCCTCACGTGCTATACGCGGGAATGATCCAGTCGCTTTTTTGACATCCACCAATACCTCTTGCGGAATTTCCTGCAAGAAACGCGAAGGTGGATTGGCTTTCGTTTGGCCAAACAGCATTCTCGTATTGGCGCATGTCAAATAGAGTTCTTTCTGCGCTCGTGTAATCCCTACATAGCAGAGACGCCGCTCCTCTTCCATTTCGCGCTCGTCAGTCGCCGAACGAGCGTGTGGAAAAACACCCTCCTCCATTCCGACAAGGAATACCACTGGAAACTCCAACCCTTTGGCACTATGCAGTGTCATCAGTGTAATGCCATCCCCCGATCCACCCTCTTGCTCGGAATCCGCAACAAGCGCGACATCAGTTAGAAACCCAATTAACCCGCCTGTAGGATTGCGCTTCTCATATTCTTGTGTCACAGAAAGAAATTCCTCTACGTTCTCCAAGCGCGCCTGCCCTTCAATGGTTCGGTCAGATTTTAACATCTCACGATAGCCGCTACGCAAGAGCAATTCCTCTGTCAACTCAGTGACGGTAAGGTAGTCTTGCTGTGCCGCCAATTGCCGAATCAATGATGCAAATCCTTCGACGGCACTCACAAAACGGCCTGACAAACCAAGCATGTCCATCTGTTGAGTCACCGTAAACAGCGAAGTTCCCTGTTTTGCCGCAAGTTCCGCCATCCGCGCAATCGTCCCCTCACCGATGCCTCGCTTAGGTACATTGACAATGCGGATAAACGCAAGATCATCAGCAGGATTTGCAATCAGTCGCAAATAGCCTAAAAGATCTTTGATTTCTTTTCGTTCATAAAATTTGATCCCGCCAAAGACACGATATGGCACACCTGATTTCAAGCACATCTCTTCAATCGCACGCGACTGCGCGTTTGTGCGATACAAAACGGCCACATCGCTGTAAGCAAGTTCCCCTAATTGTCTGCGCCGATGTACTTCATCCACGATAAAACGCGCTTCCTCACGTTCATCAAATGCGCGATAAAAATAAAGTCGTTCCCCTTCGCTGTTTGCCGTCCACAACGTCTTTTTAGGTCGCTCGAGATTGTTTTCAATCACAGCGTTTGCAGCCGTTAAAATGCGTTTGGTCGAGCGGTAATTTTGTTCTAATTTAATCACTTTAGCATCAGGATAATCCTGTTCAAATGATAAAATATTTCCAATGTCGGCCCCGCGCCATTTGTAGATCGACTGATCGGAATCCCCTACCACACAAAGATTGCGGTAGCGATCTGCAAGGAGCCGTACAAGGCGATACTGGCTATGGTTTGTATCCTGGTACTCATCGACATGAATATATTGGAATTTAGCTTGATAATAATCTAAAACTGCAGGGTATTGCTCAAAAAGTTGTACGGTCAACAGGATAAGATCGTCAAAATCAAGGGAATTTTGAGCGCGCAATTTCGTTTGATAGAGTTTATACACCTGCGCTGCGGCTTCTTCATAAACAGTCTCCGCACGCTTCAATGCCGTATCTGGCGCAACAAGCACATTTTTGTACTGGCTAATTGCTGCCGCGAGGGATCGCGGTTCAAATTTTTTTTGATCATAATTCAATTCCTCACAACAACGTCTTACGGCTGACAGTTGATCCCCCGCATCTAAAATGGTGAATTGGCTAGTAAAACCCAATTTGTCGATCTCGCGACGCAAAATCCGCACGCACATCGCGTGAAACGTAGAGACCCACATCTCATCAGCCGCCTGTCCTACGAGACGGGCCACGCGTTCTTTCATTTCCTTTGCTGCTTTATTTGTAAACGTAATTGCAAGAATGCTCCAAGGTGCCACACGCTCTTGTTTCAACAAGTAAGCCATGCGGCGCGTGAGCACACTCGTTTTTCCACTGCCTGCGCCAGCGATGATCAGTAAAGGCCCCCTTGTACTCGTCACCGCCTCGCGTTGTGGTTCATTCAATCCACTTAATAACCGTTCCATCTCTTCCGTTGAAAGCTCCATCACCCAGATCACCTTCTTTATCTCATCGTGCCACTTTTGCGTAAAAAAAGACTGTCTTCAAGACTCCGCTAGCTGTTTTAGTGTTTCGATCACATCCGCACAGGCAGCAATGCCCGATTCCACAACTCGGCACGCAATGCCAAGCGGCGTTTCCCACCACTGTTCGGGAATCTGCGGCGTCTTTACAAGCACAGAAGTAAAAAGCGTACGATAAATCGTTCCGAGATATTCAGGCGCAAGTGTGCGATCCGATTCATCAGCGCCGTCACGAGCTACGCGAAATACAAATTGCATCGCCTGCCACAAATGATCCCCTGGCACATGGTGAAACTCTTTGTAAAGTGCCAATCGCTCTACGACATCTGGCTCATCCAATACAAATTCTACTCCAAGCGCTGCGAGCAAATCATGAGCGCGACGCTCTACTGCAGCAAATACGCGCAGACGTTCCTGCTTCATCACCTCATCAGTCAGTGCACTGCGCAAGACTTCATACATTTGTGCTTCAGTCATCGCACATCCTCCGGTTGCTTTGCATAGTGATCATATAAGCGCTGCGCGCGTTCACTTGCCTCATTCACACTGTTGCCAAGCGCGATGACATGGCCCAGTTTGCGTCCCACCCGCGCTGCTCTTTTCCCGTAAAAATACACATTTTCCTCGTGGTTTTGTGGATCTAAAAACCCTACGTGCTGATAAACTCGCTCATTATCTGTCAAAAATAAATCCCCTAACAAATTGATCATCGCTGCCGGCTTCGCCGTTACAGCACCCAAGTCAAGTCCACTTACAGCCCGCAATAACTGCTCAAATTGACTCGTAGCTGTCGACAACTGTGTATGGTGACCTGAATTATGGGGGCGCGGCGCCAATTCATTGACTAGAACTCGTCCATCCTTAGTATAAAACATCTCTACCGTCAACAATCCGATAAGCCCAAGCTCTGTCGCGATCTTGATTGCAATCTGCTGCGCTTGTTCCTGCGCATCTGCTGGCAACTGCGAAGGCACGGTGGACTTATGCAAAATGTGCCGACGATGCTCGTTATCAATGACTGGATAAGGAAGAATCTGGCCATTTTGTGCGCCCGCAACAATGACAGACATCTCCAAAGGCGTATCCAGCCACTCTTCCAACACACAGGGTAACTCCCCTAATTGGTGCCACGCATCCACTACCTCTTCGCTTTGCGTGATCTTGCGCTGTCCTTTCCCATCATAACCTTGCTCCGCTGTTTTCAGGACAGCAGGCACTCCGACCGCTTGCACCGCTGCGATCGCCTCTTGTTCCGAATGCACAAAAGCGATGCGCGGCATAGCAATTCCACACTGTTGTAAGAAATTTCGTTCTCGCTCGCGATGCTGGGCAACAAACAAAATTTCTGGGTCCGGATAAGCCTGCGTAAATTGCGCGATATAGCGGACGCTCTCAATGGGCAAAAGTTCTGTATCATACGTCACAATAGACACGGCCTGGGCAAATTCGGCAAGCCGTTCACGATCTTGTAAATCACCAACCCACACCCGATCAGCTACGAATGCTGCTGGCTCATCCTGCCTTTGCGCGTACACATGCATTTCAAATCCTAATGCTTGTCCCGCCTGACAAGTCATTTGTGCAAGCTGACCTGCTCCAAGAATCCCAATGGTCCTTTTTTTTAAAGACATAAACCCCATCTCTCTTATAGAAAAATTTTCACTCTTATTGTTCAATTGGCAAAGGATCTTGTAAGACGCGTTCTGTCTGCTCTTGGCGATACACCTCAAGCCGCTGTAACAATTCACTGTCTGAGAGCCCAAGAATGGAAATCGCAAGCAATCCTGCATTCTTTGCCCCTGCCGTCCCAATCGCGACGGTAGCTACCGGGATTCCTGCCGGCATCTGAACAATTGACAACAAGGAATCGAGTCCTTGCAGTGCCTTAGACTGCACCGGAACCCCAATCACAGGAAGAGGCGTCATCGCTGCTGTCATCCCCGGTAAATGCGCCGCTCCGCCAGCTCCTGCAATAATTACTTTGACTCCTCGGGTATGCGCCGTTTTTGCATATTCATAAAGACGATCAGGAGTCCTGTGCGCTGACACAATCTGTACTTCGTGGGGTACCTGAAAATCGCGCAACACATCCACTGCCGCACGCATCGTCTCGTAGTCTGACTTACTGCCCATAATCACGCCGACAAGCGCTGTATCCTTCCCTCGCATACGACACTCACACCTCACCATTTAAAAAGCTTCCTCTGCAGTTGCAACATGTATCTCAACTATACATGAGCTCCACGTCGAACGCACCTGCAAACAGCAAGTTAAGCAGTCCTTGAGTAACTTTTCCTATAATAACAAAAGGCCACTTCTCTCTGTGTTTTTACACAGTAGACAAGCAGTCTTTGAAACGACTCGCGCAGTTTGTCTTGGTAGTCATAATCGGATACAGAAAGTGCTAGAAGGGGCCAACATCAAGCTGTCTTCCGTAGCGAGTAACACCTTGGGGAAGTCTGGGCGTGCCATGCTCGAGGCGATGATTCAGGGAGAGAATAGCTCTGAAGCACTTTCGAAACTGGCGAGAGGACGATTGAAATCAAAAATGGAACTACTATCCAAAGACATCCTCATCTCTGATAAGGCTAGTTCCTTATGCGCTTCTTAGAACGTAGAACTCGTTTATTTTCAGGATAGAATGTAACAATAAGACAATTCGAGGTGATCGTTGTGTCTACTATCTCATCCTAGCATCATCATCTCGTCCAATCCTCGACGCGCAATCCCCTGACCCGTCCAAACTCTCTCGTATTGTTTGTCACTAGTGGGACGTCAAGTGACAATGCATGTGCCGCGATCATCGTGTCAAGCGGACCAATGGGTTGTCCTTGTCTCTCCATTTGAGCACGTATGTCTCCGTACATAACTGTGATCGAAAACGAGAAGTCTGCAATATCGAGAGGCAACAGGAACGCCTCTAACGCAGCCTGATTTCGTTCCTTATTCTGACTCTTTGAGACACCGTACTGTAACTCTGCCACTGTCACCACGGAGACGCCAATCTCGCCCGTACGAAACACACGCATTCGATTTACTAATTCATCCGACCGTCTCTTGATGAGATATATACAGATGTTGGTGTCCAGCATGTAAAGCATCAAAATGGTTCCTCTCGTTGTTGCTCCGCTGGTTGCTCACGCTCGACCATAAAATCGTCTGAAAATAAGTCCAGTGATTGCGCCAACGAGTCCCACGCGTCATCCATGGGTAATAAGACCACTGCGTTACCGACGCGCTTTACAAAAACCTCTGAACCGTTAAATCGGAATTCTTTGGGCAAACGAACCGCCTGGCTACGCCCTGACTGAAAAATCTTTGCTCGCTCCATAAAACCACCTCCAATGATATATATCGAGTATACACCGATTAAGGAACGAATTAAACGCGGAAACATTCTGCCATTTACCACATGGTCTTCCTCAAGATTACAGCTCGAAAACGCAGTAAGCGCCGGGATACGAAAATGAATTTTCATGCAAAATCATCCACAGGAAGTTTACTCAATATGCTCCCGCTTTAGTCCCCAGGCTCCCTCGTACGATGTTTATGTTCCACCCGTAATTAAAGCCCTCCTCGATACTGTAGACTTAGCCACTTTCCTGAATACGAATGGAGTAAGTACTTTCACGGATGACATTAAACGTGGCGATTTCTTGTGAAGTCGCCATCTCCCAGTGAAAGCTCCCGTTTCAATACTACAAACAGAATGCAACTTGTCTAAATGCATAGTAACCAATACCTTCCGATAGCGTAACCTTTGAATAACGGGTATCCACACCAAAATGGCTAAACAAATCCATGGAACATTACAGTTAACGCCACTAACGAGCATCATCCAATTCCTGAATCACCCGAGTCCCTCCCAGTAGATATACTGCGTGAAGTCAATTGGTAACGAGCGTTACATACTATTCATGCTGCGTACTCCTGCGCTTATGCGACGTAGCGGTCGCAAATCAGCGTTGTATTTGCATACATTCAGTACGTTTACACGGTCATGCGTCGCTTAAATAAGTAACTAAAAAGTACAGTCAAGATTCTCCCGTGAGTAACCATTGCAACTGAGCGCACATTTGCTTCATGGATGATCCTACGTACGCAGCCAACAATGCGATGAACTCCGTTCCAATTCTATGGTATCCCTACGCTGATATCCGTGAAGGGTGTAGGGAGAGACGTTTTTCAACTTTCGATCGTCAATAAAATCTTTAATCGCAAATTTGATCAGCAAAAAACCACTTGTTTACTGAATTCTAGCTCAGGAAACAAGTGGCAGTAGTTCCGTGAAAACGTGACAGCCTGCGGCCACATGGTTTTCACAACTTAAAAATGCGCTGTTTTCCGCATCGTTGTAACATTTGGTCGGAATGACAGGATTCGAACCTGCGGCCTCACGGTCCCGAACCGTGCGCTCTACCAAGCTGAGCTACATTCCGTCAACAAAAGATAATATATCACCTTTCTTCGCTTGCCGTCAAATTCATGAGCCAGCGATCAAAAGCAATAGACTTGATTCGCGTTGCATGATCGGCGAAGATAAAGGAATAAGGAGGCTGCAAACCATGAAGCCCTATGAACTTGTCTTATTCGATTTCGATGGAACACTGTATGATTCGGAAGCTCACTTCGACACCTATATCGATCTGATTGGCACGCATTTAAACGACGCACAAGCCAAGCAATTGCGCAAACTATATGAACGTACACGGGCAGGGGAAGGTGTACTGCGCATTGGGGAATGGTACGATCCAGAATCCCAAGTCTCCAAACCAGCTGACGCGACTCATCCCAGCAACAGAAAATATTATTTAGGTGATTATTGGTGGCTTATTCACACGCTCGGACATCGTTTAGGAGTTACAGACGAACAACTCATCGACAGTTTTTTTCGCACACGTGACTACATGATGACTCATACGGATGAAATTCATCTCGTTGTCGGGTTAAAAAAGTGGTTACAGACCGTTGCAAAGCGACAAAAACCGATTGCAATCCTCGCGACCAACAGCCCAGAACCCGATAGCGTAGCGATTCTACAACAATTAGGCGTATACCCCTACTTCACTGAAATGATATACAATGCGCGAAAACCAACTCACATGCCGCAAATTCTTGAGCATGTCAGCACAACGTACCAAGTGCCGCCAAATCGCATGCTTTGTGTGGGCGATCACTACTATAATGATATTGATCCAGCGCTGCAATTTGGCGCAGACACTTTATTCATCAATCGACACCGCGTCTCCCATCCGCACAATTCGACCTACGAAGTCCATACAAGCGAAGCATTGATGGAATATTTAACAGATATTCTCGCCACGTAACCCTTTGGCGAGTCTTTATCGCAAACGTCTTGACCGCTCATCGCTTGAGTCGATCTAGCACCAAGTGATAACCATCTGCTCCATAGTTTAAACAACGCTTGACACGACTTATTGTCGCAGTACTTGCCCCTGTTTCCGCCTCGATATGACTATATGTCATCCCTTGGCGCAACATACGCGCGACTTCCATGCGTTGGGCGAGTGATTGCACTTCACCTACCGTGCAGAGATCATCAAAAAAACGATAGCATTCTTCTACCGTTTCAAGCTGTAAAATCGCCTCAAACAATTGATTCACTAGGCGATCGCGCAATTTATCTAACTGCATTCGGACCACCCCTCCTTGATCACACAGATTGATCGGAATGCTTTTCTGTTTCCTGTTCTTTTTCCATTTCACGCTGGCATTGCTCGCAGTAACCTAGCACTTCAAATCGATGTCGCAATACATGAAACCCTTTCGGGATTGACAGTTCCGGCATTGGACAATGGTCAATCACCATCGTTCGACCACAGCGAATGCAAATATAATGATGATGATGTCCCGGCTGACAGATGATCCGATACTTTGTCTCATTGTCTTCAAACCGCGACTCCTCAATCATCCCTTCGTCACGCAGCGTTTTCAAGTTGCGATAGACCGTTTCATAACTCATCGTTGGATGTTTAGCTTTCATGTAGTCAATGAGTTCACGCGCACTGATATAACGGTTGTGGCACAATAAAAACTCAAGGATTTCTCGGCGTTTTCCCGTCAAGCGGTACCCGCGATCCTTCAGTTCAGACATATATTCTTCTGTTCCCATGGATACCACCTCGGTTTCATTGTAGTCCGCCGCACACATCCGTTGCAAATCAATCTCCATTTTCACAGTGAACGAGAAAACAGAGGATAGTGGGCATTCCCTATCCTCGCCAACTCCTTTTACGAGAATGTTCAGGATTCAATAAAGAGTCAATAACTCTGGATGTTCCAACCATTTCTTCACTTCATTCATAAAGCGGACCCCTTTAGCCCCATCGATCACCCGATGGTCAAAAGACATGGACATCGTCATCATCTCGCGAATTACGATTTGGCCTTCACGCACGACCGCGCGCTGCTCGATTTTATGCACGCCGAAAATCGCCACTTCCGGATGGTTTAAAATTGGCGTTGCATACGTTCCGCCAATCGCCCCCACATTTGTAATGGTAAATGTACTTCCCTTTAGTTCACTCAGCGAGGCCTTACGCGTCCGTGCACGCTCAATAGACTCATCTAACTCACTTTGCAACTGTACGATTGTTTTTTTGCGTGGATCCCGTAAAACAGGAACTAGCAGCCCATCCTTCGTGTCAACTGCAATCCCAATTTGCGGTTGCTTATAGATTACTAATTCTTGTTTCTCTTCGTCCATATGCGCATTAAACTCAGGATATGCGCGCAGCGCTGCAAGAACAGCCTTCACGAAAAATGGCATGTAGGTCAGACGCGCTTTGGCATCAAGCACACGCATCTGCGCGAGAAGACGTTGACGCAATGCCACAAGTTCTGTAACGTCACAATCGTCAAATGCGCTGACATGAGGTGCAGTGAACGCAGATTTCACCATGTGATCTGCAATCGCCCGTCGCAACCCGCGCAGTGCAACTCTCTCCACTTCCGGTTGGTCCACCTGAGGCTGTGTGGGTTCAGGTACAGAAGAAGGTGTTTTTACACCAGATTCTTCATTTTGCGGCAATGGCGGATGCATAAGCGCAAGTTCAACATCTTGCCGAGTAATTCTCCCCCTTGGCCCTGTTCCCGTGATCAGCGTCAAATCAACACCGCGTTGTCGTGCATACTTTCTTGTTGCTGGTGCTGCAAGTACCCTCTGTCCATGATCAGCGCCATGCGTTAAGGAGTCTGCTCCCTGCGAATGACTATACTGTGCGAGTGCAACATTGTCTTGTAAGTTTTGCACGGGTTGCAAAACTTGCGCTGTTGCAGCTTTGACAGCGTCTGCTTCATAGCGCACCAGCATGTCCCCCACATGTACGACCGTTCCGATATCGCCACATAATTCCGCAATTTTACCCGCACGAGGCGATGACAATTCGACAAGTGCCTTATCTGTCTGGACTTCTACTAATGGTTGGAAAGCTTCGACCATATCGCCTACTGTGACTAACCAACGCACGATCTCCGCTTCATGGATTCCTTCTCCTACATCTGACAAGCAAAAAAGATCACTCATCCGCCCGATCCCCCGCTCTATAACCTTGCGCCAATCTCATAGTTCATCGCTTGAACGATCCCCTCCGCGACTCGCGCAGCATCTGGCATATACGCATCTTCCAAGGCGAACAGTGGATAAGGCGTATCATAGCCTGTCACTCTCATGACTGGCGCCATCAAGGCGTCAAGTGCCAGATCGTTGATTGTCGCAACGATTTCAGCACCAAAACCTGCATGACGAGGTGCTTCATGCAAAACGACAGCACGCCCTGTCTTCATGACACTGTCGCGAATTGCATCACGATCCAGCGGTGACAAGGAACGCAGATCAATCACCTCTACAGAAATACCATGCTGCTTGCGGGCCAAATCCGCACCTTGTAAAGCGACAGGAACCATCGCGCCCCATGCAAATACGGTACAATCAGTTCCTTCTTGTACCACCCTTGCTTTTCCAATCGGCACAGTATAGTATCCTTCAGGCACTTCTTCGCGAAATGAGCGATAAATGCGCATCGGTTCAAAGAACAATACCGGATCAGGATCTGCAATCGCTGCAAGTAACAACCCTTTTGCATCATAGGGAGTTGCAGGTACAACAACCTTTAACCCCGGGACATGTGCAAAAATGACCTCTGGACTGTCACAGTGGAGTTCAGGTGCACGAATTCCACCGCCATAAGGAGCGCGAACGACCATAGGCGCACTAAAACGCCCTTGGGAACGCATGCGAATGCGCGAAACATGGGAGACCAACTGCTCATAGGCAGGATATGCGAACGCCAAAAATTGAATCTCTGCAATCGGGATCATACCATTGACAGCTAGCCCTATGGACGCTCCAATAATCGCGGCCTCAGCGAGCGGTGTATCCATTACGCGCGTCTCCCCAAATTCTTCTTGCAAGCCCTCCGTCGCTCGAAAGACGCCCCCATTTTTGCCTACGTCTTCTCCCAAAATTATGACGCGCTCATCCTGTTGCAGCGCAATCCGCAACGCATCTGTAATCGCTCCAATGAGGGTCGTATTAGCCACGTACGCTCTCTCCTTTTGCTTGCCGCGACAACGCCTCCTGTTTTTGTATAGCCAGTTCCTTTGGCATGTCGCGATACACATGATCAAATAATTGGTCAAGTGTTACGGGAGGTTCACTTTGCATATCCAATATCGCTTCAGTCACTATTTCCTCCGCGTGTTTGCGCACTTGCGTTACCCATTCTTCAGAAAATGCCCCGCGCTCGCGCAACGCGTTTTCCGCGCGCAAAATCGGGTCCCGCGCCTTCCACATCTCGACTTCGCTCGCATCACGATAGCGACTTGCATCATCTGCGGTCGTATGCGAACCCATCCGATAGGTGACCGCCTCAATCAAGGTAGGTCCCCCACCACTTGCTGCTTTTGCCACCGCTTCGCGCATTGCCAGATAGACAGCAATCACATCATTGCCATCTACTGTGACCCCTTCCATGCCATACGCAGTTGCCTTCTCAGCAATGCGCTGCACTTTTGTCTGCTTGCGCGAAGGCAAACTGATCGCATATCCATTGTTTTGACAGAAAAACACAAGAGGCAATTCCATCACCGCAGCAAAGTTCATCGCCTCATGAAAATCCCCTTCAGAAGTAGCCCCATCTCCAAAATACGTGACGGCAATCTGATCGAGTCCGCGCAATTTTGCAGCCAGTGCAGCACCTGCTGCATGCGGAATTTGGGTGGCAATCGGCACCGACACAGGGAAGAGATTGACGCCTTCAGGTGGCATCGCACCATCATAACGTCCATTCCAATAGAGCAAGATCCGCTTTAGCGGCATCCCATGCACATAAGCTACAGCGTGTTCGCGATAGGAAGGAAATACAAAATCTTGCACCCGTAGCGCCAGTGCACTGCCAATTTGCGCCGCCTCTTGTCCCTCCAAAGGAGCATACGTACCAAGGCGCCCCTGGCGTTGCAGCGCTACAGCGCGTCGATCCAGTTGACGCATCATCCACATCAATTCATACATGCGTTGCAACATGTCTGTCGACACTTGCGGCTCCTTTTGCGACACTCGAATTGAATCGACACTCATTCCGATTCCCTCCCGCACTCTCCTAGCAACCCTTGTAATCTGGAACGCGCTTTTCTAAAAATGCCTTGACGCCCTCCTTGAAATCCTGTGTCTCTGATGCGAGTTGCTGATAGAGCGCTTCCCGTTCTAGTGCATCCGTGAGCGCTCCTGTCGCCCCTTCATACATTGCACGCTTCGTCAATCCAAGCGCCACAGTTGGCCCAGCCGCAAGCCGTCGCGCCAATGTGTCTGTTTCTGCCATCAACGCATCGTCAGGCACCACTTTACTTACAAGCCCTAGCGCTAACGCCTGCTCTGCATTGACCGAACCGCCGAGCATAGAAAACTCCAAAGCTCGCGCAACGCCGATAATACGCGGCAAATAATAACTCGCCCCGCTATCGGGAGCCAATCCGATGCCACTAAACCCGTAAACAAAACGTGCGCTCGTAGAGGCGACGCGAAGATCCGCTGCAAGCGCCAGACTCATGCCAGCCCCTGCTGCAACACCGCCTATGCTCGCAATAATCGGCTTGGGAAGATCGCGCATCGCTTGGATCAAAGGATTGTACATTTCGCGTACGATATCGCGAATCCGTCCGGCTCGCTCATCAAGCGCGACGGACAGATCTTGTCCCGAACAAAATCCTCGTCCCTTGCCGCGGATTACGACCACGCGAATCTGCGCATCCGCAACCGCTCGTCGTATCCCTTGCACAAGACCACTAGCAAGCTCACGATTAAATGCATTGAGTACTTCTGGGCGGTTCAACCACAATGTAAGTACGCCCTCTTTATACTCTTGTAATACAACTTCCTCCAAGCACATTACCTCCTTTATTACTTATTGCTCAAGTACTTCTGCAAAGTGGAACATCGCGAGACCAGCAGCAAACGATTGAAGTTGTGCCCCTGCCGCTTTTGACTCTGGCGATTTGAGCGCCTGCATCAGTGCGTCACGATTTTCAAAATAGATTTCAGCCATCACATAATATTCGGGTTCGCCCCCGCGCAAATCAAAAAAACGTGATACTTCTGTGCGCAAGATGCCTGGCGTCTTCGCATTTAACTCCAAATGTTCGCCGAAATATTTTTCATCAAATAATTCTCGATTCTCAGGTTGTTTGTACAGCACGACCATTTTGACCATTGGGAAACCTCCTTCTATCATTCGCAAGACAACGCTTAGTATGAAAGCGGTTACGGCCCTGCATAAGCATCCGCTTTGCTCTTTTCAATTTGTATATTACACTAGAATTGTTGAAATACAATGGGATTGTACTTAGTCATACGGACACTATCGAAGATCCTTCTACCATGTAAACACTCTATTGTTCATTCGACCATAGATCAATCACAGTTGTCTCAAGCGCGCGAGCAATTCGCGTCAATTTTTCAATCTGAGAGCCGCGTACGCCGGATTCGATGGCATAAATATAACTAGCGGAGACTTCCGCTTTTTTAGCAAGTTCCTGGACCGACATTCCTAATTTTAAGCGGCGTTCGCGTACACGTGCCCCCAAAGCTTCTTTCATAAAACAGCACCTCTATTTACTCTATTGTATAACATATTTACTCGTTAGAGAAATACAAGGATGTGAGATTTTTGGAAAAGTCCTCGATTTATTTGCGATCTTATCTAGCTGAGGATTGCAATTACCTGGTAGATCGCTGTATAGCCGCTTACGCAACTAGCACTAGCGATCACTGGCGAGTCCGGGAATGGCCATTTGCTTCCCCGCTTGCCGCTTATGAACAGTGGCTCTCCTTCTCCTTGCAAACTATCGATCACTCAATTCCCTGCGCCCACGCAATCATCTTGAAACACCAAAAGGAACATGAGACAGTCGTCGGGCTGATTGCAATCACCCATTATGACCCTCAGTTCCATTGTGGATTATTAGGTACCTATATTACACCCACAGAGCGGGGAAAAAGTATCCAAATGCATGCAAAAAAAGCGCTATTCCAACTTCTCCCCACCTCTGTCGAGACGTTGTATGCCGTCATTTCCATCCATAATCACTCATCTTTACGAGGAATGGAAAAGCTTCCTTACAAACATCTACTCGATGAACGACAAGTACAGAAACTTCCTCCCTTTATTGCGTCAGAAATCTGGAAAACGAGAGATCCCGTGCACGTTTTCCAGATTGATCTCGCACCCTATCGCCAATCCCGTGAGTAAGAGGAAAAAATAACTCGGTTCATGTATAATGCACTTCAAGATAGATCATGGTTGGATCTCACTCAGGAGGAACATATGGCAAAAGAAAAGGAATTTGTTAAAGAAATTACCCCCCAAAGCGAAGATTTTTCGCGTTGGTACATCGATACGATTACAAAAGCAGATCTCATGGACTATTCACCTGTGCGAGGGTGCATTGTCTTCAAACCAGATGGCTATGAACTTTGGGAAGCAATTACGCGCGAGCTAGATCGCCGCTTTAAAGAAACTGGGCATCGCAATGCCTATTTCCCACTCTTCATCCCAGAAAGCTTTTTTGAAAAAGAAAAAGAACACGTGGAAGGTTTTAACCCCGAATTGCCTTGGGTGACTGAAGTAGGAGGAGAAAAACTGGAGGAACGCCTTGCGATTCGCCCGACCTCAGAGACGATTATCGGCTATATGTATAGTCAATGGATACAATCCTATCGCGATTTACCTTTGCTAATCAACCAATGGGCAAACGTAGTACGTTGGGAGAAACGTACATTGCCATTTTTGCGCACAAGTGAGTTTTTGTGGCAAGAAGGACATACTGCTCACGCGACTGCCGAAGAAGCAGAAGCAGAAACACGCCAGATGTTAGACGTTTATACGGATTTTGTCGAAAACGAGCTAAGTATCCCCGTGATTCGCGGCCAAAAGACACCTTCAGAAAAATTCCCCGGAGCTGTAGCTACGTTTTCCATTGAAGCGATGATGAAAGATGGAAAAGCGATTCAAGCTGGAACCTCTCACTATCTTGGAGATAACTTTGCGCGCAGTTTTGAAATCAAGTTTCTTGACCGCGATAATGAACGCAAATACGTCTACACCACTTCTTGGGGCATGAGCACGCGAATCATTGGCGCTTTAATCATGGTTCATGGCGATGATCGCGGCCTGCAACTCCCGCCTCGCATTGCCCCTACGCAAGTGATCATCATCCCGATCGGGCCTGCAAAAACACGCGAACGCGTACTGCTGGCGACAGATGAAGTCTATGCTCAACTGAAAGCGGCAGGTATTCGCGTCCGCGTCGACGCGAGAGAGGATCTAAGCCCTGGATGGAAATTTAATGAATACGAGATGCGTGGTATCCCTTTGCGTTTGGAATTAGGACCTCGCGATTTAGATGCCAACCAAGCTGTGCTTGTACGTCGTGATACGGGGGAAAAAGAGACCGTTTCACTTGACGACTTGGCGCAACGTGTTCCGGTATTGCTAAGCGAAATCCAACAGTCCATGTATGATCGAGCACTCGCTTTTCGCGTCGAACGTTCTGAACCTGTTTCAGACATCGCCCAATTGCATGAGGTTGTTCGCACGAAGCGCGGTTTTGCACTAGCTGGTTGGTGTGGAGATCGTGCTTGTGAAGCGAAGATCAAGGAGGAAACCGGCGCAACAAGCCGCAATATTCCATTTGATCCACCACAGACCCTATCTACTTGTGTCAGTTGCGGAAAGGCGGCAGCTCATACTGTCTGGTTTGCCCGCGCCTATTAAAATCTTCCAAGAATTTTCAGTTGTTTCATCGTCTCTTCTTGCACCTTCGCATGGCAATCATGCGAAGGTTTTTCTTTACTCCTATTATTTCCCTTTAAAAGCGCTTGCCCTCTTTACACATTTGTATAAGTTAAGGTACAATAAGGCAAATAATATACATAATGAGGTGCCGCAATGAATCGAGTAACACGATTTAGTGGAGCGAAGATTCGCGAATTGCGCAAGGCGCATGGATGGTCACTGGAAGAATTATCGCGCCGATCAGGGCTATCCATCAGCCATCTGTCCGCGTTAGAAAAGGGAAATCGAAAAAGCCCCTCAGTAGATTTAGTATACGATCTTTCTGAAGCTTTTCATGTCTCAATGTATTACTTTATGGACCGTGAGAGCACATCTGACGTACCTAGTAGCCGCTTTTCTTATCCTTCAGAAACATCGCCTGGCAGTAGCGAATCCACTTCGCATTCTCCACTGCCAAGCGACGAGCAAATTTTCCACTGGACTCGGACATTGCGCCCGGAAACACTCGCTTTTATGCTTCACGAAGACGCAGAGGCATATCTCACTTTTGCTCACAACCTATATGCAAATCGCCATTCGACAGCACAACTCGTGCAACTCATGAATGAATTTATCCAAAAAGCCAATGAACCCGCACCCTCACAAGATGGTTTCCCCATAGATGCAAACCATTCTACGGATTGACCGCCGTGAGTAGTTGTTCAAGTTCATCGACAAGTTGACCATAGATCGACAAAGCCTGTGTAATAACACTTGGATCTGTCATATCTAGACCAGCTTCCTGTAACACAGCGAGAGGATAATCTTTTGACCCACTGCGCAAAAATCCGAGGTATTTTTCTGCCGCTGATGAACCCTCTTTGCGAATGCGATCTGCAAACACCAGGGCTGCGCTCATCCCTGTCGCATACTGATAAACATAATACGCGCGATAAAAGTGTGGAATGCGCGACCACTCTGCCGTCGAACGCTCGTCTTCTGCATAGGCGGGTCCGTGATAAAACGTGTTTAAACGCGAATACATTTCCGAAAGAGAATCATGAGTTAACGCATGACCCTCCTCAACTGCTCGATGTGCATCTAACTCAAATTCGGCAAACATCGTTTGCCGGTAGATTGTGGATCCGAGATTATCCAATTGCTGATTGATCAGTGTCGCACGAGCAAGCGGATCCTCCGTGATGTCTAACAAGTGATTGACGAGTAACGTCTCATTGACTGTACTCGCAATTTCAGCAAGAAAAATCGAGTAGTGGGAGTAATGAGGAAGTTGTGTTTTCCCCGCAAGATACGTGTGTACACTATGCCCTAACTCATGCGCTAATGTTGATACGCTGTCGTAATTCCCCTGATAATTGAGAAGTACATAAGGGCGTGTTGCATAAAACCCCGTAGAATAAGCACCACTGCGTTTTCCTGGCGTCTCAAACACGTCAATCCAGCGCTCATCAATCGCTTTTTTCAAGATCTCTTGATACTCGTCACCAAGCGCACGTAACCCTTCTTGTACGAGTGAAAACCCTTTTTCAAACGAATAGTCATCCAAGTTCGCTTGTGCAAGCGGAACGTATTTGTCGTACAAGCGCACGTGATCAAGCGCAAGAATGCGACGTCGCAATTCGACATAACGATGTTGGTACGAGATGTTTTCGCGCACCCCTTTGATCAAAGCGTCATACACAGCTTCCGGGATGTGATTCGCAAATAACGCCATCTGACGCGCTGTTGCGAAATTGCGCACGCGCGCAAGACGCACGTCTGCCTTGACACTGTTTGCATACAATGCACCAATTGCGTTTTTATGATGCAAATAGGTGTCATATACATGTTCATAAGCAAGTTGCCGCACCATCCGATTGGAATTTCGCAGCAACAGTCCTAGACGTCCCTCTGTCACTACGTACTCAGTTCCATCTACGGTAAACGCGCCATGCTGGAAATCTGCATTTGTGAGTTGACTAAACACCTGCCCAGCCGTTCCAAGAACATCGTGTAAAGAAGCAAGTGCTGCTTCCGTCTCGTCAGATAAGACATGAGGTTTATTGCGAATAAGATTGTCGAGTAAGTGCCGATACGCATTTAATTCTTCGCTCTGCACATAACGATCCAATTGTTCCTGAGGCAAAGCTAACAATTCGGGCTCAAAGAAGCTATCCTTTTGCGCAAATTCGGCACTGAGCATCTGCACTTTACTTTGCATGGCCTGGTACAAAGACTGTCGTGTATCCTGATCCGCTAAGATGTGCGCATAAATCTGCAACTTTCCGAGGCGTTCACCGAGCACTTTGCTCACTTCAAAATAGCGTAACAGCACGCCTGCTCCATCGCCCAGATGCCCGCGAAGCGACGCAAACGGATCGTCCTCAACCTGTTTGCGCACTGCTTGGAACTCTTCCTCCCACGCTTCATTTGTCGCAAACAGCGCTTCCGTAGACCACTTGTACTGCAACTCAATTTGATCTCGCTCACGCAATGCCCCCATGCGCCTGCCCCCTTCTCTTGATCTTACGCACTACGCCTCGACCCAGTTGCCATTTCGAAAGACAGCGATCCATTCCCCATCAGGCGTTTGTCCATCAATATTCAGCTCTTTTGACCCGATCATAAAGTCAACATGCTCTACACTTTGATTGACCCCGTGACGCTCTAATTCAGCTTTGTCCATCTTTGTCCCACCCTGTAGACATACTGGATAAGCCGAACCAATCGCAAGATGACAGGAGGCATTTTCATCGAATAACGTATTGTAAAACAGTGTGTGAAGATTAGAGATCGGCGAATCATAGGGGACCAATGCAACTTCTCCCAAATAATGCGATCCCTCATCCGTTTCAATGAGTCCCTTTAGCGCCTCATAACCTTGTTCAGCCGAGAAATCGACAATTCTTCCTCGCTCAAACGTCAACACTAGATTCTCAATTAATACCCCATTGTAATGAAGTGGCATCGTACTATGCACAACCCCATTTACACCCTCTCGCTTAGGGAGTGTAAATACTTCCTCAGTCGGCATATTGGGGACAAATAACGTTCCTTGTTCATTGGTAGACTCTGCGCTAATCCAGATATGCCCCTCTGGCAATTCAATGGTCAGATCCGTTCCCGGTGCCTGATAGCGCAGTTTTTTAAATTGATGGGCATTTAAATACGCCGCCCGCTGCTGCAATTTTGTAATATGTTCTTGCCATGCACCTACTGGATCTTCTAAGTAAATCCGCGTAGTTTTAAAGATGGCGTCCCATAGTGCAGAAATTTGTTGCTCTTGCGGCAAGCCTTGGAATACCTTAGCAGCCCACGCACTCGTTGGAATCGAGACGATCAACCAACTCACACGCATATTTTGGATCGCTTCGCGCATTTTAGCGAGTGCCGTCAAACGCGTTTTTTGTGCCATCGCCACACGCGCTGGATCCACTGCATGTAAAAGATCTGGGTCTGCCGCATAGACTGTTAAAAATGCTGCATTTTCCTCGACCAATTGCTCCGCTTGCAAAACTCTCCACTTTGGAAACTCTGCAAACGCCTCCTCTGGGGCTTGCTGGTATTTGATGAGATCCAACTGTTCGTCGCCCCATTCCACATACACGTGTTTCGCTCCTGCCGCATATGCCTCACGAGCAACTGTGCGCACGTAATCGACTGCTTCAAGCGGCGCTGTAACGAACAGGGTTTGCCCTTTTTGCAAATTCAGACCCACTTGAATCGTAACCTTGGCATATTTCTCTAGTTGCAAAAGGAAGTCTTCCAAGTTCCCACCCCCATTCCGTTCAATTCAATGCACAACCTGATTCTTTTGTATCTTCGGCGATTATCCTCCGTAAAAAAGCCCCGTTTCCTTTAATGTCAGCGGATCGCCTGATCTATGTACACCTGCATCGACTACTTCTCCCACATAAAGCACGTGATCTCCTCGATCGATCACATCAACGACCTTACACTCAAACCAAGAAAGAGCTGCTTTCAAAATCGGGCTACCTGTCGTTGCGGTATAAAATTCTACATCCCCAAATTTATTGCCTACGCGCGACACGGGTTTAAAAAACGAAAATGCTAAATCTTTTTGCCCCGTCTCTAACACATTCACTGAGAAAACACCGCTTTCACGAATCCCATCACAGGAAGTGGTGTCTCTCTTAACGCCAATCGCTACAAGTGGCGGACTAAAAGACGCCTGAGTCACCCAATTGCCTGTAAAGGCATTCACATCGTCTCCCACTTTTGTTCCAATTACATACAACCCATACGTAATTCCACGCAATGCAGTTTTTTTCGCTTGTTCATCCATTTCGCTTACAACCTCCCTCACATCTTCGAACTGTGCCGCCACATTCCCGGCATCCTTATCATAGCGAATCCAACAGGAAATTTCACCTAGTCACTGACATGCTTTCCAAAACCCCATCCCACAGTGCCATTCTCGCTGCAAGTGCTTGTTGTGCTGCCTGGTGCGCTTCTTGTAACTTCTTTGCATCCCCCGCGCACAAATCAGCTAACAACTGCTGAGCTAGGGGCCCATGTTGGTCACTATCTACCTCAATATGGCGATTTAAATAATACATGAACCGCGAAATTTGCAAACTCCCGCTGAGTTCATCCACAATCTTCTGAAACATTCCAGGAATAATGTCTTCTCGTCCATAAAAAAAGGCCGCACACACTTCATGCGTCTGCCCATTACGAGCAACATCTAGCGTATGCGCGACAAAATGATGTACAAATTCCGGAACGCCATTTTGTTTTAGCGATTCCAAGGGGTCAACTCCCCGACGTACATCCTCTATAAAATTGAATATTCCTTGTGTCTGAGCCCCGCACTCTTTCATCGCACTCACATACAATTCAAAATGGCTCGCATATGCTCCGAGTCCATCTTCATCAGATTCTTCTCCAAGCACAATTTCATTAATGAAGCGCGCATATTTTGCATTCCCTGAGGGCGTCCAAGGAACTTTTACACACGTAACATCTTGTTGTAGTCGCTTAAGCAAACTCATAAAGTCCCATACTGCAAATACATGGGATTGCATGTAGATCTGCAATTTTGGCAAACTGTCTATCGATTCATACACGGGATGCCGGAGCAATTGCTCACGCGTTTTCGCAATCTGATCTAGATCCATCACTTGCATGAACTTCACCTCGAGTAAAAAGTATCGTTCCATTCCAAGCTAACGTATCAGACTCCTCCCGATCACGCAAGGAAACCCGCCCTATAAGTGGAATAATCAAAAGTGACGGGGGCGTACCACCCGTCACATAAAAATCATGCCCGTGAATCGCTTTCTCGCATTCATCAAGCTTTGCCTACCGCAAAAACGGCGAGGAGTACACTCAGGAGAAAAAACATTCGATGCATAAAGCGATACGCGTCTTCATCCTTCATCTTCGATCCTCCCTTTCTTGGGTAGTTGTCCACGCGGAAGCGACAAAGGCCATTACCTATTCGGCCTCTCTATTTAATTCGACGACATCCTAGCGATTTTTGTTCGTAGCATCCCTGTCTGCATACAAAAAAGATGCCGAAAATAACTGGGCATTTTACCACACAGATGAAGACTTGACCCCTAAACTTCAGGTTCCATCTGTTTTAATGAGCAAATATAGTACAATAAAGAAGGACAAATGCATGACCTAATGAGCGGGAGGCAATGAAAAATGAAGCGCATTCTCCTCATCGCCACTGGCGGAACCATTGCTTCTGTGAAAGGACCCCAGGGATTAGTCCCACGTCTTTCACCTGAGCAACTTGCTATGTACATCGCAGGTGAACAAAATGCGGATTTTACAGTTCAATTCTTACAGTTGTTAAGTCTGGACAGCACCAATATGCAACCAGAACATTGGCAGCAGATCGCAGAATGCATTGCAGACAATTACAGCGAATTTGATGGCTTTGTCATTACCCACGGCACCGATACGATGGCTTTTACAGCAGCAGCACTTTCCTACATGCTGCAAGGAGTAGGAAAGCCCATTGTACTTACAGGTTCACAAGTCCCTATTCAAGAATATAAAACGGATGCGCGCAAAAATTTACTTGATGCGCTACGTCTAGCTTGTGAAGATTTAGGCGGAGTCTATGTCGTTTTCAATGGACATGTGATTGCCGGAACACGCGCCGTGAAAATGCGAACAAAGAGCTATGACGCTTTTGAAAGCATTAATTATCCTCCCGTCGCCCATTGGAATGGTACGACCTTTGAATATCAATGGGTACCGATAAAACACGAAGATCAGAAACCGAGATTCAACACTGCATTGAACCCAGATATTTTTTTGCTGAAGTTATACCCAGGAACAAAGCCCGAACTCTTCGAGCATCTAAAGCCCCTCTATCGTGGCATCATCATCGAGAGTTTTGGCAATGGCGGTGTCCCCTCGCTAAAGCGCAATCTCCTGCCACAAATCGAAGCTTTAGCAGATGCAGGTGTCGCCATTGTCATCACGACACAATGTCTTCAAGAGGGAGAGGATCTTAGCTTATACGAAGTAGGGCGTAGAGTCGCACAAAACCCTAAAATTATTCTTTCCTACGATATGAACACCGAAGCCATCGTCCCCAAGTTGATGTGGGCATTAGGCCAATCGGATGATATCGCAAGAATAAAGGAGATTATGGAAACTCCAATCGCTTTTGATCTCGTTCACTAAATCAGCCGTTCATGATTCACAAAAACGAGCCCTTTTCACTTACACTAGATGTGGCACAAGTGAGTGAATGGCAACGACATCTGCGTGACGCAATGTTGGGATCATCTGAACAATCGATTGCTGATGTGTAAAATACAAAATCTGTGTCTTCTCTGCAAATTCCGCTAGTAATTCGAGTGTTGCCGCTGTTCGCTCATCATCAAAATGAACGAGTATATCATCCATGATCAATGGCATGGGCTGTACGTGAGTAAGATGTTTCCATACAAAGGCTAGGCGCAGGGCAAGAAACAGTTGGTCTCTCGTTCCATCGCTCATCTGGCCTATCTTGCGCCGAGCACCATCTTTTGCAATAGCAAGAAGATAAGGGATCTCCTGCTCGTATTCCACTTGTAACTCTGCATATTTTCCTAACGTCAAACGGCTAAAAAATTCACTGGCTCGCTGGAGTATCCCCGATTCATTTTGCTCTCTAAATTGACCCATCGCATGCTGTAAGAAACGCCTCGCAAGTTCCGCACGCAGATACTCATTCCAATAGCGATCTACCTCAGTCAAATAAAACTCTGCTGTTTGCGCATGCAGTGCCGCATCTGAACGAGTCCCGTCCATCTGCGCAAAATCCCGTCGCTTCTTGCCAAGTAACTCTGCTTTTAACTGAATCTCATCATCCTGTCGCGCGATCTCTGACTCAAGTGTATCAATCCGCGGTTGAATAAGGTCATAGGCTGGTGCAAGTACCATTTCTTCCTCGAGTGCTTCTTTTGTCATACCGTCTCCACTCACGTAAAGCTGTTGAAGTAGCGCCTCTTGTTTAGCAGAAAGTTCCTGACTTTCTCTCCATTTATCAATTAGAGAAAGTAGTTCTCCCAAATTTTTGCACGCATATTTCCCCAGTTCTCTTGCGAGTTGCTCTTTTTGTGTCTGAAGATCTTGCTTAGCACTGGCAATAACGGATTCTAAATGCTGCAAACGCCGATAGATCTCTTCACTGCGCGCTGCTTGATTGCGCGCTTCTTTCAAACGTTCACCCATCAATCGAACCCATGATCCCCAATGAATGTCGTCTGGTACTTCTTCTTGAATGCCTTTTGCAACGTAACTTGCTGTTCGCTCAAAATCTGCGCATATCTCTTCAATTCGTGTAAGATCCTCTTGCTTCTTTTTCAACTCACTGCTCAATGAAAAAAAGTTCCCTAATCGCTCAAGCAGTGCGGAAGATCGAGATACTTGCATGGGTAAAAAGGGATAATGCACACGCAGTTGCTCATATTCACTTTCTCCTTGCTTTTGCTTTTGCAACCATATGACTTGCTGTTGCTGCACCTTCGAATGATTTTTTGCAAGTTTCAATTGTTGTTCACTTAGTTGATCCCATTTGTGATTTTGCCCTTGCGCTGTCTCCACGATCTGTCGTGCAATAGCCATTGCTTCTTTACGAGAAAGAAGTTTTCCTTCTAAACTGTCGTCCATCGCTGATATGGCCTTTCGCAAATGATTCTGATCAGTTTGTAATTGTTGCTCAATCGCCAACTGATCGGCTTGCAAAGACTGAATCATGCGCAGTTCTTTTAGCCATTCATTGTAATGATCTGAGATCCACTCTTTCATCTCGCGTGGGGATTTTGGTTTAATGCCCGATGCTTCCCACTCTTTTTCCCACTGTACTTTTAGATCTTCCAAGCCTTCTTCCAGTACCCTCCGATTTTTTTGCAAATCATCCAGTAACTGCTCTTGTTTGACTTTTTGCGACACCAGTTCTGCTCGACTCGCCACGCGCTTCACTTCACGCCACAAGACATCGACTGTCTCATCCGCTCGCATCATCGCCGCTTCAAAGGCCTGAGCTAAAGATGTAGTGCCAGCAAAATCCGCAATGGCCATCACGTCTTCAAATGATTCTAGCCACACCTTTTTTATCAATCTCCAACCTTGATTTCGCCGTTCACGCACTGCGTATAGTTCCGATTCATCTGGTATATGCCCTGCTAAATCAAACGCAGTAAGTTCTGCGTTGAGATCTGCTAACCGCTTTTGAACAGCGAGTTCATCACGCACCCGTTGCTCAATTTCCTGTTCCATTCGATCCCATTTGACAAGATACACTTCTCTCGTTTCATTTAAAGGCAGGGAGAGATCGTGCAGTCTCTCCATACCGCCTTGCCAAATCTGCTGCTGACGCAGTTTCTTGGTAAGAGACTGTATACTCTTCTCAATTTGACCTTGCATTTCATGAAGATGTTCTTCTAGTTCCCCATGCCCAAGCACTTCCTCTAAAATTGTACGCAAGATAGAGATGTCTCGTTTCCCTCCTAATTGTGACATCTCAAGTTGGATTTCTTGGTGTTCACTCTCAATCTCTTGCAAGTCCTCTAAACACCGCTGCAACTTATGATCTATTTCCTGCCAATCATCTGCCAACTGTTTGATGCGTTCACGATCGACTACGGCGATGCGCCACGTAACAACTTCTTCTAGCCCGTGATCCGGTGCAAGTTCCTGTGCAAGTTGTGCTCGAACACTCTGCATTTGTTTGATTGTAGAATGTAGGTTTGGCACTTCTCGCAATGCTTCAGCATAACGAGAAAGCTCTGCCTGTAACCCTTCAATGGCATCCTCCCATTGTAGCAAGGCCCTGTTAACATGCACACTCTTATACTCATCTCGTTCCTGCTCAAGACGCAAGTGATAGGATTGTAACTGTTTTGTACTCTCTTCAATCACATGCACAATACCTTCAATGCGATGATCCGCTTCTTTCGCAAATTCTGTCACAGTGCCAAGCGCTTGTACCGCCTTTTGGGTTTCCCGTAAATTGAGCAGCACGCCGCGTACGCGTAATACACGCTGCAATCTTGCTACCTGCGCACGTTTCTCCTCCACACCTGTACGCATTAAGCGAATTTCCTGTTCGAGTCGCAAAATTTCGCGATTCATTTCCTGCCAATGGTCCGCACGCAATGAAGTTTTTCGCACTGCTTCTTTCTGTTCCTTATAATTCTGCCAGGCCTGATTTAACTTTTTCTTAGAATTTTTACGCCACGAGGGATCGAAAAGTTCCTTTGTTTGTTCACCTAATTGCTGAAGGATCGACTGAAGTGAAGTAAGTCCACTCGCTGCTTCAAACAGCGAGATTTCTGCCTGCCCATCCGCACGCAACAAACTTTCTCCACCTTGGCGCAAACGCTCATGATTAAATCCAAAAAACAGTTGAAATCGCTCGCGATCCATTTGCCCTAACCACTGATCTAATACTCTTTGCACCTGAGCTGCCGAATGCCTATCCGTATCGAATAAGCGCAACTGCTTGCGATAGATCTTACGAAGAATCACAAGTTCAGTTTGTCCTTCACCGCACAGTACACCCCGTAACGCCGTTTCTCTACCTCCATAGGATGCTTTAAAATCTTCTTCTACTTCACCCCCAAAAAGCAAATCAAGCAACACTTTTAACAGAGTGCTCTTCCCTGCTTCATTGGGACCATAAATGACATGCAAAGATTGTTTGCCTCGTTTAAAATCTAGGTGAAAGGGGGCGAAATGTAGTAAGGCAGGAACCTCTAAACGTTCAATCTTCACTCTCCTGATCCTCCTTGCAACAGTGCGGTGAGCATCTGCCTTGTTTCTTCACGAAGTACCTGTAAGTCTTCGTGTGAGTCCAATAAACCATGATCGGATAATTTCGTATATTCACCCATCCGCCCCAAAAACTTCTTCATGTCGCTCAGAAAGTCTTGTATTAATTGCTCATCTTGCGCAGCTGCTGAAATCGCCTCTGTTAACGTCGGCAACAGATCCTGTGCCTCTTTTAACACGTTTAAAGCGATTGCAGACTCCGTTTGAAACTGCACCTTCTCGATCCATAGGCGCGCTCCAGCTAAAAGATAAGATGCTGACAAAACCTCATGCTGATAACGTTCACGCTCTCGCAAAAAGAGCTCATGCAAGAGAGTTTGTCCGACAATGATGACCCGTAAAATCAGTGGATACCCTGCGTTTCGTGCAATCACTTGCAAGAATTCTTGATTCAACATCAAAGCAAACATTTCTTCAGATTCTATCCCTGATAGATCAAGAGTAATGACCTCAAAACGCAGCACATCCAAACTGCAATGCCGCAATTCTACATGAGACCCATCGACAGTAACTAGCGTACAACCTTTATCTCCCGTTTCGCGAATGTGTCTCCCTTGAATATTTCCTGGATAAACAATAAAAGGATTTTCATAAAGTATCTGGCGTTTATGGATGTGTCCAAGCGCCCAGTAATCATATCCCTTTTGAACGAGATCTTCTAAGCGACAAGGCGCATACGGTTCATGGCCCGGCTGTCCTTGCAGCGATGTATGTAAGATTCCAATATTAAAGTATCCTAGAACTGGGCTGGGGTACTCAGTTACCAGATCGCTGAACACTTCACGCGTTGCAAATCCTTGGCCATGGATCGCTACACCAAGATCATTAAGCAAAATTGTCTCTGGAGATGTTTCAGAGAAACGATATACATTTTTAGGAAGATTCAGTTGATGTGTCATATGACTCGCAGCATCGTGGTTGCCGCGGATTAAATACACTGTAATACCATGCTCCCCTAACTGCGCCATGCAACGATTAAAATAAAGACCTGTCTCATAATCCTCCCAGTCGCCATCATATACATCGCCCGCAATCACAACAAATGCAACATGTTCAGCTATACTAAGATCAACCAAATTCTGCAAGGCTCTGCGCGTCGCTAAGCGAATATCTGCTTCTGGGAGGTCATCACGCGCAGATAAACCTCGCAGTGGACTATCTAAGTGAAGATCCGCACAATGAATAAATGTAAACACAGATGACAACCCCCTGCCGCAAATCATGAAAAGATTCTCCTGTTGTACAAATCTCTAAATCTAGTATGACATGGGATAGATGACAATACCACTCCAGAAGCAAAATTCGCGTTACAATACGCTCACTTTCTCCAACGCCTACAAAAAAACCTTCGTCTCTCCATACACACAGACGAAGGTTTTTATCCTCTTTTGATCACACATCACAACTTTGCCACAACAGATTACAACTTGTCTGCATACTTTGTGCGCAATATTTGTGCAGCCTCTGAGCAAGCTTGCAACTTCTTGACAGCCGTTTCTGGCGTATTCATCGGACGTTGCGCAAATGTGCCAAATCCACAG
The DNA here is from genome assembly GCF_003144315.1 of Sulfoacidibacillus thermotolerans. Lineage (GTDB taxonomy): Bacteria > Bacillota > Bacilli > Alicyclobacillales > SLC66 > Sulfoacidibacillus > Sulfoacidibacillus thermotolerans. The sequence continues at coordinate 21,390 of NZ_MPDK01000016.1, read as the reverse complement.
TCTGGATTCAAAAATATACGCTCTGCCGGCAAGTACGTAAGTGCTGATTCTACTTTCTCTACAATCTCTGAGGCAGCCTCTACCTCCGATAAGCGCGGATTGACAACACCGAGACCCACTTCTGTCTGCTTCAATGCTTGTAGTGCATCCAATTCACCAGCACGCGGCGTCGCATATTCTAATACCAATTGATCAACTTGTAATTCTGATAAATACGGCATCAGCGGTTCATATGGCCCACGCAACAAGACATCTTCATGTGTACTCCAATTGCCACGACAAACATGAACGCCAAGCCGTGTGCCCTGTCCACGCATCCCAGCCATTACATCGTTAATCAAGTCCGTTGCGAAACGCAGTTCTTCATCTGCATCTGCCTTTGCAGTGAGTGCTCCGCACATAAATGTGCGATTCGCATTTTTCTGCGTGAAGACAAGTTCCGTTAACACGGGTTCATCAAATTGGACAAAATCTACTCCTGCCTCTATTAATTCTTGCAATTCCTCGCGTAAAATTTTCACTACGTCTTGGGCCAGTTCTTCTTTTGTCGGATAAGTTCCCTGGGATAACCCCTCTACCCACATGGAACGCGTAAGTAGGTATGGCCCTGGTAACGCCACTTTAATCGCACGATCTGTATGTTGCTTTAAAAAAAGATACTCGTTCAATGCAAGCGGCTTTACCCGACGAATACGCCCCACTGCAGCAGGATTAGAAAGTGAGTAAGCCGGAACATCAAGCGTCCCTAAAATCTCTTCAAATCCCGCTTTATCTTCCACATAATCAAGCAATTCAGCAACTGTCAACATTTTCACATGATCCAATTTATCCGCGACAAATGAAATAAAGTTATCACGTCGTTGTTCACCGTCAGTTACGAGATCAACACCTGCCGCTTCTTGTAAACGCACACTATCTATGATCGCACGAGCTGTGATACGCTCAAATTCTTGATCATTCATGCGTGCAGACCGCTTATCTCGCAAAGCTCGTAACACTTCACGCGAACGAGGCCAACTTCCCACGACAGTTACCGGAAATAGCGGTAAATTGCGTTCCATTTCTTTACTCCTTCCCTTTTTGTTCCCTAATTAAGACAAAACATTTTTAAAATGTAATTTCTAAACGCACATTGAGGCGACAGGTGCGTTGCAAAGTTTGATACATAGGAGATCGAGCTACAGTTTGTACAAAGAGATTACGTACCTCCTGCTCCTCTGCACTTGAGGCGACATAGAGAACCCCTGTAATTTCTTCAATCGCTGGACTCCCCTGTTCTTCGAGTCCTATCGCATAGAGTACATTGCCTAAAGATGCCCGCAGCGTGCATTCGATTTCATCAAGCAACACCTGCGAGCGAGAAGCGGTGGCTTTTAATCCGACAACAAGATCCGAACCTAGCGCTGCCAAGAGAAAATCAACCCCAGAAGGAGCATCTACCGTCGCTCCAAAATCTGTTGGCTGTCCCACCAAGAAACTGTGATTGCGTGCGTACGCTTGAGCGAGCAGTCCTTCTTTCCCGCGAATTCGAACCGACCATTTATAACCCCGCGCTGCCTCAAGTTCTGATTGAAGTTCTGCAATTTCTGCTTTTTTCCGAATAAAAAACGCACGATCTGCTGTTCTCGTCTGTACTCCTAAAAAATCGTGTCCAACCATCCGACACCATGCAGGTAAATCAACTACCACTGAGGGTTCTCGACTATGTACTTCTAAGACACCACCACTTGGAATCGGCTCCATCGCTTTTTTGATAATAAGCAAGAGCCCTGATCCGCAGTCAAGATCTCCTCCATCACACACTCCATCAGAAGTCCATTGCTCTCCCATGGACATCCTCCTTTTTGAGACCCTTTAATAACTGATACAAGCTGCTCCTGACGCCAAAAACTCCACAAGTGCAGCTCCCCCAACAATCGTTGCACCAGAAATGAGCTGTTCTTCCCCTAAGCCACGTTTTTTTACACACGGACTACATACCCAGATCGTTCCACCTGCCTCACGAAAGCTATGAATCAAATCGAGTATGGGTGCAAACCCTTCTTCATGAATGTCATCTGCGTATCCTTTTTGGGCGAGATATACTCCTTCTGTACTGAGAAATACCACTGTTTCCTGTCCAGAAGCCACAGCCGCATTCGCCACTACAAAACCTAGCGTCGCCTTGTCAGTATCATTTTTGGCCGTTGTAATACTTACGACTAATTTCGCCATTTACTGATCCTCCTTGAATTCAAAAATCTGTATAGTTTCCAGCAAATCTACACTCTAGTATACGTTCAAACTCGTCAAATACAAACTTATTTTTATAGGTATATATTCTTTTTTGTAATTATTCATTTATAACATGAGTAGCCACCTATTTTTTATAAAATAGTCGCTTGATCGTAAGAATCACGAACGGGCCGATTGGCTTCGCAACAAGTTATGATGGCTATCGGGGAAGGCCCACTAGCAAGCATCTAGGGCAAATGGCAAAGGAGACCATGCGCCCTATTTGCCTCTGTTCGAATCAAGATAAGATAAATCTTGAAACAGCGCTTCGAGACGTAGCAATTCCGCTTGTGCCAAATGCAAGGAACTATTTTCTCCCGCATCACAAGTGGTCGTAAAGAGTAACAAGCGAATAGCTAAGAGTGAATTTCGAACATCATTTACCAATGTTGAAGGAACTAAATTTAAGGTCTCCATTTTAACCCATCTCCTCAATGATCGCCTTGTATCCCTTTTACGCAAATCAGCACATGAACTGCGTAGTAAAGGGAATTCGATGATTGTAAACTGCGTAGTTCCATTATGGATCAACCGCAACCTTTTCATGAGGTTAAAAAGAACTTATTTTATAGTCCTTCTGGACTTCTTTCACCACATTCTCAATCCAGCGCGAGCAGCACTGTAAAATCTGGACCTACAATGCGATTTCGGCCACCACGCTTACCTTCGTATAACCGGTGATCAGCTAGCCGATAAGCATCTTGATAAGAACCCGCCTCTCTAGGAATTTCTACATATCCACCCGTAAGTCCAAGTCCATAACTACCAAATGGACTATTTTCCATCCATTCCCTTACTTTTGCGGAGAAATGGAAATTTTCATCCACCTCGTGCAAAACCAAAACCCACTCATCACCACCAATTCGCGCAATCCAGTCTTTTTTTGTGATGCGTTTTCGAAAATGCCGGGCCACTTCTTGTAATGCGATATCTCCCGCTTGATGTCCGCGGGTATCATTTAATTCTTTAAAATGATCTAAATCAAACAAAACAAATGCAGCAGGTGAGGGATGCGACAAAGCATAATACATCTCCATATGTGCCTCAAGCGCTCTGCGATTCCATACCCCTGTGAGTGGATCTTCGTTTGTTTTTCGCTGTAAAATCTCTCTTTGCTCCACAACTTCAACTGCAAGATGATAAAAATTCATCAGTGACAAAAAAGCGGCTGATTCTTCTTCATCAATTGGATCATGGAAAAGATAAAGTACATCCCTATGATTCCTCCCACGTATCCAATCATGACGAAGTACATGGTAAACTGTCCCGTTGTAATCAAATGTAAGAGATTTTAGATTCTGTGTGCTATCAATGGGAACTAACGCAGCTTGTTTCATTTTTTCCTTCATTTCTGAAGGAATTTGAAAACTACCAAACCATTCAAATTCTTGCAGATGAAGATCAGTAATCTTCAGAAATCCGCCACCTTGAACTTGAAAAAATTGTAAGAATAAATCACGAAATTGACTCCATAAATCCTCGGAACGTGATTCAAATAACACATAGCGTGAAATCTCTAAAATCCAATGGAAAACCTCGTGATCATGTCGTAAACGCTGTAATTCCTTGCGATAATTCTTGGGGAAAGCAAGTGAAATCACCCCTTGATATTCACCGCGCGCTGAAAAAAGGGGGAAAGCGAGTCCATGATAGGTTTTCTGTTGTTCTCGCCACTCTCTGATCACCCATGTATGCTGCAAAGTCGCCTGATTGACGAGATCTCCGATGATCTGACTGCGCTTTTCATTGGGGGGTGAAGACCAACTTTGCGTTCCACGTGCATCTACATGGAGCAAGACCATGTCTTCGGGCACATCTTCAACCATCGCTAAGAGCCTGTTTTGCATAGGATTCTCACTCTCACCTCTCCATACTGCTCCGCACAGAACGCGCTTTTCCTGCCCTAAAATAGTTCACAATCGCGCTACACCTTCGTATGATCTTCGTGTTGTCAAACGCCAACTCGCCTTAGATGAGTAACTCGATCCAAGGCGTTAGCTTCTTCATGCGGAGGAGGTGACCAAGCCGAACTAGCGCTAACAATGAAAGGAAAAAGGCACATCCACAGCCATTCGATACCTAAATTGCTCGATATTATTTTACACCAATTTTGCTTTACAAGTAGGACAACCTGTGCAATAATGCGAATGCCTTACGGCGAATCATCTTGCAGACGCGTGTAAGATCGATCAACCGAATAAGCGAAAGCGCGGACGAACTGACTTTTTCGCCTGAAGAAACCGCTGATTGACAACCGTCCAGTCCAGATTCCGGAAGAAAGCATCGATATATTCTCCACGTGACGTCCCATAGTCGATATAATAAGCGTGCTCAAACACGTCCATCGGCAGAATAGGAATTGATTGGATCACATGTCCGTTGTGTTGATCATCTGTGATATAGATAAAAAGTTCATCCTGCTCTGGATCAAATGCAAGTACTGCCCATCCGCGACCCGATAACCCAGACCCACGAAACTCTGCAAGAAAACGATCGTAGGATCCATATTGACTATGAATCCTTTTTATGACATCCCCTTCAGCTTTCCCTTTCCCCCCTAACTCTGCAAAATACAGTTCATGCAATTTAGCGCCATCCAAAGCGTAACTTTCTCCGCGCTTGAGCGCACGAATTTCACTATACGTCGCATTGCCTTTTACAAGATCAATCTGATCGAGTTTCGCGCGTGTTTCGTTAGCTTTATTGACATACCCTTCATAGAGTTTATAGTGTTCCTTCATCGTACGCGCCGAAATCCCATCTAACTTCAGTAGACGCTCAGGCAAAGGTTGTAGCTTAATCTCCTTATACACACAAATTCCCCCTAGAAAATCAGACACACTTGCAGTATTTTATGCGATCGCCTACGGTTCGTGTTGACAGATGCCTAGGTTGCCTCTCACTTATTAGATGTTAAAAATTATATATAGATAAAATTTTACCTATTCACGCAACCTATACGTTGCGTTTACCCTCTTCACAGGCTGTCACCGTGGAACTCACGACTCATTTCATGGGATTTTTCGCCTTGTTGAAAATGACGACTTCCTCCTGCAAGAGGGTGCTCAATAGCTTTTCGGGATCATACCATCGATGCCTGCCTTGTGTAAATTCATCTATCTAGTTCTTATCTTGTGGGTCAAGAAACGCTACGCTCATCACTCCCTGAATCAGAGGGACTTAGAGACGATTCTTTAGAAGATTGTTGAGTGCGCCCTAAATGCGGACTGGTTTCTTCATGTAGTCCACCATATCTTGTCCATAAAAGTCGAACAATCAGAATAAAACAAAATGCCCCTACCTCAATTGCTAAATTTGAATCGTTGCTTGAAAGCAGAATCTTCCGTGCAAGAACTGTTAAAACGACATCCATCAAGCGATTCGGCGATAGCTGCGAATAAGATCGAGGATTTCATAGACGAGTAATAATGAAAAAATATCTTCCGTCATTCCACGATAATTTGTTGAAAATAATTCAGGATGGAAAAGGAACTCTCCCCACTTCGTCGCAAAACCTATGATGCCCATAATCAGAGTAAACAAAATGAGCGCCACAATGGTCCAACGAATAAATAAAAGCATCTGACGTCCAAACGAAAAAATATGGCGATCCAATTTTGCTCCTCCTCATTTTATCCAGCTTGAGTATACCATAAAGCTTTCAGTGAACATCTGACTTCACGAAATGCTCACAACGTTTCCTGATAAAGTTATTTTAATTTTTACTCTTCATAAATCATCTTTACTGTCATCCCGCCATCGATAACTAAATTTACTCCAGTTATGAAACTTGCTTTCTCATCAGCTAGAAAAAGGCACGCTTGCGCAATATCTTCTGGCTTCCCTACCCGTCCAGCTGGATGCTGTAAACGATCTCGCGTAGAATGAACAGGAATTTGTTTATCAACCCTTTTCTTCCAATCAGATACTTCAATCCACCCGGGGCTAATTGCATTTACTCGTACTTGCGGCCCAAGGCTGATTGCTAATGAGTGAGTGAGTGCAAGCAGTCCCCCTTTTGACGCTGCATAGGGCTCTGTATCTGCCTCAGACATTAACGCACGCGTAGAAGCAATATTAATGATAACCCCATTGCCAGCTTTCATGATTGCTTGTCCACAGTATTTTGCCATCATATAAGGACCACGCAGATTGATCGAAATCACTCTGTCCCACTCTGAAACATCCCGCTCGAATATCGATTTTCTATCAAAAACTCCGGCATTGTTCACGAGTACATGGATAGCCCCGTACGTACGTATCACTTGTTGGGCAACATTCTGTACATCTGATTCACGAGAAACATCCGCATGAATAAATGATGCACCACTACCAAGACGTTGAAGACGTGCGAGATGCTCTCGACCCGCCTCTTCATCAATATCGACGATGACAACAGAAGCCCCAGCATTTACAAAAGCTGTACTTACAGCCATTCCGATCCCTTGAGCGCCACCTGTCACGATAACAACCTTCCCGTCGAAACTCAAGAAAAACCTCCCCTTTGCCTCTTCATGAAACAACACACATGATCCACCGCGCGTGTAATTATGCGCTACAATAATGACTAGGTCAAATAACAATCCTAGAGAAGGGATACTTCAAGAAGTACATGAAGTGGAAATGATGCCCAAGCCGCACACCGTCACGGGTTTCCGCTAACGCAGCATAAATTAGCCAACTAGTTTACGTATGAGAAGGGGGATTGGTATGAGTAACGTCTTGGTTTTTGGAGGTACCGGGTTTCTCGGCAAAGCATTAGTACAAGAATTAGCGTCAAAACACCGCGTTTTTGTAGTTAGCCGCAAGCCTTCGGAGCATCAGGCGGAGCTTCCTAACATAGAAATGATTTCCCTGCATGATTTTATTTCATATCCAAACAAACTTCCTACATGTCATATTTACATCAATTTGGCTGGTGCGTCTATATCTAAACGTTGGTCAGTAGCGTATAAACGCAAGATTTTAGAGAGCCGTTTAGAAATGGTAGATTTTTTAACTCAATATCTTGTTGCTCGATCGCAACATGAGGGAGTCCTATTGCAAGCATCCGCAATTGGGTTTTATGGAACTAGCTTGAATGATACTTTTGAAGAGTCGAGCTCTCCAAAAAATGTTGGATTTTTGCATGAAGTGGTAAGTAAGTGGGAGGAGAAATCATCCCAGATTGAGCAACTTGGACTTCGGGTAATTCGAGCACGATTGGGCGTTGTTTTTGGAAATGACGGGGGTGTGTTTCCGACGCTTGTTCACCCATACCGATACTATTTGGGAGGCCCATTAGGAACAGGAGATCAATGGGTTTCGTGGATACACATAAAAGATACTTTGCGTATGTTCAGTTGGGCAATAGATCACCCAACTATTCAAGGGATTATAAATGTAACTGCGCCATATCCGGTACATATGAATGATCTTGCAAGAGAGATTGCTACTTGTCTTCAAAGACCGAGTTGGGTCAAAATTCCTCCGTTTTTACTGCATGCGTTATTAGGTGAACGGGCCAACTTAGTGCTGGAAGGTCAAAGAGTTATACCGGATAAGGCGATAAAAAACGGATTTAGTTTTCTATATCCAACCGTTCAATCAGCAGTGTGTGATCTTTTGAAACGTACATTTTGATGAATCGGTGGTCTTGTTCGACGTCCCGATCACTCAAAAGGGGCTGTCCCAAAGTCATGAGAATGACTAAGAGATGGCCCCGAGGTAAGAAATGTACGCGTTTGGAAACCAAATCCCGTGAGATTTCGTCTACACTGCATGGTTAAGAGGAGGGTATTCCGTGAAAAAGATGTTTGTTTTTTTCGCAAGCCTACTAGGTATAGCGACGTTTCTTACAGGATGCGGTGCTGAAAATGCAAACAATGTTATAAGTACAATGAAACAACACGTCTCTCATAAGGTAACTTTTTACCAGCTTCCTTTGAAAATTGTGTCCATTCAAATGCTGAATTCTCATATGGGTTGGGCACTCGCTGATCAAACACCCGATCAATGGGACATCCTCTACACTCATAATGGCGGTTCCAATTGGATAGAAAAAAACGTCCCCTCATCTCTCATGCCTCTGTCAGAGATCGGAAATAGCGCAGGAGAATATACACCACTTGATCGTGGAACACGGCCAACTCACGGCTATTCTTTCCTAGTTGAGAAAAACACTGCATGGCTTGGAACGATTCAAAATTCAACAATGGAGATTACGCACTTTACCATTAACAGAAAAAATGCAATTTCTTTTTCAGACTCAACGTTGCAATTACCCAAAAAGAATGGCTTTCAAAATCTATACCTTTCTGTAACAAAGACCCACCTGTTTGTACTCGTATCCGCACCCCTTCTTTCTGGATCTTATAAGGCCCTTTATACATCTAGCATCATAAATCCTAGTAAATGGGAAATGATATCTTCCACAATGTATCCGTCCTTCAAATTGCCAATGTCGTGTTTTGTAAACGGAATTTCCTTCATAAATAATAAAGAGGGTTTCTTGGCAATGACCAATACAGGACAATGGCCCTCAACTAAAATCCCATTGTTGGTTACCCGTGATTTCGGAAATAAATGGATCGATGCGATATCTGGAAACAATTCTCCTACATCAGCCATTCATTACTATGTGAATTCTGGAGTTCCAGTCTTTTGGGGTAGAAACAGAAGACAAGGTACAATGTTTATTGAAATGGTAGGTTCTTCTAATCAAGTATCCATTGGACAGAGCGATGATGATGGAGAACATTGGACGTTTGGTTCACCACGCGTATTAGATATTGCAACCTCATTACAGGCTGTTCCTTACGATCAAGTGAATTCACAAACTCTTTTTATTGAAGGATCACAGTCTAATGTGCTCTATCGAACGACAAATAGTGGGAAATCCTGGTCAACTTTGCACGCAAATATTCATTTTCACAATGCTCCATTAAACTTTATCAATTCCAATATAGGGTGGGTTGCGATAAAAGGAGTTCTTTATCAAACTAACGATGGGGGACGATTTTGGACTTCTAAAATGATAAACCGAGGATAGAGCAGTATCATTTTCGTTGAGTCAGTAAACTCGTAGTTCTGGACAGAGGTCCAGTCCACCACAGCCGATTTAGATTTGCACGAATCAGTGCGGGTCAATCGTGAGATGGCCGACAGGCTCGAAAAAATCGGTTCGTCCTCAACTCGTTCCTAAGCACGCTGATTAGTTAACCCTGTAAGATATTTACTAAACAAAAAATCCCTTGTAGCACAAGGGATTCAGAGTCTTTACTTTGGAGCGGGTGATGGGAATCGAACCCACGCTATCAGCTTGGAAGGCTGAAGTTCTACCATTGAACTACACCCGCATGAGAAATCATGCATTTGAATCATCACAAGTAGATATGGCGTGCCCGGAGAGATTCGAACTCCCGACCTTTTGATTCGTAGTCAAACGCTCTATCCAGCTGAGCTACGGGCACTCGTTTTGGGGACACGAGTAGAATATCATCCTGCGGAATCTAAGTCAAGCCATCACGCCCACTTTTTTTAAAATGAATTTGCGAGAAAGAGGTGTTCCTCTTAATGTAATGTAAGATCACACAAATTTGAAATCAAACGCATCATATGCTCTTTATCAATGATTTTTCTCTTGAAATTCATCAGAATTGTCAGGTACACTTACACATAAGGGGATTTATTCTCCGCTTACTCTGTATAAATCCTACATGTATCGTGTACATATGAACTGAATAAGGGAGAATGAAGATGTGGACTAAGAAACTGCCAATGATATCAGCTACACCCCGTGCAACCGCTTCTCCCCTGACTGATGATTCAAAAGAAAATTTAAAAATGCTCGTATACGAATCCCAAGCAACAACTGATAGACTTTCAGCCGTTGTAAGGGAAGTTGAAAGTAGCGCGAATGTCCTGCAGTCGATCGCCGATCAGTCTATTTCGATTGAAAAAAACGTAAATCAGGACGGTCAAGCGGCAATTCAATCACTCGCGGAAACGACGGATGCCGCTTCAGAGATCGCATTCGCAGCCCATTCAATTGCACAAGCTATGAATGAATTGCACAACAAAACAAATGCAACACAGGTCATCACTCAGGGAATCATCGCTTTACTTGCAAAGACTGAAGCAATGATGCAAGAAATTGATGAAGTAGCAAACGCAATCCAGGATAAAACACATCAGTTCGCGCAAGAGGCAAGTCGTGTGCAGGAAATTCACGAAATCATCCAAAGTGTTGTGAAACAAAAGAATCTACTCGCTTTAAATGCATCGATTGAAGCTGCGCGAGCAGGTACCGAGGGCAAAGGGTTTGCTGTAGTAGCCGCGGAAATTCGCACGTTAGCCGAAAAGAGCCGTACTGCAGTCGAACATTCGAATGAAATTCTGATAAATATAGGAAATGGAATGACTTCCATTGTTCAAGCTGCTGAACTCGGCCAATCCACTGCAAAAAAAGGCAAAACAAACATCGCACAAATGGTAAACGAAGTCAGCCATATGGCCACTCATTTCAATGAATTGAGAATACAGGTGGAAACAGCAACCCGTGCGAGTCAAGCCCAGTCGATCGCAACCGAAAAAGTAGAGACTCGCGTAACCCATGTCACACATCTAATGCAAGACACGCTCGGTCAGATGAACCTGTTGCTCGATAAAATGCAGGAGCAACGCAAACAAATTGATCTCTTAACTCGCTCAACCGACCATTTGCGCAAAACTTCACAACTCATCCATACTGCCTTCGCTGAATTTTCTACAACCTTCGGTGTTGATGACCCTTTGCAGGCGAGAGTAAATAAAAAAGTAATTGAACAGGTCCAGGATCTCTTATCTCAAGAAGCAAGGCAACCAGAAATGATAGAATTAAACGCACATACACATGAAAAGCGGCTGCAAGACCTAAAAGCCCGAATGCCCATCTTTGAAGCAATCTGGTCTAATTTTTCGGATGGTCGATTCATCTTTTCCGATCCACCTGCTGGTCTCCTCAACGCGAGTGAAAGACCCTGGTGGATTGCCGCAATGAATGGTCAAAAGTATTTGTCTGAAATCTATATTTCTGCGATTTCAAGGCGCCCCTGTCTAACAATTTCAGTCCCGATCAAAAATCAGGAGGGCGTCGTTATTGGATGCCTTGGTGCTGATCTGTCACTTGATACACTTAGCCATTGACTGAATACTCGCGGGGACTTCATACACCCCCGCGATTCCTATTTTATAGCGACAGAATATACCTGCCATGGCCCTTACACAGTCCACCGAAAACGTCAAAACACGTTTACAAGATCAGCAAATGTGATCACTCCGGGCGTAGAAAGATCTATTGAATGCTTGACAAACTGTGCTTGTTCGCCGTCTTTATCTCCTAAGCAACTTACGATGAAATCAGCTTGGCTCAAATCTTCATGCCGCGTAAAATCATTATACGTAGCTAACACGTAACAACCTGCTGCTTTTGCAGCTCTCACCCCAATATTTGAGTCTTCAATGACAAGGCATTCTGTAGGTTTAATATTGAGATGTTTGAGTGCCCTCTGATAAATCTCGGGGTGCGGTTTTTTCTCAGCCACCATATCTCCAGCCAAAACAAGTTCAAATTTTATCCCAGCAAGCACTTGTTTAGCGATGGTATTTGCCACTTTTACGTGTGAAGTGGTACATATGCCGATAGGGATATGTGCGCTATTAAGTTCTTCCATAAAGCGTCGAATCCCCGGGCGAAGCGGCATCGAGGATACCATTTGTAAAAAGATCTCCGTTTTTCGTTCGTGTAACTCTTTTGTGAATTTCGTCAAATCAGATGGAATATCCCCACTATAGTAATGCTCAAAATAGTGCCGAATTCGTTCCTTGCCACCCCCCGTTTGAAGCAGTTCGTGATACAATTGTACATCCCAGGAGATATCGTATCCAAACTCCTGAAATGCTTTTTCAAAAGCAATTCTATGCCCATCGCGTTCCGTGTCAATCATCACTCCGTCTTGATCGAACAAGACAGCCTTAATCATCTTTGCTTCCATCCCTTCAAACTTACTTAAAACCACACAGAGATGGCTTTTGCTATGAATGCCTGCTTCGTCGAGGTTGCCTCTAAATAAGCAGATCTTATCACTTGTTGCGGCGATTATCCAAGTTACAAAATAGCAAAAAGATTTGACAACCTATTCTCCCTTCTATACCATAAGGGGTATATGTGCAACTTGTTATAAGTAGGGGTGTTAAGCGATGGATGTTCTGATTATTGGCGGAGGCGTTGCTGGGCTGAGCTGTGCCCTATACACAAGGAAAGCAGGTATGAAAACGCTAGTCCTAGATCAGCAAAAATCACAGATAAGTCAAGTGAAAGCAGTATTTAATTACCCTGGGGTAGCGCAGCCAATCTCAGGAGACCAGTGGCTTTCAGAGGCACGCCAACAAGTAACGCAATTAGGCGGAGAAATCGTAACTGCTACGGTGACAGGGTTTACAACCAAGGATAGACCCTACACTGTACAAACAGAAGACGGGCAGTCCTATACTGCGCCTTATCTTGTGCTTGCCGTCAACTTAGGCTATGAACTTCTAACAAAACACGATTTCACACTCTCAGTCAACGAACATGTCCCAAGCAAAAAAATTCGCTATGTGAATGAAACGTCTTTCGACGGAAAGACTCCCTACGAAGGGATCTATGTCGCAGGTCTGTTAGCCAATGTACCCAGTCAATCTGTGATTGCAGCAGGACAGGGAGCTTTTGTAGGTGTGCAAATCGCGAGCGACTTTTTGCAAAAACCATTTATGTGGCATGACTAATCGCAGCGCTTGTCATCAAGGCTTACAAACCTGGGAAAACCCATTGGTTTGTAAGCCTTTTTCTCTGTTCGACAGAAAAACGGTATGCGGTCACTAGACCGTTGCAATTAACATATATTGATCTTCATTGGGAGTCCATTCTTCGATATGTAAAAGACCAATTTCCTCCATTTGCTCGCGCAAATGTGCTTTCCCCAATCTCTCTGATACAGGCGGACCATATGCAGTAGGCTTCTTCTCCCACTCAATAATTCCAATTCTCCCTCCTTTTTTTGTAATTCGCTTCAGTTCAGTTAACGCAGCAGGTAAATTTTCTACCTCGTGTAAGACAAATGCGCATAGCGAACAATCAACTGCGGCAGTCTCTAGGGGTACTTCGTGTGCATGTCCTAACACGGCCTTGACATTCGTCAGTCCAGCATCACCTGCCCGTTCTTTTAGTGCAATCAGCATTTCCGGTTGAATATCGATACCATACACTGTTTTACTTGTGCGTTTTGCGGCAGGTAAAGCAAAATATCCCGGCCCAACCCCTACATCCGCAAGTGTAGTCTGCTCTGTATGTCCAATGCGATCAAGAATTCTCTCTGGCGGTAACATCTTTTGCCGATCTGCCGAAAGTAACCGATCTAAATGGGCAGGATTAAATCTGTGACCCATGTGACCCCTCCTATACAATCCTCTGTTCAAAATGATACAAACAAATCTCGAGCATCTTACTTGATGTTCTATCTCGCTCTTTCATTATACGCTGTTCACGTATAAAGAGGTAAAATAGCGAAAAAAATCCCCCATGGTAATTGGGAGACGATCAGTCTACGACTTATTTTCTCACTGTTATCGACTGCGCATGAGCGCCTCAATCGCCTGACGAATCACGTCATCTGCAGGTGTCCCTTCATCAACTTCCCTGCGAATACACCGTTCCATATTCGCCCCAACAATATACATCAGCACCCGATCTACCGCAGAACGAACGGCTGTAAGTTGCGTGATCACATCTTGACAACCGCGTTCATTCTCCATCATACCAAGTACACCGCGTACCTGTCCCTCAATGCGACGCAAACGATTTTTGACTTCTGCAGGATACTCCATCTGTTCATTAAAACGTTGCATCTCATCTGCCATTCGTTTCGTCCCACCTCTCCGCACCGTGGTACAACATTATTTTTTTACTGGACCCCGCCAAGCAGTAATGCCTCCAGCAACATTGATAATATTTTCATATCCCGCTCCCTTTAGAATGCGCGCCGCTTGCACACTGCGGTGACCACTGCGACACATGAGATAAATTTCGCTCCCCTTGGGAATTTCGTTTAACCGGCGCGAGAGTTGACTGAGTGGAATATTTTTCATCCCAGGGACATGACCACTCTTATACTCACCCGGTTCTCGCACATCAAGGAACGTTTTGCCTTCTTTACTTTTTAGTGCTTCTTCTAACTGACTCGTTGAAATCGAGCGAACACCGACACCTGCCTTACGCTTTGTAAACGTATAGACAACGAGAAAGACCGCGATGATCAGAAGAATAAGCGTTGTTGTATTCATATTCCATCCCCATTCATATGTTCATATAAGCCAAGGGCCTCGCCCTAAAAACAAGACAAGGCCACTTTTTCTATATCCAAAACAACATTTGAGATCGCTCAATTATGCGCCCCAAGCGGAAAGCCCACCCGTCAGAGAGCGAACATTCGTATAGCCGCGCTGACGCAAGATATCGCACGCCTGCGAACTGCGATTGCCGGAACGGCACACGAGAATCACTTCTTCATGCGGACTGATTTCATGTAAGCGATGAGGAAGTTCACCGAGTGGGATCAATACCGATCCTTCGACATGACCCTCACGATATTCGGAAATCTCACGCACGTCAACGACTTTCATCCGATCGCGCGCAAAGAGTTTGCTCTTAAATTCAGGAAGGGTAATCGTCATGCATCCCGCCATCACATAGCGACTCCTTTCATTGTCCAATCGTCTGCAGTATTTTCTCCATAAACATGTTCTCAGGCACAGCGCCTTCCATGCTGCCTGTTTCGTTGATGATCGTCTTAGGAACCCCATAGACATCAAATCGATCCGAGAGTTCTGGGAACTCAGAGGCTTCTACCATGTCGCCTACCACCTGATCACTCACAAATGCTGCCATATGGGCAAGCCGCACCGCGGCTGGGCAATAAGGTCAGGTAGGGGTCACAAAAACTTGTAGATGGACCTTTTGTTTGAGATTTTTCAATGTCTCGATTGTTTTTGCTGTCAAGGAGGTTTTTCCTGTAGAAACCATCATGATGTCTTCAATCAACGTTGAGAATTCATATCCTGAGGGAATTCCGTAGAATCGAATTCCATAGTCCTTCTCTTCGCCATCAAGCAAAACAATGGCTGGAATTTTATTGATTCCGTATTTTTTCACGGCAATTTCATCTGTATGATAATTATATACTTCGACTTCAAGCAGTGGTGATAACTCCGCAAGTTCAGTGACGAGTTGTTTCGTCTGTGGGCAATACGGGCAATCTAAAGCTGCCTCAAAAAACACCATGCGCACTTTGCCAGTCAACGCAGCAAAGTGCGATTTAATTGCCTCTTGGTCCTTTTTTCCGATCAGCACGCGCAACCCCCCATTTTACTCCTTCGCCTAGGCGAAAATGCCACGCGCAGGCAAAACTAGGCTTCGTCGCGCGTGGACCTATTTATTTCGCCAAGGAGGCAAATACTCCTACAAGCTTACTCCACATCTCCATCCCAACCAGACATACCGCCCATGAGATTGTAGATGTTTTTATAACCCATACTGTGCAAGAAATTGCAAGCCGATGAACTGCGACCGCCGCTCAAGCATACGATGACCGCTTCCTCGTTTTTGTCAATTTCATGATGACGATGTTGCAATTGACCCAAAGGAATCGACTTCGCTCCAGGAATGTGACCTGAATTATACTCGTACGGCTCGCGCACATCAATAATTTGCAAGTTTTTATTGGCTTTCATACGCTCTTTTACGTCAATTGACATCCATTGTGGTACTGCCATAATCAAAATCCCTCCTGAAATCTCCTCTAATATCCCACGTTGTGACCGAATGCTTATCACACACCATTCGGTTTACAGTTTGATTATATACCCTGCAGGGTATATAATCAAGTCAGGACTCAGGATTTTGCCGGATCCATTCATCATACATATTCACAAACAGATCAAGCCCGCGTTTGCGCGCCAAGATATCTTCGCGCCAGCGCTCTAATTCTTGCCGCCCTTCTGAAGTTAGCATATAGATGCGACGTGGTGGACCACCGTCTGGCGTATCCCAAGCAGAGTGCAGCAACCCATGTTCTTCCATGTCGCGCAACACGCGATAAACCCCGCCGCTGTCTATGGTCCAATCCGGCAACAACTCGCCGAGTTCTGTCATCAGTGCGCCGCCATGTGCAGGTCGTTTCGCGATTAATAGTAGCAAAAATGCGGGCAAATGCTTGCCTGTTTGACGTTTTTGTCTTGAATCTGCGGATAGGCTGCCCGTAAAACTCACTCTCCTTTTATCATGGCCACTTCTCGTAGTCCTTTATCCCTACGCAAGCGCGGATAAAAGACAAACATCATCGCCAAAAGTGCGACGCAAACTGCGATCCAAAACGCAAAATCGAAACCTGTCACAAACACATGGCTTGGCAGCACTCCCATCTCCGCACTCTTGACGCGCGTCCCGCTAAAAAGCTGCATTCCAAGTGAAAGTGCAAGCGCAGCGAAAGTGACACCAAGCGACCGACCGAAATTGCGTTCAGACGCGATTAATCCGCCGACAATACCTGTCATTTCCTTGTCAGCTCGGTTGAAGATTTCTGCGTTGTTCGGTGAGCTAAACATACCAGCCGCTATGCCTTGCAAAGTCAGTGCACCAATGGCAGACAAGAGTGATGCGTGCGTCCCTAGTGAGGCAAACCAAATATCAGCCGCCACAAACAATCCTATTCCCAAAGCAGCAGGACCAACTGTCCCATAGCGATCGCTTAAATAACCGCCGATTGGCGAAATCACCAACATGGCGATACTCTGTGGCGTCATCAAAAGTCCAATCTCCCAGACTGGTAAATGCAAGACTTCTTGTAAATATAGCGGCATCAAAAAAGCCGGAAACAACATCAAGATCCAGTATAACAGACCGGCCCCCATTGCTGCTGAAAAGAGTGGGCGTTTAAACACCGACAATTCGACAAGCGGTTCTGGATGGCGCGATTCTACGCGGATGAATGCATACAGCAAGAGCGCTGTTACAATCGTCAATGCTCCATCTTTATAGGATACGGCAGCATGAGACAGATCTGCAAACAGCGTGAGAAAGCTCACGACAAAAGCGGCAAAAAGCACACCGCCTAGCAGATCAAAACTGCGTTGTAACGGCTTTCCCGGGAATTCTGGCACATAGCGTAAAATCCCCGCAACACCAAGAATTCCAATGGGAACATTCACATAAAAGATACTAGGCCACCCAAACCAGGAGATGAGCAGCCCGCCTAAGATAGGACCCATTAACGTTCCTGCCGCAACCACGCTACCGATCGTGCCAAGTGCCCGTCCACGCATCTCTACAGGGAACATTAATGTGACAATTGACATGACGTTTGCCTGCATAATGGCTCCCCCTACGCCTTGCAATCCACGAGCTGCCACGAGATCAGGAAAATTGGGGGATAGTCCGCAAAACAATGAACTCAAAGAAAAAATCATAAGACCAATGACGAAAATTCGCCTGCGTCCGAATACATCAGCAAGTTTCGCAACGATTGGCAAAATCGCAGTGATCACCAACAAATACATCGTCACAACCCATTGTAAGGAAGCCACGCTCAAATGAAATTGATGCGATAACGTCGGCAGCGCGACATTAACGATACTGCTGTCGACGTTTACCATAAACGTTGCAGTTGTTACAAAGGAAAAAGCAAGCCACAACTGTCGTCGTGTCATCATAAATCCCCCCTGAATACAGAATAACACAGCATACTGATATAGTCATCTATATATCAGAAAGTCTGCAGGTTGTTTGCGAGATTGTATACTTAAACGCAATCGTGTATAACTATTCTAAAGTGGTTCTCTGACGAGCCTATCTAAACAAAGCCTATCCCCCTTGTGCAGTACCCGTCAATACGCGTACGATGTGAAATGCTTCAACCTTGTCAGCTGCGACAAGATTTGCAACAAAGGCATACGATGTAGGCAAGTGCTTAAGAACGAGATCAAAGAAGCAGTGCAAGATCAGAAAGGAGCTTTTCGATGGAGCTTTATGGAACAAGTAGAATTTTAGAAAATGGGGAACTTGCGATTGGTGAAATTCCCGTCTCAAAACTTGCAAAGACATATGGTACACCTCTTTACGTTTATGACGAGTTGTTTATTCGCGAACAAATGCGCGCTTATCAGCGCCCATTTCAGCATGCGCATTTACCCTACCGTATCGCATACGCTTGCAAAGCATTTTGCACCATTGGCATTTGCCAAATTGCAAAATCTGAAGGCATGTGGCTCGACGTGGTTTCTGAGGGTGAATTATATACTGCACTGCAAGCAGGATTTAATCCAAATCACATTTGTATGAATGGAAATAATAAGAGTGAGCGAGAATTGCGTTATGCCGTACATGCAGGCGTCGGGCTCATCATTGTCGATAACTTCTATGAAATTGAGTTACTCGCTGCGATCTTGCGCGAACAACGGCGCTCACTTGACATTCTTTTGCGCGTTGCACCAGGCGTTGAGGCTCACACGCACGAATTTATCTCAACCGGACAGCAAGATTCGAAATTTGGTTTTGACTTAAAAAGCGGACAAATTGAGATGGCCGTTCGTCGCGTAAAAGAACATGAAGAATTGCATCTCGTCGGCCTACACTCACATATCGGGTCACAAATCTTCGACGTCGAAGGATTTCGTTTGGCTGCTCATCGCCTTGCCGAACAATACGCATTTCTGACAAGCAATTATCAGTTGGAACTGAGTGTCTTAAACCTTGGTGGAGGTCTAGGTGTTCGTTATACAGAAGAAGATACGCCTACGCCCATCGAACGACTTACAGCAGAATTGATCCATGTGACACAAGATGCATTTTCATCTTTTGGGATTCCCTTTCCCCTGCTGATGCTAGAACCAGGTCGCAGTATTGTGGCACAAGCTGGAACGACACTCTATGAAGTCGGGAGTCGCAAAGAAATTCCAAGCGTCCGTACGTATGTAGCAGTCGATGGCGGCATGACGGATAACCCTCGATTAGCTCTCTATGGAGCAAAATATGAAGCTGCCATTGCGACACGCATGCACGAAAAACCAACTGAAAAAGTATCAATCGCAGGTAAATGTTGTGAAAGCGGAGATATGCTTGTTTGGGATGCGCAGTTACCCGAAGCAAAAGCAGGAGATCTTCTCGCAATTTCTTGCACGGGGGCATACAATTATTCAATGGCAAGCAATTATAATCGCATCCCTCGACCAGCGGCTGTACTTGTTAAAGAAGGCTTTGCACGTTTACTTGTAGCACGTGAAAGCGTAGAGGACATGTGCCGATTAGACTGCATTTTGGATGAATAACTCCGCTTTACATAGCGACACAAAAACCGCAATCATCCATCGCTGGACTTGCGGCCTTTGTGTCGCTTGTGTGTAAAAGAAGGTTTTCCTTCTCACGCTTAGCAGTTTACAGTAACTACCTTGCCGAAGCTGCAGACGACAAATGCCCGCTCGCCACCTGGTGTATTTTCAATGACTTAGGTGTACCAACGCCATAATGATAAACCATTGTCCCGCCGAGCGATCCGGTGATACTCACCATGATCACAGCTAGCAACAGCAAAAACGTCGCAAGCAGTGAGGAGCGTCCTCTCCCTGTACGAAACAGCGACCAAGCTTGTTCACGCCCCTTTGCTTCGCGCATCGGATACTTGCTAAACACTCGTACAACCCACGCAGCCAGTGCAAAAACACCTGTTAAAACGGCATCCCGTTGATGAGCAGACAACAATTGCTCAGTCGCTGGTGTGAATTTCACATACTGTTCTGCGAGGATGCCAGCTAATGCCGTGGCAACAAGTGCAAATAGCGAGAGTGTAAGAATCCAAAAACTCGCGCGATCAAAAAATCGATCGCGCCGATTTTTTGTCCCGTAGCGCACAATTTCAACAAACAATGCTAGATATAACAATACGATTGGGAAGTGAACGATCATCGGATGAATCGTGTGGGGAAAAAGACGCGTCCCAATCGCAATCCATGCCGTTAAAATTCCGTTCCACACCCCTTGTAAAAATGCCACTTCGACCAGTCCATCCTTTCAAATGGAGATTCTTTGACCTCGCTACCATAATACAATAGAAGGCCTGAAATCAACCTGGAGATCGTCCATCATTCCGTGGCAAATTGACAATCTGCTTTTTCTTAGTCCATCGACAGGCCGCCATTAACCGGCACATAGACACCTGTAATAAACTGTGTGTCATCGCTAACATACATCGCAATTGCGTGTGCGATATCTTCTGGCGTCGCCACATGGCCAAGCGGCGTCACCTCAGCTGTGTGTTTTAGGTATTCCTCTGGTTGAAAACGTGTAGCGTCAGTTTGTACAAGTCCAGGCGAAATGACGTTAGCCGTAATTCCCATGGGCCCATACTCTTGCGCAACAAAGCGCGCAAACTGAACGAGTGCCGCCTTTGCTGTTCCATGTGCCGCCATACGTGGCCCTGGACGTCGTGCAAGCCCACTTGCGATATACACGATGCGTCCGTAATGCTGACGCACCATCACTCGTGTTACACTTTGCGTCAAATAAAAGGCAGACTTCATCTCATCGTTTAACTTTTGTGCAAATTCATCCCATGTCATATCTGCAATCGGTTTCATAGCAAACGACATATTGGCGTTGTTGACGAGAAGATCAATTGTTCCCCATTTCTTAACAGCGACGCCAACCATCTGTTCGACCTGCCCTACATCGCGTACGTCCGCTTGCACAGCCAGTGCTTCTCCGCCTTTTTGAACAATCTCAGCAACTACTTGTTCTGCACTGGCCTGATTTCCGACGTAATTCACCACAACGCGCGCTCCGCGCTCGGCAAGTAATTTGCTTGTCGCAGCTCCGATTCCACGTCCGCCACCAGTGACTAAAGCGACTTTTCCCATTAAACTACTCATCAATCCGCCCCCTTCTTGATGTACAAAAAATACACTGCGTTCGATCGCCGTCCGTCACGAGCTGATCATAGCAGATCGAGTAGGAGGGGGCGGCTAGCCCCCGACCTCTCACACCACCGTACATGCGGGTCCGCATACGGCGGT
>NZ_MPDK01000015.1 GCF_003144315.1 Sulfoacidibacillus thermotolerans | reverse complement strand
GCCAGCCTATATTTTCAGTAACAGGGTCAAATTGTACGGATGGGCTTAGCGACGGATGTTGTAAATGAAATACTTTGTGCCATGTGCCTTGAATTGTAGTCGCATGCCATATCCCATTTCTATTCATTAACCACGCGCTGCTGTTTATTATTTTAAAATAAGTTATTTGAGAAAAAGTGGGGGTTGACTTTTTATAAGCATTATAATTTATAGAAACATCTTTTGAAGTATCTTCAAAATTGTTTTTGTTTTTGATACCGCACCCTGTAAGAAACATCGCCACACTCAGTAGGCTTGCGAGAAAAACAAACACTTTTTTCACGAAAACACCCTCCTCTTAACTACGCAGTGTAGACGAAATCTCATGGGATTTGGTTTCAAAACGCATACATTTCTTACCCCGCCCCATATGAACGAGGCCACTGAAAAAGTCCCCCTGGTTGCATAAAAGGTACAATCTCCCAATAAATTGCGGGGAATATGTCTTTTTTCTAAATAATTAATGCATCCAGAGAAGCAGGTGAGTCCACTGATTCGACAACAACAATCCATGACTTTATGTCCATACATCGAACTCTATCACTTAATTATTCCCAAGGATAATATGTTGCGTCAGGTCAATGAACTGGTTGACTTCTCATTCGTTTACGATGAGCTGAAGGAGCACTACTGTAAGGTCGATGAATCCCTAAAAACCAAGTTCTCAGCGAAGAATACCACCGATGTGTTGGAGGACGAAATTGCCTACTGTCAAAAACTCATCGCCGTGCTCGAATCGGAAGGGGGCGTCTGCCAGCTTCCGAAAGTTCAAGAAATGCTTAATCTGTTGAAAGAAACGGTTGTGGATGACTTGGAGCAGCTACAAACACTGATTGAAAAAAACAAGATAGCCGGCGTGGAAGTCAAGATGGTCATCGGAGATACTACCTATTCGGAAAAGGAAAATATAAAGTATAGTAGCGACAATGATATTGAATTGGCTGCCAATTGAATCAATCTATCACACACGGGAGCCGCAAGAAAGAAGAGGAATTTCAATTCAATAAAGATGCGGGCATGTATGTGTGCTAAGCAGAACCTATGGCGAATCGCGGGTATGAGGTAGCGGCATCTTTGGGTCTTGTTGGCATGGAGTTACAAGGCGCCATGTCCATATTCACCGTAAATTTAAAGCGAATATTGAAACTGGTCAGGTCAGAAATCATTCTTACCTACCTACTTAGTCATCGAAACGACGACCCGTACTCCAGAAAACTGGAATGGGGTTGTCTTTTGTCACGCCTTTTTAGCTGTTCCGGTGAAACCACAAGTTTTCCAGTGGCCTCGATGTCGGCTGGGGGGACTTGTCAGGCAACTCGAATACAAAGCGGCGTGGTATGGGAGAACAATCATCAAGATCGACAAGTTCTACCCTTCCAGTAAGCGTTGCTATGATTGCGGTTACATCATGCCAATGATGCCACTCAACGTCCGAAAGTGGACGTGCTCCTCTGAATGCGGAGAAACGTATTCAAGTGGGAATCGGACCTTGTCTTTTCCGTGCAGGCGTCTTTCAATTACGGCTTGTATTACTTAATGGATTTGTGGAAAGCGAAGGGATTTCAAGTGGCTTCCATGGGGTTGCCGTTGCGCTGGCAGGCGTACTTGCTCAAGTGGTTGTGGGCGTGTTTGTTTTGCTTTCGGGGATTGAAAACTTGATCCTGTGTTTTGGGGCTGGTTTCTTGTGGTGACTGTCTTGAATTCCTTCATGCTATTTCCAATCGGGAATTCAGATGGGGCGGTGGCAGTTTGGTGGGCTTCAAAAAGTGATCAAGAACACTTAAAAATACTTCCGCTGCTCCTGTGTGTTGAGAAAATGAAATGGAGGTTATGTTGTGTTGAGCCACACTGCCTTAGAAGAAGAACAGATTTTTGCCTCATATCAGTTACCCTTAATGGAATGGGCCTTGTGAGACGGATGTCTATAATCACTGGGATGCTTTTTTGTTAGTATTGTGTGTTTACCGCCCAATAGTGCTATCTGTTCGCATATCATTTTGCAATTTTTTAAGGCTCTGTTCTCAATCATTATTGTTTTTAAACTCGACAATCTACTCGTCAGCGATCACGTTGGTGATGGGAATCCAACCCTCTTCATGTCTCTCATTACGACACCACACCCATCCTGAATTTTGTAGACTGTTCGTACACCATAGCCAGGTTGTCCATTCATTATCTCGCTTTCTGTGCGTTCGATGGCGTGAACGTCTGCGATCTAGGCACCAATGGGTCATCCTTTTCCGTGACAATGGACGACCCATTGGTGCTTAGGAGGTTTTATTTTTCGCTATTTCGTACCGTTCACCGTTGCTTGCAATTGTTTGAGTACAGAGTACAGCGAGTTTGATGGCGGAATGACTTTGAGAGCTTGTGTGAGGGTTTGTTTTTCCGCATTCACGTCTTTGAGTTGGCCTTGACACAAGGCTAGATTCCACCAACCATAGGCATAGCTGGGATTGACTTGTGTAGCTTTCACATAGTAAGGGAGTGCTTTTTGCGGTTGGTTTAGTGTTCGATAATAGATATTCCCTATATTATTATACGGGATCGCATCTTTTGGCGCGATTTGAATGGCCTTTTGATAGTATTGGATCGCAAGTTGAGGTTTACCGTTGATGTTTGCACTGATGGCTGCATTGATTTGAGCTTGTTCATTTTGCGGCTGATTCTTTGCTGTCGTTTCAAATTGTTTGAGTTTCGCCGCTCCAGAATAGGGTGCTCCGCCTTCTACAAGGGATTCGCCACCGGTTGAGTTGTGGACGACCACGTTGTTTTGCTGTTTTGCGGGGGCCGATGCCGCGGTCGTACTAGGGCTTGTCCCGCAACCGCTAAGTGTCAAGGCAGTGATCAAGCCGACGGCTCCGATTCCTATGATGCGCTGTTTTACTCCTGGCATTGCTTACACCATCCCATCGTTTCTCATGACTTGCCCTACATCATCCCACGCAGGGGTGGACCGTTTTTAAAGCTATCATAAATTCATTTGCTAGAGCAAGTTTTTCGGCTCTTGCGTCGCATTTTTGTCAAAAGGAAGGTATATCTGAGAGGCGCTTTCCTATTTTCAGGGATGAAGTGCGGGGCTTTACGTCGCATTTTGTAAAACACACCGATACAGTTAGATAATACCGCGCGCCGCATGGCGACATGTCCGATATACTAGATTTACGAGTCTAAATAAAGGAGACGGTCATGCGAAAGAAGATGGGGAGTGTATTTGCTGCTGCTGCGATAACAGGGAGTGTATTTACGATCGCATTTGCCGCAGTCTATCCGTATTCTGATATTGCAAATAGTTTCGCGCGTCAAGCGATTGTTCAACTCACTGAAACGGGAGTTCTTCACGGCTATGCAAATGGAACCTTTATGCCGAATGCCTGGGTTACGCGCGGGCAGTTTTTAGCGTATTTAATGAATGCGCTCACTCCGTATACGGACGTGCAACCTGCATCTAAGGGCATTTTCTTTTCTGACGTTCCAGCTGGCAATTGGGCGTATGAAGTGGTGGGAAGTGCAGAACTTGCGGGGTGGCTAAACCCCTATTGGATCGATTTGCGCACGGGCTTCCATGAGAATTATGCGGCCTCGCGGGGTGATGCTGCCTCCTTTTTTGTCGCGGCGCTGGAGCATTCGCGGCTACACTATACTTTGCCTGCAGGGGTGTCTCCACTTGCTGCGGTTACGAAACTTGGCGTCTTTTCAGGTTTGCCAGCATCCGCTGACCCTGTGTATCTGACGCGTGCTGACGCGGCTGTGGTACTTGAAAATATGCTTGCGATCTGCCAGCAGGCTGCCTTGCATGAACCGCTTGGCATTGTACAGGCAGTTCCTGTCGCTCCGACTGCGGGGGCCGTGGTTGCAGGTGGATCGCCGATTGTACTTGGGTTTAACTATGGGGAATCACTTGCGAATGACCTTGCGGAGGATGAGCAGGATACCGCTGTGAATACGGTTGTCTATGATGGATTTCATTTAGACAGCACCTTGCAATTTACGGGTACTTTGCCTGCGTCTTTTGCGGATACGCTGCACAGCTATGGGAAAAAAGTGTGGGGACTGTTTGGCTCTGAACAGCCAGACCTGCTCACTGCTGCGCTCTCCAGCCAAACGCAGCGCACGGCACTCGTACAGAGCATCGCGACTACGTGTGAGACGGCTCATTTAGATGGTGCAAATATTGATTTTGAGAATGTACCTGGAAATTTGCGTTCAGATTTGACAGCTTTTATGCAGCAGCTTACATCCACTTTACACGCACAAGGACTTGTGACGTCGATTGACGTGGCTGTGCCATCTGCCGGTTCATGGTCAGAAGCCTATGACTATGGGCAACTTGGCAACACTGTCGATGATCTGTTTCTTATGGCGTATGATGAGCACTGGAGTGGTGACACGACACCAGGACCAGTCGCAACGCAGCAGTGGGTACAAGACAACTTGCAGACTGTGTTGCAAGATGGGGTGCCAGCTTCTCGTGTGATCTTAGGGTTACCTCTTTACACGCGTGCCTGGCAGACGAACGATCCGACGCAGATGCACAGCGTGCCACTCTCTACAATGGATGCGATGCTGGCAGACGGACAGGCAACGCAGTTCTCTTTTGATGCGGCAGCGAATCAGTGGGTCGATCGATACCGAGACGCAAATGGTGTGCAGTGGGAATTTTGGCAAGATGGCGTAAATCATCTCCAGGCAATGGGCGCACTTGCGGTGCAGGATCATTTGGCAGGAGTGGGGTATTGGCAACTTGGCGACGAGAATGTTACGCAGTGGCCTGCTCTTTTGCCAAGTGCAGGCAATGCGCAGTAAAGCGTATGCGTGTGGGTGCCTGGCCTTTTCAGGTTGTTCGAAACATGCTATTCTCGCTTTAGGGGGAGAATCGCATGTTTCGACGCCGGAAAACCTTGACTCCTTGTGAAGTAAAGATGAAACAAGTGGATCTTACCTTACAGAGCCATTTGTTTTCTACTTACTATCAATCGATTGTTACGCTTATGCCAGGTAGTGATGACCAGCGACAAACGTTTGCAATTGAGCTGCTCAATCGCCCTGAGCCGCATGAAGCTTTTGCGAGTTCGGAACATTTCTATTCCTTTGTCGCATCCCATGGCCGCAGCCAAGAGGTGGATGTGTATACGATCCGCTTGGGATTGCAACGTTTGTTGGCTCATCGTTCTGAACTGCAGGAAGTAGCTGATACGGCGCGTGTGTTTGTGAATGTTCATCTTTCTACGCTGTTCTCAGAACCGTGGACAGAGTTGCTTGCGCATTTTCCACTGGATCCGCATGCGGTGGTTTTGGAGTTGTCTGAGCGCGAAGGGCTTGCTGCCTACACGCAGGAAGAAGTGCTACAGAAGATACATGCTTTGCGGCAGCAGGGGTTTCAAATTGCTGTAGATGATGTCGGCATCGCATACTCGGGACTTTATACACTTGCGATGGTTCATCCGGAATATGTGAAAATTGACCGTCAGCTGGTCTCTTATATCGAAAAAGATGCGTATCGCATGTATATGATGAAAGCGTTGCTTGCCTATTGGCGTCAGGAAGGTGTGGCCGTCATTGCAGAAGGCATTGAGCGAAAAGAAGAGGCAGACTTTTTTGCCAAAGAGGGCGCGGTTTATGCGCAAGGATACTTTTTTCATCGCCCCGCGCGCATCGAGTGAGCGTGTGTAAACGGCGGGGATCTGTGAGGAAGCGGGGAGGCGGGGCTGGCATGGCCCGCCTCTTTTCGTGTTTGGGCAAGAGGCGGGCCTGCCAAATGAAATGGGTGTCTCTATTTGACCTACATCCCTTGGGGGATTGTCGGATCCATGGGGGATGTACGGTGGAAAAGTCGCTTGATACGCGTGAGATTGTTGTCAGTTGTGACATAGACTACAGGCACGAGAATCAGGGTGACGAGTGTTGAAAAGAGCAAGCCAAAAGCGATGACTGTCGCCATTGAAGCTAGTGTTGCGCCGCCTGTACCAAATCCTAAAACGAGTGGAAGCATGGCAAGGACGGTGGTGAGCGTTGACATGAGGATCGGCCGCAGGCGAATGGGCCCGGCTTCTTCAAGCGCTTTTGTGAGTGAAAGACCGCGCGCACGCAGTTGGTTTGTATAATCGACGAGCACAATTGCATTGTTCGCAATCAGGCCCATCACCATGATCACTCCAATAAAAGAATCGATATTCAGTGACCGATGAGTGAGAAAAAGCCCTAGAGCGCCTCCGATAAAGGTGGGGGGCAGGGAAAACATGATGACAAAGGGCGTGATAAACGATTCAAAAAGACTTGCCATCACCATGTAAAGCAGTACGATTGAAAAGATGACGGCGATTCCAAGATCAGCAAACGCTTGCGCGATAAATTTCCCCTCTTGGCCAAAGTTGATCGAGTAACCTGCCGGAATGCGCAAATGTCGGATCTGCGCAGCGATTTGATTTTGTGCGCGCCCTGCAGAAATTCCATAGACACTCGCTTTGATGGTTACTGAACGCACGCCATTTGTATGATCAATCACTGGGGGTTCCTGCGATGTCGTGAGTGTCGCAATTTGCTCGAGTGGAATCATGTCCCCCGCGTTGTTCATAATAAAGATTTGTGAGAGATTCGAAATATTGCGTGAGAAGCTCTCTGGCAACTGCACGTTGATGTTGTACTGATTGTCCCCGACAAAGTACGTGGAGGCATTCACGCCTTGGAAGGCATCATGCAGTGTGGACTCTACTTGCTGTTCAGTGAGCCCGTACTGTTGGAGTGCGGCTTGGTTGATGTTCAGTTGATCATCCGGCATCCCTGTTGAGAGTGTGTTATCTACATATTCTAACCCCTTCGTGCGCTCCATGATTTGTGCGACTTCGTTGCTCAAGATCGCGAGTGTCTGTAAATCAGGCCCTTGCACATCGACTTGTACGCCTGCGGAGGCAGGTCCATTGCTTGCCGCAGAGACGGGCTCGACAACGATTTGCGCACCGGGTATGGCAGCGACATATTGGTGAAACTGATGCGCGATGGCGTCTAGGTTACGGGCTTTTGCGCCAAGTGTCACCGTGATGGTCGACGCATTGGTCGCGCCAAAACTGTCAGACGCGGTGCTGCCGATTTGTGCAAACATCGACTTGACATCGGGCATATGCGCTTGTGCGAGTTGTTCAAGTCTTTGTGTGAACTTCGTCGTTGTAGCAAGATTGGTCCCGTTTGCAAGCGTGGTCGTGATGCTGATCTGGTTTGTGTTGACGGTTGGAATGAGTTCAAATCCGATCAGCGGGACGAGGGCAAAGCTGACGATTACCATGAGGACAGCCCCCCCGATGACAGTCCCGCGGTGCCGCAAACTCCACGTGAGCAGCTTGCGATACCCTTGTGTCAGGTCGTGCATGGCGCGGCCAGACCAATCAAAGGGGGACAAGGGGCGAAAGGGAGCGGTTTTCCCGGGTATCGTCTCTTCTAATTCAAATCGTCTCCCTTTTAGAAATTTCGAAGCGAGCATCGGTGTAAACGTGATTGCGACAAAGAGCGCTGCAAGGTGGGAGAAACTTACTGTCATGGCGATGGGGCCAAAAAACTGTCCGGCAACGCCAGGTACAAAGATGGAGGGCGCAAATACAGAAATCTGCGCCATCGCAGCGACGACAACGGCCAATCCAACTTCTGCTGTCCCTTGTTTCGCCGCTTCAACGGGACTGAGCCCGCGCTGTCGCGCGCGAAAAATGCTCTCAAGCACCACGATCGAGAAGTCGACGAGGGAACCAAGGCCAACGGCAAGGCTTCCTAGTGTGGCTGAATTGATTGTGAGTCCAGCTGCATTCATCAAGATAAAGGTGGAGATCATGGCAATTGGGATCGCCACGCCAATAATCAGGGTTGTGCGAACGCTGCGCAAGATGAACAGCATGACAAGCATGCCGATTAGAAAACCTAAAATGGTGTGTTCGACGACGGTATCGATCGTCCCCTGAATCGTATTTGCAGAGTCGCTAATCAGCGTGAGTTTTACGCTGGGTGGCAATTGTTTTTGCAATTGGCGTAAGGCCTGCTTTGTCTCTTGTGAAACTTGTACTGTATTGGCGTTCGTCGCCTGGGTGATCGTAAAGCTGACCGCTGGCTGCCCATTGAGTGTGGAGATAAAGGAAACATTGGCATAGCCATCTTGGATGGTGGCGACGTCACCCACGCTAAGGGTTTCCTGACCACTTGTGATCGGAATTTGAGCAATCTGTTGAGGTGCTGTGATCTGTCCTTTTACGCGCAGAGGAATCAATTGATCGCCTTTGTTGACTTGACCTGCGTCGACAGTCAGATTGCCTGCGGAGATTGCGGAGACTACTTGTCCAATGGAAAGATGATATAGCATGAGGCGTGATGGATTGACAAGAACATTAATCTGACGTGTCAAACCGCCAATCACGTTGACGGACCCGACGCCGTTTAAATGCTCAAAGGCTGGTTCAACGACGTTTGTCGCAAGGTCCGTGATGGCTGACAACGGTTCATTTCCTGAGAGTGCGATCGTGATGATCGGTTTATTGGTGGGATTAAATTGTTGCACAATCGGTGTTGTCGCATCACTTGGCAGCTTGGATTGCACGCGATTGACAATGCTGCGCATATCGTCTACCTCTTGATAAATGTTGACGCCATAGTTAAATTGGACGACGACTTGGCTGTTGCCAAGTGATGAGGTTGAGTCGATCTCGGATACGCCAGGCAGACTTTGCAGAGCATTTTCGATCGGCTGTGTCACTTGTTGCTCTACTTCCGCAGGTGAGGCGCCAGGCCACGAGGTGGCAACAGATGCGACTGGGATATCGAGAGCAGGTTCAAGTTCGATCGGAAGCTGGAAAATAGAGAAGGTGCCAATCAATAAAACGGCTGCCATGATCATCGTGATGGTCACGGAGCGACGAATTGAAAAGTCCGCGATTTTCACGAAGAAGACCCCTTTTTGTGCGCATGGCGCTTACTGTCAGCAGCACTTTGCTGCAAGAGAGGATTGACGGATTTGCCATTTATGGAAACGACCGTGACGCGATTGCCTGGCGAAAGTAGATTTTGCCCCTGTACGACGAGTTCTTGCCCAAGGCGTAAGCCGCTTGTAATTTGGTATTCATTTTGCGTCATTGCGCCGATTTGCACGATTTGTGCGTGAGCGATCCCGTGATCAACAGTGAACACTTCATTTGCACCGCTTTGTAGACTGAGGACAGCATCTGCTGGCACCATGATGCCAAGGTGTGCGGTGCTTGACGCTTCGATCGCTTGTACCTCAAGGCCTGGCAGCAAAGGCGCTTTTCCTCCGCTCACTGTTATGTCCACTGGATAGGCAAGTGTGTTTGTTGACAACTCGGGGTGTATGGCTAGCACATGACCGTGTAACACCTCATTGAACGAAGGCACTGTCACGAGCATGGGGGTTCCTACCTGAAGTTTATGAATATCAAATTCCGGGACGTCTACCGTGACCATTTCAGGGTTCATTGAAGCAATGGTCACGAAATTTGATGTCGGACCTACGCCTTGTCCTACTTGCGCGTTGACAGCTTGTACGTAGCCGCTGAGTGGGGAGAGGATCTGGCCATTTTGAATTTGTGCTTGAATTACTTGAACCCCTGCTTCAGATGCTTGGAGTTGTGCTTGATTGACTTGGAGTTGTGGGTTATCCAATAAGGTTGCATAGGACACTTTGGCTTGTTGCAGTTGTGCCTGGGAAGCGGCGATACTGCTTGCTGCAGAAGCTTGTGCTGCCTGCAGTGCGGCTTTTGCCTGTGCGAGTTGTGATTTTGCGACGCTTAGGGACTTGCTTTGCTCTGCTGATGTGAGCGCTTGTTTTGCTTGTGCTAATTGCGCTTGCGCGATTGCGATCGGTTGATTGTCTTGGGCGGCTTGTAAGTTTGCTTTTGCTGCGTCATAGCTTGCCTGCGCTTGTTGCAGTGCGCTACTGGCTTCTTCTTGTTGCAGCGCATTTTCTGCATTTTGCAGGGCAGTTTCTGCTTGATCGTACTGACTTTGCGCTTGTAAGACGGCAGGGTCTGTCAGCAGGTGATTGGTCTCTTCTGCTTGATTTAGTGTTGTACTGGCGATTTGTACTTGTTGTGTGGCTGTGGCGACATTGGCTTGATCGGTTGCGAGCGCGCTCGCTAGCTGGGTTTTTACCGCGTTCAAGTTCGCGATCGCCGTCTGATACTGACTTTGTGCTTGTGCGATGACATTTTGTTGATTGACTTGTGCACTTTGCAATTGTTGCTGTGCGAGTGCGACGGCCTTTGCATCAGCTGCGAGAGTGCTTTGCATCTGTTGGACAGCGTCTTGGTATTGGGTGGTCTGTGTGTTTACGGCTTGGAGATTTTGCGTGATGGCATTTTGCACTGATGTCTGCACTTGCGCCAAATTGGCTTGCGCCGTCTTGATCGAGGCTGCTGCTTGTGCGAGGGAATGGCTGTTTGATTCCATCGCAGAGGTGAGTTCGGCCTGTGAGACGCCTGCATTTGCCTCTGCTTGTGCGAGTTGTGCTTGAAGTTCGCTTGTGTTGACAGTAGCAAGGACTTGACCTCGCGTAACGACTTGACCAGGACGTACGTCGACAGTTGACAATACACCAGCGAGGGCTGGGGATACACTCGTTTGAATATAAGGAGTAACTTGTCCTAAGTACGTATTTTGTGAAGAGAGAGGAGATAGGCCTACTGTTTCAACACTGACAGGTAAAGGAGGCAGTGCGGTGTTTTGTGAATTTCTTACCGTTCCACAACCGGCTAGTAAGGACCCGACCATCGTTGTGAGGACGAGGGTGGGGATTAGCTTTTTGACATAGATGTGCTCTTTCATGTGCAATAGACTCCCCTGTTTGTTGAATCTGCTTGATTTTTACTAGAGATCAATTTTCGAGAGATCATGATTCACATGTTGGATGATCGCTCGCAAAATGCTGTAGCTGTTCGTCAACCACTCGCAACAATCCACTGAGGCCGATTTGCAATCCCTCGCGTTCTTTTTTGCTTAACTGCTGAAGCAGTGTAGCGAACAAGTCATCGGTGACGCCGCGAATTTCATTTCTCATGATTTCCTCGGAATTAGGAGAGAGATAGAGTCGATAGGAACGATGGTCGGTTTCATTGACTACTTTTTGGATGAGTTGCATCCGTTCATAACGTTCGACCATGCCAGAAGTTGTGCTGTGCGAGGTACCTAGGTGTGTACTGAGTTCCTTGATGGTTAGTCCAGGGCGACGGCTGATCATGCGCAAGGCGATAAAATCGATGATGCGCAGATCCGGAGCCCCCACTTTGCGGACAATCTCCTGTCGAATCGTCATGCGAATGAGTCGTTTTATGCGTTCGATACTCATCGGCAAGAGTTGATCTAGTTCCATTCCTTCGTCCATAGAAGACAGTCCTTTCTTGTAGATCCAGCCATTTATAACGAAACCGTTATAATGCATACGTAGTAATAGTGCGAGATTCGTGAGAGATTGTCAAGGGTTGTCGGATAAAGAACAGGAGCCCCCGAGAAAAGGGCTCCTGTCGTGTAAGGGGGTTATCATGTACAGTCTATCGCCACGTGCGTGTTAGCATGTTGCTTATGCGAGTATTCATTTTCGCCAAAATGGCTTGCTCGCGTGCGATGGTCATCTTTCCATTTGCTACAGCTTTCACCAAATGTGTCTTGGCGGGGGCTTCAAGTTCTGCCGTTAGTGTTTGGGTTGATATGCCTTGTTTTTGCGCAATCTCAGCGATGGTTTCCTTTGCCTTTAAGTCGGCGCGCAGTGTTTTTGGGCTGAGATGTAGAAGTTTTGCAAGCTTGGCGATTTGTCCATGTGGACGTGTTCCCAAAGGACGTTTGTCGAGCATGAAGCCAGGGCGGTTGATCATTTGTCCAACATGGGCGTCAAACTGGGTGATCAGACGTTGTTCTTGTGCAGCGGTGATCTTTCCATTTGCTACGGCGCGATTCAGATGTGACTGGAAGTTTGCTTCAAGTTCTGCCGTTAGTGTCTGGGTTGATATGCCTTGTTTTTGCGCAATCTCGGCGATGGTTTCCTTTGCCTTTAAGTCGGCGTGTAGTGTTTTTGGGCTAATCTTCAAGATGCTTGCAAGTTCTTTCCACTGTTGATCTGGATGGTGTTTGCCATGATGTTCGATGTGGGAGGTGGGACTGCCCGCAGAGACTGTGGAAGGGGTTGCGGCAAAGGCTGTCAGTCCTCCGAGGCCTCCGATTATGCCTGTTAGTCCAAGAATGGCGACTGAGTTTACTACAAGTGTCTTCGGTTTTTTCATGTGGTACCGCGCTCCTTGAAGTAGTTTTTTTGAGACAACGTAGTTATAACAAGCTTGTTTTTAATTTTTCTTAGAAAACCATGTCATTTTTATGATCCGTGGTCGCTTTCGTTTTTTTTTTTTCGCGCTCGAATGAACGTTGCATGTTTTATTTAAGGGAAATCTAAAAGAACTCGCTCATACTAGATAGGGATGTGGGAATCGGGGGAGAACGATCGTAAAAGTGAGGATGGTTATTGATGCGAGTGCTTGTAATCGAAGACAATGTTGAAGTTGCGTCTGTCATTGAATCGGCGCTGCAGGAGGAAAAATGGGAAACAGATGTGGCTCATGATGGTCGCCAAGGATTAGAAAAAGCGTTGCAAGAGCCTTGCGATGTGATCATTTTAGACATTATGCTGCCTGACTTGGACGGCCATCGCGTGTTGCAAGAGATTCGCAAGGTATCTTTTACGACACCCGTTTTGTTTCTCACTGCACGTGATCGTGTGGAAGACCGCGTGATCGGTCTTGATTATGGTGCCGATGACTATTTGACAAAACCTTTTGACGTGGCAGAATTGCTGGCGCGCGTGCGTGCGCTTGCACGGCGCAAAGGCAGCATTTATCACGAAGATCACATTGCGTATGGGCGCATTCAGATTCGTCCGCAGGCGCACGACGGATTTGTGGACAATAAACCATTGCACCTTACGGTGAAGGAATATGAGCTGCTAGAGTATTTCTTAATCAATGCGGAACAAATTTTAACTCGCCAGCAAATTTTTTATCGCGTATGGGGGTTTAATTCGGATTCCGGGTCGACGGTGGTCGATGTGTATGTTCATTATCTGCGTAAAAAATTAGCTCCCTTCCATTGTGATGAGTATGTGCGCACGGTGCGTGGAGTCGGGTTCATGTTGAAGGAGTCCTAGGCATGTTTCAGCGGGTCGGGTTGCGGTTAGCCATTTTAAATGCAGTTGTTTTTGCCTGTATCCTCTTTGTGATTGCAGGAACATTATATTTGTTTACAAAAGAACGACTGTACGCAGGCGTCGATCACGCCTTGCGAACGACAGCCCAGATCGTTTTACATAGAGCGGAGCAGGCCAATCGGCATCGGCACGAACCGTCTGCAACTGTGCGGCTTCCGGTCGATCACGCACATTTTGGTCAAGTTCCAACGCTCTTTCTCGTATGGACACGAGGCCACCAAATCTGGTCACAGGAACCGGAAAATACTTTTTCTACAAGTGATCTCAAATTGCTAGCGGCAGCTTTAGAGGCGAAACGACCGGTTACGCTCACCATTCAAAACCACACTTTTCGGGTTTTAAATCTCCCGGTCCCCATGTCAGCAGGAGCTTTGCCTAGTGGTGGAACGATGCAGGTCATTCGCAACATTGACGATCAGGTACATGAGTTGCAAAACCTTTTGTTTCTCATTTTATTTGATCTACTCGCGGGACTGTTTGCAGCGGTTGTTGCTGGCTGGTTCTTGGCTTCACGTGCGCTGATTCCGATTCGGAGATCGTGGGAAAAGCAACAACAGTTTGTCTCTGACGCTTCTCATGAGTTGCGTACGCCCCTTGCAGTCGTTCAGGCGCAAGCGCAGCTATTGCTTCGGCATCCCACTCATACAGTAGAACAAGAAGCGGGAAGCATCTCTGCGATTGATAATGAAGCTCGACGGATGAACCAACTGGTGGATGACCTTTTGACATTGGCGCGGGCAGACTCGAAACAGTTGGAACTGTCGCTGCAATCTGTTCGGTGCTCAGAGTTATTGCAACGCATTGCGGATTTATATCAGCTGCTGTGTGAACAAAAGGGGCTGAAGGTAAGTTTTGTGGTCGAGCCCGAGATCGTGTTGCAAGCGGATGAAAAACGCTTGCTTCAACTCATCTGGATTTTACTGGACAACGCATTGAAATACACGCCAAAGGGTGGTAGCGTACTCGTGGAATGTCACGCAGATGAAGGGCATGTTGAACTATCTGTTTCGGATACGGGCATGGGGATTGCAAAGCAAGACTTGCCCCATATTTTTGACCGCTTTTATCGAGGGGACAAGTCTCGTGCTACGGGTGGCACAGGACTTGGACTCGCGATTGGCAAGTGGATTGTTGATGCGCATCATGGCAAGATGATCGTGCAAAGTGAGGTACATCGAGGCACGATGTGTCGAGTTTTTTTCCCGCGCGGCAAAAGTTAACGCGGAAAGTTTTGTGTTTGCTTCAGGCTAGAGCTATATAAATACTACTGTTCTTCGCGATTGTGGCAACAGCCCACAGGACGCCTGCAGTGTACAGAGCGTCGTGGGCTGTTGGTGAGGGAAGTTTCTCAGGCTACTCTTGATGTTGGCTGAAATCTGTCGCAAGCGCGGCGATGTTCGGAACACCAAGTCCGCTTCCTGGATTGTAGATCGCGCCTTGCGCGCCCGTGTAATAAAGATTGTCGTTACTGGCTCCTGTCGTGTCGAGCGGCTGAAAGGGGGATTGCGGACGGGTGGCAAAGCGGTAGATTTGCCCATTCCAAAATCCGACGCGCCCTTCTGCCTGCTGGTTGATTAAGGCGGTAAGGCCAGCTAATTGTGGGGCGACGAAACTGGTTCCCCCATAGACGGCCCATTCTGTATTGCCAAATAGTGTGCTGCTATACACGCCGTAACCCGTTGCAGGGTCTGCGTTCAGCGCAAGATCAGGGACATTTCGTCCTTGATTGGCCCCTCGAATCACCTGTGGATCAGGGTTAAAATTCCATGCGGTATTATGGTCAATCGGGACTAAGTTTGGAACGGCAAAATACTGGTTGACGCCTGGTACGTGTTGCTGGTACCAAGGTGTGGGGAAAAGCGCGCTGTATCCTCCACCACTTCCCACTACGAGTGCTTCTGCAAAACTCGCCTCGCTGCTTGCGCCAAATTGTTGCCAATATGGCCATAGATAATTCCATCCCCAGGTGCGTTGTTGCGGGATATCAATCGTAAAGGCCCCATAATTTTGGATGCCCGGAAGTGTCGTTCCGCCTGCAGCGGTAATGTACGGACTATCTGCAGGATTATCCACTGACAGGTTGGTTGTCCCAAGATCGCTAGCTGCATCGTAGGCGCCTGCATCGCCTGCGGCGGCAAACATTGAGATGCCTTGACTAGCCCCCTCCATAAAGATTTCGTTGAAGACTTGGGCGTAGTTTGGTGATTCTTGACCTTGCGCGATGGTGTAGTTCACTGCGGTCTCACTCTCTCCCCAACTGGTTGAGATCGCATCTGCTTGATTGGCCGTGACCGCATTGAAAAAGGCGTCGGCAAAACCGTAGTCTGTGTTTGGTGCTTGATAGACAATGAGGTTTGCTTGTGGAGCAAGTGCGCCAGCTTGTTCGACATCGATGGTTGTTTCAACTGAACCACTCATAGCAGATACTGGTCCGGCTCCGCCATCGACGTTGACGAGTTGAATTCGATTGGGTGCTACAGGGATTTGATTTAACTTCCAGAAAGTATAGGCATCAGAAGGATTGACACTTGCGAGTGTGACGATGCCAACGGTTTGTCCTTGAC
Source organism: Sulfoacidibacillus thermotolerans (assembly GCF_003144315.1). Lineage (GTDB taxonomy): Bacteria > Bacillota > Bacilli > Alicyclobacillales > SLC66 > Sulfoacidibacillus > Sulfoacidibacillus thermotolerans. The sequence goes on along the minus strand of NZ_MPDK01000015.1, from coordinate 43,840 downwards.
CGAAATCTCCTTCTTTATAGAGAGGGTCCACGTTGTAATTGGCGGCAAGATCGGCTGGTGTCTGTGATCCTGCTGGAGGGCCGTCGGTACTTGTAGGTAGAAATTTTTCCTGCGGCAGAGGCTTTACTAAATGTGTGCTGAAGTTTCCGTAATTTGTAAGGCCAAGCACCGCGAGTATGGGATCTGCGAGCGCAACTGGCATGTGCGGAGGTGCGGCAGTCCCGTGAAAATTTACTCCTTGGAACTTCATGTTTTGGAGTTGTACAGAAAATGCTTGGTCAAACTGACCGGCTGTACCATTTGCTGTGATATTTAGATTGTCGGAATAAACGCTGGTCTGAATGCCGAATTGGTGCAAATAGTTTGTGATTGCCTGGATGACCGGTGCGGGTTGTCCGAATTGTGCGGCAAACTGTGACACAGAAAGATAGTGGCGGTACTGTGGATTTCCTGGGGTAACCGTCTGCTGTATGTATTGTTCTAGTTCAGGTGTATGGACGGTCTTCAAAATGATACTCACAGTCACAGGTGTGTCGGCAGGGGTGTTGCCAAAGACAGTCGCACCATTCAATACTTGTGGCCCGACGCCTTGGGGGACAGCTACAGATGTGTTCGCATTGGCCAAAGCGAGCGGCATGCTAAAAAGCAGTGGCGTGATCGTCAATACACTGGCAGCGCGAATCGAAAGTGGTTTCTTGTAAAATCGCATGCGATGTTTCATTTGAACCCTCCCTTATTTTATGATAGGAAATCGTTTGTTTGAGACTTTGCTGAGAACGCGGTGGCAATCTTTTTTGATTCCCTTTTTGTATAAAAGAATGTAAAAAGTCTCCGTGAAGTCTCGTTGGAAGACATATTCGACGCAACGATGGCCAATCCTTCCATTCTACTCGAGTTTTTTGTTATCTTTATAGAAACGTTTCCACAAAGTGTATGTATAAACGTAATCGTTGCTCTCTGTCTCCGGACTGGGGCTTTTTTCTACAAAAAATACAAAGGAAATTGGTCGCTTTTCGTCGAATGTTAGTTCTTACACCAAATACACAGACGTGGTGTAAGGTTGTTGAGATTGTCTATTCGTTTGGAGATGGTCATTTCTATTTTTTCCAAGGTCGATCAGATGAGGTTGAGGGAGAGAGTGGGATGGGTTTGCAGCAAACCAATCAGCAAAGAAGAAAGTCGATTGGTCGTAGCTCTGACGCGGTCTATTCTCTCTATGTGCTAAACGCATTGTTTTTTCTCGTTGTGATGGGTTTTTCTGTATTTTATGTGCGAGGACGTACCGGTCATTTTTTAGATTTAGGCGTGAGCGTTGCCTATGCGGTGTTAAATGGACTATTTTTTTATCTCTTTGCTTCGCGCAATCGTCATTCGAAAGAATTGCGCAGGCGGCTTGGCATCGATGCACAAGCGCTAGACTCAGTGATTGAAGCGTTGTATGAAGGGTATTATGAAGTGGATTTGTCTGGTCGTATCCAGGCATTTAACACCTCGCTGACAGACATTTTAAATGTGGACGGGGATTGTTTAAGAGGGCGCCTTGTGGCGGATCTTGTCACCTCTGATGTCGCCTTTCAAATTATGCGAGCGGCATCTCGTGTTTATCGTAAAGAACGATCGAATCGGGCGCTTCCGATCAGCTATGTCCGGGCGCAAGGTCAAGTGATTTCACTTGAAGTGTCGATCACATTGATGCGTGACAAGTACGGGGAAAAGACGGGGTTTCGAGGGATTGTTCGCAATGTCAGTGAACGCGATCGACAGGAGCGCGCGCGTGCGGAGAGTGAGGGGCGTTTGCGGGCACTTTTGTGTGCGATGCCTGACATGGTTGTCTTTAAAAGCTTACAGCAGCATTGGCTGGAAGCCAATCAAGCTGCACTCGATCTTTTCGGGTTGCACAATGTAACGTATCGCGGGAAGACAAACGCTGAGTTAGCAGAAATCTCCCCTCTCTATCACGAAAAACTCGCCCTATTTAGCGTGACTGATCAGCGTGCAATTGACTCTGGCGAGCTCATTGCATTTGAAATTGAACTGCCGACTGGGGCACACACAAAGAAACTTTTTGAAGTTCGCAAACTTCCAGTTTTTGATGACCGTGCGCAACCCATTGGCATCCTGTCAATTGCACGAGATATCTCCGTACAACGCGATATGCAAAAGCAACTGATGGAGAGCGAGTCGCGCAACCGTTCCTTTATCGAACAATTACACGACGGAGTCATCTGGTTTGATTTAATGGGCACTGTGCTAGATGCGAATCCGGCAAGTTATGCGATTCTCGGTCAGAACCTTGCGTTTATTGGTTCAACCATTGGTGATTTTGTAGCAGAACAAGATGTCCGATGTGTCTTAGCTGCATATGCACGCGCTTGTCGCGGAGAATTGCAAGAAGGAATTTATCAAGTGTATCATGCAGACGGACATTTCATTGATGTGTATTTGCGTTTGTCACCCTTGGTGATGCGCGAAGATCAAGTGGGTGTCTTTGGCATTTTTCGTGATATTACAGAGGAACGGCGAACGAGGATGGAACTGGAAGACCTTTCGCGCAAACAACATGCCATTTTGCAGTCGGCTGGGGAAGGTATTTATGGACTTGATCTCGATGGCCGCATTACGTTTTGCAATGCGTCAGCACTTGCTATGACAGGATATACAGAAGAAGAAGTCATCGGTCGTTATACACATGAAGTGTTTTATTATTTACAAGATGGCAATATGGCATCTGGAGAAAAGAACTGCATTGTTTCGCTGTTTGCAAAAGAGGAATTGGGGGCAGACTTTGAAGGCGTAAAACGCTGTGAGAATGCCTTGTTTTGGCGTAAAGACGGCTCGAAATTTTATGTCGATTACATCATGTCGCCGATGATTGATGAGGGGGTCATTGTGGGCGCCGTTTGCCTATTCAATGATGTCACAGAGCGTAAGCATGCTGAACAGTTGTTGATGCAATCAGAAAAGCTCGCGGTGGTGGGGCAACTGGCTGCAGGGATTGTGCATGAAATTCGCAATCCGCTTACTGTCCTCAAGGGATTTTTGCGATTCTCCGAGAATGGGAATTTTAAATCAGAGTACATTTCGATCATGGATAAGGAAATAGAGCGGATCGAGACGATTATTCAGGAATTCTTGATTCTCGCGAAACCGCAAGCGATGAATCTGCGCTGGTACGATGTAGGGAAGTTGTTGATGGACGCATTGACTCCACTGCAACCGTTCATTTTACAAAATAACGTCACCGTAGAATTGCGAATTGCGAGTCCGTTGCCGCTTGTTCAGTGTGAAGAGATGCAGTTGCGCCAAGCGTTTATGAATATTTTGAAAAATGCAATTGAGGCAATGCCGCTTGGGGGGCATTTGACCATTGAGGCAAATGTCTGGGATGGACGAAGTGTGCATGTACAGATCGCGGATGATGGGTGTGGAATTCCTGAACAACAAGTAAAGAATCTTGGCACTCCGTTTTATACGACGAAGCAAAATGGAACAGGGCTTGGCTTAACAGTGAGTCAAAAAATTATTGAACTTCATCATGGTACCTTGCAGATAAAAAGCATAGAGGGTACTGGCACAATTGTAGAATTGGTCATTCCTATTGAGCATGGAGAGCGTTCGGTGTATGCATCGATGGGTGGCTTATACGCCACTAAATTCTCGTAGTTTCTTGAAAGAATGGATTAGAGAAGAAAAACACCTCCTATCCGGAGGTGTTTTAAGTTATAGAAAGTATCGCTTAAGGGTTTACCTTACAGCTTACTCACATTAGCAGCCTGTGGTCCACGTTGTCCTTCGACGATGTCAAACTCCACTTGTTGACCTTCTTCAAGCGTACGATAGCCATCTCCGTTAATTGCGGTATAATGAACAAACACGTCATTGCCGCCTTCGACACGGATAAACCCGTAGCCTTTCTCGCTGTTAAACCATTTCACTGTTCCTTGCATTGGAGAAGCCCCCTACAGAAGTACACTTACGTACTTGCATAATTTACTTGCGAACTTAGCATAGCATTGACGTCTTAAAATGTCAAACGATTTCTACTTTATTGTTATACTCGTAGCACGTTTCTGAAAATCTCGACGACGATTCCGTGTAACCCCCAAAAATCGACTTGTTTTGTCGAACTATAAGTCTGAATCGATCTCAATGATCGGCTCTCTTTTCGTTTTGAAAAAGGTTGAGTCAAAACCACATTGTCGCTCTATGATAGATCAAGTATGATGAGAATAGCGAGAGAACCTTGGGAAAATATCTGGGTTGAGCGAAATAGAACTTGAAGTGAGGCTGAAACTGTGAAGCGAGTGGTGCGTTTATTTTCCGGTTACGGCACAGGATTACTGATCGGAAGCATGGTGTTTGGCGGGATCACGTTTGCGAGTACGGGAGTACAGGCGATCCGTGTGCGGTATGCAAATATTCAGATTGAGGTAAATGGCAAGGTGATTCCTACGCTTGCGCAGCCATTTATTTATCAGAAAAATGTCTATGTACCTATCAGTACAGTAGGGCAGGGCTTGGGTGCACGTGTGCAGTGGGTTGAGGGGAAAGATGATGTAGTCGTAACAGATCCCACGCAAACGAAAATTACTGAAGGCGTGCTTTCTTATGATGATTCTCCCGTTCTTTGGTATGGGAACACTCATCTGACATCGAATGATGGACAAGTCTATGAATCGCCGGTTGCCTTGGCGAATCTCATGGGTGAACCATATGACTATGATGCACAGACACATACCTTTTATATTGGACAGGGAGATGGGACGGGCTTACCTCTAGTGAATTTTCCGGTTGTTCGCGATTACGGTGATTTTGCGATGTGGGCGCAAGGCAATTTTGGACCAGCAACGGGATGGTCAGATGGATTCGCACAAATTGGGAAACAGCTCTTTCCAGGTGCGAGTGGACAGTCTATTGTTTGGGCTCCGACGCTTTCTCCATCGCTCGTTCCCGGGATTACATACAATTTGCGCGGTCGGTATCGTGCGCTAGATGGAGTCTTTGGGATGGATAGTATGGTATCTAGTCCGGATGCTGTACAATTGACACTATTAGGGGATGGACAGCAGTTATATCAATCGCCTTGGATGACATCCAATGAGGCCGCTACGCCGGTCGCTGTTAATGTGACAGGAATTCACTTATTGACTGCCGCTCTTGCTGTAAAGACGGCAAATGGGACAGTTTACACGATGGGACAGGCGGTTCCGGCAGGAACTATAGCAAATGCGGATTTTCTTGACGTCCGTGTTCATAGCGAATAGCGTGAACGTAAAACAAACTGAAATGATCTTACTAGAGAAGGGAGGGAACCTGGTTTCGCGGTTGGATTTAGCTAGACTGCGGGATTTTTGAACCAGGTGGAGGTCCTAGTGAAACAGCGGGTCAGTGTGGTATTAGGAGTTTTGACGAGTGCTCTTCTATTTGGCAGCGTGTCCTATGCGAGTGTGGGGATTGAGCAAATTCAAGCATCTTTTCACAATATTCAGCTCATTGTTGACGGGAAGACGATTGAGACAAGTGCAGAGCCGTTCATATACAACAAAAACGTATACGTTCCTATTTCGACCGTGGGGCACGGGCTAGGAGCTGCAGTGAATTGGGTAAACAGCACGCCAAAAGTAGTCGTAACAAGAAATTCTGCGGATACAGGCGCTCATCTTACCCCGCTCACGGTGGTGATCAATGGTCAGCAGATGCCAAATGGTGTGGTGACGAGCACCGGGGTGCTTGGTGTTCCTGCCGCAGATGCAGCATATGAAACTGCGAGTGGCTTGATTCCTACGGTCGATGCAGCGGGGAATGTCGACTTTTCACAAGCTTCCTCGCAAGCGTCCTCAGGGACTCTGCTCACTTCACTAACACCGAGTGCTGTAAGTGGTGATTTTAGCAATCCAAGTTTATATCCAGATGAAAAACTCAGTGGATACTATGCGCCGACCGTGCTTGGCAAGGTGTATTCAGGAAATTCGACGATTGAGTGGGGTGTGAACAGTTCTGAGTCCGCCGTGATACCAGAACTTACGTATCCACTCAATGGACAAGCACAAACCCTGTCTGGAATGTTTGCCGTGGATGATTTGACCAGAAATTTTAATGGGGCGGCAGAGCTTGTTTTTGTAGGCGATGGCAAAACTATTGGTTCGACAGGATGGGTACAAGGTGGGAGTGCCCCTGCATCGTTTTCAATCTCAGTATCTGGAGTCTCCACTCTACAGATTGAGTATGAATTGCGCGGACCTGGTGGTACGATCTATACCTCAGGGCAGACGTACCAAGCACCGAGTGTCAACGTAGATGGGGTAAAGGGTCCGATCGTCTTTACGGATTTGTTACAACCTACGCTAACTGGAGTTGGCCACATGTAGTCGAATCGCGAATAATAAATCCTAAGCTGAAATAAAATTTGTGTCAAGGGCTTGTCACTTTCTGTCGAATTGAGTAAGATAGGTTTAACAAGAGCTTGTGGTCTTATTCAGAAATGCGTGAAGCACAGATCCAGGCTTTTGTTGTGTGCAATTATTTATTGTATCGTATAGTTTCGATTATCGCTTGTCCGCTTATAATTGACTTATATTTCCCGTTCTACAGCCACCATTTGGTGGCTTTTTTTTTTCTTGGATGATCTGCTTTTCTCCTGGTTACTCTACATGGTGAGTACATGGGACCGGAGGGCGTTGATGTGCATGGGCGAAACGGTGTATGGGCGATTTTTGTCGTTTTTGTGGTTGCGATAGGTGGCATACTCGTCTCCGCACGCGTCTACAATCCTGCCGTACATGTGCAGTTTACCGGAAGAAGCGGGAATACAGTGACTACACAACGTCAATTGCAGGGGTTTGTAAAGACCGTTCCGCCAGATCCAGAGCAACTTTTAGAGAATCGTCTGCGGCAGGCGCTTGAAGATTTGGCACAAGGGAATCAAGTGCGCGATCCATCTACGGTTCTGTTAATCGGGACGGATTCCCGTCATGGGGAGGCTGCACGCTCTGATGCCATGCTGTTGACGCGCATTCATTTTGCGCAAAAAAGGGCACTCGTTGTCTCTCTCCCGCGTGATACGAGAGTCTATATTCCGAGGTATGGATATACGAAAATTAACCACGCCTTGGCATTTGGCGATCTACCGCTTTTAAAACATACGGTTGAGCGTGTCTTTGGCGTGCCGATCGACCACGCAGTGGTTGTCGATTTTGCAGGGTTTATTGAATTAATTGATGTACTTGGTGGTGTTCAAGTCCATCTGGAGAAAGCTCTCGATTATGATGATGCAACAGATGGGACGCATATCCACTTAAGGCCTGGGCAACAGCGTCTTGATGGGAAAGAGGCGCTTGATTATGTCCGCTTTCGCCATGATGCATTTGCAGATACGGGGCGTATGCAAAGACAACGCAATTTATTACATGCGATTGCAAGCACACCCATTCCGATTGAACGCTGGTGGGCGCTTGGTATGGCGTTGCCGCGACTAAGCCGCCATATTCGCAGCGATTTGTCCGAATTTGCATTACTTAGTGAAGTGGCAAAAATTGCACTGACTTCGAAGTGGACCGTTACGACTGAAGGATTACGTGGTAAGAATAAAGTAGACCCTACAGATGGTCTGTGGTATTTTTACCTCGATGATGATGGATTGAAGCAATGGCGTCGTGAATGGATGGCTTTTGACACAGCTGTTGTTCCATCTAAGGAAAATGCCAAGGCATCGGAGCAGTCGTCGCGCGAGCGATAAAGCAGGGTGTGAGGTAGAGCAAGGAGTTTTGATGTGACGTGGAACAGATCGAAATTCTCGACGTGCCTTTTTCGCGCCTGACCGATGAGCAAGTATTTGCTCGCTGTATAGAGTTTATTGGCGCTCACAAACCGCATATGGTGATTACGGCAGGACCAGAATTTGTCATGCGTTTAAAAAGTGAGCCTGCTTTACGCGCACTCGTTTCGGCGGCAGACCTCATCACGCCAGACGGAATCGGGATTGTGCTTGCCTCAAGATGGTATGGGCAACCGTTAGCAGATCGTGTGACCGGAATTTGGCTTACTGAACGTTTACTTTCTTATGCTTATGATCAACAGTTGTGTGTATATTTTCTGGGGGCTTCTGAAACGTCATTGCAACGGGCATTACAGGTTTTGCGCGCGCGTTATCCTGGATTGAATATTTTCGGGAGAAACGGGTATTTTACTCCTGATCAAATTGAAACTGTGCTTGCTGATATTCTTGAGGTAAAACCAGATGTCTTATTTGTCGGGTTAGGGCAACCGCGTCAGGAGCAATTTATCGCAGATTACAAAGAACGGTTGGGCGTTCCACTCGCAATGGGCATAGGGGGCGTAATTGATGTCCTCGGGGGGACGGTCAAACGCGCACCTGTTTTGTTGCAACAACTCCATTTAGAATGGTTTTATCGTTTACTGCGCGAACCCAGTCGTTGGCGCCGTCAGTTGGTGTTGCCGCAGTTCGCTTTTGCTTCGTGGCGCGATGCACGTGAACGGCGAAGGTGAAGGAAAGAGTAAGGAGATTGGCTAGGACGATCGATAAAGGAGTTGTATCGAGTTTGGCATGTGCATCGCGAAGAGCAAAGTTGCTGTCCCTTTTGGCGATGCTGTTCGTCACTTGTATATTACATGCGCCGGTGGATGCACACACGTCTCTCTCTTCTGCGCGATATACACTGTTAATTGCGGGACTTGATCGCGATGCGACGAGCCATGATCCCAATCGTCAAACTGATGCGCATGCAGATGCGCTAATCCTTTTGAGTTCACAGCTAGGTAGTGGCGTTGTCGATGCACTGCACATTCCTCGGGATACACGAATCTATATTCCGCATTCTGGGTATACAAAAATCAACGGTATGTACTTGTTGCGTCATCGCACAGGATTAGCTGAAGCAGTGAGCAATTTGACAGGGATTCATGTTGACGATGTGCTCGTGCTTGATTTTGCGCGTTTTCGCCAGGCTTTGCATCTAGTCCCAGGGATCTTGTTTAAAGTGGACCGTCCAATGAGAGCGCCTGAGGGGGATGTGGCGTTAGCCCCAGGAACTCATGTGTTGAGCCCGACTGAAGCGTTGACAGTCGTGCGTTTTCGCCATGAACCACTTGGTGACATTGGGCGCGTACATCGACAAGAGCGTTTTATGCGCAGCGCTGTGCAACTAGCGTCAAGACTCCCGTTTGGAATCTTTCGACGGGTGATGCTGACGCTTGATCCGCAACTATCAGGGCGTGACATTTTTCTTTCCTATGAAATGGTACACCCCTTATTACAATATCACGCGCATTCGGTTCCTGGTAACTTTAGCACGGGTCAAGAAGTCAGTTATTGGCTCCCAGACCAGCGTGGAATGGCGGTGATCGCTGCGCTCATTTTGCATAAGAATCTAGCGGAACCCGCATTTTAGTGCATGGGAAAGTCGTACTGGCGCATTGGATGTAGACGATGGACGAGATCGTTCGCTTTGAGAGAAGTTGGGGAGGATGCCAATAGTTAACGTCCTAATTCCCTTCTAACTGCACAGGATAGGGATGTCGCCGGAAGCGAACATCATCTGTTTCTGGGAGGGAAGTAGCGATGGCTAGTGGATTTACGCAGGTCATAAAGGCCTCGCATAAGGCGCTTGATGAGATGAAATATGAGATTGCAGCTGAGCTTGGTTTGCCTGTATACAAAGGCAGTGAAGATTATTGGGGGCATATTTTAACTAAAGACGCAGGTACAGTCGGTGGACACATGACGCGCAAATTGGTGGCATTTGGGGAAATGGCGTTAACGCAGAAGACGCAAGAAAGTTAAATCGTAAGTGTCAATTGTACGACTGCGACAAGGAACTGCAGATTTACGAGTTCGGCAGATCCTTGTCCCCCCTTTTCATTGACACCGTGGCGTGACTGTAATACAGTATCAGTGGTCTCTGCAAAGAGAGGCGAGCGCGATGGTATGGGGGTGCAATCGATTTGACCAACCGGAAGTTATTTACCTCTGAATCAGTAACTGAGGGTCATCCTGATAAAATTTGCGATCAGATATCTGATGCGTTACTCGATGCTTTTTTACAACAAGATCCATACTCTCGTGTCGCCTGTGAGACGTCTGTGACAACTGGTCTTGTCCTTGTTGCCGGGGAAGTGACAACAGAAGGCTATGTGGACATTCCGCATGTTGTTCGCGACACGATTCGCAAACTCGGATATACGCGGGCGAAGTTTGGGTTTGATGCAGATACCTGCGCCGTGATCACTTCGATTGACGAACAGTCTCCAGATATCGCGATGGGAGTTAACAAGGCACTTGAGGCGCGGCGAGGAGAAGAGACCGATCAAGATCTCGATGCGATTGGCGCTGGCGATCAAGGTCTCATGTTTGGGCTTGCCGTCAATGAAACGGAAGATCTCATGCCTCTTCCCATTTCACTTGCTCATGGTCTTGCACGGCGTTTAGCACAAGTGCGCAAAGACCGTTTGGTCAGCTATCTGCGCCCAGACGGAAAGACGCAAGTGACTGTTGAGTACGAGGGCAATCGGCCTGTTCGGGTTGATACGATTGTCATTTCGACACAGCATCATCCGCTAGTGGACTTAGAAACGATTGAACGTGATTTGCGGGAGTTAGTGATTAAAGAAGTTGTTCCTGCCCATTTACTGGATGATCAGACGCGGTACTTTATCAATCCAACCGGCCGTTTTGTCATTGGTGGTCCGCAAGGTGATGCGGGTCTCACCGGGCGCAAGATTATCGTTGACACATATGGTGGTTATGCGCGTCATGGCGGCGGTGCTTTTTCTGGCAAAGATCCCACGAAAGTGGATCGTTCAGGCGCTTATGCAGCGCGTTATGTCGCAAAGAATGTTGTTGCGGCAGGACTTGCTGATAAGTGCGAAGTACAAATCGCCTATGCGATTGGCGTCGCACATCCGGTGTCGATCATGGTAGATACGTTTGGCACAGGAAAAGTTGAAGATGATAAGATTGTTGAGTTGATTCAGGCTAATTTTGATTTGCGGCCAGCGGGCATTATTAAGACGCTCGATTTGCGTCGCCCTATTTATGCACAAACTGCAGTGTATGGCCATTTTGGTCGGCCAGATCTCGACTTGCCGTGGGAGCGTACGGATCGTGCGGCGACGTTGCGTGCACAAGCTGGCCTATAAACGGTCTCTCCGAAACGTGTAGACAGCCTGCAATTGGTGTGAACTAAATCCCAAGAAATTGTCTGGATGAGCGCGTACCCCGCGCTCTTTTTTATTCGACCTCCTAAGAAAACGCGCTTTTTGCCCATCGCTTACATTTCTCACCGCTCTCTCCTGTCTCGCATACACTAAAGCTAGAAAACATGAAGACAAACTGACGAAGGTGATGGATGTGCTTTCACTCGTCATTGTATTGCTCGCAGTGTACGGGCTCATTATTTTTTTGTGGCAACTGAATCGCAAGTTCCACAATTCTACGACAAATCTTTTGCCAAATCTCATTGTTATTGTAGGTCATGCCAGTCAGTGGATTGAGTGGTTTGTTCGGCAACTTTCTTTACAGATGTATACCCAGGGGCAAGATGTTCAGGATGTATTTATTGTTGACTTGAGTGCTTCAGATGAAACGGCGATGATTATATCAAAGTTATCGATCCGTTTTCCGTTTGTTACTTATATTCCAAGTTCGACTGCGCGGTGTTGGACAGATGTGTCCAATTTACTTGAAACGAGCCAAAGGGATCAGACGCTTGTCGTCAAAATCAACGATGAGGGGGACATGCGACAAGTTCTGCGTATGTTGTCACATTTTGAGGTGTGAAAAAAGCGGGAGAAAAAGCAGGAGATTTCAAATTGGGTGAAGAATTATTTCCAAGTCAGAAAGCGTAAGCGTGTTTCTTTTCGTGGGCTCATTGACATCACAGATATTTGCGTAGAGATGGAGTCCCGTGTATCCACGCTACTTGGGAGGAAGCGGGAGCGATGATTGTGAGAACGCGTTACTGGGCGAGTGTAGGTGTACTTTACGCCGCCGCAGCAGTCACGCTGTTTAGTAGTTTGCTTGTTTTTCCATTCCCCGTGCTCACCCCTTTCATGTGGCTGCTTTTTGGCGTGCTGTTTGTACTACTGGCGTTAACCTATGTTTCCCCCGTCCAATTGGGGGATCAGATGATCAGTTTATCTCTTAGTATTGAGATTCCCATGTTTTTATGGTTTGGTCCTATTGTGACTGCGGCGAGTTTGATTGCAGCTTGGTTGATTGGCGATTTTGTGCGCGGGAAAATGTGGGATATAGAACGGACGATTAAAAATATTGGCATGTTCATGCTCATGCCAACGTTTGCGAGTTTAGGGTACAAGCTTGTGGGCGGTGTTGTTCCTCAGACGCATTTGGCTACATTTTTCCAGGTGCTTTTTCCGCTTACTGTCTTTGCTGTTCTACACTTTATCTCCAATTACGCAGTCAATTGGTTGTATGCGATGTTTGAACAACCCGATGATCATTTTTTTCTCGCGATCAAATGGGATTTCGCTTCATTTGCTGTCGAATACGCTCTTTCCTTACTCTTTGTCTTCTTTGCTGTTGCCTATGGAGCACAAGCGATCATTTTTTTGGGGTTGCCGTTTGTTGTGCTCCTTTATATCTTTCGGCTATATTCCAATCTCGTGTTGGCAAATCGTCAGCTTACACTCATTAGTGAAGTGACGATGGAATTAAGTAGTGAATTGCGTGAAGATCAGGTAATCGCGGCTTTACTCAATGGCCTACCACGCATTATTCGCTTGACTTCCTGTTACTTGTTTTGTCCTGATGCCGACGGGGTTTTGATTCCTTGCGGCGTTCGCGGCAGTTCATTAGAAATGGAGGAACAGATGCGTGCTGTGCGTCTGCAACCTGGTGAAGGGGTAGCGGGTACGGCTTTTTTGCATGGGCGGGCGCTGCTTTCAAACGGGCGCCGCCAGCCTCTCGTGCGATCTGAGGAGACAAATGCCGCGATCGACTTTGGCCGCTCGATGATTGCGATTCCGCTCATCTATCGTGATGACACGCTTGGAGTGCTAGCGCTTGTCCACAAAGAATATCGAGCGTATTCTCGGCGTGATCAGGAGATGGCACAGATTTTGGCAAGCCAAGTTGCGATTTCTCTGTGGAATGCGCGTCGCCTTGCCCGAACTGAGGAGCAAAGTTATCTTGATCAACTGACTGGGGTTTATAACTTTCGCTATTTTGATATGATTCTTGAACGGATGTGTCACAATGCGGACTGTTTAGACACGACGCTTGGATTGCTGATCATGGATTTGGATCATTTTAAGCAAATCAACGACGTTTACGGTCACTTGGCTGGGAATGAAGTTTTAAAGGCGGTTGCGCAACTCATCAAGGAGTTTGTCCGTGCGGAGGATGTTGTCTGTCGCTATGGGGGGGAGGAGTTTACCGTGATTTTACCTGGAGTTTCGGTAGATTCAGCCGTTGCAATTGCTGAGCGGTTGCGTGAAATGATTGCACAGCATCCGGTTTCTGTGGCGCAGATTGGCAAAACGGCCTTTTTGCCGCTGCACGTGACAGTCAGTATTGGCGTGGCCGTTTATCCGATCATGGCGCAGTCTGCGGTAGAGCTTGTGCGTAACGCAGATCGCGCCATGTACGTAGGGTCAAAGCAACGCGGTCGCAATCGCGTTGCAGCATATGAACACTAGGCAAAGAAGTGGAGCGATTATGCGGGAGGACTAAGAGACACTGTGAATTTGTCGATCGAGATTGACCAAGGTGAGTTTTGCGAGATCTGGTTGTCCAATGCGTAAATGGGCGCGTCCTACAATAGTAGAAAGTTCCGCCGCAAGTGATAAACGATGATAGTAGAGCGCATCTTGCAGCGCAGTCTGTGCGAGCGCGATCAACTTTTGTTTGTCGTGATAGACGATTGCGCGTATCGTAAAAGTCAATGCGTGCAAGCGCTCGACAGATGGTGTGTTCGGATCTTGAGCGATGAGGGAATCGATTTGCACAAGTGCTGTCTCTAAATCACCATGTGCTACGAGCGATTCAGCGAATAAAAACTGTAGCCGCGTGTGTAGTGTTTCAGACATTGCAAAGCAACCGCGCGTCAGACAGGAAGAAAGCAGCGCATCTGCTCCTTGTAAGTCACTTTGTTCAAGCATTTGCATGATGCGCAGGAGATCTGCTTCTAGCGACGATTCAATCCATTGTACAACTTGGTGCAGTGTACGCGCTTCTGCAGCGAGTCTTCCCGCTTCTTTTTCTTTCCCTTGCTGCAGGAGTTGCAACGCTTGTGAAAGGTGATCTTGCGCCAGATATAGCGCATGTTCGCCAACGGCCACACTTGTTGCCGCTTCTTCTGCGCATGCACGCGCTTTTTGCTCGTGGCCGAGTAAACGATGGCACTCTCCTAGGCGCATGCAGATGTTGGCATGTAGAATTCCTTTGCGTTGCGTCCGCCGGTCAAATGCGCGCTTTGCTTGGTCAAAGAGATGCAGGGCAATTTCGATGTCGCCCGTTTCGAAAAGGATATTTCCTTGAAGTAAAAATAATTCTGGCAACAGGTCGTGGCGACTTTGTTCGATGGCCAGTGTCAGCGCAGTGTCAACCGTGTGATAGGCAAGCGCAAACTGTCGTTTCGCCGCATATAACTTTGCTCGAAAATAGTGCAGTTCCACATGGCCAGCAGGGGTATCAAAGGAGTTGCTGATCAACTGTTCGGCTTCATCGAAGCGCTTAAAGAGTAAGCATGTTTCGATGACTTCCATGCGTTTGCTCACGGCTTCGCTTTTGGACGGAGTGAGTGATAACGTTTCTTCCGGTGTTTCGAGTCGTTGTGCTAATTTTTTGAGCAGGGATTCGGAGGGCTGTGCCTTGCCTGCCTCGATCTGGCTGATCATGCTTGGCGTGACAATGCCTTCTGCTAATTGTGTCTGTGTAAGTCCGCGCGCTAGTCTTAATTCTCGAATTTTTTGACCAATCAAAGATGACATTCTGGCTAACCTCATCTACTCTATTTTTTAGAATTAAATCTATCATAAGCGAAGAGATAGCTTTGTGCAATATGAAGGAACCGTGCGTATTTCTTCACAAAATACTTACTTTCTCTTATACTTCTCTACCCCTACTTGGCGTACACTGAGATTGACTAAATGTACGGAGGGATTTTCGTGGATGAAGTGAAAGAGCTTCAGCTCCAGCAACAGCGCTTACTGCATGCGTGGCTTGATGCAGTGAACGGAGAAGCGCGCTTTTTGATCTTAAAAGAATTGCGCGCAGTCGAACAGGAACTGGGTGAACAAGTTCGACAAGGGCGCATGGAAAAGCAGGAATTTCAAGCGTTCGCTGTTTTTCACCATTAAAATGTAGATCTTCTCATGTCGCAATCCAGCAGAAAAGGGAAGATCGAGTAAATGGAGCGGTTTACAGAAGGGATGACGCTATGCTTCCCTTCTTTTTTCGTGCATAATGGAAGATATGCATAGTCCAACACTGAAATTCGACATGTGGATGCGATCGGTCATTAGACGGTCTTTACGATAAATTGACGAGATCTTCATATCTTTGAGATAAACTTTAAATGGCTTCGAGCTTGTAGGAGGCTTTGAACGTGGACCCTAGGCGCCAGTTTCATGCAGATTTAGAAGCATTACAACAAGATTTGTTGAAGATGGGCACGCTTGTTGAGGAGTCAATTTTTAAGGCGGTGCGTGCACTAACGGATCAAGATCAGGCATTAGCAGAAGAAATTCTCGCAGGTGATGATCAGATTGACCGAATGGAGATCGACATCGAAACGCGTTCCTTGCAGTTGATCGCTCTTCAACAACCGATGGCGCGGGACTTGCGCACACTCGGGACAACGCTCAAAGCCGTCACAGATTTGGAGCGCATGGCAGATCATTCTGTAGACATCGCGAAGGTTGTTTTGCGCATGAATCGACAACCGTGGATTAAACCGCTGATTGATATTCCGCGTATGGGAGATTTAGTTGAGAAAATGGTGCGCGACGGACTTACGGCATTTATCCGGCGGGATGTCAAACTTGCTGAAACTTTGGCGACACGTGACGATGTCGTAGATGGTTTGTATGCACAGATTTTCCGCGACTTGCTCGGTCTGATGATCTCGACGCCTGCTTCTGTTGAACAAGCGACGCAACTGATGATGGCTGCACAAAATCTTGAGCGCATCGGCGATCATGCGACCAATATTGGGGAATGGGTCATCTATATGGTCGACGGCGTGCGGCGGGATTTGAATATGTAGCGATGGCAACGGTTCAGGTGCGGGGAACAGCGGAGCAGTTTCTAGTTCTTTCTGATCGCGGGTATGCTGTTTTGCGGGTGCGTTTGGCAAACGGGGAGACTGTGCGGGCGGTTGGTCGGATTTCCGACATTGCACTTGGCTCAGAGTGTGAATTCGTCGGAAGGTATCAGTTTCACGCTGAATATGGGAGGGAATTTCACGTAGAATCCTATCGGGCGCAAGTGCCCACGAGTCTACTTGGCATCGAGCGGTTTCTCGCTAGCGGTCGTTTTAAGGGGATTGGTCCAAAGACGGCAAAACGAATTGTCGAGCATTTTGCGGAAAAAACGCTGGATATTCTTCGCGAACAGCCTGAAGAGATTGCAAAAGTTCCTGGTCTGACAGCAAAACGTGCGAAAGCGATTGTGACAGCTTTCGCTGAGCAAGAAGGCGTAGCTAAACTAGGAGCTTTTTTCCGGGCGCACGGGTTGCCTTTGCATTTGGCGGATAAAGTGGCGGCAAAGTTTGGCGGCGGGCGCCAAGCGCTTGATATGGTCATGGACCATCCATTCCAATTAATAGAAGAGATTACGGGGATTGGATTTAAGACGGCGGATGGGATCGCACGGGCGCTTGGCATGAAGCTAAATGATCCAGATCGTCTCCGCGCAGCTCTGCTTTATACACTCTCTCAAGCAGTCGATGAGGGACATATGGGGTTGCCGCATGCGGAGTGGATTGTTCGCACAGAAAAACTGCTTTCCTTGCCGAAAGAAGAATTGGCTGCTGCTGGGGGCCATTTGATTGCAAATGGTCGCGTGGTACTTGAACAAATGAACGGGGAATTATTTGTGTATTTGCTTTCCATGTACCGTGTAGAAACGAAGATCGCTTTGCGTTTGCGCGAACTGGTGCAAACGGCGGCTGCGTGGGATGATCTGGAAACTCCTGCACCAAAGGCTGTGGGAGAGATTTTGACACCGCTGCAAAGACAAGCTGCACGTGCGATCTTTACGTATCCGCTTGTTGTATTGACAGGCGGACCAGGAACGGGGAAAACTACAACGGTGCGCAAAGTTGTAGAAGATGCACAACAGTATGGATTGCGCGTCGTGTTATGTGCACCTACTGGACGGGCTGCAAAGCGATTGGCCGACAGTACGGGACAGGTTGCTTTGACGATCCATCGATTGCTAGAAGTTGGACAGCAGGGAAACGGGCACTATGGATTTGCGCGAAATCGGGGGAACCGAGTTGAGGGAGATGTATTCATTATTGATGAAGCGTCTATGGTTGACGCCCCGCTTTTTTCGCATCTCTTAGACGCGCTGCCAGATGGCGCCCGGCTATTACTGGTCGGTGATCCATGGCAACTTCCATCTGTTGGCCCGGGGCAAGTGTTGCGTGATGTGATTGCATCTGGAATGGCAGTGGTTCACGAGTTACAGCTTGTGTTTCGCCAAGCGGAGCAAAGTGCGATTACGCGAGCAGCACATGAAGTGCGAAAAGGGAAATTTCCTGATTTTGAAAAGTCGAATGAGAGCGACTATTATTTTATTCAGGAAGAAGATCCAAAGCAAGTCGCTGCGCTGGTTGTAGATCTGGCAGCCCGCCGTTTACCCTCTTACTTGGCGCTTGATGCTCGCACCGGTATACAGGTGCTTGCTCCGATGCGCAAGGGATACTGTGGGACAGAGCGATTGAATGAAGCACTTAGCAAGCGTATTTTATCGGAAACAAGCAGGGGTTTGCAGGTTGGACCGCGTGTATTTCGTGTTGGTGATAAAGTAATGAATATAAAAAATGATTACGAGCGTGACATTTATAACGGAGATATCGGCTTTGTTACTCGTATTCAGGAGGAGGGGCTGACCCTTCGCGTAGGCTTTTCAGAAGAAGCGCGAGAAGTTGAACTTGCGCGTGCGGATTGTGGGCAATTGATTCATGCGTATGCCGTTTCAGTGCATAAGAGTCAAGGCAGTGAATATCCTTGCGTTGTGCTGCCGCTCGTGCGTGAACATGCTGTCATGTTATATCGACAATTACTTTATACAGCGATGACACGTGCAAAGTTGCTCCTTGTGATCGTGGGATCGCTGCAGGCCTTTGAATTGGCATTGCGTCGGGTGGATGCGGCTAAACGCTTTACGCGATTGGTTGATCGACTGCAGGCGGAGTCATAAGAATGGAAAGAAGGGCAGGGCGATGTTGTGGCTGAGCGAGTGCTTGTGGTCGATGATGAAGAGGCGATTCGCACGCTTGTAGAGTACAATTTGCGGATGGCTGGGTATGAGGTGGAGACTGCTGAGGAAGGATTCATGGCCCTAGAATTGATTGCAAAGGGTGACTATGATCTTCTTGTGTTGGATCTTATGCTTCCTGGTGTCGATGGACTTGAGTTATGCAAGCGATTGCGCCAAACGAACTCTAAAATTCCGATTATCATGTTAACGGCTCGAGGCGAGGAGATCGATCGCGTTTTAGGGTTAGAAATGGGGGCAGATGACTACGTTACAAAGCCCTTTAGCCCACGTGAACTTGTGGCGCGCGTGCGTGCGGTCTTGCGTCGCAAAGCAGATGAGCCCGTTACGTCAAATAGTGTAGAGGCAGACAGCTATACCATAGGCGATGTGCACTTGGACGCTAGTCGCTATGAAGTGACGGTGCGAGGAGAGTTGATTGAACTAACCCCGCGAGAATTTGAGCTTTTGCATTATTTGCTAAAAAACTTGGATCGTGTAGTGAGTCGTGACCAATTGCTTGATGGTGTGTGGGGATATGAGTATGCAGGAGACACGCGATTGGTCGATGTGCATATCAGCCATTTGCGCGACAAGATTGAAGATGATCCGAAAAATCCGCGCTATATTAAAACAGTGCGCGGGGTGGGGTACAAGTTTGTGCGAGGGGAGTAACGGCACTTGACTTTGGCGAGTCTTGAACCATGGCTGTTCGCTGGGCTGTTTTGTCTCTTGTTGATCGCTTATGGTGCGTATCGCGAGCGACGGGTTAATCAGGTGCAAAAAGCGCTCGTAGATGTACTTGACGCGGCGACAAAGGGTCGTGAATTGCCTGCGCGCGCTGTGGTAGACGGGCGCTTAGGGTTACTTGTGTCACGCGTGTATGATCTGGCTGAACTGTTGCGTGAAGCGCGTGAGGAGACGATGCAAGAACGAAGCAAACTTGAAGGCATCATGGAGCCACTGGTGAGTGGTGTGATTGTGATTGATCGGGCAGGACGCATTGTTCTTGTCAATGCCGCCGTTCAACGCCTACTCAGTTTAAACGAAGACGATATGGTTGGGCGTTGGCACTGGGAAGCAGGACATCACTATGGACTTGCTTCACTTGTTGATGAGGCAATTGCATATGGGGTTGTACAAAAGCGAGAAGTGCAATTGCACAAACCGCAAGAACTGACGCTTGAAGCGCACGTAACACCGATTAAACAGTCAAACGGAGCGATTGCAGGGGCCGTGGTCCTATTACACGACGTGAGTGAATGGCGTCGTCTGGAACGCATGCGCAGTGACTTTGTGGCAAATGTCTCCCATGAGTTGCGTACGCCCATTACCGCTTTGAAGGGGTTTGCGGAGACTTTGCTGGATGGGGCGCTGCAAGATCAGGCCACGGCGCGACAGTTTGTACAAATTATGCAGGATGAGGCGGATCGTATTGGACGCCTTGTCGAAGACTTGTTGGATTTGTCGAGGATTGAGGCAAAACAAATCGATCTGCATTTGGCGCCCGTTGACGCGGCCTGGATTATGCAGCGGGTTGTCGATACATTTTCTGGTCAAGCGGCAGATGCCGGGGTTGAGTTGACGCAAGAGGTGATCGGGCGTACCCCTGTCATCGCATTGGCAGATAGTGATCGGTTGCGGCAAGTGTTGATTAATCTTGTCAATAATGCTCTACAATTTACACCAGCCGGAGGGCGGATTACACTCTCGGCAGAGCGTAAGGGAGACCGCATTGTTTTTGCGGTACAGGATTCTGGTGTTGGGATTCCACCTGCAGATGTACAGCGCGTATTTGAGCGGTTTTATCGCGTAGATAAGACGCGCAGTCGTCAGTCTGGCGGAACAGGACTAGGGCTTGCGATTGTGAAACACCTTGTGGAAGCACATGGCGGGCATGTCGGGGTATTTTCGGAAGTGGGGCAAGGCAGTCGTTTTTTCTTTGATGTAGCAGGTGTAGAGGCAGAGAATGAAGAGGTATAGAATGCGTTTTTTGTAACTGTGCATTTGGCTCATTGACGAAGTGTTCACCTGTGATATGATGGACGAAACTTGGTGCGCGCAGGAAGATGGCACAGAGGAGTGGCTTGCTCTTGGCCAATCGGTCCGGGTGCTGTAAAAGGCCAAGATGGGTCGTTGGGCAAAGGAGTGGATAGAGGTGCGTATTGCGATTGTCACGGATAGCACAGCTGATTTATCACCGCAAGAAGTAGCAGAGTATGGGATTACGGTGGTTCCCTTGCAAATCATCTTTGGGGAGCATGCTTACCGTGACGGCATCGACCTAACGGCTGCCGAATTTTATGCAAAACTTGTAAATCATAAGGTGCTTCCAACGACTTCGCAACCTGCGGTTGGCGATTTTGTTGAAGCGTTTCAAAAGCTACTAGAAAGTCATGATGCGATTGTAGGCATTTTCATCAGTAGTGAGTTAAGTGGCACTGTGCGTGCGGCAGAAACGGCGCGTGAGATCGTTTCGGGGGAGATCGCCATTGTTGACTCAGGGATGACTGCGTATGCGCTTGGCATTCAAGTGATAGAGGCGGCGAAGCGAGCGCAGGTCGGGGCAACAGTTGAGGAGATCGTCTCGCGCTTGCAGGAAGTGAGGGAGCGTACGAGTGCCTATTTCGTATTGGATACGTTTGAATATTTGCGTCGTGGGGGAAGAGTCGGAGGGGCAGCAGCAGCCTTAGGCACACTTTTGCAGATAAAACCGGTATTATTACTTCGTAATAAGCGCATCGAAGTCTATGAGAAGGTTCGAACGCACAAAAAAGCACTGGACTTAATCGTATCGCGTTTTGTGCTAGATGTGCAAGGGAAGCAAACCGTATACGGCGCGGTTGTGCACGGTGCTGCAGTTGAGCAGGCGATAGCGTTACAGCATGAAGTTTTAACCAGAGTTCCTGATGCAAACCTGCGAGTGATCGAACTCGATCCTGTGATTGGCGTTCACGTAGGTCCTGGCGTGCTTGCCTTAATCTATTATGCAGAGTGACAACGGTTTTGATCTTAGGTTGGGAACGGATTGCGTTCGTGTAAGGGATGTCAGAGTGATGAGGCGGATGGCCGTTGCGTAAGAGTTGGAGTCGACTACCACGGGTGTTTGGTGATGCTCTGCTCGATCTACTGTTTCCTGCCCCGGCTACATGCCCACTTTGCGGATACATCTTTAAGCATACTCCGCAGGGGCGTTTTTTTGTACCCAAATTATGCGAACGCTGTGAACAAGGCATTGTTGAACACACCAATGGGGTGTGCCGAACCTGTGGCCGTTCTGGGCAAGGGGGCTTATGTGGTGAATGTGCAAGAACTCCCCACCTGTTTTTAGAGGCGCGTTCCTTTGGACGCTATGCGGGAACACTAGAACTGGCACTTAAAGGGCTTAAGTACCAAGGGGATCGACGTTTCGTTCGCATATTAGGAGAGTGGTTGAGTGAAGCTTATACTCGGCATTTTGGCCATGCACGAGATCACCTGATTGTGCCGATCCCTATGCATCCCGTCAAGCAGACGCGCAGGGGATTCAATCAAGCAGAAGATCTTAGTGCTTATCTTGTGAATAAGTTGCGTTTACCAACCGCCCATGTTTTAGAGAAAATTGTGTTAAGCGAGAGCCAGACTGTGCATTCTCGCGAGGAGAGGATCGCGTCATTGCGTGGCGCATTTGCGCTTTCGCACTCAAATCAGCTGGCATACAATCGCCGTGCGCTTCGCTTGTACAAAGAGTGTGCGACAAAGACGATGGCCACTCGCACGAAAGGCCATCGCACTGGGTTATCTATGCGTCGTTACAGCACGCAGTCGCTTGCCGAGCGCCTAGTTAGAGGTCAATCGATCCTCCTCATTGACGATGTGTTAACGACAGGTGGGACAGCTGATGCCTGTGCCGAAGTTCTCTATCAAGCGGGTGCCGTTAGCGTGAACGTTCTGACTGTCGCTCGTTAAGTGCGAGCGGTGAGTTTTTTCATCAGTTGAGTTGAATGGTTGAGATAAACAGTCTATCTCCAATAGTACATCCTCAGGCATAATAGCTATTGACTAACTCTTGAATTCTATCCACGATTAATCGAGTAACAGAATGTGAGTCAAATCTATTTTTTAAATCTTCTCTTGCATTTATTGCCACATTCTTTGCTGTATTGTAATTTGAATAAACTTCTCTCATTGCCGAGCGCGTAGAAGTTATGCTGGGATTGGCCCAGTAATGCCCTTGGTAAAAATTTATACTCATTTCGGGGCCTATTTCCTCTAAACCCTCAATTTCTATGAGATAACTATTTGATTTGTTCATAAAGGAAGTATTTCCTCCCCAGTTTGTACCGATAACGGGTAATTCCATTGCCATTGCTTCCATAAATGGGCGCCCCCAACCTTCGCCGCGAGTTGGAAGTACAAACGCATCTGAAAGATTGTAGAGTAAGCGAATCTGTTCTTCCGTAAGATTACCGTCAATCATTGCAATATGAGGGGCTGATTCTCGAGTATAACCTAATGATTTTAAGAACTTATTTAGCTCGTTCTCGGGTGATTCATTCATTTGCATTTTTGAGGTCTTAATTAATAATGTGACATCATCGTATTTTGAAAACTCTTCGACATAAGCGCGGATTAAAACATCCCACCCTTTTCTGTATAACCATGTGAAATTAGAGAAAAAGATAAATGACTTGATTCCAGGAAGTAGTGCTTTTTTGTCTAGTGGTAGTTTCGATGGAGTGAAAAAATCAAAATCAAAAGGTTCTGGGATTACTTTAATTCGCTTTTCATCTACCCCACTCTTGGCGAAGGTCTCAACATTAAACGTACTAGGAACCCAAATTTCTGAAAGTTGATTACATTTCCAAACCCAATCTTCTGGGATACGGTCTGTCTCGAACATTGTACGACCTATGGAGATCACGGCATTCGGTGGCACAAAACCATAGGCAGGTACATTTTGGTAATGGATGATGGGTTGTATGATTTTATTAGACTGCAATGCTTTGATATATTGAACGAAATCAGCGTCATATACTTCGGGTTTAGAATCATTCTCTCTAAGATTTAACTGTATTGATAGAGGATATGCTCGTAATGCCTCTAGTAACTTTTGGTTTCCCGTAGCATAACCTGAAGTATTTAACACGGGCGCCTCCCATAATGTGGGTATTGCATATTGAGAAGCGATGATATAGTTCTCCTTTTTTTCACGATTCCTTTCGCTCATTTCTTTAATTTTAAATCCAGCATGGAGAAGTAATTTGTTTAGAAGAGCTTCAGTATACGGTCGAACATTGGATTCTTTATCCCAAAACTCTCCAAACAGTTCAAGTGTACTTACGTTAGAATAAGTAATAATCAACCGAAAATTAGGAGCTGCGAGTTCCTTGATCGCGCTAAAAATTTGGGATGCTAGTTTTACGGGGAGGGTTTCAATAAATTTATCCATAATGATCCCCTGATATTGAAATTGATGAAAAAGTTCTCTTATCAAAGACAAAAATGCCGAAATAGAACCGTTATTTAATTCATCTAAAGCAGAATTTGGTAAATTGAAAACGTGATATTCTACTTCTGATGAAATAACTTTATGATTCGCGGGTAAGCCCTCTCTATTTAAATAAAGAACTCTCTCTCCTTTTTGATAGACACCCAAAAACTGTCTATTTAATTTTTCGATTCGTGAATCAATCCATTGTTGACTATGGTTTGTGTGGACAAGGGTGTGTACTTCAGATGAAATCAATTTTTTTTGATCTGCTAATTTAGAATCTATTTCACGTAATAACAATGAGATTTCTTCGTTATTAGATCGTGTAAGAGCTTCTATGCAGTATTCTTTTGCTTCCTGAAGACGTTGTAACTTAGTCATTGATTTTGCAAGTAAGAGAAGAATCTCTTGATGATATGGTGCAGGGACGAATTGTTTGCGCAAAGTCAGTAGTTCTGTAACTGCACGACCTAGTTGCCCAATTTCAATGAGACAACTCGCATGTGCAATAGCAGATCTTACATCATGAGCATCGATTTCTATTGCTTTCGCAAAGGCTGCTTCTGCAGCGTCCCATTGCTGATTAAAAAAGTGGTGTTGCCCGATGCTATACCATGCTTTGGGCTGAAATCTTGTTGGTATATCTGAGTAATCCGCACTTTCTAGGTGTTTTAGGATGTGATCCGCTGATTGTTCCCATGTAAACTGTGAATGTGCTAACTGCGCCGCATTTCTACCCATTTCATGTAGCGTGTTTTGATATTTAAGAGCGAGACTTAATGTTTCGCTAAGGACTTCGGGCTGTACTTCAATCCACTTTAGATTTGACACAAGGTCTGTTTGTTCTGTACCTGTTTGAATTTTTGATGGTACGAACAATGCGCAATTTTTATTGGTAAATTCAACGGCTGGACCCTGATCTGGGATTATGACAGGAATCCCACAAGACATTGCTTCTAGAATCGGAAGTCCAAACCCTTCGCCGCGATAAGGATGAACTAAGACATCGCAAGTTCTATATAAAGCCGCCATTTGTTGTGGGGATAATTCATCTTTTATGTATATGATCTCAGGTGTATTCGGGGTCATTTGAATTTTTTGGATTGTCTCTTGACTCGTCTGTCCTTGATAAAATGAATGAACGCCATAATCCTTGATAATTAAGCATACATCATCATTTTTTGTGAATCTATTGATGTATGCTTGTAATAGAATATCGATTCCCTTTCTCCAAATTGTTCCACCCACAAACAGGAATTTAAACTTCTTTTCCGTCTTTAATTGGAGGTGTTCTCCACTAGGCGTATATAAATTTGTATCTATTCCTAGAGGGAAGGAAAATATTTTTTCGTCGGGGATTCCCGAATCTGTATACATTTTCTTTGTATATTGACTATTCACCCAAATCTCATCTATTTGATATAAAGCGTGAAATACCCAGGTTTTTGGTATATAACCGAACTCCCATGGTTGGAAAAGAACCCATTTTCCTTGACGAGGCGCGGAGAAATTTGGGGGCCACTGTTGTCGAATGTGGTAATCTACTTTGGATAGATTACGGTAATAGAAAGAAGTTAATTGATTGAAATTCTTCTCTTTAAACATTTCGGGATGATCTGGGCTATCGGGGATAATACCTAATTCGATGGCAGAGTGCATGCCTAATCTTGCACATAGTTCACGATTGACATGGGCCAAACTTCCTGAAGAATACATTGGGCCTTCCCAATAGATCGATGTCATACTGTTCCTCCGTCAAGATGCAAATTTTATCATGAAAACTATCTTGAAGTTCCGTTCCTGAGTTTTTTCATAACTTGGATGGGATCTGTTTTTGTGTATAGTAAGGCGGAAAGATGTTTGAGTAACTCCGAATGTGGAAAGATTTTTTTCCCAGCAAGTAAGGATTTCCGCGCGGCTTGCTGATCTTGCTGTGCCCAATGCAGATTGCACTCCATCACAGTTTGAGTGACAGTCGGTTGAACGGCGCGCGCTTTTTTTAGCCATATCGCGGTTTGGTCGTATTGTTTTTGTTGTAAGGCACGCAAAGCATTCATCTCATACTGCCAGACAGAGTGGCCCTGCCACTCAACTTCAAATAAGAGATGTTTTAAAGGAGAATATTTAAGTAAAAGCCAAGCGCTGTCCACGTCTTGGGCTGTGTGCAAGTGAGCGCGAAGGAAGCGTTCTGCACGCATTGCAATTAGGTCACGGGCAATCGGCAAAAGTGACCATGTAGCCTGTTGATCTGATTGAAACAATTGATGCAAATGGAGCAGGTAATGACCACGTGGACCTGCTTTTTGTAGGGCAATATGTGCCCCCTCTTGATCTCCTTGTTCTAACTTATAGATTCCTAAAAGCAACCATGTGATATCTGCAGGATGTAATTGCGCATAGTTGGAAAGTGGTCCTTCTCCTTCGTTTACAAGAAGTGCCATTGCCGCGCGATGTGTGGTTTCGGTCTCACCACAGGCTTGTACGGCACGTGAAACGACCTCTTTTGCTTGTGCAAATCCGATGATTGCGTATGCCTCAGCATAATTTCCGTAGGTATGTGTATCCCAAATTCGCTTTTCGAAATGCTCGTATAAAAATTGGGGATCATTTGGAGCAAGCATGATGAGCGGGGAGATGGCAGCTTCGAAAGCCGTATTTTCTTGAAACGCTTGTAAAAACCATCTCCGTGCTTGTAAATCGTCCCCCAATAATGCCCAAGCTACTCCAAGATCATAGGCGGCAAAATAAGTTCCAGATCCTTCTATTGATTCGATGAGTCCAGGTTTTACATCTCCCTGTGCGCGGCATTCCATGAGAATATCAATGGCTCGTGCGATTTGATGATGCAGCATTAAAAACGTGGCGTATCGACGCTTTAAATCCGTATACCAAGGAAAGAAGTATATCGCTTCTTGTCCAGTTCGAAGTGCAGCGTCTTTTTTCCCGCGTTCCCATAAAATTGTCATCCAATTGAGTGCGATTCGCGGAGTAAAATTGGGCCATAAGGATGGGGGCGTACTTTTTATGTCGTGCCATGTTTTTTCCGCGAGCCGCTCTGCCTTTACCCAGTCCTTTTGTAGCATATACTCGACAATGAGATTGGAACGTTGAAAGACATTTTGGGGATCGCGGTGAAGCTCCGCTTCGAGCAATGCGGTATTACGCGTTGTTTTGGCGCGTCGCGCTAAGAATTCATCCGTATATCCTAAATGGTGTAAGGTCAGATCATAAGATACAACAGGCTTTCCAGTTTTTAATATGGACTCAGCAATCTGTTCGTGAATGGCGCCTGTATAGAAGTGCCCATTGCGAAAAAGGCGCAGGACACGAATGGGCACTGCACTTGTTAAATGTGTAAGTGATCCAAGATAACTCTTTGAGATGACAAAAATGCCCTCTGCATCCGTTTTGGCTAAGAAATCGCGCAGTCCTACTTTTTCTCTTGCATCAAGATATTCATCTGCGTCAATGACTAAGATAAAGTCTCCCGTTGCATGACGTAATGATTCGTTACGGGCTGCTGCAAAGTCGTGGTTCCATTTATATGTATAAACTTTACATCCAAACTCTTGGGCAATAGCCACTGTTTCGTCGGAAGATCCTGTATCGACAAGGACCACTTCATCCGCGATCCCTTGCAGAGATTCTAGACATTTACGCAAAGTCAACGCTTCATTTTTTGTGATCATACAGGCTGAAAGTAACACAGAAGCACATCCTCACTGAGTCGATACGGATCGACAATCGAGTATTCTCGCTGTCTCGCATAGTTATTTTAATCGCGAACTTGACTCCATGTGCGTGCCCAACTCTCCCAGAATTCTAACATAGAATCATAGCCTTCAGATACCTTATTTGGATCAATGTACCATGAAACTGCCATATCGTAATAGAAAATGTATGTCGCTTCAACATAAGAAGAAACTTCTAAGTCAGGGTTTAAAGAACTGCGTAGAAAGGTAATGATATCTTCAATTTGCGTGATGGCGTCGCGTGCGCGTAAGATCTCGTTGTTCTCGGTGAAATGACGTACTTGTCGAGTTAATAAAGCGCCGCGTTCGTGCAGTTTTGCGAGTTTCACTGGTAAGGGTGCTGTCAGTACAGATTGTTGGCGATACACATCCGCAGGATTCATTGCATACCACTCCCGAGTTTCTGTGTGATTTCAAGTGGATTGAGTTTTGGATGTATTTGATCTGAAGCAATTTTTAGCATTTCAGAATCGGGATACAGTTTTTTTCCATCAAAGATCGTTTTACGAGCCTTTGGCAAGTCATTTTCGGCTAACGCTAAATCACATTCAAGTAGAAATTGTGTTACTGTCTTTTCAAACTGTTGTGCGCGGGTTAACCATTTCGAAGCTTCCCGATAGTTTTTCTGATTGAAGTGATTGAGCGCATTTTGCTCACATTCATGCGCCGTTTTACCTGGCCATGTGATTGTTTCAAGCATACTTTTCAGTGGTGAACATTTAAGAGTAATCCAAAATGTTTCTATGTCCATTGCGCGTGGGAGCCATTTTTGCAATAAAGTTGTTGGGTTCATAGCAATTAGATCGCGGATGACCCCATGTAAACCCCATGTAGAATCAGGTGAATTTTCTAAAGAGGTCATGACCTTTAGCAGGTATTCACCACGCACTTTAGCACGTGAAAGCGCATAGTTTGCTTGTTCTTTATCTCCCAGTTCAAGGTAATGGATGCCGAGCAGTAGCCAATCGATATCATAATTGACAGTTTGTGCTCGTTTGTGAAGGGCTTCGGTACCCTCCAGTCGCAACAAAGACATGTGAGCACGATGCGAAGCTTCTGATTCTCCGTATTTTTTCTCAAGTTGATCAATGAGTCGATCAGCATCTTCATAATTCCAACCGGAGTAAATCTCAACATAGGTTGCAAACGCTGTTGGATCGTATAGACGTGGCTCGATGAATTCTCTTAATAGCTTCGGATCTTTAGGGAGCAGACCTATTATGGGTAATAACGTATTATCTTGTGCTGGGTTTTCAAAAAAAGATTGCAAGAACCACTTGCGTGCGTTCATTTCATCCCCAACATGCGCCCAAGCTACCCCTAAGCTGTATGCTGCTAGATAAGTACCAGCGCCTTCAAGAAATTCAATGAGTCCTAATTGTGTATCCCCTTGTTTTCGACACTCCATCAGGGTTTCAATTGCAGCACGAAATTGACTGTTTAGTATCAACATATCAGCATAACGTTTCTTAAAATCTGTAAACCAGGGGAAAAGTCGAATCCCTTCTTGCATATAGGAGAGAGCTTCCTCGCGTTTGCCAAGTTCCCAGAGTGAAGCAACTAAAATGGATACCATACGGGGTGCAAAGTTGGGCCATTCGGAAGTTGGCATTTTTTTTACGCGATTCCACGTTTTTTCACTTAACGTTGCACACTGCGTATGTTGTCCTGATATGGAGTATTCAGCCATTAAATTCGTGATTTGAAACAGGTCATTGGGATTCTCTTCAATCATTTGTTCGATCAACTGCGTGTTGCGCTTCGTTTTTGCGCGCATCGCAACAAATTCATTTGTATAGCCAAGATGCGTGAGGATCAAATCGTATTTTGCAATGGGACGCTTGGTGCGAAAAACAGAATCTGCAACTTGTTCATGAATCGCTCCAGAGTACAAATGTCCCTTGCGAAATAAACGCATCACACGAATGGCAAAGATATTGCTCGGATGCGCGAGGGGGCCCATCAAACTATTTACTGTAATAAACACCCCTTCTGCATCCGTAGCTTTGAGAAACTGGAAAAACTTCTCCCGATCTAATCTTTCTACAAATTCATCTGCATCGATGACAAGAATCCAATCTCCCTTTGCCTGAGTAATTCCAGCATTGCGGGCGCTTGAAAAATCATTTTGCCATTCGTGTTGTATGATCGTGCAGCCAAAGGATTGCACGATCTCCATTGTTTTGTCGGTAGACCCTGTATCTACGACGATGATTTCATCGGCAATTCCTTGTAAAGATTCTAGACAGCGCCTAATCGTCAGTTCTTCATTTTTTACAATCATACATGCAGATAAAAGCATTTCATTCGCGCCTTTTCAATAGACTGGTTGCTCTCTACATAGAGAGTGTCACTGCAGATCATTCCTACAGATGATGTGTTAAATATCCTTGTATTCCTAGAGATTTAAATGTTCCTGTTTGGCGTAGATTCTTCTTGCATTCGCAGATTGTAATTCTTTGTGCAGTGCCTGTTGTGCATGGTGTATTGCAGTTTGTAACGCTTGCTGCAGAGCAAGCGTTTGCTGTTGTAGTTCATGCAACTCTGCTAGGTCCAGCGAAACAGATGCTTGGTTACCTTGCTGTACTTCAAGAAGTGCTTGAATCGCTTCTGTTCGCTCACGCATCACTACATACGTTTGATAATACTGCTTGTGTTCGATCGCAGTCATCGCTAGGGTTCCTAATTCTATTACTCTTAAAAGTCGGTCTCTCATCTTCATCCCTCGCGAAGTGTAGCATACTCGGAATGATTATGAATGCATGACAAACAAATTCATATGATTATCCACCTGAGGAATTAGAACTAGAACTACTGCTGGAACTTGATGCACCATTTAACATGGCGTTTATTTGCTGCATTTGTGCGCTTGATTGCTGTAATGATGCATTTAAATTATTTAATTGTGAAGTAAAGTTTTGCACATTGTTTGTAATCATTTGATTTACTTGTTTTAAAT
This sequence comes from Sulfoacidibacillus thermotolerans, assembly GCF_003144315.1. Lineage (GTDB taxonomy): Bacteria > Bacillota > Bacilli > Alicyclobacillales > SLC66 > Sulfoacidibacillus > Sulfoacidibacillus thermotolerans. Next base: position 13,193 of record NZ_MPDK01000015.1, on the reverse strand, counting down.
ATTGATTGATCTCTTTTTGTTGTTGTGAAATAGATTGCAACTCACCAGAAATGACTCCTGTCGAGGAACCAGACCCTAAAAATTCATTTAATACTGTATTTAGATTCCCTAATATACCATTTGTGGGGACCTCAGATGAAAGCGAAGAAGTTTGTACGACACCGAAAAGTTGTTGTACCGCTGCAAGATTACTTTGCACTGCATGCGTAAACATTGCTTGTCCTGACTGTAAAGTACCAGAAAATCCAGCGGTTCCAGATGCAGGGTTCGCAGCGAACCCACTTGCTGATTGAAACTCGAGTTGCCCTGTATTTGGATCAACGACAATGCCAAGTTGAGAAAGTGAATGATAGAAATTTGAGGACCCAGTTGCTCCACTCGCGCCGATAAAGGAATTTACTGAATTTGGAAGCTGCGCTAATAATCCAGTGGCTGCTGGATCCGTAAAGAGTGGACCTGTCTGTGCACCAGCGGCCGGATTTGATGCAGAAGCTGGCGTGTAGGCAGTATCTGTGTGTAGAGTTGAAATCACCGAATTATAAGCATTCATCCAATTCTGCACGGCTGATAGGGCTGCAGAAGAATCTTGAGCTAAAAGAATGGTTCCTGATGCTCCAGCTTGATTGACATTGATCGTGACGTTTGGAATGGCATTCGCAAATGTATCACTGGATGACGTGAGCGTCATTGAACCATCCAGGGTGATTGAAGCATCTGTTGCCGTTGCTGTCTGTGTGACTTTTAGTTGTGAGGAAATCACATTGCCACTGACATCCGTAAGGCTAAAGGTATTTGTCGCACCGGGGTTGACATCTTGAAATGTCAATTGATATCCATTATTACTTTGGATGATGGAAGCGACCACTCCCGTTGCTGCACTATCTTGATTGACTGCCGCCGCAATATCACTTAAACTCTCCCCGCTAGTGACGGTGATCGTCGCAGTTCCCGTCAACTGAGAAGTGGAAGAGGGGGTGATGGCAAAAGTTCCTGCGGTCAATGTGGAGCTGCCTGTAGACGTCGCCAAACTGACAGATGCCGTATTCCACTGGGCAGTGGCCAGATTGTTTACTTGAATCGTGTAAGAAGAAGGTTCCGCGCCAGCTTGTGCTGTGGCAGTAAAACCAGACCCTGTCGTCGTTAAATGAACAGCATTCCAACTGAGTGAACTAGCTAATGTTTGTGTAGCAGACTGAAGTTGCTGCAATGCAGGTTGTAAACTGTTTAATGCATTTTGCGTCGTAGAGAGTGTGGAAAGTTCGGAATTTGGGATCGTCTCAAATTGTGCTGTTAAAACTTGTTGCATTTCGGACGCGTATTGTTGAACAGGAAGACCAGTGCCACCCAAGTTAGGGATTGAATTGAGTTGTTGCAACAGGTTTATGGACATGCCGTCTCCTCCTGTAATGATGGGAATACCGCGCGCTATACATCGCGCGCGGCTCGTTGATGAAAAGGGAAATCAACCCTTTAGATCATGAAATACAGGAAACTATTGAAGTAACTTTAAGATGGAAGCCGGTTGTTGATCTGCTTGTGCCAACATACTTTGACCGACCTGATCCAAAATTTGGTTTTGCGAAAACTGCGTGTACTCAGCCGCCATATTGGTATTCGTAATCGTCGACTTTGCGTTTTGCAGATTTTCGGATGAATTTTGCAGATTTGATACGGTGTAATTCAAACGATCTTGTACAGCGCCAAGTTGAGCTTGTTCGCTGGAAAGCTCGTTAATCGCATTGTGTAGTGTGGTAATCGCCTGTTGTGCACTTGCTTGATTCATGATGTTTAACCCAAAGACATTCGCAGATGCTGTCCAATTATTGTATTGATTTCCGGCAACCGGCGCTGATGTGCCTGATGTTGGTGCAGCAAATGAGATAATGCCAGTATACGTACCAGTTCCTGTTGAACTCACCGTACCCGTGGTAGGTTGAGTAGACAGATTTACGGAGAGCTCTGCTCCAGTGGAAGGATCGCCGAGCGTAACTGTACCTGATGAACCTGGAGTTATTGTGAAAGCGGCTCCAATATCATTTCCACTTAAGGTTTGTAATTGTAGAGTTTCGGATGTAACTGTTGCCAGTGTGCTTGTCCCACTGAGATTGGCAGTTACGACGATTTGGAACTGTTGGCCGGCTTGGAATAATGTATTTGCCCCAAAATAAACCGCATTTGACCCTGTAAGTAGAGTAGTGGGTGAAGAGACGGATGATAACGCAGCACCATTCGTAGAGGAGGATCCAGCATTTGCCAAAGAAGCTTGGGCTACGGATCCACCAGCAGCGGAAGTTCCAGCAACGCCTAAACTTACAACATCTGTTGCAGCGATGTTAAAAGAGAGCGTTTGACTTTGATCGGCACCTGCTTGCACGGTTAAATTTTGCGTCCCGGATGCACCGCTTGCCGCAAATTGTCCTGACAGCAGATTGATGCCATTATATTGCGTTTGATTGGTGGTGCTGTTAATTTGTTGAGCTAAAGAGTTCATTTCTAACTGTAGGTTCGCTCGGTCGGAGAAAGACATCCCTGCGGTAGATGCTTCAGTTGCCAAACTGGACATTGTCTGCATAATTGTTTCAATTTGGTTCATTGCACCTGTAGCAGTTTGAATCATGCTAATTCCATTTTGTGCATTTTGTGTGGCTTGGTTCAAACCGTTGACTTGAGAAGTCATTTGTTGGGCAATAGAGTAACCTGCAGGATTATCAGCTGCAGAATTAATGCTGTTGCCTGTCGACAACGCAGAATATTCACTGTTAATGTTATTTTGTACATTGTCTAGGTTTTGAAGAATAGATTGTGCTTGCGCGTTGTTATTCACGCTAAAAAAACTTGACATAGTATGTTCATTCCCTTCTTATAGTTAAGTACGATGATGTCTAAGGACGATTAACCATTTGGCAGAAAATTGACGAGGGAAGGCAGTAAAATTTCAGATCCCATCTTTAATGCGGCAGTAAAGACAGTTTGATCGGTATTAAACTGACTGATGACCTTCGCCATATTTGCGCCTTCTATCACCCCCTTTTCAGAAGTAAGCGTCGTTTGATAGTTACTCATTTGGTTTTTCAAGGCATTTAAGCGTTGAATACGAGCTCCTAAATCCGCGTTGATATTTGTGATGTTTGTGATGTTTTCTTGAAGGGCGGCAAGATCTGATTGAAGATTGGATGAGTTCCCTGTCTGCAAGTCAACAGCAATATTTTGCAATGTTGTTTGCAGTGAGGGAGAAGATCCATCCGGAGAAGTTCGCATGATTTGTTGCGCTGTCACATTGACTGGAATTTCGACACCTGGTGCTACTTCATAAGAGATCGTTCCAGATGCAGAACTCGCCACACTATAGGGATTCGTTAAGTGAGTACTCGGAATGAGAAGATCAGACTGTGTTGTTCCAGCAGCTACAGCATATGAATTTGATAAAGTCAGTGCATAAGTTGAAGGGGAGCCACTCGGCGATGCGGGTCCGATTAAGGTGACACTAGAACCGGCAACAGGCGTGCTGGCCACTTGTGTTGAGGCAATTACTGTCTGATTAATTGGATTTGACAAAGTGAAAGTTGTAGTTCCAGAAGTAGACACGGCAACTTGCAATTCATAGGGTTGATTTGTACTCAGCGTAGTATTGGAACCTGTAATTGAGGCAACCATAGGATTCCCAGGAGTTTCCGGTAGATCATAATAGCCTGTGGTTGACGTCGTCGTACCGTTCACTACAGCCATATCTGTCGGACTATAAGGAACTTGTGTAACAGAGGCAACTTGTGTATCGATTTGCACACCGCCAAACAAGTAACGATTACCTTGTTTTGCATCTAGTGTTTGACCAATGTTTGCAGCAAGTTCTTGCGCTGTTTGTGAAAGTGCAGCTAGTGTTGCCGGGCTTTTACTTGTCGTATTGATCCCTTCAAGAACGGTACCTTGCAAACTTTGCAAAGTAGAGAGAATCTGTTGAACTGCTGAACTGGTATCATTCATCCAACTGAGACCTGAGTTAATGGTTGATTGATAAGCGGCTGTTTGACTGAGTGTTGCACGAACTGACATGTCCTGAGAAACGGCAAGTGGATTGTCAGAAGGACGAGTCAAAGTTTTGCCGGTAGACAACTCGTTTTCAAGTGTTTGCATTGTTTGCTGTTCGTTTGTAATGTTGTAAATAAACTGGTTTGTCATCATGTTTTGAGTAATACGCATAAACAGGACCTCACCTAATTGAAAGTTGTTATGGAATCATATTGATTAAAGATTGAAGCATCTGATCGTAAACACTGATAAACTTTGCCGCAGCATCATAGCTATTTTGATATTCAACCATCTTCGCGGCTTGATCATTTGTGTCTACCCCAGAAATGGACTGCCTGAGGTTTGATGACTGTTGTGCAAGCGCATTTGCTGTGGCTTCACTGGATTTTACTGCGGATGTTTCAACGCCTAGATTCGATACGAGACTCGCCATATACTGATCTGCAGTGGATGCTTGACTATAGGATGAACTTTGATAGCTAGGATTTGATGAGATTGTATAACCCGAATAGGAGGTATAAGTGGCAGTTATTGGGTTTGTTTGCAGGTTGATCATCTGCATTGCGTTTGCATTGTTCCCTGGTTGGTTAGGAGCGTTAGATGCAGCAATAAAATTCGTGCCGCTCGTTTGAAGAAAGAGCGGATTTATAGATAAGACTAAATTACCAGATGCTGTTGTTGCTGAGGTGAATAGATCCCCGTAATTATATGTATTACCACCCGCAGTTGCAGTAATTTGTGCGGTTGTTGAAGAGCCACTGAGTGGGTAGCCTTGGCCTTGTACTGTATTCACTTGACTTGCAAATGACGAGAGGAAGCTATCGAGGTTTGCAAGCAACTGATCTGTATAATTTAATCCTTGTGCATTACCAGCAATGCTTCCAGATGTAATCTCCGAAAGTGTTACGCCGAGTGGTGAAGTGGCGTTTGCAGTCGAAGTGACTAAACTCGTTGCCGACGGCAAAAGGGTAGCTGTTGCAAGTGGCGTATATGTCCATGAGCCATTCACAAGTGTCACAAGTGTAGGACCTGCTCCAATGCTGACGGCAAAAGCGTCACCCGTGACTTGCGCGTAAGAAATGTTGGCGAGTTTTGACATTTGGTCAAGGATGTATCCGCGCTGATCAAGCAACTGGTTCGGACTTTCAGATTGGGTATTTTGGCCCGCCTGTGTCTGTCCGGGGTTCATTGCGTTAATTTGCACGATCTGGTTATTTAATTGGGCGACTTCACTCGCATACTGATTTAATTCCTGAACCTGATTTTGAATTTGCCCAACCAAGTTGGATTGAAGACTCTCTAGTTGCGTTGTGATGGTCTGAAAAGTTTGACCCAGTGTTTGCGCCTCGGCAATTACAGATTCTCTAGCGGCCGTATTTGAAGGATCTGTAGATAGAGTTTGCCATGCAGAAAAAAACTGATCCACAGCGTTTTGCATACTGTTCGAACTAGGTTCATTCAAAATAGACTCAATCTGACTTAAATTGGTATGGTATGTTTGATACATCGAATAGTTGGATTGATTCGTGCGATCTTGTTCGTTGACAAAAGCGTTTGTTTCACGTGTGACTTCACTGACATAGGTACCCTGACCAAGTTGACCTCCCATGATGGGCTGATCTTGGGCCGGAATCGGAGGATATGCTGTCGTCTCTTGTAATTGCGGAGCCTCTTGCACATACCCAGGCGTATTGGCGTTTGAAATATTGTTTGCAACTACATCTTCCGCCTGTTGCATGGTATCGAGTGCACTGACGCCGATATTAAGTCCAAAAAAAGTAGAGAGAGACATGAGAATTCCTCCTGAACGATGCTCTGTAAACGTCAATTACTTGTCCTAAAGTCAGGTAAATCTTAAAGGGTCACACGAAGTCCTTGATTAACCGAGAGTTTGAAACATCGCCCCTTCATTTAGGCGCTGCAAAAAGAATTCGGTCACTTGTTGTGCTTGAGCGATGAGTGTTTGCTGTGTACAAACGCGTTGATGTAAGTGATTGAGTCGCTCACGATCGAGGGATTCAGTCTGCAATGACTGTAATTCTCGCAGATAACGACATTGGTCTATGACCAGAGATTCGAGTTTTTGCGGTTGATGTGAAACCAAGTTTTCAATCACTTCATCTGTTATTTTTTCTAAAATTGCCATCAACTCTAGTGCGCGTTGCGCTGTCATAGCCCTCACCTAATCGGTTGACAAATTTTATCTCTGTAGAGCTGTCTGTGATTGAATCACTTTGTGGTGCAGGGCACGTATTAACCGAGAAACCCACCATCAATCAGCGTTTTTGCGAGTTCTTCAGCATCTACGAGGTATGCACCTTGCGCAATTTGCTGACGAATGTGCTCTAACTTTTGTGCGCGCGTTTGTTGTCTGTCTGCGTGGTCAACGAATGCACGTGAAGATGAGTTTGTCGTATTTTGTGCTTGATCAGCAGTAGATTTCGTTGTAGGTGTGATTTTTTGTGTTGGATCGATTGGAGTCGGATTCATCTTCGTAACCTCCTCATTTATATGTACAGTCGAATTTTACGTTTTTTTGCGCGATGTTCGATTTTCTTCGACATTTTTTTTAATGAGTTCGATCGTACGCTGATAAGCTCTTGAAACGGTTGAGACGGACAAGTCGAGCGCATACGCAATTTCCGTGAAACTGTATCCTTGCTCAGCATATAAAGAAAGAATGATCTGATCTCTTTGCGACAATTGACGAATACTGGAGATGACATCAAGCCATAGATCGTGATCAGCAACCTCTTCGCCTGCCCGAATATTGATCGCATGTTCTAAAGAGACGCTGTAGGGAGTTTCGTAAGCTTTTATTTTTGCTTGATAGGTTCTAGTCACTTTTACGGGGGATGAATCTCGCAAGACGTCGCGCATCGCATACTTTACTTGTTGTCGAAAAGCGATCATGACCCAATCTTTCGAGGGTTCATCGCCTTTTACTCCATCGGCAAGTTCTGGGTGGCGCAAGCAATATTTCCACCAGCGAGTGCGTGCGGCGGAAATGAGATCGTCGACATCAACGGACCCGCTCTTGCGCCACTGAATCAGACGATGTGCCAACCGTTTTATGTATAACATTTGTTCGGGGGTTAAATCGCTAAAGGACACATCTTCCAAAACGTTGTCACTCCTTGTGGGATTCGAGAGAGGCGACAGATTGATGACGGGGAGTGTGTAACTCTTCGCTCACCGCTCAGAATCTAGAATATCGCTATGTTACCTGTTATAGCATAGGATGTACCAAGAATCATGAAAACTTGGTAGCTAGATGATAACGATAGAGCGGAACGTCTCGGTGCGCTTTGCAATTGGCCGTTCGGGTGTTATAATTCCTTTAACTTCCGAGGGGAGGAATATAGAGATGAAGATTCACGTTCGTGGAGATAATCATCTTGATGTGACACCTGCCTTAAAAGACTACTTAGAGAAAAAGTTGTCGCGCATTGATCGCTATTTTGATGCGCCTGCCTCACAGGAAGTGACTGTGACGATGTCTGTGACAAGGGGAATCCATGCAGTAGAGGCGATGATTCCACTCGGTCATGTCATGTTACGGGCAGAGGAACGGTCGGGGGATATGTATGCTTCGATTGACATGGTCATGGACAAGCTCGAAAAGCAATTAGATAAGTATAAACATAAGATTGGACAAAAGATTGGGCATCGATTAAAGGTGGAAGGCGGGCGTGCAAAAGTTCAACCCGTTCTCACTTCAAGTGTGGCTCCTATGGAAGCGGACGAGGATTTTCCGCTCGTGCGTGTGAAACAGTTTGATATGAAGCCTATGCATGTTTCTGAGGCTATTTTGCAGATGGATTTACTTGGACATGATTTCTTTGTGTTTGCGAATGCGGAGACGGATCAAACGAGCGTTGTCTATCGGCGGCGCGATGGACAATATGGACTGATTCAACCTCAGTGATCCAAGATGTAAACATTGACCTCATAAGGCAACCTGGACGGGCGCTAAGAATACGCTTATTGTAGCGACTCATAGCAATCGCGGGTGCGGAGGTGGGGACAATGGCCATACTCTTATGGGTTTTGCAGATGATCGTTGCTCTTGTGGTGTGGAAGGTCGTTCACCTGCTGTTTTGGAATCTCCGTAGAGGCTTTGGCATTGCTTCGTTGTTGTTTTCGATGTTTGTGACGCTTGTGATCGCGTTGTTGATTGTCTTGTTGGCGCACGTGGGTTATGGAAGTTGGTTTTTTGTAATCGGCGTCAGCGTAATTTTGGGTGTTGCAAATGGAGAATACGAGTACAATCGCGGACTTACGCGTTAATGAGAGGATCGTTTTTATACAAAGGGCGACGTTGTCGCTCTTTTGTTGTGTCAGGGAGTAGAAAAAGGTAAAATGATTTTTAATGAAGCTCGCGGCAGATCTTTGGTGTGAGTGAGGGGAGTGTACCCTGTTGATAGGGCTGATTAAAAAGATGATCGGAGGCGGGAATGAGCGCGAAGTCAAGCGCTTATACCGCATCGTGGAAAGAATTCGAGAGCTTGAACCTAAAATGGAAGCTATGTCGGACGATGAATTGCGAGGGCAGACTGCCTTATTTAAAGAAAGGTATCAAAACGGTGAGTCGCTCGATCACATGTTACCTGAAGCGTATGCTGTAACGCGTGAGGCTGCAAAGCGCGTAATTGGCATGCGCCATTTTGACGTGCAGATGCTAGGCGGGATCGTTTTACATCATGGGCGGGTTGCTGAAATGCGCACAGGTGAAGGCAAGACGCTTGTTGCTACACTTCCGGCCTATCTGAATGCGATCGCAGGGCAAGGAGTACACGTGATTACAGCCAATGACTACTTAGCTCGCCGCGATAGTGAATGGATGGGGCAAGTTCATCGTTTTCTCGGTTTGACCGTAGGATTGAATGTACATGGGCTTTCACATTATGAAAAACAAGAAGCTTATCGTGCAGATATCACGTATGGAACAAACAACGAGTTTGGTTTTGATTATTTACGTGACAATATGGTCATGCAGGTTGAGGAAATGGTACAACGGCCGCTATTTTACGCGATTGTTGACGAGGTTGACAGCATTTTGATCGATGAGGCGCGTACGCCGTTGATTATTTCTGGGCCGGCAGAAAAATCTACGGACTTGTATTTTAAGGCGGATTTGTTTGTGCGTTCTTTGAATTCTGAGGATTATCATACAGATGAAAAGGCGCGTACTGCAAATCTCACGGAGTCTGGCGTGCATAAGGCAGAACGTTATTTTAACATTGATAATTTATTTGATCCTCAATTTGTGGTCATTAATCACCATATCATGCAGGCGTTAAAAGCGCACACGTTGATGAAACGAGATAAGGACTATGTATTACAAGGGGAAGAAGTTGTCATCGTCGATGAATTTACAGGTCGCATGATGCAGGGACGTCGATATAGTGATGGATTGCATCAGGCGATAGAGGCGAAAGAGGGCGTCAAAGTACAAAATGAATCAAAGACGCTTGCGACCATTACGCTGCAAAACTATTTTCGGATGTATAAAAAACTTTCCGGAATGACGGGTACAGCAAAAACGGAAGAGCAGGAATTTATCGATATTTATGGAATGGATGTAGTGACCATTCCGCCGAATCGTCCGAACCAGAGGAAAGATTTATCAGATGTTGTCTACAAGACAGTAAAAGGTAAATTTTCGCAAGTGGTCAATGAAATCGAGGCTCGACATAAGAAGGGGCAACCGGTGCTTGTCGGGACAACATCTGTAGAAAAATCGGAGATTCTCTCTGCTATGTTAAAGCGCAAAGGGATCAAGCACCAAGTTCTGAATGCGAAATACCATGAACGGGAGGCAGAGATTGTTTCACACGCAGGGGAACTTGGGATGGTGACCATAGCTACGAACATGGCTGGTCGTGGTACCGATATCATCCTCGGGGAAGGGGTTCAGGAACTGGGTGGACTGCACATTATCGGCACAGAGCGACACGAGAGTCGGCGGATTGACAATCAGTTGCGCGGACGGGCTGGGCGTCAAGGTGATCCTGGGTCCTCACAATTCTATTTGTCGCTTGAAGATGACCTGATGCGTATGTTTGGGTCTGAGAATATTATGGGGCTGATGGATAAGTTGGGTATCGAAGAAGATCAGCCGATTGAAAATAAAATGGTCACAAAAGCGATTGAGCGTGCACAGCGCAAAGTCGAGGCCAATAACTATGATATTCGCAAACATGTGTTAAAGTATGATGATGTGATGAATAAACAGAGGGAAGTGATTTACCGGCAGCGGTTGCAAATTATCCAGCAGGATCATCTGCGCGAGATTGTTGCGGGGATGGTTCGGGATTTGATTGATTTTATGCTGGATACGTATTGTCTTTTGGATCAAATTCCAGAGGATTGGGACATTCCGGGTTTGATTGATTATGGAGAGAATCATTTTCTAACTCCTGGGCGTTTGAAGGAGGAAGAACTACGCCGTTTGGATCGAGATGAATTGCGTCAATTCTTATATGAACAAGTTGAAGTTGAGTATCAGGCACGTGAGGCTGAGATGGGCGAAGTGATTCGCGATCTTGAGCGTATGGTGCTTCTGCGGACCGTGGATAGCAAATGGATGGATCACATTGACGCGATGGAAATGTTGCGTCAAGGAATTCATTTGCGTGGTTATGGACAAATTGATCCACTTACGGCCTATCAACAAGAAGGATATGAGATGTTTGAGAGTATGGTGCACAGCATTCGTGAAGAAGTGACAATGTACGTCTTTAAGGCGCAGTTATCCTATGAGGCTCCGCCAGAGACGCCGCAACCGCTATTCACTTCCTCGTGATTTTTCTGGATCGATGACTTGATGTGACTTGGAGGATGTTATGGCAGAGACATTTGGAGAATTGAAACAGGGAATTCAGACTATGGCCCAGCGTTTGGCGGATATTGGGAGGTCTCTTTGACATCGAGTCAAAGCGCGAACGGTTGGAATTGCTTGAAGATAAGATGATGGAAGCGACCTTCTGGGATTATCCTAACCTCGCGCGAAAGGTGCTCGGGGAAGCAGGGGGCCTTAAATCGATTCTTGGGGCCTATGATCGGTTGTGGGAATCGGTCGAAGATCTGCGAGTGATTGTGGATCTAGCGCAAGATGAAAACGATCAAGAGTTGTTTCGCGAAGCGGACAAACAAAGCTTTGATTTATTGGATGATATTGAGACCTTTGAACTTGAATTGTTGCTAAATGGCCCTTATGATCGCAACAATGCAATTGTGGAACTGCATCCCGGAGCAGGCGGGACGGAATCTCAAGATTGGGCACAGATTTTATTGAGGATGTATACACGTTGGGCGGATCATCGCGGTTGGAAAGTGCAAACGCTTGATTATCTCCCAGGGGATGAAGCGGGCCTAAAAAGCGTGACGTTACTATTTAGCGGGCATAATGCGTACGGATATCTGAAAGCGGAAAAAGGGGTTCACCGTCTCGTGCGCATCTCTCCTTTTGATAGTTCAGGACGACGCCATACGTCCTTTGCTTCAGTTGATGTAATACCGGAACTTGATGATACCGTAGAGATTGACATTCGTCCTGATGAAATCAAGATTGATACGTATCGTTCTACGGGTGCTGGAGGGCAGCACGTGAATACGACAGATTCAGCTGTTCGGATTACGCATCTTCCGACAAACATTGTGGTCACTTGTCAGAGTGAACGTTCACAGATTCAAAATCGGGCGATGGCCATGAAGTTGCTTGCAGCTCGCCTGTCTGAAAAGAAGCGTGAAGAGCAGGAGGAGGCGCTTGCTGCGCTGCGCGGGGAACAAAAAGATATTGGATGGGGAAGCCAAATTCGCTCCTATGTATTTCATCCCTACTCTCTGGTCAAAGATCACCGCACCAATTATGAAGTAGGGAATGCTCAAGCGGTGATTGACGGTGATCTGGATGAGTTTGTGAATGAGTATCTGAGGTGGCAATTAAGGCGTCGCATGTCGACCGATTGATCACACAAGTGTCAAGGGGACGAGGTGTCAATCTCGCGTTCCTGTTCTGTAGTAAAATTTCTGCGCCGTGTGCTGGATATTGCTGCAGCGGCGCAGTTTCTATGTGTATCGCGTTTGTCGGGAGATGAGGGTTCGATTTGACGATTGAGAGATTTCAGATGGTAGATCAGGCGTACACACAGTATATTGAACAACATCCGGAGCTAGAGGATCTTTGGTTGCTTGAACAGACCGTGCATACTGCGCGAGAGCGGCGTGGATTGTATGCATTTTTGCCTTTGCGTGAAGGAGCGCGTGTTCTGGATGTGGGGACGGGATTTGGAGCTTTGGCGACAGAATTAGCGTTCTTTGCGCCTGTTATGGTGACAGCTGTAGATGTAGATGAAAAAAAGCTGGAAATCGCCAACGTACTTGTTCGAAATATTGTGGAACAAGGAAAGGTCGATTGGCATCTTCCGAACTTTACGGTCGGTGATGTGTACGAATTGCCGTTTGCAGAGCAGTCGTTTGATCTTGTGATTTCACGATTTCTTTTTCAACATTTAGAAAATCCGGTTATTGGAATGCAAGAGCTGTTTCGCGTATTGCGCAGCGGCGGGGTGGCGTGTGTTATTGATGTAGATGAAGGGTTGTCGTTAAGTTATCCTGAATCAAATGGTTATCAAGTGTTACACAAGGCGTTTATGGGACTGCAGGAGCGCGCAGGTGGTGATCGGAAGATTGGGCGAAAGCTTGCGCACTATCTGCAAAATGCGGGCTTTGTCGGCGTTCAAAGTGTTGCACAGGTGCAATCCGGGTATTCTAAAAGTACAATTGGGGACGAGGCAGTACAATTTGTCTTACGTCGTCTGCGGCAGGTGCGTGACCGTGTATTGGCAGCTGGGTTACTTACGGCTGCAGAATTTGATGCGTATTATGATCAATACCAGATGGACGCTCAACAATGGCATTTTGAAACGAATGGGCAGGTGACAGCGTTTGCTGTTAAACCGTAAACGGTACTTTGCTCAATCTGCGTAAAGGAGGATTTGGGCTCCGCCGGGCACAAAAAGAGATTGTGCTCGGCCTGTAAAAAGTCGAAAAAGTAAGATCAACAAAACTAGTTGACTCGTAAAAGGGGCATATGCTATATTACTCGATGTCGCCGCGAGCGGCGGCGCAAGAAGGTAGCGAGTTGATCCTTGAAAACTAAA
>NZ_MPDK01000014.1 GCF_003144315.1 Sulfoacidibacillus thermotolerans | reverse complement strand
CGTCCGTCTCTTCTTGCATTTAGTTTTCAAGGATCAACTCGCTACCTTCTTGCGCCGCCGCTCGCGGCGACGGGATTAAATATATCACCTTTGAATTCACATGTCAACTCATAAGCTGATATTTTTCGCTAAAGTTTATCTGATTATGTGAAATAACATTCGTTTATCAGTAAAAGCCTATCAAACCCCCGCTAAATAACCATTTGCAACGCACAGCAGTATGCCCCACTGCATATTGTACGGTGAGTCCATCGACTTGCGCAGCCACGGGGATACAGTAAACCTGCACTTGTTCGATGGACTCAGCAACACGCAAAGTGTTCCTGACCATTCCTGCGAAAACATCAAACAATACCTAAAGTCTACTCGCAAGATCTGCGTCTCGTGTCCAATCCTTTATGAGTTCTATATCGGCATCCGTCAGATGCGCCTTAGCTAACAAGTCCGGCCGACGCTGCCACGTTCGATAGAGGGATTGCCATCTTCGCCATTTCGCGATTTCCAAGTGATTTCCAGATACTAAGATTTCAGGCACGCTCCATCCTCGAAATTCCCGCGGACGAGTATATTGAGGAAACTCCAGCAGGCCATCTGCAAAAGAATCTGACTTTGCGCTCTCTTGATTGCCTAGAACGCCTGGAATAAGTCGTACCACGGCATCCATCACAACCATCGCAGCCAGTTCGCCAGACGTTAACACATAATCACCAATAGAAATTTCATCAGTCGCAAGATGCTCCCGAATTCGTTCATCATATCCTTCATAATGCCCACAAATCAAAATCATCCAAGACTCATGCGCGAACTCATAAGCTTTTTCTTGGCTAAATCGCTCTCCCTGCGGTGTCAATAAAACAATGCGCGGTTTACTTTGCTCCCCTTGCCGCAGTGCATCTACAGCAGCAAAAACAGGGTCTGGTTTCAACACCATACCAGCGCCTCCACCAAAAGGGTAGTCGTCTACCGTGCGATGGCGATCAGTTGAAAATTCGCGGAAATTAACCAAACGAATATCAACGAGGCCCTGCTCACGAGCCCTCTTCATCATACTCGCATCTATTGCTCCCTGGATCATTTCCGGGAACAGAGTCAGCACATCTACCTTCACAGTGACTTCAACTCCGCTTCAGTCCAGCAGTCCAGGCATGACATGCACGTTTATTTGCTTATTTTGCACATCTACCCGCAAAATGCACTCGGGAATTGCAGGAAACAACAGATCTTTCCCTTCATTCGTGCGTACAACATAGACGTCATTTGCTCCTGGCGTAAGTACCTCATGCAGAATACCTAATCGCCGGTTTTGGTCATCATAAACCTCACAGCCAACTAACTCATGAATAAAATAGTGCCCGGAAGGCAGCGGTGCAAGTTCTGATTCGGGCACCTTTAATTCAGAACCACGCAACTTCTCAACCTCATCAATGGTTGAGAACTGAAAAAAACTCACCACAAAGACTCGCCCCTGCAGACGAGCAGATTTGACTTCCACCGGAATCACATTTTCTGCAGGAGTGACAAGTAGAAGTTTGGATCCCTTCACAAAGCGTAGTTCCGGAAAATCTGTGCGTGAAAAAACCTTGACGTCTCCTTTTAAGCCATGCGTTCCAATGATGACGCCCACTGTATACAATGGTTCACGATCCAGAGAAAGCCGACCTCCTATTGAATGTACATCACTCAACCTTTATTCCATTGCGACGAATCTCAACCACAATGCCATCTTTTAAAACAATTTCGCTGCCCAATAAGATCTTGTCCCACGAATCGCCAATATGAATGTCTGCTGTAGTCTCTAAGGTGCCGTTTGGCACTTCTGTATTCAGATCCATTTGTTGAATTTGTGTAAGTTGTTGAATCAACTGTTCACGTCTTGCAATTCGTTGATTGCGTTCGTTTTCCAAATGCTGCTGCGCTGCTTGGACGGCTGCCTCTCCTTGCTTTTCAGCTTCACGCAACATCTGTTTCCCGCGAAACTCAAGTTCTTCAAGTTCTGCAATCGTTGAATTAATATGTCTGCGCAGTTCGGCAAGCCAATTTTGCTTTGTCTCTTCAGTCAAAATCACTTTTACAGCAACAGGCTGTCTAATCGTCAACAAACTCATACACTCCTTGATTTACATTATCCAATAAATTTTGCGTTTCCTTACAGAAGCCGAATTTTCCGTAATAAGAAAGAGAGCGCAAAGAGCTGAAAATAGGGACAAGGCGTTTCCGCCTGCCCCCTCTGCTACTTAATCTCAATGTTCACCCGCTTGCCATCTGCAAAGGACGCGGCAGACACGACAGTACGAAACGCTTTTACGAGGCGTCCGCCCTTGCCAACGACTTTTCCAATATCAGATGGCGCAACAGAAACTTCGTAAATCGTTTGTTGTTCCCTCTGCACTTCGCGGACCGAAACGGCTTCAGGTTGTTCCACTAAGCCCTTTGCAATAAGTTCAACAAGTTCCTTCACCTGAATCGCCCCCGCTTAGCAAGACGCGAATTTGAACATAGTCCCCTACTTGCTTTGACGCAACTCATGCAGTTTCTTCATCACTCCAACCTGACTCAACAGATTGCGAGCGGAATCCGAAGGTTGAGCTCCTGTTTGCAACCAGTAGATTGCACGATCCTCTTTAATCTTAATTTGCGCTGGTTCTGTTAAGGGATTGTATGTCCCGATCTCCTCAACAAACCGGCCATCCCGTGGGGAACGCGAATCTGCAACAACCACACGATAAAACGGGGATTTTTTTGCCCCCATTCGCTTCAAACGAATCTTCACTGCCATTTTCTCACCTCCTTACAAGGATATAAAGGGTGTGTTTTACCGACGTTTTTTTCCTTTGCGCGAAGCCCCGCCATACACTCCGCCGCCACCCTTTAGTTGATTTGCCAAGCCACCTAAAGCCCGAGAAGGATTCTTTCCAAGCGACGAAAATTGCTTCATCAACTTTCTCATGTCGTCAAATTTACGCAACAATTGATTGACGTCGCGTACTTCTGTTCCGCTTCCTCTTGCAATCCGTTGCCTCCTGCTCGAACTCTTCATCACTAGGTCAGGATTGCGCCGCTCTGCAATAGACATCGAATAAATAATCGCTTCAATTTTTTTGATTTGCGATTCGTCAACCGTGGCCCCTTGTAACTGCTTAAACTTACCCATCCCAGGAATTAATCCAAGTAATTGATCAAGCGGCCCCAATTTGCGTACTTGCTGTAATTGGCTAAGAAAATCTTCAAGCGTAAACTCGTTGCGCCGAATCTTTGCCTCAAGTTCAAGCGCATCTTTTTCATCAATCGCCGCCTGCGCTCGCTCAATCAAGGTCATGACATCGCCCATTCCAAGAATCCGCGAGGCCATGCGATCCGGATAAAAGGGTTCAAGAGCATCTACTTTTTCCCCGATACCCACAAATTTAATTGGGCATCCTGTGACATGGCGAACCGTTAGAGCCGCTCCACCGCGAGTATCTCCGTCAAGCTTAGTCATAATAATCCCTGTCAAAGAGAGCTGCTCACGAAAATGCGAAGCCACGTTTACAGCATCTTGCCCTGTCATCGCATCCACTACAAGCAAGATTTCATCAGGGTTCACGCTCTTCTCGATGTCTTGTAACTCTTGCATCAGCGTCTCATCAATGTGCAAACGTCCGGCCGTATCGATCAACACATAATCGAATCCACCACGGCGCGCTTCGTCGAGAGCGCGCAACGCAATCTCCCGTGGGTTTACCTGATCGCCAAGCGTAAAGACTTGTACCCCGATCTGCTCACCAAGAACCTGCAACTGAGAGATCGCCGCTGGACGATAAATATCTGCAGCAACGAGAAGGGGTCGACGGTGCTCCGACGCTTTTAAGTGACGAGCTAACTTTGCGGCCGCTGTCGTTTTCCCGGCACCTTGCAAGCCGACTAACAGGATTACAGTCGGAGGCTTCGCTGCGCGAGCTAACTTAGCCTGTGCACCGCCCATCAAGTCTGTCAACTCGTCGTTAACAATCTTAACAACCTGCTGCGCCGCAGATAAACTCTGCAAAATTTCTTGTCCGACTGCACGTTCCCTGATCCGTTCAATGAATTCTTTTGCAACGACATGGTTTACGTCTGCTTCTAGAAGTGCACGTCGAATCTCACGCAAAGCCTCTTTTACATCATCTTCACTCAATCGACCTTTGCCACGTAACTTTTGAAATGCACCTTGTAGTCGACTGGTCAATGTATCAAACATCTAAACACCTCCCTTGCTGTTTATTCCCCTATCCTTGCATGACATCGCGCAATGCTTCGAGGATTTCTTCTGTGACGGAAAATTCTTTGCGAAGTCGTTCGATCAATTCGTCTAGTATTTTTTTCCTTCTTCGATCCGCCGCGATGAGGCCCAGTTTCTGTTCATAGTCTTTCAATTGCTCGACGGTGCGATGAAAGAGATCATGTACTGCTTGGCGTGTAATCTCTAACTCTTGTGCGACCTCAGTTAGAGAAAGGTCATCAAACAGTCGCATCGCAAGTACCTTTTGTTGGCGTTCAGTAAGCAAGGCTCCATAGTAATCAAAGAGCAAATGAGTTTCAAGCGTATTCCATGGTGCATTCATCGCGGTCACCGCTCAATCCCAAGTGGTTATCAGTTTACTTCCTACGACGCTTACTGTCAAGTATTTTTACTTGTCATCAGGATCCCTGGATTCTGTTTGTAACGCGTCGTCCGGAAATAGCGCTCGTGCAAAATCATCTGGAGAGAAAGGTTGCAAATCATCTTTATGCTCACCAATGCCAATCCACTTAACTGGGAGTTGTAATTCCTGATTGATGGCGATAATCACACCGCCCTTTGCCGTTCCATCCAGTTTCGTTAATACAATTCCTGAGACCTTTGCGATTTCTTTGAAAAGCTTTGCCTGGACAATCGCATTTTGCCCTGTCGTTGCATCTAAAACCAATAATACCTCGTGTGGCGCGTCAGGAATTTCCCGCGCAATGACACGATATATTTTTTCTAATTCGGCCATTAAATGAGCTTTATTTTGCAAGCGTCCTGCAGTATCACAGAGTAAAATATCTGCTTTGCGCGAGCGTGCTGCCGATAATGCATCATAAATGACCGCAGCAGCATCAGAACCAAGATTCTGTCTAATCACTTCCACACCAGTTCGCTGTCCCCAGATAACCAGTTGTTCAATAGCCGCTGCGCGAAACGTATCTCCTGCGGCAAGGAGTACTTTTTTCCCTTGGGCGCGATAGTAATTTGCCATCTTCCCAATGGTCGTGGTTTTGCCTACACCGTTTACCCCTACCACAAGTACAACAGTAGGGCCCGACTGTGCATAGCTTGGCTCACAAGAATGCGCATGTAAAATATCTACAATCAATTGACGTAAAACAGGCATCAATTGATCCGCTGTTGTTAATTTCTGTTTTCGAGCCTCTTTTTGGATCCGCTCTAGCAAAAACTGCGTGGTCGCTACACCAATGTCTGCCGCTAGCAGTGCATCTTCAAGCTCTTCATATACTTCGTCATCAATCTTTCTGCGAAATAACGCACTTCCTACACGATCGGCAAACCGTTGTCGCGTTTTCGCTAAACCTTCCTTCAGACGTTCGAAGAGTCCCATTGCTTGAGATCTCCTTTCTCTCTTGCCACTCACTATGCCAAGTGTTTTTCGGAAGTAATTTCTTCTTCTAACACGCGAACAGAAACTACCTTTGACACGCCTGAATCCTGCATGGTTACACCATAGAGGACATCTGCCGCCTCCATCGTTCCCCGCCTATGTGTAATGACGACAAATTGTGTTTGACGAGAAAAACTCTGCAGATATTCAGCAAAACGGCTGACATTGGCCTCATCAAGAGCAGCTTCTACCTCATCGAGCACACAAAACGGCACAGGTTTCACATGTAGAATCGCAAAAAGCAAGGCAAGTGCAGTCAAAGCACGCTCCCCGCCAGAGAGCAACGACAATGTTTGCATCTTTTTCCCTGGCGGCTCTGCTGTAATCTCAATCCCGGAGTGCAACGGGTCCTCCTCATCGATGAGGAAAACATCCGCCTTGCCGCCTTCAAAAAGCGAACAAAAAACTTCTTGAAACCGCTGCCGAATTGCTGCAAATGTCTCTTTGAAGCGACTCGCCATCTCTTCGTCAATCTCAGCAATTAAAGAAGTTAATTGTTGCTTCGCCGCTGTGAGATCACTGGCTTCGTTTTGTAAAAATCCATAACGTTCGCGCACTAGTTCGTACTCTTCAATCGCCCCAACGTTTACATCGCCAAACACTTCAAGTTCTTGTCTTAATGCGGCTAATTTGGAACGAGCTTGAACGAGCGACTCTGCAAGCGGATACTGTTGTTTAGCCAGTTCATACCCCAATTGAAACTCGGTGCGCAGATGATCACTCTTGGTTTCCAACTCCCCATCCATCTTGCTCGCACTGACCTCAACTTGATGCATGCGTTGGCGAAGCTTGTCAGACTCTGCACGAATGGTTTGCTCAACTTGAGCAACGTGTTCCAGCTTTTTTAACAATAGAGCTCTTTCCTCGCGTCGCGACTCAAGAACCGTCTCTACTTGCTGCTTATCTTCTTGCGCACAGGTTGCTTGTAATTCCTCAGCCTCCACTTTGCTGCGCAATTGCGCAATCCGCACAATCATCGCCTGTTGTTCAGTTTCAATGCGCTCGCGCTCTGTCCCTACTGCCCCTAACTGACTCTCTAGTTGTTGTCCTGCCAAAAGTGCTCTGCGCAGCGCCTCCTCCTGCTCTGCCAACGCAACGCGCAGTTCAGTCAATCGCTCATTGTGCCCAGAAACTTTTGCTTCTGCTTGCAATAACTCTTCCTCGAGTACTTTAATCTGAGCTTCTGACTGGCGCACTTCTTCGCCAACTTTTTCTAATGTGTTTTCTACTTCTGTCAATTGTGCTTCACATGCCTGTAATTCAGTATTTGTCAACTCACGATCGCGCAAAAGCATTTGAATGCGTTCCATCAGCGCTTTCTGTTCAGCTATATATGTGTTTTGGTGCAACTCCTGCACTCGTGCAGCCTCCGCGATCTTTCCTAATTCGCCTTGCAATTGGGCACGCCGCTCCCGCATCTCACGCACTGCAGTCTCACACGCTTGTTGATGACGTGAAACTTCATTTATCTGCACCGAAACATCTCGCGCCCGCTCTTCAAGCGCTTGAATCTCACGTGCGCGCCCAAGTAAGCCGACACTCCTTTTTCCCGTACTGCCACCTGTCATGGAACCGCCAGGATGAACCACATCTCCGCCAAGTGTCACGATCCGCACACGGTAATGGAGATGCTTAGCAATTGCATTCGCATGGGCCAATTGTTCTGCAATCACTACATTTCCTAACAAAGACTCCACAATCGCTTGATAGCGCCGATCAACTTGCACTAGATCGCTCGCTAACCCAATAAAACCCGGCAGAGAATCGATCGCTTGCAGATCGCGCTGTGCAAGCCGTCGCCCTGCAATTGTCTCTAGCGGCAAAAAAGTAGCTCGTCCTAGTTGCCGCTTTTTCAGAAAATCAATCGCATGGCGGGCATCTATCTCACTTTCTACAACGAGGTGCTGCAGACTTCCGCCAAGCGCTGTTTCAATTGCCAACTCATATTCTTTAGATACTTGGATAAGATCTGCGACAACCCCGTGTATTCCAGTCAACTCTGATTTTTGAGAAGCGCGCAATACTGCTTTGGGCCCACTCGCGTAACCGTCCAAATCACGCTGTAAATCTTGCAATGTCCGGTGTCGACTCAAAATCTCCACCTTTTGTCTTTCCAGTTGCTCTACCTTTGCTGTGTCAGTACGTAATTCTGCTTCCTTGATCGCGAGTGTTTTATAGACCTCATCCGTAGCTTGCGAGATTTCCTGTGTAGCATTTGCCAGTCGAGTCAGCTCATTTTCACATAAGCTAAGCTTATTCTCAACATCGGTCACTTTTTTCGTTAGTTCACTTTGTTCAAACTCATGACGCTCTAATTTACGCAATTTTTGATCGCGTTCTTGAAGTAACGTTTTTTGTTGATTGCGCTCCCCCGCTTGTCGGCGCATGACTTCAATCATCGATGCACGCGCCTCTGTCATACGTTCGCGCAATTGTGCAATCAAGCCGCTGCCATCTTGTTCATCTAATTTCCTGCGAACTTCCCCGCGCAAATTCGCCACACGCTGTTCAAGTTCATAAACCTCTGCACGATGGCTCAAAAGATTTGCTTCGAGTGCAATTTGACGCGACGCGACACGTTCTCTTTGCGCGCGCAATTCGTCAAGTTGTAATATCGCACTTTCTTGCCGTTCAAGTGCCAAACGACGTTCTGCAACACATTGTTCAACCCGTGCCGTCGCCTGTACAAATTGCTCCGACAGCTCGCTAAACTCCACTTCCACCTTTTCAAAGCGCTCTTTAACCTGCTTGAGTAAAGATTCAGCTTCTTTTTCTTTACGCTCTTGCAACTCTATCTTTTGAAGCAATTCGTCACGCTCTGCGACAAGCGCCATCCGCTTTTGCGACAACTCGGAAATCTCTGCTGCAAGTACCGCAATTTGCAGTTTCTCTGTTGCACTTGCAACCATCTTGTATTGCTTTGCAATCTCAGCTTTTTCGGCGAGAGAATCCACTTGCTGCGCAAGTTCCGCAAGCACATCATTTACACGAACTAGATTCTGATCTGCCTCCGCCAGCTTGCGCTCAGCTTCACGCTTGCGCCACTTAAACTTCACGATCCCAGCAGCTTCTTCAAAGACTCCCCGGCGTTCGTCAGATTTATTGGACAAGATCTCTTCAATGCGACCTTGTCCAATAATTGAATATGCCTCTCTACCCACACCCGTGTCCATAAACAACTCTGCAATATCCCGCAAGCGACAAGGTGTTTTATTGATCAAATATTCACTTTCACCGGAGCGATAGACGCGTCTTGTGACTGAGACCTCCGCGAAGTCGACTGGGAGAATGCCATTGTGATTGTCCAAAGTAAGTGTAACTTCACAAAAATTCACTGGTTTGCGCGCTTGACTACCGGAAAAAATGACGTCTTCCATCTTTGCCCCACGCAAAGAACGAGCGCTTTGCTCACCTAACACCCAGCGAATTGCATCAGAAATATTGCTTTTCCCACTGCCATTAGGGCCCACTACCGCAGTGACCCCAGGTGCGATCTCTAATTCCACACGATCTGCAAACGACTTAAAACCTATTACATCGAGACGCTTTAGAAACATAGCTTCTCCACCTTATGTAAAGGACTGACGTTGCAGAGCTTTGCGTGCAGCATTCTGCTCTGCAGCTTTTTTGGAATGCCCAACGCCTTCTCCCCACACTTCGCCGGCTATCATGACATTTGCGACAAATTCGCGGTCGTGAGCAGGACCACGCTCTGCCGTGATTTCATAAACGAGTGTCCCGAGTCCTTGTTTTTGCACATATTCTTGTAAAAGCGTTTTATAGTCACGATGAAGATGCTCTCCAATAATTTCGATGCGCGGATAAAAATGTCGGGTCATAAAATCCTCTACCGCATCCAATCCTCGATCAAGAAACAGCGCCCCAATAAATGCTTCAAATACATCCGCCAGCAAACTCGGACGCTCTCTACCACCTGACAGTTCTTCCCCTTTTCCTAGGCGCAAATAACGTGGAAAATCCAGATTCTTAGCCGCCGCAACAAGTGAAGGTTCACAAACAATCGCAGATCGCATGCGAGTAAGTTCTCCTTCAGGTGCTTCAGGCAACTCACGATACAAATAGCGACTTACACACAATTCCAAAACAGCGTCACCTAGAAACTCCAACCGCTCATTATCTTGAATCTGATCCCGCTTGTGTTCGTTGCGAAATGAAGAATGGGTAAACGCCGCTTTAAGAAGTGACAGTTCCGAGAAGGACACCTCTAATTTTGTGCACAGTTGAGATAACGGCAGTGAATTCACGTTTGCCTCGCCCTATTCCTCGTATTTTTTTATAATCAGCGTTGCATTGTGCCCGCCAAACCCAAAGGAATTTGACATGACATATTGCAAATTCCCGCGGCGTGCAATATTTGGAACATAATCCAAATCACATCCTGGATCCTTCGTCTCATAATTGATCGTTGGTGGAATGATTTGATCCCGCAAAGCCATGATACAAGCTATAGCCTCAATCGCTCCAGCAGCGCCAAGTAAATGCCCTGTCATCGATTTGGTAGAACTGACTGGCAACACCCGCGCATGTTCTCCAAACACATGATGAATGGCAATCGATTCGACTTCATCACCAATTTGTGTAGATGTTCCATGAGCATTGATATAGTCAATTTGATCAGGTAGCAATTTGGCGTCTTCTAGTGCAGCTTTCATCGCCCGCGACGCCCCCGCCCCTTCTGGTGCAGGCTGCACTAAGTGGTACGCATCGCCACTCATGCCATAGCCAACTACTTCCGCAAAAATTTTTGCTCCTCGCGCTCTAGCAAATTCTAATTCCTCCAAAATCAGAATACCTGCTCCTTCCCCCATCACAAAACCGTCACGTCCAGCATCAAATGGACGGCTAGCACGCGCTGGATCGTCATTTCGTTCGGAAATTGCCTTTGCCGCGCAAAATCCAGCTAAGGAAAGCGGCGTAATCGTAGATTCGGTTCCACCGCAGATCATGACATCTGCTGCTCCCCGTTCGATGATCTTATATGCATCGCCAATTGCGTTCGAACCTGTAGCGCAGGCCGAAACGGGCGCGCTGTTTGGGCCTTTAGCCCCAAAGCGAATGGAGACTTGTCCAGACGCCATATCCCCTATCATCATTGGAATGAAAAAGGGGCTCACCCGCTTTGGTCCACGTTCAAGCAAAACGCGATGTTGGTCTTCTAATGTCTGTAGTCCGCCAATTCCAGAACCAATATACACGCCAATGCGCGGAGCCAATTCCTCAGTCACTTCGAGACCAGCTTGAGCCATCGCCATTGAAGCAGCAGAGACCGCAAATTGGACAAAGCGATCCATGCGCCTGACATCTCGCCGTTCAATGTAATCTTCCGGTTCAAAATCTGTAACAAGTGCAGCGATTTTCGTAGGATATTCCGATACATCGAACCGGTCGATCAGTCGTACCCCAGACACCCCAGCTAACAGAGCGCCCCAAAACTTATCGACTCCGATGCCGACTGGAGTAATCGCTCCCATGCCAGTGACCACAACTCGTCTCATTGTTTATCCTCCCTCATATCCATCTATCCACTAAACGCAAAATGCCACATACTACGCGAAACCCCGCGCACAGCACGGGGTCTTCAAATTCTATGAACAATAACGCCTACAATTACTCATGCGATTCGATATATTTCACGACATCGCCTACCGTGGTGATTTTTTCCGCATCCTCATCTGAAATTTCCAAGTCAAACTCGTCTTCTAACTCCATGACTAATTCGACCACGTCCAAAGAGTCGGCGCCCAAATCGTCCTTAAAGGAAGCTTCTGGAGTCACCTGAGCTTCTTCAACGCCAAGGCGATCGACCACAATGCGCTTCACGCGATCATAAACATCGGACATACTTTCACCTCCTCCCAAAGTATATTACATCACTAGGCCGCCGTCGACCTGCAATACTTGACCCGTTATGTACGACGCATCATCGGATGCCAGAAATCGGACGAGAGCAGCCACATCGCGCGGTTGGCCAAAACGCTGCAAAGGAATTTGTTCAAATAACTTTGCCTGAAGATCAGGAGCCAAGTGCGCGGTCATCTCCGTTTCAATATAGCCTGGCGCAATTGCGTTTACCGTCACTTTGCGACTTGCAAGCTCACGCGCTAGCGTTTTCGTTAGACCGATCAACCCAGCCTTTGCTGCGACGTAGTTTGCTTGTCCAATATTGCCAGTTAATCCAACTACTGAGGCCATATTGATCACACGCCCATGTGGAGAACGCAATAAATGACGGGAAGCTGCTTGCGTGCAAAGAAAAGCAGACTTTAGATTCACTGCCAAAACAGCATCCCAATCTGCTTCTTTCATGCGTAAAAACAGCCCATCCCGCGTAATGCCCGCATTATTGACCACGATGTCCACATGATCAAAATGTTTGAGTGCAGCATCGATAAGAGATTTTGCCCCTTCACTTGTCGCGACATCCGCCTGTGCAGGTATGACGTGCGCCCCAAGTTCTGTAAGCCTTTGCGCCAATTGATTGGCACGCGCTTCATTTGTCGAGTAGCCAATTACCACATGAGCCTTTGCTGCGGCTAACTCTTCGACAATCGCTTGTCCAATTCCTCCTGACGCTCCAGTGACGATGGCCACTCGCCCATTTAGTGATCCACTCATGTCCGTCCCCCCTCATCTTGCAACGCCTCACGAGTCGCATCAAGAGAAGCGATATCCTCAACGTGATACAATTGTGCACTCTTAGCTGTTTTCTTAATCAACCCAGATAAGACAGTGCCAGGACCCACTTCCACAAATGTCGTCACACCCATTTTGATCATCGTTTGAACGGACGCTTCCCATAGTACTGGAGAAGCGACCTGTTGCGCAAGCGCCGTCTCAATCTCCACGATATTTTGAACAGGTTTAGCAGAAACATTCGCGACTACCGGGCAGCGCGGTACAGTAAACACTTGTCGTTTCAATACATCAGTCAAACGCTCAGTCGCCGGTCGCATGAGCGAAGAGTGAAAGGGACCACTCACATCAAGCAAAATTGCGCGCTTAATTTGTGCTTCTTTCGCACGGACAATCAATTCCTCTACAGCAGCCTTCCCACCAGACGCCACTACTTGCCCCGGGCAATTGACATTGGCGATTTCGACTGGCAATTCATGCTGCTGCGAAATATTTGCGCATAATTCCTTGATCTGAGTGACATCACCGCCCAGTAGTGCTGCCATTGCACCAAGCCCGGCTGGTACTGCTTCATCCATAAATTTGCCACGAGCGTGTACGATACGCACCGCATCTTGAAAAGGCAGTGCACCAGCAGCCACAAGTGCACTGTACTCACCCAAGCTATGTCCTGCAACGACCGCTGGCTGTACGTCCACTTGAGCTTGTAAAACCCGCAAACAGGCAATGCTGACGGTTAAGAGGGCTGGTTGTGTATAGTACGTAAGTCTTAGTTCAGATTCAGGACCATCCAATATGATCTTGCTCAAACCAAACGAAAGCGCTTCATCTGCTTCAGCAAACGTCTCGCGTACAAGCGCATAGCGCTCCAACAGATCCTTCCCCATTCCTACATACTGAGCACCTTGCCCTGGGAAAACAAATGCAATTGCCATAAGTACACCCCCTTGCTCTAGCCTTGCAAAGAGCGTTCGAGATCCTGAATCAAACCTCCACTTTGCATCTTATATGCATGCCGAATCGCCATTTCAAAAGCGCGTGAACTCGAGGAGCCATGTGCTTTCACAAGCACGCCGCGCACTCCCAAAAACGGACCGCCGCCATACTCTGCATAGTCAAAGCGCGAACGAAATGCTTTGAGCCCACTTCGCATGGACAATGCTGCGAGCTTTGTCAGCGGTGTAGCTAAAAATAATTGTTTGAGCGAATCGAGCAATCCAATACCCGCACCTTCATAAAATTTAACTAAGACATTGCCTACAAATCCATCGCAAACCACCACATCACATACACCATTTAACAATTCGCGGGCTTCCACGTTCCCAATAAAATCCGTACACGTATTTTCCAACATTCCATAAGCAGTTTTACATAACTCATTGCCCTTACCTGGCTCGGAACCGATGTTTAGCAATCCTACGCGCGGTTTCGCCATCTGATGAGTAAGCCGCATATAAGCCTGTCCCATCTGCGCCCACTGCACTAAATTTTTCGGAGAAGAATCCGTATTTGCGCCTGCATCTAATAAAAGTACGCCTTTTCCTTTAAAAGTAGGCAACATCGCAGCCAAAGCTGGACGCTCAATACCTGTCATGCGCCCAACGACAAATAAACCTGCCACCATAAAAGCGCCAGTGTTTCCAGCAGAAACCATAGCATCTGCTTGCCCATCACGCACCAATGAGGTGCAAACCACGAGGGAAGAATCCTTCTGTCGACGAACGGACTTTACAGGTTCCGCATGGGGTGCAATCACATCGCTCGCGTGCATAATTTTCACATTGTCTGGAAGGTCGTGAGCATAGAGGCGAATCTCTGACTCTTTTCCTACTAACACAAATTCTGCATCTTTCAATTTTCTAGCAGCTTCGATCGTGCCTAGAACAGGCGCTTTTGGGGCATGATCTCCCCCCATCGCGTCAATCGCAACCCTCACCGGCACTCCCTCCAGTTATCTCTATCCCTTTGCGCATAATTAAAAAATCAGCCTCAAATACACTCTCATGATGAACTTTCGTCTGAACGCCGACGCGCACATAGCCATGACGTTCTCCTTTTACCCGCGCGTGCGCAATCATATAGGAACCCGCGTTGACAGAACGCATAAATTTGACGGTGGCTCGCGCTGTCAATGCTTGATCTGCATCTACGATCGCAACGGCTAAAGAGTTTGCTTGAGCGAACAGATAGTGACCGCGAACGATCGACGAACGAGAAAACGCATGCTCTCGATCAGCGCGCCAAATTGAGAGTCCTTGTACGCCAAGCTCTAATTCGACGATATCGCCAAATACTTCATCAGGGGCGAGCGAACGCACCTCGTGATAACGAGAAACAGCAAGATCTTTAATGCGTTCACGCAACTCCGGAATTCCGAGCGCCATGCGATCTAACCGAATCGTCTGAACACTCACCGAAAATTTTGCAGCAAGTTGTTCATCTGTCAAGAAAGGCTCGCGTCCAAGTATGTCGACGAGTCGCTCCTGTCGCGCCCTCCTGCTATCTTGCGCCAAGTTCAAGACACCTCATCCGCGTACACGCCCTATCACATATGAAAGACATTTCTATAACTATGAATATCTGATCTCTATGTATCACTACGATAAAAAAAGAGCGCCCTGAACGCAAGGCGTCCCGACCCTCTTGGTCTCTATCCACGTTGCTCCAATACTTGACGCTTATTATACGTTCCACAGTTTGGACACACGCGATGAGACAATTTTAATTCATGACATTGCGGGCATTCAACCATACCCGGCACTGACAGTTTAAAGTGCGTTCTACGCAGTCTCTTTCTCGTCTTCGACGTTCGATGTTGCGGTACTGCCATCAGAGAACACCTCCATTTCAAAGCTCCACCCGCATCGATCAATGTTCAGTTTTTGGTGTATCATAAAACTGAGACAATGCCTGCAAGCGCGGATCTACTTGTTGCTCGTGGCACACACAAGTCGCAACGTTCAAATCGGCTCCGCAAACCGAACACAGTCCTCGACACTCCTCTTGACAAAGCGGCTGTACATCAAGATTCAAAACGACCGCCTGTTCGATCAAAGGATCGAGATCAATCGCTTCCTCGGGTACATAGATCAGTTCAGCCTCTTCTTGCTCCTCAGTCAGGGGAACCCTCGATAGAACCTCATCAATCGAGGTGTCAAGCCGCCGCGTAAATTCTGTCAAACAGCGAACGCATCGATACTGAACATTCGTCGTAGCGGTGCCGTTTACCTCGCAAATGTTTGGCCTCTTCATCGTAACCATGCCTTCTGCTTGCAGCGGTGCGATATGGACAACATCCTTGCGATTGCGAAACAAGGATGAGACGTCCAGTGTACCTGCAAACGCCACCCCACCAGACTTCATGGCCGAAGTCCACAACACCTTCACGATCTCCGTCACCTCGATCACAACATGTCATAGTATACCTACTCCGATACAACCTGTCAAACTTCAAATGAGCGCCTACGTCATCCCGTTTTAGGTGGCAATGATTGCAAGAAGTTGATCGCTTGCTGCAATGTTTTCACTGGAATTACTTTCATGTGGGTCCCGATTTTTCTCGCTTCTTCGATCGCGTGCAATGCATTTGTATCTCCTGCAGCTGTGTCAGCAGGAACAAAAAAATACTGAGCGCCAGCTTCTGAAGCTGCAACCACCTTGTGTGCAGCACCGCCGATTTGTCCTACACTTCCATTCGCGCTCATCGTCCCTGTCCCGGCTATCCGATACCCCTTCGTCAAATTCCCAGGTGCTAACTGATTAATGATTTCAAGTGTAAACATCAGCCCCGCAGAAGGCCCATCAATATCTCCACTGTGTATAGTAATGTGAATAGGGCTGTGCACAACTTGATCAGGTGCCAAGAACACACCGAGTCCGGGACGTTTAGAAACTTGTCCTGCGACGGCCGGCAAGAGTTTTAAATGCAAAGTCATCTGCTCAATTCTGCCGTGGTGAAGGACTGTTAACGAAATAGGTTCCCCCACTTTGGCGTGCTGTAGAACTGTAAAGATGCGATTGGGATCACTTAGTGAAATCCCATTAACCCCTGTAATAACATCACCTGGAACAAGATGTCCATAGGCTGTACTGCCACGTTCGACAGACAGGACAATCACGCCAAGAGTCGCTATTGAAATGGGTTTATGTAAATAATGGAGCGCTGCGATTTCAGCGTTTTGGTGTGCCGCCTTCATCATAAATGCCTCTAATTGATCATATTGCGAATTCGTCAGTCCCCCGTTCACTTCAGTGGCTGGGAGAATCTGATGATGCGGCAAGAACAATCCATAGAGAAAATCATATACATTAGCCGCGTAAACGACATAAACCGTCGTCATTAAAAAAGCACCTTTATCCGTCTTATGTCCGCCTTGAACATCGACCATCGGCTGTAACGGCAACGCTTCTCCCGGAGCGTAAATATAATAGGGTAAAGCGATAAAATTCATTAAAATCAAGACAGTGGCAAGTAATGCAGCCAAAACGTACAATAAGATTCGTTTCGGTCGCCGCCAGTAAAGGCGTTGTACAGTCGACACACTAGATCACTCCCCGCTTCGTCTGAAGTTTGGCCAGCAGTTCAGGAAGCGCTTGACGCATTGCCTGCCGTCCTGCTTCAATCGCTTGTTGCACCCCTGTAAAAGAAATAGAACTCATCAGATCGAGCTTCGGCCGTACTACAAAGTCCGCGTGGAGTATGCGATGACGAAAAACTTCGCGCTCCATGATATCCATGGTCTGCACAATCACATCCCAAGCGTTTTTAACTGGCGGTAAACGCTCGAACAATCCTACATCTACAGCGACGATAAAATCTGCACCGAGATCACGTGCTGCTTGTACAGGCACACGTTCAATCACTCCTCCATCGACGAGTAAGCGCCCGTTAACGCGATGAGGTACAAAAATTCCGGGAATCGCGATGCTTGCCCTCACTGCATCATGAATAGCTCCACTCGTAAGAACCACCCGTTCCCCCATCTCAATATCTGTCGCAACCACTGCGAGCGGAATCTGTGTATCAGCAAAATCCATGCTTTTTGTCAACAATTTTACGAGTTCATGAAATCGTTGGCCTGCCACCAATCCTAGTTTGGGGACTGTAACATCTACCCAGCGCTTGAGCGGTAAATGGACTGCGAGTTGTTCCATACGTTCAATAGGTGCCCCTGTCGCATAGATTGAAGCGATTAACCCCCCCATACTCGAACCAGCAATCGCCTCGATTTCAATCCCCGCTTCCTCAAGCACCTGTAAAACGCCAATATGAGCAAAGCCTCGAGTCCCTCCGCTGCCGAGCGCCAAGCCAATGCGCAAATGTTCTGACACGCGCTCATCCCCTTTCTCATCACGGGTTTTTCGCTCGCATCACGAAGAAGTGGATGCGAACTTTTCCCGCAATGCATGCGCCACGTGTGCTGGAACGAATCCTGTCACATCTCCGCCATGCAACGCAATTTCTTTCATCATGCTCGAACTAAGGTGTGCGTATTCCCGCTGTGTGGGAAGAAAAATTGTTTCTACCACAGGCAGCAAATCGCGATTGAGGGCTGCCAACTGCATCTCCACTTCAAAATCACTCACTGTGCGCACACCACGCACGAGTGTAAACATTTCCTTCGCTCGCAAGTAATCCACGAGCAACCCTTGAAACTGATCCACCTGCACATTAGGTAAATGCTGGGTTGCCTCGGTGATCAGATGCATTCGCTCCTCGATCGTAAACAGTGATTGCTTTTTTATGTTCACAAGAACTGCAACCACACATAAGTCAAAAAGCTTCGCAGCTCGTTCTATCACATCAAGATGCCCATTCGTAATCGGATCAAAACTGCCAGCATACACTACCGTGCGCATCGTACACCCCCTAGTATCTAACGATCTCACGCTACTTGGCACATGCATACTCGTAAATTACAATTTTTGTACTCCCATAGACCGCTTCTTTGCGCATGAGCAATTCCAAAATATCCGGCGCAGCTGTTTTATGATCCATTTCTGCTACCACGACTGCATCTTCGCGAAGTATTTGTGCCTTTAAAAGTAATTGCATCGCATCCTCTAGCACGCCAAGGCGATAGGGCGGATCCAGGAAAACCAAGTCAGCAGTTCGCTCCTCTTGCGCTAATCGCTTGATTGCTATGGGATAAGGAAGTTTTAAAAGATAAGAAGCTGCCTCGATGCCAAGCTGCTTCACATTCTTTGCAATTGTCTCCGCACTCGCTTTGTCGACAAAAATCACTTCATCCATTCCCCGGCTAATTGCTTCTATGCCAAGCGCCCCTGAACCCGCAAATAGATCTAAACATACACCTCCGGAAAAAAAAGGTCCAATCATGGAA
The DNA here is from genome assembly GCF_003144315.1 of Sulfoacidibacillus thermotolerans. Taxonomy (GTDB): domain Bacteria; phylum Bacillota; class Bacilli; order Alicyclobacillales; family SLC66; genus Sulfoacidibacillus; species Sulfoacidibacillus thermotolerans. The sequence goes on along the minus strand of NZ_MPDK01000014.1, from coordinate 41,674 downwards.
AAAATCGCTTCACGCACACGATCTGTTGTCGGTCGTGTCGATGTTCCTTTAGGTGCAGATAAGCGACGACCTTTTAAGTCACCTGCAATTACGCGCATGGACATCACCTTCTTCCCCTTACTTTACCATAGTGAATTTGTCGGCCTCAAACGGAAAAATCACTAAGGCAGTATAAAAAGTCTAAGAAGTGACCAGACTGTCATCTAGCGACGCAAACGTCGCATAGGCAACCAGAGAGAGGCGTAATTTACACTCTCTTCCGGTTTCTCCTCTCCCAGTAGCCAAATGCGGAGCAATACATAAACCCCGCATCAGGCAACCCCTCTCGCGTACCCGGGCGAGAGGGGTCTTTTTATTTTTTAAACCACGGATATATGCCCTTCCAACCCTCCCTGTCCGAGCATTTGATACTCATGTGGTGATCAGGCAACAAAGGAGGTCAGATCAACATGGAAACTTTCGGCGGATATACACGATGGGCAGTCGTGTTCCTCATTATCTTTGTTCTTTTCTTCCTGCTCATCCCCGTCTATACCACCCAATGCACGACTGTACCTGTTTATTAAATAAATGCATCACCACAAACATTTCACCAATTGAGGAGGTTTCTTAACATGGGCACATTTGGAGGATATACACGTTGGGCAGTTGTTTTTCTCATCATCTTCGTTCTCTTCTTCCTGCTTGTTCCAGGCTATAGCGGTGGGTATTCTGGCGCCACGGCTTCTGCTGCGGCGAGCGTAATGTACTAAAGTTTAGCAAAGAAAGCATCCACGTAAACTCAGTGCTCTACTACAAAGAGATGGATCCTAAGATCCATCTCTTTGTAGCGGCTCTACGTTGTCCCTATCCGATAACTGCCATCTACCAATCACATCAAACGCTTTAACGCGCTCCCCTTTTTTCACTTCCAGAGAAACACAATTTGGAGGGAATAACAAAATTACAGTACTGCCAAATTCGAACCACGCGTATTCATCAAAAGCCTCTAGCACACGATCTCCCTCCCATAGTAGAGAAGGATTCCCTCGCTGTCTTTGTTTCGCCTTAACAATGCCAAAAGAAGGATCTATTTGAACACTTCCAACAATTGTCGAACCGATTTTAACCATCGCAAATTCACATTCCTCACGCACAAACCATGTAACAATGCGCTCATTACGTGTAAAAAGTGCATCCATGTACTGCGTACCCAAGCGATTCACTGGAAAAAGCGTTCCCGGGACATGAACAATCCGTTTGACGTGCGCAGCAATCGGAATATGAACCCGGTGATAATCTGCTGGACTTAAATAAATCGTGACAAAGGTACCAGACTCAAAATAACTAGTAGCGGATGCAAGCAACGCAGAGATTGAATAAGAACTCCCTTTCGCTTGAATTGCATGGTTGGCATGAATCTGACCAACCTCAGCAATTTGTCCGTCTACAGGTGAATAAATCGGTGTAAAATACTCAGTATTTGCATGTGCAATCCCTTTGCGTTTGACACGGCGAGCAAAAAATTCAGCGAGTGAACGATACGCGTGCAAGGGACTAGCTGCTTCCGCGGCATCGATCCCATATAACTGGATAAATACGGGGATTAACGGCTTACTTAGAGGACTGCGAAAAATTCTACCCGCCAGCCGAGTCAATCCACGCTTTGGCAAAAGCAACAAAGCCAGCCGCCACGGATGCCATCGCTTCATAATAATAAAACGCTCCCTATCTTCTCGCATAACTTCGTTATTGTATCATAAATAATCACAGCAAATTGCAAGGACACTTTTCTCGTGCAACAAAAAGGAATCATGCCAATTGTCCGGTCATGATTCCTTTTACAGGGTTGCCCCGTGCCTTCAAGCTTAGAAAGGTTGTCGACTCGCCAATTGTTGTTCTGCCATTGCTACGAGCTTACGCGTCATATGTCCACCGATTGTCCCTGTGTCACGCGTTGTCATCATTCCCCAATAGCCGTCTGCAGGGGGTTGTATTCCTAATTCGTGCGCGACTTCATATTTAAACTGATCCATAGCTTTGCCAATCCCCTTGACAAGATGCGTGTTGGAATGTTGTCCTCCAGCCACACTGATCACCTCCTATTGGGGCATAGTTTGTCCAGACTGTGTACGATCATACAAGGTTGTTAAAGAAAACCTTGTATGATTAAGAATCCAGATACGCATCAAGTCCTACAAGCGCTTCACTGCGAAGTTCACGGTATTCTGGTAGAAGCCAAAATTCTTCACTGCTTAAGAGTTCACTCGCCACTTGACGCGCCACTTCCATCGCCTTCCTATCGCGAAACAAATCACCTGCGCGAAACACAGGCAACCCGCTTTGGCGCTCGCCTAACAGTTCGCCTGGACCGCGCAAAACGAGATCTTGTTGAGCTAACTCAAACCCGTCTTGCGTCTGTACCATCGCTTCGAGTCTCGCCCTCGCAGTTTCTGTAAGGGGATCGGCAATCAAAATACAGCGTGCACTATACGTTCCTCTTCCCACTCTGCCACGCAATTGATGAAGTGTGGCAAGACCAAAGCGATCAGCGTTGTAGATCACCATCATCGTGGCGTTTTGTACACTAACTCCAACCTCAATCATCGTTGTGGCAATGAGTGCCGCGATCTCACCCGCGGCAAATCGCCGCATCACTTCCATGCGCTCTCGTTCCGGCAAGCCACCGTGCAAGAGACCGACAGAAAAGGCAGCCAACTCTTCACTTAGCTTTTCATAGAGTTGTTTTGCACTCGCCACTTCATCCTCTTCATCAGGGTCAATACGTGGCGCAACGATATAGCATTGGCGACCCTTGGCGAGTTCAGAACGCAGCATTTGCAACACTTTGTCTTCTTTTTGGGGAGAAACCCACAAGGTTTGTATCGGTTTTCGCAACGGGGGCATGTCACGGAGTGAGGTCACCTCAATGTCTCCAAAAAGCGTCAATGCAAGCGTGCGTGGGATTGGGGTCGCTGTCATCTGTAGCACATCAGGCAAAAAACCTTGGCGTCGCAAGAGTTTTCGCGTATTCACGCCAAAACGCTGCTGTTCATCCGTCACGACAAGTCGTAAACGATGAAAGTTCACCTCATCTAACGAGAGCACATGCGTGCCAATGACAAGTGCAACATCCCCGCTCGCTAGCTCCTGTAAAATCTGCTGCCGTTTTGCCGTATCTTGTCCTCCTGTCAACAAAGCAACACGCAGGCCAAGTGGAGCAAAAAAGGTTTTAGCAACCTCGAATTGTTGCAATGCCAAAATTCCCGTTGGCACCATGTACGCACTCTGCCACCCGAGCATTGCAACAGCAGCAATCGCGGCAAATGCCACAACCGTTTTCCCTGAACCTACATCTCCTTGCAATAAGCGATGCATGGGTTGATCACTTGCGAGTTCAGGAAGCAACTGCGCGATCGCCTGCTCCTGCCCAGCCGTAAGGACAAATGGCAATTGTTTTGTAAAAAGCGCTACGGCTTCTGTGAGTTGTTGTAAATCAAGTGCTGCTTGCTGTGTTTGTTTGCGCAAGCGACGATAACTTTGAATTTGCAACTGAAAGCGCAAAAATTCCTCAAAAACAAGTCGTCGACGCGCTTGCCGAATATCTTGCACCGATTTAGGTTGATGTGCACAAAGCAGCGCCTCGGCAAGCGGAAGTAATTTAAAGCGCGTACGCAGATTGATCGGCATGGTATCAGAAATCATAGGTGTATAGACACGCAACGCAGACTGTAAAATCGTGCGCAAAACCGAATTGGACAGATCTTTTGTCACCCTATAAATTGGAATATATTCTCCCGCAGTCGTTTCGGTTTTTATCCATTCATATCGATTAACAATCAATTTTTGTCCTTGTTCTTGGTATTTTCCATAGAGACGAATTTGCTTTCCAATTGTCAACTGATGGCGAAGAAAGGTTTGATTAAAAAAAAGTGCTTGAATCATACGCTCGCCTACTTGCACAGGAACAGAAACAGTAGACCTCTTGCCCTGTATTTTGACTGTTGCCGTCCCACATACAACTGCTTCTAAAACAAGCTTTGCCCCTTGGGAAAAAGCATCAGATCCCCTTTGTACAGCTTCATAGCGAAAGGGAACATAAAACAGGAGATCACCCACACTATGAATCTGTAAGCGTGCCAATCCTTTCGCACGCGCAGGACCGACACCTGGAATTTTTGTGACTTCGATTAAAAATAAGTCCACAAAACACTAGCACTCCTTCCACAAGGATCAAAAACTCACTCGGCTGCGAGTAGATAATCATAGACAGGTTGCCCACCGTACTGATGTTCAAATTCTACGAGGGGATATTTCGCTTGAAGCGTCATAATCGTCGCTTGCACTTCAGAAATAAACGCTGGATCTTTATAAAACGCAGTACAAATCTCCGCACCACGAAGACAAAATTGTTCAATCAATGCAGTAAGTACAGCCGTTCGAGAAGGATTTACTGAAGCGATCTCACCGTCAATCATCCCAATGTAATCGCCTTCTCCAATGACGTGATCGCCAATCACCGAATCCCGAACAGAAGTCGTAATCGACCCAGACATGATTTTAGAGATTGCATCTTGCATGGCTGCTTCATTTGCCGACACTTCATGTTCAGGATGGAAAACAAGCGCCGCTCCTAATCCCTGTCCAATCGAATGCGTTTCTACGACATGAATCCGACCTTCACTCACTACACTCGCCTGTTTTGCCGCCATGACAATATTGCGATTATTCGGCAGCAAAATAACATGTGAAGCCGAGACTTGACTCGCGGCTGCTAACAAATCTTCCGTTGAGGGATTCATCGTCTGTCCACCAGGGACAATGTAATCCACGCCTAAACTTTCAAATAAATCGACAATTCCTTGTCCTGCTGCGACAACAACAAGCCCACAAACTTTTTGTTCAGCTTTGGATGGTTGGTGGATTTGCTGATCAGAGCTTCTCGGTTCAGCAAGAACAGTGCCACTCTTTTTTTCCTGCTCCAGTTGCTCATCTGAAACAAGCATCAAAGAGCGATTCTTTTCCGTCATGTTATCAATTTTTACTTGTACCAACGGGCCAAATGTTAATGCCGCTTCTAGAGCTTCCCCTGGATGCAACGTATGTACATGTACTCGTACCAGGTCATTAGCCTGTACGACGAGTAAAGAGTCTCCGAGCACGGACATCGCGTTGCGCACGCGCGGCAAAATAGGTTCTTCTTCTCCCTGATCGGCGATGCGAATCATGAATTCTGTACAATAGCCAAATTCACCTTCGCCGTGCACTTCATTTGTAGCAAAGACAACTGGCTTTCGTAATTCACTCTGCTGCAAGCGATGCTCCCACTCATCACCACGTGCGTTATACGCCTCGTTGAGTGCAGCCAAAAAACCTTCGTAAATGTAGACAAGCCCTTGTCCCCCAGAATCGACCACACCAGCCTGCCGCAAGATTGGAAGCAAATCTGGCGTCTTTGCTAAAACTTGACGAGCCCGTTCAACTGCCGCTATAATCACGTGCTCGATCGTGACATTTGCTTTTTTAGAAGCGACGTCTGCCGCCATTGCAGCCTCTCGTGCCACCGTAAGAATGGTCCCTTCAACCGGGCGAGACACAGCCTTATAGGCCGTCTGCACACCACTTTGCAGTGCTTGTGCAAACAGATGAGGGTCAATGTGTGTGGCTTTGCCAAAAGCAAGCTGAAAACCGCGGAATAATTGAGATAAAATCACGCCCGAATTCCCTCGCGCGCCCATCAATAACCCTTCGGAAAACGCAGTAACTACCCGCTCTAAAGAAGTTCCTTCTGGCAATCGAGAAATTTGTTCGATCCCAGAAGTAAACGATAAGTACATATTCGTCCCGGTGTCTCCATCTGGAACTGGAAAAACGTTTAGTGCATTCACATTTTCTTTGAATTTAGCCAATTGTTGATGGCCACCATGTAACATGGAGATAAATCCCAACGTATCTAACGACCTGTGTTGCTGCACTCGTTAGTGCCCCCTTACCTTTCTCCAACCACCTTCACACCCTGAACGTGGATGTTAATCTTGTCTGCCTTGATGCCAAACGTTTCTTGCAGGGTATATCGCACTTTTTCGCGAAGGTTGGCAGCAACTTCCGGAATTCGCGTACCATAACTTACCACGATAGACAAATCGACTTCCAAATGGTCTGGCAATGAGGTGATCTCAACGCCCCGACCTGGATTCTCGCGACCCAAAAATCCTGAGAGACTGTCGCGCATGCCCCTGCGTGGCGCCATATCAGCCAAGCCATAACAATCTAGAGCTGCAATTCCTGCAGCAGTCGCAATCACTTCATCGGCAATGACGACTTTTCCCAATTCATTTACAACGACTGTAGGCATGGGACCTCACCTTTCATTCACTTCAATTTTCTTTAGTGTACTATACTGCTATGGCGAATGAAAGGCGGTTGCTTCAGCTATTGCAGTATGCTATGATATCCTAGTTCAATATCTATAAAGGGGGTGCACAGCATGGCGAGACGTTGTGAAATCTGTGGCCGTGGACCGCAAGTTGGTAATGCAGTGAGTCACTCCCACATTCTCACAAAGCGGCGCTGGCTCCCGAATCTGCAGTCTGTCCGGGCCAACGTAAATGGAACGGTCAAACGCATCCGCGTTTGCACACGTTGCTTAAAAAGTGGAAGAGTTGCTCGTGCAATCTAGAACTTCGAAGTTTATGGCACAACCCGAAAAAAGCACCGCTTAGGGTGCTTTTTTGTATGAAAAAAACGTGTAAAAAAAATCGATCATTCAATTTTTCCCACGCGCCCCAAGTAAAGCTTTGACAATTCCTCCGAGAAACCGTGGCAATTTAATCGTATAAAACCGCATCCATCCACCCCTCCTACACCCTGTCTGCGATCACGATCTCGTGCGCAACAGACGCATCAACGAGGCAAGCAACTTACATCCCATGCCCTAGTTCTAGTTTTCATGTCCAGATCCATCACTTCACTATATGAGCGCAATAGCCGATATGTGCCTACTTTATCCGCAAACTGCGAATTCCTTCCCCAAGAGTCGGTGCAGAAAAAATATATGAACCTGCCACGAGAATACCTGCTCCCGCAGTTACAAGGTTTTGGGCATTAGACGCTGTCACCCCGCCATCCACTTCAATTTGCACAGCGCGTCGCCCAGCGTCGTTTAGCATTTTACGGACATTTGCCACTTTGTGAACACTAGATGAAATAAAGCTCTGACCTCCAAACCCTGGATTCACGCTCATCACTAAAACGAGATCAATATCGTCTAGTACATATTGTAACGCATGCTCCGAAGTCGCAGGATTCAATGCAACGCCAGCTTCCGCCCCAAGATCGCGAATCATCGTCAGCGTGCGTTGCAGATGCTTACATGCTTCTGCATGAACCGTGATCACATCTGCACCTGCTTTGCGATAATCCGCAATCGAACGCTCTGGCTCCTCAATCATTAAATGTACGTCAAGTGGTAGATTCGTATGCTCGCGAATCGCAGCGAGCACAGGGGGACCTATCGTCAAATTTGGGACAAATCGCCCATCCATGACATCTACGTGTATAAGGTCTGCTCCCGCATTGGTCAATTCTTCCACAGCACGACCGAGCGCTGCAAAATCTGCTGATAAAATAGATGGAGCTACTTGCACGAACATTAATATCTCCTCGCTTTAGCTTCCTTTAACTCTGTGAGTAATTGGACGTAGTTGTGATAGCGCGACTCTGCCATCCTGCCGTTTTCAACCGCACGACGCACCGCGCATCCCTCTTCTTCTGTATGCAAACAACCGCGGTATTCGCATGTTGCACGCAAAATGGCAATCTCGCGAAAAAGAACGCCAAGATGACTTGGCTCCAAATGATCAAATGCGTACTGTGAAAATCCTGGCGTATCTGCAATAAAGCCATCTGCATAGGAGTAGAGTTCGACATGTGTCGTCGTATGGCGGCCGCGCTTCGATCGATCGCCAATCTGACCCGTAAGCGCACCAGAACCTGGGATCAAATGCGTTAAGAGAGTCGACTTCCCTACGCCAGACTGCCCAGCTAGTACGGTGATTTTCCCCTGTAAAAAGCCATGCAACGGCATGACGCCCACTTCATGTCGCACATCTAAAGCAAAAATCGGATACTCAAGTTTTTCGTAGATTTTTTGTACCTGCTGTAAAACATCCAAAGCGTGCGGTAAGTCAATCTTTGTAAAGGCAATACCTACTTCAATCTTTGATAAAGCAAGCATTGCTAGCATCTTATCCAGTTGATAGAGTGATAGTTCTGGTTGAACCAGCGCCACCACGAGTAACGCCTGATCGACATTTGCAATCGACGGGCGGACAAGTTCTGAACGACGCGCAAACAAGTCTGTGATCGTTCCCTCCTGTGTCCCCTGTGGTTCAACGCGTACCAGATCACCGACCAAAGGCTTCCACCCACGTTTTTTAAATACACCGCGCGCCTTACACTGTAAATTGCGTCCATCTTCAAGCCGCACAAAATAAAATCCAGAAATCGCTTTAACGATTCTACCTGTCATACTTACCATCCCCATTTCCACTCCTTAACTCGTAGAATGGGGGGAACCATTTCCGTTATCCCCCTTTCCAGAACTCGGTGCTGTATTCGCCGGCGTGGTCGATGATGCGTTGCCAGATGACCCTCCGCCACCACTCGCTGTGACTGTATTGCCATTTACTACATCACTACCGATTAACTGTCCATTTGCATAGACGTCGATCTGAGCAGGGTGCGAAGGTGTTGTCGTCACTTGGACTGCATAAGTTGCCTGCGCAGACGATTGTGAGGTATCCACGGCAGTACGCGTACCAAACACGTCATTTACGACAACCTTCACTGTTGCCGGTAGCGAGGTGCCGGGCGAGAGAGAGACATTTACATTCGCTGTCACAGCCGTTGCACCAGCTGGCTGGCCGCTGCTGACAACAAGATTAACAGCCGATCCTGCCGCCGCTTGTTGACCGGGTTGCGGTGTTTGACTGATCACTTGTCCTGCAGGTACTGTCGCAGACGGGGCGTTTGTCACTTGTCCTACTGAAAAACCATCGGCTTTTAGCATGCTTGAGGCACTGCTTAGAGACTGTCCTTGCACATTCGGTACTGCTGCAGATTGTGCCCCTGAACTAACTACAAGCGTAATCTGCTGCGTGCTGCTTGCAAACGTCGTTCCAGCAACAGGCGTCGTAGACATCACTTGATTCGACGGCACCGTAGAACTCGCCTGGGTTTGAATCACGATATGACCACTTGGCACACCAAGATCAAGCAAGCGTTGCTCCGCCTCACTCTCGGAGTAGCCGACTAATTGCGGCATCGCAATCTGTGCCGTCCCTGCCTTGACAACAAGCGTGATCTCCTGATTCGCTTGTACCATCCCTGAAGTAGGACTTTGTCGTTCCACATCCCCTTGTGCAACTTTTGAAGTCGATTTGGTATCCAACACCTCGCGAATTTTCGCTGGGTCGAACCCATGCGCTACGAGTTCATTGCGCGCTTGCAAATAAGGCATACCTACAACATTTGGCATTTGTACCATGGGTACGCGTAAATACGTGACCACAATATAAATTGCTGCTACTGCAGCGAGCGCGACAAGCGCACCAAACCCAAAAATCCAGGCAAGCGTTACGAGAATTTTGCGTTTTAAAGAACGGGGTGCTTCAGGTTCTTCGATTGCTTCTTCATCGAAAGGTTCCTTCATTGCTCGATCCGCAGCAATAATCGGAATCTGAATTGAGGGACTGTCATCAAAACTCTGTGCCGACGAAATGAATTTGGGCACATCAGGTAACAGTAAGGCTCGCTCCAAATCATCCGCCATTGCGCGAACTGATTGATAGCGCTCGCGCGGATCTTTCATCAACGCGCGCAACACGATATTCTCCACACTTTGTGGGATACGAGGTGAAAGTGCCCGCGGTTCAACAAAAGGTTCTTGCAGATGTTTTAAAGCGATACTAATTGGCGTCTCTCCGGAAAACGGCAACCGCCCTGTCAGCATCTCATATAGGACAATTCCTAATGAATATACATCCGACTTCGCATCCGCAATCGCTCCACGTGCTTGTTCAGGAGAAAAATAGTGCACAGATCCCAAAACCGTAGAACTATTATGTGTAATCGTATTGGTTGACATTGCCCGCGCAATGCCAAAGTCCGTTACTTTTACGCGACCAGACTTACTGATTAAAATATTATGCGGTTTTACATCTCTATGAATAATATGGTGGTCATGCGCGTGTGCAAGTGCTTCGCAAATTTGGCGAGCAATCTCAACCGCCTCTTCTACCGGTAAAGGAGCCCGCTCCTCAATGACCTGTTTGAGCGTTTTACCATCTACATATTCCATGACAATATAGTGAATCTCTCCATCTTGGCCTACGTCATAAATATTGACGACGCTTGGATGGGATAAACTCGCCGCAGCCTGTGCCTCTCGCTTAAAACGGCGCACAAAATCCATATCGAGCGCATATTCAGAGCGCAAGGTCTTAATGGCGACCGGACGGCGCAGCAAAACGTCCATGCCGCGATACACAATCGCCATGCCGCCGCCACCAATCCGCTCCAAAATTTGATAGCGACCGCCAAGAGTGCGTCCGGTCATCCCATAACCTCCTCTTCTAGGCGGCCATCGTGCAACACTGCGACGACTGTGACATTGTCATGCCCACCGTTGTCCAACGCCGCTTGAATCAATTGATCTACTTTCACTTGCAAATCTTCAGCAGTACTTAAAATTGAGCGCAACTGTTCATCTGCGACATGTGTCGTAAGACCGTCTGAGCAAATGAAAAACATGTCGCCTGTCGTCCAAGCCAGGTTGCGACACTCTACAACAACGTCAGGCAATGTCCCAAGTGCGCGTGTTAACAAGTGCCGCTGAGGGTGGCGAATCGCCTCTTGCGGCTGAATTTGACCACGTCGCAAAAGTTCGTTAACGAGCGAATGGTCTTCTGTGAGCTGGCTTAGTTCTCCGTCACCACGCAATAAATAAGCCCGACTATCGCCTACGTGAGCAAGCCAAATGGATTCTCGTTCAAGTAACGCAGCCACAATGGTCGTTCCCATACCCGCATATTTTTCAGTCTGTACAGACTGTTCATACACCCTTTGATTGGCACTTAGAATTGCCTGTTGCAAACGCGTCTCTTGATCATTTTCTACTCCCTGTTGCATCACTTCACGAATCGTTTGCAAGGCAAGTGCGCTTGCCACTTCGCCCGCAACGTGACCTCCCATTCCGTCAGCGACGCAAACAAGGTAATCTTTTCCCTGCTCGCTTAAAATTAAGTAGCCATCTTGGTTGACTTTACGTACAAGCCCCACATGGGATGCTGCCGCAAACTGCATGCCCCTCACTCCCTAGACTCTCTCCCGAGAATGCTCGGCGCGCAACTGTCCGCATGCAGCGGCGATGTCGCCACCCATTTCCCGACGAATCGTTGCGTTGATGCCGAGATGTTGTAGTTCTTGAACAAACGCCTGAATCTGGTTTTTTGAAGTCCTTGTCAAGTTTCGTTCGGGAACGTAGTTGACTGGAATCAGATTGACGTGACACGGCAAAGATTGGAGTAAATGAGCCAATTTGCGCGCATCTTCCAAATGGTCATTATGGTCGCGAATCAACGCATATTCAAACGTCAACCGCCGCCCCGTCTGTTCAAAATAGTAACGGCATGCATTTAAAAGTTGTTCGATATCGTACGCCTTGTTTACCGGCATCATGCGTTGACGCGTCTCGTCATCTCCCGCATGCAGAGAAATAGCTAGAGTAATGCCGCGTTTCTCATCAGCCAAGCGATAAATGGCAGGGACTAATCCTACTGTGGAAACCGTAATATGTCGTTGCCCGATGCGCAAACCTTCTGGTTCCGTGATAATGTCAATAAATTTCATCGATGCATCATAATTGTCAAGCGGTTCACCTGAACCCATCAAAACGACACTTGAGACGCGCTCATGCGTTTTATCTAATAACCGTTGACACCACATGACCTGTTCCACGATCTCACTCGCTTCAAGATTGCGAATCAATCCACCTAGCGTTGACGCGCAAAATTTGCACCCCATCTTACATCCTACTTGCGTTGAAACGCACACGCTGTTCCCATAATCGTGCCGCATGATGACTGTCTCAATCGTAGATCCATCTTGCAAAGCAAATAAAAACTTAATTGTTCCATCTTTTGCCACTTGACGTGTCACTTCTTGCAGTGTCAAAAGCACAGTCGACTCTTCAAGACGATCGCGCAGCGCCTTTGGTAAATCGGTCATTTGCTCCACGCGTTCGACGCGCTTTTGATAGAGCCATTTATAAATCTGCACCGCGCGATATTTAGGTTGACCTTGGGACTTTAACCACTCTTCAAGTTCCGTCAAAGTCATACCATATAAAGAGCGCGTCAACTCCATTCCTCCTTTGCCAGACAACTGCTAGCTCTTTTTCTCTTACTGAATCAATCAACGCGTCTCATCTTTGCAAAGAAAAATCCATCAGTACCCAATTCCTGTGGAAGCAGATACGCCATTCCTGCTTCAAGAGGCTTCGCTTGCATGATCTGGCAAAGCGTATCAGAAACAAGCTCAAAGTGTAGCGGTTCTAATTGAAAATTTGAATGACGGCGTAAAAACTCACGAATCTGCAGCTCATTTTCACGTGCTGACAATGTACATGTAGTATATATCAATAAACCGCCGATTTGCACTCGCTGTGCCAAGGCATCGAGTAGTTGCGATTGCAACTCGGCAAGTTGCTCGATATCACTTGGCAGCACACGCCACTTAATGTCTGGTTTACGAGCAATCGTGCCAAGTCCGGAACAAGGCGCATCAAGCAAAATTGCGTCAAATGATCCTGAGATCGCAATCGCGCGCGCATCGCTAGCAAATGCTTGTATAGATGAAAGATGCAGCCGCTTTGCTTGCTGCAAAATCGTTTGCACGCGATGTGGATGAAGATCCACGGCAACCACTTCTGCTTGATCGTGTGCAAGTTCAGCGATGTGTAACGCTTTTCCACCTGGTGCTGCACATGCATCGAGAACGCGCTTTCCCCGCATATCCCCAAATAGCGGTGCAACGAGCATTGAACTTTCCCCTTGTAAGGTATACATCCCCTCTTTATACGCGGCAAGTGCGGTTGGATTTACTTTGGCAGGCAGGCGTATGCCATAAGGAGAAACAGGAGATCGTTGCGCTAAAACACCCTCCTCCTGCAAGGCCTGAATCACTTCAGATGGAGTATAGCGAGTTGTATTAACACGCGCAGTACGGGCAACTTTTTGATTTAACGCTTCCATGATCTCACAAGCCGTCTCGTCGCAAAACTGACGCGTAAAATGATCGACGAGCCAATCAGGAAAAGAGAGATAGACTCCTCGCTGCTTTTGAGCCAACTGTGTACAATCTCCCTCTTTTGCTGCGCTCTCCTTGTGCGGTGTCCGTGTGGCAGATCGCAAAACCCCATTCACAAAGCCACTTGCACGAAAGGCCACTTGCTTTGTCAGTTCTACAGCATCTGACAAGATCGCATAAGATGGAACGCGCGAAAAAAAGCGCAATTGATAGAGACTCATCCGCAAAATTACGAGCACTTGGAAATCCATCTTTTGTACTGCGACTTTACTGTGTAAAGCGATCTCGTGATCGAGCAAACGCTGCCAGGTTAACACGCCATACACAATTTCACTAGCAAGTGCTGCATCGTTTGGAGTAGGGTGTTCACGATCCAAAACCTCATGCAAAATTACATGGGCATACGCACCTTGCTTTGCAATCGCCCACAGCACATCATACGCCATAAGCCGTGCCTTTGCGATCCGCCCGCTCATCGCTTGAAGCACCGCAACCCAGCGATTGAGCGCAGACCACGCACAAACTCGCCTGCCGGTTGCACCTTTTTGCCCTCTAACTGGACTTCAAGCGCACGAATAGCGCCTTGTTGACAGGCGATGAGCAGGCCCTCTTGATCAGCGCCAACAATTTCCCCTGGATACGCCGAACCACGCCAATCATGGAGTGCCTGCGCGCGCATGATTTTGAATAACTTGTCATTCAGATAGGTAAAAACTCCTGGTGCAGGTGAAAAAGCGCGGATGTGATTGTACACTTCATAAGATGACTGCGCAAAGTCGACTTGCTCATCTGCACGTGCGAGCATTGGCGCATAGGTGGCACTTGCCTCATCTTGAGGCTGCGCAATCAATTCACCGCGCAAGATGCGAGGCAAAGTGTTGATAAGCAGGGTGGCACCTTGATGCGAAAGTTCGTCATGTAACTCACCATACGTCATATCTGGATGCATTGGCACAGCAACCGATGCCCACATCGGACCTGCATCTAGCTCTTTGACCATCGTCATAAGTGTGATGCCAGTTTCCCTTTCCCCATTCATTAGTGCCCACTGTATCGGTGCGGCGCCCCTGTATTTAGGCAGGAGGGAAGCATGCACATTTAGAGCTTGAAGTGGGACACTCGCCAGTAAGTCAGGGGGTAAGATTTGACCGTACGCCACAGTAACAATCATCTCTGGCTGCCACTTTGCAATCACCTCAAGTGATTCGGAACGACGGATGCGCTCCGGTTGGAAAACAGCGAGACCGTGCGCAAGAGCCGCTACCTTTATGGGCGGCGGAGTTAACATGCGCTTGCGTCCAACAGGTCGATCAGGTTGTGTCACAACCCCTGCCACAGGATACTGATGTTCTAAAAGTGCTAACAAAATCGGGACCGCAAACTGCGGCGTCCCCATAAATAGAATCCTCGGTTTATCACTCTGCACGCTGAAACCTCCATCTGCGCTGTCTGTCTGACACGCATTGTAAAGCACACGCGATCATGTCACGCCTCTACTAAAATAACATTTGCGCATTCACATCTACAGTAATCACGACGCCTGATTTAGCCTTGGCAAGCATCTTGCGATAAACACGTGTAATGGCTTCTTTGACACGCGCAAATGAAGTGTAGAGTACCATCACTTGGTAGCGATACACTCCGCGCAAGCGCGGAATCGAGGCCGGAACGGCCGCTAAGATACGCACTTCATTGCGCCCAAAAAGTTCATTTTGCAACTCTTCGTAAAGTAAATATGCGATGTTATACGCTACCTGCTCGGACGCGTGTGCAATTAAAAATTGGGTGATTTCTGTATAAGGTGGATATTGCATGGCCTTACGCACAGCCATCTCGGTTTGATAAAACTGGTCATAATCTTGTTTTTTCGCTGCGCAAATTGCGTAGTGCTCAGGAGAGAACGTCTGAACAATCATCCGACCTGGCATTTCATGGCGTCCCGCTCTCCCCCCCACCTGTACAAGCAATTGGAACGTGCGCTCTGCAGAACGAAAATCTGGGAGATGCAAAGAAATGTCGGCGGCAACAACGCCGACAAGTGTAACACGAGCGAAATCCAGCCCCTTTGCAATCATCTGTGTGCCTAAGAGCACGTCCGCTTCATTGCGTTCAAACTCGCCTAGCATCTGTTCATGGGCACCCTTTTTCCCCGTCGTATCCACATCCATCCGAATCACGCGAATACCAGGAAATTGCTCGAATAGAGCTTGCTCAATTTTTTGTGTTCCTGCGCCAAATTGCCTGATCCGTTCACTCCCGCAACTCGCACACACTTCGCGCAGGGGCTCTGTATGCCCGCAAAAATGACAGCGCAACAGCGACGATCCCCCTACTTTATGCAATGTGAGTGAAATATCACAATCCGGACAGGTCGCTGCCTCACCACAATCACGACACAAAAGAATCGTCGTATATCCGCGGCGATTCAAAAATAAAATTGCTTGCTCTCCTTTTGCTAAAACTTCCTGCAAAGCATGAGTCAATGCTTGACTAAACAGCGAGTGATGTCCTTTTCGAAACTCTTCGCGCATATCGACGATTTGCACATCTGCCAAGGCGCGCTCTCCGATGCGCTGTGGTAGCGAGAGCAGTGTATAACGCCCGCGCTCTACGCGGTACATAGTTTCTAAAGAAGGGGTTGCACTGCCGAGGATGACGACAGCTTGGTGATATTTTGCACGCCACTCGGCGACTTCTCGAACGACATAGCGCGGTTCCGTTTCTTGTTTATATGTCTGCTCATGCTCTTCGTCAATCACAATCAATCCTATTTTACGCAGCGGTGCAAAGATTGCTGAACGCGCTCCCACGACAACATCTGCTTCTTGCCGTAAGATGCGATACCACTCTTCGTACTTCTCGCGATCTGTCAGGCGGCTGTGTAAAACGGCTACGCGCGCGCCAAACCGCCTTTGAAAACGCGCCATCATCTGGGTTGTGAGCGCAATTTCTGGAACGAGCATCATCGCTGTTTTCCCTGCTCGAAGCGCATACTCGATCGCTTGTAAGTAGACTTCTGTCTTCCCGCTTCCTGTAACACCATGCAAGACAAACGTTTGAGACACCTGTTGATCAAGCGCTTTGCACACCTCGCGGTATGCAATCTCTTGTGCCAGAGATAATGCCAGTGGCACTTCGAGTTCAAATGCTTGCTCTCCCTGCTTGCCTTCAGCAATGACACGGCGTTTTCCCAGCCGCGAGCGATGGGAAACGTCTAAGCGCAACACATTTTGTTGCAACCATGTGTCAAGCTGTCGTTTATTAATCGCAAACTGATCTACAAGTGTCTTTTTTGTAGCTCCCTTATAACGTTTTAAATACGCAACAAGTGCTACGCCAAGTTCTGCTTCTGTTGCAAACTCTCCTAAAACATAGCGCGCAGACGTTTTCACCCGCGTAACAGGTGGTAAGATTGTCTGTAGTGCGGCACCCCACGTACACAAGTAACGATCTTTAAGAAAACGCATCATCTCGATCATCTCAGGTTCCAGCGAGGGCGTCTGATCTGTCATCAAACGTAATAGAGGGCGCAACTCACGCTGCGCAGCCTGCTTCTCACTTTCTAATGCCAGTATGTAGCCAGTGACTACACGAGTTCCAAACGGCACTTCAACACAATCGCCAACTTGTACTTGCAATTCTTCTGGAATCAGGTAATCATATAGCCGATCCACTGGCTTTGCGCGCAGTTCTATCGCGACTTTGGCAATCATAAAGATGCATCCTCTGATTGTGAATGCTCCCTATTTCGTATTACCTTCCCCTTTTTTTGCTCTGCTATAGCAAGTAAAATGTCTCGCGCAACATCCAGTTTCGGAGCAAGTGGGAGCTGTTGCACAGATCCATCCGGGTAATAGAGCGACACTCGATTTGTCGTTGTGCCAAAACCCGCACCCGGCTCCAGCACATCATTTAAAACGAGCAAATCCAGTCCTTTTTCCTCCAGTTTTTTTCGTGCATAATAATCCGGATTATGTGTCTCAGCAGCAAATCCGACAACAAAGCAAGCAGCATTTCGCCGCTCTTTGATCGCTTTTAAAATGTCTGGGTTCTGTGCAAGTGTCAAATGCAAAAGCGCATCATCTTGCTTTTTTAGTTTTTTGTCGGATTCGAACTCAGGTCGGTAATCAGCAACTGCCGCTGCCTTGATGACGATTGTAGACATGGGCAAGTGACTCATCACAGCATTGTACATTTCCGCTGCAGACGTGACAAATATGCGTTCTACTCCCATGAGTGGCGGCTTGTCAACCGGACCTGAGATCAGAGTGACCTGCGCCCCCATCCGCCATGCCATTTGCGCGAGTGCGTATCCCATTGTCCCTGTCGAATCATTTGTCAGATAGCGTACAGGATCAATGCGTTCGCGTGTAGGACCAGCCGTGACAAGCACGTGTTCCCCAAGCAAAGGCTTGTCCGTGAGCACCATCTCAATATATTCTAAGAGTTCATCGGGTTCCATTAATCGTCCTTTGCCGTTATATCCACACGCAAGGGGGCCAACACCAGGCTCTGCAATCTTGTAGCCAGCTTCCACGAGCAGTTCGATATTTTTCTTCACAATGCGATTTTCGTACATATGCACATTCATCGCTGGAGCAACAACCACAGGGGCGCGCGTTGCGAGCAATAACGCCGTGAGCATGTCATCGCCAAAACCATGTGCAATGCGCGCAATCGCATCTGCCGTAGCAGGTGCTACGACGATGACATCCGCTTCATCCGCGAGTTCGATGTGAGTAATTCGAGCTGGATTTCGCTCTTCAAATACATCCACATACACTGGTTGACGAGTCAGACTCTGCAGCGTGAGCGGCGTGATAAATTGGGTGGCCCCGCGAGTCATCACGGTTGTCACTTGCGCCCCACGCTTTGTGAGCGCACTTGCCAAAATCGCCGCTTTATAAGCGGCGATTCCTCCTGTAATCCCAAGGACAATACGTTTTCCTTCCATTACTTGATGCCTTCTCGCGTTCGAATATACGTAATCGATTGATTTTCTAATTCACGCAACGCGACACTCACAAATTTTCCCGACTTTGCTGTGGCGTGTGGTCGTGCGCCCTCTTGTAGCATTCGTGCGCGTTTTGAAGACGCAATCACAAGCGTATACTTACTGTCAACAAGTTCAATCAACTTATCAATAGACGGATAGAGAATCATCGAATGTACCTACTCCTCTTCTTCATCTGATGGGGTGTCTTTGGACTGATTAGACAAGCGATTAGCCACTGTCTCCGGCTGTACGGCACACAAGATGACATGTTCACTGTCGCAGATAATCACCGCACGCGTTCGCCGTCCATAAGTTGCATCAATCAATTTGCCTCGATCTTTTGCATCTTGAATCAGTCGTTTCACTGGCGCCGATTCCGGGCCAACAATCGAGATGATGCGGTTTGCTGAAACAATACTGCCAAACCCGATATTGATCAAGCGTACACTCACAGCTTCTCCCCCTCATGCGGGCGCCAAACAGCCAAGCTGTACTACTCGGCATTTTGCACTTGCTCGCGCATCTGCTCAATCCCGTGTTTTGCGAGCAAAACAGCATCAGTCATCGCGAGATCAGCACATTTTGACCCGATCGTGTTCACTTCCCGATTCATTTCCTGCAATAAAAAATCGAGACGACGCCCCACCGCAAGTTCTTGGCTCTCAACCAGCTTACGAAACTGCATGATATGACTTTTTAGCCGTTCAATTTCTTCTTCAACAGAAGTGCGCTCCGCCGCAATCGCTACTTCAAGAGCTACCCGCGTAGCATCTACTTCACCCTGCAGCAACTGTCGCAATCGCTCCAGCAATTTATCGCGCAGCAATTGAACCGTTTGCGGCGCTCTTTGCTCCATCAACAAGACTACACGCGAAAGCTCCTGCAATCGTTGCTCTAAGTGTTGTGTCAAATGCTTCCCTTCCGCTTGACGAATCCCGAGCAGTTGCGAAAGAGCCGTTTTGACAGTCGCAAACAGCGGCTCCTCAACTTCTTGGACGGACAAAAGATCGTCTTCCCGCGTCCGAAAGAGTCCTGGAATTGCGAGTAAATCACCGATGCTCGGCGGTTCAAAGTCTACTTCACTTGCAACACTCACCTCGTGAATCAAACGCAACGCCCGCGCCAATAAATCACGATCAACTTCCACTCCGATTGCATTTGCTGCAGCAGATGTCGTCACCGTAATATAAACCTCTACGCGACCCCGGGCAATCTCTGCTTGCACCAGCTTGCGTACGCGTTCTTCAAGCTCCATCCATTCACGCGGCAGGCGAACTACGACTTCGGCAAAGCGGTGATTGACAGACCGCATCTCAACTAGCAATTTATGAGTCGGTAGCGCAGTCTGCGCACGACCATACCCTGTCATACTGACAATCAGATACATCCCTCCGAGTTTCCGGCACTTGTATTGTAGCGCAGGGCAGTTCTACATGACAAGAGCAGGAAAAACGGCCTTTACCGTACGCGCGGCGCCAAACTGCGCGATGAGAAGGTTTTTTTGCGCAATGACAAAGCAAGACTAGGGACAAGGGCTGCCACGACAATTGCCAACCACGCGCCAAGCGGTAATTGAACTGTGTGAAAGATACTTTGTAATGACGGAACATAAATCACGATGAGAAGTAAGACAAGGGAACTCGCGACTGCCCCGACAAGCCACCAGTTTTCAAAAAGATGAAGATAAAACTTACTATCATCTCCGCTATGGCAGGCAAATACATGGATCAACTGGGCGATTACGAGTGTAGCAAACGCCATTGTCTGTGCAGTTTGTAAACTCGTGTGATACAGTGAAAGTGCCCCATAGAAAACGAGAAGCGTCATCACGCCGATTAAAAATCCCCGGACAATAATTTTGCGTCCCAAGCCACGTGCAAAGATCCCTTCGCGTACACTTCGTGGCGGTCGTTCCATGCTGCCCGCCTCAGGGGCGTCAAGCCCAAGAGCAATCGCTGGCAGACCATCAGTTACTAAATTAACCCACAAAATTTGGATGGGCAATAAAGGCAATGGAAGACCGCCAACCATAGCAAGAAACATTGTGATCATTTCCCCTACATTAGACGTTAGGAGATAGCGAATAAATTTCCTTATATTATCATAAATCGCACGTCCCTCTTCAATTGCGGCTGCAATTGTAGCAAAATGATCATCAGCTAAAATGAGCGCCGATGCATCCTTCGCCACATCAGTTCCCGATTTCCCCATAGCAATCCCAATATCAGACGCTTTAATTGCAGGCGCATCATTGACGCCATCTCCAGTCATTGCAACGACATGTCCGTTTTTCTGTAAAGCCTTTACGATTCGCAATTTATGTAAAGGCGATACACGTGCAAATACATACACATCGTCCACTTTATCTTCTAACGCGCGATCACTCAGACGATCGAGTTCTGTACCCGTCATCACGAGACCATGGCGCGGTAAGAGTCCGAGATTGCGCGCGATCGCTTCCGCCGTCAGCTGATGGTCACCCGTGACCATCACTGTGCGGATCCCCGCACGTTTACATGTCTGAATCGCCTCTGGTACAGACTGGCGAGGCGGGTCAATCATCCCAACGACTCCGATAAAAATCAGATCGCGCTCCGCGGCTTCCACAGACAGCGGCAGCGCTTGAAAGTTGCGATACGCAAAACCTAGCGTCCGCATTGCGCGCCCAGCCATATGAGTAAGTGCTTGCAGCACTTCTTGGCGCTTTTGTTCATTTAATCGACTGACTTCGATTCCAGACTGTATAAACGCACACTGACTCAAAAGCAGATCTGGTGCACCCTTCACAAACGCGGTGTACCCTCCGTCCTTGTTTTTAATAAGCACGGTCATCCGCTTGCGCGTAGAATCAAAGGGAAACTCCTTTACTCGTTCTGCAGGTGTAGTCTGCTGTGCCTTTTGTGCCAACACCAAAAGTGCAGCTTCCGTTGGATCACCTAAAACGATTTGTTTATCTGACTCAGTGACCAAATGTGCATGATTGCATGTTAACCCGATATCAATCAACTTTTTTAGATTCGGCGGCAATATAGCAAGGGGTTTCCCACGCAAAAGTAGTTGACCTTTTGCTTCATACCCATCGCCCTCGACTTCGATCGTCTGTCCATCAACGTATATTTCTTTTACCGTCATTTCATTTTGCGTCAATGTCCCTGTCTTATCGGAACAAATAACTGTCGCACAGCCGAGTGTCTCAACGGATGGCAGTTTGCGCACGATGGCGTTGCGTTTGATCATTCGCTGAACACCAAGCGCCAAAGCAATCGTCACAATTGCCGGCAATCCTTCGGGTATGGCAGCTACAGCTAAACTGACACCCGCGAGAAACATCTCATATAATTCATGCCCATGAAATACACCAGCAATTACAACAATGACTGTAATCGCCAGTGAAACGTAGACAAGTACATGCCCAAGTTGATTTAAGCGTTGCTCAAGCGGTGTCATCCCCTCTTCACTCGATTGGATGAGATCCGCGATCTTTCCCATCTCCGTAGACATGCCCGTCTCTACGATGATCGCCTGACCCACCCCACGTGTTGCCACCGTCCCCATATACAACATATTGAAGCGATCGCCAAGTGGGGCTTCTGGATCATTTACAGGTGTCACCTGCTTACTGACTGGGAGTGATTCCCCAGTCAATGAAGACTCTACAGTCTCCAGTTCTTCAGCACTCAAAAGTCGTGCATCAGCTGGAATTCGATCGCCCGCCTCAATGCCAATAATATCGCCCGGAACGAGTTCGCGCGCAAGCACTTCTCGCCACTCTTGCGAACGCAAAACTTTGGCTGTCGGTGCGGTCAATTCTTTTAAAGAGGCAAGTGAACGCTCTGCGCGCACTTGCTGAAAAAAACCTAAAATTGCATTTGCGACTATAATTACAATAATCGTAATCGCATCTGTAAATTCTCCTAGCAAACCAGAAATTAAAGTGGCAATCAACAGGACAATCACCATAAAATTGCGAAACTGATCAAAAAACGTGCTAATCAGTGAAACGCGCGCACGTTCTTGCAATTGATTGTCTCCATAAACTAGACGCCGTTCTTGCGCCTCCGCCTCCGTCAAACCTTCCCTTCGTCCATCTAAAGTGATGAATACCTCATCTATCGATTTGGTGTGCCACAATTCGGCATGCATCAAGCGAATGCACCATCCTTACACATTTTGCGCTATTACTACTTCCTATGCGCGAATGCGGACAAACAGTACCGCCAGAACAAGATGCCGCCCAAATTGAATTGCACGCGTACTCTAGCCGTCTGTTATACTGAGCATACTGTACTCAATCAGGGGTGAAGCCACGTGCGAAAAGTCGCACTAGTCACTGCCAGCGCAAGCGGCCTTGCTGTCGCATTTGCTCGCCAACTGGCACATGATGGGTTTAATCTCATCCTCAATTACCGCAAAAATAAAACGGCCTGTGAAGAACTTGCTCTGTCCCTGCAAGCGCAATATGGCATAGATATTCTCGTCGAAAAAGCAGATATGACCAAGCAAGCAGAGATTGAAGCGATGATCACAGCCGGTAAGCAGCGCTTTGACCGCTTGGATGTGCTGATTCACAGTGCTGGACCTTTTATCTTTCGACGCAAACGCCTGACAGAGTATACGGATGAAGAATGGAATGAAATGATTCACGGCAACTTAACGTCCGCATTCTACTTATTTCGCCAAGTCATTCCCCTGATGCGCCCAAAAGGATTTGGCCGCATCGTAACGGTTGGATTTGACCGTGTAGAACAAGCCCCCGGTTGGGGATATCGCTCTGCCTATGCAGCAGCCAAAGTGGGGCTCGCTTCACTTACCCGCACGGTAGCCATCGAGGAGCGTGAAAACGGCATTACAGCAAATATGATCTGTCCAGGTGACATCCGCGGCTCGCTAAAAGAAGCGCCCTTCCCTTCAGATCCCACAGTGGGAATACGCACACCTGTTGGAGGAGATCTTGCGCAAGTGATCTCCTTTTTAGTAAAACCAGAAGCGCAGTTTGTCACAGGGAATATTCTCTCATTGACAAACGGCGCAGATGTACTCAGCCATTATGACGCTGGTAAGGCCGAGCTTTTTGACCCAAAGAAATTTGAAATCGGTGCATTTGTACACGTACTCCCTTGGAATGAACAAGCCACTGTGATCGATCGCCTTGATCGGCCCAATCAGCGCTCTCTCTACACCGTGCAAGCAGGGAATCGAGTCGCTCAATTTACAGTGGATCAACTAGAGGAGTGAACCTGATATGGCATTTGATGGACTCGTGTTATCCGCGATCGCAAATGAATTACAAAATTTACTCGTAACTGGCCGAATCGATAAAATACAGCAGCCGACAGAGCACGATCTCATTCTCACCATTCGCGCGGAGAGATCCAATTATCGCTTGCTGTTATCCGCAAATAAATCCTTTGCACGCGTTCATCTTTTGTCTTCTATGCGTTTGCCAAATCCGACGAACGCTCCAATGTTTTGTATGCTCATGAGAAAGCATCTAGAGGGTGGACGGATCCGTTCCATCACACAATTTCAACGTGAGCGCATCTTATTTATAGACATCGATGCGTATAATGAACTAGGAGATAAAGTCATTCGTCGCATCGTCGTCGAACTGATGGGGAGACACAGCAATATCCTCCTTTTGGATCAACCTGGCGGAGTGATTCTTGACGCTGTCACGCATACGTCCCACGCGATCAATCGCCACCGTGAAATCTTACCAGGCAAACCCTATGTATATCCGCCTCTTCAAACAAAAAAAGATCCGTTTAGCGAAACGAAAGACGCATTTGACACCGCGCGCGCAGTCGCCAAAACAATCTCGATGAAACGCTTTGTCATCGATCATTACCTTGGGATAGGTCCCTTTTTTGGGGATGAATTGTCCGATCGCATCGAGCGAACGCGCGCATCACTGGCACAAGATATGCCCCAAGATCTAGAGTGGCAAATCTTCTCTACACTGCTTGACCTTGCGAGAAACGCAAAACAACCAACGATCGTACGCGATTCTTGGGGAAGTGCCATCGCATTTTACTTATTTCCTCTTTCACATGTAGATGGAACTGCACAAACGTATGCAAACGTCAATCAATGTGTGGAGGCTTTCTATGAGGAACGAGCACTTGCAGACATCGCCCGCTCCAAAACGGCCTCTTACATACGCTTAGTTCGTACAGAGAGAGAACGTGCGCTACAAAAAATCGCAAAGTTTGAAACCCTGTTAGACGCGCACGAAAGCGCAGAAATGTGGCGCGTAATAGGAGAACTACTGACTGCATACGCACATCAAGTAGAAAAAGGGAAAACGAGTGTTACACTTCCTAATTTTTACGATGATGAACGCTTGCTAACCATTGAATTAGATCCTGCAAAATCTGCGCTGGAAAATGCCAATGCGTATTTTAAACGCTATGCCAAATATAAAAAAGGTCGTGAAGTAACGCTGGAACAACTAGAATTGGCACGCGCAGACGCTATCTATTTAGAAAGTGTGTTACATGAACTCGCGTCTTGCCAAATTGAGGACGTTCCAGACATTGAAGCTGAGTTGCGCGAGGTCGGACTGCTACAAAAAAACACAAAAACAAGTAAGCAAACCCAGCAAAAAAAAGGATCATCTAGATACGCGACTTACTATGCTACAGATGGAACACCCATTTTAGTGGGTCGCAACAACCGTGAAAATGATCTTTTGACGCTCAAAATCGCGCAAAAAACAGACATCTGGCTTCACGTAAAAGATGCACCTGGATCACATGTCATCATCCGTTCAGCAGCGCCAACAGAAACGACAATCTATGAAGCCGCACTGTTAGCTGGATACTTTAGCAAACACAAGCAAGCAGGAAAAGTGGAAGTTGATGTCGTGCCGGTGAAAAACATTTGGCAACCAAACCGCGCTCATCCTGGCTTCGTTTTATTTACTGGACAGCGAACCCTTGTTGTTAACCTAGAACATGAAGTACTCACAAAACTGCTGATGAGTACAAACTCCCGCGAAGTTATACAGTAACGGCGCTCCCCTTCCGATATTCTTCAAAAGCTGTCTGCACAGCCTGCAAATGTGGTCTTGCATCGGAGTAGTCAAACAACACCCGGAACGTTCGGGCATTTCGCTCCAGTTTTGCAAAAAGCGAGTGCGGAACCGCCACGATACTCGCAATCGCGTGAACTAACAACCGCACCGCTCGATTGTGATTCCCATAATGACTCAGTGCTGCAAGTAAGATCACCAGAATCAGTTCATGCTCGAAGATTGCTTCGTCTTTTTGATAGCGAAGCAAGTCTTCGCGCAACCATGAAGTGATGAGTGCAAGCTCACTTAATTCGACGCGTGCAATCAACCGTTTGGCTAGCTGCGCATAATCGATTAAAAGCGGCCACATTTCCTCAGTAACAAACGGAGCGACTTGCTCTAAGTCTTGCAGCAAAGACCCAAACGGATGTGCGAGAATGACTCGTGCTACATAAGCCCCACCATCTCGTTCAAAAAGTAAGACTTCCTCCCCAATATTGCGGATTGAACGAAATGTTTTTTCAGCAAATTCGACACATTCACTCATTCGTGTCGCTTGTTCCTTTCGCACTGCTTGCGCCGCGAGGTGATACATCGCAGCAATCGCTTCTTCAACAAAGGGGACAAGTTGTTGTCCAACAAGTGCCGTGCGTACAATTCGTTCAAAAGCATGGATGACATCACGAGCATCTTGTAAGCGATCGGCATGTAAAGCTGCTGTACCAATGGAGGAAAGGCCTGAAAGAACAAACAGCAGCATCCCGCCTTCTCGTTCTTTCGCTGCAATCGCAGCAATTTCAACAAATTGTTTTGTGACACTTGCCCGTGCGGCACGTGAACCATGGTTTGCAATTTTCTCTAACGCCTCAATCGCAATCAATCCCGTTGTTGAATCCATGTCACCTGCCGCACGTTTTGCGATATCGCAAATTTGCTCTACTTTGTCTAGCGCCTCCCGACTGCGGTTACGCGCAATCGCACTCAAACATTCACGCTCAATCTCTGCAACAATTCGCTCTGGTTTTAAAAGTCGCATCACAGCATACAAATACGCAATTAAAATCGCAAAACAAAAAACCACAAGAATCATATCTGCAGCCATTTGCGGCTGAAGATACGAGGGCAGCGTTTCGCGAATTGGTTCTGCAATGCGCGACAAGAGATACAAACTTTGGATGATCGTCACAAAATAGAATAGAATGAGTGATACATTAAAAGGCATTTTCAAAAACAAGTCGAGTACACGATGCGTATAACGACTCGCTGTCAACTGAATCGCAACTAATGTAATAGAAATACAAAGCGCCAAAATCGTCGATAAACTCGATACGATTGTACTCAGATAGTTTCGCGCCGTATCTGTATCACCAGCAAATCCTTTCGGTGAAAAGGTAAATACAAGGGCAATCACCGTGCCCGAAACGAAAGCATGTAAAAACATCTTTTTTAGCAGTGCGTCCAACCCCATTTCGAGCTATCCATTTACAGATTGCCCCAAATGAGATCCAGTAAGTCTGGACGCTCTCATTTTTCAAAAGTTATCGTTCCCATCTGCTTATCCGAAGTTTTTTTCGCAGCGATAAAAAATAAAATTACGCTCGCCAAGCGTAGGGTTGCAGAAATGACCATCGCAGATTGCATGCTGAGTAAATGAAGGAACCACACGCCTATTTCTGGTGCAATAAATCCTATAAAAGCGATCACCATATTGTAATGTGCAATGTAAGAAGTGCGCTCTGCTTGCGGTGCGACCTCAAGTAAATGATTAAAGAGAAGTAACTGCACTCCCGCCACAAAAACACCAGAAACCAAATTAACGCCAGTTAAATACACCAAGTTTTTGCTAAGGATTGTTGCGATGGGTGTAAACGCCATACCAAGACATGCAAACGCTAAAATCAAGGTATTGCCCTTTCGGGCTGACCATCGCCCCCACAGATGAAAGGTCGCAATTTGCGACAGTTGCGCCGCCACAGTAAAAGCACTGATCCAAGCAGCTGTAGCAGCAGCAAACTGGATCTGATAAATATTAAAAAGAGGCCATGCCATCTGCCATCCTAAGTTAAAAAGAGCAGACCCCAGCAAAAACCGCCGATATGGACGATGTTTCAAATACCCAATTCGACGCTTTGGGCGCAAAAATAAAGACGCACGATTAGGCGAATGCTCCTTTTGTGGCTCGCGATGTAAGATCAAATAATAAATTTCCAAACCTGAAAAAGCCAGGGCTAAAATAAAAAACCACTGATACGGTGGGATAAACGTAGGCGCATAGTGCTGCAAGATCAGTCCTGGAACGACAGTTGCGAGCATGCCTACGAGCGTGATTACTTGATTGCGTTTGCCAAAAAAGACGGCCCGACGATCCTCTGGAATCAAGTCACCAATCAACGAAGTCCAAGAAAGTCCACTTAAAGACTGGGGGATATTCATAAAAGCAATACACAACACAATGAATAACGGCAAGAGGGGGCCATGAATAAAAAAAGGGGCGATTGCAATCAGCCCATAAAACATTCGCGCCACAGTCGTAGCGCGAATGCAAAACCATTTTTTACTCGCTGTCCGAGAAAGCCAAAACACTCCAAGCCACGTCGCCACAATCGTAAAAAGAGCGGGTAAAGAATTTAACAAAGCAACCTCTTGGCTGTTTGCATGCAAAGCCTGAATGATAAAAAGTGGAGCAAAATTACTGACAATACTAATCCCGATATTTGCATAACTGCCATTTAGAATGCTTACATGTTCGTTATACTGTACATCATCGACAACTCGTAGTGGCATTATGTTCTCCCGTACGGATTTTGTACAAACTGCTCTAAAGCCTCAACATCGCCTTCTTCAATCCGCTGCATACGCAAGGCAACCTGTATCAGTGTAGCAAAATCTGTGAGACTCAACAACGGCAGATTCTTTTTTGCAAACGCTTCTGCAGCACTTGCAAAACCATAATTGAAGATCGCAGCCACGCCGAGCACATGGGCACATTCTTGCTCGAGTGCCGCAACAGCCGCCAAAGAACTTCCGCCTGTCGAGATTGTATCTTCGATAACGAGCACTTTTTGACTAGCCAGTAGACGACCTTCCACTTGGTTTTGCTTCCCGTGTGACTTTGCTGAGTTACGGACATACACCATCGGCAACCCGAGTCGCTCAGCAATCCATGCAGCATGCGGAATCCCTGCTGTTGCTGTCCCCGCCACACATTCAATCTGTGGAAATTGCTCGGAAATACGTGCGACAAAGCTATCTATGACAAGTCTGCGAGCAATGACATGAGACAGTGTCAAACGATTGTCACAGTAAATCGGTGACTGAATGCCTGATGTCCAAAGAAACGGTTCTTGTGGTCGCAGACTGATCGCTCCAATCTGCAGTAGAGTATACGCCAGCAATTCACGATCAGTCATTGTATCATCTCCGCATCTTCTGATAATGCCTGTGTCACTTCTGTTTGAATCGCGCGCAGTGCCTGCAGTGGATCCTGCGCTTTTGTAATCGGTCGCCCAACGACCAAGTAATCTGCGCCATTTTGAATCGCAATCTTTGGTACAGCGACTCGTGCTTGGTCACCACTCCTAAAACCAGCAGGACGAATTCCAGGAACGACCGCTTTTAATCCTGAAACTCTTTTGACGTCAGCAATTTCATTTGCACTACACACGACACCATATGCGCCGCAAGCTTTAGCTAAGTTTGATAACAATGCAACTTGTTCAGGAATTGTCGATACGGAATATCCGAGTTTACCGAGTTGCTCTTGCGTAATACTTGTTAGCAGGGTAACCGCCAATATTTTTGGTGCGCGCATCGCAAAATCTGTCGTATGTGCTGCATCGACAGCCGCTTTTACCATTTCCTCGCCGCCACTCGCATGCACAGTCAGCAGGTCTACGCCCATTTTTGCTGCCTCAATGACTGCTCCACGCACGGTATTGGGGATGTCGTGGAATTTTAAATCCAAAAATACATGCTTCCCTAAATCGACCAATTCTTCGATAAAACTGCGTCCCGCAGCTAAATAGAGTTGTAAACCCACTTTATAGTGCGTGCAGTATTCGCCAAAATCATCCACCAGTGCGCGCGCCTCTGCTCGCGAAGCATAATCGAGTGCCACAAACACAGGAACTTCACGCGGAGAACTCGAATCACTCAACTTCTCACAACTCCTCTCTCACCCTTAGCAGCCCCGATGAGTTCGATGACAGAACGCACACCATGAGCATCACACCAGGCACCAAGCTCATCGATAATCCGTACACAAGCAAACGGGTCGACAAAATTAGCCGTTCCAACTTGTACAGCACTTGCTCCCGCCATGAGGAATTCCACTGCATCAGCCCCGAACATAATACCACCAATTCCAATAACAGGGATATTCACAGCCGACGAAACTTCGTATACCATGCGAACCGCTATTGGTTTTACTGCGGGTCCCGAGAGTCCACCGACGCCATTTGCCAGAAGGGGTCGCCGCTTCTCAATATCGATTTGCATGCCAATTAGCGTATTGATTAACGATAATGCATCTGCACCTGCTTCTTCACAAGCGACGGCCATCTCTACAATATCAGTAACATTGGGTGACAATTTGACAATGACAGGTACCTTTGCAACTTGCTTAATCGCGCGTACCATATTGGCTGCCATCTGTTTATCCGTACCAAACTGAATTCCGCCACATTTGACATTCGGACAGGAAATATTCAGCTCTATCGCAGCAACCGCATTGACTTGTGACAAGCGTTCTACTACTTGCACGTAGTCTTCGATCGCAGTACCCGCGACATTCACAATCACAGGAAGGCGATCATACTGTTGTAAATACGGCAATTCTTCATCAATCACACGCAAAACACCAGGATTTTGCAAACCAATGGAATTGAGCATGCCAGCAGGCGTTTCTGCTAATCGTGGCGTTTCGTTCCCCTGTCGTTCATCAAGTGTCGTTGCTTTTACCACAATTGCACCTAAGCGGTTCAAATCATAAAAAGCGGCCACCTCGCGCCCAAATGCAAAGCATCCTGACGCCGGCATGACTGGATTTTTAAGCGATAAGGTCAAAAATTGCACACTAAGATCGACCTCGTGATGCGCGTCATACGACGCCCTACGATCAATTGACGGATGCGTCACGTGAATACCACCTCCTGCGCATCAAAGACAGGGCCTTCTTTGCAAGTTTTGAGTTGCGCGATGCGTCCATTGCGCGAAATTTTATGCACGCACCCGACACAAATACCAATCCCACAGCCCATGCGTTCTTCGAGCGACAAATAACCTGGCAGTTGCCATTCGCTGAGTCTACGCTGAACTGCTTGCAACATTGGAGTCGGACCACAAGCGTAATAGCGATCAAAGTCTGCACAAAAAGCTTGAGTCAAAACATCCGTTACAAGCCCGTGATTCCCTAAGCTCCCATCGTTTGTCACAACTGTCACAGGACCATAGGTCTCTAGTTCAGACACCAGAATCGCCTGGGCTTTTGTCTGAAATCCGACGACGGTGTGTACACTTTGTGCGTCTTGACGCAGTTGACGAGCTAATTCGACGAGCGGAGGAACACCAATTCCTCCGCCAATCAAGAGAGCTGCTCGATCATCTTTATGTTTCGGATACCCATGTCCAAGCGGACCTAACACGTCTAAAATCTCTCCTGCCCGCTTTGCCGCAAGACGTCGCGTACCTTGTCCTTGCACGCGATAAACAACACTCAAATGATTTTTGATGAGGTCCACTTTACAGAGTGAAAGAGGACGCCGCAATAAAAAATCAAACGAATCGGTCACGCGAATATGCAAAAACTGACCCGGTTCATATGGGAATACACGCAGATCCACAGGGGCTTCAAGCGTGAGTTCAAAAATGTCAGCTCCGATGCTTTGTTGCGAGATAATCTGCACTAGGGCCAACTTTTCTCCCCCCCTCCTCAAGTGTCCCTTGTAGAGGTCGAGTGGAAAAATGTAACGAGCTTAGCACTTCATACACTGCTCGCGCAGTATCGAGTGAAGTGAGACAAGGAATGGCGTGCTCTACCGCCTCACGGCGAATGCGAAATCCATCACGCTCAGGTGCCTGTCCCCGCGTAAGCGTATTGATCACCATCATCGCCTGGCCTTTTCGAATCATGTCTAAGAGAGAAGGCCCATCACGTGAAATCTTATTGACTAAAGTAGCTTCAATGCCATAGCGCGCCAAGAAATGTGCTGTGCCTTCCGTCGCATAGAGATGAAAACCAAGCATGGCAAGGCCGCGCAAGATCGGCAAGGCTTCTTCTTTGTCCTTATCTGCAATCGTCGCAATGATAGAACCATATGTCGGAAAACGAAAACCAGCAGCAAGCATGCCTTTATACAGCGCTTTGCCAAGTGTAGTGTCCGTTCCCATCACTTCGCCTGTGGATTTCATTTCAGGACCTAATGTCACGTCCACATCGTGTAATTTGGCAAAAGAGAAGACCGGAACTTTCACGGAAATATTCTCTTGTTCTGGCGCCAGCCCTGTTTCCCATCCTAAATCAGCAAGTTTTTCGCCAAGTACCGCACGCATGGCAAGATCCACCATCGGAATCCCCGTGACTTTGCTTAAAAAGGGCACTGTGCGTGAAGAGCGAGGATTGACTTCAAGTACATACACTTGTTGTTCATGAATGACAAACTGAATGTTTAAAAGCCCCACTACGTGCAATTCGCGCGCAATTAAAATGGTGTCTGCAATGATTTTTTCTCGCCACTGTGCTGTCAGAGATTGCGCGGGATAAACGGCAATCGAATCGCCAGAATGCACGCCAGCACGTTCAATATGCTCCATGATCCCAGGAATAATGACCGTCTCACCATCTGAAATCGCGTCTACTTCTACTTCCACTCCTAACAGATAGCGATCAATCAACACAGGATGCTCTGGTGAAACTTGCGCTGCTTCTTTCATATACTGCGATAATTCCGCTTCCGAGTAGACAATCTGCATCGCGCGGCCGCCAAGGACATAAGAAGGGCGTACAAGGACAGGAAATTGCAAGGCTCTCGCAGCTTCAATTGCCTGTGCCAGCGTCGTTACTGCATATCCAGCCGGACGCAGAATCTCTAATTTAGAGAGCAAGTCATCAAACTTCTCGCGATTTTCTGCGCGGTCGATATCTTCGACCTGTGTGCCAAAGATCTTTACTCCTCGATCGGCTAATGGCTTTGCGAGATGGATCGCGGTTTGCCCGCCAAATTGCACAATTACGCCTTCGGGGCGTTCACGCGCAATCACATGCATGACATCTTCGATGTATAAAGGCTCAAAGTACAAGCGGCTTGACATGTTAAAATCTGTTGAAACAGTTTCTGGATTATTGTTCACGACAATCGCATCATATCCATGTTTGCGAAGTGCCAGCGCAGAATGCACCGAACAGTAATCAAATTCAATTCCCTGCCCAATGCGAATCGGTCCAGAACCAAGCACGATAATCTTTTTTGCATCAGAAGGGAGCACTTCATCCTCTGTCTCATACGTAGAATAATAGTAGGGCGTTTTAGCTTCAAACTCTGCGGCACACGTGTCGACCATCTTATACACGGGAGCAAGTTTTTTCGCTTGCCGTAATGCTTCTACTTCTTTGCTGCTAAGACCCGTTAGCGAAGCGATATACTCATCGACAAAACCTGCCCGCTTAGCTAAATAAAGCAGCTCATCAGAAAGCCCTTCACTTTTCAGACGGCTTGCTAGTTCCTTAATTCTTTGCAGTTTGCGCAAGAAAAAGGGATCTACTTTTGTCGCATCATATAACTGCTCTACAGTTGCACCGCGTAAGAGCAATTCGTAGAGTACAAACAACCGTTCATCATCAGGGCGCTTTGCACGTTGCCACAGTTCTTCTACAGAAAGGTTGGAGA
This sequence comes from Sulfoacidibacillus thermotolerans, assembly GCF_003144315.1. Lineage (GTDB taxonomy): Bacteria > Bacillota > Bacilli > Alicyclobacillales > SLC66 > Sulfoacidibacillus > Sulfoacidibacillus thermotolerans. The sequence goes on along the minus strand of NZ_MPDK01000014.1, from coordinate 8,433 downwards.
GTGATGGCAATTCCAGTGAATAAACACCGATTTCAAGAGAGCGCACCGCTTTCATCAATGACTCTTCAAACGTTCGGCCAAGCGCCATGACTTCTCCTGTCGCCTTCATCTGTGTGCCCAGATGACGTTTGGCGCTCGCAAATTTATCAAAGGGCCAACGCGGAATCTTCGTCACCACATAATCGAGTGCAGGTTCAAAACAGGCGTAAGTCTGGCCTGTGATCGGATTTAAGATCTCATCGAGTGTATAACCTAGTGCCACCTTTGCTGCGACTTTGGCAATAGGATAACCAGTCGCTTTTGATGCAAGAGCACTCGAGCGGCTGACACGCGGATTTACTTCAATCACATAATACTGTTTGCTCTTTGGATCGAGGGCAAATTGCACATTGCAACCACCTTCGATGCCAAGCGCGCGGATGATGCGCAGACTCGCTGACCGCAACATTTGGTAATCCTGATCAGACAGTGTTTGACTTGGTGCTACGACAATGCTGTCACCTGTGTGGACTCCGACTGGATCCACATTCTCCATATTACAAATGACAATACAATTGTCTGCATGATCGCGCATTACTTCATACTCTATTTCTTTAAATCCTGCGATACTGCGTTCAATCAACACTTGACCGATCGGCGAGAGCGCGAGACCGAGTGAAACAATCGATGTAAATTCATCTTCAGTCGTTGCAATTCCGCCACCTGTGCCACCAAGCGTATAAGCAGGACGCACAATCACTGGAAGTCCTATCTCCTGCACAAATGACTGTGCTTCGTCAAAACTAGTAACAATTTTACTTTCAGGAATTGGTTCTCCTAATTCATTCATCAAGGCACGAAACTGTTCGCGATCCTCCGCTTTCTGAATCGAACCTAGCGACGTTCCTAATAGCTGTACTCCTTCACGTTCCAACACCCCTGCTTTTGCTAACTCGACAGCGAGATTTAATCCTGTTTGCCCCCCGAGTGTGGCCAGCAGCCCTTCTGGACGTTCTTGACGAATAATTTGTGTCAAAAATTCTTTAGTCAAAGGTTCAATGTACACTCGATCTGCGGTGTCAGGATCCGTCATAATCGTTGCAGGATTGGAATTCACGAGGATCACACGAACCCCTTCCTCGCGCAGTGCATGACATGCTTGAGTGCCTGCATAGTCAAATTCCGCCGCCTGTCCAATAATAATAGGGCCCGAACCAATGACGAGTATTGATTTCATGTCACTTCGTTTTGGCATTTACATCGCCTCCTTGGACAAACTGCTTCATCAGTTGGATAAACTCATCAAATAACTCATCGCTATCATCTGGACCCGGACGCGCTTCTGGGTGATACTGAACAGAAAATGCTGCCTCCTGTTTTACGCGTACACCTTCGACCGTCCCATCATTTTGATTGATGTGTGTCAATTCTAGATTTGTATTTCTAAGGGACTCTTCCCGAACCACATACCCATGATTTTGTGAGGTCATATAAACGCGTCCTGTGCGCAGATCCTTTACCGGATGGTTTGCACCTCGATGCCCAAAGCGCAACTTTTCCGTCTGTGCCCCGCGTGCAAGACATAACAATTGATGTCCCATGCAAATACCAAAAATAGGAATACGGCCAATCAGCCGCTTTATGGTTTCTACAATTTCTGGAAGATCCATGGGATCGCCAGGTCCATTGGACATCATGAGGCCATTCGGTCCCCAAGCCATAATTTCTTCATAGGTACTATAAGCTGGCAATACAACAACATCACAATTGCGCGCACGCAGCGAACGCAGTACCCCCATTTTTACTCCAAAATCGAGCAAGACAACGCGCAATCCCTCGCCAGGAATGCGGTATGGCGTCTTAGTTGTGACTTGCGCCACCTGATCCACGGGGTGGACATAGTCAGCGAGACGCTGCTGTAGTTGTGCAAGTGGGGTATCTAAACTAGTAATCACGCCCTTCATCGTTCCATGCACACGCAGAATTCGTGTCAACTTACGCGTGTCAATGTCCGCAATGGCGACGACGCCTTCGCGTTTTAAATAGTCATCAAGCGAGAACTCACTTTTAAAGTGACTCGGAATTGTTTCATACGAACGCACCACAAATCCACGCACATGCGAACGAGTTGATTCCATATCATCCACTGTGCACCCGTAGTTTCCAATCAAAGGATAGGTCATCGTCACAATTTGCCCATAGTACGAGGGGTCTGTCAAAACCTCTTGAAATCCTGTCATCCCAGTATTAAATACGACTTCGCCAAACGATTCTCCGCTTGCCCCAAAGTGCGTACCTTCAAACAACGTGCCGTCTTCTAACAATAAACGCGCTCCCATTTGCACTCACCTCCAAGTGATCACTTCATCCCTACGCCTGAAATACCGTTTGACCACGATGTATAGTCAGCACGGGCCAACCCCACAACTCGCGATCCACAAATGGCGTGTTACGCCCTTTAGAGCGAAACGCTTCAGGATTGACGCGGCGCATCTGATTTAAGTCCACAACCGTGAAATCAGCTACACTCGCAAGTTGAATGCGCCCACCTCGCAAATGGAAATGTTTCGCAGGCGCTGTTGACATGAGGTAAACGAGTTTCTCAAACGGTAAAATCCCACTTTTCACAAACGCTGTATACATAAGTGGAAAACTGATTTCTAAGCCAACGAATCCAAAAGGAGCATCTAGCAAACCACGATCTTTTTCTTCTTTCGTATGAGGTGCATGATCAGTGGCAATCATGTCGAGCGTTCCGTCGAGCAAGCCACGCACACAGGCCGCGCGGTCACTCTCAGCGCGCAACGGTGGATTCACTTTCGCTTGTGCCAGCAAGTGTTCAACTTGCTCATCGGTGAGCAAGAGGTGATGCGGCGTCACCTCCGCAGTTACTGGCGCACCGCTTTCTTTCGCGCAACGAATAACTTGCACGGCAGCCTCTGGACTCACGTGGCACATATGCACATGAGCACCTGTTTCCTGTGCAAGTAGTACATCGCGTGCAATCATCACTGTCTCGGCACTGCTCACAATCCCCGGGACTCCAAGGCGCTCCGCGACAGGGCCTGCATTCATACAACCCGCACCCGACAGCGATTCATCTTCTGCATGGACAACAATCGGCACGCCTAACTGCTTCGCTTTTAGCAACGCTTGGCGCATGACTTGTGCAGACTGCACTCCCTTGCCATCATCAGAAAAGGCGACAGCACCCGCTTGATGCAAGGCGACAAAATCTGTTACTTCCTGCCCCTTCGCTCCCTTTGTGATTGCGGCAATGGGATGTACTGTCGCATAACCGAAGCGATCTGCTTCTTCACGAATAAAGTGAACCCATTTCCTTTCATCGACAATCGGCGTCGTGTTTGGCATGCAACAGATCTGCGTAAATCCCCCCGCTGCAGCTGCCATCGTGCCAGTTTCGATCGTCTCTTTATGTGTTTGCCCCGGTTCGCGCAAATGTACATGTGGATCAATGAGGCCTGGCATTACATGCAAACCGCGAAGGTCGATCACCTCATGCGTTGACGTCGGCAACTCTTTTCCAAGAGCCGTAATGATCTGTCCTTCAACCAGCAGATCCTGCACTGTGCTGTACCCCATTACAGGATCGACAACCGTCGCCCCTTTAAATAATTTTCCCAACTGCGTTCCCTCGTTTCTCTACCCTTCTAACCGCATTTCGCTCATACGCTCGCCGCTATCTTTCAAGACAGTGTTGCAAGATCCCCATGCGCATTGGCACTCCATAGTGCGATTGACGAAAATAAGCTGCTCGTGGGTCCTTATCTACTCCTGGAGTTATCTCTCCAGCACGCGGGAGTGGGTGCATAATGATCGCATGCTCCTTCATGACTAAAAGAGTCCCCTCATCGATGACATATTTCCCTTTTACAGCGTCATATTCTGCCAATGAAGAAAACCGTTCTTTTTGAATACGCGTTTGATAAATGACATCTGCTTGCCTCGCCGCTCGCTCTAAGTTCGGTTCGTACTCCACAGAAACTCCTTTTGCTAACGCAAAGTCACGCACGTCATCAGGGAGTGGTGTGCTCGCAGGTGCCGTACATAGCAAGCGAACGGAAGTAAATTGGCTTAAAAGATAAACTAAAGAATGCACCGTTCGCCCATAGAGTAAATCTCCCACTAGCGCAACAGTTAATCCATCAACATGTCCTAATTCTCGTTCAATCGTGTATAAATCGAGTAGTGCTTGTGTCGGATGCTCGCCGGCCCCATCCCCCGCAGACAAAATCGGTACCGTGCTCACACTTGCAGCGCGCGCAGCCGCTCCAATCTCATGGTGGCGCAACACAATGACATCGACATAGCCTGCAACCACACGTATCGTGTCTTCCAAAGTTTCCCCTTTTACGGCAGAAGAAAATTCGCGTGCACTCTCTGTGCTGATCACCTGGCCGCCAAGCCGCAACATCGCCGTCTCAAAAGATAATCGAGTGCGCGTAGACGGTTCAAAAAACAGGGCTGCCATCAGTTTGCCGTCTAATGTGTGAGTACCCCCTTGCTTCAAGATACTTGCCATATGTTTTGCGCGATCAATAAATTCCATGATCTCTGTTTTTTGCAACTGTTTAGCGCTGATCAGATGTTTCAACTGTTCCCGCGTCCTTTCCGCCCTTTCATTCCCCTGAATGTTTATACAACCACACACCATCTTCGCTATCCACTTCTAAAACTTTTACAGAAATGCGCTCATCTCGCGCAGTAGGGACGTTTTTCCCTACATAATCAGGTCGAATCGGCAATTCGCGATGCCCGCGATCTACAAGCACTGCCAACTGTATAACAGCAGGCCGCGAATATCGGCTGAGTGCATCAAGCGCAGCACGTACTGTTCGTCCGGTAAATAGTACATCATCGATTAAAATGACGCGTCGTCCCTCCACTGCGCGCTGTTCCAACCATTCGGGAACCTCTTTGTAACGTTGTGTAAAAAGATCTTCCGCTGTGAACCATGATGCTTTTTCCCCGTTTTTGCCACGCACGATGTGCCCGCGATCATCACGAAATGCTGACACATCTAACGCATAAGAAGGAAGTTGCCAACCTTCAATCTGTGTAATCCGGTGTGCGAGTCGCTCTGCTAAATGCCAGCCCCGTGTGCGAATGCCCACGAGCGCCAACCCGTCAGGACTTCCCGATCGCTCCACAATCTCATGTGCAATGCGCGACAATGCACGTCGCATTGAATCGGCATTGAGCAGTTGAATGTGCGCCATAATCCGCTCCTCTCATCGACATGGATACAAAAAAACCACCTTAGGAGCACGCCTAAGGTGGTTTTTGCTATAGATGACTTGACAAAATGTATGATCTACACGTCAACTATAGAGCAAACCCATCGCCGAACTCCTTATAAGTCTCACTGGACTTATTTAAAGGAACGCTTGATATTACTTGCATCCTAACAAACTATGTGGCACAGGTCAAGCTGTCGATCAATCCATGGGGATGCTCACACGTTGTTATCTTCCTACAAACTCGCCTTCTGCCGTTGTAAATCGCGTAACGTCGCTTGCAATACTGCGGGCAACTCTGCTTCAAACAGAAGGAATTCACCTGTTCGCGGATGAATAAAACCAAGTGTATGCGCGTGGAGAGCTTGTCCATGCAACGCGAGTGGATCGCGTGACGCATAGACAGGGTCTCCCGCAACAGGATGTCCAATATATGCCATGTGCACGCGGATCTGGTGTGTTCGGCCGGTTTCAAGGCGCAATTGTACAAAAGTGTAGTTCTGGTAGCGTTCAAGCACTTGAAAATGCGTCACAGCCCGCTTCCCATAGCCTTCTGGAACAACAGTCATTTGTTGGCGCTTGTGCCGATCACGCGCTATGGGAGCATCGATCATTCCAGTCATAGGCCCTACATGTCCGTGCACAAGTGCTTGATATAACCGGGTGACAGAATGCGCCTTAAACTGTTCAGCCAGCCCCTGATGTGCTAGATCCGTCTTTGCAACAACGAGCAATCCACTTGTATCTTTATCAATTCGATGGACGATACCTGGTCGCTCTGCGCCGCCAATGCCAGATAAATCCTTGATATGTCCGAGCAAAGCACCAACAAGTGTACCGCGCACATGTCCTGGCGCAGGATGAACTACCATGCCACGCGGTTTATTAACTACGATCAAATCGCGATCTTCATAGCGAATATCGAGTTCGATATCTTCCGGAAGCACATCGATTGCAACAGGTGGTGGAACGCGAACGACAATCTCCTGACCAGCGCCAACTTTCATACTCGCACGCGCCGTCTTCCCATCTACCGTCACACGTCCCGATGCAATGAGCTGCTGGATTTTCGCACGCGACCATGTCCCCTGCTGTGCCAGATAACGGTCTATCCGCTCTTCATCGCGGTCAACGACAAACATGACTACTTCTTGTGTTTGAAATTCCTCTTCTTCATCCGGCGCAAAGTCTTCAAGGTTTTCCATGATTCACCTCTTTTGTTTGCGCTTTTTTATGAATGCCAACTTCTTGATCGCGTGCCCGCCACGCACGAAGCACGAGATACACAACAGAAACCACGATACAACTATCAGCAAAATTGAACACTGGATAATGGATTGCCTCAATGTAAACATAGTCAATCACATACCCCAAACGTATGCGATCGATCAAGTTGCCTACTGCACCGCCAAGCAGTAAGCCAAGTGCAATCTGTAGACGCAAATGGCGCTTTGCATAACGCCGATTAATGTAGACAATCACACCGATTACAACCACTGCAACTACAATGAGCAATACCGTTTGATTAAGTAGAATACTAAACGCTGCCCCGCGATTTTGCACATAGAGCAATTCTAAAACGCCCGGCCAAATCGGGATGGCTGAATTTACCGCCATATGCGTCGAAATGATCCACTTAATCAACTGATCAATTGCAGCAACGATACCTGCTACCACATATACCAAACATCCGCCCCCTCACTTACTTTGTATCGTACCATGAGCGTTTGGCACAAACAAGCAATGTGAAAAGGAACAAATCCCGCTCGTCAACAAGTCCTATACAACCCATTAATCTGGAAGTTGCGCTTTGTACTCCATATTGGAGATCTGCTCAATCGGATCTACATACCCTGATCCTTCTGCATAAAGTTCCTCGTCGATTACTGAATCTGGATCGTGTCGCGAATTCATACGCGCGAGTGCTTGCCAACTATCTTCTCCGTCAAATCCAGTGTAATCTTGATCATCTAAGTTTGTTCTCCCAAATCCAGGGGATAGATACTCCTCCTCCACTGGACGATCATGCACATTGACAGGTTGAGACGTCTCTTTCGCACAAGTGATGCAAAGTGTTGCGGCAGGTTCTGCGAGGATTCGAGTTTCTTCAATCGCTTGTCCGCAATGCTCACAGATTCCATAAGTCCCTTCTTGAAATTTTTCCAAAGCGTGCTTCACCGCGTCTAGGCGAAGCTCATCATGCTCACGCAAGGCAATGTCTTTTGCCCGCTCAAACAGTTCTGTCGCGATATCCGCAGGATGTTGATCGTAACCTGACAATTCCCCGATGCTCTCGTTCATTGCTTCCGTTAGCCCATATTGATCTGTATTTTGCAATCGCTGCTCAATTTCTGCTTTTTCTTTCATAAGCAAGACCTTCGCATTTGCGTAAACATGCATGCCAATTCCTCCCGCTGTACATCTTGTAACGCGTACTCTATACCGTTGGGGTATGTAATTCAGCCTGTACAATTCGCACAACATCCGCAATATACGACCCGATTAAAGGGAGATTTAACACCGCTAAATGTTGCATTATTACAATCAATAAAGCTGCAAGCAGTGTAAATCCAAGCCCTATTCCAATCCCACGAGCGAGGCCGCCGATAAAATTCAGATAAATTAAACGCCAAGGTTTCTGCAAAAGCGACACATAGGCGCCAAAATTTACACGTTCAAAATAGTCACTGAGTCTTTCTACAGCTCGCAATCCTTGTGGACGTCTAGCTGGTTGCAATCTTCTCACCACTTTCTAGTCACTGCGCAAAGGTTATCATTCCCATTTAGCAAAGGGGTATGCTTCTTTCAAACATCGCGTCTATGCAAACTGTCAAAGGATGTTCACGGCACAAACTGATCAACCCATTGTGTACGCGCCTCTGTCGTGGGATAGTGAACACAAGGGGAAAGGGGTTGTCGCGCTTGCGCAATCAGCTTATTCGCACTGCTGCAACCGCGCTGATCTGGATCGGAGGCATCGAGGTTCTAAGCAGTTTTGTTGCCAAGCAAATGTATAACTACACACTCACGTTTACGCCCATTTTTTTTGTTCTTGGTATTTTAGGGGTCGTTGTTTTTGTTGTCGCCCGCTTTATTTAACTATGCCTACAACAGTACCTTTGGAAATCGAGTAGGAGGGGGCGGCTAGCCCCCGACCTCTCACACCACCGTACATGCGGGTCCGCATACGGCGGTT
>NZ_MPDK01000135.1 GCF_003144315.1 Sulfoacidibacillus thermotolerans | reverse complement strand
TGCATCGGCTTTCTTTTTACGCAGTGGAGAAAAATACTGCCTATGCCACTCCTGTGATTGGGTCGAGTCAGTACCTTACTTTACATCGACCGCTTGCGGTAAAGGTACGGCGAGATGGCACGTGGATTGTGCAACGGTCGGCTCACCCACTTCCCGCAGGGACGTATCGGGTTTCCGGGAATCAGGTCATTGCAATGAAAGAGGCTCCTAAACTAAAAAAACGGCCATAACCCCCTTTCTTTGAAGGGGGATTTTTTGTGCAACCAGTGGTGTACGTTGAAAATGGAATTTTAATCGATGACCGCACGCGAGGATATGCAGTGTTTGTT
>NZ_MPDK01000134.1 GCF_003144315.1 Sulfoacidibacillus thermotolerans | reverse complement strand
GATGCCGTTTGAGGAGCGCAAAGAGGAACATGAAGATGCGCGCAAGAGTTGGACGGACTCGGAGCAATAAGACAAACTCCCGTTGCATTGTGAATGGTTATGCCGTATTATAATGCTAACAGTACCCACCACGCCTCTCAACGATGCGGACCCCGGTGGGTCGATTTATTTCTTGGATTGGAGAGTGGTGGCCCAATTTGGCCGCTGTTTTTTTGTATCAATCATTGACTTAAATCTATTTATTTGATATTATATAAACAATAAATTGAGTTCGGGGGAGAGGATGTACAATGAAAAAAGTGATTGAAATTTTAGAAACGCGCAAGTCGTCCATTGAGGAATTGTTGGGA
>NZ_MPDK01000133.1 GCF_003144315.1 Sulfoacidibacillus thermotolerans | reverse complement strand
CTACACTGCATAGTTAAGAGGAGGGTGTTTTCGTGAAAAAAGTGTTTGTGTTTCTCGCAGGCCTACTGAGTGTGGCGATGTTTCTTACAGGGTGCGGTCTCAAAAGCAAAAACAATATTGAAGATACATCAAAGAATGTTCTTATAAATTATAATGCTTATAAAAAGTCAACCCCCACTTTTTCTCAAATAACTTATTTTAAAATAATAACAAGCAGCCCGTGGTTCATGAATAGAAATGGGATATGGCATGCGACTACAATTCAAGGCACATGGCACAAAGTATTTCATTTACAACATCCAATAATAAACAGCATCGCATTATTTTAAAAATAAAAAGAAGCAGGGGGTTGGT
>NZ_MPDK01000132.1 GCF_003144315.1 Sulfoacidibacillus thermotolerans | reverse complement strand
CTCGTATCCAACCACGGTTTTCTTGTTTCCGGCAAGAACGAGCGATCAAACGGCGCGTTGTGGGCGACAAGCACATCAACACTTTCGATCTGCTTTTCTACAATCGGCCACACCTGATCAAACGGCGGTTTGTCCTCTACATCCCAATCCGCGATTCCATGCACGGCAGACGTTTCGGGCGGGATTGGGCGCAAGGGGTTAATTCGTGTGGCAAAGCCTTTATACATTTTTGAGCCTTGAACGGAATGGTGGAAATCTCCACCACGCAATCCACTGCGGGATCAAAACCCGTGGTTTCGGTATCAATGACAAGAAATTTTGTAGTGAACAATGACAAACAACCATCTCCTTTCTTATTGATCGGGGGC
>NZ_MPDK01000131.1 GCF_003144315.1 Sulfoacidibacillus thermotolerans | reverse complement strand
GTCTTACTATGAAAATCCTTTGAATAATTTTGATAAAGCAGAACAACTTTCTAAAACCATTCTTGAAAAATATCCCAATGGATTATTAGCAAAAGGAAATTTCACAAGAAGTTTTTTTGCAAAAATAAGACTCCCTGACTTTCAATTAGATGAAACTCCGGTCAATCAATTTATTTCTGAGTTTCAAAAATATCCAAAACATTTTTATGACAAACAAACCATGGACCAAATTAGAACAGTTTTACTTAAAAAAGCAATTGAAGAAAAAAATTGGGAGAAAATAGAAAAAATTGAAAAAGAAATTTCTGATAAATGGTTTACTGCAAGTGTATATAATGGAACCGCTTGGAAGCTTGCAGACGGAGACCATATCAA
>NZ_MPDK01000130.1 GCF_003144315.1 Sulfoacidibacillus thermotolerans | reverse complement strand
GTTTTGGATGGCTGTGGACCGCTGGAGATTTAATTGTTTTTATTCGTCGGCAGTGGTAGATTTGGATAAGAGACAGCTTATATCGCATTCATTTGAAATAGACTTTGTAAGTTAAAATGGGTAATAACACTAGTCTAATTGTGGAATTAAATAATGCGCGCGTAGTGTAGCAAATTTTAGATGGGTTTTGAATATTTTAAAAGTTAATAGCATCGTTAAGCGTATACATAACTCATTAAGTGATCTGCTCTAAGCTGTAATAGCTTTTAGGCGTTTATCCTATGATTAGAGCTTGCTACTGTCTCTTATACCCATCT
>NZ_MPDK01000013.1 GCF_003144315.1 Sulfoacidibacillus thermotolerans | reverse complement strand
AACGGTAGGTTTGTCGCCAACCCCCGTTCGGGACTTACACCCTAAAGATTCCGCCCATGCCGGGCGTACAACGATAGAAGGTCGAGCGAGGATCTCGCCCGACCTTCTCTCGATGAGCAGTCAATCGGTTAGGACCACGTGACAGTTGGCATAATTGTGTCTAGTTGAATCTCCTCTTTATGCATTCGTGCGCTTTCGATCATCTCGCGGATCGTTTGGTCTGACAGCAAATGTGGAGTTAACCCAAGTTCAAGAAGTTTGGTGTGTGCCGCATGGTAGTAATGTTGTTCTGCTTCTACACGCGGATTTTGCAGGTGTAAAATTTCTGCTTGAATTCCTAAATCGGCAGATACTCGTTGCACTCTTTGAGCTAAAGCAGCTACAGAAAATTCTTCGGTAAACTGGTTGAATACGCGAAACTCACCTCGTGATGCCGGATTGAGTGCAGCGATCTCAATGCAACGGACGGTATCTTGCAAGTTGATAAAACCTCGTGTTTGCCCACCCGCCCCGTAGACGGTTAAGGGGTGAGAGGCGGCAGCCTCAACGCAAAAGCGATTTAGCGCAGTGCCAAAGATCTGATCATAGTCAAAGCGGTTAGACAGAAGGGGGTGCATGCGTGTTTCATCCGTCTGAACGCCATACACAACACCCTGGTTAAGGTCTGTTGCACGCAGATTCCAAGCTCTACATGAGAACATAATATTATGGCTATCGTGAACTTTTGACAAATGATACATAGAAGGAGGTTGCTTTGGGTAAGGTAAGGTGTCCTGGCGACCTTTGTACTCAATCGTAAGGTAACCTTCTTCAATATCGATGTTAGGAGTTCCATACTCCCCCATCGTACCCAATTTGATTAGATGGCAGTCTGGTACCACTTCTTTCATGATATAGAGTAAATTTAGTGTGCCGACAATATTATTTGTCTGTGTAAATACGGCATGTTCACGATCGATCATCGAATAGGGGGCTGACCGCTGCTCTGCGAAGTGGACGATGGCATCGGGGACAAACTGTGCGACAGCGTGGGCTAACGCATCATAATCTCGCATATCTACATGATAGGCTTCAAAGGCACCTTTCGCGTATTTTTGCCACTCGTGTACACGCTCATCCATGGAAGCAATCGGAGTGAGAGAGGCAATGCCTAGCTCGCGATCCCAATCGCGTCGTATCTGGTTGTCTAAAATTGCAATATCATGTCCTTTGCGGGATAAATAGAGAGCTGTGGGCCATCCACAAAATCCATCTCCGCCAGTAATCAATATCCGCATGAAGTCACCTCGGCTGTTATTTTCCCGATCTATCTGTCTGTGATTATACCATTGGTATTCTCTTATAGGAGCATGTGAATCAAAGCATCTTTTATACTGGAATATTTAGATCACTTGGCAATTCTGATTGTAAACGATAGGCCTCAATTGCCCATTCGTAGGAGTCTACGAGCGCTTTTGTCGGTGCTTTCCAACTGCGTGCTTCAATTGTGTGTCGGGCCTTGCGCGCGAATTCATCCCGCATTTTTGGATGAATCAAGAGATTATGTACGGCGTCTTGTAGGGAATTTTCCTCGTCTGGATTAAAGAATAGACCTGCGTGTGTTTGTCCGATCAACTCCTCCGAAGGTTTACTTTTCGCAGCTAAGATAGGCAATCCTGATGACATCGCTTCAAGTAAGACAAGACCTAGTGTTTCTGTTGTTGACGGAAAGAGAAATAGATCGGCAGAGGCATAGGCAGACGCTAATTCTTCACCGTGCAAAAAACCGAGAAACGTGGCGTTGGAGTGTGCGAAAAGGCGTTCTAAGCGGTGTCGATCAGGGCCATCTCCGACAAAGGCAATATGTAGTTTTGGCATAGCGTCTAACAGCGGGCGAAGTCGCTCAAGCTGTTTTTCAGGGGCTAAACGACCGACATAAAGAAGGATCGGATGATCTTTTTCTCCGTTTGTGAGTCGAGCACGCATGAGGTCTAGGCGCTTGCGTGGATGAAAGAGTTCTGTGTCTACACCTCCGGCCCACAAACGTGTGTTGCAAAATTTGCGCGCATTCAGTTCTCTGACCATCGCTTCAGAAGTGGCTAGATTCAGAATGGCTTGATTGTGCAAAAGCCGGAGATAACTCCAAGCGATCGGATCTAAAAAGGGCACGCCATAAGTGTGGGCGTAAGCAGCAAGATTGGTATGAAATGACGCTACGAGTGGCAGGTGCATCTTGCGAGCATAGTAGATGCCATTTACACCAAGGACCACTGGATTGACGATATGGATTAATGAAGGATGAAATTCAGCCAGAAAGGCTCCGATTTTAGGAGAAGGTAAACAAAACTTTTTTTGAGGATAGAAAAAGTAAGGGAATCCTTTTACGGATAAAACGGGAGCAGTGCGATAAAAGTCAGGGGCTCCAGCAGGCGCAATCAATGCCACTTCATGTCCCATGTCAAGAAGGTGATCAACGGTTGCGCATAGGCGTGTCACAATGCCGTCGGTGGAAGGGAGAAAAGTTTCCGTAAATAGAGCAATTTTCACATGAGTACCTCCCGCAGATCCGCTTGCTGGACCCGTACATTTCTGTCCACATTATACCCGATCTTGAAGATTCCAATTGTATCTGCACAATTGGAATTTCGATTGGCAAGAGGGCTTATGCAGCTGGTGTACTTTTTCTTCTACAAGTACAAGCCATGGCACAATTTAGAAGAAGATGGCTTTGTAATGGGTGTCGGAATAATCAGCAAACAAGGTCGTATATTGTTCAAAGCGTATGTAAGCATATGAAATGAGAGGTGGGTCTCTAGGCTTTTAGCGAGTAGCCGAATGCTTTTTGCGCATCTCGATTTTTTGATAGAGAATAATATAGTGATCTAATCTATGACTGATGCGTAGAACTTCGTGTGCGGAGAAACTCTCTGTTGCGTGTACGGCGCGAGTAAGTTCTTTTCGTAAGAATTCAATTCTTCGCAATAAAACCTGATGGACAGTGCGCTTGCGTTGCAAAAAGAAACACCCCATTCTCATCTCTATGATTCTCCACATTACGACAAGATGAGAAATTTTATTGTCGAAGTATGGAGAATCGTGATAAAAATTTACTAGTGAAGAACTTTGATGATGAAATCTCAGTTCACACCAAGTAAGAGAATGGAGTTCAGCGATTTCAATATGGCGATCGGTTAGATGATGAGGAGCTTGAATGGCTGTGAAGAATTTGATCGCGGTGAACGAGGTACCAAAGTGGGCTATTTGTGCCAAGTTTTCCTGCGGGGAGCGCATGAACAGGTGTTAGTGCCACGACGATATAGGATGAGGTGACAAAGATAAACGTGAGTCCAGCTAAGGTTAAATGTAAAGCGATTGATTGAAGGCGAACGTGCTTTCTTTTTGCGTCATATCGAAAAAAGAAATAAACCCCAAGTAAGTACGTAAAAGTGTAAATCGCATACCCAAGCAGTAGATAGAGGACTGCTGTGAAATGATCGGGGTGGGATGCAAAGCGAAAAAGGTGGCGTACAAGACTGATCGAGAATAAAGCCCAAGTAGCAGAGGCGAAGATCACGTGGGAACTTACTACGAACAAAGGATAGCGGATTTGACGACGGAAAGTAAATCCAAAAAAGAGCACCGCTCCAAATAGAGAGGTCAAGAATAACAGGATGTAAGTTACGTCTAAAAGTGACAAAGGAATGGATTCCTCCTCGAGTTGTGATGCGCAAAGAGCATCTATCCGTTTAAATGATGAATTGCGCTACTTGTTTATTCGCCAAAATACTTCACCATTCCTTTTCCCTGGAAAGGCGTTATAAAGGTGTCCGAATTTTGCTCCCGCTCGACAAAACTTCTCTTCCTTCGGCAAAGGATTCGACAAGACAAGGCGCGAATATCCTTGTCATCTTATTGTAGGAGGTATGAAGGCGTGATGGAGCGATCTTATAGCATCTCTGATGTTGCGGAACGAATTGGTGTGTCGCAGGGGACGATTCGCAATTGGGAAAAAGAACTTGTTGAGTTTTTGGCGATTGCACGGGATGAAAATGGTTGTAGAATTTATACAGAGAGCATTGTGGCTCGACTAGAAAAGGTAAATCAATTGCGTGCGCAAGGTTTGTCGTTGGCAATGATACGTGAAGTGTTTGCAACTTTTTACCAAGTTGCTGGGGCCAATGATGCACAGGAGTCTAAAATGGAAAATGAGGCAACGCAATGGGAAGCGATAAGCCAGCAACTTGCTCTTCAATTGGAATCTATGGCGCAGCGCCAATCTCAGGAGATTCGTGACTATATTGATCAGAGACTACAGAGTATGAGCTATGTGCAAAATGAAATTTTAAGTCAAATGCAGCAGGCACGGCCGCTGCGCATGAAACGGCGTTCACTGTTTGCTCGTGTATTTAGTCTCTAAGGGGGTGTGAAAGCCGCACATGCGCAGTATAAGCAAGCGGCTTCCCGATTTTTCTGCGGTGATGGCAATCGGGTTGTTGATTCAATTTATCGTTGGCATGGTGACAAATCTGTTTTTTTCAATCCCTATCATCATTCCTGGAACACAGTCACTTTCATTTTGGCCGAAATTTTGGAGTGTGCTGAATTGGTCTTTGTCCTATAGTAACCCTGTGCTTGAAGGTCATTCAGGCCTTGGGGTGCTACTGGTACCACTTTCTTGGTTTTTTGTCTTTGTTGCTCATCGTGCAAAGTCTTGGCGCTATATAGTGCTTGGTTGGATTGCAGCATTGTCCATGTTGTTTGCGGCATGGAATGGGATACTTTTTTTGATGGATGGGCAAATCGCACTACATTCACTCTGGATGGCGCTTGGTTTTGTAATTTCACTCGCCATGTATGGGGTTGGATTACGTATGAAATGAGGATGATTTAACAGATACTACGCCGAGTGGCAGTTGCTACTCGGTTTTTTTTTGATTTAAACAAAAACATTGCAAGATTGATTGCTAGGTCGAAAAATGTGTGCTATTGTCTGAAGTATATAATTGCTGAAAACGCTTCATGAAACTGATTCATAAGGGGGTGAGTTTATCAAAAAGCGCCCGACGATCGGAGATGTGGCAGAGCTTGCAGGGGTTTCAAAAGCCACTGTATCGAGAGTATTGAATCGCCCTGAACTTGTAGACCCGGAAAAACGGACGCGTATAAGGCGAGTCATGGAAGAGTTGGATTTTTCGCCGAATGCAATCGCGCGCGGGTTGAGTGTTCAAAAGACGAACACTTTGGGATTGGTTATCCCTGGTATAAACGACCTTTTTTTCACTGAGTTATATCGTGGCATTGAACGTGCGAGTCGCGAAAACGGAATGAAGGTTTTGCTGTTTGACTCTCAACATTCACGTCATCGCGCACTCGAAGGGTTTACTTTTTTGAAGCAGCATCAAGTGGATGGCATTATCTTCACAAGTAAGTTAATCGACGAGGATTACGACCCTGTACTGCAACGCATTGGAATTCCAGTGGTACTTGCGCTTGCCGAAACCGTCGCAAAAACTCCGCTGCCTGCTTTTAAAGTTGATGATGTGCGCGCGGTGTTTGATGTGGTTTCCTATTTGATTGCGCGTGGACATCAGCGCATCGGAATGATTTCAGGTGAACTTGAAAATGATGCGACAGGTGCACTTCGTTTACAGGGGTATCGGTCGGGGTTGGCACATTATCAGATCCCGTTTCGAGAAGAATATGTAGAAGCCGGCAATTATCGCTTCGATGGTGGCTATGCGGCAATGCAGCGTTTGTTAGAGCGTCAGAATGACAATCAGTTGACGGCGATTTGTGCTGCGAGTGATGAAATGGCGATTGGAGCCATGCGCTGTCTTCACGATCACGGGCTAAAGGTGCCAGATGACATGTCTGTCGTTGGGTTTGATGATTTGAGCATCGCGCGCATGGTCACACCTGCGCTGACGACGATTGCGCAACCGTTTTCAGCCATTGGTGAACGTGTGGTGCAGGTATTGCTACAAATGATAGACGCAGATGGCACTCCGCCGCCATGCGGGACATACTATCTTCCGCACCAATTGGTTGAGCGGGAGTCAGTCACGACGCTGCACAGGGAATGAGATACGACATGATCAAAGGGGGATTTCGAGATGAAGAAATTGCAAAAAAGTGCTGCGATGGCAGTTGCCATGCTGAGTGTAGGGGGATTGATTGCGGGATGTGGAACCAATCAGGCGACTACGCCAACCCCAACAACGACATCCTCTTCGCAAACTCACACCATTAACTTCGCAAATGCCAGTGGCACGATTGTTTGGGCTGCGCCACCTATCACACACACAGGATTGCGCAATGCGTTGATTGCTGCATTTGAGAAGAAGTATCCAAAAATTAAAGTGCAGCTACAAAGTCAAAGCAACAACACAGACACCAACAGGGCAAGTTTGTCCACAGCAATTGGCGGCGGCTCTTCGACACCTGATGTTTATATGGGAGATGTGATCTGGCCAGCGCAATTTGCTCACGCGCAACTTGCATTGCCATTAAATACGGTGTTACCGGCCTCGTTCTGGTCGCGGTTTTCAAAAGGATTAGTTCAAGGAGCAACCTATAAAGGGAACGTGTATGCCGCTCCATTTTTTGCGGATTCCGGGTTTCTGTATTATCGCAAAGATTTGCTGGAAAAAGCACATTTACCCGTACCGACCACGTGGGCACAGTTGAAACAAGAAGCACAAGAGTTGCAAAAGAAAGGGCTTGTCCAATATGGGTTTGTCTGGCAAGGGGCATCCTATGAAGGATTGACTTGCGATTTCCAAGAATATCTAGCCGATGCAGGTGGCTCTGTACTCAATGCACAAGGGCAACCGACCATTGATTCACCGCAAGCTTTGAAAGCGCTCGACTTTATGCGCAGTCTCATCACAAGTGGGGTGTCTCCGACAGCGGAAGACACATTCCAAGAGTCTGAGTCAATGAATGTCTTTGATCAAGGGAAGGCAGCGTTTTTGCGAAATTGGACATACGCTTGGGCCAATTCACAAAATCCCTCGGATTCCCAAGTGGTCGGCAAAGTAGGTGTAACAGTGTTGCCGAGTTTCAATGGCGGTGCCGGATATAGTACGATCGGTGGTTGGGACTTGTATGTGAATCCGCACTCGAAAAACTTGCCTGCAGATCTTGCTTTTATCAACTGGATGACAGGAAAGCAGGCTCAGACGATTCTCGCTGTACAGTTTACGGAACTCCCAACCAATGCGGCTGTAGCATCGAGTCCTGAAGTGCAAAACGTGAGTCCGGTCTTTAAGCTTGTCAATAAGATGCACTTCATTTCACGTCCCGATCAAACACCAAACTATCCACAAATTTCACAAGCGCTTTACACCAACGTGAATGCAGCACTATCAGGTACGATCAGTCCGAAAAAAGCATTGAAAAATGCGCAACAACAGATGCAGCAAGCAGTGGGCTCTGGCGGCGGACTATAAGTCACTTGACTGGTTGATTTGCTGCTCGTAGAGTAATCTCGGCTTGTAACCTTGCGCAGTGGGCGAAGATTCATCCTTCGCCCACTGTCTGTAGAGGAGAATGGGAGATGAATGCAATTTTGCAAGAACAACAAGGGGGGAAACGGCGCTCGCAATTAGGTAAGTCAGATCGCCGCGCTGGGTATCTCATGTTGTTCCCCGCCCTGTTGATTATCGGCGCGATCACAATTTTTCCAATTCTATACTCGATGTACATGAGTTTCAACCATGTGACGTTAACGGAAAATGGCTTTCAACTGCAGTTTAATGCAGGGAAAAACTACGATATTTTAATTCATAGTTCCGTTTACTGGCACAGTGTGGAATTCACTGTAATGTATGCTGTGGTGACAGTTGTTGTTGAGTTGGTTTTAGGTTTACTCATTGCATTAGCAGTGAACAACGTGCAGCGCTTAAAAAACCTTTCACTCGTTGTAATGCTTATCCCGTGGGCCCTCATTACGGTGATTTCAGCGCAAATGTGGGACTATATTTACAATGGAGTGTACGGGATTTTAAATTACCTGTTGCAATCTATGCATCTTATTCAATCGCCTGTGACGTGGCTTGGGACGTCGACGAGTGCAATTATTGCGATGATGGTGGCAGATATCTGGAAAACAACACCGTTTGTTGTAATTATTTTGCTTGGCGGGTTGCAAATGATCCCTGAGGAATATTATGAGGCTGCTTATATGGATGGAGCGAATCGCTGGCAGTCTTTTTGGAAAGTCACGTTGCCCCTTTTGCGGGGGAGTATTGCACTTGCTGGTTTATTTCGGATCTTACAAGCGTTTGGCGTATTTGATTTACCTTTTGTGTTAACGGGTGGAGGACCAGGCGATGCGACGCAGTCACTCGCTATTCTCGGGTATGAGATCTTGTTTCAAAATCTCCAGTTTGGGCGGGGTTCGGCGATTGCTGTAAGCACCGTTTTACTTGTGCTGTTTGTGTGTCTCGTATTCCTTTCGGCATTTCGCTCTTTAGTAAAGGGGGAAGACGCATGATTCGGAGCAAGCGTCAAATTGTGTTGGGTTATGTTGTCTTAATCGCTTTTTTGCTCGTAATTTTACTCCCTTTTTATTGGATGTTTGTGACTTCATTTAAACCAAACACAGATATAAGTGCCTATCCGCCTTCCTTGTTTCCGCATCACTGGACACTTGTGCATTATGTACGAGCTTTTACGGTTTATCATTTTTCTACGTTCATTGTAAACAGCGTCATTGTCGCTGTGAGTTCGACTCTTCTAGTGTTATTTTTTGCGAGCATGGCAGGATTTGTCGTTGCGCGTCTGCCGATTAAGGGAAAAGTGCCGTTGATGATTGCCTTGCTTGTAATCTCAGTATTTCCTGAGATCGCCGTGATTTCTCCGTTGTACATGTTGCTGCGTTCACTGGGGTGGTTAAACTCCTATCAAGCGTTGATTATCCCTTATACCGCCTTTAATATGCCATTTGCAATTTGGATTCTGCGCAATTACTTTTTAGAAATTCCAGGAGCACTCTTTGAAGCGGCGAAAATGGATGGTGCTAGTGTTTTTCAAACCTATTGGCGCATCTTTTTACCCGTAACAACTCCAGGATTATTTACTGCTGCGGTATTTACTTTTGTCGCGGCATGGACTGAATTTTTTATGGCACTCACGTTTAACTCGCAGGATGCAATGCGAACAATTCCGGTAGGAATTGCTCTGTTTAGTGGGGAGTTTAACGTTCCGTACGGAAGTATTTTTGCGGGTTCGGTGATCTCACTGATTCCGATTTTGATTTTAGTCATCGTGTTTCGCAAGTGGATTGTTTCGGGGTTGACAGCGGGGGCTGTGAAAGGGTAAGGTTTCGCGGCACTGCTTGATGGATGAAGAAGGGGGTACTATTTTTGGAACGCATTTGGTGGAAAGAAGCTGTCGTCTATCAGATTTACCCGCGCAGTTTTATGGACAACAATGGCGATGGCATTGGGGATCTGCGAGGTATTATCGCTCGTCTAGATTATCTCAAGGAACTGGGAATTGACGTGATCTGGCTGAGTCCCATTTATGAATCGCCAAATGATGACAATGGTTACGATATCAGCAACTATCGTGACATCATGAAAGAGTTTGGAACCATGGAAGACTTTGATGAATTGCTTCAAGAAGTTCACAACCGCAAAATGAAACTCGTGATGGATCTCGTGGCAAACCATACATCGGATGAGCATCCGTGGTTTATTGAGTCGCGGTCTTCAAAAGAGAATCCTTATCGTGACTATTATATTTGGAGACCTGGAAAAGACGGGCGGGAACCCAACAACTGGCTTTCTTTTTTTAGTGGCTCAGCTTGGCAATATGATGAGCACACGGGCGAATACTATCTGCATCTGTTTAGTCGAAAACAACCAGATTTGAACTGGGAAAATCCTCGAGTGCGGGACGAAATCTACGAGATGATGACTTTTTGGTTAGAGAAAGGCATTGACGGTTTTCGCATGGACGTAATTAATGCGATTTCAAAGGTTGAAGGATTTCCGGATGCGCCTAATCCCGAGAATCAACGTTACGCTTGGGGCGGACAGTATTTTTTAAATGGCCCCAAGGTGCACGATTATTTGCGTGAAATGAATGATCGTGTACTGTCCAAGTACGATATTATGACCGTGGGTGAGACCGGTGGTGTAACGACAAAAGATGCTTTGCTGTATGTGGGGGAGGATCGTCGAGAACTTTCGATGGTGTTCCAATTTGAACATGTCGAAATGGCGGGACCCGCAGGGAAGTGGTCGCTTGACGCGTGGAAGTTAGCTGATTTAAAGAGGATTATGTCGCGTTGGCAAAATGATCTTTATGGGAAAGGGTGGAACAGTTTATATCTCAACAATCACGATCAACCACGGGCGGTTTCTCGTTTTGGCAACGATTCAACCTATCGTGTGCAATCTGCTAAAATGTTAGCGACTTTTTTGCACATGCAACAAGGGACACCCTATATTTATCAAGGCGAAGAAATTGGCATGACAAATGTCAAGTTTGATCGCATTGAAGATTACCGCGACGTGGAGATTCACAATTTATGGGAGGATCGGGTTGTGCAAGGTGGGGCTGATCCGGATTTGATGTTGCAAATTATCCAAGCGAAAGGGCGGGATAATGCACGCACTCCGATGCAGTGGGATGCGAGTCCTCATGCTGGATTTACAACAGGTACACCATGGATTAAGGTGAACCCGAATTACGTAGAAATCAACGTAGAAAAAGCGCGGCGTGATCCCAACTCTGTCTTTCACTATTATCAAAAATTGATTCAACTGCGTAAACAGCATTTAATTGTAGTCTATGGGAAATACGAGTTGATCTTAGAAGATCATCCGCAAATCTATGCATTTACACGCACATTGGATCGAGAAGTATGGTTGGTTGTGAATAATTTTTATGATGGATCTCCAGTTTTTGAACTGCCTCAGGAGATTTCTTACAGTGCTTATGATCTGATGATTGCAAATTACGATGTCGATCCGTTAGAACAGCCAAGGCACTTTTCCTTACGCCCTTATGAGACGCGTGTATATCGTCTGCATTAAGGTGCTGCCGACCCTTTCCTCATCGCAAAGGGTCGGCAATTCCATTTACTGCGAAGAGTCTGCCTTCCATGTAACTTGCACAATCTCGATTTGCTCTTGTTCGTATAGGCGTGCAATCAGTTCACGTGCACTTTGTTTGCTGATCGAGAGGTGTACGGCAATTTGAGCTAAGTCGACCTTCCCTTGTTGCGCTTTTAGCAAAGAGAGCAGTTCTCCTTGCACGTTTGCTAGCCAATCTTCAAATAGGCCTTGAACAGCTGGTGGTCTGACATCTGAATAAAGTCTGGCAACGTGTTCGCGGTTCATGTTACGACATGCTTTTCTTTCTCTTCCACCTCGTTGTTGGCGAAATCCATAAGCATTATTCCCCTCTTGAAAGTTCATCCCATACATAGCCTCGGTTCCCCCTTCTTCTTTTTTGTGGATGACGACACTCGCCTTGTTGTATTTCTGACGTGAACGCGCTGGTTTGTGTAATCCAAGGCCAAAGTGTGGCTGCTGCGATGCGATACAAAATAAAAGGGCCATCGCGCTCCGCTTGCACAATCCCATTTTCGCGCAAGACGCGTAGATGATAAGAAACCAACGTCTGCGGGAGATTTGTCAACTCCATAATGCGTGAGACAGATTGTGCATCTTCTTTTACAGTGTACAGTATACGCAAGCGATTCACGTCGGAGAGAAGGCGAAACAGTGCCGCATAAGCAACATAATCGCTGTCGTTCATATAAACACCCACTCATATCAAAGTCTACGCATATAGAATGCTCCGCATGCTCGGTTCTGTCAAGTGTCTAATTTGTGTCTGAATGCAGTTCTCCTTGTCTTGCATGTAAGGTGGGAAGTTTCTCCTATGATTGATTAAAAGTGGTTGCATAGTTGTTATAATCAAGTATATATTTACTCTATATCCCACACGAAATTCTGGAATTTAAGGGGGCACGCTCGTTTTCATCGTATACAGTTCTTCTTCGTATCCTCGCGCTTCATGCAGAATGTTTACTGCCAATCCCCCACTTGATTCAATGTTACATGTTAAAGGAAGATGATCGTTTGCGGATATTCCTTGATTTGCTCTGGTATTTTAAGAGGAAAAAATGGCGTTATCTAACAGCCGTTTTGACACTCATCACAGTTGCGTTACTCAATCTGATTCCACCGCGAATGGTGGGACTGGTTATCGATGCGTTGCAACACAGGGAGTTAACAGATGGGAACTTAAGAATGTGGTTAGGTTGGATTCTTTTTGTCGCGCTCTTAACGTATTTTTTACGGTATGTCTGGCGGTGGTTGTTGTTTGGAGCAGCAATTGAGCTTTCGACTACGCTGCGTGAGCAATTATTCGATCATTTTACGAGGATGTCCCCTCAGTTCTATCAAACAAAACGCGTCGGAGATTTGATGGCGCATGCGACCAATGATATTCAGGCGGTTGAGCAAACTGCGATGGAAGGAATTCTCACCCTTGTCGATTCACTCGTCACAGGTACGGTAGTCATGATTACCATGGTCTCTGTGATCAGTTTGAAGTTGACACTCGTTGCGCTGTTGCCGTTGCCGATTTTGGCTTATGCGACGAGTCGGTATGGGAAGATCTTGCATCGCCGCTTTGATAAAGCGCAAGCCGCTTTTTCAGATTTGAATGATCGCGTTCAAGAAAATATCTCAGGGATGCGGGTAGTCAAAGCTTTTGGGCAAGAACAAGTAGAGATTGCAAACTTCACAACATTATCGAACGATGTAGTGGCTAAAAATTTTGCAGTTGCACAGATTGACGCATTATTTGATCCAACGATCCAACTCATTGTAGGAATTTCCTATTTTCTGAGCCTTGTTGTTGGAGGATATGATGTTGCGCATGGACGGCTTTCGATCGGCAGTTTAACTACTTTTACAATGTATCTTGGTCAATTGATCTGGCCGATGCTCGCGTTTGGCTGGCTATTTAATATTGTCGAACGCGGTCATGCCTCCTATGAAAGAATTCAGACATTGCTCGCAATGAAAGAGGACGTAGCAGATCGCAGGGGCGCCTTAGCTGTTGAACTTACAGGTGACCTTGTAGTTGGCATTTCGCAATTTACATATCCCCAAGCGTCTACCCCTAGTCTTCAAGGTGTTTTTTTTGAATTGCAGCGCGGTTCTACGCTCGGTGTCGTAGGGAAAACAGGTAGTGGGAAAACGACATTATTGCGATTGTTTATGCGTGAGTTTGACGTGGTACACGGGGATATCTCTATGGGGGGGTATTCGATTTACGCGGTGCAAAAAGTTTCTTTGCGCAAAGCGATCGCTTATGTACCTCAAGATCATTTTCTGTTTTCTGCGACAATTGCAGAAAACATTGCGTTTGCAAAACCACAGGCTACGCAGGCGGAGATTTCTGAGGCTGCGCGCATCGCAGCGATTCATGATGACATCATGCGCTTTCCTGACGGTTATAACACGATGGTTGGGGAACGCGGTGTCACACTTTCAGGTGGACAAAAGCAGCGTTTGTCCATTGCGCGCGCGCTCCTGCTAGATGCGGAGGTGCTGATTCTTGATGACTCTTTGTCTGCCGTAGATGCTCGCACAGAAGCGCATATTTTAACGGAACTTAAACAGAAGCGGCAAGGGCGCACCACGATCATTTCTGCACATCGCTTAAGTGCAGTAGAACATGCTGATCTCATCATCGTTCTAGAAGAAGGGCGTGTTGTGGGGGTAGGAAACCATGAGCAATTGATGCAACAAGGTGGCTTCTACGCCTCTATGTATCGCAGTCAGCAGTTAGAGGAATATGTGGAACAAGGAGGGATTCGCGCGTGATGGATGTTGATGACGTAGCTGTTGCGCCACTTTCGGGCTCCTTGTTGCTACGGATGCTCAGTTATACCAAGCCGCACGTGAAAACTTTGACATTCGCTTTTTTCGTATTGGTATTGGCAACAGGTTCTAACGTTTTAGGTCCTATCCTCATCAAGATTTTTATTGACCATTACCTGGTTGTGCACAATTTTCCTATATGGCCGTTGGTTTTACTTGCTACTACGTATCTCTCTTTGCAACTCATGGCAGCATTTTTTAACTTTACACAGCTATTGATATTTCAGAAAGTCGCCTTATTCATCATTCAACAGTTGCGTGTCGATGTTTTTGGCAAAGTGCAGATGCTTGGACTTTCTTTTTTTGACCGCACGCCAAGTGGGCTACTTGTTTCGCGAATTACCAATGATACAGAGTCGATCAAGGACATGTATGTCAGTGTTTTATCAACTTTTGTACAAAACATCGTATTACTTCTTGGTATTTATGTGTCTATGTTCATTTTAGACGTGCGTCTCGCGTTGTTTTGTTTGGCTCTCGCTCCGATCATTGTCGCGATTATGGCAGTATACCGCCATTTTAGTTCGCGTATCTTTCATTTGGCAAGACATCGCCTCAGTTTGCTCAATGCGAAATTGAGTGAATCCCTGCAGGGAATGTATATCGTTCAAGCAATGCGTCAAGAACATCGCCTGCGTGCAGAGTTTGCAAGGATCAACTATGCGTATCGCAGCGCACGTTTGCGCAACATCAAATTCAATAGCCTCCTCTTGCGGCCGCTGATCGACGGATTATACTTATGTACCTTGATTCTCGTTCTTGGATTTTTTGGCCTTCAATCGATGGTGGAGCGCATTGATCTAGGTGTTTTGTATGCGTTTGTGAGTTATCTTGAACAATTCTTTGAACCTGTCAATCAGATGATGCTTCGACTAAATTCATTTCAACAGGCGATGGTGTCTTCTCATCGTGTGTTTCACCTGCTCGATGAAGATGATCTAGCTCCCCGACAAGCAGGGGAGGGGGATCCGCAAATTACACGTGGCGAAGTTCGCTTTGAAGATGTATCGTTTTCGTATGATGGGAAGACAGACGTTTTAAAGAACATCTCTTTTGTTGCAAAACCGGGACAAACGGTGGCACTTGTTGGGCATACAGGGAGTGGGAAAAGTTCAATTGCAAACTTGTTGCTGCGATTTTACTCTGTCGAGCGCGGTCGGATCACAATCGACGGGATTGATTTACGCACATTTGCAAATGCACATTTGCGTAAAAAAGTTGGGCTCGTTTTGCAAGATGCGTTTATTTTTGTTGGTGACATTCGTTCGAATATTCGCCTTGGAACAGAGAAGATCACAGATCAAGAGGTGGTGGCAGCTGCGCAATTTGTTCAGGCGGACGCCTTTATTCAGAAGCTTGCACATGGGTATAGTGAACCGCTAGGCGAACGAGGCGCCACCTTGTCGGCAGGACAGCGCCAACTGCTCGCGTTTGCGCGCACGATGGCACATAATCCGCAAATTCTTGTTCTTGACGAGGCTACTGCAAGCGTTGATACGGAAACGGAGGAAGCAATTCAAGAGACGCTCATGCGCATGCGTCAGGGACGAACGACGATTGCAATTGCGCATCGGTTATCTACGATTCAAGATGCTGATTTGATCTTGGTCTTACACCACGGAGAAGTGATAGAGCGTGGGACACACCAAGAACTGTTGGCTAAAGAGGGGCTATATCACAAAATGTTTCTATTGCAACAAGGTGGACGAGTTGTTTTAAAGGATTGTTTAGAAGCATAGTTCTGCAAGATGAATTGGATTCATGTAAGATGGAGACAGCTTACGTCAGTCAAAATGCAAGTGAGACTGCCTGGGAGGATTGCGAAATGACCACTGGATATACAGTTGTGTATGTGTCTTTTTTTGCTTTGCTTGTCGCATTGGCGATGGTATTTTTAATTGTTTATGTTGCGGCTCCAAACCGTCGTTGGGCGCTTGCGTCAGCCGTCGTGATGTTTGTCATTGGTACTGTGGGAATGGCTATGAATCTCATAAGATAGAGTGCGGGCACAGGGGTGTAGAATCATGAGGGTTGAGAAGGACGTGACCAACGATCTGACGCGTTTATCGGCGACAGAGATGATGCGAGGGTTAGCAAATCGGTTATTTAGCTCGACAGAACTTGTGAAAGCCCATCTCTTGCGCATAGAAGAAGTGAATCCTAAGTTAAACGCAGTGGCCTATAGGCGCTATGAACACGCCTTAAAGGAAGCAGAGGCTGCAGATCACTTGCGTCTTCTTTCAAAGACTGATCCTTCCACACTTCCGCGACTGCTCGGAATGCCCATTACGGTCAAAGAAATGTATCGAATCGAAGGTTTACCGATCACAGGAGGTGTGCATAAGCATCGCAACCGACTTGCGACTGAGGATGCGGCTGTCGTTTCACGTATAAAGGCAGCTGGTGCCATTGTTTTAGCTAAGACGAATATGTCGACGTTGACGATGGCACATGAGACGGATAACGTGCTATTTGGCCGAACCAATCATCCATTGAACCCTTTGCATACTCCAGGGGGCTCAAGCGGAGGGGAGGCAGCACTAATTTCTACCTTTGCTTCTCCATGGGGAATAGGCAGTGATCTGGGGGGGTCAACGCGTCTCCCGGCCCATTTTTGTGGCATTGTTGGAATTCGTCCTACCTATGGGAGAATTTCGAGTGTTGGCGAATATCCAGCGTATTCTCACCATCTGCATATGAATTCAGTTGGCGTACTCGCACGAAATGTGCAGGATACGCAAGTATTATACGAAGTTTTAAGTGATCATCACATTTCTCCTTTGGTTCCTCGTGAGATTCCGATCAAATGGTTAGCTCAAACGGATAAAGCGCCAATTGATGAGGAATTGGCGCTTGGGATGGAGCAATTGATTCGTGCGATGCGCGATTCAGGGCTTGCGATAGAATCTGTAGAGGGGAGATTTTTGGCGTCTGCAACTGCTTTATGGCAAAATGTGATCCTGCAGGATCGCGGACAGGAGACGATCACGGAAATTCAAGAAGGATCTTCTTTTCACTTATTTTCTGAATTAATGAAATCAAAACGCGGAACAAGTGTATACCATAAATGGATTTTGCGCTTATTACTGGGTGCACGCTTATTTCCACCTAGTGAGCAGGCAATTCGTTCGTTTCCGAGGCAGATTGAGCGCTTGCGGGAGAAGTTTCGAGAGATTACAGAAGATCGCGGTGTACTTTTGACGCCCCTTTATCCGACAGCATCTCCGCGGCACGGAAAGGTGGCACATTATGTATACAATAACATGGGGTCTCGTGTACTTCCTTATCTCGTATTTGTTAACGTCTTAGGCTACCCTGGTATTGCTGTCCCTATTGGACGTACGAAAGCCGGATTCCCCTTTGGGATACAGGTTGTTGGTGGAGCTGGGCAAGAACAAGTTGTCTTCGCGGTAGCAAAAGCAATTGAGGAAATTGCAAAATTTATTTAGTGTAAACGGCAAATTAGGGGTGTATGGTGCTCGCACACGTGAGCACCATACACCCCATCTACTTTTTATCTGGATTGACGCTGCGCAACCACTATGTTTTAATGTATATATCTTATAACATTATAATATATAACGATTTGGAGATGGCTGATGTGCAACGTATCGTCCATGTGTCGATCAATTTAGCAACAGTTGCTTTTTCGGTTGGGATCTTATTTCTTGGATGGTCTGGACTTGAACATCCAACTCTTTTGTTTGCACATCCGCTATTCAGTGATATTTTTTCGACTTCCTTTTTTACTCTGAATTTAGCAACGGTTCCCTTATCCAGTGTATTTCTCATGACGCTTGGTGTTTTAGGTGTATTGTCAGCGATCTATGGGATTGGCTATGGGGAAGTGTACCGCGCGCGGTTTGAGGGCGCATGGCTTGATGTCGGGGTTTTCTTATTCATCGCGGCAATGGCTGTCGTGTTTTTAGCAGGCAACGCATTCACTTTTCTTTTTGGTTGGGAAATGATGTCTTTTGTTTCGTATCTGCTCGTCGTGTATGAGTCGGAGCGTCCAGAGGTCAACATGGCGGGTGTGCTTTATCTAGCAATGACACAAATTGGCACGGTTTTTCTCATTCTGGCATTTTATCTGTTGCACCAATTTACAGGGAGCTATGATTTTGCGGTCTTTGTACATTTGGCAAGGACACTTTCACCCGTACTTCAGAGCGTAATTTTTCTTTTTACGTTCGTCGGGTTCGCTCTTAAAGCAGGTATTATGCCACTTCATATCTGGCTTCCGCGTGCACATCCCGCGGCTCCTAGCCATGTGTCTGCACTGATGTCGGGCATCATGTTAAAAACCGCATTGTATGGTCTGCTTTTAGTCAATCTGTATTGGCTTTCACCTACAGTTTGGTGGGGTGTATTGTTCATTGTGTTAGGCGGGAGCAGCGCGGTTTTAGGTGCTTTTCACGCGACACAAGAAACGGATATAAAGAGAATTCTCGCCTATAGTAGCATCGAAAATATGGGGCTTTTATTCATGGTTGTCGGCATTTCGATTGCTGCCTTTGCTTTGCGTGAGTGGACGATCGCAGGGGTTGCCTTGTGTGCAACCATTTATCAGGCAATGAACCACGCGGCTTTTAAAAGTTTACTCTTTCATGCAGCAGGGTCAATGATCCATGGGACGCATGAGCGTTCTTTGAATTTTTTGGGCGGATTGCTTCGGCGCATGCCTTATACAAGTATAGCAATGGCCGTTGGTTTACTCAGCGTTGCTGCTGTACCGCCGTTTAATGGATTTATGAGTGAATGGTTGGTGTTTTTGGCAAGTGCTGATCTCGCTCGAACCAATCTTCACAATGTAGTAGGTTTGTTTGCGGCTATTGCATTGTTCGCGCTCCTCTTTACTGGTGCGCTTGTCGCATTGATGGCCGCTCGGATTTTTGGTGTCGGGTTTCAAGGGGAGGGACGCTCTCCGGGTGCGCGCGCTGCGCACGAGGCACCTTTTGCGATGCGTCTAAGTCTCTTGATGGGTGCACTCTACGCCTTGCTTTTAGGACTTTTTCCGGCGTTTATCGTGAATGCTCTACAGTTGACGCTTCCTGAACCTCTGCGCTTTTCTCCTGTGCATTTATGGTATACGGGAAATCTGTTTGCAATATCCAAACTGCCTTTTATTTTGCTTTTTCTGCTTGTTGGTGGTGGATTTTTCGTCTTTCTTTTGCTTCGCTTGTTTATCGGAAAGGAACAGCGCCATATTGCACCCACTTGGACGTGTGGAGGGGAACGGATGGCGTTTATGTCTTATAGTGCGACAGGATTTTCACAACCTGTCGCACGTACTTTTCGCTCGTTGATGATTCCCGTGGCAAGAGGATATATGTACCGCCCTGCTTGGGATTTCGTATTAAAAACGGCGCAATACTTTCGTCGAATTCAAAATGGCAGTGTGCGTTCTTATCTTGTGTATTTATTTGTCACCGTGATTGTCTTGTTGATTGTGGTCCGTTAAGGGGTGAAATGATGAGTCTTCTTCAAGCTTGTTTTATCGTACTGTTTGCACCATTTTTGCAAGGCGTCATTAAACGTCTAAAAGCGCGAATGCAAGGACGCACAGGGCCTTCAATTTGGCAGCCATATCGTGAATTGCGTAAGTACTTTCACAAAGGAGCAGTAGTGTCTGATCAAGCTTCGATCGTGACACGCCTAGTACCCTATGGACAATTTGCCTTGATTTTTTCAGCCGCTCTGACCCTTCCTTTATTCACAGTTGACAGGCAGACCCTTCTCGCGTCTGGAAACCTCTTTTTATTCATTTACTTGCTTGGTTTTGCACGATTATTGACGGCGCTTTTAGGTATGGATTCGGGAAGCGCGTTCGGTGGGATGGGAGTTAGCAGGGATTTGTTTGTAGCACTATTAGTTGAGCCGACAGTCTTTTTAGCGATTTTGTCTGCTGGGCTGCTAAGTAAAGGATTTAGTTTTGCAGGGATCACCTTACATTTGCTTTCACATCCCGGCCAAGGGCTTACCCTTACCACCCTGCTTGCTGCTGCCGCGCTTTTGATGATCGTGATCACAGAAACAGGACGCTTACCGATCGACAATCCTGATACGCACTTGGAACTTACGATGATCCATGAAGGTGCGATTCTTGATCTTTCGGGTCGTGCTCTCGGTTTGATGTCGCTTGGCGCGTGGATGAAGCAGTTACTTTGGATCAGTGTGTTCTTTGACACATGTTTGCCCTATGGGATGGCGACTGATACAGCACCTAACGACGTTTTATACGGTGTGATCATTTGGGTTGGCAAAGTACTGTTATTTGGTGTGGTGCTCGCGTTCATTGAAAGTGTGACAGCAAAAATGCGCTTATTTACAGTTCCGCGGTTTCTCACATTGGCGTTGTCACTTTCGCTTTTCGCGTTACTTAGCAATTACGTTGGTGCATAAGTTCCGATGCCCCGTGATCAGTGTGGAGTTTAGCAAAGGAGGGACTTCGATGGATTTTTGGCTGGACGTAACGGCGATGGCACTCATGGTAAGTACGAGTTGGATTATTGCGATTCGCTATATTCTTTCAGGGATTAAATGGCTGTCGTTTCAATCCTTCATGCTCTCTCTGTTAACAGCGGTTCTAGCGATCGAAACTGGGCGAACAGATTTGTTTGTGATCGCCGCAATCACGCTCGCTGTGAAAGCTATAGCCATTCCTTATATTTTATATCGCACGCTGAAAGCCGTTGGTATTGATCGCCAAGCCGAAAAGTCTTTTGGGCGGGATCGGCTGATCATCGCTGTACTTGCTATGTGGGCAATTGGGTATTATGTTACCCCTGACTTAGGTCTAGGAAGTGGGCACAATCTCTATCTTTCAATTTCTATCGGAATGTTGTTGAGTGGTG
Organism: Sulfoacidibacillus thermotolerans; assembly: GCF_003144315.1. Taxonomy (GTDB): domain Bacteria; phylum Bacillota; class Bacilli; order Alicyclobacillales; family SLC66; genus Sulfoacidibacillus; species Sulfoacidibacillus thermotolerans. The sequence goes on along the minus strand of NZ_MPDK01000013.1, from coordinate 49,123 downwards.
TGCTGATCATGATTACGCACAATAAAGCCTTGATGCAAGGAGTAGGCTTGATTGTGATTGAGAACAGCTTGTTTCTCGCGGCTTTGTCGACAAGTTTTGGCATGCCGTTTCTCGTGGATATCGGAATATTCCTAGACGTCCTTGTCGTTGTCGTATTGATTGCAGCTCTTTCTTTTCGCATGGATGAACTACTCTCGAGTATGAGCATCGAAAAATTGCGGCGGTTGAAGGGGTGAAATGAGATGTTTCTGTGGGTTATGTTGATGTCACCGATTGTTACGGGGGTTGCGTGCGGGTTAATCGGGCACCCAAAGATTCGCGAAATCGTGCACGGGATTGGCAGTGTGATCACTTTTGTACTGGTGATTGGAGTTGTTTATGAGATCGCACAAAAGAGCGTGGTCATGGCCGCTAATCAGTTTTTTTACGCAGATTCGCTCAGCGCGCTAGTGCTTGCAATTATTGGAATCGTGAGTTTTACTGCTTCATTACATTCAATTGGGTATATGCGTCAAGAGGTTGCAGATGGACATCTCAACGATGTGCAGTTGCGCAATTATTACTTATGGTTGCATTTATTTATTGCGACGATGCTGTTTGTGCCCATCGTGAACAATCTTGGGATGATGTGGGTGGGAATCGAAGCAACCACTGTGGTGTCGGCTTTTCTTGTCGCGATCTACCGGAAAGCAGAATCGCTAGAAGCCGCATGGAAATATTTGATTCTTTGTAGTGTGGGCATCGCGTTTGCTTTGCTTGGACTCGTTGTTCTTTATAGCTCGTCTGTACAAGTTTATGGGGCTGCTGAAGATCGCTTGAACTGGACTTTTCTTATTCATGCTGCACAACCGCTCCCAGCACATTTGTTGTTGTTGTCTTTTGTTCTTTTGCTCGTTGGCTACGGGACGAAAGTGGGTTTGGCACCTATGCATTTTTGGCTGCCTGACGCACACAGTCAAGCGCCGTCGCCGGCTTCAGCAATGCTCTCAGGCGCATTGCTAAACACCGCATTTCTCGCGATTTTGCGGATGTTCGCGATCGTGATGCGTATGGAAGGCGTAGCGTTTGTTTCTCATCTTGTCTTGTTGTTTGGGTTGTTGTCGCTGTTTGTGGCGTTTCCTTTTATTCTTTTACAGCAAGATATCAAACGCATGCTTGCTTTCTCCAGTGTAGAACAAATGGGGATTATTGCGTTTGGCATCGGCATTGGGGGAGAAACGGGCTTAGCAGCTGCCTTGTTGCAGATGTTTAACCATGCGATGGCGAAATCGACGTTATTTCTGACAGCGGGCAATATGACTCAACACTATCAGACAAAAAACATGAGCAGAATGCGCGGGGCGTTGCGATCCATGCCGTATAGCGGCCCCATTTTTTTGTTGGCGGCTTTCGCAGTGTCAGGTGCTCCTCCATTCTCCCTTTTCACGAGTGAATTTGCACTTACGGCTACCGCATTTGTACAAGGGCATTGGTTTGTCTCTGCTCTCTTCCTGCTTATCATTGCAGCGATTTTTGGCGTGATGGTCTATCAATCTGGTCGTGTGGTCCTAGGTGTGGCGCCATCGCGTTCAGAGATTCAGGAGCGCTTTGGCTGGAGGGTAGCCCCGCTTTTCTTACCGCTCTTGTTTGTGTTTGCATTTGGGCTGTTCATTCCCCGTGAAGTTCAAGGATTATTACAGCATGCAGCGCTGATTCTTGAAGGGAGGGCGCAGTAATGGAATATACGGGAACGGAAACAGTGGTTTTGCGTGCTGAACTTGTAAAAGCGTGTCAGCGTTTGATGCAAACAGGATTTCGTTTGTTGACAATGATCGGAACAGATGAGCGCGAGCGAACAGGTCATTTCATATTGCGATACTATTTTGCAGCGGATCGCACGTCGCAAATTGCTCTCGTCACGGTGCGAATTCCCGCGACGGATCCAACCTATCCTTCGGTGGCAACGATCATTCCAGCTGCTTCCTGGTATGAGCGCGAAGTTTATGATTTACTAGGCATTCAGCCGATAGGGCATCCCGATTTGCGTCCACTTGTTTTGCATGGTCAGCGGGTGAATGCTTATCCTTTGCGTCGCGATTATCCGCTTTTGCAGTCACTTCCAGAAGTGAGGCGAGAGCTGCAAGAACCCGCTTTGGATGAAGGTCAGTTCATTGTGCCAGTAGGACCAATTCATGCAGGAGTGATTGAGCCTGGACACTTCCGATTTCTGGTTGCTGGAGAAAATGTCGAATCGCTCGATGCGCAACTGTTTTATACGCATCGTGGGTTGGAAAAACGCGCCGAAGGAATGCATGTCGCGGAGGCAATGGCGCTTGTAGAACAAACGTGTGGTGTGTGCAGTGTGTCGCATGCACTGTCTTATGCGCAAGCTGTTGAGGCGGTGGCCCAAATACAACTTGCACCGCAAGCGATTTGGATTCGCACTTTACTTGCAGAGCTAGAACGTCTTTACAATCACGTGGGGGATGTAGGGAATCTCTGCGCGGGGATCGGTTTTAGTTTTGGAACGATGCAAGGGGCACGACTAAAAGAACAGTTGCAGCAGTTAAATGACGATGTGACTGGGCATCGCTATCTGCGTGGAGTAATCGTTGTGGGCGGTGTAGCAAAAACGTTCAGTTTCGCTGAAATCGAGCGAATACGAGTGACTACCATGCAGATCTTACAAGAAATTGGAGAAATCACGGATGCGATTTTGAGTGACGAGATTGTTTGTGATCGTTTTAATCGCACAGGGGTGCTTGATGCCCAGGTGGTTGAGCAGTGGAGTGTGGTTGGCCCGGCGGCTCGCGCATCAGGTGTAGTTCGCGATGTGAGGATGAATTTTCCTTATGCGGGGTACGGGGAATTGGAATTCTCTGTACCGACTTTTCAGACGGGTGACGTTATGGCGCGTTTTCAGCAACGTATTGCGGAAATTTACGAATCAGGAAAACTCATTGATCAAATTATTCGACGCTTGCTAGAGCTTGTTCAAACAGGAGATGGCACGCCACTCCTTACACCACTGCCGTCTCTAGTGCCTGGAAGTTTTGCAATTGGCATATCGGAGTCGGCCCGTGGAGAGAATGTGCATTTTGTGATGGTGGGGGAGAATCAAACGATCTATCGGTTGCGTATTCGTTCTGCTTCTTACGCGAATTGGCCGGCTGTACCCTATGCGGTGCCTGGAAATATCATTCCGGATTTTCCGTTGATCAACAAGAGTTTCGAGCTATGTTATGCCTGTTGTGATCGTTAGGAGGTGGATATGAATGTGGAAATTAATCAAAAAACGACTGCAAACGGCGGTCTCGACTCGTCCAATCGAGGAGGTGTTAACTTCACAACCGCCGCGAATTGAGCAAGGGCGTCTTTCGTGTGAGGACGATCTGCTTGTGCGTTTCAATCATTTGGCAGCGACCGTTTTTGGCGGATCGCTGCACGTTCGACATGTAGATACAGGATCTTGTAATGCGTGTGAATGGGAGTTGAATGCACTATTAAATCCAGTGTACGATGTTTCACGAATGCGTATCGAGTTTGTTGCATCGCCACGACATGCGGATGTATTGGCGGTCACTGGTGGAGTGACGCGCAATTTACTTGAAGCCTTACGGATGACATATGAAGCGACCGCATGGCCAAAAGCAGTCGTGGCGATTGGCGGTTGTGCGATTGGTGATGGATTGATTGGAAAAACGTATGCGCAAGAGGGGGGAATTGCGCCGTTTGTTCCCATTCATGTAAAAGTTCCAGGATGTCCACCACGTCCGCAAGAAATCTTGGCCGGTTTTTTACACGCAATGGAATGTTTGACTCATGGGGTGGAGCAGAGTGGATCTTAAATTACAGCAGTTTAAAGCAGAATTTTTCAAGACATTGTCACATCCCATTCGAATCCGGATTTTAGAGTTGCTTCGTGAGGGAGATAAATTTGTAAATGAATTGCAAGCTGAATTAGGTGTTGATAGTTCTGTTGTCTCTCAGCAATTGGCACTTTTACGCAATAAAAATATCGTAATCGGGAAAAAAGATGGGACAAAAGTTACTTACTCGGTAAAAGATCCATTGATTTTTGAATTATTGGATGTCGCGCGACGTATCTTTAATAATAATTTAACAGACGCCATCTCGATGTTGCAAAAGATTGAAAAAGAAGACAGTGGGATCGAAAAAGAGATAACCGAAGACAAAAATGCTCCCCTCAAATAGGATGAAGACCGCCGCTCATGCGACGGTCTAGAGAGGGTCTGCGGCGCATCTCAGTTGCAGCGATCTAGACCATTCGCGTTTGTGCAAGCGCCTCATGCACATGGGTAGTGGGCTTGAAATCTCCTCGCAAGACCTTAAGAGCCATTCGCTCTTCAGCAATCTCTTCTGCTGTGCGCGCGCCTAATTTACGCAAAACTGGAAGTGAAGGACACCATCCAGAAAATGCGTGTGAAACGAGAAAGCCTCCAGCGAGCGCAGATACGAAGAACCAGCGGCGGTTGATGGTAACGCCTAGTAGCGTCCCCATTACGACAAAAGTCCCTGCCATGGCTTCGATGATTCGATCTGTATCCCACTCTCGTTCCAACTGAGATAGTCTGTGACTCACTGCTTCGCCGCTGCGCAGGCTATAACGAGCGACATTTGCAATTGTGCGAGCCTCGATCTCGCGAATGATCGCTCGACTGGTATGAAGCGCAACACGTCTTGTTGTTGGTGGCCACTTTTTACGGTCTTCTTCCATGTGCACCCCTCCCTAGCCTTTACAATTCCCCATCAACATTCGAATGATGCGATGATGTAAGGTTCATGGTACAGTAAGAGCGATTGCTTAGATATGGAGTGAGGAGGAAGTCATGGAACAGTGGGCGATTCGGGAAGCTGTATCACGTTCTGATTTAGAGCAGTGCAAACGGCTCGCTACCGCGGTATGGGGGCAAGATAGCAGTTGTTCGACAGCACAAATGAGTGTTCATGCGCGTTATGGTGGAGTAGTTTTATTGGCACTGGATGGCGATGAAGCCATTGGGTTTACACTCAGTTTCCCAGCTTTATGGCATGGGGAATGGGTATTATGGTCACATGAAACAGCGGTGTTAGACCATGCATTGCATCGTGGAATTGGCTTTGCACTTAAGCAGTATCAGCGCCGTTTGGCTGTGCAGCGCGGGTACAAAGTGATCATGTGGACGTTTGATCCTCTCGTCAGTCGCAATGCACATTTTAATCTCAATAAATTGGGGGCAAAGGTAGTTGATTTTCTTCCAAATTGTTATGGGATGATGGAAGGAGATCCACTGAATGCAGGGGTAGAATCAGATCGCTTTGTCGCACGATTGGAACTCTTACCTGAAGAGTCTTTGGGTCAAGTGGGGGCTATTACATATGCAAATGGAAACGTGTCCAGTGAAGTCGTGCGGCTGCGTTGCACAGAACGCGGAGACGCTGAAGCAATTCCTCTTTTGGACTCCCCTTCGCGAGTCATCACCGAAATTCCTGGAAATTTGAAAAAGATTAGTACAAGTTCCCTGCGAGCACAGTGGGTACAAGCCATGCGAGCAGCCGTTATGGAATTGCAAGCAAGAGGGTTTGTCGTTGTGAGCTACAGCTATGAAGGATCTCGTGACGTAGGGAAATACATTTGGGAGCGTGTGCGATGAAAATTAAACGGGTAATCATACGGCGATTACAAATGCGCATGAAAGAACCTTTTGAGACGAGTTTTGGTCGTGAAGAAGAGAAGGACTTTCTTTTAGTTCGCGTGGACACCGGACATAGTGAAGGGTATGGAGAGTGTACTGCGTCGCTCGCACCGCTATACAGCGAGGAGACGACAGCGACCGCACAACAGATGTTAACGACATGGTTTGTCCCTGCACTACTCGGCCAAGAGATTGCGCATCCTGATGAAGTTCGTCAGCGTCTACGTCCTTTTCGGCGCAATCAGATGGCAAAAGCTGCACTTGAAACAGCTATTTGGGATGCTTTTGCTAAAGAGCAAGGATTATCTTTAGCAAAAGCGCTGGGTGGAAATAAAGCAGAAGTGCAAGTAGGGATTAGCGTAGGCATCCAGTCTACGACACTTCAGCTGCTCGAAAAAATTGAGGGATATTTACTACAAGGCTATAAGCGCATAAAAGTTAAAATTAGACCTGGCTGGGACCTTGAAATTTTGCGCGCAATCCGCAAACAATTTCCTGAGATCGCGCTTATGGCAGATGCAAACAGTGCATATCGGCTGCAAGACCTCGATCATCTGATTCGGTTAGATGAGTTCGGTTTGACAATGATTGAGCAACCGCTTGCCCATGATGACATCATCGATCACGCGGCTTTGCAAGCAAAACTTCAAACACCGATTTGCCTTGACGAAAGTATACATTCGACAGAAGATGCTAAAAAGGCGATTGCAGTTGGCGCATGTCAAGTAATCAATGTAAAAGTAGGGCGCCTAGGTGGTTTGACGGAAGCGCGTGAATTACAGGCGCTATGTGCACAACAAAACACTCCGGTCTGGTGTGGCGGCATGCTAGAAGCTGGGGTAGGACGCCTGACGAATTTGGCTGTCACTTCTCTACCAGGATTTGTGCTTCCAGGGGATACTGCGCCAAGCGCGCGCTATTTTGATGAAGACATCATTGACCCACCTGTGTGTTTTGTTAAGCCAGGGATCATCTCCGTCCCAGAAGGTGCTGGAATCGGTGCCTATGTACGAGAAGATCGCGTAGAAAAGTTCACAGTTGACCGGGTTGAATTGTCCTCGTGACTAAGCTTTTTGGCTTGCAGCAAGTACAGCATGCGCTGCCGATGAGGCTTTTACAACGAAGATGCGATTTGACTTTTCACGATGCCGCAAATCTCGTTGCAATCGTTCTAACGCAATCGTTTCGTCCTGTAATTGGTATCTGTTCATGTACTCAGCCAGATCAGAAATTTCGCATACAAACCCATTTTGAAGATCACGTAAGAGTCGTACTGCGTATACGTTCATTGTGGGTTCTTGTTCTTGCTCACTTGCTGCGGTGATTGGGTGTGCACTCCATTTTCCTTTGATCATATAAGGATGCATGGCCTCCTTTGTTTGTTAGGGCAACATTGTAAACCTGCCCCTCTTAAGATGACGTTAAATTGGATCGGAAGGTTGCATTCAATTTGCAAAAAAGAAGGTATAGAATGCGAAACAAACCGTTGGGCGGATTGCTTGGAGTGGTGCTTGCGAATTTTATATGGGCTGGCAGCTTTCCTGCAACAGCCATCGCGTTGGTACAAGTTCCACCCAGTTTTCTCACGTTAGTTCGCCTAGGTGCAGGTGCCTTGCTATTGGCACCCGCCTTGCTTAGGGAACGCAAGAGTGAAAATTTTACGGTACAAACGTTGTTCATCGCGCTTGTTTTAGGTTGTGTGGGCTTTTCATTGCCAGTTTATTTTGAAACCAAAGGTCTTGGTCTTTCAACCCCTGCGATCGCTTCTGTCATGATGGCGCTAGAACCCATTTTTACGGCGCTGGTAGCAGCTATCCTGCTTCGAGAAACGCTAACACTCAGGAGAAAAGCTGCTCTATTGATCGCATTTATCGGTGCTTGGGCGATTGCAGGCTTTCCGCGACCAGGCAATCTCGGATATTTGAACGGCGATCTGCTCTTGGTGTTTGCCGTTTTTTGTTACGCATTATACAATGCCTACTCGAAGCAACTAATTGTGCGAGTATCTGCAATGTCAGCAACTTCCATGACGCTGTTAGGCGGTTTTCTTGGGGCAATCCCGATGTGGCTGGCAAAAGGCGCTCCGCTACCTCATGGCTTAGCTCTTCCTGTCTTGCTCGCTGTTATCTATTTGGCAATTCTCGCCACAGCGGGGGCCTATTTTTTGTGGCTATTTGCGCTCACCATGTTTTCTGCAGCAAAAGTGTCGTTGTTTCTTTATATCCAGCCCATACTCGGCGTGGTCTTGTCTTTCCTCATCGTTCGAACACGTCCAGAATCGACTTTTTTTATCGGAGCCAGTTTCATCTTGCTGGCGCTTTATATCAGTGAGCGAAAAACACAGCCGACACTTCCGACCGGTCCTTTTGCGTGATTGACGGAATAAAATGCATACGCAAAGTTACATTTTTGTGAGACCTTCGGCATAGAAAGGCCTGCGTTTTTCCAGGAATGCTTGAATTCCCTCGACGTACTCACTGCCGTCAAGCGCTTGAGTGGATAGGTTTTCGAGCTGCTCGTCCAGCAAGGAGGTGCCTGCTTCCTGCAGCCCATGGAAAATTTGTTTTGTAAGCTGTTGCGCATGTGGAGCTGCTTGCAGCAAGGAGAACAGATAGTCATCGACAAACTGATCAAAGTTATGCGATGAAGGATTTCGCGCTGTAATGAGTCCGATTTTTTCTGCTTCTTGTGCTGTAATCGCCTTTCCTGTATATAACAGTTCTTTTGCCTTTGGCTCACCGACAATTCGCATGAGTAAGCGGGTCTCATAAGGACCGTAGACAAATCCCAGTTTAACGGGCGTAATGGCAAAGCGTGCTGAATCGTCTGCAACTCGCAAGTCGCATGCACTTGCGAGTTGCAGACCTCCGCCGTAACAGATCCCAGAGATGGCTGCCACTGTGATTGGTCGTAAGTTCGCTAAGCGTTTGGTGACAAGATCAGTGACTGTTTTATGTTTTTTTGCGCTCTCGCGGTTTGCCCGCAACTTGGGAAACTCAGCAATATCAGCTCCAGCACAAAAGGCATGTTCGTCAATTCCTCGAAGCACGACCACACGCACATCCGGATTATCCTCACACGCTTCTAAGAATTCCAGTAATTGCTCCCACATAGTTAGTGTTAAAGCATTGTGCTTATCTGGACGATTTAACACAATGAAACGCACGGAAGCAAAGTGTGGGTGCTGTTTCAGCTGTACACGAGACACACTGTGGTCCTCCTTTTTGGTGATTTTTTCATTATACACGATGAGATTTAAATACACTTGGGGGAACAAAGGCAAAAACGTTCCTTTCGAGTCGAAAAATATTCAGGACAAATGAAATCAGGAGATTATCGATTAAAATTCATAGATTAGACGAGAAAAAGTAATATTTATCGAATAAATCGCGTGATTTACACAATATTGACACAATACCTATCGGGGTATATGATGAAAGGGCTTTCTTATCTCGCTTTGTTTGCGGGGTTCGCATCTGCCACACTACCTGGGAGGGGTTTGTTCATGCCAAATCCATACATTGCAATTAGCAAGGCAAAAGTGGTTAATGCACCAGAAAGTTTTGCAGCTTTTGAAAGTGTCGGGCCAAAAGTTTGTATGGTCACCGCAAATCACAATGGTTTTCTCGGATTTCAGAATCATGTGCAAGTTGGGGTCTTTCCGATGGGTGGGCGCTTTGGCGGTGCCAAAATGGACATGCATCATGAACTCAATCCGATCGGTATCGCACAGTATACGATGTGGAAGCGGTGGGAAGATCACGAAGAGATGCATATGGAACAGTTTGATAGCATTTTCCGGTTGTGTTCGCGATGCCTCGGCATGGTCGTGGAAGGTCCATGGGAAGATGTGTACGAAATTGTCGCTCATGACATGCCAGAAAATGTGGGGATGACCGACGTTCCAGCGGTTCTTGGCGCGAGTTTTATGGCCGGCGAAGAGATGCCTCCCGTCTCTCTCCCATATGGACAACGCGTCATCGCAGCTGGTGAGCACGCGGTGATTCCCGGCAAAGAAGAAGAGTTTGAACAAGCTGTCGGGCAGGTTATGAAGCAATTTAAGAAAGCACCTGGTTTTCTGGGATATATGATCATGCGCCAGATTGGCGCGTCAGCCGTAGGGAGTTTTCAATTAGAACCAGACGGTATTCATCAGGCGTTGCAAACGCTTGGGGACAATCCACCAAGTTCGCGTGCCGGAAACTTCCAACTGATGCAAGCAGAGAAAAAACCAACTGCCTATATCGTTCACATGGAATGGGCAGACATGAAATCTGCAATGTTTGGGATCTCACGCGTCGTAGTGAATCATAAAGTGAAAGCAATTCATGATAAAGCGCTCGCTACACTGGTGCAAGGACCTTATATCACTCTTTGGAATCCGTTGATGGAGGACACCTCATGGCGTGAATACCTAAATGACGATGGAACTGTCAAAGCCAGCGAGAGTGTCAGCGAAAATTAGCCCCTATACATCGGGCTGCGGCTCGCACCGCAGAGGACAAAGACACAAAAATGAGTCGAGCTGCGCTTGACTCATTTTTGACTAATTAAGCACAAAAGAGGAATGAAAAATAGAATTAACAGCATAAAGTTTGAATAAGTGATGTGATTTATGCACTTGTGATGACGAAAAAGAGACTGAATTATGGCGAATTCTTGACATGACTATTCTATCAGACTATCATCTTAACTACATGCAAGTGGTGAAGTAGAAAACGAATAATCCTAAAGGAGGGTGATGCACAGCGAGAATTTGAATTTTAGATAACCTGCATCATTTTGCAAGGGGGGTTGCAGAGCGGTGAGATTTCGACACATTGTGCTGGGCGCGGTTGCGCTTTCAAGTATTATTTTAACGGGCTGTGGAACGACGGAAGCAGTGAATCCACCTTGGTTTTCCGTCAATAACGCGAATCAGACGGTCGATTTGACGATCGCTGCGGGAACCAACTCGACAAATGGTTTTGCCAACTTTAATGGCTATGCCAATGGACAGATGACGGTGGATATTCCGGTCGGCTATACCGTACAGGTGCACTTCGTCAATGATGGGGGCATTCCGTTTGATTTTGGCATTTATAATTCCGTTAACAAGCTTGCATTTCCGGGCGCAGGCGCATCCGTCTCATCGATGGTCAATGATTCGGGCGCAGGCGTTTTTCCAGGGCAATCGAGTAACTTCAAATTTGTTGCTTCACAAGTAGGGGATTATCGCATGGAGAATTTGCTTTTGCGAATTGACGATCAAACACGTCCAGAGAATTTTGGAATGTGGGATTGGTTTGACGTCACGAATGGAGGCACACCGCAAGTCGTGGTGTCGAACTCCTAGTCAAGGATACAATGAAACGACGCGGGAGGGAGTTTGCACTATGGATGGAGAGGATCGCAGCAAAGAAACTGTGGGCTCAGACGCAGTAGAGGTCGATTGGAGTCGTCGCAGTTTTCTGATTGGCACGAGCAGTGTGCTGGCAGCGAGTGCGATTGCTTTATTTGAGTCTTCAAATATTGCAAAAGCGTTTTCGGCGCTTAATGGACTGCAGGTGGATTCTGGGCTCACCAAGGTTTATCAACAAGACTACTACTATATTCCAAACCAAATGACTTGGCGTGTGGGAACTCCCATGACGTTGCATATTCACAATTTAAGTCCGACTCATTTCCATGAAATGCAAATTGGGCGCGGTGGATTTCAACGGGATCCCAATTACTATACGGATTTGCGGATTCAGTTTAACGAAGATTTTTGGGATGGAGTTCCTGTGACGATTAAAGAAGAACATGCGGTGGACAATTTGGTAACCAATAAAGCAATTGTCACCTCGATTCCTAAGCCGGGTCCATGGCTGATTACGGCGCCGGGAAATGGGAATTTCAGTCCAACACTTCGTCCGGGTGGAAGTATTTCACTTACATTCACAGTTCCAAACAAACCGGGCATATGGGAATATGGTTGCTTTGTACAAGGCTTTATTCATTATGCGGACGGAATGAAAGGGACAATCAATATTTTGCCGGCGTAGCGCTTAGGCGTGAATGTGAGATCATTCGCAAGGAGCGCAGAGCTAAAGGGGGTCTCCAGCAGTGGCCGATCTGCTGATTTTTGGTGTGTTGTGGGTAGTGTTTTCTGTGCTCGGAGAACTCGGAGTCAGCGCTTGGGGGCATAATTTCTATTACTATACGGCATCCACACAAGCGTTAGATGGGTTGAGTGCAAGTGTATTTTTATTTCGCTTTTTAACTCCAATTTTTGTGTTTGTCGTGCTGATGCTTATCTTTATTCCACTTCGCGCACGGCGACGTTCCCGTGACAGCGTAGTGCGGGGCAAAGGAGCACGTTTCAATGCGACGTATGTAACAATCTGGGTTACATTGTCGTTAGCTGTAAATCTGCTCTTTTTCGTCCATCCAACGACATCCGCAGCAGAGCAAATGTTTAAAGAGATGAGCCCACAAGCCGAACAACACGATCTGGTTGTCGACGTAGTGGCACGTCAGTGGCAGTGGTTTTTCTCTTATCCGCAATATGGAATTCAAAATGCTTTAAACGCAAATGGAAATAACGTGTTGTATTTGCCCGTGAATCGCCCAGTCGAATTCGTTTTGCGTTCTTATGATCCAAACCACCCTTATGCTGTGGGACTTGACGTGATTCACTCGTTTTGGATTCCGGCGTTTGGCGAGAAAATGGATGTCATCCCTGGGGAAACGCGATATATGGTCGCGACGCCGACGAAGATCGCTTCAACGGAGACAAATCCAGAGGTGCGTGTACAGTGCGCCGAAGTTTGTGGGCCAGGGCATCCATACATGTATGCGACCGTGCATATCGTCAGTGACGCAGCATTTAAACAGTGGGTTAAACAGCAGCTCAAGGCTGGCAACTAAGGGAGGAAGATGCGCATGAGTGTGGCAAGGATTGGCGATGCGCCCCTACCACTTCGCAAAAAGCAGATAATGCCGCCCGTTATCCGAGGCTTGCTGTGGGCTGGTATAGGTTTTCTGGTGGTCAATTGCCTGGTTGCCTATCTGTTAGACCCGCAGTATGGGGATCCTTTTATCACACAACCTTCAGTAGTTTTTGGATGGATTGCGGCAACAGCAGGATGGCTGCTTGGAATAGGCGGATTGGAAAACGTATTGCTGCCATCGTTTGGGATCACAGTTACGTATCCTGAAGCAACTGGTTGGCGCAGGTATTTTGCGTATAGTACAAATCACAAAGTGATTGGCATTCAGTATCTCGTTTCTTCTACTGGCGGATTTTTCATCGCTGGTTTGGCCGCAATGTTGATGCGGATTCAGTTGATGGGAGACCATATGTGGTTTTTCCCGTATGCCGGTCAGTACATTGAGACAGTTGGAATTCACGGAACGATCATGATGTTTTCTGTCGGAACCGTGGCGCTCGTTGGTGGCCTGGGCAATTATTTGATTCCGATGATGATCGGATCGAATTCTTCCGCTTTTCCGAGAATGTCGGCGCTTAGTGTATGGCTTGTTCCTGCAGGGATCATGACAGTGATTCTAAGCCCGCTATTAGGGGAATGGACCACTGGTTGGCGTGGGTATGAACCCCTCGCGCAAAACGATCCAAATGGAATTTTGTTTTATTATCTTGGCGTACTTGCGCTCACGTTATCGTCTTTGATGGTTTCACTCAATTTAACGACGACGATCCTGTTTAAGCGGGCAAAAGGATTAACTTGGAACCGTTTGCCTATGTATGCATGGGGGATTCTCGCAGTTAGCCTGCTGAATATCATCTGGCTTCCAGAAATCGAGATCACCTTTATTTTGGCCGTGTTAGACCGTGTGGTTCCATTGCCGTTTTTCACCGCGGTAGGGAGTCCGATTACTTATCTGGAATTGTTCTGGTTATTTGGACATCCAGAAGTGTATATCATCGTCGTCCCTGCGTTCGCGATTTGGATGGAAATTATGCCGGTTATGGCTCGCAAGCCCTTGTTTGCACGAGAGTGGGGAATTATCGGTCTCATTTTCGTCATGATGCTTAGTGGATTTGTTTGGGCTCACCACATGTTCACGAATATGCGCTTGACTGAGATGTTGCCGTTCTCTTTCTTTACAGAGATGATTTCGATTCCTACCGGATTTGCGTACATGGTTGTAATTGGGACTCTTTGGCGTTCGCGCTTTCGCATGACTGTCCCTTCACTCTTTGTTTTAATGAGTATGTTCAACTTTTTAATTGGTGGGATGACAGGCGTTTTTCTTGCTGACCCCGTGATCAATTTGCAGTTGCATGACACGTTCTTTGTCGTCGCCCACTTCCATTTTACAATTATCGGCGGGATGGTCTTTACCTGGCTTGCTGCTATGTACTATTGGTTGCCTAAGTTTTCAGGGCGCATGTACAACAGCAAGATGGGTGTACTCGGTGCGATCTGGGTATTTATTGGATTTGACGGAGCATTTAGCCTCATGTTTATCCAAGGGTTACGCGGCATGAATCGCTGGGTACCAGTGTACCCGCCCTATTTGCAAGGAATTAATATTGTCATTTCAATCTTTGCATTTATTCTAGGCCTTGGCTTCCTGTTTAACTTGATTCATATTGCCTGGGCAATGAAATCAGGTAAAAAAGTTCAGGAAAACCCATGGCAGTCTAAGACGTTGGAATGGCAAACTACTTCACCGCCTGCTGAAGAATCTTTTGCTGCGGCGCCGGTGGTCACAGGATCTTTTTATGACTATGAAGACGATGATGAATCGTTTAGCATCCCAACGACCCCTGGTCCTGTTTCCATGTGACACAACGAGGTGGAGGTGATTTTATGGCGGCAAGAACTGCAATGGGATCAGCGCAGACAAGGAGTGACGTTGAGAGTCGCATTGAACAGCGCAAAATGCGATCTGCCTTTGCTATTTTCTTGTTTAGCATGAGTGTCCCTTATTTTATGATGATCAACGTGCGGTACATCATGAGTGGAGGCTTTATTCCACCAGCACTTGATCAAACAACGGGAGCGATTCAAACTGTACTCCTTGTGATTAGTTTGTTGACTGCGGTCGCCGCAGTGCGCCGCGTGCAACAAGGGGATGGCAGAGGTTACAAACGCATGACTGATGTGACGCTATTCTTAGGTGGCGTTGGAACGCTGATGCAGGGATATGAACTGTGGTACCATCCGTTAAATCCAATGTCTCATTATGGGGAGACTTTTCTTGCGACAGTTGGATTGTCGGTTGTCATGGGACTTGTCGGTTTATTAGTCCTCGCAGCAGGAAGAGAACGAGTCAAGCGCATAGGTGTAACTCCTGAGAGACAACTGGGGTATGAGCTTTCCTCCTGGTACTGGGTCTTTACTGTGATTACTTGGGTTGCGCTCTATGTTGAACTCTATCTCTTGTAATCTGTAAGAGGAGGAGGTGCCCAAATGGGGAATTTTTGGCCGACATTACCGATTCAGATCCCTTATAGTGAGGGGATCCCACTGTGGTGGGACATCGTATTTTGGCTCTTTCAAGCTGTGATCATGACAACACTGATTCTGTTGTTGATCCGCTGGGCAACGAGAATTGACCGACTACGTGAAGAAGAAACAAATAGCCAAAGCGTAGAGGTAAAAAAAGTGTAATTGGAATGGGAGAGCCTGTTCCTATGTGGCGGTCACAGTCAGGCATTTGATGCGAGCTGTGACCGCCTGCTCCCATTTCACGAAAAAGGAGAGGTTCGCGGTGCGTGTGGGGGCTATGGTGATTTCGCTCACGGGGGCAATGCTAGGTTTTTTGGTTGCCATTGCGGAAAAGGGAATCCGACTCGGGATGTATTTCTATTTTCCACAAATCAAGACCAATACATGGATGGATTGGTTGACGTTCTTCTTCTCTGCGGTCGCGTTGCTAGCGGCGATTATTTCGTGGAAATGGCCACGTGCAGCGATGGGGTTGCTCGCTCTTTCGATTGTAGGGGGGATTGCAGGGGCTCTGACGGTGTGGGAGTTACCTGGCGCCTTTTTATTTACTGGACTCATCCTTCTTTTTATTTCGCAGGTGGGGTTACATGATGATGAGTTTATTTTAAGTATACAAGTAAGCACATCGGAGGGCGTTCCAGATGAAGCGCTTAAGTAGTCTTCCAGCGCAAATTGGTGTAGCAAGTGTGTTATTTGTTTTATGCTTATTTGTACCCTTGACAACAAGTTTAGGGCAAGGGATTCACGAACGTGATTTGGTTTCATGGCGCGGGATTGATCATTTAGATTCAGGACAAACTCAGATCGAATTTGTATATCAGGGAGAACCTGTACTTGATTTGCCTTTACAAAACGTTCCTCATAAATGGTTTCACATTCCCGTTTCGCGGACGTTGGCGGAGACATCAATCGACAGTGTGTCTGTTTTATCTGCTTTGTATAAGGTACATCCACATCTAGTGCAAGGGATTATGGGGACATATGGGAATATCGAGTCAATCACTAATATTTTCCCTCACTACCCAGTGTCATATTCCACCGCATTGCTAAAGGAATTGGCGATAAAACACATCAATCCAGACCAGTTTGGTGGACCTGACATACCACCTGGAAGTGTTCCTTATTCTATGTTAAAAGATGGGGTTTTGCATATTGATACTCTTCCTGATGACAATACACTCGTTCAGTGTGCGCCAGGTGCAGTTCCTAACGAACTTCTTACGATAACGCATCAGGCTCTGAGTGGGGGAGGTGCGAGTGCATGACTGCACAGCAATTTTGGATGTTAGGTATAAATTTATTATGGCATCCTCTTGTATTGATTGAATCACTCATTCTTGCGACAGTTTATTTTTGGCTTGTAGTGGGATCTGGAAGACATTACTTCGCACACAGTCAACCGGTGACGAAACAACAGTGGCTGAGTTTCCTTGCTGGTATTGGGGTTTTTTATCTGGCATTTGGAAGCCCGATTGACTATTTAGCTAATCATCTACTTTTTAGTGCGTATATGCTGCAAAATATTTTAGAAATGATTGTGATGACCCCTTTGTTCTTATCGAGTATTCCTGCATGGGTAATCGAGCCTGTTGCAGCGCGTGTTGTGAATAAGCCTTTTTATCAAAAGGTCTCTAAACCGTTTGTACGTGCATTAGCATTTAATGTGGTCTTTGTGGCGTTTCATCTTCCACCTGTGTTTAATCAAACATTGTTGCACCCGTGGCTGCACGTGGTGGAACATTTTGTTTTTTTCTTGCTCGCAATCTTTTTATGGATGCCTATTCTCAGCCCAACTGCACTCATTGCGAGGTTAAGACCAGCAGCACAAGTTGTATATATTTTTTTTGCTGGGAATTTATTGATGCCTCTAATTATTCTTTTACTCTTTACACAAGAACCGTTTTATCGCTTTTATTTGCAAGTACCAAGAGTCTTTTCTATCCCCATTTTAGCAGATCAACAGCTGGGATTGATTATCATGCTAGTTGGGATGTTAGTTCCATTTTTTAGTCTCGGAGTCTATGCATATTCACGGTATGACAACGCGCTACTCTATCGATGACTATTTTTTGAGTTTATTGAGCGCTTAGCAGAGGCAAGCAGTTTGCTTTATAGGCGAAGGGGAGCTTTCCATGAGTCAACTGATCGATAATTACTATCTGTCGCTCGGAGAGGTGATGTTTGCATTTGGTTTTTTGGTTGGGATCAAAGTTGTTTTCGGCTATGTAATGAGTGCCGTTTTGAAGATTTTGCGCGATGAGCCAGCACAAGCAGACAACCGTGAGAACAAACCTGAACAAAGAGTGGCAGCTTCAGCTCAAGATTTACAAAATTTTGGTAGACATACACTGTGGGTGGGTCTTGCAGGAATCTGGTTATACAGCGGAGTTATACAAATTCTTCCCATGATGGTTGTTGTCGCAAAAGATCGTTATGTAAATTCAGTGATCTCGTATGATCCAGGATTCGTAACGACATGTATTCAATGGTTTAGTAATTATTGGTTTTTTGATCCGACTGCGGCCAATATTCTCTCTGTGCTTGTGCAATTTTCTTTAGCGCTTTTACTCTACTTGGGGAGAGAGCATTTTGTCGGTAAGATTGGATTGTGGGTATCAATGGGATTGGCATTTTTGGATTGGGTAGTAGGAGAGAGCTTTGGTCGCCTATTTGCAATTTCACATGATTCGGTGAGTGGCTTTCCTGGAGCTGCATTACTCGTTATGTTTCTTAGTATCTTGTTGTTATTGCCCAGAAAATGGTGGGAAAAGGGAAGGGCCTTACGTTTCGGTTCACGTGTATTAGGTGGTCTATTCCTGTTGGTTGCGCTTTCGCAACTTGTGCACATGGGAGGCAGATCCTCTTCCATGCATCTAACAGGGCAAGTTGTAAGCTCATCTCTTACCCCTGAATTCATTTTTTTAAGTCATATCTGGTTGATAAGAACTTTCGAGTATCATAGCGAGTGGATTTCTGTTGCACTTTTCCTCATCTTTGCACTGGGTGCATATGTGAGTGTTCGGGCTTTGGAGCGACGTGTTCTCGTCTATTTTCTTATTGTATTCCTACTTTTTGTATGGTGGATGATTGAATCTTTTGGAGTTGCGCCGCATTATCTTCTGAATATCGGAATGGTTCCTGGATTTGTGATTGTGCTATGGGCGTTTCACCGGACGAAGCAGCATGCAAATAAATACAAGAAAGGAGTCACCGCAGATGGATATGACAAATAATCCAAGTCCGCTGATTTTGCATTTATTTTATACGAGTATGTTATGGCAATTCCCGCTATTTCTTTTCATATTGTTAGTGCTTTTCTGGTTTACGAAAAGTGTTCGTCATGTCTCATTGATCGAATGGATCCAAGAAGGGTTGAGGTCTCCTACTGGATCGATCGATCAAGCTACAAGAGAGGTCTTTCAAAGGCGCCGTCTCTTACGGATTGGGCTTGGCGCGTTATGGATCATTGATGGACTCTTACAAGCTCAACCGGATATGAGCAGTGAATTTATACCAAACATTGTGAATCCGATGGTATCTGCGCAACCACCATTTCTCAATCATTTATTAGAGCCGCTCGTTGTATTGTGGAGCCAAAGTCCAATTCAATACGATTTATTGGCGATCTGGATTCAAGTAGGCATTGGTATGTTGTTGATTTTTGGAGGGAATAGTCTTCTAACGAGAATTGGTTTATGGCTATCGTTGGGATGGGGTCTTGCAGTTTGGATAGTCGGAGAAGGATTTGGCGGTGTTTTTTCTGGTGGGGCCACATGGTTGGCTGGGGCGCCCGGTTCAGTGCTGTTTTATATGGTAGGAGCTGCGTTTTTACTGCTCTCCGAACAGGCGTGGAAAGCTGGGAGAGTGGCAACATATTTGCGTTTTACCATGGTTGTCTTATGGCTTTGGGCTGCTTTTGCACAAGCGCTTCCTGCTTCAGGATTTTGGACTGGCCAAGGGCTTAGCAGTACAACCCTCAGTATGGCAGAAATGCCGCAACCGTCCTTTCTTGCCTCTTTGCTCTACGGGGTCGCCCACATATTAAATGCGTATCCCGTATTTTTTAATGCGACATTTGTCATCTGGATGGCAACACTTGGTTTTTTATGGCTATGGCAAGCAAGACTGCGCATTGTTGTGCCACTCACTCTTGTCTGGGTGTTACTTACCTGGGTCATCGGGCAGGATTTCGGTGTTTTAGGTGGACTTGGAACCGATCCAAATTCGAGCCCGGTCGTGGCACTACTGGTTGTTGCTGGCGCTGCAAGGGTGGAAAAAGCAGAGGAACTGCTGCCAAGCTTGATCTTATGGGTAAGCAAATGGAAAAAAACGTTTCATGAGACAGTGAATCTGCGACTTTTTACTACTGCCGCGGCAACGATTTTTTCCCTAGCGATTAGCGCAGTAGTTGTCGTGCATCTATCTCATGTCTCCGCACAAACCGAGGCGGCGAATGCGCCAGCAGATCAAGCAGCAATGATAAATGGGGGAGTTACACCTGTAGGGAATCGACCTGCACCGAATTTTACCTTAGTAGATCAATATGGGAAAAAAGTATCTCTTTCACAATTGGCAGGGAAAGTGGTCGTTTTGACGTTTTTAGACCCTGTTTGTTATGATGACTGTCCAGTGATTGCTGCGGAAATGCAAGGAGCCGACCGCACACTAGGGAGCTTGCAAAAAGATGTTGAGTTTGTGGCTGTAGCAGCAAATCCAACGTTTCATTCGCTGGCTGATGTGCAGGCATTTGATGAGGAACATGGTTTGACTCATATGAAAAACTTCTTATTCCTCACCTCGAATTCCTTAGCTTCTTTGCAAAGAGTTTGGAATGCATATTATTTCTACGTTGGGTTGCCGAAAGTTGGCATGGTACAGCATACGGACGGAATTTATTTTCTATCTAAGAACTTAAAAGAAGTGTGGTTTGTCGGAGGAACAGGGGACTCTGCACCGACGCTCATGGGGTCCTATGCAGCCCTCATAAGTCACTATGTCAAACAGTTGCTTTCTTAAGATGGAGTGTTGTACCAAAAAGAGTGATCCAAGTGCCGCAATACACGCAAACCGAGTGTACCAAAGACAAAAAGCATACCTAATAACATGA
The DNA here is from genome assembly GCF_003144315.1 of Sulfoacidibacillus thermotolerans. GTDB lineage: Bacteria > Bacillota > Bacilli > Alicyclobacillales > SLC66 > Sulfoacidibacillus > Sulfoacidibacillus thermotolerans. The sequence goes on along the minus strand of NZ_MPDK01000013.1, from coordinate 28,898 downwards.
GTTTTGCTCCCTCCTGTTGCATTTGCAAAAGGGAGAGATCGGTCAAATGCCTGGTAAGATAAACTTTATACCAGGCTGTTTTTGTTAAAAGAAGCGCGAGGATAATGGGGAGCATGAAAATAATGGAGTAGGCAATATAGCGAAACTCATAGAACCCATCGCGGTGCAAGCCAATTTTCCTAGTTCCGACGAGTGGCCACCAAAAGAGCAGAGCAGCTATCATGAGAAAAGCAGAGGTTAACAGATGAATCCAATTGCTTGATAAGTTTAAATCTAGGAAAAATGGCGAGAGAGACAGTGTAGCGGTTAAATTATAAAGTAGGCTCGCCTTCCATGGTTTTGTAAGTGAAGACAAGATTTTTTGTACCCTGCTAAGGGATAAGGCGAATTGAATGATCCATCTTGGAAGGCTAAGCAATAACAACCAAGGCATGACCATCGTCATGAGTAACATTTGTAAGATATATGCAGGGAAAGAACTGGTTTGTGCGAGCAAGTCTAGCGGAGAACCGACAGCAAATACAAAAACGGTGAGCAGTCCAATAAAGGCAAGGTGCTCACGACGAGAGGGCAGCGTATACTGCTCACCAGCCCATTCTCTGCCAAGACGGCCACTGATCAGTTGATAAGATATGGCGAGTAAAGCGGCAAACGCAAAGACTTCTGGGCGCCAAGCAGGGAGAAAAGGAAAGGAATTCATCATGTATGCCATCTTTACGTTACACTCCAGTCTCAGTGAGGATAGTGCAATTCCTCAGTATCAGTTACAGGGCAAACCATGAAAGGACGCCAAGGACAGCGAGTGTCCCGACGACGGCAAATCCCCCCGCCACATACCTTTGGGGAGAAAATCCAAATACGCGTAATGAGTTACCAAGAACAAAGGCGCTAGATAAAAGCATCGCCAGTGCGGCAATCGCTGGGCTAGCAAATCCAAACGCAGCGATGATCAGTGCAATTCCATTGTAGATGATGGCCCAACCAAGATTGAAACGGATTGTCCCCATCACTTTTTTCCCCAGCTCAAATAAGTCCGGAATTCCGCGCAGATCAGGTTTTGCCAAAACAAAATGGCCTGCTTGAATGGCAAGATCGGATCCATTCCCCATCGCCATCCCGAGATCAGCTTTTATGAGTGCTGGAGCGTCATTGACTCCATCTCCAAGAAAAGCGACATGCTGGCCAGAGGATTGTAGTTGTGCTACAAGTTCAGCTTTTTCTGTAGGGCGCAAATTTGCGTGCCATTCTTCGATGCCTACAGCATGAGCGACTGCAGCAACGGCTTGTGCATGATCACCACTTGCGATTACCACGCGAACCTGTGCTTGTTTGAGTCTGGAAATCGCATCATACGCTTCTTTGCGCACGGCATCTGCAAATGCGAAAGCACCCATGGGCTGACCGTCAATGTATAAGTAGGCAATAGAATACCCTAGATTTCTCCACTTCTCCACCTTAGCTTCGATTAATGGCGAGCGAACTTCACTTGTGTCCGCACCAACGCTCACTGTATAATGCAACACTTTTGCCCTTACCCCAAAGCCTGGAACCAATTCAAAGTCTTTTGCGGGGAAAGGACTTAATCCCATCTGAACAGCATACTGAACGATAGCCTTACTTATAGGGTGATCAGACGGGAACTCTGCAGAAAGCGCAAGTTTTAGTGCAAGGGATTCTTCCATCACAAAAACTGTCTCTTTTACAGTTACTGAGCCAAGTGTTACTGTGCCTGTCTTGTCTAAAATGAGCGTATCAATATTCGCGGCGTGTTCGAATGCTTCGTGTTTGCGCAGCAAGATGCCATATTCATGAAGTCGCCTTACTCCGCCAAGTACCGCGAGTGGTGTCGCAACGCTAAGTGCGCACGGGCAACCGATGACTAATACAGCGACTCCTCGCAGTAAGGCTATGCCTAAACTTAAATGAGCAAGCCATAATGAGCCTACAATGGTCAAAGTAGCGACAAGAATAACAAGTGGAACAAAGATTTGTAAAATGCGGTCGGCGAGCCGTTTATAGTGCAAAGAGTTCATCTCAGTACTTTGAACAAAATGGGTTGTTTGGTTGAGCAGTGTATCTACGATTCGTGTGGCCTGTACAGTCAGAGTTCCTGTTAAATTTTTTGTGCCGGCATAGACAGTGTCTTTGATTTGCTTATCGACCCACATTGATTCACCTGTAAGCATAGATTCATCAACGGAAGAGTGTCCAGCAATGACAGTCCCATCGACAGGAAACGTCTCTCCAATCTCGACACGAACGAAGTCTCCAACCCGAACGTTTGCGATTTCTGTTAAAGTAGGTTGATCTCCCAGTAAAACGCGTGCTTCTTTGGGTGCGAGTTGCCCGAGTAGGGAAACAACGCGACTTGCTTTACGTTTTGTTTGCGCTTCAAGTGTACGGCTAAAAAGCAAAAAACTTACAAGTAAGCTTGCCGTGTCAAAATAAACAAATTGGCCCTTTTGTAGAACGTTTATGACACTATAAAAATAAGCAGATAAACTTCCGATCGCGATTAATAAATCCATTGTAGGAACTAGATGACGAAGTGAAGACCACGCGCCGCGCAAAAAGGGCCATCCACTCCAAAAGATCACGGGTGTTGTTAAGAACCACAGCGAATAAGTGAGAGCGATGCGAACGCCTGATGGCAATAGTGGTAAATAACCTGTCCAAATCGGGACGCTTAGCATCATCATGAGCAAGCTAAGCAGTGCTGCTACACTAAAACGACGCAGTAAGATTACATCCGCTCGTTGCTCCATGGATGATGCATCTTCTTTAGGGATCGCTTGATACCCAAGCTTTGCAATCGATTCACATAAAGTTTCCTTCGTAACGGATTCGCGATCATATGCAATCTCTGCTGTACTCGTCGAAAAATCCACCTTGGCAGCAAAAACGCCAGGTGTTTGTGCAACGACATGTTCAATCAGCAAGGTGCATGAGGCACACCAGATCCCATCAAGTGCCAGGGTGATCGTCTGTGCATCCGTTGGCTTATCAGATTCTGGTGTAAGGAGTGCAAGTCCTTTTGTTCGTGCTGCTAACCAATTGATCCCAGGTTGGGATTTCAGTTTTTGTAATTCCTCTTCACCAAGTACGTGCCACAATTCTTTGCATCCGTGACAACAGAAGGTATAGTCTGCTTCATAAATAGGGGTTGAGACTGGTTGCTCGCACAGGTGACAAGTCAAAATAACCATGGGTTGACGCTCGGTATCCAATTATTGATCACCATTCCCCGTAAGATGAACAAAATTCCACTTAGTGCAATAAGAGTTGCTGCGAGATTTGAAAAAAGACGGCCCTGAAGTCGTTTTCGACCGTAAAATCCAGCCGTGGCAACTGCCAGTAAAGAAGGAATCGTGCCAATGCCAAAAGCGAACAGCAAGAGACCTCCCTTCAACGCGGAACCAGCTGCTGCTGCTGAAATGAGCATGGCAAAAAGTAAGCCACAAGGATGCAGTCCTAGTAACATGCCAGCAAAAAACGCGCCAAGAGGATCGCGGCGATTCATCCATTTGCGCAGATTTTCCTGTATACCTTTATTTCGCAATAGTGAGTATCGCTCTAAAAAACTGGCGCCGTGTCCTGTTCGCCATTCATCAAGAGCCCATAGTACCATGAGGGTACCTCCGACAAAAGCTGCCGTCGCTTGGATTCCTGTTGTTTTGGAGGCGACATTGACAAACGATCCGATCGCTCCAAACAGGGCGCCAAGAATGGTGAAGGAGAGAATACGACCAAGATTATGTGGCAAATGTGCCTTGAGCAGAATCATTCGCAAGGACACTGGTGATCTGGCTCCACTGTCACCACCGAGAGCAAGACTGTACGCAAGGACAAATGGGCCACACATTCCTGCGCAGTGGACAAATCCTTGCAGTAGGCCAACACTAAATGCAGTCATCAAGAGCGCCACACTATTCAAACGTTCTTCGCTCCTCAAAGGTCAATCTATAAGATAAGTCGATCCATGCAAAGTCTACTTTACAGACTATGACGGGCAAGAAGATTCGCGATCATCATGAAAGTAAGTGTTGAGCTAAACAGTAAACCATAGAGCGCAAAGCGTCCTAACAACAAGATCCAGGCTAGTGCAATCACAAAGCCCATGAGATAAACGAGCAGATTTGCTTCCACATAGAGACCGCGATGAAGGTCTACAAATTGATTGAGTGCAGCATTTGTCCAGAGTAGACTCGTGAGTAAGCTAAGAAATAAAATGATGATGGCTGTATGTCGCAAGTATGCGATTCGGCGTTCTTCTGAGAAGTTTTGCAACAGTGCTCTACTAAACTCGTCAGCAAATCGCTGGAGTCGTTCTTGTAAGGAAAATCCCAATAACATGCCTGCGATCGTGATCATGAGGTACGCAACAGCCTGCCAAGTGCTGAGATGATTCGCGACATTTACTTCAATGATGTGCTTAACAGGATAAGAAACAACAGCAAAAAAAATCGCAAATGACAGCAACTGGCGCAAATGCTTCCTTTTACTTGTGAGATGATGGGTCATACGTTGCTCCATAAGTCAACATTCCTCAAATCGATTTCAGTGTTGGACGCACTGTTTCTAAGACTGTACTTGAACGTGAAATGGCTGGGAGAACTGGCCGGTTGTCGTCATACCTGTGATCGTGAGCGTCCATGGACCTGCCATGACAAACACGAGTGTTCCGGTAAATACTCCTGACTCTCGTTGTGTTAACCGAACAATGGGTACAGGCATGCTCATGTCAGGCATGCTTTCTTTAATTTGAACAGAGCTTAGAAGAGATGCTGTATCCGTGTTCGAATGCAGGAGTACACGGATAGAAATCGGATGTAGAGCCAGCAAGTGAGAGGGCGACAATGTAACAAGTAGCGTGGCTGCTCCTTGGCGAGCACTCATCGTAGTATCTTGTTGCTGTGGACTCGCGATTTTTGGTGCGCACCCAGTGATGCTGCTCATACTGAAAAAAAAGAACAGGAGCAAGGCCCACTTTCGTATCATAAGGCATGTGCATCCTCTCTGCAGAAACTGTGACGCGGATTTAATTTTTTTGTGTCATTTTACTATGTATATTGTAGCGAAGTTTCGATTAGATGTCATGTGGGGCGTATTGCACTGTTTTTCACGCCCCATTGCTTACGATTACATATTTTTAGGATTTTCAGGGGGGCTTGGAGGCGTGTCTCCATAATGGACAGAGAAAGCGTCCCCTCGTGTGCTGGGTGTTGAAGGAGTAGAAACCCATTGTCCACTTTGGATCAATACTCCAGCTTCAGATGGAGTGAGGTGAGGATTTTGATCGTTTACAAGAAGAGAATGGAAGGTTACCATTCCATAATCCGCCAAAGTCGTGAGTTCTCCGTTTAAAGTAGGCGCTTCTTCGATCCATTCAACTGAAGTTTGTGGGCCTAAGTAGTCAATTTCTTTTTGCTCGAACGACCACCTTTGTGTCTGGTTGTTGAGTGTGATTGTCCAAGAGCCATTTGCTTGTTTTGCAATTTTCGCTTCGATCTGATCACCTGCAACAACTGGATATTGGGTAGTGTCTAGTGGCACTTCGGGGGCAGGGAGAACTTCCCACCAGGCGAAATATTGTGGTTGTCCGTTGACATTGTTTTGCGCGGTACCTACCTGAATGAGTTGATGATTGGTAAATCCATCAATGCCGATCCATGTTGCTGAATAGGTGTTGGATGAACTGCATGTATTGCGGAAACCAAGGAAGTCAGCCAACCATGTCCAAAAATCTGTGATTTGGGGGGTGCTACTGTTTTGCGGTGTCACTTGAGGTACACACCAAGTTGCAGAGATGCTTGTGTAAATTCCCTGTGTATTTGTACTTATGGCATAACCAGACCAGTTTTCTGAACTCCAGCCATAGGTGGTGTTTGAGGCATTTACGACTGGATGATCAGCAAGTGGTGTGCGACAATGGCAGCTACTCATCACTGTGTCTCCTCTCATAGGTGCTCACTCTTGGAATAAAGTGAAGACACTCTATGGTATGGAGACAAGGGACGAAGAGTTTTGGCGCATGTCCATCGCCAATCGCACATTTCGTGCTGCTGGATGAAAAAATCTATGCGGGTTGTGGCTATGGCGTAGGGGGATTTGCGAGTGAAGCAGCTTCCTCCAATTGTGTGCGATGGCGATGAGCCAAGCGACTTGCGGCTGCGGCTGCAACTGCACCTACTAAATCATCCATGAAGGTATGGACGTGCTTAGAGGAGTGATTGTTTAATTCAGCGAGTACACCATATTTGATTTTATCGATGTAACCATAATTGGTGTATCCGATACTGCCGTAGATATTCAAAATCGAGAGGGCAAGAATTTCGTCAACGCCATATAGGCTCTCATCGGATTCGATAATGGATTGAATGGGTTCGGATAACAATTTCTTTTCTGCCAACATATCAAGTTCGGCACCCGTGAGGATGGCATTTTGTACTTCCCTTTTACTCAAAACATGTTGGATACTCTCTTCGCACATTTCGATTGTTAAATTTGGGATGTAAGGGTCTTGTAAGTGTTTTGTAATTTCAGCGATGGAGCGAATCGATACATTGCGTTGTGCCAGTATGGCAAGGGTGGCTTCGTAGATCGTCTGACTGGGGACAAAAGATTCCATATTTACGTTCCGCCTCTCTAGATGCATCATTCATCGAGTTTCATTTTACCGTAGTTTTGAAGGAAATGTTTGCATTTTACCTGAAAAATCATTCATACTTGAAGTTAGGTGTCAAGTGTCGGGGGGATTTCACATGCAGCAAATAATACTTCGTGATGGGCGTGTTGCAGAACTGCGCGTAGCTAAGGATGACGCGCATGATCGGGCATTGATTCGCGATCTCGCAGCGCGTGTCTCCGCAGAAAGTCTTTATTTTCGATTTATGCATGTGGTCAAAGAAGTGCGCGAGGATCTCATCACCGCAATGATTGGCGATGGCGGGCCTAATGCGCTTGGCCTGCTTTGCATGGCTGGGGATGAGTTGATTGCCATTGGCAATTATGTGCGTTTAGGTTCAGGCGAGACTGCTGAAGTCGCCTTTCTTGTTGACGATAAGATCCAACAAAAAGGGATTGGCACATTATTGCTCGAGTATCTGGCAGAGACGGCTTGGAACCACGGAATTGTGCGTTTTGAAGCCTATGTGCTGCGCGATAATACACCGATGTTAAGTGTGTTTCGCGCAAGTGGCTATGAACTTGTCAGCAAAATCGAATCTGATACGGTGCACCTCTATCTATCGCTGTCGCACACAGAAAAATTTCGCAGGTTGCGTGAGATGCGTGAAAAGCGTGCGACAGTTGCCTCTCTAAAGCCATTCTTTGAACCAAGCAGTATCGCGGTGGTCGGTGCGTCAAAAGATCCAACACATCTCGGACATATTTTACTGAAAAATATTTTGCAAAGTGATTATACAGGAACGGTCTATCCGATTCACCAAACGGCGTCGTCGGTTTCTGCCGTGCGCGCTTACAAAAGCGTCTTATCTGTGCCTGAGACGATTGATCTAGCAATGATTGCAGTTCCTGCAGCACAAGTAAGTGCGGTTGTGGACGACTGCTTGAGTGCAGAGGTACGGGCGATTATCATTGTGGCGTCCGGTTTTTCCGATCGCGGTCCGGAAGGGGCAGCACTCGAACAAGAAATTGCGCGCAAGATTCGGGGAGCTGGGCGAAGAATGATTGGCCCTAGCAGTTTAGGCGTGTTAAATTTAACAGAAGCGATTCACATGAATGCGAGTTTCTCTCCTATTCTCCCAGTCGGGGGAAGCCTTGCCATTGCGAGTCACTCGGGGGCACTTGGCATCGCTGTCCTTGAGTATGCCAACCGCATCGGCGTTGGGGTATCTAGCTTTGTAAGTCTTGGCAATCGCGTTGACGTTTCAGGCAATGACCTCTTGCAGTATTGGGAAGATGATCCAGACAGTAAAATCATTGTGCTATATCTCGAATCCTTTGGCAACCCGCGCAAGTTCTGGCGTATTACGCGACGTATTGCGCGCAAGAAACCGATTATTGTGGTGAAAAGCGCTCGTACGGCAAGCGCGTTTTCCTTGTCAAAAACAAGGCAAAGTACGCTGGCTGCACCCGATGCGGCGGTTGATGCCCTCTTTCGCCAAGCAGGGATCATTCGTGTCAATACGCTGCTTGAACTGTTTGATGCGGCCGCTTTACTTAGCTATGCACCACTGCCGCGTGGCAGGCGGGTGGCAGTGGTAACCAATACTGCGGGTGGAGCGGTGCTTACTGTGGATACGATTCTGCGGGAAGGTCTCGAATTTGTAAGCCCTGTAATCAATTTGGGTTTTGAAGCTTTGGCAGAAAGTTATCGCGAAGTGTTGCCGCAAGTATTGCGCGATCCTAGTGTCGATGCCGTAATGGTGATCTTCACACCCGTGAGTGCTACGGATCAAGAAGGTGTCATTAAAGCAATTGCTGAAGCGGTGCAAGAAGTACGCCAAGAATATGAACAACTGGGGCAAACGAATGAACTAAAGCCGATAGTTGCGAACTTTTTGACGCCAGGCAATGACTTTGTCCACTATATCTGTGCAGGATCCATGCGAATTCCCGTCTATCCGTTTCCAGAACACGCAGTACGCGCACTTGCGAAAGTTACAATTTATGCGGAATTTTGCCGAACAGAACCTGGCGTTTTGCCGGTTTTTGAGGCAATTGACACGGATCAGGTACGCGCGTTTATCCGGCGTAACTTGCGTGAGGAGTTGTCTTTTTTGCCTCCTGAGCAGGCTTTGCAGTTGCTGTCCTTACTAGGAATCGTGACTGCGCCTGCAAAACAGCCTGATGCGCGTACCCTTTGGTTAGAGATTAAAGTAGATGCGCTGTTTGGCCCGTTAATTACTTTGCATGCATTCCATGATTTTGGTGCGACAAGTGACGAAGTATGGCAAATTAAATCTGTGACACGCATTATGCCACTGACAGATCTCGATGCCAGAGAAATGGTCGAGGCTGTCCTGAATCCTTGGCAATTGCAGTCAGGCAGTGCGCGTGGACTCATGAGCATGTTGATGAGGTTCTCCGTGTTGATTGAAGCGGCGCCAGAAGTTGCGCAAGTGACATGTCGCCGGATTGAACTGAGTGAGGAAAAAGCTTTTGCGGTGGAGTTTGAGATCGGGGTACAGGCAGTTCCTGCGCGATAGGTGATAACTAGGGCAACTGCGGACACGTAAATGAAGGAGAAAAATGCATGCCAGATGTGATCCAACAGCTTCGTGGACTCTTTTCGCGTAATCAGCGAATCGCGGTGTTGTCAGGTGCAGGAATGAGCACAGAATCGGGGATCCCTGATTTTCGCTCGGAACAGGGGTTGTGGCAAGATCCTCGCGTTGTATCTATGATGACGGAGAGGTATCTGCATGCGCATCCTGATAACTTTTGGCGGGAATTTAAGCGCGTGTTCATGAATGAAGAGTATCGACACGCAAAGCCGAATGCCGGGCATCTTGCTTTGGCACAACTCGAACAAATGGGAAAACAAGTTCAGATTTTTACTCAAAATGTGGATGGTTTGCATCAAGCTGCAGGGAGTACAGATGTGCATGAATTGCATGGCAGTATCTACTATGCGGAATGTCCACGCGGTCATGGCCGCTACGATGCAGATTATCTACTCGAGCAAGAGGTGCCGCGTTGTTCTTTTCGCGAGGCAGACGGACAGCCATGTAACGCAGTTCTCGAACCAGACGTCGTTCTCTTTGGACAGATGGTCAAAGGATTTGAAGAGGCCTTTTATGGTGTTTTGCGTTCAGAATTGCTTCTTGTTTTGGGAACGTCACTTACAGTGGATCCCGTTGCGAGTTTGCCACAGTACTTAATTAAAGGGCATCATCATCTTGTGGTGATTAATCTAGAGGAGACGTATATTGATGACAAGGCGGATTTGATCATTCGCGCAAAAGTTGGCGAGACACTCGCGGCAGCGCTTCGCATATAACAGAAGAGTTGGCGTGTTTTAAGCATAGGATGTGCACAGTGGAAAGAACGGGGGTGCTCTGCCAAATGAATATTACTCATATGTATTACCATTCGGTAGTTCCAAGTGGTGTGTATTGGCTACTCTATCTCTATGCAGGGACTGTAAATTATATCTTATATCGCAAGGCGCGTGTGGATCTTGCGTGGTTCGCGTACATTCCTTTCTTGTCGTTATTTCCTTTACTATGGACGATACGAAAAAGTGCATGGAATGTTTTATGGGTATTTGTGCCGATTGCCAATGTGATTTTCTTGCTCATTTGGGCTGCCCGCTTTTTTCATGTGTTTGGCATGAGTCGGTGGGTGTTGATCTTATTTTTTATCCCTTGGATCGGTCCATTGCTTTTACTCGTGATTTTATCGATCATGGCCTTTTCTCCAGCATACTTTTACGATCCACGCAGAATTACATGGCCGACAGTCATGTGACAATCGTCGCGGAAAATGTCAGCGGGCGCTTCGGACTGTATGTGAGATGAGATCCGAAGCGTCCGTTGATCGCAAGAAGATTTACCACATGCGCCGTAAAGCGGTCAAGTGCGATAGATCCAAAATCGCTCCATTTTTAAGGTCTGTTCAACTTTTTCTTTCTTCTTAGGATCCTGTAAGTCTCTTTCGATTTTCTCCATCATGGCTTCTGACTGTGAACGATGAGCACGCATCGCGGCGAGCTTAATCTCTAAAACTTCGGAGACGTCATTTACGATATCTGGAGAGCCCAGTGCTTCAACAGCATTCTTGGTCACGGCAGAACCGTATATCACAGGTCGCTGTGCTTGTGGCAGACGTTTGACCGCGTGTACGGTTGCTCGAGAAAGTCCATCGTGGTCAGGATGAACGCCATGCTCAGGGTAGTAGGTCATGACAACTGAAGGGGAGAGTTCACGCAGTACGGTTTCAATGCGGTCGGCGAGTGCTTCTGGATCTTCAAACTCCACGGTTTTATCACGCAATCCCAGTAGTCGCAAGTCTTTGATTCCTAAGATTGCGCAGGCGTCGCGGAGTTCCTTCTCGCGAATCGTTGGAAGCGTTTCGCGAGTCGCAAAAAAAGGTTTCCCCATATTTCTTCCCAACTGTCCTAACGTGCCACAAATCAGTGTAACAGGGATTCCCGCTTTTGTATAAAGAGCGATCGTTCCCGCCTTTCCGAACGTTTCATCATCCGGATGCGGGAAGACAGCTAACACGTGTTCCATCTGCGTCTTCCTTTCTGAAGTAAAGATCTGAAGGCAAGAGATTGCAAGATTGAACTGCCCTCCATGGTATCCGTGTATAAATCGCAATCAGTTACATAGGAAAAGGAGTTTCGCTCAATTCAAAGGCAATTGCCAATCTCCCTTCACTGTCATGGCCTGCGACAAGCAGACGACCTTGCGAGTCCATCTCCCAATCCGTCAAGCCCTCCGCATAGACCCACCCATCTTCCATTTTAAGGCCAATGCGATATGGCCCTGTGCCAGCGATGGTTCCCCGTTCATAACGTATCTTCCCGTTTCGAATGTACGCGCACACAGCCATCGGAGACTCAGAGCGCAGGGCGGCATAGGCGCCATTGGTCGTTTCCAAGTGCAAGTAAAGGGGTTGACCCTGCCACTTGTCAAGGACAGTCTGAATCGCTTCGCGTTGGATTGCTTCCATATATGAATCCTCCGTAGGTTATTCTGTAAGCGATGTGAGAGCTGCGTTTCCACAGCTCTCACCCTAACTACTTATTATTATACTGCTGTTGTAAAGCACACGGTTTGGGAGAAGTTATTGCAAAGAAAGTTCGTGCATAAGTGATGGTGGAATTGCATTTTTATTGCCGTAGATCATGGGCTTTGTGAGTTGGTACCCGTTTTGTTGATAGAGAGCTAACCCTTGTTTCGATAATAAATAAGTCATAAAGGCGAGACCAGCTTTTGGATATGGAGTGTTGCGAACGGGAGTCACATAGATTTCAAGTGGTGCTCCTGTGATGGTTTTGCCATTGCTTAACTGCAGATGTGCAGTTGCATAGATTGCCTGATCTGACGGATCGCCAAAATTAATGGTGGCTGGGAGTGTGATGTAAGGGAGATGACGCTGTATAGCTTCGGATAAAAAGGCACTGGATGCGTCTAATTGACCTGCCTGCAGGCGAGACAAAATGGATTCTTCAGAGAAGATTTGTGTTGGATTCTCGAGACTGCCGAGAACTTTGTGCGCTGTTCCTGCGGGCAGATGCTCATATTTCTCAGCCAATTGCATCATCATGACGAATGCTTGTCCTTGCGGATCGGTATTGGGATTCGTGCGTCCCAAGTGGAAATTTTTATTCTCCATGAGTGAGAATAAACGAGTGAGCGGCTGTTGTCCTGTCGCGATCGCGTTGAGTGTCTTTGCAAAAGGACTTACTGGTGAATAGGCAATGACAAGAGGGGAACTGGCAAAGCCAATCGCATAAGAAGTAAAGTGTGGTTGCAGTAAGCGAATAGGCGCTGTGCCTACGCTTTCGAAGACATTCGGTGTAATTTGTCCACTTGTAATGAGGTGAGCGATGCCAAAGGAACCACCGCCTCGTCCTTCATATGCGATGCCAGTAAAACGAGTAAATGCAGGACCGACTTTTGTGTCATTGACTAGTTGCAAAGACCCAGCGTATGCGACGTTTGCGGTTCCTAAGGGGTTGGTTTGCCTGCTATTTGTAGGGTTTGATGCGGACTGAGGTGCCGCAGTTTGTGATCCACATCCCGTGAGAACAAGCGACAGTACAAAAGCTGAAAAGGTGTGAGTGATGGTTTTTGTCATGGATTTGTTACGTTTCATGAATATCAATTCTCCTTTATTTAACACGTAGAGTTTCCAGTTTCGATCATCATGCCCGTTTGGCAGATGTCATAAGGTCCAAAGCGACTGAGATCCCAACGAAAAGGATCGGAATAGAGAAGTGAGAGTGTTCGTTCGACATTTGCATCCACTGCAACGTCTGGGATGAGCAAATCGCAGACCTCTTCATGGATTGGGAGAAAGTCAAGTTTCGCAAGTGTTGCTGCACTCTCCATGGCGATCCCTACATCGGCTGCGCCAGAAGTGATCGCGTCGACAACTTGTAAATGACCTGCTACCTCATAACGGTAACCAGGGAGAGTAGATCCTGCGATCCCGTGTGTGGTCAGTAAGCGATCAAGTGTTGTGCGAACACCTGCGCCTTTAGGGCGATTGACCAGTCGCAAACGTTTGTGGGTGAGATCTTGCACATCGCGAAAGCCATGAGGATTGCCCGCAGCTACGACCCAACCGATTCGCCAGCTGGCAAACCGAATGCGGCGGTGAGCAAAAGAAAAGTCTGTAAGCGCAGATTGTACAGGGGATCCACTCGGAAAATGGAGGGCAGCAACGTGAGCGAATCCTTGAGTAAGCTTGTGCAGAGCTTGTCGATTATCTGCGTTATACCACACGGCTTGTGTTCCTTGATGTTGGCACTCGACGTACTCGGCAAGTAGGCCAAGAGCAATGTCGCAGCCCGCAAGTACGATTGACTGTGCAGACGACTGCACAGGGATCAGTTCAACGCGTACATGGCGTGTGTCTAAACGCTCTCGGATTACTCCGGAAGCGGGGTGGGATTGAAGGCGCTGGCCTTGCAAGACGGTTGCGAGATGTGCAGTGCGCGTCTTTCCAATCTTTGTGACGATGACACGGTCTCCTGGGCGCCATTCATTTTCTGAGTTATCCACGGTGGCGATTACTTCTAACTTGTTTGTGGTTTCCTCAAATAATTCTTCGACAGAGACGCCAAAGATGCGTGCGAGACGCAGGGCAATCGCTGTGCTAGGAACCACTTGGTTGCTTTCAATACTGCTGATGGCTTGGCGTGTCACGCCAGCTTGCTCGGCTAAATCCGCTTGAGAAAATCCAAACTTTGAACGGAAGGAACGGATGTGGTTGATGAGCATAGAAGTCACCTCGAGACGCAATACGTCTTACATGGATCGGCGCAAATATAATAGCATAAATAGCAAATAAATTTGTCAGTTGTTTTAAATCTCTCGTAGGGGTAGACCTTGAGTGAGCTATGGCGAATCCATGTCTCTCTTGTGACAATAGATGTACGATTCGAGGAGAGGGACTCACAAGGAATTGCGCCTATGATACACTTAATTTCCACTAGATGTAACTGTTCGAGAGGGTTTGGAGGGAAAAACATGCTTGAGGTAAACATTCCTGGACGAGAAGTATGGCGACTCGATGTACTTTTATTGGATTACAATGGAACCATCGCTTGCGATGGAAAGTTACTCCCTGGAGTTGAACACTCGATTTTAAAACTGTCGACCACATTTGCTATCTACATTGTAACGGCGGATACGTTTGGATCTGTAGCGAAGATGTGCGCAGATTTACCTGTTCATATTCATCGTTTGACATCTGTAGACCATACAAAGGAAAAGGCGGATTATTTGCTGCAGTTTGATCCAAAGCGCGTCGTAGCGATAGGCAATGGTAGAAATGATGCGGCGATGCTACAAACTGCACAATTAGGCATTGCTGTAATGGGGAATGAGGGATGTGCGGTGCAGACTTTGTTGGCGGCAGATCTCGTTGTACAATCGATTCATGATGCCTTTAGCGTATTGGAACATCCCAATCGTTTAATTGCCAGTCTTCGTAGCTAGTACGAGACTTTGCGATCCTACGTTGACAAGTTTTGACCTCGTTTTGTAGGATGAAAAGGTGAAAGTTTCTCTCCTTTGTGATCCATTCTTCTTTATGTAGATGCAGCGACAGCAAGAAAGTCACACCATCGACCGACCGACAGGATAGCTGCGGTTTTTTGTTTTTTGGAAAGTATAAATTTGGATGAGGTGAAAAGCCGGGATCATGCCTCTGTGTTGTGCAGGTGTAGTGAAGGTATCGGCGATGTTTTTGCAACGAATGAGTCGAGGTGCTTGTGGATGTTAAAAGAACTGAAAGAGATACGACCCAAAAAAACATATGAGCAAGTTGCTGAGTCACTGCGAAATCTCATCTACAATGGGACGTATAAGCCAGGAGACAAGCTTCCAACACTGGTTCAGATTTCTGAGCAGTTGAATGTGAGTAAAGCTACTGTGCGCGAGGCGTTGTCTGCCTTGCAGGCAAATGGTCTCATTATTGTTCGTCACGGAGAGGGCTACTATGTTTCACAAGTCGATATGGATCCTTTTCAACGAGCGATGAGCGGCGTCATGTTGCTTGCCGATGATTTGAGACAATTGACCGAGGTTCGGCGTATTTTAGAAGTTGGCGCCTGCCGTTTAGCCGCTTTACATCGCACGTCAGAGGATCTGCTTTTACTAGAAGAGCTTCTGCAAGCGATGCGTCATGAAGACACAGAAGAAGTAGTGCGCGCGGATGCGCAGTTCCATTTGGCGATTGCTAGAGCTGCAAAAAATCAAGTGCTCTATGCGCTGTTGCAAACGATGGCACCAATTATGCAGCAATCTATGGTGCAATCGCAGATTTTACGCAGTACGGATTGGGATTTAGTACAAGAACATGAAACGATCTATCAGTCGATCTATACACAAAATGGCGAACTTGCTGCCGAAAGCATGCTGCGTCACTTGGATAGCGTATTACGTTATACGGCGCGTGGATAAGCAGAGTAGGGCGTGAGTGCGCCGACTTAGGGGAGATGTCAATTTGCAGTGGGACTTATATCTTCGCCTCGTTGCCTCACTCGGATTTGGTTTCCTTGTAGGCCTCGAACGTGCGCGCAAAGGGAAGGCAGCAGGAATTAGAACGCATTCATTGGTTGCTATTGGCTCATGTCTTGTCATGATTATTTCCACCATGCCACCTAATGGGGAAAATAAAGACATGATGCGCCTTGCCGCGCAAGTAGTGAGTGGCATTGGATTCCTCGGGGCGGGTGTCATCTGGGTTGATCGCAAAAATGTCAAGCGTGGATTGACAACGGCGGCAAATTTATGGGTGACTGCTGCTGCAGGACTGGCACTAGGCTATGGTTTGTATCGTATTACGCTTGTGACAGGGATTCTTGTGTTTATTGCCATGCATTCTCAGGGCATTGCATTTAAACTAGGGTTACTCCCTTCCCCAGTCAATCAGGATGATGAAGGGGAGTGACAAGTAGCCACTGAGCTTGTTTGATCTGTCGTGAGTAAAGAGAGGGATATCGTGTTCACGCGCATGCTCCGTCAGTATTTTTTATATTGATAGAAAAATCTATTTGTGTTAATATCCTGATAGCTGTTGCGGAGTCAAGTGTACCCCAATTCATTGACTAAACCAGCCGTGTGCCAGAGCGTAGATCGAGTCGCTTGGGCACACTCTTTTTATCTAAATATTTATGTAAGCAATTTTAATGTGTGCATTCAGACAACAAGGGGGAAGTAACAAAAGAGGCCTGCAGGATGGCCTCTTTTGACAATGGAATGAGGAAAGGCAGACAATGCACGATCGCTCAGCAATTTGATTGTAAATGATGAAGCGTAACTACACATGGTCCGTTCGGACTAAAATTACTTGTGCGAAGTACTAGATGCGTCCAACAACAAAACCATCCAGATATCGGATGGTTTTGCGGTGAATCGTGAGTATGAAAAATGGGCCATGAAGGACTCGAACCTTCAACCTGCCGATTAAGAGTCGGATGCTCTACCATTGAGCTAATGACCCACATTGTGCATGTCTCAAAGTATAGCTTGCTGTCACTATGAAATCAAGTTTTCGATTGATAGGCACACTCACAAACACCATTGTACCCGTGGAGAAAATCGATCATTATTTGACGCTTATTCATCTGCTGGCTTAACCACAGCAACAATCGGACTGATTGTTGCTGTCAATTGTTCCTGTAATGCGGAAATCAAGGAGAGAGTCTGCGCATTGTCTTTCAGTTGTTGCTGAAGCATTGCGATTTCCTCATCTCGTTCTTTGTGCATGGCCTTTAGTTCCTCGAGTTCAGCAAGCGTAGCGTCGTGCGTCTGTTGTAAAACACTCTCCATGCGATCTCCTTGTTTTGTGGATACGAACGCCAGAACAGGGAGGGCTACTCCTTGAAAGAAAACAGAGACGATAAATAAAATCCAGCCTTGAGCCCCGATTGGCCGCTGTAATGCAAGTGCAAATAAAATAAGGACAGTGAGTCCCCAAAACAACCACATTGAGGATAACCATAGGGACATGTGGTCAGCGAGCCAATCGTTCATACCTCTTGTCACTTGACCTATACGATTTATGGATAAACGAAAAAAATGGAAAAGTTCACTCATCATGTCCCTCCAAAAGCATTGTATCAATTGTGCATATTCTATTTGCATTGTTCAAAACGATTGGGAGTCATTTAAGGAGTTTCGTACCAAGTAGAATGGAGTCAAATGATTAGAGGTTTCTAATCGAGACTTAACGAAGAGGAAAGGCTTGCATTGCAACCGCAACTTTAATCGGTCATTTGTGTTGCAATCAAATCGGTATTTATGGTGCGCCCGAAGGGAATCGAACCCCTACCTCAGGCTCCGGAGGCCTACGTCCTATCCATTGGACCACGGGCGCATAAGAGACTTTCATATTATACATGCTGAAAAGGCTTCATGCAAGGCATTTCGTTGTCGTGTCTCTGTTATGTGGAATAGTACTTGTGCGACAGCGCATCGCGTGGTACGGTGCTTTTAGCAGTTGTTCGTTCTCTGGTTATGTGACCTGAATTGAATGGGTGTGATGAAACGTGTGTGCTTATATACAGCAATTGCCGCGTGCGATGACTATCGCTGGATCAGATTCAGGCGGTGGTGCAGGAATCCAAGCGGATTTGAAAACATTTCAGATGCTAGGGGTTTTTGGAGTTAGTGCACTGACAGCTGTAACGGCGCAAAACACGCTTGGCGTGCAAGGGATTTATAACTTGCCTCCAGACTTTGTGCGTCAGCAAATCGATTCGATTGTGACGGATATTGGCGTGGATGCGGTAAAGACAGGAATGTTATCACAGCCAGAGATCATTGAAACGGTGGTCATGGCAGTCAAACACTATCGGATTGAAAAACTAATTGTTGATCCTGTAATGATCGCAAAGGGTGGCGCGCGTTTGCTTGCGCCAAATGCGGAGTCAGCTTTGCGTGAACAGCTATTGCCCATCGCTTATGTGGTAACGCCCAATATTCCAGAAGCAGAAGTGTTGACGGGGCGGCGGATTCTGTCGATTGAGGAGATGCGGGAAGCTGCGAAGCGCATTTGTGATCTGGGGGCGCAGCGTGTGGTGATTAAAGGAGGCCATATGCCCGGACCAGAGTCAATTGATGTGATTTATGATGGGATCGAGTTTGAGGAATTACACAGTGTTCGAGTAGAGACTAAAAATACACATGGGACAGGATGTACGTTTTCTTCTGCGCTGACTGCATGGCTGGCGCGAGGACAAGACTTTTTTGCTGCGGTGCACAGTGCCAAGCAGTTTATCAGTGCAGCGATTGCAGGTGCAATTCCGCTAGGGGAAGGGCATGGGCCGACAAATCACTGGGCCTATATGGAGCAAAAAATCAGCGATTCAGCGACATTTTTTGGACATGTGCGGCCGTAAGAACCGCAGACCATGAGATTTAAATAAGAGACTTTTGCGTGTGCAGGGGGTTTTCATTTGATGTGGAAGAGAATTTTTGGCGGTGTTGTCGTGTTGCTTGGCGCAGGGGTCTTGCTCACGCATCAAACGAGCGCATTTACTACTTTACAAAATGGGTATACCACAATCGTGGACAAGCTAGGCGGACATTTGGTTTTCGCGCAAAGTTCATCTGCTTTACAGTCTACTCACGAACAGAAAACGCGAGGTAAGGAGCAGTTAAAACCTACGACGGACAACGCACCCAAGCCAGATCCCATCGTAATGGACGGTGTCTATTTACGCTACAATCCTTATCGTCCTTCAGATGGTGCATATCCTGTACTCTCACCCAATGAGCGTGTTTGGATTGATGTAAGCATTGATCAGCAACTGGTATATATTTTCCATGGAAATCATCTGCTCTATACAATGATTACCTCCTCAGGGATTGATAAAGCGCCTGATTCAAGTACACCACTTGGTGTGTATCATATCCAAGCGGAGAGGGGCACCTGGTTTTATGCAGATCAGTACCAAATGGGTGCAAAATACTGGGTTTCTTGGCATGGACATGGCATCTTTTTATTTCACAGTGTACCGATGAATCAAGACCAGCAAGTTCTTCTCCATGTCGCTGCAAAATTGGGTCATCCCGCTTCAGAAGGTTGCTTCCATTTGACGATTCCTGATGCCAAATGGTTTTATGAACACATTCCCTATCATACAGAGGTCGTCGTCGAACAAGGACCCGTGCAATTGCTCGGGCGCACGCTTTATAATCCCAGTTCTGTACAGCGCTTAGCTGAACAAGCGACCATGAAAAACGCCGTGACAGAGACAACGGCGAGGTAGTTCGATGAGAAGCAAAAGGACTTAGGGGTGAATCGGCGAATTGTAAAGTGGTTTAGCGTGTGTCATCTGCACTGTGTGTTAAGTTTTCTTGTTTTCTTTGGGTGGCTTCAAGAACGCGTATAAAAAGGTTTTTCTCTGTCGCTTCAAGTACATGGAGGCCAGCTTCTGTGATTCCACCTGGGACAGCGACTCGAGTGATAATCTCTTGTAGTGTCATTTGCTTTTCTGTGATAAGACGCCCTACCCCTTCTGCCATCGCTGCGAGCAAGTGCTGTGCAATGGGTTCGGGAACTCCATGCTGTTTGGCGGCGTCAGTAAATTGTAAAAGCCAATAGGCTATGAAGGCTGGGCCGCAACTTGTCAGGTCGGAGTAGACGCGTGTTTGCGTCTCTTCGATCAGATGAGGTTCACCGATGCGACGAAGTAGTGCAAGTAGTTGTTCTTCATCCTCGTGAGTTAATCGGTTTCCTGGCATAAAAAGAAGAATACCTGACCGTACAGTTTGGGTGATGCTTGGAATGACTTTGGCTACTTTGCAAGGCAACTGTGCTTCTAGGTCGCGCAGCGTGTAGTGACTATTGATTGAAATGATGTATTGATGTGGTTGTACCTTGGTGCGAATTGAGGTGAGAACGCTTGGCAAATCCTTTGCATTGGTGCAAAGGAAAGTGACATCCGCTTGTTCAACCACGCTTTCTGAATCATCGCACAGTGTGATGCTCATAGGGAATTGATCTTCTAGGCGTTGTGCTTTCCTTTTGGTTCGATTGTGGATGAACAGATGCGCAGTTCCTGCTTCACAAAATGCAGTTGCAAGCATTCCCCCCATGTGACCTGTTCCGATGATGCCAATGTGCACGATGACGCCCCCTTTTTCGTTTTCTGACATTCCTGTACTTCTATCCTATGCACAGAAATGCGTATTTAGGTAGGCAGAGATCGTATGCCGAGTTTGACTTCTTGCAATTTGCATGAAAAAACTTCTGAACATCCCTGTTTTTAAAACATCGTGTGAAATATAATAAATCATAGAGTAGTTGGCCTAAAACTTGCTTATGGAAATTTGCGGCGATCCGAGATTCTTGTGGAGGCGATGCAAGTGCAACAGGGGTATCGATTGGTACAACAGCAAGTACAGCGTCTGGCACTCACGCAGACGCTCCAACAAGCGATAGCGATTTTGCAGATGTCGACGCATGAACTCTGGGAACTGGCAACGCAAGCGATCACGGATAATCCGCTGCTCGAATGGCCAAAGCGAGAGCGACAAGAGCGAGCGCGTTTGCGGGGACTTGGTCGGCAAAGTGATGCGGCGGTGTACGCGGTCGCGCATCGTTCAAAACTTGATGCAGTGCTGCGTGAGCAGTTGGCGATGCAACACATCTGTGAACGCCAGCGTAGACTCGTCGATTATTTGATCGATTGTCTCGATGAACGAGGATATTTAAGCATTTCCGAGGAAGAAATAGCGGCACATTTGCGTGTTCCAAAAAGCGAGGTGCTGTATGCACTGTGGATTTTGCAAGGGTTTGAACCCCACGGGGTAGGGGCGCGTAGTTTACAGGAATGCTTGCTCTTGCAATTAAACGCACGCATGGGACAATGTGAACGGGCACAGCGACCATTGTTTGAATTAGCGAAGCGGATGCTGACAGATGACTTAACGCAATTGCGCGCCACAGGTTCACATGTCAAGCTCGCGCAAAAGTATCACTGTTCAGAGACGCAATGTCAACAAGCAATCCGTCTGATTCAATCGCTCGATCCGCGTCCAGGTTGGCAGTATGCGGCGGATGATGTGCAGTATATTTATCCAGATGTCATTGTGACCAAGCTTGGAACAGACTATGTCGTGACAGCAAATGATTTAGCGCTTCCTCAGTTGCGCCTAAGCGAAGAATATACAGAATTTCTAAACCAGAAGCGTGGAAGTGAACTGCGGGATTATGTGGCGCGTCAGACGGGGCTTGCTCAAGCGTTTGTCCGTGGCATTGAGGCGCGCAAGCGCACAGTGCAGCGTGTCGCTGAAATGATCGTACACTATCAACGCGATTATTTTGAATTCGGGGATGCAATGTTGAAACCGCTTACTTTAAAAATGGTAGCAGATGAACTCGGTCTGCACGAATCGACTGTGAGTCGCGCGGTTTCCGGAAAATACGCACAGACACCACGTGGCATCTTTGAACTAAAGCACTTTTTTTCAGCGCGTCTCATTTCTAGTGGACAGGAAGAGGGGGTGTCGGCGGCGAGTGTAAAGGCGCAACTGAAATTTCTCATCGACCGTGAAAATCGTAGCGAACCGTTTACGGATCAACAACTTGCAGATCAGTTGAAGCAAAGTGGCATTCGAGTTTCGCGCCGCACCATTGCAAAATATCGGGAGGAATTGAACATCCCAAACTCTGCACAACGGCGCCAAGTGGAGTCGGATATGGCGGCGGGAAGTTGAGGTAAACTTCCATTGCTGCGTTTTTCTCTTGTTTCCCTTGCTTGCGAAATATAGTACAATATATCGCGGGACGATTTTTGATCTATGCGGGACAGATAGAGGCCTGCAAGTCTCTTATATGCAGGTGCATGCTTGCTGGAACACATGTGGGGAGCGATTCACTTGGATTTACTGCAAGCAAGTCAGCGCCTCGTGCCCGAGTTAGCTCTTAAGCTGCGCTCTCGCTATCGCGTTTTGCAGCGAATTTTTTTGCATCAGCCGATTGGGCGTCGCAGTTTAGCGCAAGTGCTTGGCACCACTGAGCGAATCTTGCGCGCAGATGTGGAATTGTTTAAAGAGCAAGGGCTCATCGACGTGGGGCCTATGGGAATGTCCGTCACAGATGTGGGGGAGGCGTTGTTGGCTGATCTTGATAAAGTGATCCGGAAGCTGGATGGCCGTCGCGAACTAGAACAGCGTCTATCAAACGCGCTTGGCATTCCACGGGTGACAGTTGTTCTTGGGGACAGTGAACAAGATGAAGCGGTAATGCGTGACATTGGTCATGCCGCGGCGCAAATTTTGCAAGGGTATATTCATCCGCCGTGTACTGTGGCCGTTACTGGAGGATCGACCATGGCTGCCTTGGCAGATATGATGCCAAAATCGATGACTCCACAAAATGTAGAGTTTCTCCCGGCACGTGGTGGGCTTGGCGAGCGCGTAGAGCTATTAGCAAATACGATCGCCTCGCAACTTGCTGAAAAACTCGGCGGTACATATCGCATGTTTCATGTACCAGAGTCTTTGAGTAAGCCCACAGTGGAGCGATTGTCAAAGGAGCCTGCAATTTCAGAGATGGCAGAGCGCATACGAACTGCAGATATTGTGGTTCATGGCATTGGTGATGCGCTTACGATGGCACTCAGACGCCAGTTGGATGACGACACGATTGCAAAATTGCAGGCAAGCGGCGCTGTCGCTGAAGCGTTTGGCTATTATTTTGATGCGCATGGCCACAGCGTATATATGATGAACACTGTCGGCATGAGGCTTGATGATCTTGCGGATATTGGGACTGTCATTGCGGTGGCTGGCGGTCGTGCTAAGGGAGCGGCGATTCGGGCGGCGGCAAGAGCGTATGCGATGGATGCGCTGGTCACTGATGAGGGGGCTGCGCGGGCGATTCTTGAACAGACACAGTTGTCCTAAGGTGCATGTGAGAAGGCGCACGTTTTATTCGCTTTATACTTTCTGTGAAACAATACAAAATCTAAGGAGCGATTGGAATGGCAGTGAAAGTGGGTATTAATGGATTTGGGCGAATTGGGCGCAATGTGTTTCGTGCGGCGTTTTCGCGTAATGATGTAGAGGTTGTGGCGGTCAATGATCTGACAAACGCCGAAACACTCGCGATGTTATTGAAATACGATTCAGTGCATGGGATCTTCCCGCATGATGTAAGTGCAGATGGTTCTGATCTTCTTGTCGATGGGCGCCGTGTTAAAGTATTTGCTGAGCGCAATCCGGGGGATTTGAAATGGGCAGATGCAGGGGTAGAGATTGTTGTAGAGTCGACAGGCCTGTTTACAGATAAAGAAAAGGCGCTGGCACACATCGCGCAAGGAGGAGCTAAGAAGGTAATCATCTCAGCGCCTGCGAAAAATGAGGATATCACCATTGTCATGGGGGTCAATCACGAAAAGTACGACGCAGCGAGTCATCATGTGATCTCAAACGCTTCTTGCACAACAAACTGTCTGGCGCCGATTGCAAAAGTTTTGCATGAGCAATTCGGCATTATTCATGGGCTTATGACTACTGTCCATTCGTATACGAATGACCAGCGCATTCTCGATTTGCCACATAGTGATCTGCGACGGGCACGCGCCGCAGCACTGTCGATTATCCCGACCACTACAGGGGCGGCAAAAGCAGTTTCGCTCGTCTTACCGGAATTAAAGGGCAAGCTAAACGGATTTTCCATGCGTGTTCCAACACCAAACGTCTCTGTCGTCGATTTGAACGCGGAACTGCAAAAGTCTGTTACGGTGGAGGAAGTAAATCAGGCACTGCGTGCAGCTGCAAAAGAAGGCCCACTTAAAGGATTCCTTGATTATACGGATGAACCGCTCGTTTCACGTGATTTTAATGGCAATGCGTATTCGTCAATCGTCGATGGTTTATCTACGATGGTTATTGAAGGGACAATGGTGAAAGTTGTTTCTTGGTATGACAATGAGTGGGGTTATTCAAATCGTGTCGTCGACCTTGCGGCATATGTAGCGGAGCGCGGGTTGTAGGATGGAGAAAAAAACATTACGCGATATCGAGGTCCGAGGTAAACGCGTTTTTGTGCGTGTAGATTTTAACGTTCCGCTTGATGGGGAAAAGATTACGGATGACACGCGCATTCGTGCTGCCTTACCCACCATTCAAGAACTGCGCCAAAAAGGTGCGCGCATTATTTTGGCAAGTCACTTGGGGCGACCAAAAGGTCAGGTCGTTCCCGGTTTATCTTTGCGCCCTATTGCAAAACGTTTAGAAGAATTGTTGGGTGGACCAGTGTTTTTTAGCGAGGATAGTGTTGGTGCAGGGGCTCTTGCAAATGTGATGAAACTGCGTGAAGGCGACGTACTTTTGTTGGAAAATGTACGTTTTCATTCAGGAGAAGAAAAGAATGATCGTGAGCTCGCAGCGGAATTTGCGAAACTCGCTGATCTCTATGTGAATGACGCATTTGGAGCTGCGCATCGTGCGCATGCGACAACGGAGGGGATCGCGCATTTTTTACCTGGCGTCGCAGGGCTCTTGATGGAGCGTGAACTTTCGGTGATGGGTGCGGCACTTGCACATCCAGAGCGGCCGTTTGCGGCGATTATCGGCGGTGCAAAAGTGAGTGATAAAATCGCTGTGATTGAAAATCTGCTCGCTAAGGTTGATCGTTTGTTGATTGGCGGAGGGATGGCGAACACATTTCTTGCGGCACAAGGATATGCACTTGGCAAGTCTTTGGTAGAATCTGATCGAATCCAGGTTGCACGGGAACTGATTGATCAGGCACGGACGATGGGCAAGGAGCTTTTGTTGCCTGTTGATCTCGTACTCGCCACGGCATTTGCTCCTGACGCGCCTGCACGCATCGGGGAGATTGACGATGTAAAAGCGGACGAGATGGCGCTTGATATCGGTCCCAAGACTAGTCAGTTGTATGCAAAAGCGGTGATTACTGCAAAAACAGTCATTTGGAACGGGCCTATGGGTGTATTTGAAATGGAACGTTTTGCGGCGGGGACGAATGCGGTTGCACAAGCGATGGCAGAAGTACAAGGGACGACGATCATAGGCGGCGGAGATTCAGTTGCTGCGGTAGAAAAGGCAGGGCTCGCCGAGCGGATGACGCATATTTCCACAGGTGGTGGAGCTTCGCTGGAGTTTCTAGAAGGTAAAACACTCCCTGGGGTTGCCGCGTTGCAATCTCGATAGAGAAAGGCGGGGCGCATGTAGATGCGGACCAAGTTAGTTGCAGGCAATTGGAAAATGTATAAAACATTGCGGGAAGCGCGGTCGTTTTCAGAGCAACTTACAGAATTTGCCGATCTTCTTTTGAATACACGTCATGAG
Organism: Sulfoacidibacillus thermotolerans; assembly: GCF_003144315.1. Classification (GTDB taxonomy): domain Bacteria; phylum Bacillota; class Bacilli; order Alicyclobacillales; family SLC66; genus Sulfoacidibacillus; species Sulfoacidibacillus thermotolerans. The sequence goes on along the minus strand of NZ_MPDK01000013.1, from coordinate 3,420 downwards.
TCGCTCATTTGTGCGCCTTTTACTGCGCTATTTGGTTTGCACGATCAATTGGCGCAAATGCATGTGAAGCTTGGTGCACAGAATATGCATGAAATGGCTGAAGGTGCATTTACAGGAGAAGTCTCTGCACCGATGTTAAAAGAGTTGCAGTGTGAATATGTGATTCTTGGACATTCTGAGCGTCGCCAATATTTTGCTGAATCAGATGATGCAGTAGCAAGAAAGGCGATGACTGCACTGGATCAAATGCTTACTCCGATTGTCTGTGTGGGAGAAACGCTCGAAGAACGTGAGGCGGGTGCTACGCGGTCTGTGGTGAGTCGGCAATTAGGCCCGGTATTACAAGCTTTGAAGTCGCAGAGTGCAAAGGAACTCGATGCCACAGCTCTCGTGATTGCGTATGAACCTATCTGGGCGATTGGCTCAGGAAGATCCTCCGAAGCCAAAGACGCTGAAGAAGTAGCTGCATGGATTCGCAGTTTGGTGACCGCTTCGCTTGGCTCTGATGCAGCTTCGCAAGTGCGCGTCCTTTATGGCGGGAGCGTAAAACCGGAAAATATCGTGAGCTATGTGGAGCAACCAAATATCGACGGGGCACTTGTCGGGGGTGCGAGTCTACAGCCTGCCTCATTTGCTGCATTAGTGCAGCAAGTGGCGACGATCACTTCGTGATGCCGTTTTTGAATGGAAGAGGAGATGAATGCAATGAAAACGCCAAAACCGCTCGCACTGATTATTTTGGATGGCTTTGGATGGATTCCACAAACTAAAGGGAATGCTGTGCTGGCTGCGCGCACGCCAAATTTTGATCGTTATCGCACGATTTTTCCTTTTACTACACTTGGTGCGAGTGGTGAATCGGTAGGGTTACCGGATGGGCAGATGGGCAATTCTGAAGTGGGGCATTTGAACCTCGGGGCAGGGCGAATTGTTTATCAAGATTTGACGCGCATCAGTAAGTCCATTCGCGAGGGTGAATTCGCAAAGAATCCTGTGTTACAAGGTGCCGTTGAACATGTGCGCAGGCACGGATCAAAGTTACATTTTTACGGCTTGTTGTCGGATGGCGGAGTACACAGTCACATTGAACATCTGTATGCGCTCCTTGATATGGCGCGTGCAGCGAATATCGAAAAGGTGTATATCCACGCCGTTCTCGACGGACGCGATGTGCTGCCTTATACGGCTGTGCAGTATGTCAAAGATCTAATCGACAAATGCCATGCGACAGGAATTGGACAAATCGCCACGTTAATCGGACGCTATTATGCGATGGATCGCGATCGACGGTGGGAGCGGACAGAAAAAGCATATCGGGCAATGGTTTATGGAGAAGGACAACCTGTGCGTGATCCATTGCAAGGACTTGAAGCGAGTTATCAACAGTCTGTGACGGATGAATTCGTTCTTCCCCTTGTCGTAGTAGATGATCAGGATCATCCTGTAGGATTGATTGAGGAACATGATGCGGTTGTGATGTTCAATTTTCGTCCGGATCGCGCTGTGCAAATCTCGCAAGCGTTCACGAATGAAGATTTTCGGGGGTTTGATCGCGGGTCTCACTGGCCACATCCCTATTATGTCTGCATGACTTTTTTTAGTGAATCGGTAAATGGCTATGTCGCATATAAGCCGACCAATCTTGACAACACGCTCGGTGAAGTGCTTGCACAACAGCATATGACGCAGCTGCGGATTGCGGAAACAGAGAAGTTTCCTCATGTGACGTCATTTTTTAGTGGTGGACGAGAAGCGCAATTCGATGGAGAGGAGCGCATCTTGATTCCCTCGCCCAAAGTCGCCACATATGATTTGAAGCCGGAGATGAGTGCATACGAAGTGGCGGATGCCGCTGTGCAACGCATTGCCAAGGGTGGGCTCGATGTAATGATTTTAAATTTTGCCAATCCTGACATGGTGGGGCATACAGGGGTCATGGAAGCGGCAATCAAGGCGTGTGAGGCTGTAGATGAGTGTCTTGGTAAGGTGGTTGATACGCTCATTGCTGTGGGAGGGGCGGCCATCATCATTGCAGATCATGGCAATGCCGAGGTGATGATCGATGAAGCGTCCGGTCTGCCATGTACGACACATACCACGAATCCTGTGCCCTGCATTGTGACCCTCCCTGATGTAAGTCTTCGGACAAACGGGATTCTTGCAGACGTGGCACCGACTATGCTGCATCTGCTCGGGATACCCAAACCCCAAGAGATGACGGGGACATCCATCATCTCCTCGAATTTGGAATAGGAGGTTTTCGCATGACGGAAATTGACGATATTCGGGCGTTAGAGGTTTTAGATTCACGCGGTAATCCAACAGTAGAAGTCGAAGTGGTAGTAGAGAGTGGACATGTAGGCCGTGCAATTGTGCCCTCGGGCGCTTCTACAGGTGCGCACGAGGCTGTTGAGTTGCGCGATGGAGACGGAACTCGATATCTTGGAAAAGGTGTGACAAAGGCCGTCGCCAATGTCGAAGAAGTGATCGGCCCCGAATTAATTGGACTTGATGCTTGTGATCAACTTAGCATTGATCAACTCATGATTGAACTTGATGGGACAGAAAACAAAGGGAATTTAGGTGCAAATGCGATTCTTGGCGTTTCACTCGCTGTGGCGCGTGCGGCCGCCGCTGCACTGCAGTTGCCACTCTATCAATATTTGGGTGGAATGAATGCAAAACAGTTGCCCGTTCCTATGATGAATATTTTAAATGGCGGAAAACACGCGGACAACAATGTTGACATTCAAGAATTCATGATTATGCCAGTTGGTGCAGCAAACTTTCATGAAGGACTACGCATGGGCGCAGAGATCTTCCATCAGTTAAAGAGTGTTCTTAGCAAACAAGGATTAGCGACCTCAGTTGGTGATGAGGGTGGATTTGCACCCAATTTGCGTTCCAATGAAGAGGCTTTGCAAGTGATTTTAGAAGCTGTGTCTAAGGCGGGCTATCAACCTGGGAAGGATGTGCGTCTCGCGATTGATGTGGCCTCTACTGAAATGTACAAAGAAGGAGCTTACTATTTTTCTGGGGAGCAAGTCGTCCGCACGGCAGATGAATTGATTGCTTACTATGAGCATTTAGTTGCAAATTATCCGATCATCTCGATTGAGGATGGATTGGCAGAAGACGACTGGGATCATTGGGCGAAGTTGACGCAAGTTCTGGGTCAAAAAGTGCAACTTGTCGGGGATGATTTGTTTGTGACCAATACCAAGCGCTTAGCGCGCGGGATCGAGCAGGGAATAGGAAATTCGATTCTTGTGAAAGTCAATCAAATTGGCACATTGACCGAGACGTTTGACGCCATTGAAATGGCAAAACGCGCAGGTTATACAGCGATTATTTCACATCGTTCGGGCGAGACAGAAGACTCGACGATTGCTGATCTAGCAGTCGCGACGAACGCCGGAC
>NZ_MPDK01000129.1 GCF_003144315.1 Sulfoacidibacillus thermotolerans | reverse complement strand
GGTGGAAGGGGGGGGGGAAAAAGACCTTGGTAATTGGATAACATATGGGCCATCTGGGCACCCCATTTCTAATATGCAAGGTACGCCAGAAAAACCCAGTGATATAAGATAGGTTGTAGATGTATGAAAGCATGCTTGTTACTATTTTTTTATTTTTCTCTTATTGGTCAATTGCAGGGTGCTTATTGAAAAATAAAAGAAAACGAAAGTGTGATGGGATCTACAGCAATGACCTATGATTTAAGTGAAGAAAAGCTGATGAAACTGAAGTATAAATCACAACATGGTGATTCAGAGGCATCATTTCGACTATATCAATATTACTGCTTTACTAAAAATAATATTGATAAACAATTGCGATTCTTGGAAAGATCAGCAT
>NZ_MPDK01000128.1 GCF_003144315.1 Sulfoacidibacillus thermotolerans | reverse complement strand
CAGTACTGCTAATGGGATTTGAAAATACACATAAATGGTCAATAACCCCCATTTACCGTACAGATTAAAGTCATCAATTAAGCCGTATTTTTTCAGTAATAAAGTGAACGCGCCATTCACACCTAAAATAATGATGAATGCGAAAGCCAGTGGTACACCTGAGAAATTACTGCTCATATTGGTGAAGGCAATGACGCCGTTACGAATTTTGTTATCAAGGTGTCGAAGTGATGAAACTAATAGGGAGGCAATGAGCAAACCCAATATGCTCGACCAAGAGGCTAGCCAAATACTGTTACTAAAGCCTTGTAGCATAAATTTGGAATTCAGCACTTCATGGTAGTTATCTAACGACCACTCTCCATCGTAAATAAAACTATTAATGAC
>NZ_MPDK01000127.1 GCF_003144315.1 Sulfoacidibacillus thermotolerans | reverse complement strand
CAATTACTTGATGTGAATCCAACGGTAGGTGTGATAAATTTTATCCAGAGCTGACCGGGGAACGCTTTAGTCAATTCAGTCCAACTCCGCCCTCCGGTCTTAGTAAAATATAGATTGGCGGATGGAATTTGGATTGTATCAGGGAAACGCTGATAAGTAGAAATGAATCCAACCTTTGAGTTTAGAAAGTCAAGTATAGCAGGGTATTCCCAAGGGAGTTCTAATGGAGTCCAAATATCCCCGCCGTCTCTTGTTATCCATAATATATTTTTTTCTTGAGATTGTTTGGGATAAGTATATGATTTAGGCATAAGTAGCCAGCCTATATTTTCAGTAACAGGGTCAAATTGTACGGATGGGCTTAGCGACGGATGTTGTAAATGAAAT
>NZ_MPDK01000126.1 GCF_003144315.1 Sulfoacidibacillus thermotolerans | reverse complement strand
TGTTGTGTATTTTCTGCTGTCTTCTGTTTTTCTTCGTGTACTGTGCATTCTCGTGATTTTCCCCTCTCTATTCTTCGGCAGCGTCATATGGTGATAAGTGACATGGTCAGACGATTGGCCTTGATATTCACAAACGAATGGATCCTCATTAAAGCCAGAATGGAAAGCGCAGTCTCTGAATTTACCGTTCCAGTAAGCGTCATACATGGCTTTTGATGATACAGGAGTGTACTGGTAATAAGTTTTAACGGGGTCAGTGCCTTGAGTAACAGTGCCCGTATAAACAGTTAATGCACCAGTCCCTTATACACATATACGAGCCCACGAGACTAAGGGAAAGATCGTAAGCCGTCTTCTGCCTGGAAAAAAAAAAAAAAAAGAAAAAAAAA
>NZ_MPDK01000125.1 GCF_003144315.1 Sulfoacidibacillus thermotolerans | reverse complement strand
AGATTGTATAGCATAAATAGGTTTAATTTTGCCACGGGGGCATTATTTAGGTTTTTTCTTTTTCTGAAAAAATCTTTCTTTATGAACTTAAAAAATATGTGTTCAATAGCATATTTTGAATATGGGCATAGAATAGTGCTTATCACTATTGCGTATAGCATCTTATCTGACGCTAGGAAATAATACCCTTCGTTGTTTTTTGTTATAAGGTATATATATATAAGTGCGCAGTATAGGCCAAACAAAATATTTTTTATGTAGTATCTTAAACTCATAAATTAAACCTAGTTATATATTCTTTTCATTTTATAAGGATCGAGTTATGAGGAAAAGATTTTTTGTGGGAATATTCGCTATAAACCTCCTTGTTGGATGTCAGGCTAACTATATACG
>NZ_MPDK01000124.1 GCF_003144315.1 Sulfoacidibacillus thermotolerans | reverse complement strand
TTTTCTTTTTAGTGTGTTTTTTTTTTTCAAGCCGAAGTCGGCATCCGAGTTTCGCCTTAGTCTCGTGGGGTCGGATATGGGTATAAGGGACAGGGGAATTTCTGCGGCAGCGGGCTTGTAATGGGTTAAGTGATAACAGATGTCTGGAAATATAGGGGCAAATCCAAATTGATCATAAATATCGCATCCGCTTTCGCCACACCTGGCCGAACACCGCTGGCTAACGCTCGATAATTGGCAAAAAAGTTTAGTGTGACATTGCCATTTGCAACTACTTCCTCAGTCGGGCTCGCCTCCCCCCTCTCTCTTATACACACCTGACGCCTCCGACGAAACGAGCGGGGTCGAGCACGGCGCGCCCCCCCTCCTTCACAAAAAAAACCACACCAACACA
>NZ_MPDK01000123.1 GCF_003144315.1 Sulfoacidibacillus thermotolerans | reverse complement strand
GCATTATTCTGCTCCAATTGTGATGTTTGTTGTTTTAACCCTTTGCAGTGGGTTGTCGCTGCCTGACCTTTTTTGTTTTTTGCCCGGTCGGGTCAACGTTATGAGGTGGGGATGCCGTACTAATTAACATCAGTGTAACAGTGCGGATCCTCCATAAAATGCCCCTCGTGACCTACAATCTGTCACCAGAATGTGAAAACGTCAATACAGCCAACCGTGATTTACAGCAACGGGGAGAATCTACAAACAAAGATTAAAAAAACTTCAAACAGCTATTTGCAGCAGAGAAATTTGTGCTACTCCAACATGACCAGAACAATCAGCTTAATATTTAGCAACATTTGGTGATTAAGTTTTATGCATTTAATGAAAAAAATCTGAGGAAAAGGTGGATATC
>NZ_MPDK01000122.1 GCF_003144315.1 Sulfoacidibacillus thermotolerans | reverse complement strand
GATTACCTGACAGCGTGTATTCCTCTCCCACGGATATAATAATTACTTACAAAAAAGGGAGAGGATGCATATTTTAAATATCACTGAAGTGAACAGTTTATTTCCGTTATTAATAGAAATGGAGAAATAAATAGGCGTATTCTACAATTGCGACAAAAACAACGATATTAATCAGTTTATGACTGATTTGCTGTACTTTATTCTCTTTCATTGGTACTTCCTCGCTTTAAAAAAGAGTGCACTTCGTAAGTGCCCTTATATAAATAACGAGTTTGGTCAACCAATTTTTTGACATGTATCACAAATTTGAATAGATGTATTACATCAACTATCTTTTATTGCACCAACGTCATTGATATATGTCGCCTGAAGTCAGTTCCGGGAATGAGTCTGATCTCAAGAC
>NZ_MPDK01000121.1 GCF_003144315.1 Sulfoacidibacillus thermotolerans | reverse complement strand
AATTAAAAGAGAAATAATAAGAAAACATGAAACAGGGCAGTTTTCTCAATTAAATAGTAAATTATCCTCAGAAGAGAAAAGATTATTTTCTACTATTCTAATGAATAGTGGTAATATGGAAATCCAAGAGATGAATACTGGTGTGCCTGGAAATAAAGTTATGAAAAAATTACCGGTATCTTCGTGAGAGCTGGCTTATGCTGAAAGAAGAGGGGACCCCAAAAGATGGAATATGGTGAAAGGGTATTCGTCATTTGTAGAAGAGGAATATATGGAAGATTTAGCAGATGTTATTTGCCGAGCCTTGGGTATCCCTTCAATTGATACCGATGATCAAGCAATCATGCTTGATGATGATGTGTTAATATATATTGAAAAAGAAGGAGATTCAATAAATTTATTATGCCC
>NZ_MPDK01000120.1 GCF_003144315.1 Sulfoacidibacillus thermotolerans | reverse complement strand
ACGTTAGATTGCGCATTTCGATATAATGTATACTCAGCTAATGCACTTTGATATTCGGCAAGGAATTTCGGGTCGGAAGGATTGGTTGCTAAATCCTCCAACGCTTTTTCAACTTGCTGGTTCAGATCATCAACGCCCTGATCAAATTGTTTGCTGATGTCCATAATATAACCATTCCAATCTGCCATAAGTCTTCCTCAATTATTCCTGAAATGTCCACTTGCTACCTTGAGACTTCTCGAATCGGTTATCTCCGTAGCTAAATGAACTATTATTTGTGTCCTTATTTTTCAAATTCACATTAAATCTTACATATTGTTTACCCCATTGTTTATAATATTCGTCAACATAGTTATTAATTTTATTTAATTCACTGTCACTTAACGTACCAATGATATTGAAATACAC
>NZ_MPDK01000012.1 GCF_003144315.1 Sulfoacidibacillus thermotolerans | reverse complement strand
CCGCCGTATGCGGACCCGCATGTACGGTGGTGTGAGAGGTCGGGGGCTAGCCGCCCCCTCCTACTCGATCAAATTTGATCTGTAATCCATAAAAGCGTGATAGGCTGTAGATATTAACAAGTCAGTTGTTTTGAGTCTAAGTTTTCGAGTAGTTGCAATTATGTGATTTAGGATTCAGCGCGGTGAACCATATCAAAAGTAGTGGTAAAGCGGGAATTGAGGGTAGAGGCTTCGATGACGACATTTTCGGATGGTACTGAAATTACTTCATAAAAATTGTTAACCCGAACTTGAGGGGTGAGGTGTGGCAGTTTCGCTAAAAACGTCATTGAGAGTTGGATTTCTTTGTGCTTAGAAAATGAAGTAGCTGAGATGGAGAGCGTTGCATTGACAATCTTAAAGATTGGTTGCTAGGGTGACTTATTTTGTAGGTTTTGCACTAGTGGGCGTCTCTAATGTGCATAGAGTATTTGAGGAATGCGTAAGGATTGAGGTGTCGCTTTATTACTATAAGGGGTGCCTGTGGAAATTCCTTATCCCTTGTTGGTTAGCCAACATGTTTATAATTGGAGAAGGAGATATTGTATAATTAACTTATTCGAGACAGATCTGAGTACGTAAATTTTATCTTTAGATAGTGATGGTTGGGCATGGAATTAAGCCTGTGTCTACAGGATGATTTTTAGGAGCCGAATCTAAATGAAATGATACTTGCGTTAGCCTGGGAGGATTCCGAATGAGCTCACTGAAGAAAAACCTAGATGAATTACAAAAGCTTGCCAAAGAGCGTACTGTTAAGACCCAAAACATCGAGTACGATTTGGAAACCTTGGTAAAGAAAATTGATAAGAAGGTCATAAAGCTTGATCCTGAATACCAAAGAAATCATCGGTGGAATGAAGAGACATCTTCTAAACTAATCGAAAGTCTAATTTTGAATATACCTGTTCCATTGATCTATATTTCACAGGATATTGACGTTGATGATGAAGTTGATGATGATATACCGAGGTATTCTGTCATTGATGGGCAGCAACGATTAACGGCTATTTTTAATTTTATGACTAATAACTTACCACTCGAAGGCATGGAGGTACTCAAGCCTCTCAACGGGTCTTTTTATAGGGATTTACCTCCTTTCCTAGTAAGAAGGCTTGAAGAAAGAACAATAAAGTGCTTACGGATTGATTCGACACTGGATCCCCAGGTTAAGTACGACATTTTTGAGAGATTGAATTCTGGGTCAGTTAAATTGGAAGCACAAGAATTACGAAATGCGATATATAGAGGCCCGTTTAACAAAATGATTAAGGAACTTGCAAAGAATGAGGACTTTAGAGTGTTAAATCAAATCGACTTGGCCGCTCCGGATGAGAGTAAAAAAGTTCAGAAGATGGAGGATGTTGAGCTTGTTCTCCGTTTCTTTGCATTACACAATAATAATTACAAGAATCTTAAAAAGGGATTCAAAACATTTCTCTCGGAATCCATGGAACAATTCAACAAGTTATCAGGTGCTGAATTGCGGATTTACAGCGAAAAATTCACCAAGACAATGGCACTGATACGAAAAGAATTCGGGGACAAAGCCTTTGCAAAATATCGGCTCGAAGACGGGAAGTTTGTCAAAATGTCTAATTTTAATGCAGCTGTGTATGACTCTCTAGCAATTGCCATCGTCGACTGTGTTGACCTCAATAATCCACAATTATTAGACTTAACATTTGAGAATTTTCGACAGTTATTCGCTGATCCCGAATTTTTTGAATGGGTATCGGGGAGTGTCAACGATCGAGAGAAGGTTTCTAGACGTATAGAAGCTGCTAAGGAGCTGCTTACGAAATGACGTCTAGTACCAACACGTTCGCGTCTGTTTTCATTGAGGAGTTAGAAGGAAGATGGAAAGAGATAGATATCCTCATTGACCAGATAACGAGGAGTGAGGATGATGTAAAGAATGTTCTGTGTAGGTCTGCCGTAGTTTTATTAGTTGCCCATTTAGAGGGATTTGTAAAAGAAACTGCATCGATTTTAATTAAGGATCTGAATGCTTTTGTCCGATTTAAAGATCTGCCGAAAATTGTGCAAAAAACCTATTGTTCAAGATTTCTTTCGCCGATAAACGATAGTGGAGGCATCGACTATAGAATTCAGGGGAAATTGCTAGAGGAATTTGAAAGCTTGAATGCACAGCTTGTTGTGGAACCCTTTTTGTTTGAGCGAAACAAAAACCCATCTCCAACGGTTATCGAAACAGTTTTAACTAACTTTGGAGTCAAGGATTTTTTTACACTGATTTATCAGTCTAATCTAGATATTGTGTTTGAGAACAATAGGGCTGAAACACTAGTTTTGTCATCTGAGTTAAAGGATTATCTTAAATTAGCAGTGGTAAGTTTTCCATACAATATAGAATTAGACAAGTACTCCATATCTCAAAAAGAAAAGAAGCTAAAGCGTGAGGAATCTTTGTGGATCGCGTTTATTGATGAATTGTTACGAATGAGGCACTCAATAGCGCATGGGTCTAATTTTCAAAACGAAATTGGTGTCCCGCAGTTAGAAGATGCAATTATAAAAGTTCGTATTTTGCAATACGCTATAGCTTTAGTTCTGTTTGCCAGTGTCATAGAATGACATGACACTTGTACGTCAATGTTACAGGCATAGGGTGTGGACCATCTACTTCTGACTAGAGAGTTGTTGACTCCACTGGATGCCATACAAATATCTCCCGATCGACCCTAACTTTCACTGCTCTCTCGATAATGTACATGATCCTTATGAGGATCGATTGGTCAGCATTCCGCATAAAGCAGGTTCTCTGTTGTTCCAAAGCGCCTGCTTTTATGCGTACTATGGTGGAAGTAAGAGTTGCGGGTGGATGATACGATGCTCGTGCTGCTGACAGGCGCCTAAGTTACCTACTCCACACATGTGGAGTGCTGTGTGTCGCTCATCAGAACCTCCTGAAATCTGGTGTTAGGATGAAATAGTAGACACAACGAATTGAGAATGTAAGAATAAGGTGATTCGGGGTGAGCTACATGACACGGAAGTACGACAAGGAATTCAAACTTCATGCTGTTCAATTAGTTTCGGAAAGTGGGAAACCAGCAAGCCAGGTCGCACGTGAACTGGATGTATCTCCAAAGACGTTGTATGGCTGGATATTGAAGTTCAAGGAGGATCCAGCTACTCCGTTCGTTGGTAACGGGAACCTTAAGCCGGACGAAAAGGCTTTGCGGGATCTTGAGCGGGAGATTCGCGAACTACGAGAGGAGAACGCCATCTTAAAAAAAGCGGCGCGCATCTTCATGAACGACCGGAAGTAAGGTACCACTTCATCGATAGATACCGCTCCATATTTCCGGTTGAGAAGATGTGCAAGATGTTGGATGTATCTCGGAGCGGGTATTACGCATGGCGCTGGCGCCCGGAGAGCGAGCGTTTCAAACGCCAAAAGCGAATCACGAAGCGGAATCGTCAGATATTTGTGAAGTCTCGTCGACTTTATGGCAGCCCCAAAATCACGCAAATTCTGCGCAGAGAAGATGGTGAGCGGGTGTCGCAGAAGATGGTGGCTACCATCATGCGAGAGAACGAACTTCGCAGTCGTACGGTTCGCAAGTATAAGGCGACCACATACTCAAACCACAACTACCCGGTATATGAGAATGTGCTGAACCAGACATTCGTCGCAGAGCGGCCAAACCAGGTGTACATGGCGGACATTACCTACATCCCGACTGATGAGGGCTGGGTCTATTTGGCGAGTTTAATGGACTTGTACAGCCGGAAAATCGTGGGCTGGTATGCCTATGCACGAATGACGAAAGAATTGTGCATCACGGCGCTAACCCAGGCTATTAAACGTCAAAAACCCGTAGGTGTTCTGTACTGCATCATTCAGACCGTGGGAGCCAATACGCTTCTCATGACTACAGAACAAGATGCAAGAATACGAAATGGTCGGGAGCATGAGCCGCAAAGGCAACTGCTTTGATAATTCGTGTATCGAGTCATTTCACAGCATTATCAAGCGTGAGCTCGTCTATCTGGAAAAGTTTAAAACGCGTAAGCAAACCATACAACGAATTTTTGAGTACATCGAAATTTGGTACAACCGGGAACGCGTTCACTCGTCTATAGGCTTTTTATCACCGGCCGAGAAGTAAAGAAGATATTTCCATGCACAACAGGTAAAAGTTAGCTGAGTTTTCTATATCAGAATATTAAGACTTAAAAATTCTCAGTTTGAGGTGTCTAATCTATTGAGTGGTAAGTTGACCGACCTTGGCGTAGACTCGTTCGATTTTCTGTTCCTAAGCCTTTTGTTCCTTCACGGCCTTGCGCTCATCGACGAACAGGCTAGCCATGTTCTCAACGGCGACTTTCTTCCACTGGCTCAATTGAACGGGGTGAACACCGTACTCCGCAGCAATCTGTGCCATGGTTTTTTCCTCTTTGAGAATCTCTTTGACGACTTTCGATTTGAACTTGAGAGTGTATTGTTTTTTCATAGGCTTAGTGTAACCCAACTGTCCTCCTATCTGGTGTCCAGTTTCTTGGGTCCACTATACTTATAACATCGGATTCCGAATCAAAAAAGTTTACTATAGTCTGATGAAGTTTTTAAAACTTGAAGACTTTAGAATGATTTGCTCTGTAGAAGGGAATGGTTAGGGAAATATTTTTAAAGGAGAATGGGCGGCTTTCTGGTTATTCTGTAGTCACTTCGATGTAAGAAAATAGAATTGGATCGTTTTTCTTTACGCTCGCTCTTTTAGAGGAAAGGATTTATAATGGAAAGAAGGGCGGTGATCGGCAATGAAGTTTATTACGACGGAACAGCTTTATGATAAATTCAAGGCAAAGCATGTTTTGCAATTGTCTGATCTAGTCAAAATGATCGAGGAAGAATTTGATGTTTCTGTACGGATTGAAGAGCATGCGGATGAATTGGACGTAAAGGGCCTGTCTGAAGATGCTGATGTGATCCGGCAAGTAAGGGCGAGCCGAGAAGATCGCAAGGCTGGACGAACCTACACTGGGGAACAGGGATTAGACTATTTACGTCAACAGATTCGGGAGTTTGAACGTGAATCAAATTTATAATGTAAAATGGTCTGAATCTGGTTTGACAGAGTTAGCCAGAATGTACGGATATCCGTCGGAAGTAAAAGAACGGATTTACAATGATTCCCTTAAGCGTTTGAAACATACTCCAATACAAATGGCAAGGCCAATTCCATTTGGAGAGTGGGAAGGGTATTGGGCAAGAATGGGTTTGTACCAAGTTACCCTGATTTTTGAGGTCGATGATCACAATCAAACGATTTGGATAGACGGAATTAAACATAAGCGTCAAGATTTGTATTGGAGGAAGTCTCTTCAGAGTGAGAAAAATAGTGATCAGTAACGGCTATGCCTAGGCTTCCGCTTTTATTTTTCTTTCACTTTTAATACCCATATGAACACACAAAACAGCCTCCCACGGGCTGTTTTTTTTCCTATAATCTCTTTCAAGGAGGCACGCCCTTGACACAAAACGATAACCCATAAACCGCGCATCCACACATCGAACGCACTTTGGAAGGAGAAAAAACCTTATCTGAGTTGCTTCTCACCATACTGAAAAGGAGGATTGGGCATACAGAATGAGTTATAATAGAGTTACACCTGCACCCTCAGCGATGGGACTAGACCAATGAACGTAGGCGCATATATTCGCCTATTCACTGTATTTGAAGAACAGGATACATCGGTGATCAACCAGGAGGAAGGTTTGAATGATTATATCCGCCGGAACGGATGGATCTTGTTTGTCACTTACAGTGAAAGACAATCGAGCTTCAAACGCCGAGAAGAGTTTCAACGTCTGATCAAAGATGCACGCAGCAAACGGTTCCAAATTGTTTTAGTGAAGTCATTGGGCCGGTTTGGACGCAATATCGGGGAACTGAATACAGTTGTTCCAGAGTTGGTGGAAAAGGGCATTCGCTTTATTGCACTGGCTGAGGATATCGATACGGACAAGCAGGGATGGCAGAGTGAAATTGTAAAATTTAGTTTAGTCCCGAAACTCGTAATTCAGGTCCATGGCTACGCCTAGGGGTTGTGAGTAAAGTCAAGGGAAAGGTGGAGATTTTCCAGACGTACTTTTCTAGAAAATACGACCTGACCTTGACGAATGAATCCCTTAATGAAATGGGAAAAAGTCTTGCGACAGATGTTTGGAGCAAGAACTTAGCTCCCGCCGCTTTTTAGACTATCTTGGATCGTTGGTCTCGGTAATATAGACGACGTTTCATCAAATGTGGATATCCATCGTTTGTTGTGCACATTCGTTTCCAGTTATCGTGAATTTCGATAAACCGAAAAACCATGCTTTTGACCACCTCCATCTTCAATGTTTCTGTTTTGACCTTTGAATATAGCTAATCACTTGAACGTCAGAAATATTATTCATATATTCCAAATTATAAATTTTGAAAGGGGGCACTGAACATTCAGCAGGTCGACCATGGTCAGCTATCTTTACGAAGCATTGAAGGCATCTCCCAAACGATTCTAGATTCTATTATATACTATAAATAGATGTATACGGAAATAATCGGGCTATTATCTTAACTTTTTCAGATCTCTTCAGGGTGGGGTGATTTGCCGCTTCTCGCAAATATCTACCTGAATCATCTGAATACGTCATGGGAGAGGCAATTCTCCCATTTAGGTACATTGGTGTTGCAGGCCTTCTTGATTTGCGTTATTTGGCAAAAAATACAATAAAATCGTAATTCTCATCAACCCTCAAACATTTACTTTTTCCCCGCTTTTCTATCTCATTCATCGCCTTTTTGGGGCGTGTGGGGGCAGGCTTAAAATAATCTAACTCTTGCTTTCTCGGCAATAGACTACACCTGAGAGACTAGCTCATCTTACAATCGTATCTTGATGCGAATCTATACTGAAAAGTGCTCTAGCGATCTTTAAGTGATGTCCCTTGTTTCGACAACATTCGTATGCGTCTTTTGATACGTTGAAGTCAGACGCGATACGAGATGAATGAGATCATAGAATCCTTTCTCTTAGTGTTAAAAGCGATGGAGGTGTACAGTTTCGATCCGATCATCGTGCTTCGTGCCGTATCGTACAATACGGGTACTTATTGCCCAACGTGTGGGCGATGGGCGCATCGAATACACAACGTGTATTATTGGACCTTGCAAGACATGGTATCAAGTCAATAGACGACTTAGCGTTTTTCATCCTTGCTTATGTAGACCCACTATTGTTGCCCCCATTTACGAGTTAATTATATGGATGAAAATGAGTACTTCTTATCGATTTGAAAAATAGCACACCACCGTTTGCAATTACCGCCAATACAGCCATTAGCAGCAATACAAGTCTATATCCTATAAATTGAGTCAGCACTCCGCTTACTATAAACCCTAATGGGATTAAAGCATCTGAAAGCGCAGTATCAAATGAGTCAATGCGTCCGATTAATGATTCCGGTATCTCATTTGACAACACTGTATCGAAAGTAATATTGCTAAGAGTTAGCCCCATTGCCATTCCTGCCACAGGAATTATTAAGAGGTATAGTGGTCCGTGCAATGCTATCGAAACAAACACAATAGGCATCGTTATTGCAATGAGTACTTTAGGAATGATGAAAGGATAACGCCGAATTCGATCATAACCCACCATACCTCCTAAGATACTACCGGCCGCATTTATGGTAGACAAAAATCCCCATGTTATAATACCTTCAGAACTGTTATTAAGGACTAATGGAACAACGACTGAATAACTTGCCGTAATCATATTAGTGATACTAGATGCTGCGGCCAGCCAAATGATCCATTTATAGATTATCACCGCGTTCCAACTCTCGCGTAAATCGACAAAAAAGTTAGTTGTTTTAGTGTTCAAATCTATTCGCCTTGTGGTAGATATTCCAGTTAAGGATAATGCACTGATTATGAAGCTTATGGAATCCAGTAGAAATACCAACCAATACCCTATGAAATGTACTAAAATTACCGCAATTAGAGGAGCTATAAGACGGGTAAGATTATTAGTGAGGGATTGCAAACTGATAACTTTTCCGCGATATATTTTGGGAACAATAGTTTGCCGTAATCCCGTTACTGTCGGCTGATATAACGCTTGGCAAACCCCTTCTAGTGCCGCTTCAATCAATAGGTACCCAATTTTTGCTTCGTGAAGAAAAAACAAAACTGCTACTATGGCCAATATGAAAGACTGTATATAATCCAAGGCGATAAGCAATTTCAAACGATTCCAGCGATCGGATACAATGCCTCCGAATAGTTGGAAAATTATACGTCCTCCCCAAAGAGACGTCAGTATACCACTAATACTTAATACAGAATGGTTTAACGATAACACAGCAAATGTAATAGTAACCGGAATCAGGTTGTTTCCAAAAGATGAAAGGGATTGCCCGATCCAAAATCTAAATATAAACGGTTCTTTAAAATATTTAGGGACGGTTGTCTTTATCAAGATTTATCCTCCAGGTGTATTATATTTACCACTAATTTGTAATTTACTGTTCATTAATGTAACCCTCCTGCCTATAAGTAAGCAAAGTTTTAAGGGAATCAATCAATAACTCTTTTTGACTAAACTCATTTCCAGTTGGTTCTAGGATCAGAGATATTCTATAAAAATGCGCTGCTAATTTCCTCTATAATAATAATATGTTCGTATTGAATAAATTCTCAAATATTTTTACTGATCTATTATCTTGAATATCTCTGTGCGCCCAAACTTATCCACTAATTCATGGTTTAATCTTCCATTGGAGAACACTCTCATTATCGAGAATTTAGGTGAAGGATAGGTACGACAAGTTACGGCTTTTGTCCCCTTAGTGGGTTGCATTGGTCGAGCCTTCGCCAAGTCAAAAAGATACTATCGTATTGTTGCCTACTGTCTTTCGTGAAACCAATCTCCCATTTGCACCGTCTCCTCTGTAGAAATGCAAAAGGGGATGAATTTCATGAAACATCGAATAAGAATTGTAACCATGTCTATCGCTGCGATGAGTTTGATCATTTCCGGGTGTGGTACGAGAAACAGCACAACGTCAAGTGTATCCGTTACAAACCATGTGACGATTTCCAGCAAAAGACTAGGAAATGCACTGCCACCCATGCATCCTTCGCAGTTGAACATCAGTCAAAATGCAGAACTGACCATGACGCTCCCGACACATACACCAAAACAAAACACAATTGCCCCACAGGTTCGACCTGATTTCTTGAACAGTCAGCAGGGATTTGCAGGAGTACCTAGCGGGCTCATATTTACCTCAAGCGGAGGACATACTTGGCGTCGGATGCAGTCTCCGGCAGGCCTCATTCAAGATGTACATTTTACGTCCCCTACAACGGGTTGGGTAGTGACAAGTACAGGTCCTTCCCTACAAACTTCTGATGAAACATTTCACATTTATCATACGATCGATGGCGGAGCACACTGGCAGGAACAATGGAATGGTCAAGGCGCACAGTTTGGCTGGCCAGATAATCCTAGAATATTCGCTTTTTCAGGGCAGATGTCGGTTGCTTGGGTGGATGGTCACCTTCTCAAGCAATCGAAAGATCGCTCGATCTGGAAAGCTATGAAGCTACCCATCACTGGCACACCCGTCGAGGCTGACTTTGTGAGTTCAAGCATGGGATGGGCAGTAGTTCAACAACAATCTACGAGCTCGGCTAGTCAAGCCCCCACATCTAAGCTTATTGTCTTGCAGACCACAGATGGTGGAATCCATTGGCATGTCCAACTTCATACGATGCCATTCCAGGGTGGTGGAACAATGCTCCAATTTGGCTCCTCTACAAACGGTCTGCTCTTATACAAAGATACAGATTACATGGAAACCGTGATGTATCGGACGACAAACGGGGGAAAAACATGGATAAAATCTATTCCAACGGAACTAGAGGGCAGAGTGTTTGCAGGACGTCCTGCCTTTGGCCAGGACAACTCCGTTTGGATACCGCTGAGTGCAGGAGCAGGTCCATTTGCCAGTTCTATATTGGCAACGAATGATATGGGCCAGACTTGGCATACCGTGGTTGAGCATGGAGAATGGAGACAAATAGAACTGAGCAACCGATTTGAGAATACATCCTATGTATTTGCAGGCCTTGAATCCGGTGCTGCACTGTTGAAGACAACGGATGACGGAAAAACTTGGACACAGTTGTACCCTGGGGTGGAGCCTGCTATAAATATCAGTTTCGTGTCACGGACCGTTGGGTTTGCACTAGGGACTGGTGCAAATGAAAATGCAATCTTGAGAACATCAAACGGTGGGGCAAGTTGGATGACCGTTGGATCGCTTCCAAACGGGATTCAAGCATACGACATCACTTTTACAAGCCCGAATGTTGGCTATGTTACGGTTGCTCCACTGAAAAACTCAACGAAATTGGGGAATACAATGATTATGAAAACGAACGATGGTGGGAGAAAATGGACACCAGCTACTGTTGGAGGCTTGCCACGAGAAATTCTTACGAAGGTATCGAGTCAAGGTTACATCGTGCAACCATTCTATCTGCTACCTGGCAAGGGCACCAACGGACAATGGATTTTGGGAACTACGGGATATCCGAAGTTATACACACTTCTATCCGTTGGGAGCCAGACCAAAATCGAAGCCACCTATGATGATCCACCCGGAGCTCTTGAGGGGTATGCGTTCACTAGTCTGAAAGATGGGTGGATGTATGTGCTGCGCACTGCCAAGTCGGGGGATCCAAACGGTCAGAGTGTGATTAAACAGTTAAATCCGCTAAATGGAACTTGGGTGACGAAATGGACATTGCCAAGTGGCTGGTCTGTCGAGGGGATGGATCGATTGTCAGCGCAGGATGCTTGGCTGGTGGCACAGAAACCGTGGGCTTCCATGCACCCGACGTTCACTATTTTTCGTACCACCGATGGCGGCAAGACGTGGACGAAGTATGAAGAATCGAATGCACTTTGTGTCACGCCACCAGCAATGTCAGGGAATTCAACGTTTCCGATCGACTTTGTAAACCCGGACGACGGATGGCTGCTGACGCAGCAAGGGTTGTTGCGTACGACGGATGGCGGAGCTACATGGAAAAAGGTTGGTTGATAAAAATAGAATCAAGGGAAGCGGCTTACACGCCTCGACTAGGTAACAAGGTCTCTGTTGCCCAACAAAAACGGAAATTGCAGCCATGAGGATACAACCAACAAAATAGCGAAACGTGGCGTAGACGCTCACAACCTGTTGACCGAGAGAAATTAGCAGGAACTGATGCTTTCAGGGAAGGGATTTATCTCACTCAAAACGCTGGGAGGAGTGAGTGAGAGCACGCAAAGGGAACCCATCGGCAATCTTTCAGTATTGGTTTGTTACATCAATTTTTTATCGGACAAGATGGAACCTGACAAAATTCTGCCGCTCTTGTCATCAAGGAGCCCTTGGCAGGTTCCGCCGTGGTTCTCAAACACACGGACGTGTCCGCCTGACTCGTACACGATGATGACGGACCAATCTTTTGTCATCACATTGCATTTTATAGAGGGTTGGCTCTCGCTCATTTCTTGGTTGATTTTTGCAACAATGGAGTCGACCACTGCCTTATCTAAAATGACCTTCTGCGCCCCGTTTTTCTCCACAATGATTCGGGTTGGATGAGAAAGAGGCTCAAATTTCGGGAGCGGACGTATCTGTGTGCCGGGCTCAAACGCATACCCGTGCAGTACGCTATCACTCATCTGCAAGTCACCTCCGAGATCCCTCCAAAATGATGTGCTTGCCCAGAACGTCTTTCCTCCGTAAGAAATAAATTCGCACCCGGATGCGCTGACGTGTGCGTCTATGACGATATTGCCGTTCGAAGTGAATTTCATCTCGTATGTGAGTCCGAAATCGGCGGGACAACTGATTGGACCGCCTGATACGGGTTTAATTAGGTGCTTGATATCTCCATACAGTTGTTTCGCTATGGCTGCATCCAAAGAAAATGTGACTTGTTCACTTCCATAATTCCGTGTGACCAACACCGCATTAGGGATTACCCCATTTGTTCCCTGCGTGTGCGATATAGCCCCTGTGTCACAACCGGTTAGTAGGAGACATGATACCATCGCCGTAAAGAAAGTACCTTTCATGGGAAACACCTCTTTTACTGAATAGACGAAGATCTCCCCACTTTGGTTACCGATGATGGGACCCCAGGTTGCCGTTTTGAGATGAGGATCATCGAGAATGATACCCTCATGTGCATGAACGGTTGTTTCCCACATCATAAAAGCACAGAAAAACGCGGCATAAAAATGCAGAGCTAGCCTGCGATTACGATGCGGAAATTGAATAGGCACTTGTCAACATCACTCTACAAAGTCTACCCTTGAATTTGTCGATAGCAGACATTGCCACTCAAATAGCGGTGGATTGGCGCACAGCCAAGAAGGATGCCGTGAAGAATGACTGGAGCCTATCCTTTGGAAAACGAAAGAAATCTCGCCCTGTCAGGGGATCGTACCTTGACATTGTGATACCTGATTGATGGAAGATGGGCAACTTCCCCGGAAACAACGACATACCGCGAAACTTTGAATCTGGAGCATACACAAAGTTATGAACGGTTGGAGCATCCGGGTGGTGAAGCGCAGGTGAACTTTGGAACCGCTTATGTAGGAACGCAGGACAAACTAGTAGAGCGTAAGGTTTTGATCATGTCCTTCCCCTATAGTAAGCAGCCTTTGCGTTTTCTGTAAAGTAAGAGAATATGGGAACGGGCAAGACGCATTTGGTTACGGCGTTGGGGGTGGAGGCTTGTAAGCAAGGACATGAGGTCAGGTTTTTTCGGGTACATGAATTGGTGGCTCTCTTACAGGAAAAATACCAGACAGGAGACAGAAACTCATACGAGATTTGCAGCGGTGTGAACTCCTGATTTTAGATGAAATGGGTTTCGAACCGTTTCTCCAGGATGGGGTCGAATTACTGTTCCATGTGGTTTCTGAATGCTACGAGACCCGAAGCGTGATCGTACGTCAAATCTCGAATTTGCCAATGGAGCACGATCTTTGGAGATATAAAACTTACAGCAGCTCTCGTGGACAGACTGGTTCATCATGGGGTACCGCCGACATTTTAACGAAAATATACTCTAATACATTTATTGGAACGTGAATGCAGGCTTTTCCTACTCTAAGAGTTCCCTGAAACATGAAGAAACATGGTATATATACACCGCGTTCCGCATATTCATTCGTATTTGTGTGACGGTCGATCTTGCACTATTGCCCCCTTATGTTCAAGAAGCATTGTTCGATGCAGAATCCTTCATTTGTGGCTGATTACTCGGCAGAAATGCAAGAAATACGATGATTAGTGCCGCCAGACTCATCAACGTTGTCATTCCTACCATTAAGCTACGTACTCCAAACCAAGTCGCCACGAAACCACCTAGCAGTATAAACACGATGTTTAGCAATTATTGAGGTGGACCGACTACGCTGTTGATTCTCCCCATATGTGATACTGGTATTACTTTTTGTGTGTATGTGGTAAATCCCACGCTCGCACTTGAACCAAACAACCCCAGGATGATGAGTCCGATAACAGCCGCCCAGAAGGAATGTGCCAAAGAATAGAGTAGATATCCTACCGCATTCAACAGAGTTCCGATACCCAAAAGCCATGTGGTAGTGAGCCGATTAGATATGATCGATAACAGCAGAGAGCCAGAGACAAATCCGATTCCTGCGGAAGTGACCATCATGCCGTAACCAAGTTGCCCAAGGTGCAAGGCTTGCCGAGCAAAGACAACCTCTTGCGTGTCTGCCGTGAGTGCAAAGATGCCAATGAGTGCGTTCAAACTGAATAGGACGGTAAACAGTCGGTTCTCACTGAGAAATTGAAATGCAGTTTGCCAATCCTTGAACACAGTACGCCAAGGATGCTTTCTTTCCGTGGATGCTTGTGGCGTGCCCAATTCAGGCAACAAGATGAAAGACATTGCAGAAGCCAAGAAACTAACCGAATCCAACCATAAAGGGATGGAAGGATTGCCATGGATCAAGAGCACCCCTGCAATGGCAGGTCCCGTCAGAAAAGCACTGTACCGTAAGGTACTGACAATCGAATTTACTCTTTTTCGGAACTCCTCGGGAACAAGCAATGTCTGATACGGAAGAAACAGACTACCGAAAAATGTACTGCAAACTCCAAGTAGAAATAGAATTGCGTAAATAGAAGCCAAGTGTGGCAGGAGTGGCAAAACACCAATCAGCACTGCACGGGTAAGCTCGACGCCAATCAGTTGCTTCCTACGGGAGAATCGATCTGTTATGCTTCCAGCCCAAGGTCCTACAATTAACGCCGCAATCCTAGACACAACCCACAGACCTGCAACAGCCGATGCAGAGTGTGTTTGGTCGAGAACAAAAACGTTAATGGCGACGAGATAGATGAAATCCCCTATAGCAGAAATGCCAACTCCAGATACAAATATACCTGTCCAAATGTTAGTTCGGAATTGTTTCTCTCCAAAAGCCATTCATTCACCTCGAATTCACAATCGTTGTTCAGGATTACTGGTCGGGTAGCTCAGGCACCTTGCGATGCCCTCGCCCCCTCAGAACCGTACGTGACAGTTTCCCGTCATACGGCTCAAGCCATCCTGCAGTCGTCATCTAAGCAAGGTTCTTCGAGGCGCTATATTATTCGTAGCACCATCGATGAGTCACAAACACATTTTCAGACGTGTCATACAAGAACGTTGATTGCGATGAGATAAACAAAGTCCCCAATACTGGAGACTCCTATCCCAAACAGTAAAATTGGAAATATGTCACTCAGTACTTGCCTATCTGGATGATGGATAGTGACTCACTCCTGAGTTTTAGTCGAATGGTTTCATCGTCAAAATGGCGTTTGGATTCCCTATTGTATTAAGTCAATATAGTGGACACTCCAGAACGGGGAAATTCCAAGTTTTAATATTCTGATATGATTACTTTTGTTCCGCTCAGCTTGCCTTGGCCCTCGATACTTGGGAATATCTTCTTTCGTATTCAACCGGCGTTAGATAGCCGATGGATGAGTGTACCCGCTCCCGGTTGTGCCAAACCTCGATGTACTCGAAAATTCGTTGTATGGCCTGCTCTCTCGTTTTGAACTTTTCCAGTTCTAAGTAAACGGACACGGATACCTGTCCATTAGGTTTCTCCTCCTTGATACTCGCTGTCCAATGAGAATAATGACGTTGTCGCAGGAACATTGAACCCCTTAATCGAACGCAACCGTCTGATCTAAAATCCTCTCTGGCGGACGCGGGTGGTGTGGCATGGGATTTGGAACGAGTCGGAACGAAAAGGCTTTGAGGTCGTCGGGTAATTTTGGGCTGACCATGTATACCAGAGACGATTGGTTCGTGTGTCCTTGGGAACGGTGAAATTGGATCTGCCGCCCCTCACTCGGCTCAACGTTTAACATAAGCTGAATGTTCAACTCTGCAGTTTCCGCATCATCATCTGTGTAGATATCCACGTAAACAAGACTGAAATCTGCATATTGTTCCATACGAGTAATTTGATAGGCGATTCCTTCCGACTGTACTTTCTTCATCACAGGAACGATGCCGACCAAGTTTTGCGGTGAAACGGGTAGTCGCGGCGGGCGGCGCGGATTGTTCATCGCGGCGAACACCGATGCAATGACGTGGCGATCAACATGATATTCCTCACACCATCGATCAAACTGTTCTTTTGTTGGATAGCCGTTCGTACCTTGGCTGATCCGAAGTCGTTCCGCTATCAGCTTCGCCAGTTGTTCGTCAATCGGTTCAAGGTGATGGTCGTAGGGGACTCGCATCATAGGGTACTTCCTCCTCTGCTCCGTCAATATTGTAGGTTTTAGATAATTGTAGCAGATTGTGTTAAGGGTTTGAGATTATAGGTTGAAGAATAAGTGGATGGTTCACTGCTCTATAAAGTTTAAAATATAACGGCAAGTCGAATCTCATCAACTTTATTTTCTTATCCACCTCAATGACCTTCAACCTGTATCCCCGTCATTTCCGCTATACTAACCTTAATCCTATCAACACGAACGCAGGTGAACACACATGCTAACGCTTCGCAACACACGGAATCTCGCTGGTATCGAGATATCTGGCGATTTCCAGGACTTAGATACCCTGTACATGTCTTTGCTCACCATTATCGGGGACGAAGGCGAATGGGGACTACGAAGGTGCTCGACTCCGCGTTCTTGGAGTCATGTATGATATCCGACACGCATTTCAAGGAGATCGGGAAATCGAGTTCGTTTCGAATGGCATGGACGAGGACAGAATGAAATTCTTGGAGATGATCACGCCAGGGAAAAATCTCTATTACAAGTGCCAAATCTACTATCCTGAAGCGCTTTTCGTCACTATTGCCCTGAACGATTTTATCCGCCTTTACTCCAAAAAACAGGCAAGAACCGCTCCTTTCCCTCTAATGGACAAGCGCGTTCAATGGGATGCAAATGTTGCGACCGCAAGATTGTGTCAGTCCTCGGTGATGAGTTGTGTGAAGGAAGTAGTGACAGAGGCTCAATACAAGCGAATAATGAATCTAATGCATAAGGATAGTATTAAGTCAATATAGTGGACACTCCAGAACGGAGAAATCCAAAGTTTTAATATTCTGATATGATTACTTTTGTCCCGCTCAGCTTGCCTTGGCCCTCGATACTTGGAAATATCTTCTTTCATATTCAACCGGCGTTAGATAGCCGATGGATGAGTGTACCCGCTCCCGGTTGTACCACACCTCGATGTACTCGAAAATTCGTTGTATGGCTTGCTCTCTCGTTTTGAACTTTTCGAGGTAGACGAGCTCTCGCTTGATAATGCTGTGAAAGGACTCGATGCACGCATTATCAAAGCAATTCCCTTTGCGGCTCATGCTACCAACCATCCCGTACTCTTGCAGCTTTTCCTGGTAGTCATGAGAGGCGTATTGGCTCCCACGGTCCGAATGATGCAATACGGATCCTGTCGGCCGCTGGCGTTCCCAGGCCCGCTCCAACGCCTTAATGCACAGCTCTTTCGTCATCCTTGCACCCGCACTCCAACCCACAATTTTACGGCTATATAGATCCTCCAAGCTGGCTAGGTAGACCCATCCCTCGTCCGTTGGGAGTAGAGTAAGAAGCAGGGCGTAGTCGAACTATTTCCCTGCATCTCCTCTCCGAACCGGACTTGCACGTCTCAGCGCATCCGGCTCTCCATTTACGTGTTGCTCAAAGCAAAGGCGACGTCCCAATAACGCGATTCAATTGAATGTCGAGCTGGGTCGCTAAGCAGGTATGGATTCTTTTCAGGATTCCTCCAAAGAAAACGATTTTTAGGACTGGTGACAAGTCGCCGAAGTGCTATCACCCTATAGCAACCCCGACTATCTCTGCTACGAAGTACCCATGTTTTCGCCTTTCCTAGTTCAGGAACTCGAACATGGTCACGCATGAGTTTTCGAAAACCCTGCTTGTACTTTCGCGCCAACCAGTAGGCTAACTTCCAGAAAACCACGCGGTCCACTTTGCTGAATATGCTAGAGGTATAGTCGGTGTATCGATAAAAGTTCGCCCAACCCGCAAGTTGACGGTTTAGGCTTTCCACCATATCCATTCGGTTTACGCTGTAGTTTGCAGAAAGTTGTTTCACCAATTTGCCGACAAACCCTCGATATTTCTCCCATGGAATGGTTGTCACAACGTGCATTCGTCCTTTTGGCCCTTTCCTGCGAATGACTCGATGCCCAAGGAAGATAAAGCCATCGTTCACATGCGTGATATGGGTCTTGTCCATGTTTAACGTAAGCTTCAGTTTATCCTCAAGAAACTGCCTGCAAGCTTCACGCATGATTTCTGCATGAGCCTTGGTACCTTTTACGATGACCAGAAAATCATCAGCATAGCGACAATAGGATATCGCAGGCTTCCACTGTCGGTTTTCTTTCGTAACGATGGGGCGTTGTTTACGAATTCCATCGTTCCATGCCCATCTGTCTTTTCGTACCTTTTTGGTCAGATATCTCTCTTCCATCCATGCATCAAACTCATGGAGCATAATGTTGGATAATATAGGTGAAATGACACCACCTTGAGGAACTCCTTCACTTGATGCACGAAACAGACCCTTGTCAACGTGCCCTGCTTTGATAAATTTCCATAGCAGGGTTAAGAAGCGTTTATCAGCAATGCGTTTGCTAACGACCCTCATTAATAGCCGATGATGAACCGTATCGAAGTAGCTCGCTAGGTCTCCTTCGATCACCCAGCGCCCCGCGCTGCCTCGACTATCTGAGGCTGTCAATTGGCTTTTCACGGTACGAATCGCATGATGAACACTTCGGGAAGGCCTGAACCCGTAAGAGTAAGCGTGAAAATCACTTTCCCAAATGGGTTCCATCACCATGAACATGGCTCGTTGTACAATCCTGTCTCGTAGGGAGGGAATACCGAGTGGTCTGAGCTTGCCGTTCTTTTTCGGGATGTAGACTCGACGCGCTGGAAGGGGAGTATAAGTGCCCGCCAACAGCTCGTCCCGTATGGTTTCCAGCTCTTGTTGGAGATTGTCCTCCATCATCCGCTTATCGACACGGTCTACGCCTGGTGTGCGGGCTCCACTGGATGACAGTGTGATGCGAGCCGCTTCACTTAGCCATGTTCTGTCAGCAACTAGTCTCAAGAGGCGGTCGAATTTGCGCTCCTTGCTCTCCATTGACCATGTCGCCAGTTTGTTTTGCATTTCACTGATTATCAAAGGTCTTCACCTCACTATGGTCAGTTAATTAGCCAAGCAAACCGCGTAAACTGCCTCTCTTCGCCATGTAACCGTCTTTCACGGCCTCGGACTACTATAGAGGCTCCGCCAGCTTGTACATCATCGGGGGCACACTCCCTTGGCATCTGTACAAACCTTCCCCAGTTCACATGCTGGACGTTATAGCGTATGGGCGAGGTTGCCTATCGCAGTCTTTATCCTTGCTTGCCGCAAGTCGTCTCGAACACCACGGTCTAGCTACGCGCTCCCCGTAGTACCATGTCGGCTAGCTTACATTTCCAACTGACAATCGCCGCCTCATCCCTTACCTGTGTCTGAGACGGAATTCGAGACCTGCCTAGTAAGCGGTGTAGGCAGGGGTGACATTTCAACCCACAGATGCGTATAAATAGGTTCGTGTTCCTCAACCGTCCCATACTTAGCCTAGAGATTCATCTTGGCGTAACCGCTTCGCCGCAAACCCCGTTTCCCACGGACTTCGTCACTTTGCCAGTGTCCAGCAAGTCACCGCCGCTTCGGCTCACTTCCCCTCGTAGCAGAGGAAGGGCGAGTGCTCGAAATTACTTCTTTTCGAGTTCGCATTCCAAAACATGCTCAAGTAACATAAGCGCCAAGATGCGACTGATGTTAACTGGGCGTACTGTAGGTAATATCTGACATCCACACTTGTCCTGGCTTCTGAGCAACAAATGTCTGATTCAGCACATTGTCCTGAACTGGATCATTATGTTTTGAATTGGTCGTTGCCTTATACTTGCGCACACGGGATTTCAGCCCTTCCTCTCGCATTATACGAGAGACCGTCTTTTGCGAAACCCGGATTCCCTCTCTTCGTCACACCTGTGTGATTTTGGGGCTCCCGTAAAGTCGTCGCGACTGCACATAGATCTCATAGATTCGCCCTGTGAGCTCCTTGCGACGGCGGGAGCGTTCGCTCTCCGGTCGCTTTAGCCACTGATAATAACCGCTTCGAGATACGTCGAGCAGTTTGCACATCTTCTGGACCGAAAACTCGAAGCGGTGTTCATGGATGAACTGGTACCTTACTTCCGATCGTTGGTGAAGATGCGCATTGCTTTTTTTAAGATCGCATTCTCCTCCTCCAAATCACGAATGCGTTTTTGCATATCTCGCAATTCCTTGTCGTCCGGTTTCAGGTTTCCGCTGCCGATGAAAGCATTCTTCGGGTCGTCCTTATACTGCGCAACCCACCCGTATAATGTTTTCGAAGAAATCCTCAACTCACGAGCGATTTGGGTAATGGGCTTTCCCGACTCCAAAATCAACTGCACGGTATTTAATTTGAATTCTTTATCATATTGCTTCTGTTGAGCCATTCTGCACACCTCGAATTGAAATCACCTTATTCTTACATTCTCGATTCGTTGTGTCCACTATTAAGTCTAGCAACATGATGTCACCCAGTGCGTCTACTGAATTTACACCATTATACGGACTCAACTTCTTCGAACGTAGAGTAAAAGCACCCGGAATAATCATTGTCACTTACCCGGAAAAATTGTGTAAAAATACCTATGATCGTCGTGTAGGTAGATTCATAGAAACCCTTTGAAGGAACATGCCGCAGGTTGCACCAACTAGTGCCCCCATGACGATGCCGAAGCTCTCCATACTCAACCTATCTGCGAGTACAGATAACCCTGCACCCAAAATCGCTGCGATAAAATAAGGGATAGAGCGATTTCCCAGCATCAACAAAGCTACAAATAGCGCTGGCAAGGCAAAACTAAGAATATCCGAAACAACAGAGGGTACAACCTTGCCAATGCTCGCGCCGATAATCGTTCCGAGAAGCCATGAGATGTAACAAATATAAGTAAACGTGACCTGGTACGCTGGTAGCGGAGTTTCGGTAATGAAGCGGCTGCTCGTGACAGCAAATACCTCGTCTGTGAGCCCGAACGCCGACAGCCATCGTTTTGGTTCCGACCATTTCATGAAGGAAGGGCCAAGTGTTGTTCCGTAGAGGAAGTGTCTTAGATTGACTAACAGGACAGTAATGACTGTCGATGTTGGTGATGTACCAGATAATGCTAGGCTTACCAACATAAACTGGGCGCTTCCTGCGTAAATCCACGCTGAGATGAGAATAGTGATTGCCCAAGGAATACCACCGCTAGTGGCAATAACACCAAAGGTCATGGATATTGGGAAGTATGCCGAAACGATTGGAATTGCATCTCGTATGCCTTTATCATATGGTGAACGCTCCATGCATCTATCACCTCAGATCCAATAACGAAGTATAGCGAAACATCCAACTCCGACGGCCACTGTTAACAATAGGTTTCGACTGAACCAACCCACAACCGCAGTTGGAACAGTGGCAATTAGAGTCGGGTTGTGTAGTTGTGAGTTCCAATCACTTTCTGGGGATAGAAGTAGAGGTCCGAGCAAAGCACCTAAAACGGCAGGTGTCACGAATGACAACCATTTGTGGACCCAATCTGGCCACTTGATTCGACTGCCACTGCTGAGTGACCCTGCTCGAATTAAATATGTCCCTGCGCCAATGAGAATCGTTTCGAAGAACAGAGAATTCATGAACATCGACCTCTCTACGTGTAGTATGGAAGTGTAGCGTTATCGATGAAGCGAATTGTATCATAACATATATTTGTATGCTATAATATATTTCAAGGAGGGTGCTTATGGATATGGATTATCTAACGCAACACATTGGAAAGGTGTTGCGAACAATTCGTAGAGAGCGAAGCCTGACGCTGGATGATCTGGCGAAATTGACAGGAGTCAGTAAGCCGATGCTAGGTCAAATTGAACGTGGGGAATCTAATCCTACTGTCGTCACCCTGTGGAAAATTGCAAACGGATTGCAGATTCCTTTTTCATCGTTCCTTCAGGATGTTGACCAACCGCAGGTTACTGTGATCCTTCAACAGGATCAACCCATTGTGCTCGACGATGATGGTAATTATGTGGTGAGAAACGTTCTGGCCATAAGCAATCCGCAACCTGCTGACTTATATGAATCACGACTTTTACCGGGATGCTCGCATTCAGCCGACGCTCATGGGGTCAACGTTACCGAGGGGATTTGGGTAAAGAACGGTCAATTAACACTTCTGCTAGAACAGCAGGAGTATGTATTGGGGCAAGGAGATTCAGTTCACTTCCAAGCTGATGTTCGTCACACCTATGTGAACAAAGGGGGCTTGCCTTGTGAATTTCTCGTCATGCTTGTGTATTTGCATTCGAATGATTTAAAGTTGCCTTAGACACGCATAGAAACAGTTTGACATGGTGTACCATTTGATCAATAAGCACTTGAAAATGCACAAGCGGAAGTATTCACTACGCTGGGTTCAATCTTCAGCAAGCTTACGTGCTTTGCTATGATGAATCAATCATGCTTTCGAATAATGTCGATGCGTCCCCTTGATGAGGGTTACGCGTATTAATGATCGGAGGAGTAACAATGGGAATTCAAAGTGATTGGATTCGATATGGATTGGATCAAGAGTATTTGGGTTATGTGGCTTCGCCTGACCATGTGTCAGAACCTTTGGAAGCGATTATTGTCATCCAGGAGATTTGGGGTGTGGACGAACACATTCAGGATGTGGTGCGAAGGTTTGCAAGTGCGGGTTACGTTGCGTTCGCCCCTGATTTATATGCAAAGCATGGGGATCGACCGAGTTCCCTTGCTGCTGGACGGATCGAACAGATCAAGGGTTTTCTTGACTCTCTGCCACCTACAGTATGGCATAATCCAGAAGAGCGTGAAGCAGCCTTAAATCGCCTGCCATCCAATCAAAAAATGGATATTAGCGAAACATTTAGAGTTTTATTTGGTGGGCTACATCTAGAACAATACCTACCACAGTTAGTACAGACCTCGTTGTTTTTGCGCAATCAATACTCGAAAACGGTAGGCAAAGGGGTTGCTTCAGTTGGTTTTTGTATGGGGGGGAGTCTCTCTGCATTGCTTGCCTGTCACGATCCTGAATTGCGCGGGGCGGGGATCTTTTATGGTAGTGCACCTAAAGAGGATCTGATTTCTAAGATTCAGTGTCCTGTCGTTGGTTTTTACGGTGAAGAGGATAAGCGGATCACAGATGGGGTTGAAGGATTTGCTAGTGCAATGAAATCAGCTGGGAAGTCTTTTGAATTCCACATTTATAAAGGAGCCAATCACGCCTTTTTTAATGATACACGGAGTTCCTACCATGTACTTTCAGCAAGGGATGCCTATTTCCGTATGTTGCAGTTTTTCCACCAAGTGCTCTCATAGGGGAGTAAATACAATCATATGGCCGTGTGGTTTGTATGACCCATGATGAATTTGACTTTAGGCAGACAGACGGGGAATTAGGTCATGGATTGAGCGTTTTAAACAACGTGTACCTCATATTTGACGTAATCCCCGGAGTTTGCTTGAAACCAAATTCTCCAAACGTTTTTATGGTGATCTTCCTGCACATCATTGGTTTGTAGACTATACAGCGAGGCGAATGATGCGATTGCATCGCTCACAGTATTTGCGACAACTTTTTCATAGAAAGGAACTACAGTCGCTGTGCTGTCTTGATAAAGAAGCCAAAAGGTAAATGACATGTTACTCACGGCACAGTCATCCATTTTTCTGAGGTAAAGTCATAAAATTTTATGATTCGTGCGGGATTTCCAGCAATTACACTGTAGCTGGGTACGTCTTTTACTACGACTGAATTGGCCCCTATCATTACGTGGTTTCCAATTGTCACACCTGGCCCTATAAAAGATCCGACACCGATTAGGACATCATCGCCGATGTGTACGGGTTTTGCCTCCGTTAATCCAGAGATAAGGATAGGAACAGATGGATCTTCGTATGAATGTCCAACATCTGCTATAAATACACGCTCACCGATAAGGCAGCTATGACCGATGGTAATATTTGAAGCACAGGAAACACCAAAAAAGCGTCCGATTTGCGAATTGTCACCAATTGTCAGTCGTGAGCCTGGTCTTGGGAAAGAGAGCCACGCATGTTCTGCAATAAAAACATTTTCCCCGTATACAATCTCTCCATAACCATAAACGGCATACGGTTGATTGATTTTTACGTTCGCCAAGTTTATCACCTCTAAAGTAACCTATGCGCTCCATCAAAGATAACTCCTCACAAACGCTGATCATGTTAACAAATTGGCTCATTAACTATCGAAGGGTTTTCACGTATGGCTGTGGCTTTGTATTAACTTGTTTTTAACGCGATTTGTCGCGCTGCGAGTTTGTTTTTTATCCACAGTATGACAAGGAGGAGAAAGGGAAGGAGGATCAGTGCGCCGCACAGTGTATAAAGCAGTAGAATTTGTTCGACTCGCACATGTTGCTTTGCGATCAGATAAGCGATCCCTGCAAGTAAGGCAAACAATAGCGCCATAACGATCCTTAAAAAGGTCGAGCGCACTTGTTTTTGCTTTGGGGGAAAAAGCAGATCAAAGCCGAGTCGAAAATACAAGGTTGTGCGAATATAGGTGCCAAAGGTCATGAGCATGAGTCCGTAGATATCGAAGCGATCGACGATAAAGAGATGAATGATGCGCGTCGTCTCTTCCGTCGGATAGGTAAGCATGGAGGCGAAGCCAAGGCCAAAAAGTGAGATGACGCCCATAGTCGGTGTGATCGTCATGAATGCATTGATTGCGATACTGATGATCCAGAGCTTTAAGTACACAGGAGGATTTGTGTCTTCAAATGGTAGGGTAAGTAAAAATAACAGTTCTGCCCACATGCTGAGTACAACCCAAACGCCTAAGCCCACTGGTTTGAGTCCAAACTCTAAAAAGGGCAGCCACTCGCCAAAATCTTTCATCGGAGAGCTCATCATCGTGACTGTTGAACCTGTAAATAAGCTGGAGATGCCCAGTACAATGGCAGTTTGGAGGATCACTTTTGTTCCTTTGAAGATGGCGTAAAGGCAGAAAAGGGCAAAGAACAGCACAAGTGCGAAGGTCGGAGTCTCCGGGAAAAAGGAAATTTGGATAAAGTCGACGAGAAATGCGATGGAACTCATAGAAAGAAACAACAAATATAACGCGAGAACGAGTGTGAGAACAAATCCAAGTGGTCGTCCTAGCAGTTTTTTCGCAAGTGCAGGAAACGTTGCTTGAGGATCTTCTTTACGCACGCGCCAGATTGCATAAACGAGGGCTGCTGCCAAAGGGGTGGTGATTAACACAGCTAGCCACTCGTCCCGTCCCACGGTGCGTACGAGTAAGGAGACAAGTACAGCGTGGCCGATGATTGGTAGGGTTATCATGGTGGCAAAAAAGGATTCCCAACGACTCGCCTTTTCAAGTGGCATACGGTGTTACCCTCCTTTTTATCGCGAATATCGCGGATTGTTCTCATTTCGGTAAGGAAATAGAAGGGACGGACAGCGGTAGATGCGGATAGATGGAACGAATCAATCCAGGATGTTGGATGACGACATCGACCCTTGTTGTGATTTTGGCGTGTGCAAATGCCTCATCCCAGTGCGACTGTAGTTTGTGCCAGAGTTTTGGATGGGTACGGTAAATGTGAAGTCCAACGCCTAATAAATCTGTTTTTTGGTGTTGCAACGTGCGTACTGTATCACAGAGAATATCTTGTGCTTGTTTGGCAATCGCCTGTTCCATCTCGCGGTTCGCCGCAGGCTGATCCATATCTTGGCCTGTCGCATCTTCTGCAACGGTTCCTTTTAAGTGCACGGCAAAGTGTACAAGTAATCGATTATGGGCAAACAGGGTATGCATGTCCGTCTTTTCCCCTGTTACTTCTAGCGCCTGACGCCTGTGTGTGACAGGAGAAAACGTGTCAATTGCCCCGCCCATCTCCTTATTGATTAGCCATACGAGCCCTTGGGTTTGTTTTGTGTTCAGTTCTCCAACCATGTGGTCGTGGTTGATCACCGCTGTGCCAGAGTATTCGACGATTTGACCTGACTGAGCGCTTTTTATTCGCAACATCGGTAAATAAGCGGTATTGGTCGGCTCAAAAAGGTTTTTTAAGAATTCTAAGATGGTTGGCGTAGTGTAATTTGAGATAAATCTAATGTTTTCAGCACCTGTGGAAAGTGGAAATTCCGCACTTGCGCTGGTTTGATTGGCACTCGATTGTTCGAGCACTTCTTCAACGGAATCCGGTGTGACAAAGAGATAGGCGATAAGTCGTGGCTGCTGATCGCGCACCCACGTATCAAGAAGCCAAAATAGATCCTCTTTTGCTACTTGGTCACTGATTACGAGCGATTTTGCATGGGTGAAGATCAAACGGCGCTTTACGTCGCGAATCATGTTGCGCTCGATGCTCAGTACTGTATGCCCTGATTTGGTAAATAAAATGCGGTTGCTTTTATTTGCGGAAGCGGAGCCTTGCGTGTTTTTCCCACTGATCACTTCTACTGTCAAACGATACGTTTGACGTTTTACTTTTTCTATGCCAAGGCCTGAGACGATCGCAGCGTCGCGCAACTCAAGACTGCTCCAGCACCCTGTAAGCGGCAAAGACAAGAGAAGAGAGAGTGCGATCAGAAGCAGGGAGTGGATTTTCATGGATTCTTTTCATCTCTTGGCAGATGGTCAATGCGTTTTGGTTGTAATGTGGGAATGCTTTCTGGCCGCATTTTGTTCAGGCGAACAGAGACACGCACGAGGGTATCTTTCCAGTCCCGAAAATGCAGGGGAGCGATTGGTGCCATATAAGGGACGCCAAGAGATCGTAGTGTGACCATGTGTGTAATCGTCGCTACTGTCACCATAAAGAGACCAAAAAGGCCAAAAATACTCACAGCAATGAGATTGAAAATTCGCAGCAGAGAGACCACATCGGCTATTGGCGTCAGCAAAAAACTGGCGATGACGGATACGGCGACGACAATGATAGAAGGGGCACTCACGAGTCCTGCCTGCACGGAGACCTGGCCGAGAATCAAAGCGCCGACGATGCTTACTGCTGAGCCTACGGTTTTTGGCAAGCGCACTCCCGCTTCACGAACCACTTCGAACATGACGAGCATGACGACGATTTCAAAAACGATGGGAAAAGGAGCTTTTTCGTTTGCTCCTTGAAAGTTAGGCAGTAAGGCGACGGGGATCATTTCCTTGTGAAAATTAAGCGCTGCGATAAAGAGTGCAGGGGTATAGATGCTGATAAAAAAGCTGATAAAGCGCAATAGACGAATAAAAGATACATAATATGGGCGAGAACTATAGTCTTCAGGACTCTGAAAAGCTTCGATGAATAAGTGGGGACCATAGAGGATCGTTGGATCACCGTCGACGAGAATGAGGATACGCCCTTCTGCCAGTAGCGCTGCTGCGCGATCCGGTTTTTCGGTATTACCAACGGTAGTAAAGATC
Organism: Sulfoacidibacillus thermotolerans; assembly: GCF_003144315.1. Lineage (GTDB taxonomy): Bacteria > Bacillota > Bacilli > Alicyclobacillales > SLC66 > Sulfoacidibacillus > Sulfoacidibacillus thermotolerans. The sequence continues at coordinate 54,672 of NZ_MPDK01000012.1, read as the reverse complement.
GTCCAGGGATCTGCCTCGATCATTTGTTCGATGTCGCCAGAACTGTTGATGCTGTCGACTTTGATCTGTTGTAACTTTTGTAAGGCGGTGTGAATCATCGCGGGTGCTGTGAGACCATCAATAAATGCGACGACTACTTGTGTGTGAGTGAGTGTGCCGATTGTAACAGACTGAAAGCGCAAGCGTGCGTCTTTGATGCGCTTGCGGATGAGAGCCATATTGGTGCTGATTGATTCGACAAAGCCTTCGTGGGAACCGCGAATGGTTGCTTCTGTACTTGGCTCTTCGATCGATCGTGCAGGTGTGCCGGGCGCAGAAATGACGAGTGCGCGGCTGAGACCGTCAAAAAAGAAGGCGACGCCCCCTTGCACAACTTGTTCGAGACAGGGTTCAAGTTGTGTGTAGGACGTGCCATTTTTAATAAAAATGCGTTGTTGAATTTCTTGAATTAGATTTTCTCGAGAAGAGAATGGCTGTTGGATCATGGGTTCGATGACATTTGTGTGAATCTGATTTAAGTCAATCAAAGATTGCACAGAAATACTTAAGACGGTGACACGACTGTGATCTGTTAAAATGAGGTCAAACTGATGCATATTGATATCTGCACTTGTGGCAAAGCGCATTTGGAGCAGATGGACGTTTTCTGTTAGATTATTTGTGATCTGATGGATAATCATGCGAATTGCTCACCTTCCGTCGCATTCGGCGTGCATTGTGTCCGATGTTGTGAAACAACACTTGATCTGGATGCACTTAGTTTGCACTTGTTTTCCATTATTATGCAAACAGAACGACGGTTGAGCAGGCAGAAAACTTATACGGGCGGCTGAACATCAAGTAATTCTCCAGATAAAATGTGCTGTACAGGCATTGCTTCTTCGCGCCAACTAGCAGGAGGGAGAGTTCCCCAAAAGGTCGCACGCTGAGGATGATTTAATTCCCAACGAATGGGTTCCCAGTCCGGATCGTTCGTAAAGTAATCTCCTGTATACAGTTCGGTGCGGTGACCATCTGGATCACGAACATAGACAAAAAATGCATTGGACGTCCCATGACGACCAGGAGCGCGTTCAATATTTTGGTGATAGCCGATACTTGCCAAATGGTCACAGGCGTCTAGAATCGTCTTTGCGTCATCAATCCAAAAACCAGTGTGATGGTAGCGTGGCCCAATTTCGCGGATCATTGCCAAGTCGTGAACGGAAGGCTTCCGGTGTAACCACGCGGCCCATAAGCGCTCTTTGGCTTCCCCTGAAACGGTATATTCTGAACAGCGGAATCCTAATTTTTCAGTGTACCACTGATATGCTTGGTCGATGTCTCGGACAAGACAATTTGCGTGGTCTATGCGTTTGATTTTGGCTCCGCGATGAAGATGAAAATTTTGCATCAGGGGTTTTACACGATCCATTTCACAGAAGAATTCGACAGGGAAACCCTGGGGATCTTGTATGCGCAAGGCACGACCTTGTCCTTGTTCCTCCCCTTTCTCAACCCAACGCAGCGGCAGTTTCTCAGCTAGAAAGAGCTCTTCGAGTTGCGCGAGTTCTGCTTCACTAGACACGCGATAAGCAAGGTGGTGCAAACTTGGTTGATCAGCTTGTCGCAATACGAGACAATGATGATTGGCATCGTCGATCGCGCGTAAAAAGAGTTGCTTATCATCGGAAGCGGTTTCGATCATTCCTAAACCTTCTACGTAAAAATGGCGTGCCTTTTCTAAATCAGTCACATTTAAACTTACATGATGCAGTCGGATGATATTAAAATCACTCATGCGATCCCCCTCTTTACTCTGCTGATTGACACAATCGATGTTGGTGTTTTTGGTTTTATGCATCTGTGCGTTTTAGGAAGTTTTGAATTTTCACCTTATAAGGCTCTTTGTTGTACCAATCGTAGTACGCACTCGCCATTCGGACCGGGTCGCCAAAGAAGTAATACTCATATAGCATCTGTCGCGTCCCAAAGGCACTCATGGAAACATCCCAAGCAAGTCGATATAATTGCACGCGGTCGTATCCATCAATCGCTGCTCCTTGATTGTATTTGCGCATCAAGTCGCCGATTTCTAAAGAAGCAAAATCTGCTTCTGTGGGAATTGCCATCAAACCGCTAGAACCTAAAATGCGAATAATTTCCGTCAAGCGCTGGTAGACTTTTGGATACCAGTTACGCGCAGTATTGAGTGGAGCAAAGTCTGGTGTCATGTTTCCGTATTGATCTATTTTTGCGTTTGCTTCAGATTGATGTAGAAGCGCTTTCATGATTTCCAAGGTAAGCATGACTTCGGTTGCTTTTTCTTTTACATGTTGAAATTGCGAAATGTTGATGGCATCAATGATACTAAGCACGATGCCTAGCACAAATTCTGTTTTTGCCATATTTTTTGTGACCACTTGATGAGTCATATGCATGACAGCATTCGTTTCAAAATAAGTACGATTGCATAAGTCGTGGTTGCCAGCAATAAATACGCGATCCCAAGGCACTAAAACGTCGTCAAACACCATAATGGCATCGCTTTCATCAAATCGTGAACCCATGGGATGATCCCAGTGACTTTTCCCGTAGTCAAAAGGTTCCCGGCAGATGAATTTGAGTCCGGGGGTATTGTTTGGAATAGCAAACGCGAGCGCATAGGGATCATCTTCACCTGTCGCCTTATTAAGTGTTGAAGGAAAAACGATGACTTCGTCCGTTACGCCCCCAAGTGTTGCAAGCAGGCGGGCACCACGTACGAGAATGCCATCTGCATTTTTTTCGACAATACGGGCAGATAGATAGGGATCCTTTTGGTTTGACTGATTTTTCGATCGATTTGCTTGGGGATGAATTAACGTATGTGTCAGACTTAAATCGTTCTCTCGACAGTACTCGTAATAGTTGCGAACATTTTCGCCAAACATCGGATTGTCTTGAGCAAAAAAGGAGGCGGCTGTGCCAAATGACATGACACTCGTATTTAAATAATCTGGTGATCGCCCCATCATGCCACCGGAAAAACTGGCCCACTCATAAATCATTTCTCTTCTGCGCCTAAGATCTTCTTTTGACTTTGGGGCGATGAATGACAATCCGACGAGATCTCCTGTCGAGGGGGACGTGTACAGCATTTTCTCTGATTTTTCATACTGCAAGTCATATAAATGACGCATACTTTGCACGATGTTACGAAAGGCAGGGTGTTCTGAAACTTTTTCTACCTTCTCGCCGTTAACCCAGACGTTATTTTGGGCTTGATTGAGCGCATCGACATATTGTTGTCCTGTTCTTGCTGGCATTCTTACCGCTCCTGTTCATAGAGTCTAGTTTGTAAAAGATCGGAATCGTGAAATGGACCGATCGATTGTAATAAGATGATTAAAATCTATCACCCCTTTTAAAACATTGAAAATACTTATAAAATTCGTTTTGCATATGTGAATCATATGGGACGTCTGAAAGGGGAAGTGAAATGGATATAAGACAACTGCGTTATTTTGTCACTATAGCAAAAGAAGGGCAAATTACTCGCGCGGCACAAAAACTTAATATGGCGCAACCCCCTTTAAGCCAACAACTCCGTCTATTGGAACAGGAATTAGCAACGGAACTCATTGAGCGCAAAGGGAGAAGTATAGAATTAACTGAGGCAGGGAGGGTCCTCTATCACAAGGGAGAACAGCTTTTACATCATCTTGAAGATATCGTTTTAGAGGTTAAGGAGACGGGAGAGGGGATCCGCGGCGTTTTGTCGATCGGGATCGTTATTTCTTGTCTTGCCGTTTTGCCTCAAAGATTGGTTGAATTTCGCGGGAAATATCCTTCTGTGTATTTCAAAATTCGTGAGGGTGACACGTCTACCTTGTCGATGCTTTTGAAAAATCGCAGCATTGAGTTGGCCATTGTACGACTTCCTTTATCCTCAGACGAATTTTCGCTGCTGCGCTTACCAGACGAACCGTACGTCTTATTATCTCCTGTCGATTGGAAAATTACGGAATCCTCTGTAAAATTACGCGAATTAGCAGAATTGCCCATGTTGCTCTTGCATCGTATCAGTGGGTCAGGGCAATTTGAACTCATCGTCAATGAATGTCGTAAAGCAGGCTTTGAACCTCACGCGATCACAGAGTGCGCTGATCCCACGATATTGATTACGCTTGTCGCCGCTGGACTTGGTGCGACAATTATCCCGAAGTCTACGGTTTCACTCTTTCCATTGCAAAATATTCGAATGACTCATCTAGAAGATTTTTCTGTACAATCTGAGGCAGCAGTCATTTGGTTAAAGGATCGGTATTTGTCAAAGCCTGCGGAACGCTTTATCGAGATGTTTGCAACAGATGGAAAATAAGAATTTAGAGAGGGTTCTCTTTCTCAGTTGATTTCACATCTGAAATCATATATGATTTCAGATGTGAAATAGCAGAGGAGTTGCCCGGCGTTGCTATTTTGCTAGAGATGGAGGTGAATAAAGTGACGACAGCTCTTGATTCAACCACGTTAAGACGTGTACTTGGGTTATTTGCGACAGGTGTCACTGTGATTGTAGCGGGAAGCGCAGAGCGTGCGCATGCGATGACAGCGAATTCATTTACGTCTGTTTCACTTGATCCACCACTAATCTTAATTTGTGTTCAGCACGCCAATAAAATGGCGGGGTTACTCGAGACTGGATCCCATTTTACGGTAAATTTTCTTGCGCAAGATCAGGAACAGATTTCGCGTTATTTTTCAGGAAATAAAAAAATGGGGGATACCCCTGATTTTGAACTTATTCCCTGGTGCGAAGGCAGTCGCCTTGCTGAGTGCCTCTGTTCGCTTTCATGTCAGGTGGAACATGTTTTTAGTGCAGGAGATCACGTGATTTTTTTAAGTCGCGTTCAGTCAATCTATGAAAAAGTCTCTGAACAGGCTCCGCTTTTGTTTTGGAAAGGACGTTATCAACAATTGGCTATGCGGGAGTGAACCTTGTAGTCAGGTTGATAAGCGTATATGATATTAAATATGGAAACGTACGAGAGCACACCAAACAAACAACAACAAGCGTATGAACAAATTAAATCCAACATTTTAAATGGTACCTACGGGGCTGGTTATCGCATCGTCGTCGATCGCATTGCACGAGAACTGGGGGTCAGCGCTATACCTGTGCGCGAAGCGGTCAGACGTTTAGAAGCGGAAGGGTTTGTTGAGTATGAACGGTTTAGCGGTGTTCGAGTCATTCGCATTGATGAGGTGACCTATGCACAATCGCTGCAGGTTCTTGCTGTTCTAGAAGGGTATGCGACAAGGTTGGCAAGTCGACATTTGACTGCAGAGAATTTACAAGATCTGCATGACATCACCAAGAAAATGGCGGTTTCGCGAGCCGATTTTGATTTGGCGACCTATGGCCATTTGAATCAACAATTTCACCAAATGATTTGTGAGAAATGTGCAAACAATTATTTGTTTTTAGAGTGGAAGACTGTTCAAGAACGTCTCAATGCATTGCGTACGAGTGTATTTATGCTGATTCCACACCGTGCTACAGATTCGATTGAGGAACATTTGCATCTGCTGTCGCTGATTGAAAAAAAAGCGGATGAACAAGAAATTGAACTCTATGCGAGAACACATAAACTTGCCACTTTGCAAGCGTTTGAAAAATGGAAACAACGAGGAGGAGCCACATGAAGCATGTTCGCTATCTCTATGCGGGGAGAGTTCATCACGGGACTGTTGTAGAAAATGACCTTTTACTTGACGAGTCGTCTCAGCCTGTTGACGTTTCCCAAATCACTTTTTTACCTCCCGTGGTTCCGGGAAATGTGATTGGTCTTGCACTGAATTACGCAGATCATGCTCAAGAACTCGGGTTAGAGCAACCGAAAGAACCGGTATTATTTTTAAAGTCGCCAAATACTTTCATTGGGCATCAATCTCCTGTCGTCTATCCCAAAGGGATCGACTATATGCATTACGAATGTGAGTTAGCTGTAGTGATTGGACGTTCCTGTCGCCATGTGAAGCGTGAGCAGGCAATGGAATTTATCAAAGGGTACACAATTGCAAATGATGTCACCGTACGCGACTATGTGGGGAATTTATACCGTCCACCGATTCGAGCAAAAGGGTTTGATTCTTTTGGCCCGATGGGGCCATATCTCGTTGATCGCGATGATCTATCTGATGTAAATAATTTGAAACTTCAAACTTTCGTGAATGGAGAATTGAGGCAAGAAGGCAATACTCGCGATCTTATTTTTCGAATTGATGAATTGATTGAATTTATCACTTCATTTATGACGTTACACGAAAATGACATGATTTGGACGGGAACACCCAAGGGAGTATCACACGTTTATCCGGGGGATGTAATGACGCTTTCAATTGAAGGGATTGGACAGCTAGAAAATCGGATTATCGCGGAGTGAGGAGTGGAAAAAGGTGAAAGAGACAATAGGTCGTGCACTGCATTTTATTGATGGTGAATTTCGCGAAGGGATCGCTGGAAAAAGCTTTCCAACCTTAAATCCAGTAACAAATGAAGAAATCACACAAGTGGCAGAGGGATTTGCTGAAGATATTGATGCGGCTGTAAAAGCTGCTCATCGCGCGTTTCACGAAGGTCCTTGGCATGATATGAAAGCGAAGGAACGTGCGCAGATCCTCTTGCGCATTGCGGATCTTATCGAGCGGCACGGAGAAGAGCTCGCGTATCGCGAGACACTTGACACGGGCTTGCCGATCAAGCAAACGCGTGGACAAACTGCGCGCGCAGCTGATAACTTTCGCTTTTTCGCAGAGATGACGACGCGTATGACTGGGGAAACCTATCCGGTCGATGAATCTTTTTTAAATTATACGATTCGTCGTCCAGTAGGGGTGGCTGGATTGATTACGCCTTGGAACACTCCGCTTATGCTAGCCACATGGAAAATTGCGCCTTGTTTAGCGACAGGGAACACGGCTGTGTTAAAACCAGCGGAATGGTCGCCGCTTACAGCGACAAAGTTAGCCGAGATCATTGCTGAGGCGGGTGTTCCTAAGGGTGTTTTCAATGTTGTACATGGCTTTGGCGAAACAGCAGGAGCGGCGCTTGTTGCTCATCCACTCGTACAATTGATCTCTTTTACGGGCGAAACGACGACAGGACAAGAAATTATTCGCAATGGGGCTACGACGTTAAAGCGGTTTTCCATGGAGTTAGGCGGAAAATCACCAGTCATCGTATTTGCGGATGCAGATCTTGATCGAGCGGTAGATGCGGTTATTTTTGGTGTTTTTTCGTTAAATGGGGAACGCTGTACAGCCGGCTCGCGACTTTTTGTCGAGCGCTCGATTCGTGAACAGTTCGAGAGCAAACTAGCGCAAAGAGTGCAAAAGATTCGAGTAGGGGACCCGTTTGATGAGGCGACAGAGGTAGGTCCATTGATCCATCGCAATCACTATTTGCGAGTGCAAGAGTATATTCGAATGGGTGAAGAAGAAGGTGCAAAGGCGGTTGTCGGCGGATTATCACCTACTGATCAGCAAGGGAATTTTGTACAACCAACCCTCTTTGTTGATACGAAAAACGACATGCGAATTGCACAGGAAGAGATTTTTGGCCCTGTTCTTGTTAGTATTCCTTTTGATACAGAAGAGGAAGCAGTTCGACTTGCCAATCAAATCCGTTATGGGTTGGCTGCCTACGTTTGGACACGTGATTTACAGCGTGCACATCGCATTTCACACGCAGTGGAGTCTGGCATGGTTTGGATTAATTCACAAAATGTCCGTGATTTGCGAACACCGTTTGGTGGTTCCAAAATGAGTGGAATCGGCCGCGAAGGTGGACACTACAGTTTTGAATTTTACACTGAGTTAAAGACGGTTCATGTAGCCTTAGGAGATCATCATATACCAAAATTCGGAAACTGAATGAAAGCAAATCTCGAATTCAGATGGAAAATTGCATTGCATATAGGAGGATGATAGAAAATGGGAGTAGCAGTTGAACGCTTGCGTGGCTCAATTGTACCGATGGTGACACCCTTTAAAGAGAATGGATCTTTCGATGAAGGAACGTTTCGCGAACTCATTGAGTGGCAGATTGACAGTGGCAGTCACGGAATTTCTTGTGCAGGTACGACCGGTGAACCCAGCTCGTTATCAATCGAAGAGCGTGAGTATTTGCTTGAAGTAACGGTAAACGCTGTACGCGGGCGCGTGCCCACCGTTCTTGGGACAGGGTCTACCAATCATGAAGAAACGATGCGCCTAACAAAATTTGCAGAGAAGATTGGTGCAGATGCAGCCCTTGTGATCGTTCCATACTATAATAAACCTTCGCAAGAAGGATTATATCGGCATTTTCGTGAAGTTGCAGATTCTGTGCAAATTCCCATCGTCATTTATAACATCCCTGGTCGCACAAGTGTCAATATGGAGCCGACGACGATGGCGCGATTGCGTAGAGATTGTTCCAATATCATTGGAGTAAAAGAATCCAATAAAAATTTTGAACAAATTAGTCATGTGCTCGCACAGTGTGGACGAGATTTCCATGTGTATTCTGGGATTGAGGAACTATGCTACCCAATGCTTGCTCTTGGCGGTGCAGGACATGTGAGTGCCACGGCGAATTTGATGCCCCGGGAAATTGCAGAGTTGTATAATTTAACAGAGAAGGGGCAATGGGACAAAGCGCGTGATCTACATTTTGAGTTACTAGAGTTAAATCAAGCTTTATTTTGGGAGACAAATCCAGGGCCATTAAAAGCATGTATGGCGATGATGGGGAAAATACGACCTGTGATTCGCAGTCCATTGGCATTGCCATCTGATGAGGTGCAAGCAAAGTTGAAAACGGTACTCGAAAAATATAATTTGCTATAAGCTCGATGACAATCCGTGATCGGCGGTCCAGACAACCTCTTGGATCGCCGATGTGTCTCCTAGGGTGCTTTGTATCAGGAATTATATTACGATTATCTAATCTTAATCGAGAAAGAAGGCGATCGTGTTGACTCTTTCACTTGGAGAATATTCTTTATTTATAGGAGGGAATTGGAGTGAGGGAGTGTCGCAAACGCGGTTTGATGTGATGAATCCAGCAACGGAGACGGTTATTGCATCAGTACCCAATGCGGGACCGCAAGACATGCACAGGGCAATAGAGGCAGCTGTTGCCGCTCAAGTAGAATGGGGCAATAGCGTGGCTGCTTATCGCGCCCAAATACTTGAACAAGCAGCGCGTCTAATGCGTGAACGAGTTGATCATCTTGCAGAAATCATGACCCTTGAGGAAGGAAAGCCGCTTGCAGATGCACGGGGGGAGATTCTTTATGCAGCTTCTTTCCTTGATTGGTTTGCTGGAGAGGCAAAGCGTATCTATGGAGATACGATTCCTTCGAATTCTCCAGACAAGCGCATTCTTGTGATTAAGCGGCCAGTGGGTGTGACAGCAGCGATTACACCGTGGAACTTTCCTTCTGCGATGATCACGCGCAAACTGGGTCCAGCTTTAGCAGCTGGTTGTACAATGATTGTAAAACCTTCCGAGCTGACGCCACTTTCAGCGCTTGAGATCGCAAAAATTTTTGAGGAAGCGGGGCTTCCGCAAGGTGTATTGTCAGTTGTTACGGGGACGGATGCACCTAGCCTTGCAAAGGTTCTCATGGATGACATGCGTGTGCGCAAGATTTCCTTTACTGGTTCAACTGAAGTTGGCAAAATGCTCATGCGTCAAGCGGCCGATACGATGAAACGTGTTTCTTTAGAACTAGGTGGACATGCACCGTTTATTGTTTTTGACGATGCAGATTTAGAGGACGCGGTGGAAAACGCAGTGATTTGTAAGATGCGAGGCATGGGGGAAACGTGTGTTTCTGCCAATCGCATCTATGTACAAGAGGGCATTGTCGATGTCTTTACAGAGAAATTGGCAGCGCGTATGAGTAAATTGCGTGTGGGGAACGGTTTAGAGTCAGGGATTGCCGTTGGACCTCTGATTGAACCAGCTGCGGTTGATAAAGTAGAACGGCATGTGCAAGATGCAATTGCTAAAGGTGCAAAAGTCGTTAGCGGTGGGAGGCGTTATCGAGACCAACCTGGATATTTTTATGAGCCGACGGTACTAGCCGGGGTCACTGAAGCTATGCTTGTGATGCATGAAGAGACATTTGGCCCTGTAGCTGCAATCACTCCATTTCGTACGGAAGAAGAAGTGATTGAGCGTGCGAACCATACGCCGTTCGGGCTAGCCGCCTACTTTTTCACACGTGACATCGGTCGTTTGTTTCGTTTGGCTGAGCGCCTGGAATATGGAATTATCGGAGCAAATGATGGTTTGCCGTCAACAGCTCAAGCCCCTTTTGGTGGGGTAAAACAATCTGGGATAGGTCGTGAAGGCAGTAAATATGGACTCGAAGAGTATCTAGATATTAAGTATATTTCCATTGGCGGTGTTCTCCGGTAAATTATCACTGAAAAACAATGTGCCCTTGCGGAAGCAAGGGCCTTTTGTGTTCTTTTTTAAGTTAGATTATACTAAATAGCAAAATTGCTCGTGAGCGTGGAGGGGTTGCTGATGGATGAAAAACAAGCACGTTCGTTGACCTTGTTGCGTAAAAGTATCGTGTTCGTACTTTATGTGTTAGCAGCGCAATTTATTTTTGGGATGATCGTAAATCTCTATGTACAATTCCCAGGCTCTACTCCGGGCGGAAATGCGATGACGTGGGTGATGCAACATAGTCCGGTGACGATGGCTCACATTTTTATTGGGACCCTTATCGTCTTTTTATCAATGATTGTGATGTTTCTCACCATTTCTTCTCAGGGAAAGTCAGCCATTTTGCTTTCTGTCTTAGGATTCTTCTTTATTCTTTTTTCATGGGGCAGTGGAATGGCATTTTTGACAAATGGGCAGCAAAATATTACGTCTTTTTTGATGGCGCTCGGTTTTATTTTAGCGATTGTTGTTTATGGCATGCAGTTGCGTCTCATACGTCACAGTATGAAAGAACGGAACTAGCACTTAGCTTGATTTTACATGAATAAAGCAAAAAATAACTTGAAAAATGTCGAAGATTGACGGAAAATAAAAGTATTCTTCTTAAGCAGCGACATATATCGAGTGTTTCAAGGCAAACTAACGGAAACGTTAGGGCGCAAAGCCACGGGTCTAAGGGCAGCGAAGCCTATGACAGCCGGGTTGCCGCTTGTATTTACTTTTGGCAACCTTAGCGAAATTAAGGTTGCTTTTCTATTCTATTCAGGGAGAGGGAATGTGTATGCAGACGCATTATATGTTAAATTATCCCAACTCGGGGGGGGGGGGGGTATAATCACCCTATAAAACCAAATAATGTAATATTGCAAAAGCGGTGGGTTTCAGAAGTATTAAAAAAGAAGTCCCTCTATACATTATACCAACCGATTGTCGATCATCGCCGCGGGCAAGTGATTGCACATGAAGCCTTAAGTCGACCCTATCTCAATCAGCGGTTTTTCCCCCCTGATATTTTTTTTAAAAGTGCAGCTCGTTGCAATCAGCAAGCTGCAGCGGATCGTTTGGCATTTGAACAAGCAATTGCCCATTTTCAATATGATTCTTTGTCTTGTAAAACGTTATTTATTAATGTCATCCCAACTAATTTATTGGATGCGCGCTTTGTCCACTTTTTAGAACGGATTGCTGGGCGCTTTCGTCAGCTATCTATGGAACTTGTCATTGAGCTCGTTGAGTATATTCCTTATTGTACAAAAGAAATAGTATCTGCCATCGACAGGCTGCGGTCACAAGGTGTGTATTTTGCTCTCGACGATCTTCAGGAAGATGCTGATTTACCAGATCTGCTCGATAAAGTGGGCAGGATACATCCAGAGTATGTGAAGATCGATAAATCGATGATACAGGGACTTGCACGTTCGATTCAACAACAGAAACAAGTAGAGAGGTTACTTAAAGTCATCCCAGAATCAACGAAAATTGTCGCCGAAGGAGTTGAAGAATGGGAAGACTTACATCTTCTTCGCGAGCTTGGAGTGCATTTAAGTCAGGGATTTTATTGGAGTAAACCTTTGAAAATGTCTGAAACGCCATGGTTATTAGCTCAAATTGAATTGCAAAAAGAGGGGTTGCACAGCATGGTTATGCATAGGGACAGACCGTTTTCTGATGCACAGGTCGTTGCGATGGGGAAGTCGCTTGATCTCCTTTTACTTTCATACCATGTATTTAAAGGTGATCTTTAAAACAGGGGAGTTACACAAATGGGGGGATGGCCCTTGCGGATCATGATTGTCGACGATTCCCTTTTTATGCGAGGTGTCATACGGCAGGTCGTAACTTCTTGTGGTTGGGAAGTGGTAGGAGAGGCATCAGATGGGACACAAGTGCTTCAACTGTATGAAACTTGTGGTCCGGATCTAGTAACAATGGATATTACAATGCCTAAGCAGGACGGAGTTTCAGCGCTAAAAGAGTTAAAAACTCAGCATCAAGAGGCACTTGTGGTCATGATTTCAGCAATTGGACAAAAGGATTTGGTGATGGAGGCCATTCAAGCTGGAGCTGCAGGTTTTGTGACTAAGCCTTTTCAAGCTTATGAACTATGTCAAGAAATTAAAAGTATTATGCGCTACTGGAGGTGAGCGTGTGTTAAAACATTGTAGAAAATGCGGGGGACTATTTTCGAGTTCCGATCCCCATCTTTGTCCGTTATGTTTAGAGGAAGCACAACATACTGTGAAACAATATTTAGAGGTTCATCGAGGGGCTAATGTCTTATCCCTTGTGAGGGATACTGGACTATCGCTTGCAGTGGTAAATCGCATACTCGCTAATGGAAGTATCTATGCTATGCCAAAACAGGGGCCTTCGCACAAAGACTAAAGAACAACCGGCAGTTGGTTTGCGTCGTTATCCTTCCCTACAAACGCACATAATGTTCGTTTTTTGGGGGTTTTATCTGGAAAAGATCACAGATTCTTAAATGTTCTTTCTATAGTCTGCAAAACGTTATAGATCTCTCATGTGCTACTATTTATCTAGCATAAGTGGTTGCTCTATAAAAGCCTTCACTTATCCCTGATTTCCTTGTTGATGCAGAAGCGAATGAAATGGGTTCTGCGAGAGTTCCTTGCGACAGGAAGAAGGTGTACAAATGGGGGTTACTCTGCGTGAAGCTGCAGAACGTTGGGGCGTTTCGATTAATAGTGTGAGACGCTGGGTTAAATCTGGAAAACTGATTGCAAAGATTAGAGAAGGCAATTATGGACAGGAATATGTGATAGAGGAAGCGGAAATAGAACGCTACGAACAAAAAAATGCACATCGGATTACTTCTGTGCCGCCGGTTGAATACAGGCCGATTCCTCGTCCGCATCTGAAAGTAGTCGCAGAAAATTTACAATATCTTATGAAGTATTCTCCTAAAGGATTTGTTTTAACAGACGAAAATCATGAGATTGTAGATGTCAATCAGGTCTTTGTAAAGATGTGCGGATATACACGTGGACAATTAATCGGCCACAAACCTAAAATGCTTGCCTCGTTAGATCATCTAAACGAAATGCAGTATCCGCTTATGCATCAAATGCTTGACCAGCAAGGGTTTTGGGAAGGAAGATTCATCAACCGGCGACCAAACGGGAAAATATGGTATGCACATTCGATTATTACGATGATTCGAATAGGAAAACAAACGGTTGGATACTGGGCGATTGTATCGGCAGAAGATCCAGTGCATACAGGGCTCTGACGCATGCAAAGAGCTCTTATGCACCTGATTAGGAAAGTAGAAAGGGTGTGTTCGCTTGCGCTAGTTATAAAAAAGTATTATAAATATCAATGAATTTATATAATACAAGCGCTTCGCAGGAATTTGGCGGACGCTGCACAGGGAGGCGATGTGATTGTCGCACAATGAAGCAGGGGATGCCCACTCTTTTTATTTGCAACATGGAGAGCCGCTTTTTGACCGCAGAAATGAAGTGAGACTCACTACGCTTACGGAGAAATCTGGGTGAGGATGTAAAATAGGTCCGGGCGACCTGCATGAAGTTTTGTCGTTTATACCACCGGCTGAACCGAATCCTGATCTTCTGGTTGGACTAGATACTTCAGATGATGCGGGCGTCTATCGCCTGACGAAAGATCTTGCAATTGTCCAAACCGTGGATTATTTTACCCCTATTGTAGACAATCCCTATCATTTTGGACAAATTGCGGCGACCAATGCCCTAAGTGATATTTACGCGATGGGTGGTACACCGATCACGGTGTTAAATTTAGTTGGATTCCCAATTAGTAAGTTGGACAAAGCAATTTTGGCGCAAATCTTGCGTGGTGGGGCTGATAAAGTCCGGGAAGCTGGGGCAACACTCGTCGGAGGTCATTCGATCGATGATGGAGATCCTAAATTTGGCATGGCTGTGACAGGAATTATTCACCCCGATCAGATTTGGACAAACGCAGGTGCAAAAGATGGCGATGCACTTATTCTGACAAAGCCAATCGGGATGGGAATTACTTCAAAGGCGATTAAAGAAGGACTTGCGAGTGCGGACGATATTTCAGAAGCAGTACACTGGATGTCGATGCTAAACAAGTACGCAGCTGAAATCGCGCATAATTATCCAGTTCATGCTGTTACGGATGTAACAGGGTTTGGGCTCTTAGGCCATGCGTTTGAAATGATTCAAGGATCGGGTCTTAGTCTCAATTTATTTGCGAAAAATATACCGATGTTAGCAGGGGTTCGCAATTATGCAGAAAAAGGTCTCATTCCGTCTGGTAGTAAGCGCAACCTTGCGTATGTGAAAGCTGCACTCGATGTAGTGGGGCCATTTGATGACATTTTGTATGCGATCCTCGCTGACGCAGTGACATCTGGAGGACTATTGATTGCGCTTCCTCAGGCCAATGCAGATCTGCTTTTGCGAGATCTGCAGGCAAAGGGAATGGAACAAAGTGCTTTGATTGGTGAATTTACTGCGTCTGCGAGCGGGAGAATCCGTGTCATCAGAAACTAATGGATCTTAGCTGTAAACTCAGGAATGTTTCTAGCGCTCCGCCATGTGGTTACTATTTCCTGCAGTGCTGCGACCAGTAAATCAACACTCTCACGAGTCGTTGTACGTCCCATTGTGATGCGCAGGCTTTCTAGAGCTGTTTTGCTACTTTTGCCCATGGCAAGAAGAACATAAGAAGGTTCATGATCGGTCGAACTACAGGCTGAACCGCTCGAAGTGGCAAAGCCAAGTCGATCAAGTTCTAACATCAGAGCTTGCCCTTCGATCTGTGCGATGCTGATGTTCACATGTGTAGCGAGTGCATCTTGTGGATGACCATTCAGTCGACAACCAGCAATTTGTGTGGTCAGTTGCTCGATCAGATATTTACGCAACGTCTGTAGGCGTTGCGTTTCTTGTTCTTGTTCACGGACGGCAAGTTTTGCAGCTTCTGCAAATGCTGCGATGAGTGCCACGTTTTGCGTGGCAGGGCGCAAACCTCGCTCTTGACTTCCGCCAAAAAGCACGGGCAAAAGGCGAATCCCCTTACGCATATAGAGTGCAGCGACTCCTTTAGGCCCCCCAATCTTATGTGCATTTAGTGTTAAGAGATCCACTGCGAGATCAGAGACGCAAATCGGAACTTTGCCATAGGTTTGTACAGCGTCAGAATGCAACCAAATGCCACGTTCGCGCGTAAGTTCGCCAATTTCAGCAATTTTTTGGATCGTGCCCACAACATTGTTTGCATGCATGATGCTGACAAGTATTGTATCAGAGCGCATTTCTGCTCGCACATCTTCTGGGTTGACCTGTCCATTCTGGTCTACAGGGATGCGCGTGACGCGAAATCCTTCCCTTTCAAGTGCGTCACACGTTTTTAGCACAGAGGGATGTTCTATGCAGCTTGTAATGATGTGGTTGCCTTTTTTGAGTTTGCGCAGGTGCCTCGCGGCACCAAGAAGCGCAAGGTTGTTCGATTCTGTCCCACTACCTGTAAAAATGATTTCAGAACTCATTGCGCCGATCGAGTCAGCAATCACCTGTCGCGCCGTTTCGAGTGCTTCTTTTGCTGCATAACCAAACTGATGCAGGCTATTAGGATTACCAAAGTCTTCGACTAGGTAGCGTTGAAGAATATCCAAAGCCTCCATACGTAGCGGAGTGGTTGCAGCATGATCAAAATATTTGCGAATGTCTAGCATAAAAGAAGTCTTCCCTCTTTTTTATCGTTTTGTATATACTATAGACTATATATCAGTATTGACAATAAGCAAGGATTTTAAGATTCATAGCAGGAAACTCATACGGGATGATTCGCTCATGTCCATTGAAAGGGAGTAGGGTCGTATGGTTTTTCATTCTGTTTCGCTTGATCCGATCTTGGAGACAACGAGAGCACCCATGGAGTCCATGGAATTGGATGATCGCATTGCGACAGCAAAAGCGACACTTGGTCGTGATGTGGTCATTGTGGGGCACCATTATCAGCGCGACGATGTCCTGCAGTATGCAGATTACAAAGGTGACTCCTTACAATTGGCGCGCATCGCAGCGACACTTACAGAAGCATCTTATATCGTCTTTTGTGGTGTACATTTTATGGCGGAAACCACAGATATTTTGACGTCTGACCGGCAGCGAGTTATTCTTCCAGATTTACGCGCAGGCTGTTCGATGGCAGATATGGCAGATATTCGAGAAGTGGAAGAGAGTTGGGAATATCTTACTGATCGGTTTGGGGCGTCCATTCTTCCAGTGACGTATGTGAACTCAACGGCTGAGGTCAAGGCGTTTGTTGGACGACATGGCGGACTTACAGTCACCTCATCAAACGCCGAGCGCATACTTGCTTATGCGTTGAAGGAGCGGGCGCGCGTGTTATTTTTGCCGGATCAGCATTTGGGTCGCAATACAGGGGTGAAGCTTGGAATTTCTTTGCGAGATATGAGCGTATATAATCCACAGGAGATGGAGTTGGAATTCCCTCATGGTGAAGGGGAATCGTTGCTCATATTGTGGAAAGGGCACTGCTCAGTGCATCAAAAATTCACACCGAATCACGTGCGCGAAGTTCGCAAAAAGTATCCAGATATTCGCGTTTTGGTACATCCCGAGTGCATGTATGAAACGGTCCAATTATCGGATGCGAATGGCTCTACAGATTATATTATCAAAGCCGTACAAAGTGCCGCGCCTGGATCCAAATGGGCAATTGGAACAGAACATAATTTAGTGAATCGGCTGGCGAAGGAACATCCGGAACAGTTTATCATTTCATTGAATGAAATGGTTTGTCCGTGTCTGACGATGAATCGAATTGATCGACCTCATTTACTTGCATCTTTAGAACATTTGATCGAAGGCAACCCACAAAATATTATCTCAGTACCTTCGAGTGTTCAAGAGATGGCAAGAGTAGCTATCGACCGCATGTTGGCTCAGTCTTGATCGCCTCAAGGAGCATTGGGAAACGGCGAACTAAACACCTATTGTGTTCGTTCGCCGTTTTATGAGGATTTAGCTATTTTACACTGTTAAGTAAATCATGTTCCAATTGTTCCACGACGCGCTTGGCGTCTTTAATGCAATCTGGAATGCCTAGCCCGCGATAGGCCGCTCCGGCAAGATAGATCCCTGGAAAGGACACGAGATCCTGATCAATTTGGCGCAGGCGATCTAAATGTCCGACATCGTACTGTGGCATGGATGACATCCAGCGTTTGATTTCGACAAAATCAGGGCTCTCTGGTATGCCCATGCTTTCCTTTAATTCCTCTAAGGTTGCTTTGAGTAAGTGTTCATCGTCCCATTTCAATGCTTCTTCTTGACCGTCACGTCCGACATAGCAGCGAATTAAAAGATTTCCTTGCTTGGAAGCGTGACTCCACTTGTTGGATATGATCGTACAGGCTGTTAGGTTGCTGCCTTCCGTACGCGGTACAAGATATCCTGAACCCGATATTGGAAGAGCAAAAGCGCGATTGTAGCCAAGAGAGATGGTGGCTGTCGAAGCATAGCGAATGGATTGTAAATGCTCTACCGATACACCAAGTGGAGAAAGGATTTCTGCTGCCGCGAAGGCGGGTGTAGCGAGAATGACGGCATCCGCCTGAAGGTACGAAGTCGCCCCCTTTTCCATGATTTTTATTGTATAGTTTAAGTTGGATTTTATAATTTCCATGGCTCGTGTTTCTGTGCGCAGATCGGCAAAATCGCGAATTTGCGTAACTGTGCGTTCAATCAGTTGCTCTAGCCCGCCCTTAAGATTGATAAACATGGGTTGAGCAGGAATAGTCGGCCTTTTCACCACTTTTTTCTTTTGTGATAAAGCCCCAATGATTAAACTGCGGTGTTTTTCGTATAAAGTTCTCCACATAGGCATTGTGGCATCAAGACTCAAACGGTCGATGTCTCCGGCGTGAATTCCAGCAAGCAGTGGAGATGCGATGAGGTCCACGACCTCATCGCCAAGGCGCTTGCGCAACAATTTACCTAATGCTATATCGGCTGGATAAGGTTCAAAAGGTAACACTAAGTCAGCTAGAGCGCGCAGTTTACCTTTCATGCTCAACAACTGCGTTTTAGCAAAGGCTCCTAAATCGGTGGGTACTCCCGTATTAACACCTGGGGGGAGTGGCTGCAGGCGATGATGATGCCATACAAAAGTGCCTCCACTGGGATTTGCTGGTACAATCTCATCTGTTAAGCCAAGTTCATGTAAGAATTCAATTCCAGCTGGTTTGCGTGTATAAATTGAGTCTGGGCCGAGTTCAAGTAGGTACTGTTCCGTTTTTCTCGTATGAATCTTTCCACCCAAACGATGGTCTTGCTCAATCACTGTGCAGTGAATGGGGAGGATTCCTGCATCGTGTAATTTACGCAATTGATAGGCGGCGACAAGTCCAGTAATCCCTCCTCCAATAATAACTACATGGTGTTCGCTCATGGTTTTTACCTCATTTCGTTTGCTCGAGTACAAAACGCGTGCTGGTACCCGTTGTTTTATGAAAAGGGCGGGTGCTTTCATAGTTGTCGATCGGCGGTGCTAAGGGAATTGTCCTATTAGCATACAACGTTCACTAAAGACAGGCAAAGGGAACGAAGGGTCTCATCCTTTTCTCGATTTTTATTTTGCGGATGATAGCTAGCTACACTTGCTGCGAGATTCTGATTTACAGTTGTTTTAAAAGTATTCCTGATGTTATAAAAGTTAAACTTATGATATAATGTAATCTAATTATCAATATTCAGAAATTGCTTAGTTTATTATTGAAAGGTAGGTGACTTTTCTTTTACATATAGATGGGGGTGGAAATAGGAACGTTGTCTATGTACATAAACTCCTCGTAATACTTAATGGCATTCATAAATGCGTTCCATATTTTTAGATAAGTTGGAGGAATTTCTATGAAGCAATCGAGTTTTAAAAAAGATTTATCTTTATTAGACCTTACGATGGCTTCTGTGGGAGGCATAATCGGATCAGGTTGGCTCTTTGGTTCCTTATATGCAGCGCAGGATGCAGGTCCGGCATCGATTATATCTTGGATTATAGGCGGAATTGCCGTTCTCTTAATTGGCTTTGTATTTGCTGAATTAGGAGGCATGTTGCCTGAATCAGGGTCCATCGCGCGCTATCCTCATTATAGTCATGGTCATATTACTGGATTTATTATGGGGTGGGCTGCGTGGATTGCTTATGCAGCGGTCCCAGCAGTTGAAGCTGAGGGGGTTATGCAATATGCGTCTTTCTGGATTCACGGTCTTTGGAATGCAAAGACGAATTTACTCACAGGATTTGGTCTCCTTGCTGCAGCGGGGTTAATGTTAATTTTTTTCTTAATTAATTACTTTGGTGTTCGTTATTTTGCGCGAGTAAACACAATGGTCACAATCATTAAACTCGTTATGCCAGTGATAACGATTCTTGCATTTGTATTCTCTGGTTTGCATTGGAGCAATATGACGCAAGCAGGGGGATTTGCTCCCAATGGATCTTCTGGTATCTTGGTAGCTGTCGCAACTTCTGGTGTCATTTTTGCGTATTTAGGATTTCGTCAGGCTGTTGATTTTTCGGGAGAAGCCCGTAATCCACAGCGAGATATCCCCATTGCCTTGTTCTTATCGATTCTCGTTGGGATTTTTCTCTACGTACTCTTAGAAGTCGTATTTGTTGCAGGAATTGAGCCTTCTTCGCTCTCGCACGGTTGGGCAAACGTATCTTATAATGCGCCTTTTGCTGAACTAGCGGCGAGTCTAAATCTCGGGTGGCTGTCTATGCTTTTATATGCTGACGCGGTACTATCTCCTGCAGGAACTGGAAATGTATATATTGCATCGACCTCTCGCGTTCTGTATGCGCTTACTAAAAATGGGTATTTTCCTCCGGTGTTAGCAAGAGTGAGCCCCAAAACTGGAATACCTAATTTTTCGCTTTTTGTGGCCTTTCTCCTAGGACTTATTTTTCTGTTGCCTTTTCCTTCTTGGCAGAATTTAGTTGGCTTGGTTTCTTCGGCTACTGTCTTTACCTATATCATCGGACCGGTTTCGTTGGCGGTCTTAAGGAGAACAGCATCAGAAGCGAAACGACCTTTTTCTTTAAAGGGGTATTCGGTCATTGCACCTATTGCATTTGTCATTGGTTCGATGATTATTTATTGGACTGGTTGGAATACAGATTGGAAACTTATGGTCTCTATTCTTGTCGGTGTGATGTTGTATTTGCTCTTTTCAGTTGTCCTTCCACAACAGATAAAACGTCCAGATCGTCAAGCGTTTAAAAGCGGTGTTTGGCTCATTATGTATCTATTTACTATGCTTCTCCTCACGTATGTTGGGTCGACAAAATTGGGGGAATTTAAAAATTATATTCCCTATCCTTGGGATCTCGTGGTAGTGACGGTAGTCTCACTCGGTTTTTACTATTGGGGTGTAGCGAGTGGGTATCGTACACACGAGGTGGGGGAAGCAATTACGGCGCTTGAGCAAAGTGCCTATGAACATGAATCTAGACAATTGGACAATACGTTATCCTCTAAGCTGACAAGTGTATTTGTTGTACTCATCGCAATTGTTATTCTGCTGGCTGCGATTGTTTTCATGCAAACGAGTTCCTTGATGCACTACCTTGCAACAAACTCTCATTTTTCGAGGCAAAATGCGTTGGGACTTATTCTCCAACTAAGAACTGTTAGTGTTGTTACTTATTCGAGTATTATTCTATTTAGTATAGGGTTAATTTACTATTTGCGGCGTGTTTTACGGCCCATTCGCCTGATTGCCAACCATTTGACGCAAATTGCACAGGGAGATCTACGCATAAACGCTCTCCCCTCTAAAACAGGTGATGAGATCGGGCTGCTCATGACCTCAACCAATTTGATGGTTGAGAATCTACGATTGTTGTTGCTTGGACTTCATAAAAGTTCGCATCAGTTAACAGCTGCATCACAGGAGACAGCTGCATCTACGGAAGAGACAGCAGCGTCAATTGCGGATATTGCACAGCAAACGCATGGGCTTACAAACATCTCTGCACAGGGTATTCAAACCGTGCACCAGATTTCACAAGCGCTTTTGCAATTATCTGCTCTGATTGAAAAGGCGCAAGAAAAAGCAGACTCTGCAAGATCCATTTCTAATCGCACTCGTGACGTTGCGCTTTTAGGAAAAGATAAGGTCGATCAAACCATTGCGAATATACGAGAGATTCAACAGAAAACGACGCAAACGGAAAAAAGCATGATGGAATTACAAGAGTACTCAAAACAAATTGACCAAATTGCTAGCACGATTAGTGATATCGCGGAGCAAACCAATTTACTGGCGTTAAATGCATCGATTGAAGCTGCGCGAGCAGGTGAGCAAGGGAAGGGTTTTGCAGTTGTTGCTGCTGAAGTGAGAAAATTGGCAGAGCAGACGCGTGTTGAATCGGCACGTGTAGGGAATATTCTTTCGCACATTCTTACGATTTCAAATGCCAGTGTCATTGCGACTAAAGAGAGTCAAACGGCTGTCACAATGGGAGTCGATATGGCCGTTCAATCTGGACAAGCACTTGAAAATATTTTGTCTGCTGTAGAACAGACAAACGAAGAAGTCGAAGGGATGGATCAAATCACACAGGAAGAAGTGAAAAACTCAAATGACATTGTAAACTTGATGGCGACCGTTGCTGAAATGGTTGAGAAGACAGCGAATAGCGCGCAAAGTGTGGCTGCGTTGACGACTGAAATGAATGCCGCGATGGAAATCATCTCTTCTAATACACAGCAATCAAGTCAGCAGGCACTCCACTTGAACGAACTGATGTCACAATTTCAAGTAGAAGGCTCTTTTGCCGAATGAAATTTTTAAACTACAAGGAAAATAGTAGAAGAATTAAAGCGAAATTAAATAAATACAAGATAGAATCAAGGTCATTCAGAGATAAGGGGGACTGACCTTGAACAGAATTTCATTCTTTAAGACAAGTACAGTGACAGTCGCAATCTTAGCCATTCCATTGGCAGGCGGAGTGCCAGCTTTTGCTGCAACAAATTCATTTGTTAGTCAGTACCAAGAAAAAGCAACTATGGAGCAGTCTTTGTTGCAAAAAGCGCAGGCTTCCTCGGTGACAAATGCAACAATTGAAGCATTATTTTCGACGGTTACTCTCATTAATACACAGGTGACTGCTCTTTATGCTTCTTGGCAAGCCTTACAAAGCGGGATTTCATCGATCCCACACGCACCAGAGACTTCTAGTGAAGCCAGTTTGCAAATGAAACAATTAACGTCTGAGCGCATAGAGATTTTACAAAAGCTAAATGCTGTATGGAAACTGGTCATTTCTTATGACCATCATCCTCATAGAAAAGGTTTATTGCACACAGCGCTTGAGGATCACGCACGACTTTCGGGGCAACTTGAACGCATTGATCGACAGATTGCCGCACCGAAGAAAGATCATGGGGTTCAATATTGGGTTACGCATCCCTATGATTCAGGTTATGGTGGTCTACAAAATGACATTTTACGCTTGCAGCAATCAGCCATTCATTATACGCGAGAAATGATTACGCTTGAAAACAGCGGGACTACTCTACCAGAAACTACAATAGTTTCTTAAGGTTATTCTGCTGGAATTCTAGTAAGAGTCCGTATGATCAGTGATTTTACACGTCGTACGGACTCTTTCGAAAAACAGAGGTTGAATTCGCAGTCTCTACTTGAGGCGTGTGCTTATGAACCGTATACTTGATGTAGCAATCTGTGAAAGCTCAATCACATTGGACATCAAGATATGGGGAGACGCTGTAATGAAAATATCGACCAAAGGTCGCTATGGGCTGATGTTGATGATCGATTTGGCACTTCATGCATCATCTGGAACCCCGATCGCTCTAAAATCGATTGCTGAGCGACAGGGATTATCCGATCACTATCTGGAACAATTGATCGCAGCGTTACGTAATGCTGGTCTTGTCCGCAGTATACGTGGGGCTTATGGTGGCTATATGTTGGGTCGATCCCCAGCTGAAATTACGGTTGCAGACATCATTTTAACATTAGAAGGTCCCCTCTCTTTAGTAGATGATGAGATAGACGATGGCCTGGCTCAACTTTGGCGCCGCATGGAGGACAGTTTACTGTCTGTCATGAATGTGATGACCCTTCAAGATCTTGTAGAAATGCATGAAAGAGGCAGTGGGAATTATATGTATTACATCTAGTTGCTTCGAGAATGAGTGATTTGACAAGGGGTCAATACATGACAAACTTTAGCGACGGTTTTTTATTTGAGCAAATTGCCCGTTTACTCTTTGAGGCGGAGACAGTGAAAGAAGCTGCGACTGCGACCGCGGCAAAGTTAAGAGAGATATTAGGATTGCATCGGGTCATCTTCGTTGACACGTATACGGGTTCTCCGCGAATCATCGCCTATGCAGGAGACGAAGATTTTACAGCAGAGTGGATCGAAGATTATTTTCTTAGCAAGAAGGAAGAGTTGCACCATTTATTAAAACTTACACAACCATTATTTATTCATGACTATATACATCACGAAGGTGCGCTTAAGGCGTTTGTCGAAACAGGTTCAGTTTCTGTTGCTTTGATTCCGTTTGTAGGACGAACGAAGAGTGAGCTTGGACTGATTACAATGCATCGCAATGCCCAAACACAACCGTGGGATGAAACAATTGAAAGAATTCTTGTGGCTGTAGCGCAATTGATTTTTATGGGGATACAACGTCTTTATTATCTTGAAGAACATCAGCGCTTGCTATATACCGATGAACTTACTGGTGTAGGCAATCGACGCGCGTTCATGTTAGATATGGAAACTCATTTATCTGCGAAAGATCCGTTTTGCCTCGCCATATTCGATTTTGATGATTTTAAATCAATTAATGATAACTATGGCCATTTAGCAGGTGATTTTGTATTGCAAAAGGTATCAAACGAACTGCAGCGTTTGCTTGGAATCGAACATAAAGTTTACCGACTCGGCGGCGATGAATTTGCAATTTACTATGCATCTGACCAATTGACAGAAGTAGAAAATGTGTTGCAACGTTTGATTTCTCAACTGGATTTGAGCAGTTTAGGGGAGATGTCATTTCGCGCGGGATTTTCTCTTGGCTATGCGAGCGCGCAAGAGTCAAATTGGAATCTCGATCAGCTGATTTCTATTGCAGATAAACGGATGTATAGACAAAAGCGAATGGGGAAGCTGGATAAAGAGGGGCGGTCCTAAAGATGAGAATGTTTGATTTAAGTGTTCCGATTAGCAATCGTGCGGCTGAACCTTTTCCACCACGCATTGTATATCATGCACACGAAGAAGGAGCTCGTCAGGCGGCTGAATCGCTCGGTGTTCCAATCGACGCATTTCCTAATGGAAGAGCATGGGCTGTCGAAACGGTCACACTTAGTACACACAACGGCACGCACATGGATGCGCCCTATCATTATGGACCCATTTCCGAAGGCAAACCGGCTCGCACGATCGATCAGATTCCCCTCGAATGGTGCTATGGGGACGGTGTTTTGCTTGATTTTAGCGAGAAAAAACCTGGGACTAGCATCGAGATCGAGGATGTCGAAGCAGCTCTCAAGCGCATTGATTATACGTTAAAACCATTGGATATCGTTTTAATTCGGACAGATGCAGACAAAAAATTTTATGATCCCAGTTACTTTACTGCACATGCTGGAATGAGTGCATCTGCAACTCGCTATCTTTTGGAACGGGGCATCCGTGTTACAGGGACAGACGGATGGGGCTGGGATATTCCGCTCAATCTGCAAGTGGAGCAATATCGTGCAACAGGGGATGCAAGCGTATTGTGGGAGGCGCATTTTTTAGGCACAGAAATAGAATATCTACAAATCGAAAAATTGGCCAATCTCGATTTATTGCCACAGCCGTTCGGTTTTAAAGTGGCTGCTTTTCCTATCTTGATTGAAAATGCTTCTGGCGCATGGGTACGGCCAGTTGCCATCTTTCCATAGAGAATGGGCAGATCAGGTATTGATCTGCCCATATGCGAAGAATAAATGCGAATCACTCCGTGTGCCTTGCTCCTTACGCGAATCTTATTCGGCTTTGGCATCGGTGGTTTTAGGTTTAGATAAGGGTACGGGTTCGTTAAACTCACCATTTCCAGATGCGTATGCAATATACTCAATCTTGCAGACTGTGCAGTAAAAAAGCTCGTATTCAGGGGTAAAAGCGGTTTGTTCGAGATGGCCCTTAGCTCCGCAATGTGGACACAACATGATGCCGCCTTCTTTCTTTGGATAAGAGTGGAGGATGCTTCTTTATTACAACATATTGATGGCTTTCTAACAAGAATTCATTAGATGGGGGACGAAGAAAGTGCGAAATACTCTGCAGAGAGTATCGTACAACACTCGTCCTTTTGTAATAATACCTAACACAATCGGGTTGGTAAAGAGTAATTCTTGTTAAATTCATGGTTTGTCGCAAGGGATTCATGAAAGTGTTCGCCCTTATGTTAGATTACATTACATAAAGAGTTGACAATAAGCGAATTTTATGTTTAACTATTCTCAAGAACCAGATCTACGTCAAGCTAATTTTACAGATTATTTAAATAAATTAAAAAAGGGGGTGTGTACATGATGTTTTCATGGGTGGGAATTGTTGGGTTGGTTGCGTTAGCTTACGGAATTGGTCTATATGCGAAGTCGACAGAGATTCATTACTGGCGACAACACTTAAAAGAAACTGAAAACGAGGTCGTGTGGCCGACCAAAGAAAGAAGATGACTGCCTTGTCTCAGTTTATCCCTCTCAATCGCGCCTCTCACCAGTGAATCTGCAGAAACTAGCTGCTGGTCACGGTGAGAGGGCGATAAGGGAAAAATTAGCCGCGCAATCTGAATTTCTGTAGTTTTCCAGTAGATGTTCGCGGGAGAGAAGTGACGAACTCATACTCTTTAGGAGTTTTAAAATGTGCTAAGCGCTCGCGACACCATTCATTCAATTCGTCAGCAGTTACAGTTTCACCTGGCTTGACAATGATAAACGCTTTGGGAACTTCTCCCCACTTTTCGTGTGGAATGGCTACGACACCTGCTTCCATGACTGCAGGGTGTTGATACAGGATATCCTCTACTTCAATAGAAGAAATGTTTTCGCCACCAGAAATAATCACATCTTTTGCGCGATCGACAATTTGAATATATCCGTCGGGGTGAACAACGGCGAGATCTCCTGTATAGAACCAACCATCACGAATCGCTTTTGCAGTTTCTTCTGGTTGCTTGTAATATCCAGCCATTACAACATTGCCTCGCGTTACAATTTCTCCAATTTGTTTCCCGTTCCATAAGACCTCTTGTCCATCTGGGAGCACGACCTTTGTTTCTCCGTTATGAACCATTTCCACGCCTTGTCGCGCCTTGATTTCAGCGATTTGAGTTGGGGATAGATCATTAAATGAAGATTTCCATTCGCAATAACTGATGAGCGGAGAGACTTCCGTTAGTCCATATACATGCGTAATCTCCATATTTAACAGTTGTTGAGATTTTTCGATGACTGCGGCAGGTGGAGGTGAGCCGGCAGTGGCAAAACGGATGGCTCGTTTTGGTTTATAATTTTTCATTTGTGGCGCGTGCAAGAGCATGTTAATGACTGTTGGCGCGCCAAAGGCAACCGTGATCTCTTCGTTCATAAAGAGTTGCAAGATGAGTTCAGGATCCACTTTGCGGAGACACACATGCGTTGCGCCTACAGCGGTGAATGCCCAAACACTCCCCCATCCATTTGCATGGAACATAGGTAAAATATGGAGATATTGATCTTCGTGGACGATACGCATGTGAAATAAGACGTCAGCGGCATTCATATAGTTATTGCGATGCGTCAAGATAACTCCTTTGGGACGAGACGTGGTTCCGCTCGTATAATTAATGGAGAGTGCTTGGTTTTCATCGATTTCGATAGAAAATGGGGTAGCAGTCGCAGTTTCTAGTAATTGTTCATACTCGTAATCTACAGACGTGGCTGTCACATTTGGTGAGCTATGGTGCACGACTTCAATCATGATTTGTAAGTTTTGTACAGAGTCCTTCATCGAACTCATGAGATCCATATATTCACGATCGGCAATCATCGCCTTTGCATCGCTGTGTTCGAGGATGTATGCGATTTCTTCAGCATTTAAGCGCGTATTAATAGGTACCATGACGGCACCGAGTTGCGCAATCCCGTAAAAACACTCAAGCATTTGGTGGATATTTGGCAACATAACAGCAATATGGTCATTCGTACCCAATCCTAATTTATGCAACGCATTTGTCAATTTCCAAGTCCGATCGTTGAACTCCTGGTAGGTAAAACGTAAAGGACCATCAATGATGGCGATTTTTTTCGGATATAATTTCGTGGCCCGGCGTTTCCAATCAAGTGGTGTCAGTGGAGTAATCACGCGCGTACCTCCTTTATATAGTACAAGATATCGTGTAGCATACAGAAACTTTATGGCTCTTATTCTATCAGTATATAAGGATCATTCAAGCGTTTTCAAAAATTTAATCGCATGTTCGAGTAATTCTCAGTGAATCGATGAGTTCATTGAACCTTTTGAAGCAATCTCGAATAGAATAAACAGGGGTGAAGGTATGGATCTTTGCTTTGCTGTGATTGGAGATCGTGGATTTTGCAATCGTGCCAAGGAACTCACTGATGCATTACAATCAATTGCAGAACCGTTTGTGATGTGGAGTGGATTGTATAGAGATGTAGACAAATTTCTTGATGTAGAACTACTTTCCGAAGTTCCGGATTTTGTGGATTGCATGGTAATAGGAGAAGAAAAACCTTCTCATATGGAGTGGATTGATTATTTCATCGCGCAGTTAGGAATTCCGATTCTGTGGCGCACTTGTGAGCTTAAACGTCTTGTATTAGGGGAGCGGATCGCGCGACCGCTTGAAAAATATCGCTTGTATGAATATGCTTTGCGTCTTGCGCCTGACCGTTTGAGAGTCATGCAAGAAGGGACGCGATTTCAATATATATCCATGTTGCAAAAGACGTTTAGACCCCAAATCGAGTTGTCGTCCATTCTCCCCTTGTTACATGATCGATCTCATTCCTGTCCATTTACTCCTTCTGCTCATCCTTTAGTAACGATTGTGATCTGTACATACAATGAGGAACGGCGAGTAGGAATAGCACTGCGATCGGTTCTTGCACAAACCAATGAAAACTGGGAATGTATTGTAGTCGATGATGGGTCGACAGATCATACTCTTGTCAGCGTGCGAGAATTTTGCGATCCGCGGCTGCGCATAGAAGTTTTGCCTGTAAATCAAGGGAAAGCGCATGCCTTAAATGTGGCACTAGCCAAAGCAAGGGGGAAGTGTTTTTTGGAATTGGATGCAGATGATTGGCTTGATCCTCAAGCAGTCGCTGTCTTCTCTGCAGAAATGGAACGACTGCCGCATGATGTGGGTCTCTTGTCTTCACAATATCATGAGTGGCGCGAAACGGTTCGTGGTGAGCTTGTATATCGCGGAATTGCGGGGAAAGAAGCGATTATGATATCCAAAGATTGGGCCAGAGTGCCAATTCCACGGTGTTATCGGACAAGTGTCATTCAAAAGTTAGGTGGATTCTCTCTTGCAGATTCTTCTTTTGGACGCCTCTATGAAGATGTTGCCATGACAATAAAAATAATTCACAAGAGCAGAATTGAGCGTTTGCAGCAGCCCCTTTATCATCGGGTTATTCGCAGGGCAAGCGTGAGTCAGGTATATGCAAGAGCGTATCAAAAGTGGGCGCAGGACAATCTTGAGGAATGATTAAGTAATGTTCTGTTTACTTGAAAGACGCGAAAAAGTTAGAGATAATAAGCTCTTAAAGGTGCTTGCGATTTTGTGTAATCTAGAAAGGCTGATGGGAAGAGGAGATCTCAAAATGAAAACAAAAAGGGATAAAAAAACATATAAGGAATTAAACCCCAACCAGGGGGGGGGGGGGTAATAATACCAATAACCCCATTAAATTACATAGAAGCAGACCCCTCTTTATCCTGGGTATTAAATGAACGAAGTTTATTTACGATGTATCAACCGATTGTTGACCATCAGCGTCTTACTGTCATAGGGTATGAGGCGTTAAGCAGGCCTCATCTTGGGGGGCACGTGCTTGCTCCAGAACGGTTTTTTCAATCTGCGGGTATGCAACATCGTCATCTGGAGGTCGATTTGCTCGCTTTACGCACTGCAGTGGGGACAATTCAAGAATCTCCGTTAGCACGCGCAACCCTGTTTATAAATGTGATGCCGCCCACTCTTTTAGAGAAAAAATTTATACCTTCCTTACTCCAACTTTTGAAAGAATACGGATGTGCTGCACAACAAATTGTCATTGAAATTATTGAGTATATTTCTTACGATTTGCGCGTTTTAGCCCCGATTTTGCGAGAACTTGAGGCGCATGGGATTCGGGTTGCACTGGACGATGTCAATCTACAAGAAATGGGGATGGACGAGTGGAATGCCTTTACGCCCGCTTATGTAAAACTAGATCGCAAAATGATCCAGGGGATTTCGGTTTCTCAACACAAACAACGTATGCTTGATGAGGCTTTGCAACAACTTCCTTGGCAAGATCGCGTCATTGTGGAGGGCATTGAACATGAGGAAGACCTGCACTATATTGAACAACTAGGCATTCGGTATAGTCAAGGGTTTTATTTTGGTCTCCCGATGACGTTGCGGCAGATGCCGTGGCTGCAAAGTACGATTGCATTGCAGCGTCACGAATTATTTTTGCTCTCTCGACAAAGGAGCACAAAGAAAGAGGAGATTTTAAAAAAAAGTCAGATGCTAGACTTGAATCTTTTGGCGTTTCATGCTTTTAATGGGGACCTTTAGTTGTTCTAAATACACACTGACTGTTTTGCGATCAGATTGATTTGGGGGTTTGGAATCTAAGTTGACCGTTCCATGGCTACAGATGACCTTGTATGTGCTTTTTATTGCTGCCTGGATCACTGGATTTTGGGAAATGATCGCGAGTGTGAAAGAGGAATTTCGATTCTGGCGTTGTCCCAAGGGAATGTGGTTTATGTTCCAGGTAGTCTTTCCTGCTTTAGGGCTCTATCTTTGGAACCGTTTTCTTGTTCCCGTTAGCTTATATGCATACGTTATGATTTATATAGGTATTTTGCATGTACATCGTAAGGAATTACTTCCGCGTCTCACGATCTTTTTATCCTACCTGTTTTTCGGTTCTTTTCTTATTTTAGTGACCTTATCTTCACTAGAACTTGTGAATCTAGTAGTGGTTCTTCTTGTTGCTGGAATTGCTGTAGCCTTCTTTCTTGTAAAAAAATGCGTTTTATGGATGGATGGATTATTGCTCCTGTGGATTCTGTTCCAGTCAAATGATGCTCTTGTTGATTTATACCAAACGAGTTTACTGGGTGCACTCCTTTTTCTATATTCCTTTGAACGCAATGTACGCGCGCGCATCGCGCATGAGCGTGATCACGATGTCCTTACGGGATTAATGAATCGCCGTGGATTTCGTGATTGGTTGGCGAGTCGGAAAAATGAAAGGCAGTTTGGGACTTTGGCTGTGATTGATCTCGATGATTTTAAGTTGATTAATGATACTTACGGGCATCTGGCTGGAGATTACATCCTAACAGAAGTAGGGAGACGCTTGTGCAATTCAAGTCGCATGGATGATGTCATCGTTCGCTTTGGTGGAGATGAATTTGTCTTAGTTCTTCCCAATTCCAATTTGGACCAAGCTTACGAATTCATTCTGCGGCTTCATCGTGAGCTTGTTCAGCAAAAAGTGACATTGCCAGAACTGGATCGCGAAATTGTATTGCGAGCCAGTATAGGGGTTGCAGAAGGAGAGATTGGTTCAGAATTGTTCCAAATGGCTGATCAAGTGTTATTGCAGGTCAAGCGAGAAGGGAAAAACCGTGTGGGGTTTAAAAAAGCGCATCAGGACAGTGAGTAAGAGGTAAATTTTTGCCTGCGGTGTGCGTGGAAGAGAAGGAAGAGGCATATCAAAGTAGAAGAAGATCTACTCTGCTATGCCTCTTTGTGCTACAAAATGCGAACATAATCAATGCTGGTAGTCGGAATCGTTACAGTGACAAATTGTCCATATACGACGGGTGGTTCTTCGACTTGAATGACAGAATTTTGCACAGAAATAAGAGTACCTTCATACATTGATCCTGGGACCACTACTTCCACCGTACGCCCTACAAATGAAGTGAGAATGGACTGAAACGTCATATAGTTTCCTCCTTCTTTATTTACTGAACAGCCGTGATCTTCACGTAAGGGATGAGCACGAGATCGCCGTTGCTTTCAGTGAGTAGGACGGCATTCGTTCCTACTTCAGTAACGGTTCCTGTGATTGTGCCACCACTTGTTGTCACTGTGACGATTTGACCTTGGCGACTTGAAAAATAGGTTTCAAGTGCTGGATTTGCTGGCAATCCACTTTCGAGAGATGTTCGCAGACGTCTGAGTTCCCTTTGGATCGAGTGGATTTGCTCCTCCAGATGGTGTTGATCACGGCGGATCTCTTTTTGCAAATGATGAAGTTCGCTGCGCAACTCCCGCAATTCCTCTCGAAGTGCGTGTATGCGCCGCAACAGCTTACCGCGTACGAGCACACTGCGGCCAGTGGTTTGAATCCGGCTGACATACAGTGTCTTTGCCTCTAGCGTCTTTGTTTCGACGTTTTGCACGCGCAGTGTTTTGCGGCGTGAATCGGCGGTTGCAGGACGGATCATGCAAGTAACCCCTCTCTTAAAATGTCATGGCTTTCAATGCAGTCTATGCATCTGGAGATTCTCGTGGCGCGGCGTGTAACTACGGGGCTGATTTAGATGTGTAAAATTCTTCGTATTGATAAAAGGGGTAGTCGCTTGGCAAAGAGTTTTCCATTAAGTCCGCCCAACTGAGGTTGTTGAATTTACCTGACCATTTCTGGTTGAAATACCTCCAACTGCGATCGACAACGCGTATTCCACGATCAGGCAACTGCAAAAAAGAACGATGATCGTCATGCCATACCCAGGTGTCTAATGCTACGATGAGTTTCCATCCCAAAAGTCGTGCGCGTAAGCACCAATCTGCATCGTCAGCACCGCATTCACACCCGGGATCAAGTCCACCAATTTGTTCGTGTGCAGCTCTGCGGATATAGAGAAGTGTTCCCTGCAAACTTTTTGTGGTCACTGCGCTTGGAACAGCTGCACTTCGCCTGCGGTTAAATGCAAGCAATGACTGCTCGTCATATGCATTTGTACACGCGAATGCACCGTAGTTTGCGGCATCTTGCTTCCCTCCGATGCCTCGGCCTATCGGTGCGACGGCGGCGATTTGTTCGTCGTGGGCTAAATGGTACTGAAAGCGCACAGCCCATTCGGGGCCCACGTAGACATCTGAGTTTACGTAGCAAATATCACCATGCCTATCGAGATTTCCATAAACTTGATTGACAGCCCGGGAATACCCTTTGTTGACTTCGTTTTCAAGCAATGTGAAGTGCGCGTTGGTTTGTTGTTGTAGTGTATGGAGCATTTCTTTTGATCCATCTGTTGATCCATTATCAATCACCCAAATATGGTGGGGTACTTCTGTGAAACGCAGGAGATTTTCTAGACATTGACGCGTTTGTTTTTGCGTGTTGTAACTAACCACAATGAGGTTTACAAAATCATTCATCCTTCTTCATCCTCTTCACGCCAAAGTTCCAGCACGGGATCTGGATCAAGCATGGAATCATAGTGACTACGCGGGCAAAAGTCAGAATTGGGATCCCGCGAGATGTAAAATTTGTACTTTTGCAATGTCTCTTCAGGAGATCCTGCATAGCCGAAATGCTTGATTCGGAGATCGGACGGGATTCCAGGAAAATCAGTGACTACATTTTGCGGAACGCTTCCTCCATGTAGTGCTTGATGGTTCCAATGATAGACTGCATTTGGGAAGTAGCGGAAAAGTCGCGGCCCATATTGAATAGGCGCCCATAATTTGTCGATCCGATAGTGTGTCGAACTGTGCCAAAAGTGATAGAAACGAAAGGCATACCAATCAATCTCTGTTTGATTGATCATCCCACGCACTTCTCTTTTAAATCGTGATTCAAAGATTTCGTCTGCATCTATTGCTAAGATCCAGTCGGGAAAAGTGGCAGCAGTACGCCGAAAAAGTCGCTGTTTTAGCGCTCTTTCATTGACTCCATAAAGAGAAGTGCGCGATCGTCCAAG
Source organism: Sulfoacidibacillus thermotolerans (assembly GCF_003144315.1). Taxonomy (GTDB): domain Bacteria; phylum Bacillota; class Bacilli; order Alicyclobacillales; family SLC66; genus Sulfoacidibacillus; species Sulfoacidibacillus thermotolerans. The sequence goes on along the minus strand of NZ_MPDK01000012.1, from coordinate 20,921 downwards.
CGACACAACTTTTGGATAGGACGCACAAATCGCTACGGTATCGTCTGTAGAACCATCGTCAAGGATTACGATTTCGTCTACATAACTTGATAAATCGTCAAGGACAAGGCGCAAATAGCGATTGGATTCGTTACGTACTTGCATCATTGCTGTCAACTTATTTCCGGATGATTTGCGCATCAATGTCATTTGTACAGCCTTCTTTCAGGGCGATTGCGATTCATTTAGCACATGAGCCCATTTTTGTCGAAAGTAACGTTCGCTTTCCTCAAAAAGGGCACGCAGTTTCGCGTGGTCGTGACAACTTTGCCCCATGAGGTGATAAATCTTACTTTGTGGGCAGTATACGACGCGATACCCGTGGTTTCGCGCAGTGAATGAATAATCGGTTTCCTCGAAGTAAAAAAAATAGTTTTCATCGAATAATCCAAGTTCGTCGATCAGATCGCGTCGAATGAGGTACGCTGCTCCACATACGCTGATACAATCTTCTTGTTGGTTGTATTTAAAAGGCGCATCCGGTTCTAATAAGCCGCGCGGTGCATGCGCTGCATCTGTTCCTACGACACCAGCTGCAGTGATTCTTCCCAATTGATCGATCATTTTAGGGCCGACAACAGCAATTTTTCGATCGCTCTCCATACAATTGAGCAACGGTGGAAGCCAGTTTGGGGTAACCTGAATATCGCTGTTTAAAAGCATAATGTAGGGACTTGTACCTGCTTTTATCCCTTGATTGCAAGCTTTTGCGTATCCTCTATTCTCCTTGTTCACTAGAATGAGTAGGTTTTCCCTAGACAATTTACGGAGTGCTTCTACCGATCCATCTTGACTGCCGTTATCGACGACAATCACTTGATGTGCAATTGGAGTATGGTGGGCGATACTGCCTAGACATTGAAGCAGTAGAGATTTCGTGTTGTAATTGACAATCACAAGATCAACGAGGGGATTCAAGTGCGACTCCTCCTTTGCAAATGTCATTGTTCACCATTCATAGATTGAGGAATCACCAAGTACCATGCGCATCGTACGTGGTTTGCGCGATGTTCGGCCAATCCGGACGGATCGTCCTAATATACACTGATCTAAACGCGGTGCTTGGTCAATGACACTGTGTTCTAAAATGACACTGTATTCTACTTCTGTCTTACGAATCTGTACTTCATCGCCAATGGAAGTATAGGGGCCGATATAGGAGTCCTCAATGTGTGCATTCTTACCAATTGCAATCGGACCGCGCAGTGTGGAGTTTTTTATGACTGCCCCTTGCGCGATTCGAACAGGTCCAATGATTTCTGATTGTGCATCGATGGATCCTTCGATTGCATGTGTGATGTCCTGTAAAAGGAGACGGTTTGCGTCAAGGAGATCACTGGGTCTCCCTGTATCTTTCCACCAACTTGTGGTCAAGCAGTGTGTAACGGAATACCCGTTATCGACGAGCCATTGTATGGCGTCCGTAATTTCGAGTTCACCGCGCAAAGAAGGTGTGATCGCACGGATTGCTTCATGAATGATGGGTTGAAAAAGATAGACACCGCATAGGGCGAGATGACTCACGAAGGTTTGCGGTTTTTCTACTAATTGAACTACGCGCTCGTCACTTACTTTGATAACTCCAAATTGTTCGGGATTTGCGACAGGCCCCGCGAGTACTAGTGCATCACTAGACTGACGTATAAACTGCTCGACAGCATGAGTGATCCCCCCGTGAATCACGTTGTCCCCGAGCATCATGAGAAACGATTGATCTCCTAAGAAAGGCGCTGCTGTCTTGACTGCATGTGCGAGACCAAGCGGTTCAGATTGTTCGATATAAGTGATGGCAACTCCAAATTTCTCGCCATTTCCTACTGCCGCTCGAACTTCTGCTGCAGTATTGCCCAAGATGATGCCAATCTCATGAATTCCTGCATCTCGCATGGTATTGATTGAAAGAAATAGAATCGGCTGATTCGCAATAGGCAGCAATTGTTTAGCTTGAGTGAAGGTGAGTGGGCGTAAACGAGTTCCTGTACCGCCTGAAAGTATGAGCCCCTTCACGCATTTTCCTCCTTTCGTATGATCCTGACGTATCTTCTCTATCCTATGGAGGAGGAGAGAAGTAGGTATGGACTGCTTGACATGGTATGATAGTTAAGGTGATTAACATTTATCGCAGATAGTAAGGAGATGTATAAAATGGGATTTACTATATCGGATCATGGGTTTGACAGTCTTGAAGCAGTTGAACAGGGAATGAAAGAAGTGGTAGAAAAATATTTCTATAAAGGGGATTTTTTTAAAACATTACTTTGCGGGGGCTATTCGATGGAACAGATACGTTATTTTGCGATTCAATATAGTTACTATAGTCGCCATTTTCCCCGCGTATTAGGAGCTGCAATTTCTGCTATGGCACCGCAAAGTTCTTGGTGGATCCCCTTGGCGGATAATCTTTGGGATGAAGCGGGGCGGGGAATACCTGGGCATGCTCATGAAACACTTTATCGCACTTTTTTACATTCTGTAGATGAAACACTTGCGCTTGATGAGCGAGGCATGCCATGGGTACCTATGTCTGCGGCAGTGGAGCGAGCCATTCAAACGTTTATTACTTTTTTCTATCAGGCAACACCACTGCAAGCAATGGCTGCAGTCGGATTCGGTTCAGAGTTTTTTGCGGGAGATGTGATGGGGGTTATCGCAAAGGGATTGCAACATGCGAGGTATAATCAGTTGCACCCCCTCGATATTACTTTTTGGCGCGTACATTCTGATGAGCATGAGCCTCGTCATTATCAACTGTGTAAAGAGGTTTTAGTCGACTTTCACGATCCGGAAAGTTTGCAAATCATGTATGAGACAGGAAGGGAAATTGCCATCTCTGAAGCAACGATGTATGCACAATTACACGATGAGATGATGAGACTCTAAATTTTTCTGGGGAAGTGTGGAGGCTGAAAGTTTGGTGGGCAACAAGGAAAGGCAGCAAGCGAGTCATGCAGAAAAATATGCTTGGACTGTGCCGTTTGTGTTGTTTTTAGGGATGATAAGTGCATTGATCTTGCATGAATCGATTGACATTGGGATTTTGCTGGGCTATGGAGGAGCTGTACTTTACGCGCGATCTGTTGGCTGTTCAATACATCAAGTGCTGCGTGCAACTTGGAGTGGCGTTGTCAATATGTGGCGTGTATCTGTAGTGCTTTTGTTGATCGGAGTGGTCATCGCGCTGTGGATGGCAGGAGGGACAATTCCTACACTTACGGAATTTGGGGCTGTATTTATTCACAATAGCAATGTGATTTGGATTGCATTTCTTCTTGCAAGTGGACTATCGATGGTGATCGGTAGTTCGCTTGCAACATGGGGAATTCTTGGACCGCCCATTTTAGCACTTACTCCTCCTCAACTTTATCCTGTGGTGGCTGGAGCACTCGTATCTGGAGGTATGGTCGGAGATCGCTCATCACCGATGTCGACAAGTGTGCTTGTAATGAGTCAAGCGGTAGGTCTATCTCCTACCACTACGCTGACACAGTTATTGCGAACGGTAGTAGTGCCCATTATTTTTACTTTTTTTGCTTTGCTGATATTGAGTAAGGGGGTAACGCTAAGGGGTCACGTAGTGGTTGTGCATGATGTGGCATTTACTCCGAAAAGTTTGCTGTATGTCATGCCAGCCATACTCGTGATCGGACTTGCACTTTGGCGTGTTTCACTCCTCTATAATTTGCTTGTTGCAGTGTTCATCGGGGGGATATTTGCTCACTTTGCAACTCATGAGTCGATAGATCACTTGTTACATCAAATTTGGAACGGTTACCCTCTTGCTCTTAATGGCAAGAATTTTGCAATTGGTGGGGTACGACCTATGTTACAAGCGAGTTTGCTCATTTTCACTGCAGGGGCTTTTCAAGGAGTGACTTCACTTGGCGGTGCAATGGAAGCGATTACGGAGCGTCTATTTGCACGCATTACAACGAGAACAGGATTCGTGGCGGTTTCTTATGGGTTAAGTATTGCCTATACTACACTGCTTGGAAGTCAATCACTAAGTCTTCTAATGAGCGGCAATACGCTTTTACCTCAATTTACACAGCGAAAATTACGGCGAGAAGTGGTATTACGAATTATTAGTGACTCAGCCGAATTAGTTTCTGCAATCGTACCTTGGAATCTATTGGGTTTCCAAGCAGCGGTCATTTTAAAAGTATCTACTCTTCACTTGATTCCGTATGCTTGGTTTATCTATAGTGCATTGACGTTCTCAGCAATCTCTACTTGGCGATATCTTGCACAACAGTTGAAAACTCCATTTCTAGGGGATCAGCAGAAGTTTACTGAACTTGGAAGTGAAGACGGAAAGGTGCAGTGATGCATTGTAATTTTCTATTATATCATACGAATCTGGGTAACAGGTGTTAGAACGGCTAACGACCGTTAGCGAACCCACTATGCTACGGTAAATATAGCTTCAAATCGTTTTATTACGAAAAATCAAAAAGATGAGGAGGGATTTTCATGCATTGGAAAACCAGAATGAGCATGATTGCTGCGGGGATTTTATGCGCAGCAGCTTTACCTGCCTATGCGGCAAGTGGGAACTCGATGAGTACACCATCGATGGTCGCGTTAAAGGGGAGTATAGAACCGTTTTTAACGCATGCAACCTTTTTAGGCGCCCATAATCCTGAAGGAACGATTCAATTTGCGGTAGCTTTACAATTGCAACACACGGGTGATTTACAGACGCTGTTGCATAACCTATACACTAAAGGATCATCTGAATATCATCAATGGTTGAAGCCGGGACAGTTTGCAGCCGAATTTAGCCCAAGTGAACAGCAGTATCTTCAGGTAGTAGAATTTTTGCAAAGTTCGGGATTAAAAGTTCAAAAGACGTACGCCAATCGCTTGTTGATCGATGTTGTTGGCAACACGAAAACCATTGAACATGCCTTCGGTGTTGAAATTGGGGATTTTCAACTGGGTAGCAAGCAATTTTATGCACCGCGGACGGCTGTTCACGTGCCAGCAGCAATCAGTCCCCTCATCACCGCAGTCATTGGATTGAGTAATTATCATCAGATGCATACGCATCTACTCGTGAAACCGGGTGCGGTATCCCACCAATTGACAGCTACATCGGGCTATACACCCAGTCAAATTGAGACTGCGTACAATTATAATCCCCTATACGGGCAAGGATTGAACGGTTCTGGTGAGACCATCGGTATCCTGACGGCCTATACGTATAATGCGAGCGATATTGCCGCATTTGACCAAGCATACGGCTTGCCGTCGCCTTCTGTCACACAAGTCAATGTCGACGGAACGCCTTCGCAAATCAATCCAGAGACGACTCTCGATCTTGAGTGGTCAAGTGCGACAGCTCCCGGGGCGAGTGTCATTATGTATGAAGGGGCAAATTCCAGCCTAAGTACGTTTACAGATGTTTATAATGCGGCGGCTTCAGCAGATGCAGCACAAGTTCTCTCTACAAGTTGGGGAACTGCTGAAACCAACATGTCACAATCCGAGTTGAATGCAGATGACAACATCTTCTCGCAGATGGCTTCCCAAGGACAAAGTGTCTTTGCAGCTTCTGGAGATAATGGTGCAACAGATGGGACAAGTAGTCTCGCGGTGGATTATCCTTCGTCAGATCCTTATGTCACGGCATGCGGTGGAACAGAATTGGTTTTAAACAGTAATAATACGATTCAGAGTGAGACAGGATGGAGTGGCTCTGGGGGTGGGCAAAGTGTTGTATGGTCAGAACCCAGTTGGCAGACGGGTTACAATGTCCCTGAAGATGGGCAACGGCAGACTCCTGACATCGCATTAAACGCTGATCCTAATACAGGATACTCCTTTTATTACAATGGAGCTTGGAATGTTGCTGGTGGAACAAGTTTTGTGGCGCCACAAATGACAGCGACCTTTGCGTTGATCGATCAGGATCTAGCGTCTCAAGGTTACTCAGCGATCGGTCAAGCAGATCCGAGCATCTATCAGGATGCAGCGAATAATTATAGTACAGATTTTCACGAGATTACCTCTGGCAACAACGGGTACTATTCTTGTGGGCCAGGCTATAATAATGTAACGGGTTGGGGCTCTATTAACGCAGCCAATTTTGTAAGCGATCTAGGTTGATCTATTTTTCGCATTTCATCTCGCGAGTGGGCAGGTGTGTATGATACGCGCTTGCCGTCACTCGCGAGTTTTTTATTGACCTGTCTTCAACTATGCAATGGATACGAGAGAGAGACGTTATTTCGGTGCAAATGCTTTTCGCAAAGACTCGGAGATTTGAGAGATCGCGTTTTTAGACTGTGTAAGTGACAGCATATTCACAAATCCATGAATCATACCTGGATAGCGACTGACTGTCACGGGGATACCGGCTGTTGCGAGTTTTGTGGCGTAAGCTTCCGCTTCATCACGCAATGGGTCAAACTCTGCGGTAAGTACAAGAGCTGCAGGTAATTCAGAAAGATCCTCTGCTTGAAGGGGTGCTGCGAATGGATTTTGACGTTCGTTTGTGTGATTGACATACTGTTTGATGTACCACTCCATCGATTCTTTGGTAAGGCCATAGCCTTGACCATACGCGGTGTAGGAAGGGAAGTCTGTTGAGAGATCTGTGACAGGGTAGATGAGTGCTTGAAAAATAGGCGAAACGGTTCGAGATTGATCTTCTCGTGCCATCAAGCATACGGCTGCCGCTAAATTCCCACCAGAGCTATCGCCTGCAACTGCGATGCGCGAGGGATCTCCATGGAAGCGCACGATTTCACGAGCCGCTAATTGCAAGGCATCATAGGCATCGTTGACTGCAGCCGGGAATGGGTGTTCAGGTGCTAAGCGATAGTCAACAGAAACCACGATGCAGCCAACTTCTTTTGAAAGGATGCGACAAAGTTGATCATGGGTGTCTACATTGCCAAAAACCCATCCTCCGCCGTGATAATAGAGGAGCACAGGAAGTAGAAGGCGCGCTTCAGGAACGTATATACGCACAGAGATCTCACGGTCTAGTGCTTGCCACCGCTCATCGACTACACGGTGTAAAGGAATTGGTGCGAAGGAACTTTTACGCGCCATCGTATAGGCGATACGCGCTTGTGTAATCGGGATGTCGTTTTGTGGTGGGAGTGCGACTGGCGGAGTTTTGGCTAATAAATCGACGAGTTCTGGATCAAGTGACATCGCGAGACCTCCATGGGGCAATATGGACTTTCATGTATCTATGATTTTATCACAAGAGTAGGTTCAAATAGAGCAAGAAGCGGTTAGGGGCCTTGTAAAAACACAAATTTGACACTCACATTCAAAATCTATATTCTAAATATACATAATGTACTATAAAAACAGAAAGAATGGGATGTTCTCGATGATGAAACAAGCGGCTAAAGATACTGTTTTTGTTGATCGTTTTACAGATGGCATTCTTGATCCCTCGCGTCCTATGCTAGGTCCCGTGCGCAGTGGTGGTTATATTGTTGCGAATACGGCGCCTGGTTGTTGGGGGCCGATGATTACTCCAGCATTGCGGGGGGGTCATGAGGTCACACAACCTGTCTTTGTTGATGGGGCTGAAGTTGGTGATGCGATTGTGATTCGAATTAAATCTATTCAAGTAACTTCAATCGCAACGTCATCAGGGAATGATCAGACTGTTGAAGGCAGTTTCTTAGGGGATCCATATTGTGCGGGTAAATGCCCCAACTGTGGGACGATGTATCCAGAAACACGTCTTGAGGGAATCGGAGAAGGTTCGGTTCGTTGCGTCCACTGTGGGGCAGATGCAAGTCCGTTTAAGTTTACAAACGGTTATACAATCGCTTTTGACCCGCATCGCAAGCTCGGAGTGACTTTGCCTAAAGGGGCAGCGGAACAAATTGCTAAAGAAGGTCGCTCGTTTATGTGTACCCCTGAACACTCGATCCAAAATCCAATTGTCACTTTCGCTCCGCATGATATCGTGGGGGCAGTGGCAAGGATGCGCCCATTTCTCGGACAACTTGGGACAACGCCCGCAGCACCGTTGCCTGATTCACATAATGCAGGTGATTTTGGTTCTTTTTTAATTGGGGCGCCACATCAGTATGCTATGACAAAAGAACAACTCCAAGAGGCAAAAACGGATGGTCATATGGACATCAACAAAGTACGCGAAGGAGCAATTGTGATTTGTCCAGTGAAGGTGCCTGGTGGAGGGGTTTATTTAGGGGATATGCATGCGTTGCAAGGAGATGGAGAGATAGCTGGTCATACATGTGATGTAGCTGGTTTAGTAACTTTACAGGTACATGTGTTAAAGGGAATTCATCTCGATGGACCGATTCTTTTGCCAAATGAAGAGGATTTGCCCTATTTGGCAAAGCCCTTATCGTCCTTAGAACGAGAAGTAGCCTTGGCAGAAGCTAAAAAATGGGGATTCGATACGATTGAAGATACGCTACCGATTGCAGTGATTGGTACGGGGGAGAATTTAAACATAGCAACTGAAAATGGATTGGAACGAGCGGCGAATTTGCTCAAAATGACGGTTCCTGAGGTTAAAAATCGCGCCACTATTACAGGGGCAATTCAAATTGGACGACATCCAGGTGTGGTGACGGTGACCTTCCTGGCCCCATTATCCAATCTGAAAGAGGCTGGAATTTTAGAAATTACAACAGAACAATATAAGCATTGATTGCGGATTCCATATGGTGGGTGACGGATGTGAAAGATGAGTCTATCCTAAAAAAAGCGTGGGATCGTTTTGTACGTAGTGAAGAAGTCAATGGCCCTTGGGAGCGGACTGTGGATGCAGCGATTTTTTCATCTTGGCAAAGATCACGTGCTTATGGCGTAGACCCTTGGCAAATACAGGGGGCTCGCTGTTTATCTCCAGAGGAGATTCAACACAAAAAACACGCGTATCGTGAACTCATCGAAATTTCTATCCCCTTAATGGAGCAACTTTACGATTTGGTAAAAGGGTCTGGGTTTATGGTCACGTTGTGTGACCAAAATGGAATCCTCATAAAAGTGATTGGCGATGAACAGACATTGCAACACGCTCAGGAGATTCAATTTGTGGAAGGGGCTGATTGGAGTGAACAGGCGATGGGAACGAATGCGATCGGAACCTGTCTTTACCTGGATAGCCCCTTACAAGTCTTTGCCGCTGAACACTATTCACTAGCCTGTCAATGGTGGACTTGCTCGGCAGCTCCTATTCACCGTTTTACAGGTGAGAGAATTGGGGTACTTAATATGTCCGGACCGTCCGCCAAAGTTCACGCACATACGTTAGGAATGGTTGTGTCGGCAGTTTGGGCGATCGAAAATCAAATTCGTTTGATTGAGAAAAACCGCAATGATGAAATGATGCAGCGTTATTTAGAGGCAACAGTTCAAGCGTTAAACGATGGCGTTGCAATTGTAGATGATGCATTGCGCATATTGAAAGTGAATGCCCTATTTTTAAAGATTTTCGGACTTTCCGAGGCAGATCTTCAAGGTGTTTTTCTGGAGCGGGTTCTTCAGTTTCAGGGGGATTCTCATTTATTGAGTGGGAGTCGTGCGATTACGCATAAGGAATTAAAAGTTTTCGTACCAAGTAGTAGCCGTGAAGTGCGTGTGTTCATAGATATACAACCTATTTTCGGGAAACATTCTGAAAAGATGGGCTCTCTCGTTCTCTTTAAAGAAGTAAAAAAGGTTCGACAATTAGTTAATCACATTACCGATAGTCGAGCGAAAGTGACTTTTTCAGATATTATTGGTCAAACCGACGTTTTTGTGGATTGCTTGACTGAGGCAAAATTGGCGGCTCGTTCAGATGCAACGGTTCTCTTAATGGGGGAAAGTGGAACAGGAAAGGACTTATTCGCTCAAGCGATCCATCATGAAAGTTTGCGTCGGAACAAACCGTTTATAGCGATTAACTGTGGTGCTATTCCGCGGGATCTACTTGGAAGTGAGCTGTTTGGGTACGTGGAAGGGGCTTTTACCGGGGCGCGTAAAGGCGGGAGTGCAGGAAAGTTTGAATTGGCAGATGGAGGCACATTATTTCTCGATGAAATAGGAGAAATGTCGCTAGAGATGCAAGTGTTATTGCTGCGCGTGTTGCAATCGAAAGAGATCATCCGCATCGGAGGACAGGAAGTGCTCCCTGTTGACGTGCGCATGATTGCCGCGACAAACAAGGATTTGCATGAAGAAGTGTTGCGTGGTCACTTTCGTGAAGATCTCTTTTATCGATTGCATGTAATTCCGATTCATCTACCCGCATTGCGCGAGCGTAAGCAGGATATTCCATTGTTCGTAGAACATTTTATCAAACAATTTAGCGAACAATTGGGAAGAAATGTGCATTCAATGGCTCCTGATGCACTGTTGCATCTGATGCATGCGCCATGGGCTGGCAATGTTCGTGAGTTACAAAATGTTTTAGAGCGTGCTGTATTACGAGCAAACGGAGGAGTACTTTCTCTTGAACATCTTCCTAAAGACCTTTTGTTGAAGGAACAAGTAGAGGCGTATCCCCGAGCCCTCAACTTGCCGATTAAAGAAGAGATTAAAAAAGACGCATTGATTCGCTCAATTCGGCAGTGTCGAGGGAATTTCAAAGAAGCAGCAAAGTATTTAGGAATTTCGCGTAGCACACTTTATCGACAGTTAGATAAATACGGATTGCGAGCTGAGGGTAGAGGATTTGAATAGTGTTTCATTTTGTTTCACTTAGAGAGGGAAATGTCCTGTTATGTCTCATAACGGGACATTTCCCTTTTGTGCTTTCGCTCGCCTAATGGTGTGTGTTGATTAGATTTTATGTGCTAAGCGATATGGCATGAGTATTGCTTAAAAAGTATGTGGAACGAAGAAGTAGAGTAAAGGAGGAGAGCTTATTGTCTATTTCTCTTGAGCAGATGAAGTGGATGTATGCAACTATGGTTAAGATTCGTTATTACGAAGAGACAATGGTCACTGCCTATGCAGAGGGAAAGAGCCCGGTGTTTAATATTGGTGCTGGTCCTGTGCCGGGTGAGATGCATTTGGCTGCAGGGCAAGAACCGGCTGCTGTTGGAATTTGTGCACATTTGCGAAAAGAAGATACGGTGACAGCACCGCATCGTCCACATCACCATGCCATTGCAAAGGGAGTAGATCTAAAACGTATGACCGCTGAGATCTTTGGCAAACAATCGGGACTTGGCAAAGGGAAAGGCGGGCATATGCACCTCTTTGATCCGGAGGTTAAATTTTCTTGCGGAGGGATTGTAGCTGCTGGCATACCTCATGCGGTAGGAGCTGCACTGGCGGCGAAGATGAAGAAAAAAGATTGGGTGGCTGTGGCCTTTGTTGGGGAAGGAGCAGCTAACTCAGGTGCTTTTCATGAATCTCTTAATTTGGCTGCTGTATGGAAATTACCTCTGATCGTCGTTATTGAAGATAATGCTTATGGAATTTCGGTTCCAAAGAAAGTCTCCACTGCAGTTGCTTCGAATGTAGAGCGTGCGAAGGGATACGGCATTCCAGGTTTTTCTGTACGAGATAACGACCCGAGAGAGATGTATCAGATTTCTGAGCAAGCGGTACGTCATGCCCGTAATGGAGAAGGTCCCGTACTGATTGAAATTGAGACGTATCGTTACTTGGGGCATTTTCAAGGAGACCCGGAACTTTATCGAGAAAAAAATGAACTGAATAAGCTTCATGAAAAAGATCCGGTTATTCGACTGAAATCTTTATTAGAGAGTGAAGGTGTAGTGGCAAGTGACATAGCGCAACTTGAAGCGCAGGTACGTAAAGAGGTTGATGAAGCGTATGACTTTGCTCGGAAAAGTGAATACCCAACGATTGAAGAGGCTCTTCTTGATGTCTTTGAATGATTTTGAAAGCTAGGGAAAGTTATGTGTTGAAATAGGAGGAGAGCGGGATGAGTACATCGATTGGAAAGCGTTTACTCACTGGAAACAAAGCATTGGCTGAAGCGATCGCACTTGAGATGGAACGGGACGATCATGTCTTTGTTATGGGGGAGGACGTTGGAGTATATGGTGGAATATTTGGAGCGACAGAAGGATTGTTTGCAAAATTCGGGGCAGAGCGAGTAAGAGATACGCCGATTTCGGAGACTGGATTTATTGGAGCCGCGATTGGTGCGGCAGCGGAGGGCATGAGACCGATTGTGGAGTTAATGTTTGTTGATTTCTTTGGTGTATGTATGGATCAGATCTACAATCATATGGCTAAAATTCACTACATGTCTGGAGGACATGTAAAACTCCCCATGGTATTAATGACAGCCGTAGGCGGGGGATACAGTGATGCTGCCCAACACTCTCAAACTCTTTATGCGACTTTTGCGCACATGCCAGGATTAAAGGTAGTTGCCCCAGCAACACCCTATGATCTGAAAGGAATGATGATTGCAGCGATTCGCGATGATAACCCTGTCATTTTTATGTTTCATAAGACATTACAAGGACTCGGTTGGATGGATCAACTAGATTATTCTATCGGTGTTGTTCCTGAAGGTTCCTACACGGTTCCACTCGGTCAGGCAAAAGTGGTTCGTGAAGGGACAGATGTCACAATTGTCGGGATTCAGATGATGATGCATCGCGCGGTAGAGGCAGCAAAACAGTTAGAAGCGGAAGGAATTCAGGCAGAAGTGATCGATTTGCGTTCGCTCGTTCCGCTAGACAAGGAGACAATATTAGATTCTGTACGTAAGACACATCGACTATTGGTTGTGGATGAAGATTATCTGTCTTATGGGATGACGGCAGAAATTGCGGCTGTCGTCGCACAAGAGGCTCTTTATGATCTCGAAGTGCCAATCGCTCGTTTAGCTGTTCCTGATGTGCCGATCCCTTATAGCCGGCCACTTGAACAAGCGATTATTCCAAGTGTTGAGGCAATTTTTACAGCAGCTCGACAACTTGTTCAGATGTAGAGTGGAGCATGTGATGTTCGAAGAACTTAGTGGAGGTCATATCCTTGTTTGAATTTACGCTACCTCAGACTTCTGATGACATTTTTGAGAGTGTCATCGTGATATGGTATAAATCAGAAGGTGAGAAGGTTCGTGCCGGTGATGTTGTGGTTGAGGTACAAACGGAGAAAGCGACGTTTGAACTCGAGTCTCCGGTCACGGGTAGATTGCATAAGATTGTCGTAAATCGTGCGGAATCGGCAAAAGTTGGTGATGTTCTCGCACTCTTCGATTTGCACGATGAAGAAAAGGAAAAGGAATCTGAAGGGGAAAAAGAGCAAGCGAGTGAAACGGTATCATCAATAGAGCAAGAACAGTTTATTTCGATGTCACCGCGTCTTCGCCGCTTGGCAAAGCAGCTTGGCGTTGATCCTCAAACAGTTGTAGGAACGGGACCCCATGGGCGAATAACAGAGGAAGATATTCGTAACCAAGCGGCGCCTGATTCTACACCTCATCCTTCTCGTATGCAGGCTACGCGAGTTGCGATTGCAGAACGTATGAGTAAAAGTTTGCAACAGACGGCTCAAGTCACATTGCATCGCTTTATAGATGTGACAGAACTTGCACAACGGAGGAAAGAACTAGATCCTGATGCGAGTTTTAATGATTGGATTTTACGTGCGGTCGCGATCGCATTGAGTGATCACCCTGATTTGAATGGCTCTACAAAGGAGAATTCTGGAACAAAACAGGTGATTCATTTAGGGATTGCGACGGATACGGAAGAAGGATTGCTAGTGCCAGTCCTACGCAATGCGCATGAATTATCTTTAAAGGAAATTCATCTTGAAGTGCAACGTTTAGTTAAAGGTGCACATTCCCACACGTTATCACCATTTGAATTGAGTGGAAGTACATTTACAGTTACTAATTTAGGAACGTATGGGATTACCTTTTTCACGCCGATCTTGAATCCACCGGAATCGGGAATTTTAGGCGTGGGGCAGATTGAAGAATATATCACGCGAGATCGTCAAGAATTAAGGTTTAGAAAACGGCTTCCACTCAGTTTAACTTTTGATCATCGAGTGATTGATGGTGGGCCAGCAGCTCGTTTTTTGCAGACGATGAGTCACGTGTTGGATAACCCTGATCATCTTCTATGAATCGAACAGGTTGAATGCATGCAGGCTGGTGATTGCACACCAGCCTTTTTATGTTATCGTAATGCGAGTAATAAGGATAGAACCACAATGCCAAACAGCATCGCCAAAAGATCTCGCTTGCACAGACTTAACGTCACATGTGTTGTGCGCAATTGACCGATTTTGCGATATCCCCTTGCCTCCATGGCGATTACAAAATGAGAACCAAGTTGTAAGACGGAGAGGAGTAAGGGGATGAGTAGTGCAGGAAGATCGCGCAAGTGAAGAGTGCCATGCTTAGTCCATTTTTTCTTGCGTGCTCGTATAATGCGCGAAAAACGTCCGGTCTCGCGCATGATGACAGGGATAAAGCGCAATGTGAGCATGGTTGCGAGCGATAAGGCTTCAACGGGAATTTTCATATAACGTAAAAAAGATAGTGAATGTTCGAGGCTTGCTTTCATTTTTAATTGGCTCATAGTGGACGAGAGTAACGTGCCTAACCCCATTAGAATCCCTATTTTTGTAAGTTGAAAGAACGTGTATAGCGCCGCTCGAAAGGAAAATCCGACGTGTGCGATGTGCCAAAGTAAAGCGACGTTGCCAAATCGAATACCTGATAAAAGAAAGGAGAAAGTCATCAAAATGAAAAAAGGTTTGCTGATCACTGCAATTTTATAAAAAGGTACTCTTGAATAGTAGATGAGTCCGATTGTAATGAATCCAGCCAAAACAAGTCCTGCGAAGTGTGTTTGCGCAAAGATGCCGATTGCAAAAAGGAGATAAACCCCCCATTTTACACGTGGATCAAGGTCGTATATGAGACTGTTGACGTGGGTCTGTTGGCTTGCAGCGATTTTGCTTTGTGCAGATTCAGAAATCGTAGCGTCTATTAAAATTGGAACATGAATTTTTTCCGTCTTCTTTCTACAGTTGCCTTGTGCAAGTTGCGTTTGAATAAGTTCGGCCAATGTTTTTGCAGACAAAAAGTGTGCAGGGACATGAAAACCCAATTCACGCAGATGTATCAGTAGATCAAGCTGTGCGGGGATACCAACTTCTGCTTGTAAAAGAATAGTAGGGTCTGTAAAAAGCGCACGCGGTGTCAGGTTAGCAACAAGTTTTCCAGCTTGTAGCACCAGAATATGGTCGGCTATAGGCAAAAAATTGTCGAGATCATGCGTTGTGATGACCATACCACCTGCGGAACGTTTTTTCCAGTCAAGTAAATATTCGATGACCTTTACTGTACCACTTGGATCAAGTCCTGCTGTAGGTTCATCGAGAAACAGCCACTGAGGTTCTGTGGAAAAAGTCGTTGCTAATGCCACACGACGTTTTTGTCCTTCACTTAAAAGAAAAGGGGATTCATACGCTAGCGCAGGAGCTAAACCCAGTTGTTCTAAATAATACTGTGTTCTATGCTGTACTTCTTCATTTGAGATACCAAAAGGTCGCAACGAATAGGTAAACTCATCGACTACTGTACGTGCAAACAGTTGTTGTTCCGGAAATTGAAAGACGTTCCCGAGTCTGCGTAACACCTTTGTGTTTACACGCTGTTTGATCCATAAGGGTTCATCGTCATAGTAAACAGATCCTTCGTCAAGTGAAATAAGCCCTGATAATACATCAATAAATGTAGATTTTCCTGATCCGGTTTTTCCTACAACTAAGGTTATTTTTTGATCTTCAATTCTACAAGTTAAGTCGTCGAGTATTTTCTTTTTCTCTTCTGATTGATAAACACTCACATGATTTATATGGATTGGCATTGTTTCTCCACAGCATCCTTTAACGCGGTCATTAAAATAGGTCGCTCGTCGGAGAGTACTCCGAGTTGTAGAAGCTGATGTGCAAGTTGTACAGAAAATGGAGGTACGAATCCTAGTTTTGAACAAGGTGTGTTTTCTGGGATGTGATCACTAAAGAAGAAGTCTTCTGGTGTCCCATCAAATACGAGTTCTCCTGATTGTAAGGCAAGAACTCGTGCGAAATGACCTACTTCCTCAAGGAGTTGTGTGATCCATAGTACAGTTTTCCCTCTATTTAATAGATGGTTTACCATTTGTAAAATCGCTTTTCGCGATAACGGGTCAAGCATGGCAGTCACTTCGTCAAATATGATGACTTGTGCATCTAAAGCGAGCGCATCTGCAATGCATAGCAACTGTTTTTGTCCCCCTGACAAAAATTCTACAGGGCGATTTGCAGCGGATCTAAGACCCACCGCAGAAAGCGCGCGCAAGGCGCGAATAGGGATGTCTTTTGGATCTACACAGTAGTTTTCTAAACCAAAACAGACATCCTCATAAACGGTATCACCGATAATTTGTGCATCAGGGTTTTGAAATACAATTTGTATATTGTTTTGAATAGATGGATTTATTTTGAGGGTGCCGCGTGAAATAGGTGTCAATCCTGATAGAATGTGTGCAAGCGTGCTTTTTCCACACCCATTTTGGCCGATCAGAGCAATTGCTTCTCCCTCTTTTATTTTGAGACTTAGATCACGGATTACAGGTTTGATGCCATCCATTGTTGTATAAGCTACTGTAACGTGATGTAAGACTAGCAATTCTTGCATGTTATGTGGTCCTTTCCTCTCTGAAAACGATCATGTTACAATCGATCCGTTATTATCGTATCACATCTCAGTCATGAAGCGGGGGAGTATTCGAGATGAGTTCTCGTCTCACAGTTCGCGGGGTAGTATTTAGCGCCATTTTTGCAGCCATTTCTGTTGTCCTAAGTTTCTTGCAAGTTAACTTAGGATTTTCTCCGGTGCCCATTACACTTGGCAATATGGGCATTATGTTAACTGGAGCATTTTTAGGAGCCAGATATGGCTTTTTTAGTTCCTTTTTACTTGTTTTCTTGGGAGCGTTAGGATTGCCGCTGTTTGATGGACAAGGTGGCCTCAGTGTCATGCTCGGTCCATCGGGAGGGTATGTCTGGATGTATCCTTTTGATGCGTTGTTCGTCGGATATTTTGTGAGTCGCATAAAAGGGAATAATTGGGCATCATTTCTTAAAATCTTTCTTTCCATTGAAGTTTTTGGATCTCTCTTATGTTATGTGACAGGGGTTCCTTGGTTAGCTCATGTTTTGCATGTGTCTTTTAGCAAAGCTTTATTACTAGGGTTTTATCCCTATCTTCCAGGGGATGCTGTAAAGGCGCTTGTGACGACCTTGATTATATTGCCGATTCGACAAGTATATCCTTCGTGGAAACTGACAGGAACTTCAAATGTAACAGTGGCAAAATTGGACCATGATTCATTTCTTTAAATTCACCTCGCATGAGCGTCACCGTCGCAGAGAATTTTACGTCTGGGGCGGTGCTTTTTTTGGATTATTCATCGAAGTCGTTATATGTTGATAGCGAAGGAACTCAAGCTAACTATTCCAAATTCTATCGTCAAGAAGAAGCTAAACTCACAAAAGAGCAACGTAAATTGTCCGAACCGTAAAAAAGCGGTAAGAACCGTGAAAAGCAACGTCTTGAAGAATAATTTGCTATTGATCATGTTCTTTTGAATCATCTTCTTATTTACGAGTCGTTTTTATCACTTGAAAATGGCTTGTACCGCGACATGAAGGAATGGAATATGTTACAATGGAGAGTATATTGAAATCCGGGGCAGACATCAGTCTTGCCTTTTATAGCGTGGTGAATCGCAGTTGATTGATAACAAAAGGATGAGTGAATTGGTGCAAGGGTCAGTTGCTTCAAATTTTATAAAAAATATTGTGGCTGAAGATGTGCGGACAGGAAAAGTCGCGGCCGTAGTGACGCGTTTTCCGCCAGAACCAAATGGATATTTGCATATTGGTCATGCAAAATCGATTTGTCTGAATTTTGAGTTGGCGGATGAATTTAATGGAAAAACTAATTTGCGATTTGATGATACGAATCCATTGAAAGAAGATGCAGAGTATGTGCAGGCAATCAAGGAAGATGTGAAGTGGCTTGGTTTTGATTGGGACAGGCTATGTTTTGCATCGGATTATTTTGAGGAGATGTATCAGCGTGCCCGGCTTCTCATCACGAAGGGGAAGGCGTACGTTTGTGATTTATCAGCCGAGCGCATACGTGAAATGCGCGGCACGTTAACACAACCTGGACAGGAGAGTCCTTATCGCAATCGCAGTGTAGAAGAAAATCTCGATTTGTTTGAGCGGATGCGAAAAGGCGAGTTTGCAGATGGAGCAAAAGTGTTGCGCGCGAAAATCGATATGGCCTCACCCAATTTAAATCTTCGTGATCCGGTGTTGTATCGAATTGCCCATGCAGAGCATCATCGTACCGGGGATGCGTGGTGTATTTATCCAATGTATGATTTTGCACATCCTTTGGAGGATGCGATTGAGGGAGTTACACACTCGATTTGCACGCTTGAATTTGAAGATCATCGCCCTCTTTACGATTGGGTGGTCCGCGAATGTGAGATGGAGAATACACCTCGTCAGTATGAGTTTGCGCGGTTAAACATGACAAATACAGTGATGAGTAAACGCAAATTAAAACAACTCGTCGATGAGCGCATTGTGGATGGATGGGATGACCCGCGCATGCCGACGATTTCAGGATTGCGCAGAAAGGGATACACACCTGAAGCGATTCGCACATTCGCACGTGAAATTGGCGTTGCCAAAAGTAACAGCACGGTCGACGAGCGGATGTTGGAACATTTTGTGCGCGAAGACCTCAAATTAAAGGCGCCCCGTACCATGGCGATTCTGCGGCCGCTAAAGGTCGTGATCACCAATTATCCGGAAAATCAAACCGAGTGGCTGGAAGCTGAGAATAATCCTGAGAATCCAGAAATGGGGAACCGCTCGATTCCTTTTTCGCGCGAATTGTACATTGAACAGGATGACTTTTTAGAAGATCCACCGCCCAAGTATTTCCGTCTATTTTTGGGAAATGAAGTTCGCCTAAAGCATGCTTACTTTATTCGCTGTGAAGAGGTGATCAAAGATGCTGATGGTTCTATTATCGAACTTCACTGTACGTATGATCCAAAGACCAAAAGTGGGTCGGGATTTACGGAGCGCAAGGTGAAGGGAACGATTCATTGGGTCGACGCAGCGCATGCGCTAAAGGCAGAATTTCGCTTGTTTGAGCCTTTGGTGAATGAAACGGAGAACGAATCGGAAGAATCGTTCTTGAGTCGGATCAATCCTCATTCACTGGAAATCTTACAAGGGTATGTGGAAGAAAATTTACGGACAGCACAACCTTATGATAAATTTCAATTCTTTCGTCACGGGTATTTCAGTGTCGATCCAAAGCGGAGTGAATCTGATCTTGCCGTATTTAACCGCGTTGTTTCGTTAAAAAGTTCGTTTTCTCTCTCGTAGTTTGGCCTTTCTAAGACCGCTCATGCACAGAGTCGATTTCTGTTGCAGGGCGGTTTTCTATGAGTATCCAATGGGGACTGGCGACACATAACTGTAAATCAATTTAGTTGCTTGTGATTTGTCGATCTGTTAGGATGGGCTTGCCAAATAATCTCATTGAGGGGCTTGTATAGGGATGAACGTCGCGCAAACAGCGAAAGGTCTTGATGCGATAGATGGTGATGGTGCGCATGTAAAGCGCATACTCCCATCTTATCATCTAGGATATCTTGACCCCTTTTTGCTCTTTGATCATTTTACCGTACAAAAACCAGCCGGATTTCCCAGTCATCCGCATCGCGGCTTTGAAATTATCACATATATGTTAGAAGGCGCTTTTTTACATGCGGATAATCGCGGGAACCAAAAAATGATTCTTGCTGGTGGATTACAGCGTATTACTTCAGGCAGTGGTATCGTCCATTCGGAAATGCCAGGCAGCAATGGCGTGAATCGTGGGTTGCAACTGTGGATTAATTTGCCTCGATCGGACAAGGGAATGGAGCCTAGCTATCAGGATGTTGCAGCAGCAGATTTACCTGTTGTTGAGCGACAGGGAGTTCGCCGCAAGATCCTTGTTGGAGAGGGGTCTCCTGTGCGAGTATCACGACCGATGCGCTATGAAGATGTGACGCTCTTTGCTCAGTCAGTCGAGGTAGGCATGCAGGTACCCGTACCTGCTTTGTTTCGCGCTTTTTTGTATGTACTCGATGGAGTTGGAAAATTTGGGGGGACGATGACCAGAGCTGAAGCTGGAGAGATTGTAAGTTTTGATCCACCTCCATCACAAGGGTTTATTGATGTACAAGCAGAAAGGGCAGATTTGCCATTGCGCTTTATTTATGTTGCGGGCTTGCCGATTGGGGAGAGACCGCTATTTCGCGGTAGTTATGTGGATTAGTTTGTATTTTTCGTCGTGTAGCACATGGTATTACCCAATATATAAGAAGTCATCCGCGTCATGGAAAGCGTGATGACTTCTTGTTTGACAAAGAAGTTATCTGCGTTTTTTCCGCAATAGCAATTTCTCCGATTGTTGTGACTACCTCAATTGCCTTCCTTACTGATTCGCCACGTTCCATGCCTATATGACGCATATAAGTTAGCTGACTTACTGTAGTATTTCTAACCCTCTGACTAATAACCTTCAGGGAAAAAAGAGTTGGTGTGAAAGGAAGGATTTTGGCGAAAAGAGTCGAATAAAAATAGTGAGATTTGGTATTCGGATAGCCTCTTGAAGTGAGGGACAGTGGAATGAATGAATATTTGTCGATGTTTATCGACGAAACGCGGGAGCATCTGCAAGCGTGGTCAGATGGCATGCTGACACTTGAGAAACACGCGGACGCAGAGACGATCGCGACGATTTTTCGCGCGGCACATACGATTAAAGGCATGGCCATGACGATGGGTTTTACGCGCATGGGCGAGGTGAC
>NZ_MPDK01000119.1 GCF_003144315.1 Sulfoacidibacillus thermotolerans | reverse complement strand
GTATTTATGTATCCGGGTCTATTATCAATACGTGGATAGCCATCCCCACCAGTAGCATTAAAGCTAAATGTTGTCATACGATATTTTTTGTTAAGGTCAACCGATTTACCTTTTATTTTTAGCATTTCGATTTTTCCTTTTTTGACTACAAAGCTGGTATTCAAACATTGTGGGTAGGCTCCGGAATCCGGTTTCCTCTGTGCCACTGTAGCTCGGTAGGCAGCTACTTCTTTCCCCGTCAAATCAATACTTACTACCGTATTACCAAATGGCTGAACTTTCAGTATATCTTTGTATGTGATGTTACCACTCTCTATGGAATCTCGAATTTCCCCACCACTGACAACAGCAAAATCTGCGTCAATACGTTCTGTCAGAGCGCTCAGAATCAGATGGCCCATACTGGTCTGAACAAAAC
>NZ_MPDK01000118.1 GCF_003144315.1 Sulfoacidibacillus thermotolerans | reverse complement strand
GGATAGGGAACTAAAAGTCAAGGAACAATGATAGAAAGAATAGGAAAAAGAGGTAAACTTATGAAAAAAGCGGCACTTCATAATCTTGGATGTAAAGTAAACGCATATGAGACGGAAGCAATGCAGGAAATGCTTGAACAGGCAGGTTATGAGATCGTTCCCTTTAAAGAAGGGGCGGATGTTTATATTATCAATACATGCACGGTGACAAATATAGCAGACAGGAAATCTCGGCAGATGCTGCACCGAGCAAGAAAATTAAACCCGGACGCGGTCGTTGTGGCGGCGGGGTGTTATGTACAGGCGCAGGAGGGTAAGGAGATCGATCCGTGTATTGATATTGTGATCGGAAATAATCATAAAAAAGATCTGCCGGAATTATTGAAACAATATGAAATGGAAAAAAGCGGTCATACAGAAT
>NZ_MPDK01000117.1 GCF_003144315.1 Sulfoacidibacillus thermotolerans | reverse complement strand
TGTTTTTTGTGTATGTAGTTTGTTCGTGATTGTGTTTGTTTGTTTTTATTGTAATGTTGCTGGGACCACCGATAACTACACCCTCTGATTCGTCGGCAGCGTCAGAGGTGTAGAAGAGACAGTTGAAGGTGTTTGGGATGCTCAATATGTAACAATCTACTGGCTCGCACGTGAGCCTAAACAGAGGATATAACGATGGCTGAAGGTTCACGTTATAGTAGCTATTACATCAAAGAACAGACCTCCGGTGTCACTCCGTCTAGCGGAACTCTGAAGGTCTTTCGTGCTACTAAATCGGGTCTTGATATTAAAGTCGCTACTCTGCAATCTGAAGAAATTCGAGATGACGCGGAAGTGGCGGAATTCCGGCTTGGAGCTCGTCACGTAAAAGGTACAACAACGGGTGAACTGTCTTATGAGACATTTGATGACCTGTTAGGGGGCTGTCACATATACACACCTGA
>NZ_MPDK01000116.1 GCF_003144315.1 Sulfoacidibacillus thermotolerans | reverse complement strand
ACAGGTGGCTCACTTTTTGCTCGATCGACCAAGCTAAAAGTGGCTCAAAACTAGCTTAGCGAATACAACAAACCAACCATTTACGATTTTCATGTGTCCGGCGGATTAATCGGCGTCATTTCGGCTCCTTTTTCGCAAGTTTATGCTAACCCAACGGATTTCACGTATCAATTCAATTTGTACACTTTGTCAGGTCATTTGTACCGTTCTGTTTTCCAAGGGACATATCCGAACAATGGTATTAAGTCAATAAAGTGAACACTCCAATCATCGATTCTAACTCATCGAGTTTCGGTGATTCAATCTGATAGTCCATGATTTCCTCTTGTATTCGTAACCTGTAATCTTCTCCCACCAGTGATTTATTCAATCCAAAAAGTGGACAACCCTCGTTGGTTGTGTACATTCATTGTACGCCCGGCATGGGCGGAATCTTTAGGGTGTAAGTCCCGAACGGGGGTTGGCGACAAACCTACCGT
>NZ_MPDK01000115.1 GCF_003144315.1 Sulfoacidibacillus thermotolerans | reverse complement strand
TACAGTTCAAAAGAAATCAGTGCGTTTCGTTACAACGAAAAAGGTCGCGAAAGAATTTTGCAACTTCTCGCACGAGAACCCGCATTGACGCATTAAAACACTTACGAAGCCCCGTTTCGAAAAGGGCGAGCATCATCGCTACGTCCAACGAGGTAATCGAGGCTCACGTTGAAGAAGTCGGCGAGTTTGATAAGACTGTCCATCGTTGGTTGCTTTGCCCCAGCTTCGTAAAAGCGAATTCCGCGTTCATTTGCTCCAATTGCTTGTGCTAATTGTTTCTGTGTTAACGAACGCTCTTTGCGTAGCTCTACTAATCGAGAATAAAAATTTGACATAAAGACGCTCCGAATCTCTTGACAGGCACTAAATTACCTGTATAATTTAATATAAAGGTACTAAATTACCTAAAGAAATGAGGTGGTGATGTTGAGACAACAATTACGACAGGCTCGAAAGGCGCGCCACTGGACACAAAAGGAAGCAGC
>NZ_MPDK01000114.1 GCF_003144315.1 Sulfoacidibacillus thermotolerans | reverse complement strand
CACCTCCTACTCTATAAAGAGGCTTTGACCCCTTGTTTTTACTCCCCCTTCTCAAAAAAAATTTGATCCATAAAAAGAGCCAGATGCGCATAGATCGCTCTGACTCTTCACTTACTTTTGTCCCACGCGCTCATAGATTTTTTGTAGAAACTCTTCGCGTACTTCTTGCGCCACATCTTCGTTTAAAACACCGTTTACTCTCGATACACTACGAATCAACGGCTCAAATCGCAAAATAATCTCTCCAAAGGCTACCTTATCATCCGCCTTTGCACGTTCAAATAATTCAACGAGGGTTTCACTCATTCGCTTGCCCACTCGTTTCGAAGCATCTCGATCACTTTCTTATGCAACCGACTTACCTGCTGTTGGCTGAGTTGGAGGGCATCCGCAACCTCTCTCTGCGAGTATCCGAAAAAATCAATCAAAAAGAATATCGTGAGTTGTTGTGTTGTAAATTGACGAAATATATCATCCCACTCTACAATCGT
>NZ_MPDK01000113.1 GCF_003144315.1 Sulfoacidibacillus thermotolerans | reverse complement strand
GGGAAGGTATCCACGAAGGTGAAATTGTTAAATGGTTTATTAAAGCCGGCGATACAATTGAAGAAGATGATGTATTAGCAGAAGTTCAAAATGATAAATCTGTAGTAGAAATTCCTTCTCCAGTAAGTGGTACTGTTGAAGAAGTGTTAGTCGATGAAGGAACAGTGGCAGTAGTAGGAGATGTCATCGTTAAAATTGATGCACCTGATGCAGCAGAAATGCAATTTAAAGGTCATGGCGATGATGAGGATTCTAAGAAAGAAGAAAAAGAACAAGAATCACCAGTGCAAGAAGAAGCTTCATCAACTCAATCACAAGAAAAGACAGAAGTAGATGAAAGTAAAACTGTTAAAGCGATGCCGTCAGTGCGTAAGTATGCACGTGAAAATGGTGTCAATATTAAAGCTGTAAATGGTTCTGGTAAAAATGGACGAATCACAAAAGAAGACATCGATGCATACTTAAATGGTGGTAGTTCCGAAGAAGGTTCAAACACTAGCGTAG
>NZ_MPDK01000112.1 GCF_003144315.1 Sulfoacidibacillus thermotolerans | reverse complement strand
ACTCAGTAGGCCTGCGAGAAACACAAACACTTTTTTCACGAAAACACCCTCCTCTTAACTATGCAGTGTAGACGAAATCTCATGGGATTTGGTTTCAAAACTCATACATTTCTTACCCCGCCCACCTTTTGAAAAGGGGGTATTTTTGTGCGCTTGATTCTTCCGATTCCACCTACACTCAATCACGCCTATTTAGCGTTCATCGAAGAAGCCAGTTGGAAAACACTTTCTTGGATGAGAAAAAACAATTGGCGCATGCCACCGCCAAACGAAAAAATCATTTTGCGTGTGTGGATTTTTTGGCCGGATCGAAGGCGGCGCGACACGGACAATGTCCTTAAATTGTTGCTCGATGCGCTAAAAGGCGTTGCATTCGTTGATGATTGCATGGTGTTGCCGCGCGTTATGGATTTTGGCGTCGATTATGAGCGGCCAAGAATCGAAATCGAATTATCACTCAAAAATGATTTCGAGGATTTTTCTGAGGAAGTCAGTAGAAGTCTCCAACATGAGATTCGGTGTGC
>NZ_MPDK01000111.1 GCF_003144315.1 Sulfoacidibacillus thermotolerans | reverse complement strand
TTTAGCCCAGTGATTTCTGTGTTTCTCCCCTCGTGGAGCGATGTGTGGGCGAATCCGACCGGGGATGAAGGTGTCACTCGGAGCATTACTTCGACTACGACGTGGCATTGGTGAAGGAAGTGAATCCAACTCACACCCCTGGCGGCCATCAGATTTGCGAGCAAAAGTTTAGTATTAACAAGATAGAATAAAATACTTACCCTGCCCCCAACGGTTGAGAAACCAAAAGGGGGCTTTTTTCGTGGCGAAAATTCCAGTCGCTTTGCTTGTAGAGCATCCAGAAAACAAACTGTTTCACAACCTGTCTGACGAAGAACTTCAGGAGCTTGCAAAAGATATGCAGGAAAACGGCTTAATCCATGCCGTAGTCGCTCGAACAGCAGGTGAGCAGTACCAAATCATCAGTGGCCATCAACGAGTACGGGCGGCGAAGCTGTTGGGTTGGACGGACATTGAGACGGATGTTTTAGATGTGGATGACAACAAGGCCGCCCGCATGCTCATTAGTGCAAACGTCAAAACGCGCAC
>NZ_MPDK01000110.1 GCF_003144315.1 Sulfoacidibacillus thermotolerans | reverse complement strand
AAAACAGGTGGCTCACTTTTTGCTCGATCGACCAAGCTAAAAGTGGCTCAAAACTAGCTTAGCGAATACAATTGGGAAATGGCGAAGAATCTAAACAACGCCATGAGCAAAACGTACTTTGGACAACTGGGTCTCAGGAGTTTACAGGAAAGGTACTTGCAGCTTCGTAGTACTTCATGAACCGCCGTATGCGGACCCGCATGTACGGTGGTGTGAGAGGTCGGGGGCTAGCCGCCCCCTCCTACTCGATTTTGAGTGTTAATATTTTGATTGAATACTTTTTGTTGTAAAAAGAACTGGTGTTTGATACGTTAAAAGAAACTCGTGAATGCAGGAGGCGAGTTTCTGATGGATATAGCCAATCAAAAAGAAGGCGCATGTGTCGCTTGGTGTGTGAGTGTCATTCGCCATGCGGCAGTGCATGCAAAACGTCGTGAATCGCGGTTCTCGCGAGAAATGGCGGTTGCAGAACCTTCCATACATTCTTCTCAATTCACCATTTCGACGATTGTAGAGTGGGATGATATATTTCGTCAATTTACAACACAACAACTCACGATATTCTTTTTGATTGA
>NZ_MPDK01000011.1 GCF_003144315.1 Sulfoacidibacillus thermotolerans | reverse complement strand
CGTATGCGGACCCGCATGTACGGTGGTGTGAGAGGTCGGGGGCTAGCCGCCCCCTCCTACTCGATCATTTTAAAGAGTTGCATCCAAATGGTTGAAAATGGTTCGCATAAATTTATTTATGCGAAGACACCCGGCATGTTTTGATACCCAACAGTGTGTACAGCGGACAGAAGCCAACAAACGCAGTAAGAAGTGGCACTAATCCAATCAGTCCAATGAATCTTGTACTACCATGTAAAATAAAGAGAAGACTTAAGATGGCTAAGCCTAAAATGACGCGAATGGTACGATCGACTCCACCAACGTTGCGTTTCATATTCCCCTACCTCCTATATGCATGAGTGGAATTTGTAGCTTTATTGTCGCATAGAGAAAGTGGATGTTCAGTGACAAAGTCACGATGGATCAAGATATTTATGCGTAAGTTTCTCTTTATTTAAAAGAGTAATTGTTCCGCGGGAGAGTTTGATCATCTCCTCTTTTTCGAATTCCTTTAGCACCCGACTCACGACTTCTCGAGCTGTTCCAAGGTCTGTCGCGAGTTGATCGTGTGTGCCGTGAATGACGAGTTCATTTTCATTTACGCGGCGCAAAAGATACTCAGCAATTCGCGTATCCATGTTGCGAAATACAATTTCTTCGACTAAAACCATGACATCAAGTAATCGTTGCTGGATAATTCCATAAGAAAACGATTGTACAGAGTTCAGGTGATTCATCCACTGTTGAAATAAAGAGATCGGTACTGCGAGCGCGTGTACATCTGATTCAACAATTGCCGTTGCAGGGTATTCTTTAAAGGCGAGAATGCTTGACAACATGAGAACACAGGTTTCTCCAGGTGTTACGCGGTACAAAGTGAGTTCTCGACCTGTGTCTGAAATTTTGGTTACGCGAATTTTTCCTTCTAGCACTAAAAGAACAGAAGATGGTTCATCTCCAGCGACGAGGAGAATCTTGTTTTTGGGAAAATGTACAAAATTGATTCGATGCCATTCTTGCTCGGTGATCTCTTTTAAAAAAGAAAATTGTGTGATTGCCGCATGTTGCTCATTGAGTTGCATTTGTAAGCCTCCTTTCGTATTTGAGCGTTTTACAGATTGCTGAGTCCAGCTGTATCTTCTATAACAAACGCTATATTTCTTTGATCAATAGCTTGAAATGGAATCCAGAGATCGGTTGAACCTATTCTTTTCGGCTTTGGATCTTCAGTCTTATGCCATAAAACTAAGAAGTTCGTCACCCCAAGGTGTCAAACCGATTCCTCGTGAGGCAATCCTAAGGGTATTTCTGGTCGTACCATAGGAGGGCAGCTCCACGTTCACTCAGTTGCATCAGCGGTTGGATTGGGATCTGTGGTAAATAAAATTCGAGAAGCAATGGTATAGTAGGATAATAAACTACGTTTCTATGATCACATAATGGTCACGTAACTCGTCAAAACTAAATGAAATAACTTTTAATTTAACCAAACGCATATCATGAAGAATCTTTGATTGATCGCGGCTCGTACGGTCTGAGGGTAAAAAGAAGCACCTCAGGGAAACTCGATTTTTCCAATTCCAAAACCGCGTTTTGCGGGGAATCGAGTCCCTCCGGGTGAGCCAGAAGAACTTTATACACTAAGGGTTTGTGGCTAAAGGTGTTTGTTAACCTCTGAGCCGCAGACCCTTTTTGCCAACAAAATGCTAACCTTCGTGCATCGAAACTATTTTGTGGTTATCCGAATATCTCGTTTGCGAACGTGTCGAGTGCTCTTTTTTGTATTCTGGGGAGCAAGTGAGTAAAGTGTCCAGAGGAATACTACCATTCGCATGTCCGAGTTTCAATTACAACCCAGGGATTGACACTTTGTTGCAATCACAGCAAAGTGTGTGGCGATCGTTGCCGCATGGCTGACCCGGCATGCGAATATGCAGGTTGTCATCGTACTTGTTCAGCATGATTATTTTTTCCTGTTCACTATCCCAAAAACGATCATTGCAAGAACGACGATTAGAATGAAAGTACCAATAATCAAAATCAGTAATCCACTAACACCAATATTATGAAACATTTTTCACCTCCTAAAATGACAGTGAAGATACTTGCTCACTGTCATTTTTACTGGGATTAAGTCAATAAAGTGGACACCCAAGAACAGAGAAATTGTAAGTTTTCATATTCTGACTTGATGCCTGTTATTGCTCAGCTTGCTGCATCTTCGATGGATTTGTACTATCTTCTTTCAAATTCGACCGGAGTTAGAGAATCGAGGGATGAGTGAATTCGCTCCCGGTTGTATCAGACCTCAATGAATTCGAAGATGCACCTCACCACCCGGATGCCCCAACCGTTCATGACTTTGTGTATGCGCCAGCTTTAAAGTTTCACGGTATGTCGTTGTTTGTATATGGCATAGTAAAAGTGCAGGATGTGGCTGCGGAAAACTGCAGTTTCCGATTGCCATTCATCAAGTGGTGGTTATCGAACGGAAGTGGTTGACGATCACGCTGACGAAGTCATTGCCGTAATCAGCAAAGACCAAAAGGAGCCGTGAGGCGAATGGCGGAGTACAAGCGTTAGCGAATGCGGCTCCACTATAGACTAGCGCAGCAATGAGCACACCCACTTGCCTATTTATGCAATAAAAATAGCACTTGCCAACATCACGCTATCACTATACTCTCTGTTTTGTGCAAGAACGGAGAGGATGAGAGGAATGTTGAAAGTGCCACAGCAACAGTATATCAGATATTTGCGGGAAGTGGAGGGCTGTGGGATTCAAGAAATTGCGGATCGCGTCGATGTGAATTGGCGAACTGCCAAAAAATATGCCGATCAGGACGATTGGAATGAACCCATCACGAAACGCGTAGGAAATCGCCCGATACTGGGTCCCTATGTGGACATCATCGACACGTGGCTGCTGGAAGATGAGCAACTCCCACGCAAACAACGCCATACCGCAACCCGAATTTATCATCGGTTGCAAGAAGAGTATCAGTATCAGAGGGGCAAGCGCACGGTCAGTGCCTACGTGGCAAACCGGAAGCAGCAGATGGCGATCGAACGGATGGATCGTCATGAACGTTTGGAGCATCCAGGCGGTGAAGCGCAGGCAGACTTTGGAACCACCTATATTTTCAAGACGGGAGAACTCGTGGAACGCAAAGTGCTGACGATGTCATTTCCCTACAGCAACGCGGCATTTGCGTTTCCTGTGCCGAAAGAAAATACGGAGTGTTTTCTCGAAGCGCTCAAGCGCGTCTTTGAACAAGCGGGTGGCGTGCCACATAAGATCTGGTTTGACAATCTGTCGGCCGCAGTGGTGTCTGTATTAGATCATGGGGAACGAGAATTGACCGATGCCTTTTCCTGGTTTTGTGCGCATTACCGTTTTGAACCTCAATTTTGTAACCCTGGGAGGGGCAACGAAAAGGGGAATGTGGAAAACAAGGTGGGGTATGGTCGTCGCAATTGGTGTGTCCCACCCCCGGTCATCGAGACGCCAGCGCAGATTATCGATCTATGGGAAGAAGAACGCCCGAAATTGCTTCAATTACCGACGATCCCTTTGGAAATATACCGGTTGGAAACTGCACGGCTCAACAAGTACAGCGAATGGCAGTTTGAATCGACATTATATCCGTTGCCGCAGTGTAAGGCGCGGTTGCCCGTCCTACTGAAGGTCAAATGGGACGAGATCGAAGTATTGTCTGCCGATGGAACCTATCAGTCGCTGGCGACATTCCCCCGGCCTTACACAGAAAAAGCGATACCCATGAATTGGCACGCCATCTTTGAGGGGTATCGCAAACGCCCACGTGCCGTGATGTATTCTACATTTGTCAAACTAATGCCGATCGCGGTGCAGGCGTTCTTGCGCGTCGATCAGGCGGAATTACGGAAACCGCGGATTCTCTTGCTTCTGCGCCTGTTGGAATCATATACGCTAGAAGAAATCGGAGAAGGATTGGTTCAAGTCCCGCAAACGGATGTTCAGCACCCGATACTTTTGGAACATGTACTGTATGCGATCAAACACCCGGAATTTCATCCGGAACCTTTTGCAGAATCCCATACCCCGGAGAGTCTGCACGGACAGATTCCACAATTAGAAGACTATGATCGTCTACTGGGGGTGCTGATGTCATGAAGGCGGTGCTGGAACAGAGTTGCAAGACCCTGCATCTGGCTCATGTGATGGAGACCTACGATACGGTCGCGTTTGAAAACAGGGAGCAATTTTTACTGGGCGTTCTCCAGATGGAAATCCAGCAACGAGAAGAAAATCGGTTGAAGCGCTTGTTGAAAAAAGCGGCGTTTCCCCAATGGAAGACGCTGGAGGATTATGATTTCGGAGCGGTCTCGTTTCCGGAACATTACACCGAAGCCATGTTAAGAGATTTACGTTTTTTGGAGCGCAAAGAGAACGTCCTCATGATCGGACGGGTGGGGACCGGAAATTATCGAAAGAATTCGGTTATGGAAAGATTCTCGAAAGAATTCGTATGAACCCTGAGGTCGATGCCGAGAATCTTTCCATAATAATCAGGGACGGCAAAGATTCTGCAACCACTGCAAAATATCCGTGTTTTCCTCCCAAGCAGGAGTGTCCGGGCTCGTCACTTGGGGATATGCAGCTTCCAAAGCCTTTCTTTTGAGCTCCGTATCGAATTTCAAGTAGATCTCCGTTGTCGTTACACTCACATGCCCCAACAAATCACGAATGTAAATCAGGTTAACACCAGATTCCAACAGATGAAGAGCCTTGGAATGCCTGAGCATGTGTGGATGCAATTGATCCGGAAACACCATTTCCTTTTGGCTGTGTTTTGCCTGCTTCAAGTATTTACCCAAGATGTAGGCAATGCCGGGTCTGGTGAATGGTTGGTATCTGCTATTGTAAAACAAAGGACTTTGCTGACGTCCTTTATCAAGCAGGTGGTTTTCGGCCATGTAACCTTCCAAAAGGTTTCGGGTTTTGGCCATCATCGGGACGTTCCTTTTCTTGTTGCCTTTGCCGTTTAAAGTAATCGTTGCGGGCTGGGCCAGTCTTACATCACAAACCTTCAAATCAATCAATTCCTGCACCCTTGCTCCAGCATCGTAGAGGATGACCATTATGGCCAAATCACGACGTCCTCTCTTCGTCGATGTATCGGGCTGTTCGAATAAACAGGCCAATTGATCCAGCGTTAGATGCGGTATCGTCGGTTGGTGCTTTTTCTTAAAGGGGATTCCTAATATCTTTTGACTCTCGAACAGGATTTCCGGATTCTCCGTTTGAGCAAATCGGAAGAAGCTGTGAATTGCGGCTAACCGCTGGTTCCGGGTGCTAATACACACTTGTCTGGAAGTTTCGAGCCATTGTAAAAAATCCTTAATACTCGGCGCGGTCACCGTTGCAAATGAAATCTTCTCCGGCCTTATCTGCTGTTTCTCTTGCATGAACAGGAGAAATTGCTTGAAGGTATCGCGGTAGGATGCAATCGTATGGGGACTGACGTTTCGCTGTCCGGGAAGAAAATCAGCCAGATATCGTGTCAGCGTCTTCGCAAAATCAGTCTGCTTCATCACTCCACCTCCGGGATGACGTATGCGCAGGTATTTTCGATCTTGCTCGTTAAGTCCGGATACAAATCCGCCGTTAACCGCATGTATCTTTGACTGCCACGCATGTCTTCGTGGCCGAGGTAAGCCGAAAGATAGGGCAGAACATTGTTCAAATTCCTGCCGTCCAACACCCACTTTTTCAAGCAGTTTACGGCGAAAGTATGACGCAAATCATGAATTCGAGGGCCTTTCCCCCTCCCTAAATGGGAAATTCCCGCTTGCCGAAGCATATCTCTAAAAAGCTTGTATACGGTTGCCTCGGAATAATGTCCGCCGTACGGTGACGGAAAGAAATACGGGTTTCCCATTTTTCCGACTTGGACTGTTTTAACGTATTTCCGGCATCGTTCGATGAGGGTATCCGACATGGGGAGGATCCGTTCTTTATTGAATTTGGTATGCCGAATAAGCAATGTGCCTTTGTCCAGATCAACATCCGGGATCGTTAGATGCAACGCCTCGGAAATTCTGAGGCCGCATCCATAAAGGATGCGCAGTAGTAGGGGCAATACGAGATGCCGGTTGGGCGTAACATCATGAGAAGGATATTGATCACACACCTCAAATATGGCTTTCATCTCATCACTTGAAAAAATGTAAGGGATGTATGCATAACGATCGACGGTAACCATGGCCTTGGGAACCACATATGCCGCGTATCCGATGCGATTCATATATATTGCCAACCCCCGCAACAATGAGATTCTGCCCCCTTGAGTCGATGCGGTCTCATTGGGCTTGCGAGCCGTCCATTCCATGACCAGCGGCTTCGTTAAAGCGGTCTCCTGTAAGCCTCGACTGTACACAAAGGAGTCGAAACCTTTCAGTAAACTGGCTCCTTTTTCGAATTTATGGCCCGTCGCTCGTTTTTCTGCGATATAGCCCGCAATTGGGACGGCTAATGGACTCCGAAATGGATGGAGATCAGGCATTCCGAAACACCTCCTCCGGGTCGAGTGCACAGGACTTTAATCCGTTCAGATCCGTATGCAGATAGACCGAAGTCGACTTGGAATCCACATGGCCCAAGATTTCAGAAATGACCGCAAGAGATGCTCCCTGTTCCAATAGGACACTTGCCAGCGAGTGTCGTAGCGAATGCAGCCCGTGTCGTTTTCCACGGGGAACGGTAATGCCGGCAAGGCGAATATAGTGAGTCATGATGGTATGAAGATTGGCATTCTCACCGAAAGCCTCAAAAGGGGCGTTCAGACGTACAAACACATAAGGCGATTCACATACCGGTCGGGCATGCTGAAGATAATCGATGAGCGCCCAGCCGACATCGTGCAGAATGGGATAGGTCACTTCGACCTTTGTTTTTTCTTGCACAATGGTTATCGTTTTGGTTTCCCAGTTCAAATGCGAGAGTTTCAAGGCTTTGATGTCGCCGACCCGCATACCCAGCTTCGCAACAAGAAGAAGGATGGCATAATCTCTCTTCCCCCGCGGGCTTCCCCGATCAACGGCATCCAGCATACGTTTAACCTCGGAAGGTTCCCATGTAGAAGGAATAGCAGGGTAACGGTATCGGGTTGGCTTCGGAACAGCGAGGGACAAATCCGTTTCGGTGTATCCGTGCAGATAGAGAAACCTCAAGAATACTCTAAGCGTAGTCAGAATAGCAGCAATGCTTTTTTCGTGCCTGGGGCAAATGCTGATCACGTAATCCGAAATGATGTCCGGCGTGATGTCGCCAACATTCATGACGTTACGCAGTGCCAGATAATCTACAAAAAAGAATAATCGCTGAAGACGGCTACGCATGCCGCGCAAAGAGTATTCATTGGCCTCGCATTCCTTTTCGTATGCGGTTAACATTTCTTCAAACTGAGGCGGCTTCACATAGCCCTTTTTCTTTACGATTCTGCGAATGACGACCCTATGGAGCTGGTAATCGCCTAAAAGCCGGACGGAACGAATGGCTTGCTTGGCGTTTCGGGGAAACGGTTCAAGATAGTAATCCGTTGTACAGCCGTATTTGTTTCTCAAATACGCCTGTCCGAGTTCTTCCGAAAAATATCGTTCATTTCGGTCTCGTGCAAATGCACAAATCCGGTTGAATGAAGCTCGGATGCCACATACGGTGTTGTATGCGTAATTCAGTTGCTTGAGTGCTTCGATGACCTCCGCCGCGAGCACCTCGATCGGTTTTCTTGTTTCCATGGCTACCCCTCCAATGAACATGATTTCATTGTCCATTGTGAGGTGTTATGGAAAGAAATCAATGTACATTCATTGATGCTATCGGGATGTACGCTGATTTCTTTCCATAACCGAATTCTTTCGATAATTACCGTTATGGAAAAATTGCGATAACGGTAAATCGCATTTGTCATTAGCTCTCGGGGTGGAGGCTTGCCGACGGGGGCACACGGTTCGATTCTTTCGGGTGCCGGATCTGGTGGCGCTCTTGCAAGAAAAGCATCAGGCAGGCACGTTGGCGAGGTTTCAAAAGGAGATCACCAGTTGTGATCTGTTGATCTTGGATGAGGTCGGGTTCGTACCGTTTCACCAAACAGGTGCCGAGCTGTTGTTTCATGTCATTTCTACCTGCTATGAATAACGTAGCGTGATGGTGACGTCCAATCTAGAATTTGGACAATGGAATACCGTGTTTGGTGACAATCGCTTGACGGCTGCGTTAATCGATCGACTGGTGCATCATGCACATATCCTCGCCTTTACAGGCGAAAGCTTTCGATTACGCCATGCATTATCTAGTATGTCGTCTTAATATTCAGTAATTAACGTTGGCAGTGCTATGCATAAATTGGCCGCCATTCTCTGCATTTTTCACTTGCAAAAAACACCCACGCACGGCGGGCGACCAAACGGACTACATGCTGGATTGCTCGCCCTGTAGTTTCAATCCACGCCCGCGCACGGCGTGCGACACACAAGAGTATCAAGTGTTAAAATCAGCACAGGCAGTTTCAATCCACGCCCGCGCACGGCGGGCGACGATGCGCTCGAATCGAGAGGTGTTGAGATTGATTGTTTCAATCCACGCCCGCGCACGGCGGGCGACGCAACCCAATCGTATAGGTCGTGTTCGCTTGTTGTTTCAATCCACGCCCGCGCACGGCGGGCGACTGGACCTTTAATCGTGCTTTCCTGACCGCTGAATATGTTTCAATCCACGCCCGCGCACGGCGGGCGACAAATTCGTAATTTGCATATTCGAGTCGATGCTTTTGTTTCAATCCACGCCCGCGCACGGCGGGCGACGTAAATTTATACAAGTTTGATTTGATAAAACAAGGGGTTTCAATCCACGCCCGCGCACGGCGGGCGACAACTTTCACGTGTGCATCCACTTTATTTTGAATCGTTTCAATCCACGCCCGCGCACGGCGGGCGACGACTTGGTTTTGGTGCAGATGTGGATGTGTCGGTTCAGTTTCAATCCACGCCCGCGCACGGCGGGCGACTTGATATACTGTCCGAATGGCTAGTGGGTCGAGAACTAGTTTCAATCCACGCCCGCGCACGGCGGGCGACCGAATCTGCGTATGCCAACAGATCCGCAATGGGTGTTTCAATCCACGCCCGCGCACGGCGGGCGACGTCACCGTCCAATGATGACTGAGTTGTTAAAAGTTTCAATCCACGCCCGCGCACGGCGGGCGACCACGTGTAGATAAAATAGCTACGCCATCTGAGTGTTTCAATCCACGCCCGCGCACGGCGGGCGACGTTTGACTTTTCAAGGCACACCCAATGTGGGAGGTTTCAATCCACGCCCGCGCACGGCGGGCGACTGTACTTATTATAAACCCTTGATTCGCCTGAGTTCTTCAAACAGTTTCCGCGAACCGACCTAAATTGAAAAAAGAAATACATTTATTCTAAACTCAAAGTATTGATATCCCAAGCAGGGTCATGCATGCGAACCCCCCATAAATTCAATGTGCACTTGAGATTCGCGCACATCAAATCATAAGAAGCCCCTCGGGATCATAGGATTGTCTTGCGCCAACATGTTCTACTTTTCCTTTCCACTTTGAACCCAGATGATAATACCGCAAACTGTCCGTAGTCGGATCGATATTTTTTTCTAGTACATGCTTAAATTCTGCGAACTGACTTGGATCTAACAAGCATTCAAAAACCGAATTTTGCACACGTTGGCCGTAATTTTCACACAACTTGGCTACTTCTCGCAATCTCCGTTGACCTGCAGTGGTCTTTGTGCTTACATCATAAGTAATGAGCACCATCATAATAAGTATCACCTGCTACTTCCAGAAGAATGGAGGATAGTCATCCAAATCGCCCCGCATATACCGTGCCAATAGCATTGCTTGTGCGTAGGGCAATAAACCTACTGGTATTTTCTCATCCAAGAATGGGTGACGGATCTCATCTCTTTTACGTTGCTGCCACTCTGTCAACACAGTTTTTCGGGTGTCATCTTTCATGAAGATAGCTCCCGATTCTTTTTGAATGAATTCTTCGGGAGTAACCTGCTGGCGATTAATTAGCGTTAATGCTGTGCGATCCGCTAAATAAACCCTAAATTCTTCCATGAGATCTAACGCTAAGCTGTTTCTTCCTGAACGCTCTCGATGCAAAAAACCAATTTGAGCATCTAACCCCACGGATTCAATCGCATGAGTGACGTCGTTAGCCAGTAATGTGTAAAGAAATGATAATAAAGCATTTAATCGATCAGTTGGCGGCCTCTTTGTTCTACCATTAAAAAGAAAACATTCTTTGCTGACCAGCACTTGCTCTGAAATAATTGAAAAATACTGACGTGCTGCAAGACCTTCAACCCCTCTCAATTGATCCATTGTCCTGCTGTTTTTTACTTCTCTTAATTGCCGGTCCAGCGTTGTAATTACAGATTCAAGACGCTCCTTGTTTACTCGATCTGGATGATCCCGCAGTGTGCGCTGAATCGATGTCTTGGCATTGACAATCTTGGCGTATAGAAACCGCTGAGACAACATGAGTGTTTTATCCTCATTGTCACTCCAACGGTATTGCGTACGCCTTAGATGCACGTTCCCTTTTGTTTCCCCTGTTACTCGCGCCTTAAACTGACCGTTTGGCGTCAGGAAGACAAGAGAAACGTTATTTTCAATACAAAGGCTCATCGCCTCTGGACTTACCCCTTTATATCCAAACACGATAACAGATTCCAGATTCAGTATCGGTACCTGTAGCTCCTTACTCCCATTTGCGCGCACAACCAATGTATCGCCCTTGGCGCTTATATAAGAGTCAGGCAATGTTACATATAGTGTATTTAATAACCGTCTGATCCTTCTCTGCCTCCTAAATAGAGCTCGATATATTTAGCGGCTGATTTGGCACCGGCTGAACTCAACTTCGGTTGGCAAATTTCTACTAGCGAACATTGTTTGCAATGTTGCTTATAGATTGCTCTAGGCGTAATCGCGTCGTCATAATAACGACGCATCATCACTACAAGTTCCTCGACTCTTTGTCGATACTCAGCCGTAAGTTCAATCTTTTCTCTTTTCCGGATTTCGGAGTAGTAGATGATCCCGACTGGTATGTAGACATTTAGCATTTCTTCTAAACATAAGGCCTGAGCGCATAATTGGACGATGTCGCGATCGTCGGTCTTCGGTTTCCCTCTTTTATATTCAATCGGAACGACTGTCCATAAACCTTCCCGTCCTTCCAATACAACCGACTCGGAATTTCTTTGACTCACGCGCCTGAATTCCACCATATCGGCGATACCGCGAAGTTTAAGTCTCTCAGACAAAATCGGCATGGCGCGAACAATTCTCAAATCGCCTCTTGTTTCGTCAAAACGATCATCGTCAACACGTTCGTGAACATGCTTGCCTTGCGTGGTCAGAACATTCTCCTGCCACTGCTGTTCGATGTGGATAAGAGCCCACTGCCGTTGACAAAAGGCAAAGTGCTGAATACCTGATATCATCAGATAATCGTCTTCTTCTCTATCCAGTGCCACTGGCATACTATAGCCTTTCGATGATCGTAACTCCCTGTGGAGCTTCTCCGATCAGCATTTCGTAATCATCAAAAGAACGTGCGATATCGACTCCGGATTTGCGCGTTACTTTGACCAAATTAAACAATTTATGGGCGGGCGCATTACCTAAAACAGTCGAATGTTCAAAAATAATCAGCTTTTGCGTCGCCATTTTGCCGCGTGCAGCAGATCGGTCATGATCAAACATATTGAGTAGCGCTGACCAGAGTAATTCCAGATCTTCTTCTCCAAAATTAGTTTGATTTGCAAGCGGTGCCGAAACAAATCCTTCCATCCGATAAAGCCCATATGGAACTATGCTTTTCCGGCCCATCGTTCGCTCTTTTTCTGCATCCCGCTCATTGGTGACAGCCATCCGTGTGATAGTGATTTCCTGCGGCGAGATCGGATCTATGGATTTTGCAAAACTGAATTGAACGGGACCACGGACTTGTCCGCAATTTACTCCTGTCGTCATGACGGCGCCAAATGCGCGGATGTCGTAATATTTGTCACACATCCAACGGCTGAGCATCAATTGATCTTTTTTGTGCTTGGCTTCCATCTTGTCCGGTTTTTTTTCTTTTAATTCGATATCAGGATAATTGGCGAACGCCTCTTTATTTAAATTGTTTAACACCGCCGCTTCTTTCACGTAAATATCATACGAAGGTTCGCCTTGTTTCGCGAGTTCGACATAGTTGCGCACCTTGCGCTTGATGCTTACGTCGGTCACAAGACCGCACCCGGTTTCTGCATCCAAGCGTGGCATATTTCCTGCATCTGGATCGCCGTTTGGATTTCCATTCTCAACATCAAACAACAGTACAAATTCGTAACGTTTTGACAAACCCATTTTTTCTCCCATTAATAAATCCCTCTTTTCGTGATCATTCAATTACTTGTCCGATTTTTTGGTATACAAATCTTGTCTTTGGTGGTAGTAACCCAGTGCGAACATTCCTTGTTCTTCTAGAGACAGACGTTTGGGGAACTGCGGTGGCAATGCGTTCATCACCTCCTGAATTCGTTGGTCATTGACTCTTCCCCATTCCTCGTCTTTTGCGATATGGTGTTGCGCCAAATTTAACAGGCGCGGAAACACGTTGGCCGGTGTCGCCGAGGCTGCCCCCCAGAAACGATCGCGGATCGTTGCGTTTAGTCCTTGCCCCTGCGCGCTTACCTGTGCCTTCTCCAGACATGCAAACAACCTGCCCAAGTGGTAAGGTACGCTAGGCAACTGCTCGTTTATTTCCATTGTGATTTCCCCTTCCAAAGTATTCTTGTTTACACGAAGCTGACGAATTAAATAGGCTTTAATCATGGCGGCACGGATTGCACCGATTTTATACAATCCTTTTTTGGGATCGTCAGATTCTGCGCGAATCCGGTTCATCAACTGTGCAAAAACCGCCCGTGAATATGGCAAATCCAACAATATGGAACGAAGCATTTGCCCCTCCATATTGGGAGGAATATTACTCCAATCATGACCGACGGCAATTTCCCGCAGCAGTTCTCTAATTGTTGGGCTTCGATCTAATCCAATGATTGATAAATCTTGATAATGGCTCCATACGCGTTCCCCAAGCTCCCCCAAGGTACCGGTATACCAGAAGCGGATTGCTAATCTCGCGTTATTGGGGGATAGCCCCAATACATAAAACATTGTGTTTGTATCTAAATCGTGAAACGTATCGCTGAATTTTTGTCCTTGCCGAATATGCCGAACTGCGCTTTTTACACGGGTTCTCATACTTTCTTCATCCATTGGTGAATTTTCAGCTTCCTGCTGAACATCTTGAAATAAGCTGACCAACCAATCCTCCTCTCGTTTGGTAGACGAATCAGCCCAGAACACAACCGTGGTGTCGTTTATGCGCACATTATGATTCGGATCGGCCAATAACTTGTTCAGCACAAACCCATAAGCTTCTGCAGATTTTTGTGAAGTAGGCGCATTATATGACTGCTCGTGCCCATACGAACAGAACGATTCTACATTGAAAGAAACGATCGCAGCGCCGGATGACTGCGCGCCGACAACATTTTTTATGCTTGGGTGCAATCGGGCGATTTGGCTGACCGGTATTTGATCGCCGGTAATTAAACAGATTTGCTTCGCTTCATCTGCGGATTCGCAATCACTCGATGATTTTCTATAGTAATTTTCCCAAGCCCGTTGAATCGTAGGATCCCTGTGCAAAAACCTCCCTGTAGGCACAAATTTCAGTACACAAAGACCGCCACTTTTTAATGATTCCAGCACATTCCCATCAACCAAGCGCTGAATTTGTTCGGATAGCTGTTCATTATCAAGATTTAAAAAGGACATCAAGGCATGAATTTCAAGAGATTCAGTTCCTGAGTCCATCAGTACCTCTTTCCATAGGCTCTTCATCGCTTCTCTACATGCATCTCGCATCCCTATCGCAGAACCAAACAGATACTCTGCCTTATCGCACAAAAAATAGGGCTTTATTCCAGATGTTCTCTTATCCTGCTTCGGAACGATGTGCTTTTGCTTAACAATCTTCCCCTTTTCATTGACATGCGGAATGATCGCTACAATCTGTCCATTTTCATTCAGATGAACATCAAATGACACGTCGGCAGCCGAGTATTCTTCTCCCGGCATGCTGTCGCCCTCTCTTTCTTGCAACAACTGATAATGTCGATATAATGCCTGTAAAATCATCTATTCACCTCCTGCAATTTTGGAACCTCAATGACCCCATTTATCATTCGGGCGCGAAAGAAATGGGGGATCACTTCCACGGTCTCTCCATCATCATTCACATGATAAGTCTGATCCAGCAGGATATAGCCCAGATCGATCTCACCGGTGTGTACATTACTGTATTTCATCATTTCAGCATCCTCTTCCAGCAGATCGAAATTCACCGGAAATTCCCTATTTCCGAAGTAAGGACGATGAAAGCATTGACCTTGCCTCGCTCTTCGCAGAAAAATGTTATAGTGCTTCTCCGCTGTATCTTCCTCTCCACTTTGCTCGGTCAACTCAAAGTGCGCCTCGATGATATATTGCACATTTTTCAATACAAGGGAGGCACGCTGCTGCCGTTCTTCTGCCGCATAGATGACCTTCTTTCTTCCCGAAGCTTTCGATTCGACTTCATTACGACGGATATTTTCAAATCGTATCGGGTTTAGGACATGGATGCGATCAATCACCCAACGAATAGCTGGTTTCCAATGAATTGCCTCGAAAATTCCGCGTGCTGCAGATGGAGTCATTACGTCATAACTTACTCGCTCCACTTTCATCTCAGGACGGGTAAAACATGCATACTCTCCCCAAACTCGCAATTTAATGCCATATCCCATCGACTCATTCTCCCTCAATTAAAATATAAGAATCTCATTCTCTGGCGTATCGATCGCCGACAGTAGTCCCGCCTGCGGATGATAGTAGGATTTGTCCGCAAGAACAAAAATTCCTTCTATATTCATGAGCAAGCGATTCTTTTGGAATTCTAAAAACTCGAAGTTATAAATCTGCACCGTATAGGTCTGCAAGCGACGAAGGAGACGCATTGGATTAGGGATCGTCGTAAGTTGAGCGATCAACTCTTCCGCAATGGAATCGTACGGGATTACGATCGTCTGCATATTTCCATCGATCATTTTAAAACGATCCGATATATCCTGATAAGGAATTTCAAAATTATAGTTCTTACTTTTTATAAGATTTACGATCCCTTCTGAATCAGTGATTTGCTCTATTCGACCGTCACGAATGCCATGAATCCGCTCAAAATAGTTTTGAATGCACGATAAAGATAAGGGTTGTTCCTCGCAATACGTCAGCGTATTTTGTGCTTCCGTCGCCGTCTCTTTTAGCCAGCCTTGCGATGGCATACCATGTTTCTCTGGATAAAATACCCGCACAAGCCCGGATTTGCTACGTCCTTCCCGATTGCATCTGCCCGCCGCCTGAACGACCGCGTCCAATCCCGCATAAGCCCGTAATACGAGCGGAAAATCAATGTCTACGCCAGCCTCGATCAACTGAGTCGATATTAATCTGCAGTGAGATTGATTTCTCAACCTTTCTCTAACTTCTTTTAAAATATCGGAACGATGTTTTGCGCAGAGACGACCGCTCAGATGATAGAGCCCCTCCAAGTTGCGTTCGACCAATTGATCAAACAGTACCTTCGCGTGTTTGCGGGTGTTCACAATACACAGAACTTGTCCAGACTCCTCCATCCAATCTACGATTTGCAAATCTGGAATGATCTCAGTATTGCTACCATGTACTACAACATCCGCCCGCTTAAAATCTGCCATGAGTTCTTGAGGTGTAGGTTCATCCATAATCTCAGTGACTTGAATGCCTAATCCTTTCCATGATGGTTGAGTCGCCGTCGCGAGAACGACAGAACACCCATAAGAAGAAACCAATTCTTCAAGAGTTTGCAAACAAGGCTTCATGTAACCTCTAGGAATACTCTGCACTTCGTCAAGGATAATCACGGCATCCACAATATTATGTAACTTCCGGCATTGGCTTCGTTGACTCGAAAACAGTGATTCAAAAAATTGCACGGAAGTCGTCACGACAACAGGTGCATCCCAATTTTCGACGCTCAATTTTAAACGACGAACTTCATTCAATCCATATAGCTCTTCATATTCATCGAAATTAAAATTGCTGTGATGTTCCAAAACCGCGTCTTGTCCGAGTGAGGTACGAAATTGTTCTGCGTTTTGTTCGATAATGCTTGTAAAAGGAATGACGTAGATGATTCTCCGTTTTCCGTATTTAACCGCATGCCGCAAAGCGAAAGCCATCGAAGATAACGTTTTTCCACCCCCTGTCGGTACAGTTAAAGAAAATATCCTCGGCGTTTTTTCTGCCTGACGTTCACATACAGAGAGGATTTGACGACGCCTCAGATTGATCAATGTATTTATAGATTGTTCTAGTTTTCTTGACATATATTTGTTAAATCTGTCAAGTAATTCGGCCATGGAAGGCGGCTGTATTTCTTTTGACAATGCAACATCAGCGCCGTTTATGAAATCTCGCGTATCAATTGAATCCGCATCAACCAGACATGAGAAGAGCATACGGCCTAGAAAGCTATAACTCCATGCTGGACTCTCTTTGTTCCATTTGAGAACAAGAGCTTTTTTATGCACTTCCCATTCCTGTTTTCCGATTTCAATTTCACTCCAGGCTGAAGACCAAGAGCAAAGATCTCTTTTTGCCATTCGGTAACTGAACGTAC
The DNA here is from genome assembly GCF_003144315.1 of Sulfoacidibacillus thermotolerans. Classification (GTDB taxonomy): domain Bacteria; phylum Bacillota; class Bacilli; order Alicyclobacillales; family SLC66; genus Sulfoacidibacillus; species Sulfoacidibacillus thermotolerans. The sequence goes on along the minus strand of NZ_MPDK01000011.1, from coordinate 77,823 downwards.
CTTCTTCATCGACCGTTCCATGGTTCTTAATCCCACCGTGATGTCCAGCGATGGCATACGCAATTAGTCTGGCTAGATAATGGTCCAGATGGGTTGTGCCTAAATAATTGCGCCACGTTTGCTCATTCATTATCCACTGCGCGCCGGCAGTCGAATGGTCTACTCGAATCGGAGTGCCACGAATACGTTCTTGGAATTCAAATGAATACTTACCGATATCATGTAGAATCCCTGCCAGATACCCCAAATATCCCGCTCCAAAAACATGAGCATAACGCATGGTTCGATCAGCTACGCCTTCGAGATGATCTTTTAACGTTTGAAATTGACCGTCTTCTCTAGTATGGGCATAGAAATCCACAAATTTCAGCTCCCAAAATAAAAACTATGTAGAATTGAAAGATACAAACGACAATAACTCGGAAATTTATTGTTAATTATTCTATTCTCTATAAAAAATCTATTTCCTTCCACTGATTATGTAAAAATTTTATTGTTTATACAATCATACGTTGTAAAAACCGAATGGCGCAATCAAGCCCATCCGGTCTCGGAATCTATCCGGCGAATGATGGTTTTAGAGAAGGCTATATTGCATCGGGTTTTGGTTTTGTTAATATATGATAATCTCCAAGCTACATCCTGATGCGATTGTCCTTTTTATCGTCTTACGAGGTCTTCCTTCTTTTGTGGGCAGACCTTTCTTGATTATCTTCTGTAGCTTGTGAGAGATTCCGCAACGTGAAGTTTACGCATATTATCATTGATAGACACCAGCATGAATTCATCCACTGCTTTGGATTAGATTCACAGGTAAAACTGGTAAAATCCTTGATCTTCTTTTGTTTTGTCTCACAGTATCTACAATGGCCTCGCGCACTGAATCACTCTCGAATCGGGGAATCATAGAAAGCCAAGAAAGGATACCATCTGCATTGGAAAAATGGATTAAGCAAAGCTAAATATCCGATCCATCTAAGAAGAATCTCACACCTGAGTTGGGAGAACTGACTGTCGGCACTCGAAAAATCAAGTTTGAACTGAAGTAAAGAGACTTGATTTTATCCAGGCGAAAAACCAGCAGAATCATAGAAGGATTTAGGTTTTGTTTGGTATAAACAGCGGCTTAATTCAAGCGGCACGTAAATTTTTGCAACGAGTCAAATGTGGTAATATATCTGTTGATTAACCGATCTCTTTTATCGATCCAGGGGAATCTAAACGACATTCAGATTTTTTATACGGACTGTGGAAATGAGTGTAAATATAAGCTCATTGACGAGGCACTGAGAGCGTTTTAAATCAAGCGCTCCCTGAGTTTGAGGGGTATCCATATGACAATGCTGTAGCAGGAGTAGCATTCATAAACTTTAAATCGGAATTTATTCGAAATCGTCACTTTGAAAACTTGGAACAACTTAAGCTTGAGTTAGAATGATTATGTGCATTAGTTTAATCCCATAAGGATTCATAAAACGCGCGTCTACTTGACTATGATTGAGTATAAATCAATACATCTTAAAATGTCGCCAAGTTTAGTATTGAAAATTCACGTTTATTTGTTCGACTTCCCTTGACACAGTCTTTTTGAAAAAGACATTCGTGGTAGTTCGGACATACATATTCGTTTTATCGGACCATCGGCATGTTGGATCGCTTTGAGTTTTCATCCTTTTCGGTCGAAAAAATACGTATCCGTCCTAGGAACATATTTTATATGGTCTTAGGATGAAATAAATGAAATAGTAGGCACAACGAATCGGTGCGTCACGGGATACTGTATGTTGTGACCATTATACAATGTTGCTGGTGGATACCTCTTAATTATAAGAAACTCGCGAACCCAAAGTACTCATGCAAGAATAGAGAGGTTCGCGCTAAGGTGGAAAGTGCGTATGGCAGGGGGTTTTGCGTTGTCATGGTGGTAACTGAGTGGTATACTATGGGAAATTCGTCAAGGTTCGCGAATTGAAGGTTACGAAAGCAGATGGGACGGGCTTGATGAATCGCACCGTAACAACAGAGGATTGTTCCTTAGAGGGATGACAACGTATGAAGCCCTCAAAGATTTTTTCCGTGCCTCAGTAACAACAGAGGATTGTTCCTTAGAGGGATGACAACTTCTTCATTTAATACATCAAATAGGTCCATATCGTAACAACAGAGGATTGTTCCTTAGAGGGATGACAACTAGGTTTACACGCAGTCGCTATTTATGGATATAAGTAACAACAGAGGATTGTTCCTTAGAGGGATGACAACTTAAGTAGTTTTAAGTTACTTTTTAACATAATTTTTAGTAACAACAGAGGATTGTTCCTTAGAGGGATGACAACTTAGAGATGCAGCGCAATCAGGAGACCGATCCCGTAACAACAGAGGATTGTTCCTTAGAGGGATGACAACGACATGCCTTTAGCCGACTGGTACTATTCATTTTTGTAACAACAGAGGATTGTTCCTTAGAGGGATGACAACCATCAAAAACAGTAAACTTAATACTATCCTCTAACGTAACAACAGAGGATTGTTCCTTAGAGGGATGACAACAAGCGAGCTGAAGAATCCTGGGATAAGCACGGACAGTAACAACAGAGGATTGTTCCTTAGAGGGATATAAAGTTATGGAACGAAATCATAATCCACTTATTTACTATAGTTTAATAAAATTCTTCGACATGCCTCGCGATTTTCCACTCACTTTTCTTATTCTTAAAAATTAGCTTATCTCTGTCATTTGTTGAAATTTATTCGTGCATTCAGTCTACCAATTATGCTACTATTAGGCATATTGTGAGGTGTCGTGCGTGCGCATTCTTTTAACTAGTTCGTCCAGAATTACTTTGCCTGTGGCTCATCACGAGGAACTCCAACATGCATTCTATTCGTTGGTCGATGCTCACTTGGTACAAGCATGGCATGAACATGCAGAATTTCGCCCATATACGTTTTCGCGTTTGCTGGGGAAATTTAATGTACACGAAAAACAAGTGACATTTCCCTATGGGTTTCGTTGGTGGATGAGTCTTCATTCTTCTTCGTTGTTGACAGAAATATATGAACGGCTACTTGAAACACCGACTTTCTCACTGGGTCAGCAAAGGGTCGTCGTAGAGCGAGTGGAACGGGAATTTCCTCCGCTGTTTGGCGAGCGGGCATTATTTCGCACGTTATCACCTGTGGTTGTGGATAATAATGTGGGGAAGCAAATATTGGCGTATTCCCCTGATCAATCTGAATTTGAAGCTCAGGTGGTCGCAAATGCCATGAAAAAAGCGGAACAGTTTTTGGGGCGTACTGTGACCAAGCCCATTCGGTTTCAGGCGGTGGGTACCAGCAAGCGGATTGTCAGTTGGTATAAGACTACTCCGATTGAAGGGTATGTGGGTCAATTTGTAGTGGAAGCAGAACCTGAGGTGACTCGCCTGCTGTATGACGTGGGGGTAGGGCGACGCAATGGGTTGGGATTTGGTTGTTTGGAATATATCGTATAGGAAAGGTAATTATTGGAAGGATGGGTACCATGTCAAAAAATGAATATCAAGAACGGGCGGATCAGGTATGGGCATGGCTGAATCAATGGATGTCGTCCGTTTTTGCCGCCGTTTCTCTTGGGACATTATCGGTAAATGGCGTGGGACGATTGGTGCAACGGCAAGTGGTATTCGCTTCCCTTGCGTTGGAACAAAATCCGCCAGAGATGCCAGAACGTTTTGTGCCCATTCATCCTTCAGGAATGGATGTAGATTTCCCAGTCGCTCGCTCTCCTTCAGAAGAATCGGAATTGCTTGCTGTGATGCGGGATGTGGCCGATCGGTGGAAACGATTGCAAGGTGATGCCGTCGTGTGTACCCGACATGGGTTGGCGTTATTGGACGCAATGGCAAGTGGGGTGGGATTGGCATTTGAAGATGAGTCGGAAAGCATCGTATCTTTGCCGCAGTATCTACGCACCCAGGTCGCCTTGCAGTGGGCGCAAGAGGATGGAAATGTACAGCTGGTTTATGGTGATCTGTCAGGGATTCAAAAGTATATTTTTCGCACTGCCTATTCAGGAAAAGGTGTAGCAAAGAAATTGCGGGCACGAAGTTTTCAAATTCTGTTGCTCACTCGTCTGGTGGCACGTTTTCTCTGTCAAGAGACAAAAGGAAGCGATTTGCAGATATTGATGAGCGCAGGTGGCGTGTTTTATGTCTTGCTATCGCCATCCGTTACGATAGAAACGCTCCGAAACCCTATCGACACCTATTTGTTTTCCGAATTTGCAGGGGAACTGGCGCTCTACACGGGCACAGTGATCGATACGACGATCGAGATGGAACGTTCTTTTTCCCGCTTGGCTCAAGAAGCGATTCAACGAGCGCGTGAAGAAAAAGAACATCCTTACATGCAACAATTACAGTCTCATGGCCATTGGGAAAAAGACCGAATGATACGTACGCAAACAGGCACAACGCCTCGTTGTGCCCATTGTCAGCGCAACCCTATCCGTGAAGCGGAACGACATGTGTCAGAGGAGGAACGATTGTGCGAAACCTGTCGTGCGTTAGAGGAATTAGGGAAACGTCTTCCTCATATTCATTGGATTTCTTTCTCTCGGGAACCCAAAGGGGATTTTCAATTTGGTGTCCTCGGTAGTGTATCGTTGCACGAAACGCGTCCTTCAGTGATGGAGGAAGATTGGTTTGCCATCAATCGTCCACCCGATTGTTTAGAAACGGATACTATATTTTGGATGAATCATTATGTCCCAACTTATCAACGGAAACCATTATCGTTTTCTGATATCGCGGGGAAAGAACCGTTAGGTTATTTTAAGGCGGACGTTGATCATATGGGGTTAATGTTTGCGTTTGGCTTTTCTGATGACAACCGCTCTACCACTTCTTTGCAAGAGTATCTAGCGCTTAGTGAAACGTTGGATCGGTTTTTTACCCACCATCTGCAAGTATTGTTGGAAAAAGAATTCCCGATGGTGTATTCCGTGTTTTCGGGAGGGGACGACGTCTATCTAGTGGGACAAGCCAGTGAAGTGATTCAACTAGCAACACGCCTTCATGATGATTTTCTACGTTATACTGGATCGCATCCCGAATTGTCTTTGTCAGCTGGGGTCGCTTTTGTGAAACCAAAGCAACCATTGTTCAAGGTCACACATGATGTGGAATCGTACCTTGAACTTGCTAAAGAGCAACCTGCATCTTCTCGGCGTACCAGGCAAATGGGAGGTAGAAATCAAGTGAGCGTGCGGGGGATTCCGCTGGAGTGGGATGAATGGAAACGTCTGCTGGACATGGCACAGCAAGTAGTCAATTTTTTGGCGGAGGGCACGCTCTCATCTAACATGTGGTATCGCATCATGGAGTTGGTGCATTCGGTGGTGAGAAGAGGAAATGGCACCGTTTCACTACAAGATGGACGAACCTATGAAATCTTCCCCAAACTCGATTACGAATGGCGTCGGAATGCAACCGAATCTCGGCACCAACCTATGGTCGAGTGGTTTCGTACCTTATTAGCACTTCCTGATTCGGACGCAGTATGGATCATGGAGAACTGGAAAGTACTTGAGCTTTTTGTGAAATTGATCTCCGTGCGTCGTCTGACACAAAGACAGGAAAGGGGAACGTTCCATGGATGATTCGGCAAAAGAGAAATTAGCTTCGCTTCGTCAACAAATGGGTGATGAATATTTCGATGAGCGTGGACATTACAAAGCCTCACTGTTCACAGGAGCAAAAGAGATCGCGGAAAAATTTCAACAGGAAAAAACCTCAACCCACCAGGTGCGCATGTTTTTTGCGTATGTCAAAAATATCGAGTATTTGATCCATCAACGAAGCAACGAGTTTGAACAGACAGGCGGGAAGATGGGTGTTGGTGAAACCTCGTCCTATCCTCGCTATCAGAACCAGTTGTTCGACTTAACGAATAAAGCGCGGTATGCAGTAGCAAGGAAACAGGTGGGCGAATCTTTTTTTCGGTTTATCGAGAAAAATATGAACATTGCCACGCGATCTGAAAAGCATTTTCTGGCATTTGTCAAACACTTTGAGGGTGTTGTTTGTTACATGAAAGAAGACAATAGGAGATGATTAGTATGGCACAAGGAGATAATTCATTCCGTCCACCGTATCAAGGCTCAGGTCAGGGAGGCAATCGCAATGGTTTTAATGGTGGGAGAAATGAAGGATCAAAACCGAACCCCCAATTGCTGTATTATCTTCACGGCACCGCCGATCTTGTCATCGTCAGTGGATTACATATTGGCGGACAAAAACAAACCTTAGAAATCGGGGGCGTCGATAATCCTGTCATTCGTCATCCGATCAGCTTGTTTCCGTATATTCCGGGAAGTAGTTTAAAGGGAAAATTACGCAGTTTATTAGAAGCAATAGATGGTAAAGGGATTGATGGTAATCCATGCGGATGTGGGAGAGCGGGGTGCCGTGTTTGTACGTATTTTGGTCCCCACAAGAATACTAAACATTCTCTCAATCCCACCCGTTTTCTCTTTCGTGATGCCATGCTGACCGATGAAACTAGGGACTACTTTAACTCATTCATGGATACAGAAAAGAGCGGTTATACAGAAGTGAAAGCGGAAAACAGTGTAGATCGCAGAATTGGGATCAGCAAACAGACAGATGGTGGGTACCGCATGATCGAACGAGTGCCCGCAGGGAGTCGTTTTCAATTCGAAATGGACATTCGTGTGTATCAAGGTGATGATGCCAAGCAGATGGAGCAGACTGTTCGACATCTGATGGAGGTGCTCCATCACGATACACTGGGGGGAAGTGGTTCGCGTGGAAGTGGACATGTGCGGTTTGAGAACATTCAGTTTCAGCGTATTGAAGTGCAACCTCGTCAGTAAGTGGTGCGGACTATCATGGAGAGGACGGTGAATGGATGAGTGATCCTTTATATAAAATCCAGCTTGCTTTGCGCTCTCCTGTACTTGCACCGATTACGTCAGATTCCTTACTAGGACAATGCTTTTGGGCGTATCGGGAATTATGGGGAGACTTGGCGTTACAAGCGTGGTTGGCGGAATGGAAAACTTCGCAAGCTACATCTGTACATGTGCCTTCATTTCGAATGGCATTTTCCAATGCCATGATCTCCGATTTGTTTCCCCGTCCGATGGGATTGATGACGCCAGCGCGGGAAGGGACAACGAAGGCAGAACGCATTCGGTTGGCAAAGCTAGGAAAGCAGGTCAAGCGACAACGCTGGATAACCAAAGACGCCTTTTTACAGCTGATTCGTGGAGAAACGCCAACACTTTCAACTGATTTGCTTCCCGAATGGGAAATCGTCGAGAGTGAACATGCAACGATGGATCGGCAACGGGGCACCACATTACAGGGGCAGTTATATACGGTGACAGGGTGGATGACGGATCAGCCTGTGACGCTCTATCTGCGCACTAATGACTTTAAGAAAGCCATGACGATCCTTCGTGTGGTGATAACCAAGGGAATTGGAGGTGGCGTCAGTCGGGGATACGGACACGTCCAACTCCTGAATGTAAAGGAAAAACAAATTCCTGAGCTACCTGATGCGAACGCGGAAGTCTGGTTGGGTGAAGGCATGCCAGGTTGGCTGGATGGACAGGGAGCCTATCGACTTCGTGTTAAGTATGGGTATGCGCAAACAGGCACTCATGCCACTCGTGCGGTCAAGTATCCGATGATGTTGTTCGAAGCGGGAAGTACGTTACATCCGATGCGTCCAATGGATGGCTATGCGGGGCGGATTGTTGAGGGCATCTCAGATCAATCTGCCATTGTGCAGGGAGCTGTGACAGTGACGATTCCTGCGAGAGTGGAAGTGAGAAAAGGGAGGAAAGAGATAGGGGATGAAAATTAGGGAGGTTCACTGCATTTTAGTTAGTGATAGTTAGTGTGCTGAACAATGAGTATAGTGATCGAAATCGAAGAGAAACAGGTCATTCATGAGAATTAAACTGTTTAAATTTGATATTCCAACATTTTTAGGTGGAGGGTCTGAAAGGGAATTGTTCCTGTAGGCAAGGTATTTGTTTTATCAACTGTGAATATATAGGAGAGTGAACGTCATGACAACCAACGTGTTAATCACCTTCGTAGGATCGCGTGATCCGTTTGGCGATCACGGTGCAGAGGGATCGGTAATTACGTTGGTTCGAGAACTGCATCCTGATGAAGTGATTCTTCTCTCTGTGGATGAAAAAGGCCGTCATCAGGCAGAAGAAACGAAAGAGTGGATGACAGCGAATGATTGGGTACCAGCCACTAAGATTTATTTGGAACACGTAGAAGGAGATCCGATTGACTACCATTTTTTGTTAGGCATGACGCATACGGTGATTCAACGGCATCGATTTCGTATTGAGCAAGCAACTGGATCATTGCCAACTTGGTATGCGAATCATTCTTCTGGAACGCCACAAATGAAAACAACGTTGATCCTCATGAAAAGCATTGGGGAGCTTGGCGACGGTGAGGTCTACCAGGTGATTGATCCACAGTATGTGGATAGTAGCCATAAGAGAGTGTCTCCTGTAGCGGTGACCTTCTTGCGAGAAGGAGCCTTACGGGAGAAATTGTGGGCACTCTGGGATGGTGGTGATTATGGCGGCGCAATTACCGTCCTGAATGAACTGCGAACGTTATCGGTTCATCGAGAAGTGAAGGAAAGCATCGAATGGGTGTTGTATGTCGTTCAAGGGTATCGTTTCTGGGAGTTAGGGTTGTTTGGTCAAGCGATCGATAAAATGAAGCAAGCTCATCGTATCATCAAAGAAGAAAAGTCTTTCCAGTCCTTGAAAAATTGGGTCAATCAACAATTACAATGGCTTTCGCAACCCGATTTACAACAATACGATTACGAAACAGAAATTAACTTGTTTGAGTTATATCGATCTATTCCTCGATACATTCAGCGTGAACGGTATACGGATGCACTGTCACGATTTTATCGTTTTCTAGAAGGAAGTGTGAAATACGATTTTCGTTTACAGTATGGTGTCAACCTTCAAGACGTCAAACCACAATCGGTAAGGCCAGAAATAAGAGAAGCGATTCAACAAGTGACAGGAAAAGAGCGTATCCCCAATCAATTGGAACTGTATCTTGCGCTTCGGGTGCTTCGGCAAATGGCACCTGAGCGATGGTCGGCAGTATTTACTGATACATGGATATCCGTCGGCGGCGATATGACCAACGGTTGGGATGCAATTGATTCGCTTCGCAAGCTGCGTAATCATTCGCTCGCCGCACACGGGATGCTTCCTGTCAAGAGAGATGAAGCGGAAAAAGCGAAGCAGGTGGCAAGTCGAATCGCGCAACACATTTTGACTCGCTATGTAGAATTACAAGCTAGCTATCCGTTTGGACTTTGTACATTTCGGGATAATTTACAACAGTATTGGGGCGAATCTCCTCATGTCGGATCATCGTGAAAATCCATCGAAAATCGATGATGTCGTTCATCTGATCGGAGTTTGTGTAAATCCATCGGCACTTGCCACACGAATTCTTTTGCTTCTTCATCTCGCAAACTGAACGTATACATAGGAAACACTCCCTGTAATCCATGGATTTTCACTAGTAGCGCAATCGCAAGGCTGGTCATTCCTGGGAGAGCAAATACTACGGCGGCTCCACGCATGATGTGTTGCTTGATCTCTTTTGGAATGGAAGCTAATGCTTCTTCCGCCGCTTTGATCACGTCCTCACTATTGCGAATGGCTTGTCCCTCGTTTACATGGACCGGGATCGTATAAATCTTCTTGTCCTTAAGCCAATGATCGACACTACGGCTATGTTCTGTGATTGGATGACCTGATAGGTTGATCACATACTCGTTATTTTGCATGCGCAAATCCGTTAAACTGAGTATTTTTTTACGATACTTGCGTTTTTCTAACACGAATCGATAGCCTTGAAAAAGCATGACGAATCCACCAAGGACGGTAAACCCGTTGACAGCGATATTCAAAATCAATGACCACATGGGGATCTTCCTTTCTTGCATGAATATCCTACAAATCCATAGAGAAGGTAAAGTTATGGTAACAAAATGAGGGAAGAGCAGCAAGCCGCTTTGAAAGGGGGACATACTTTTAAGAGCAAGAATTGAGAGGGGAGCGAAGCACGATTCTTTTTCGTATGGGGTATAGTGAACAAGGATAGACATGATGAAATTCTAAATAGAGTTTAAATTTATATTTAATAGAAATTGCGTGATGTTAACTGATCAAGCTTACTTATGCGTCTAATTTTCCTTATTCTTCATTTTCTTTTCGCTACATGGGATATTTCTGCATATCGAAAGAGCAATGCCCCGTTTGCCACCTCTCGTCCATCTTCATGAGCAGTGTACCTATATGTCGTTTCATTGATTCGCAATTGGGATAGATACGAATGACTTGGTCTCATCGAAAAATTTCTTCGTTCAAGCGCTCCATGTCGTTGAAGAAAAGAGTTGTCGTGATATCATCAAACCCGTGCATAAGGGTCTTAATTGCTTTTGGTGCTTTTTCTCTATAATTGAGTTGCTCCATCATTTTATTGTGAACAAAAAGAAGGTGGACCAACTTTGTGCAGAGCTAGATATTCTATAGTTACAGTGTAGAAAAATATTCAGCATCCGAGACAATTGGCAAACCATCGATAGATCTTAGATCTATTCTGCACTGGTGATGATTGACTATCATATCAGATTTTCTTATGAAGGGTAGCATAAGAGACAGATACAGCAACGTGCTTTGTGGAGGAGGCAGCTATTTGAGAACTCTCAAGCAGTGTACGCAGTCGTGATAAAACTTCTTTCTATTTACAACCAACGCAGAATTCAGGGGAGTCTGTATGATCTCGCATTGGAATCGTTTATTCGTGTCATTGTACACCGTGAAGATAAGTTATTGGTTGTCGAAGTTTAAACAAGCAATCTTACGATTGATTGAGGTTAAGGGAGTAAGAATCTAAACTAGGGGGAGTAAAACTGCCTGTTTTGTCCCTGTCAAGTCGATTGTGTTATGAGTAGAACCTCCTAGTTTTGCACTGGCAACAGCCACTCCAATTTCATAGAACAATTTGACGGATTGATGTTTAAATTCTTTGTCATACATTCGAATCTTGTTTTCTTCTTTCCTTTTACATTTATTCTTATCAGAATTACGTGTTTTCTGACTATACTTAACCAATACTGCTTCATAAATTCAATTTCTTTTCTATAAAGGTGTTATTCTCATTGAAGGATGTCGGAAATGATGAGTGTTCTTTTTGTTTATTATAAGAAACTCGCGAACCCAAAGTACTCATGCAAGAATAGAGAGGTTCGCGCTAAGGTGGAAAGTGCGTATGGCAGGGGGTTTTGCGTTGTCATGGTGGTAACTGAGTGGTATACTATGGGAAATTCGTCAAGGTTCGCGAATTGAAGGTTACGAAAGCAGATGGGACGGGCTTGATGAATCGCACCGTAACAACAGAGGATTGTTCCTTAGAGGGATGACAACCACAATTACCGTAGGTAGAAAACTAATCCAAAAAGTAACAACAGAGGATTGTTCCTTAGAGGGATGACAACATTCATCATTTAAATTGTCCTCCTTGTGTATTAGTACCGTAACAACAGAGGATTGTTCCTTAGAGGGATGACAACCACAATCTCTTTTGCCTTCAGGCATCGCAGCCTGGTAACAACAGAGGATTGTTCCTTAGAGGGATGACAACTATTGATACGCGAATGCACATGATCGGAATGTAGCACTCCTCATGACCGTGACCTGAACGTGGCGAAAAATCTCATGAAATGGGCTGTGAGTTCCACGGTGACAGCCATGGGAGAGGACGTAAGCCCTTGTCCATACAAAGGCATCCTCAACGAAGCAGGAATTCAATATAAAAGTTATCTATGTGCAGTTTTCTGTTAATTATGAATAATTGTGCGTCTTGTTCATCGATAACGGGGTCACAATACCTACAGTTATACTTGCAAATGATGTTAAGCCCGTTTGACCGTGTATTTTGCCAACAAATGACCACGACTTTCCTTCACTTTTTATCCAATAAATAGCACGATGCTCATTCGTGTCACTTTGTGTTTCGAATCGCATCGACGATTTCCCAACTGACCCAATCATTTACCCTGTGGATGTTCATCCAATGATTTTTTGTGAATTCAATCAGACAAATACCAACTTATTTTATAGCATATACTTGACAAAAGTAAGTATATAGTTGTATTCTTCTTCTCGTGTTCTGATCGATTCAATGAATCTTAGTGCTTTGAGGGTACAGTTTAGATTGAATGCTTGCTATCGCATAGTCATTTAGTGAAGTGACTATAATAAAAGACTTGCTCCAATTGTGTGTTTGAGCTTTTTAGGTGATATTTTGTACATCTTACGGAGGTGCTGGAATGAGTCTAAATGGAAAAGTTGCACTGGTTACGGGAGCGGGGAGAGGAATTGGCCAAGCAATAGCGATGCGGCTTGCTTCAGAGGGGGTGCATGTTGGGCTGCTTGCAAGAACCTCAAAGCATCTGGAGTACGTCGCTGACGTGCTGACAAAGTCCAACTCAATTCGCGTAGGCATTGCGACTGCGGATGTGTCAAATCGAGAACAAGTTGAATCTGCCGTAGCAGGTCTTAAAAAAACATTGGGGCCAATTGACATCCTTATCAATAATGCGGGGATTGCGAAGTTCGGAGCAGTAAGTGAAATGGAACCAGAAGATTGGGAACAGATCGTCAGGGTGAATTTATTTGGAACGTATTATGTGACTCGCAGTGTGTTGCCGGACATGATGGCACGTAACAGTGGAGATATCATGAATGTGAGTTCTACCTCTGGCCTACGTGCAGCGGCAACGACCTCTGCATATTCAGCTTCAAAATTCGGTGTTATCGGTTTTACAGAATCATTGATGCAAGAAGCACGCAAATACAATATTCGGGTCACTGCTCTTACTCCGAGTACGGTTAATACTGAAATGGCTGCGCATCTTGGACTTAAAATTGGCGAAGAAGATCGAATGATGCAACCAGAAGATGTAGCACAACTCGTTTTGTCTATTTTACAGTTACCACCGCGTGTCTTTGTCAATCAAGCGGGAATCTGGACTACGAATCCGCAGTAACGAAGCAAGTGTTTTGGGTGCTGAATGTATTTTTATGAGGGGGAATTTTTGTGGCAAAGATTCTTGCGGTATTGTCTAGTGGGTATAGAGATAGGGAATACCATACTGGGTGGTGGGGGGAAGAATTATTTGCGCCTTTGCAGGCGCTTGAACGTGCGGGTCATGTTGTCGATCTGGCTTCACCACTTGGTGGCAAACCGGAGATTGATGAGCGAAGTCTCCTTCCTGAGTATGATCCACAAGGTACCTATCAGGCTCTGTATGAATCTGGAAGAGCAGATGACACCCAAAAATTGAGCGACGTGACACCAGAGGTGTATGATGCAGTTTTAATTGTAGGTGGACATGGCGCAATGTTTGATTTGGCGAAGAATCAGGATTTGCATCAGGTGATCAATACGATCTATGACCGTGGAGGCATTGTTGCTGCAGAGTGTCATGGGCCTTCCGTTTTGGTTTATACGACGCGTCCAAATGGAAAGAGTATTGTAGATGGGCTTAAGGTAACAGGCTATCCAGATGTTTGGGAACCAGGTGATGTAGTTCCTTATCTTCCGTATAGTTTAGAACAAGAACTGCGTAAAATTGCCGAATATGTCCCTGAGCTAGAGCAAAAGGCATTTGCAGTTTGGGGCAATCAACAAATTATCACGAGTCGCGATCCATTTTCATCTGAACTGATGGGGAAAGAATTGGTTCAGGCATTGCAAGGGAAATAATGTAGGGCGTAGAAGTTAGATGAATAGGCACTTGATGTTCAGTGCCTATTCTTTGTTGATGTACAGATAAATATGAAACGGAAAAAGGGGATATTTACAGTTGATTCATAAAATTTTGTTGTTTAACGTTAAGGAGTTTGACAAAGTCAATGTCATTCGTGAGAAAACGATGGAGTTGCTCGCGCATGTGCCTGGAGCCCAAAATGTTTCCTTCCGTGAGGCGATAAACGAAGGAGATCTCCAATATCATTATCTGATTACCGTAGATTTTGACAGTATGCAGGCTCATGAACAGTATATGGCGCATGAGAAGCATGTGGAGTTTTCTAAACAGTATTTTCGCCCTTATGTGAGTGATCTCTTGATTCAATTCTTTTCCTGATTCGCCTTAGAGGCTGCTTTATCCACTAACTTTCAGGCTTGGGTCAGTTCACGAAAGCTCTTTGTAGTCTTTCTCGGGGATGAGTTGACGAAAAAGGGTGGTTGTCCTCTCAGAGACGCTGATTCCTACTTCGCGTTGTAAGGCACGTTGGCACAAGAGATAAGTTTGAATGACCATCGATCGATTTCCTAGGTGAGCATATGCTTCCATTAAGTCAATATACGCATCTTCCCAAGCAGCTTCCCATTGAAGTAAGTTCTCGCATGTTTGAATGGCGTCCTCCCAGTCTTCAGCGTCTAAACACAATCGGGAGTATTTTGTGGCTGCTCGCAAATAAAGCAATCGCAGGCGCTCACGTTCATCTTCACACCATGGTTCATAGCGCGCCTCCTCTAAATAGGCGCCTCGATACAATTGCAGGGCAACGGCGAGAAGTCGCCGTTGTCGATGAGGGTCACGAGTTCCATCTGCTTCCCGGATTTTATTTAAAAAAAGGTCACGGTCAATTTGAAGCATCGGATGCATGGTCAAACTATAAAGACTTCCTTGACGGACAATAAATACGGTGGTACTTCGTTCAGGGCGCTTCGGTTCAAGAGCGGCCGATAAGACATTCAGTGCAACTTTAAAGTCGCGTTCTGCCGTATCTGGAGAAAGATCTCCCCATAGGCGATCGCAAATTTCTTCACGATGGAACCAACTGCCTCGATGCGTGACAAGAAATTGAAAAAGTTGACGCGCTTTTTCACGTTGCCACTCTCGCCGTGTCACTTTTGTAAACCCGCGATAGACTTCAAATGTTCCAAATGTTTGCACGTAGAGGGTGTAGCCTGGATGATGCTCGATTTGATGTGCGTCAAGTACTTCTAGAAGGCGTATTGTCAATTCCTGTTCTATACTCTGTGACTGTTTCTGCTCCAATAAAAGAGGAACGATGCGTTGCACATCTTTCATTCCGAACAGTGTAGGTTTAGACAATAGTTCTAATCTTGAGAGTGTGAATTCCGAGCGGAGTAAATCATCTAATTCTTCATGCCATTTCTGATCATTTAGGGCATGGAGTGTGAATATATTCCATAATTGAGCAGCGTTATGCATAAATAAATCTCCGCAGTCTATGAAGGCTTGCATGGCATGAGTCAATTCTTTATTCGCCAGATGATGGTACCCATGGATTGTGCAGATCTGTCCATACGCAGTGCGAACAAGATTTTCCATCCAAAGATCACCCGCCTGTGCTGCCAAGGCAATTCCCTGTTCCGCATAAAGTTTGGCTAATGGAAATTTTCCGCGATAGCCATGCGCTAAACAGAGTCCAAGAAGGGCCTCGGACTTTCCTCGTGCAACATCCATCTCATCCATGAGACCAATTGCGGTTTCATATGATGTGAGAGCCTCTTCTTCAAATGGTTGTGCTAGATGTTGTGCATGACCGAGTCGAATGAAGCCCACTGCACGAACGAATGGGGCATTTAGCGAGTCAGCGATCCACCTTCCACGCTCTGCTTCTAATTTAGCAGTATCAGGGTCTCCCAGCATAGAGCATAGCAGCGAGAATAGAAGTGAAGTTTCTCGATGAGCTAAGGATGTGCGTACTTCCGTATCATTCTTAATCAGGCGACGTTTTACTTGTGTTAAAGCTTCTCGCACATGACCTGTTCGAAGGAGAAGTCGCAAGTCGCTATTGTTTGGTGGAGCTCCGATCCCCATTTGGATCAAATTATGAAGGAGACGTTTTGCACGAAGCGGTTTGCCACTGTTGATTGCGTTTTCAAAAGCAAGTTGGATTCGTATGATGCGATGTTTCGTGAAACGTCTAGGAATTACATTACGCGCCTCGCGAATCACGTGTGCAGCGGGTTTGGGTTGAATGGTATCTAGATACAATTGGCCTAAACCAATGAATGCATCGGCGATGCTTGTTTGATCCCCCATGGTCTTGGCGATCTGTTTACTTTTTTCATATCTTACTTGGGCTTGGGTAAAACGATTACTGAGTCGATCTACTTCTGCTTGCGCCCAAATCCAGCGCGCAGAATACTCATAAGGTACAGGGGACAAGCGATCCAACCATGCTTGTACTGTTGATAGCTGTCCTTTTTCAATATAGCGCGTAATCAATGGGAACAGGCGAACAGCTTGATCTTTTTTATCTGGTAGATCGAAAATATAGCCAATTGAGCGAGTCTCATCACCTTTTTCCTGATACCAGTGAATTGCCCGTTCGAGTAATCTTTTACGCTGTGATTCAGACAGTTTGCGTAAAAGATATTCTCGTACTAACGGATGTACTTCGTAGTCTGCGGATTCAGCGACATGCAAAATATGTCCGCGGCGTTCTACTTCCGATAAAATTTGTTGACTGTCGGTGCGATGGAGTAGATCATTGCAAATGTCTGGATGGAGCGTCGTTAATACGCTTGTGGAGCGGAAAAACTCCTGCTCCTCCGTGGATAATCCAATTTCAAATAGCCGTCCAATTTGGTCCAGTAAAGAAGTCTCCTGAGAAAGTAATTCTTGCAATCGAAGAAATGAAGGGGTATTGCGCCATTCACGTAGCAACATAGATAAAACAAGCGCCATTCCCCCCGTCCACTCTAATAAATAGTGAATTTGCCGGCTGTTTAGCTCTGGGGCGTTTTGTTCCGCATTAAGTCGAAACAAAGCGGCAATTTCATCTTCATCAAAGACCAAATCACGCTCCCGAATCATGAGCACCTCGCCACGCAACATTAATTGTTGAAGGTGCGGCAACGTAGGCTTTGTCCGTGTGATGAAAACGATGTGCAGGTGTTGGGGGATCTCCTGCATCCAAGCATCCATCCAAGATTGCAGTGCAACTTCGTCTTGGATTACATGGAAATCATCGAGTACAAGAATCGTTTCCTCCTGCAGATAGTATGAGATTAAGGTGGCTGCTGAAAGGGCGGTCGCCATCCAAGTGATAGGAGAATGACTTGCGAGAACAACGGCTTCCAATTCCTCTGAAGAAACATGTTTAGGCAAAAGAGACAGTAAGATACGCCTTACGAACAAGGTCGTATCTCGATCTTCTGCGGACAACGTCAACCATCGTTTGCGTAATCCACTTTGATGTAAGTAATTCGCTACGGCAGTTGTTTTTCCATATCCTGCCCCCGCTTTTACCACAGTAACAGGGTAATCTGGGATATCTGATAAGAGGTTCATCATACGCGGTCTTGGCATATTTGTCCGACGCATACGCGGCGGCTGATCCCGTTCGAAACGCGCTGTGCGCATCTAGATTTCACCTCCATCGCGGAATTGAATGTCTGCTTGGTGGTTACTGAGCGAGATATCCCCCATCAATCACAACTGCCTGTCCTGTAATCGATCGTCCTTGTGCAGAGGCTAAAAAGACTGCATAATCGGCAATTTCAAGCGGATCTAGCAGACGGCGCTGCGGCACGAGTGGATAAATGACTTCTTCTAATACTTTGTCCACAGGAATGCCTCGTGTTGCAGCAAGATCCTTGAGTTGATTTCGGACGAGGGGCGTGTCGACATAGCCAGGGCAGAGTGCGTTGACTGTAATGCCAGACGTTGCTCCTTCTAGCGCCGCTACCTTGGTAAGTCCGATGACCCCATGTTTTGCCGCGTTGTAGGCTGCTTTTCCGGCGAAACCGATAAGGCCATTTACAGAAGCGATGTTAAGAATACGCCCGTACCCTTGTCTCTTCATTATAGGGAATACATGCTTGATCGAAAGGAATGGGCCGACGAGCATCAAATCAATCAACGCTTGAAATGTTTTAGTAGGAAATTCTTCAATCGGTGATATATGTTGAAATCCTGCATTATTCACGAAAATATCAATTGTGCCAAATTGCTCGCTAGCAAAATCGATCAACTTTTCGATATCTGTTTCTACACTTGCATCGACGGCGATGTCAGCGACCGTGAGTCCTTGCGAACGCAGTGTCTCCGCCGCAGATCTAGCTGCGTCTGCGCGTAAATCAGAGAGCACAACGCGCGTGCCAATTTGTGCAAATCGCTCCGCAATGGCTAGTCCAATGCCGCTTGCAGCGCCTGTGATCACAGCTGTTTTCCCTTTTAATTCATATCGGATCATTCGGATGGGACCTCCTTTAGTTTCGTAACTACCTGAGTATCTGATTCGTTTATATCTACGTTTGAAAACAAAGAGACATTCGGTGCAAAGTCTTGGATGGATGTATAGCATCCCGCGTTTGGGGGTTCAATTCCGTGTTCCACCCAATTCTCAAGATGTAGTAAGGCGGCTTCGTAGAACGGCTGAACAGGTTGTTGACGTCCCCGATTCTTACGAAGCAATCCATCGACGTGATTGCCAAAAGAGATTTCGTAGCTGCGATGCCTAGCTCCCGCCCCGGCGTTCGCAACTAATTTTGCGTAGTCTTTGGCATGGTAGGAAAATGGTACTAGACAATCTTCATTTCCTGCAACAGATAAGGGCGGCTTTCCAATTTTCCCTGAATTCTCGAGCGGTGCAATCTGCAGAGCCATCTGATCCAAGCGTTCCTGCCAGGGGTATGAAGCAATGCTTTCGGGATGACTCAGCCACTCGTTAGACCAAGGTCTTTGAAAAGGCTCCCACTGTGGGTCCAACTGGAATCCATAGAGCCACAAGGATATGACCCAGTAAGTGAGAAAATAACGTTGCCAATGCGGTTCCGAAGCTGGGTGTAGTCCGGCACTCAAAAGTCGTTGATAGGCAGCCATCCGTTCATGTTGTGTCCAGTCGCCTCGCCAATTACAATAGATGGGGTAATTGGCTACATAATCTGCAAGTGTAGTCAGTAGGTGGCGTCCTTCTTTTCGCCACAATACACCTTCCCATTCAACACCTCCATCAAACAAGTTTGGGTGGCGTTCTAACATGAATCGGGTTACATATCCGCCATTACTCACACCAGAAATGTATCTGTAGGTAGGCAAACGTCCGTATTTCTGTTCTGTCAATTGGGTGGCGAAGTGAACTAAATCAAGATGTACTTTTTCCCATTCGCCCATGCCTCGAGACGGATCGCGCAGTGTTAGGCCGGGTGTGGCCTTATCGCAGGCTGCGTATGCATATCCAAGCTGTAAAGCGATGTCGCTTAACAATAAATCCATCGAATACTCATTGCGCACTGCAGGAGTGGCCGCGATCAATAGTTTCCCATTCCAATGACTAGCTGTAGGCAGGCGTACTAAAGCATTAGCGCGCCCGATTTTACCGTGCCACAAGGTACCCGGGATGGGTGTAAGAACCTTTGGGGCGCGATAGACGAGTGCATCTGCATCCGCATTCACACCGCAACCACGTGTGGTTAAGTCTGTGATTTCTTGAATGTTTGTGATGTCCATCTCCATCTTCCTTTCCGTCCTTTGAGGGTACCAAGGATTCCATTAGGCAGAAAGCGAACTACCAGTACATAGAGAACACCGAAAGCAATTTCCGCGTGATTAAACACGGGATAGGAGCCAGCTAAATTTGCTAGTTCATTTTGCAACCAAAGAATGATTCCCGCGCCAATAAGCCCACCGTATAAGGTTCCGACACCGCCCACGATTGTCATGAGAACGACTTGCAATGATACTGAACCGATATCATAAACAGATGTACTTACAAAGGATTCGACAACGACATACATTCCCCCCGCTAGTGTTGCGATCAGACCAGAAAGTAAAAACGCCAGCGTTTTATAGTGAAATATACGATATCCGAGCGCTTTGGCGCGAGATTCGTTTTCTCGCAGCGCGCGCAAAACCTCACCAAAAGGAGAATGAATGAAGCGATGTAAGAACAGGGTGACAATTGCTAGAAATATCAAAATAAAATAGTAAACAGCTAGATTGCTATTTAACCACACGGGTGTCAGGACGCTAATCCCATCATTAGCGTTTGTAAGAGGACGCAAAGGCTGTGAGCCAGCTAGAACAAAAAACACTTGACCTACTGCTAATGTAACCATGGCAAAATATGTGTGACGCACACGCAGTGATAAAAACGCGACGACCAAACTCAGTAGTATGGAAATAGTCATTGCAATCAAGAATCCTAGCAATAAACCAACGGTTGATCCCCCTGTTTTTGAGAGTACAATAGCGACTGCGTATGCACCGGTACCAAAAAACATTGCGTGGCCGAAAGAGACAATCCCCGTATATCCGATTAACAAGTCGTAGGACATGGCAAATGCGCCAAATACAAAGATTTGCTCGAGTAATGACGTTCCGCCTCCACTGCCGAAAACAAACGGAAAGCCCATGAGAAATAGCGTACTGAGTAGAAGCCAAGCGAGGCGAACTGGACGCATTAAACAATCTCCCCTTCGCCAAAGAGTCCTTGGGGCCGAACGAGCAGTACGAGAGTCATCAAAAGGACATTGGCAAGTACGGCAAAAGAGGGAGTATAGTAGCTGACAAATGACGTGGTAAGACCGATCAGCAAACTGCCGATTAGCGATCCACTTAAACTCCCCAGTCCCCCAAGAACGACGGTGATAAAGGCATTCAACTGCATATCCATTCCCATCGAAGGAGTGATTGATCCATAGTACGGCCCCGCAAGGGCTCCAGCAAATCCAGCCAGTGCTGCACCAAGTAGGAAGACGATCGTAAATAGGCGGCGGATCGGAATTCCTCGCGCTTCGACTAAAGATTGATTGTTGACCCCTGCTCGAATGATGAGGCCTACTCGTGTTTTTTGTAGAAGGTAAACAAGTATACCAAAGATACATGCACCCATTCCGATTGTGAAAAGGGAATAGGCAACTATGGTTACGTGATCAATTACCCATGAGTGATGAAGTATAGGGGGTACGGTTGCTAATACAGGATCACGTCCAAACGGAATTTCTATGAGTTCCGACAGCAAAATCAGGACTCCCATCGTAAGAAGCAGTTGCTGATTTCCATCTCCATAGACCGCGGTGAGCAATCCCCTTTCCAGCAGCCATCCGAGTAATCCGCCAATTAAAATGCCTGCACATAGGGATAACCAAAATTGGTGCATCGCGCTATACAGAAAGGTTGCTGCATAGGCGCCCCATACAAAAAGTCCACCATGAGCAAAATTGATAACACGTAGGAGTCCAAAAATTAAAGTAAGTCCAGCAGCCATGAGAAAATAGAGTGCACTGTTCGATATGCCGTCCAACGCAAGTGTAAAAAAAGTACTCATCATTTGGCGCCCCCCTTCTTGTCCGTCTGTAATCCGAGATATCGCTTTTGCAGTTCATCAGATGCAGCGAATGATTGCATTTCTCCGGAATATACCGTGTGACCTTCATCGAGTACCGTCACGTAATCTCCTATACGTTTTGCTAGATAGAAGTTTTGTTCTACCAGTACAATGGTCGTCTCTGAACGAAGTTGTTCAAGAGCGTCGCCGATACGCTCAACGAAGCGAGGAGATAGTCCTTTGCTCGGTTCATCAACAAGGAGTAGTCGCGGTTTGGAAACCAGGACGGAAGCAAGTGCGAGCATCTGTCTTTGTCCGCCACTGAGCGTACCTGCAGGACGTCGCCACGCCACACGGAGATCTGGGAACAAGTCTAGCATCTTGGCAATTTGTGATCTGACGTGGGTGTCCTGTTTTGGCAAAGAGAGAAGTAAATTTTCTTCCACAGTAAGATTTGCAAATAGGTTATGGTCTTCAGGCATATAACCGATGCCGTATCTTGCAATGCGAAAAGTCGCAATACCAGTTAACTCTTGATCTTCAAAGCGAATGATGCCTGGCACCGGGCGCAGATATCCCATCATGGTGCGAAGTGTCGTCGTTTTTCCTGCTCCATTACGCCCCAACAGGACATGGATGGTATGCTCGCACACAGACAGTGAAACCCCTTGCAAAATAGAGAACTGGCCAATCTTGGTGTGAAGGTTTTCGACCTCAAGTAATGCCTTCATAGTGACCCCCTAAATACGCGTTTGTGACTTCTTGATCGTTCATCACTTCAGACGGAGTTCCCTGTGCCAAGATATGACCTTGGTGCAGTACTACGATGCGGTCGGAAAGTTGCATGACCATATCGATTTTGTGTTCCACTAGAAGAATGGCATAATGCCCTGTTGCTTTGAGCTGTGCGATTAACTTTAGCATCATCGGCGTCTCTGTCATGCTCATGCCCGCGGTTGGTTCATCAAGCAACAAGACGCGCGGTTGCAGTGAGAGGAGCATGGCAAGTTCTAACTTTCGTTTATCTCCATGTGAAAGGGCTTTTGCTGCAACACGGGCTACGTGGAGTAGCCCGATCTCATTGAGAATCTGTCTTGTTGCGGCCGTGACCTCTTGATCCACTTTACCTAGCAGGTGGTGCAGTCGCAGTCGGCGTTTTGCTTGCACGGCGAGCTGTATATTTTGCTCCGTTGTTAGATTTGGGAAAAGGTGTACCGCTTGAAAGGAACGACCGATCCCGGCTCTTGCACGGCGATCCGCCGACCAATTTGCAATCGATTTTCCTTCGAACTGAATATCCCCGGTTTGTATGCGTAACTGGCCTCCAAGTGCATTGAGTAGTGTTGTTTTTCCAGCACCATTTGGACCAATGAGAGAAACAAATTGCCCTTGATCCAGTTTTAGAGATGCATTTTCAATGACCTGATGTCCGCGGTATCCTATCGAAATCTCTATAGCCTCTAGTATTGTCACGGTTTCGCCCTCTTCTGCTGCTTGCGTTTTATTGTCCACCGTTTAGTACCGGGGGAATCGTTTCACTAGCAGGTATCACTTTGAGTAAAGTAGGTACGGGATACGCGTAACCTGGCTCATTTTTGAGAATCACGCTGTATTGATTTTGCAGAGCTTGATGGTCAGAAGCACGAAAAGTGTAGGTCCCTTTTGGCCCTTTAAATGACATACCCGAAAGAGCTGTAGAAAGAGCATTGCCGTTTGCGTTCCCAGCTGTTTTTTTAAGCCCGTCAACCAACGCAATCGCTGCTGCCATGCCGTCTGGATCGAACAAGTCTGGCACAGTATGAAACTCGGACTCATCATGTTGAATGAGGTACTCATTGATCGGGTTATGCGGTAGTTGGTAATAATACGTTGTAAACCCGCGCATACCTGCAAATTGACCAAACAACGCCTGAATCGCCGCAATATTAGGAATTCCGGTAACAACAGTGATTCCTTGTTGCTGCAGTTTCATATTTGCAATGGAATTCCAGGGGCCAGGTGCTCCTGCCCAGGTCACAAATAGGTACTTCGGATGAACCTGCAGAATTCTTGTTAGCTGAGGCGTAAAGTCAGTGGCCGTTGGGTCCGCAAAAACATTGAGAACATCTTTTAGACCTGCTTGTGTAGCGAGTTTTTGAAAGGCGGTTACAGAGTCATAGCCAAATGCATAACTTGGCGCTAGTTGAGCGACAGTTGAGCCGGGAGTACCGATGGACAAGACAGCCGCCTTGGCCTCCATATATGAATTGGGCGAAATTTTAAAGATGTACTTGTTGTAATACTGTCCTGTAATGCTGTCAGCGACGGCAGGGCCAACCATGTAGACGGTGTGGTATTTGAGGGCGAGTGGTTCCATCGCAATTGCGCTCGCACTGTTTACACCGCCAGCAAGAATGTTCACTTGATCGTCCTGCAAGAGTGTTTTGGCGTCAGTGACTGCTTGGCTAGGAGTGGAGTTATCATCTTTCCAGATCACCTGAATTGGATTTCCATCCACCTGATCGGTTCCTCCTTTGCTATTTTGAATGATGAAAGCGCATACTAAACTTGTCTTCAAAATATCATCGGAGAGTCACAATAGAGTCACAAAAAACGACCAAGGTTCGCATCTATCGATCATTTCTATTTTTTAAAAAGTTTCTGAGTGGCGATGAGGAGAAGGGGAATTCCGACCATTGTCAGAAGGAAATAGATGGGGGCAGTGTCCATAATGAAATGGTATACATCTGCCATATTTCCAAAAAGGAATAGACTTCCTGTCCACACGACAAGTCCGCCGCTCCAAGCGAGTAATCGGATGGAGGATAAGTGGAAAAGGTCCTTCCAAGTATCGCATAGGCAGTAATGAAACATCGCTACTTTTAAAATTAGAGTGCTCACAACGCCCATCACGTAGAGTGTATCGAGTCGCTCTATGAATTTTCCGATGCGAATGGAGCGAACAATTTCGAGCACAGGATAATTCAGATAGCTGGTAGAGGGACCGACGATTCCGACCGTGAGCGTCACGATTAAACTGAGAATGCCTGTAATGATGGCCGATGCGATCAAAATGTCTTTACCAATTGTTTGTGGACTTTCTAAGGTGGGTATGATCTGCAGAACGATAAGCATTTCGAGGGAATAATCGAGTAGCTGAACGACAGCAGCTCTTGCAATCGGACTCATTCCGTCAGCGAACATGGGGAGAAATTGTTCGAATTCGAAATTTCGCACGGATAAAATAAATAGAATAGGAACGCTGATCAATACGAGGGGTGTAATAAATTCATTTACGCGCGCAATCACTTCTAAGCCAAGGTAGACTAAGTATGCAACGACGAACAGATTGAATGCAGAGATGACGTATTCAGGTGTGTGTGGCAAGATTACTGTGGTAGCAAAGGCACTTAATTCGCGCGCAATCGTGGTCACTGCGAGATAAAGCCAAATGAGAATCCAGATTACGAGACCAGAGCCAAAGATGTGTCCCAAGGAGTTTTCTGCTGCCTGTGCGAGGGATTGATGTGGGAAGGTTTTCATGAAAAGGTGTGCTACAAGGGCGACGCCGCCGCCGCCAAAAAGGAAAAAGAGGGGGATCATCCACGCGTCATGAATGGTGAATTGTGCGATTGCTGCAGGAATCGTCACAATACCTGTGCCTAATACAACCCAAACTAGGATGGTGATGAGTTGCACACGCGAAATTTGGATTTGCATCTCGTGACGTCTCCTCTCAAAGAATTTGATAGAGTTTGTGTGTCAGAGGATCAAACAATCGATCGATCCAGGCAAGTGGTTGGAGATTCGGAGCGAGATGCCAACTGATTACGAATGCAAAACTTATAGCGAGACCGACCATGGCGTACCAGATTACGCGTTCACGAATTGGCGCTGCACGCAGTTGCCGGCGTTGTGCAAACCATAAAACAAGTGCAAAGAGGATAGACATTTCACTCACTTTGCACCTCCTCCTTGCACGCGAGGTGGCTTCCCTTGATCTTCGAGCCACCGCGTAGGCGTTTGTGCAATAAGACCAGAGCGCTCAACTTGAATATGTACGTGATAAGACACTGGCAGATGTGTAAAGTCTTGATTCCATGAACCTTTCAATTTGCGCCATAGTTGTGGGTGATGGCGGTAGAGTTGTGCCGCAAATTGGACTGCATCAACGTCATCAGTTTGAAGGGTCTTCATCGTTTGGCGCATCTTATCTAACACAGCAGTATCCACCTGTTGGCTTATGCGTTGATACAGTGTTTGGTCAAAAAGTTCAGTGCTGCAAAAGCTCTCTATTTCCGCAGTGCCTTGCAAGGAGACGATGAATGTAAGCTTATGATGCGGATTTTGGATAGCAGTCACCTTCGTATTGGAGCGCACAATGCGAAATGTAGTTTTGTGATGATTTGCGCATGGGACAGAAACTTGAATTTGGTGCGTTTCTCCCTTGAGCCAGAAAAGACCTTCTGCATGTGGTAAATCCAAATAATCTACGATCTTCCCTCCATGCAAAAGAGCGACTCCTTTTTGCATGGGCCTACCCTTTTGATCTAAATCCATCCAAATGAGGACTGGGGCGTGCGAAGGAGATAGGTACTGCTTAATGATGTGCAATTGTTCGCTGTCCATAACAGGTGATGTGGCAGCTGCTTGTTCAGCTAACGCGCGCAGGCCAAAGGCATTGGTCGGCTCCGGATCTGTCGGCGCGGCTAAGAGGCGATTTGCTGATCCTGTCGTCGCGATCATCATTTGGTTACGACGCAAATAGCGGTTCCGCTCTAAATAATCAAAAGCTCGCTCAATTCCATGTTTTAGGTATGTTGCGCCGAAAACCACTACAGTATTGTGTGCCATATACATGCGGTGAGGAAGGATTTGATCAAATTGTTTAATCGCGTCTTCTAAGGATGGACCTGTAGTGTCTCGAATAAAGTAGGCTTTACTCTTACTAGATCCGCCGCTGCTTCCACCTTGACCCCCTGAGATCGGCGAGTTTTGCGGATTGACAAATTCCGCAGTCACTCTAGTCATTCCATCTTTTGTCTCGTCAAGCCCTAATCCGACAACTACATTCATGTCGTTGACCTCTGTATGATCTGCACAACTCGTAAGTGATAAACAACATACGAATAGAGCTGCAACGATCAGGATTCTTTTCATCAACAGACTCCTCATATACGTTTTTGCTGTTTGGGGCCTGGTGGCATCCGATCGCTACGGACTGGATTTTGTGGTTCGAATTGTCTGGGACGGCGTTTCATCGCCCACCAAGGACTGCGAATCACGACATCTTTCATATCCGACCAGATCATTGGGGCAATGGGTGACATGTAAGGCACACCAAAGGAACGCAAAGAGACGAGATGTCCGACCAATAGCATCCCTAACAACAAGATTCCATAAAGACCTAATAATCCTGCGACAATGACAAATAAAAACTGGATGTTGCGACTGGAACTTACTAATCCAAGAGCAGGCAAAGTGAAGGATGCGACCCCGGTACTAGCGACTGCAATAATGATGCCGGGAGACACAAGTCCGGCGCGAACAGCAGCATCACCAATAATTAGCGTGCCAACAATACTCACCGACTGGCCCACAGCGCGTGGCAAACGCGTACCTGCTTCACGCAGAGCCTCAAAAGCTGCGAGCATGAGTAAAGCTTCCACGACGGTCGGAAAGGGGATGCCCGCGTGTTGCGCTGTGACACTGATCAGTAGTGGAGTGGGGAGCAGGTCTTGATTATAGGTCAAGAGCGCCACATACATGGCAGGGAGTAAGATCGAGATCCAGTACATCACGTGACGCAACACACGCAATGGCAACACGAGGGAATATTGCATGTAATAGTCATCGGGTGACGTCAAGAAATTGACGAAAGTTGCGGGTACCATTAAGCAAAATGGAGAACCATCGGCGATGATTCCAGCGCGTCCTTGCAATAAGTTGGCGGCAACGCGCTCAGGGCGCTCTGTCTCTTCAGTGAGCGGAAATAAGGTGAAAGCTTCATCCGCGATATACTCTTGAAGATCATTGAGATCGTGTACCATATCGGTATGGATGCGCAACAGCCGTTCTCTCATTTCGGTTAGCAAAGCAGGCTTTGTAATTCCTTCAATGTAAAGAATAGATACGCTTGTTTTCGAGTAACTGCCAAGTATATACGTTTCGATTTTTAGGCGTGGACTGCGAATTCGCTTGCGCAACAATGAAATATTCGTGGCTGCATTTTCGACAAAAGCTTCTTGCGGTCCATGCAGGGTGGGTTCATTTTCAGCTTTTTCGAGCGATCTTCCGGGAATTTTACTCACGTCGACGGCAAGGCCCCGCGATTGTCCATCGAGGCTGATCACGACTTTTCCATCTTCTAGGGCCACATTGCAATCATCGAGCGTATGGATAGGATCAATTGTGACTGTTTGGAGGTGGTCTGCAACGTCACGTAGCGTTTCTAACGTGAGATCACCAGAAAGTAACGGTTGAAGAATGCCGCTTTGAATATATTCTTTTGCAACTAGTCCTTGAATCCAGACTAAAAGAAGTTCATGTTGATTGACGCGGAGTGTACGAAATTGTAAATCCGTACAAGGATGCCATTCCTGCTCTATCCATTCTTGTACCTTCGCGATTTGTGCAGGGAGTGTGCGTTCTGTCGCATCACCTGATGTGGGATGGGGTAATTTACGATGAGTACGCTGTGACCGACATGTTTTGATGTTGGATAGTTTGCGTCCAATTAACTTTTTTGCTTTCATCCGCTATCTGATCCTCGCTCGAAATATGGATTGATTCTGATGACGCCCTGTTCAACAATTGTGTACCCTTAGTCTCTCCATCCAATAATTACCTATTCATTGGTGGGGGTGTTGAGGTGATGGGGGATCAGCATTTGAAATAGCAACCGAGCAGAAAACAACGTGATGATTTCAAGTCCATGCTTCCTATTCAAATGAGGTTATGCCATCAATCGAATTCCAACTATATTCAAGAGAATTCCTACAAGAAGGGTTACGGTGTATACTGTTATTCATGTACGAGGTGAGAGTGTGCAACGTTTACGGATAGTGGTCAAGGTGGGTTCGAGCAGTTTGACAGATCCTACTACGGGTCTGTTGTCTTCGCAAAAAGTGCATGGGATTGTTGAACGACTAGCGCCAGTCTTAAAGGATCCTGCTTATGAGGTGATTTTAGTCTCATCTGGAGCGATCGCTGCAGGCCGGGGACGGTTAGGATGGCGATCAGCGCGCACGGTACCTGAGAAACAGGCGGCTTCTGCGGTTGGACAGAGTCTCTTAATCGATTTATACCAACGTGAGTTTATGTCCTTAAATCGTGTGGTTGCACAGATTTTGCTGACGCGTTCAGACATGGAGAATCGGCGTCGCTTTGTGAACATTCGAAATACCTTGGAGACGTTGCTTGAGGCGGGCGTTTTACCGATTGTCAATGAAAATGATACGGTTGCAGTGAATGAAATTCGCTTTGGAGATAATGATTCGCTCGCGGCGTTAGTTGCCATTTTGATATGTGCGCAGCATCTGATCTTACTAACGGATATTGATGGACTCTATACAGAGGATCCAAGAGTTGTGCCAGATGCCAAACGGATCGAAGAAGTTGAGAAAATCGACAGTTCAATTCGTGAGCTTGCAGGTGGGGTCGGGTCGTCAGTTGGGACTGGCGGCATGCACACAAAAATCCGCGCGGCAGAAATGGCAATCCATTCGGGGATTGAAGTGGTGATTGCAGCGGCTTCTGAGCCTAATGTGCTGATGCGATTGCTAAGAGGGGAAAGGCTTGGCACACGCTTTCTTCCGGAGAAGAGTCATTGGAATGCGCGAAAGTCTTGGCTTGTTCACGGTTCGCGCAGCGTG
Source organism: Sulfoacidibacillus thermotolerans (assembly GCF_003144315.1). Taxonomy (GTDB): domain Bacteria; phylum Bacillota; class Bacilli; order Alicyclobacillales; family SLC66; genus Sulfoacidibacillus; species Sulfoacidibacillus thermotolerans. Next base: position 48,570 of record NZ_MPDK01000011.1, on the reverse strand, counting down.
GGTCGGCTGTACATTGATGCTGGCGCGGCGCGTGCTGTGCGAACGACAGGTGGCAGTTTATTGCTACCGGGTATTGAGCGGGTGGAGGGGCGATTTGACGAAGGAGCGATTGTAGAGTTAATCGACCCTGAAGGGAGAGCCATCGCAAAAGGCATCGTGTCGTTTTCTGCACGTGATTTAGAATATTTCATTAAAAACAAGTCGCTGAAAGGTCAATTACACGGTCTGCCGGAAGTTGTGCATCGCAATGACCTCGCACTGCTTTTGTGAGATCACTTGGGGAGTGAGCATAGTGGAAAAAGAACTCTTACGAGCCCGTGAGGCGGCAAAAGCGGCCAATATGTTAACTCGTGAGCAAAAGGATCAAGCTCTTGCAGTGATGGGAGAGCACATTTTACGTGCGACAGATGAAATCTTAACGGCAAATAAAAAGGATCTGACCCGTGCACAGGAGGCATTTGAGACGCAAGCGCGGCTAGATCGACTTGCTTTGGATGAACAACGTATTTTGGCGATGGTGCAAGGATTGCATGCAGTTATTGCCCTCGATGATCCGATCGGGGAAGTGATGGCATCGTGGACACGTCCAAATGGGTTACTGATCGAACAAGTGCGGGTTCCCTTTGGTGTGGTAGGCGTCATTTATGAGGCTCGTCCGAATGTGACCGTGGATACAGCGGCATTAACACTGAAGACGGGAAATGTTGTCGTGTTGCGCGGTGGGAAAGAGGCGTATGAAACGAACGCTGCACTTACGGGGGCATTGCGCAGGGCACTTGAAGAGGTTGGGTTGCCGAGTGACCTTGTGATGATGGTGACAGATACGGATCGGCGCTCGGTTGACGCATTGATTCGTGCGCGGGGCATGGTTGATCTTGTGATTCCAAGGGGTGGGGCCGGGTTAATCCGTCATGTGGTTGAACATGCAACTGTGCCAGTGATTGAGACGGGTGTGGGCAATTGTCATGTCTATGTCGATGCAAACGCGAAGTTAGATATGGCTGTAGAGATTACCTTGAATGCAAAGACACAGCGACCTTCTGTATGTAACGCGGCGGAAACGTTGCTTATCCATGAAGCGATTGCGCAGGATTTCTTACCCTTGATAGCTCGTCGCATGATTGCGTCTGGCGTGGAACTGCGACTTGATGAACCTTCTTTTTTTGTTCTGCAAAATCACTCAGCGCTTTCTCACAATGAAGAACGTACGCTTGCTCTTTTACAGCGAGCAGTTGAAGAAGATTATGCGACTGAATTTCTTGGGCTCATTCTTGCAGTAAAGGTTGTATCCTCATTAGATGAGGCCATTGATCACATCGGACGATATGGAACCGGTCATTCTGAGGCGATTGTGACAGAGGATCTTGCAACCGCAGAGGAGTTTTTGCGTCGTGTCGATGCAGCGGCAGTCTATCATAATGCCTCAACGCGGTTTACTGACGGATTTGAATTTGGCTTTGGAGCGGAAATTGGAATTTCCACGCAAAAATTACACGCGCGTGGACCGATGGGATTGCGCGAATTGACGAGTTATAAATATCGAGTGCGGGGGACGGGGCAGACGCGCACATAAATTCGGGAATAGGAAATTGAGTGGAAAGATTTGAGGGAACAAAGGTGGAGGTTCGTCGCAAAAAAAGCGAACGTTTAAACCAAGGAGTGTGGCCTTATTTACTGGTCACCGTCGCGATCGGACTGCTGACATTGGCTTTGTTGAAAGTGGGTCTCTCATTTCAACTGGCAAACATTGCACTGTTATTCTTACTTCCGGTCCTTTTTAGCGCGACGAGATGGGGGGTTGGGCCTTCCATCTATGCAGCTGCTGTGGGTGTGGTTGCATTTGACTATTTTTTTGTCCCGCCTATTTTCAGTTTTTCTGTAAGTGATTTGCGTTACTTGATTTCTTTTGCTGTGTTTTTAGTCGTGGCGATTCTTACAGCGACACTCGCCTTTCGTCTGCGTCAGCAGGTGTATGAATCTCAGCAGCGCGAAGCAGACACGGCTTCTTTATACCAGTTAAGCAAACGTATGACGGCTCTCGATGATCTTGATGACATGGCTACAGCAATTGTCTCGCATGTCGCAGATACATTCCATGCACCTGTGTGGATTGTGCTTCCTAAGGGAGATGCCTATGGATGTGTGAAAAAGGATTTCATGGAACCGTTGCATGATGTAGGGGTCGAACGTTGTGCATTAGCTGAGAGTGATTTGTGTGTTGATGCTTGTCTCTATGTACTTCAAAATGGCAAATCGGCTGGACTGGGAACAGAAAATTTTTCTCGCGAAGCTGCACGCTATTTTCTTCTGAAGACGGAGGAAGTTGTCCGAGGTGTTTTGGTCATTGGTGCAACCTCAGATCTTCATGAAGGGATTGGGGTGAGACAGCACTTGGTCGAAGCGTTTGTCGGATTGGCGACCGTCTCAGTTGCACGTATTCAATTAGAGCGGGAGGCGCGGATTGCGCGTCTATCTGCAGAATCTGAACGATTGCGCACGGCGTTGCTCGATTCGATTTCACATGAGTTACGCACGCCGCTTGCTGGCATTATCGGTTCTGTAACGGGAATGATCGAACATGCAGAGGTACTTAGTCCAGAGGACCAGCGCGATTTACTGTTTACAATCCGCGATAGTGCGATGCGCATGAATCGATTAGTGACCAACTTGTTAGGCATGGTCCGCTTGGAAAGTGGTATGTTGACATTACGACGGCGTTTATGTGATGTAGCTGATATGCTTGGCGTAGTTTTGCGCCAGTTGCAAGATCCGCTTTTGCGACGAAAGGTGCAGATCCAGATGCCTGCAGAGCTGCCTCCTTTTTATGTCGATGACGTATTGATCGAACAAGTGCTTGTCAATATCTTGAGTAACGCGGTAAAGTATTCATTCGATGGCAGTCAGATTGACATCCAGGTGAGAGAGCAAGATGGGGTTGCTGTCATAATTGTTGAAGATGAAGGAATCGGCATTCCAGAGGGTGAAGAGGAGAAAATATTCGATAAGTTTTACCGTGCGGAGTCAGCAAAACGAATTCCTGGCACTGGACTCGGTCTCGCGATCTGCAAAGGAATTGTCGAGGCACATGGTGGGCAGATCTTCGCTAGGCGTAAAGTGCCAACGGGTATCCGTATGGTCATTCAGTTGCCGATTGCCGAAAGCCAGGAGGAGAGCGGGGATGGGCGCAAAAATCTTAGTGATTGACGATGAACTGCAGATTCGAAAATTACTAAAAGTCACCTTACAAGCTCATGGATTCACTGTAATCGAAGCAGGAACGGGGGCGGATGGACTTGTTTCTGTGGCGATGGAGCGGCCAGATTTAGCAGTACTTGACCTTGGATTGCCCGATTTGGATGGCGCTGAGGTATTACGGCAAATCCGTGAGTGGTCGCAACTTCCTGTCATTGTACTTACAGTTCGTGACAAAGAGTCTGAGACTGTGACCATTCTCGATTCTGGGGCTGACGATTATATGACAAAGCCGTTTGCGATGGGGGAACTGGTCGCGCGAATTCGGGTAGCCTTGCGACATGCCGCACACGCGCTCACGGAGCCAGTCTTGCAGATTGGCGATGTGCAGATGGATTTGGCGCGTCGAGTGGTAGAGAAACAAGGGCAATTGGTTCGTCTCACACCGATCGAGTACGATTTATTAAAGACGCTCGTATTGCACGCAGGTCGAGTATTAACCCATCATCAACTTGTAAAAGAAGTGTGGGGAGAGCAGAATTCAGAGGCGACCGCACATTATCTGCGAGTCTATATCGGGCATTTGCGCAAAAAATTGGAGGATGATCCCACGAGGCCGACGCTGATTCTTACGGAACCTGGGATCGGCTATCGGTTCAAAGACTTTCAATGATTTATGGATAGAGACGAAATAGGCATAAGCAGATTCGGCCGTTTGCGATGTAGCAAATGGCTATTTTTATATTCTTTTTACATGGGTGCGTTGATTATCGACCGCCTTTTTTATGTGAGGAGGCAGTACAATCGGAATCGTCATTACGTGTGGGTCTACGAAAATAGGTCTTTGGCGCATAATTCTCAAGGACCTAACTCATAGTAGAAAAAGGAAATGGGGGCTGTGAGATGGGGGATATCTTCTCTTTTTTATTGTTTTTTTTGATATTTGGCCTATTTTACGTGATTTTTCGGGTATTTGATAAGGTTTAGGGGGAATTTCAATGTGGGTATTGCTGGTCCTTTCTGTGGGCGTGATGGGCTATTTGACCTATGTCATTTTCCATCCTGAACAATTTTAGAATGAGGTTTTGTTAGGAGTGAATGAGGTTTACTGTAGCCGGTTCGATCGGGATTTTGGCGATTATTGCAATCATTCTAGGACTGGGAATTCCGTTTGGGGGCTATTTATATCGTGTATTTACGGGTGGACACAGCAGATTTGAAGCGGTTTTTGCTCCGTTTGAGCGACTTCTCTATCGGTTGGTGGGGGTAAATCCCTCCGTGCAAATGGATTGGAAAGCGTATCTGCGCGCGCTGATGCTTGTCAATTTCATGATGATGATCTTTGCTTACCTGATTTTTCGTTTACAAGGCATCTTGCCGTTTAATCCAGATCACATTCCAGGGATGAGTTGGGATTTGGCGTTTAATACAGCAGCGAGTTTTATCACAAATACAAATTGGCAAAATTATGCAGGCGAACAATCTATGTCTTATCTCGGACAGATGCTCGCGATTACCTATTTACAATTCACGTCTGCTGCAACGGGATTTGTGGCAGCTATTGCTTTTTTGCGAGGGCTGGTCGCACATAAGTCGGAATCTTTGGGAAATTTTTGGGTGGACTTAATTAAGGTGCATACGCGCGTTTTGTTGCCACTTGCCGTCGTGTTTGCTGTTGTACTCGTTGGCTTAGGGGTACCTCAGACACTACTTGGTGCGCAAATTGCTCATACGTTACAAGGGTCTACGCAGACGATCTCACGGGGTCCTGTCGCATCACTTGAAGCGATCAAGCAGCTAGGGACAAATGGTGGTGGCTTTTTTAATGCCAATTCGGCGCATCCTTTTGAAGATCCTACAGCGCTCACTTCAGTACTTGAAATGATTGCGATGGGTTTGATTCCGACAGCTTTACTTGCGACATTTGGGAAATTTATCGCAAATCGTCGCCAAGCAGTTGTGCTCTATGTTCTGTTGACCGCTCTTCTTATCATAGGTGCATTTATTGTTTATGCCAATGAAGTTGGTGGGAATCCACTTGTTCATCAAGCCCTTGGCTTGAGCGGCCCGAATATGGAAGGGAAAGAATGGCGGTTTGGACCCGCTCTTAGCAGCGCTTTTGTTGCCATGACGACTGCCTTTACGACGGGTGCGGTGAATACGATGCACGATAGTTTGATGCCATTAAGTCAACTTGTCCCCTTGTTGTTTATGATGTTTAATCTCATTTTTGGCGGCAAAGGAGTAGGTTTATTAAACATCCTGATGTTTCTTTTAATTACTGTATTTCTTTCAGGGTTGATGGTTGGGAGAACTCCCGAGATCTTTGGGAAAAAAATCGAAGCGCGTGAAATGAAATTGGCGACTGTTGCGATGCTTGTGCATCCGTTTTTGATCCTCGTGCCGACAGCAATCGCCGTCGTTACAAAAGCGGGCACCTCATCGATGTTAAATCCAGGATTACATGGGTTTACAGAAGTGCTTTATGCTTTTACAAGTGCTGCCGCAAACAATGGGTCTGCATTTGCAGGATTAAACGGGAACACGGTGTTTTACAATCTGTCTCTTGGCATTGTCATGTTGCTTGGTCGCTATGTATCGATCATTGCGATGTTTGCAATTGCCGGTTCCTTGGCGAAGAAAGCAATTATCCCACAAACGAGCGGAACGTTACGAACAGACACATTTGCATTTGGCAGTGTATTTGTAGCGGTGTTTGTCATCGTTGGGGCCCTTACTTTTTTTCCGGCTTTGGCGATTGGACCCATCGGAGAACAGTTGCAAATGATGAGCCATATAGTCGGTCATTAGGGAAAAGGAGAAGTTGCAATGGCTAAGCAGTCTGCAAAAACTTTGACAGGCGAGATCGTGTCACATGCGATCAGAGAGGCGTTTGTGAAATTAGATCCACGCATTCTGATCCGCAATCCCGTTATGTTTGTCGTTGAAATTGGATTTCTTATTACGTGTATTTTATCGCTAGATCCGACGATCTTTGGCGGCTATCACCATCCTGGTCAGCGCACATATGATCTGCTCGTGGCAGTCATTTTATTGATCACGATTCTATTTGGCAATTTTGCTGAGGCAGTAGCGGAAGGACGTGGCAAAGCGCAAGCGGATTCGCTGCGCAAGGCAAAGACAGATTTGACGGCGCAACGAAGGAAATCGTCGGGCGAGTATGAAGTGGTTCCAGCAACAACACTTCGCAAAGGCGATATCGTACGGGTGATTGCTGGAGATATGATTCCTGCGGACGGAGAGGTTTTGGAGGGACTTGGAAGTGTTGATGAATCCGCGATAACTGGCGAGTCAGCACCTGTGATTCGCGGTGCAGGGGGAGACTTTAGTTCCGTGACAGGTGGGACAAAACTATTGTCCGATGAGTTAATGATTCAGGTGAAGGTAGACCCGGGCGAATCGTTTCTCGACCAAATGATTCGCCTAGTAGAAGGGGCAAGCAGACAAAAAACGCCAAATGAACTGGCATTGTCTGTACTTCTGGCGGGGCTTACGCTTATTTTTGGGATTGTTGTCGATACGTTGGAGCCGATGGCAACGTATGTGCATGGGAGCATTGGCATTGCAACGCTCATTGCATTACTCGTATGCCTCATTCCAACGACAATTGGAGCTTTGCTATCTGCAATTGGGATTGCAGGTATGGATCGTGTGATCCGTTTCAATGTGATTGCTAAGTCGGGGAAAGCGGTGGAAGCAGCGGGCGATATCAATACACTCATCCTCGATAAAACAGGAACGATTACAATTGGGAATCGATTAGCCAGTGAATTTATTCCGGTCGGGGGACATACAGAAAAAGAGTTAATTGAGTCTGCGGTGATCTCTTCTCTGTTTGATGAAACGCCAGAGGGACGCTCAGTAGTGGATTTAGCTCGTGAACGTGGCGTTTCATTCGCACGTGAGGCGTATACGGACGCTGAAAATATAGAATTTAGCGCGGATACTCGGATGAGTGGACTGAATTTAGCCGATGGGACGATCTATCGCAAAGGGGCAGTGGATGCCATTCGCCGCTATGTCGAAGAACACGGAGAAAGTGTCCCTAGTGATCTCGCGCAAAAGACAGAAGGAATTGCAAAAGAGGGGGGCACGCCGCTTGCTGTTCTACGCGGTACAGAAGTATATGGTCTGATCTATTTAAAAGATATCGTAAAACCAGGAATGCGTGAACGCTTTGAAAAATTGCGCCGAATGGGAATTAAAACGGTGATGTGTACAGGGGATAATCCTCTAACCGCTGCGACAATTGCTAAGGAAGCGGGAGTCGATGATTTTATTGCAGAGGCTAAACCGGAAGACAAGATGCGACTGATTAAAGCTGAGCAAGAACAAGGGAAGCTCGTGGCGATGTCTGGCGACGGCACCAATGACGCACCCGCGCTTGCGCAGGCTGATGTTGGTTTGGCGATGAACTCTGGGACAATGGCGGCGAAAGAAGCAGGAAACATGGTGGACTTGGATTCTGATCCAACAAAGCTGATTGAAGTGGTTTCGATCGGCAAGCAGCTATTGATTACGCGCGGTGCAATTACGACATTTTCAATTGCAAATGACGTAGCAAAGTATTTTGCGATTATACCTGCCATTTTCGTGAAAATGATTCCAAGTCTACAAGCGTTAAATGTGATGCGTTTGACGAGCCCACAAAGTGCAATTCTATCTGCGTTGATCTTTAATGCCATCATTATCCCAATGCTAATTCCACTAGCAATGAAAGGGGTTCAATATCGTCCCATGAGTGCGACCTCATTGCTATTGCGCAATTTGTTGTTGTACGGCGTCGGTGGTGTGATTGCCCCGTTTATTGGCATTAAGCTTATTGATCTTCTCATTACGGCACTTGGTTTTGCGCATGTCTAAGATGGTTGCAATGAGAAATCAGCGAGTGATTGTGTGATAAAGGGGTATACAAGAATGGTGAATTTTTGGCGCGCACTTCGGTTTACAATTGTATTTGCAGTCTTACTCGGGTTCGTGTATCCGTTGTGTGTGACGGGAATCGGGAATTTATTGTTCCCTTATCAAGCACAAGGAAGTATGGTTACTTGGCGAGGACGAATTGTGGGTTCTGAGTTGATCGCACAGATGACAACAGTTCCTTGGCTATTTCATCCGCGACCTTCTGCGGTAAACTACGCGGCCAACAATTCGGGGGGATCAAACCTAGGGCCGACAAATCCGGCGTTAATCGCAGAAATTCATCACAATTTGCAAGTTGTGGAACGGCAAAACCCAGGGATTGCGGTTTCGCAGATCCCTACAGACATGGTCGAGTCTTCTGCTTCTGGGTTGGATCCTGATATCTCACTTCAAGACGCATTTTTGCAGGTGCCACGTATTGCAAGGGCTTCAGGGTTAAGCCCGATTTATTTGCGGCAGTTAATCACAAACTCTACGACTGGACGTACACTTGGCATCTGGGGAGAACCTATGGTCAACGTGATGCAATTGAATATGGCCATTGTCAAACAGATCGGCACGCGACGTTAAAAAGCGGGTGATCAGGCTTGAAAAAAGAAGAGCAGAAAGTGATGGAAGTAGAGTACATGGCAAACGAATTGTTCGGTGGTGGATCAGACAGTGAATTGAAGTTATTTATCGGTGCAGCGCCAGGTGTAGGAAAAACGTATACGATGTTGGCTGAGGCCAATCGCTTGCGCGAGCGCGGTGTAGATGTTGTGATTGGATACATTGATACACATGGGCGTCCTGAAACCCAAGAGCAAATTGGTCCACTTGAGATGATTCCGCGGCGTGTAATTCACTATCGTGGGCGGAGATTTGAAGAGGTAGACTTGGAAGCGATCTGTGCACGTAAACCTGATGTGGTCGTGATTGATGAGCTGGCGCACTCAAATGCGCCTGGCTCTACTTTTCCTAAGCGTTATATGGATGTGGAGTACTTACTTGATCAAGGGATTTCTGTTTTAACGGCTGTGAATGTTCAGCACATCGAGGGAATTCATGAAGAGGCACAAGAGATTACGGGGATTCGCGTGCAGGAGTTAATTCCAGCTGCATTTGTCAAACGTGCGCAAGAAGTGGAAGTCATTGATGTTACACCTGAGACATTGCGCCAGCGGATGCGAGATGGCAGCATTTATCCGCCAGATAAAATTCATCAGGCACTCGAGCATTTTTTTCGTAAGTCAAACTTATTTGGATTGCGCGAACTTGCGTTGCGTCTTGTCGCAGAAGACGTAGATGAGCGATTGCAGCGTTCTTATGCGCGATCGCGCATCCCAGGGCCAGTTGGTGCGCGCGAGTCGATTATGGTGTGCGTGAATTATCTACCGCGCGCGGTACAACTGATCCAACGCGGCTATCGTATGGCACAGCGCATGAAGGCAGAATTATATGTGCTGTCTGTCTTTAACACGGGAGAGGGTCAGCTAAAAGGCCGCGAGAAAGAACGCCTGGATAAACTGCAGCAAATCGCGTTAGATTGTGGCGCAGAGTGGATTTTGGAAGCGCAAAATGACAGACCGATCGGTAAAGCCATCCTTGAAACGGCTGAGCGATGCAATGTCACACAGGTGGTGATCGGGCAGCCAGCACATGCGAAGCGCTGGAAGCGATTTTGGAAGGATGCGCCTGTACGCTATTTATTGCGTCATATGAAGTATATGGATGTGCGCATTGTGGGTTGGAAAGAGGATCACCACAGCCAGAGGGGAGAGCAAGTGTGTGGGCCTAAGCCCTTAGATCCTGTAAAGAGTCGCTCTACTTCTCTAGCTTTGCCATCCATGAAGGGGGAGTTGCGCAAAGGCAGACTGACGATCTATGTGGGAGCTGCGCCTGGGGTCGGAAAAACGTACAAGATGCTACGCGATGCCCACGATTGGCGACGACGTGGAAAAGATGTCGTCATCGGATTAATCGAAACTCATGGGCGAGTTGAAACGGCTGCGCAAATTGAGGATCTTGAAGTGCTTCCAAAGCGCTTGCATCGATTTCAGGGAAGACTATATGAAGATTTAGATGTGGATGCCATTTTGCAACGCAAACCCGAAATTGTGATCATTGATGAGCTTGCGCACTCCAATGTACCTGGGAGTATACGTGAAAAAAGATATCAGGATATTGAATATTTGCTCGACCACGGCATCCATGTGGTCACAGCCGTAAATATTCAACATCTGGAGAGTTTACACGATAAAGTAGAGCACATTACAGGTGTCAAAGTACGCGAGAGAGTACCTGATTGGTTCATGAAATTAGCGCGCGAAGTAAAACTCATCGATGTGACCCCTGAAACGTTGCAACAACGATTAATTGATGGGAAAATTTACTCAGAAGATAAGATTCAACATGCGCTTGATCACTTTTTTCAAATTGGCAATTTATCTGCCCTGCGCGAGTTGGCGCTTTTAGAGGTAGCAGATGATGTGGATCAGCGACTTGATCGCGAACTTGATAAGGGACAATCGGATTCTGCACGGCAGGAGCGTATCCTTGTCGCAGTCAACCATCGTCCGCATTCAGAAAAATTAATTCGCAGAGGGTGGCGCTTAGCCGATCGTTTGCAGGCGCAATTGTGGGTACTTGTCGTTCTTACTCAAGAGTCTCTGTCTGAGGAGGATCAGCGAGATCTCTTGCGCATTCAAAAACTTAGTCAGCAGTTTGAGGCAACCTTTATTACACGTAGGGCGCTTGAACAAGGGGTAGGGGCTACGATTGTCGCGGTGGCTGGGGAACTTGGCATTTCACAATTTGTGACAGGTCAGCCTCTTCCCTCTACTCAATGGCTTCGTCGACTGCAGGGAAACCCGATCGATTACGTATTGGCCCACGCAGATTTTGTCGATCTCTATATTGTGGCGAATTCTCGCGAGTAAAAAAAATACGTGGCCGTTGCGAGGCATATGCTATAATGAATTTTGAAAGAACGGGAGCTTGGTTGAGCCAGGCTGAGAGGGTAGCCGCATCTGCTATCGACCGATGACCTGATCTGGATAATGCCAGCGGAGGGACACAGCATAGGATGAATGTGTGTGAAGCCGTTGGGATCTCCAAGCGGCTTTTTGTATTTTGTAAAAAAATCATAATCCGGTGAGGAGAATAGGGAGATGGAGCAAGCGAAGCAAGAACGGCGTATTTCTTACGGGACTTCGTTGCCAGGCAGTACAAAGGTGTATGTGGAGGGCAGTCGGTCAGACGTGCAAGTACCTATGCGGGAGATTCAACTAACGCCGACTACGGGTCGTTATGGCGAACAGGAAAATTCACCCGTTCGCGTCTATGATACGAGTGGTCCATATACCGATGAGCTGTATCGCCCTGATTTCACGAAAGGATTGCCTGCGCCTCGTCGTGCTTGGATTTTAGAGCGCGGGGATGTTGAAGAATATGAGGGGCGTGAAGTACAACCGCTGGACAATGGATATCGTGAGGGACAGAAAATTCATCACGATGTGTATCCTGGTTTACGCCGCCGTCCGCTGCGCGCAAAATCAGGCCATGCAGTCACTCAGATGCACTATGCGCGCAAAGGGATCATTACACCTGAAATGGAGTATGTGGCGATCCGTGAACAAGTATCTCCAGAATTCGTGCGAAGTGAAGTTGCTCGCGGCCGTGCGATCATTCCAGCGAATATTAATCACCCAGAAAGTGAACCGATGATTATTGGTCGGAATTTCCTGGTGAAGATTAATGCAAATATTGGGAATTCAGCGGTTTCGTCGTCGATTGATGAAGAAGTCGAGAAGATGACCTGGGCGACACGGTGGGGCGCTGATACGATTATGGATTTATCGACAGGGAAAAACATTCATACGACAAGAGAATGGATCATTCGCAATTCCCCAGTTCCCGTTGGTACAGTACCCATCTATCAAGCGCTTGAAAAAGTCAATGGCCAAGCGGAAGAACTTACTTGGGAGATTTATCGCGATACGTTGATCGAACAGGCTGAACAGGGAGTGGACTATTTCACCATCCATGCAGGTGTTTTATTGCGGTATATTCCACTGACAGCGAAGCGGGTGACAGGCATCGTGTCGCGAGGCGGGTCGATCATGGCCGCTTGGTGTCTCGCCCATCATCAGGAAAATTTCCTTTATACACATTTCGAGGAAATTTGCGAGATTATGAAGGCTTACGATGTTTCCTTTTCACTTGGGGATGGATTGCGTCCCGGATCTATTGCTGATGCGAACGATGAAGCGCAGTTTGCCGAATTAGAAACACTTGGAGAACTTACAGAAATCGCATGGAAGCATGATGTTCAGGTGATGATTGAAGGGCCAGGCCACGTGCCGATGCATAAGATTAAGGAAAATATGGATCGCCAATTAGAAGTGTGTCACGAGGCACCTTTTTATACATTAGGTCCTCTCACGACCGATATCGCTCCTGGATATGACCATATTACCTCAGCGATTGGTGCAGCCATGATTGGTTGGTTTGGCACGGCTATGCTCTGCTATGTCACGCCCAAAGAACATCTGGGTCTTCCAAATAAAGAGGACGTTCGAGAAGGGGTCATCACGTATAAAATTGCTGCACATGCGGCTGATCTTGCCAAAGGGCACCCGCATGCACAAGAGCGTGACGATGCACTTTCTAAGGCAAGATTTGAGTTTCGATGGAAGGATCAGTTTCATTTATCCCTTGATCCAGAACGGGCTCTTGCATATCACGATGAAACCTTACCTGCTGAGCCAGCAAAAACGGCGCATTTTTGTTCGATGTGCGGTCCTAAATTCTGCAGTATGCGCATCACACAAGACATCCGTGAATATGCAGAAAAACAGGGTGTAAACGAAGAGGCCGTTGTTCAGCAAGGGATGGAGGAAAAGGCAAAAGAATTCCGCGAGCTTGGGAACCACATTTATCAATAGTCGTGAGCGCAAAAAAAGGGTGGCAAGAGGATGTGTTTCTTGCGATCCCTTTTTTTTTGCAAAAGTATCGCACTGTCATTTTCAATTAATAGGATTCCGTTCCAAAACTCATGATCCAAATGGAACCGACAATCACTGTGATCGTAAAAAGCAAACCCAGTGTCAACATCCATACGTGAAAGGGCCACTGTGGAGCATGGCTTTCACTGATGTGCATGAAGAAAAAGAGTTGCACAAATGCCTGAGCAATCGCCAATGCTAAAATCACCGCAAACAACATGCTGGCATGTGCAATATGTGCAACAACCATCCACAGTGCAAGTGCAGTGAAGAGCAGAGAGATCACAAAGCCAATGATGTGTTTCCAAGGCCCGTGATCTTCTTTCCCTGCAGAGGGGCCTCCATGATGATAGCTGTGCGCATGTTCTTGAATTCCGTCATCTATCGTCGACATTTTAACTCATCACTCCTAGTAAGTAGACGATGGTGAAGATAAAGATCCAGACAACGTCGAGAAAATGCCAATAAAGGCTGACAATAAACGCTTTACGTGCTGTTGTCGGGGTTAACCCATGAATTGCGAGTTGAATGAGAATGAGTGTCATCCACACGATTCCAAAAGAAACGTGTGCTCCATGTGTGCCGACTAAAGTAAAGAAAGCCGACAAGAAGGCGCTGGTCTGTAGTGTGGCCCCGCGTGCTATATCACTTGCAAATTCACTCAATTCTAAACTGATAAAAGAGACACCGAGCAAAATGGTAACAATCATCCAAGCCATCATGGCTGCTTTTTGACCGCGATGCATTGAATAGGTGGCCAGTCCACATGTAAAACTGCTGGTCAACAGGATGAATGTCTCCGCGGAAAATCCTGTGATATCAAAGATTTGCAACGGTCCAGGGCCGTGTCCTACGTGCCGATATAAAACAGAATAGGTTGCAAATAAACTTGCAAAGAGCAGTAAATCGGTCGCGAGAAAAATCCAAAATCCAAATATACGCAGCGCGTCTTCCTCGTGCGTATATTCCAACGGGACACTTTGAGACCCTTGTGACTTGACGAATGAATCGGCCATGGCCATTTGCTATACCCTCCCATAGGCTGCTTCCGTACGTCGGATTTCATCGACGGACAGGGTGTGATCTGTGTCGTATTCAAAAGATCGCAAAATAAGAGAGAGCAAGATGCCGATGAATGCGACCGCTGCCATTGGATACCACGTGAATACCATGCCAAATCCAAAGATGAAAAATAGAACAGAGAGAATAAAGGGTCGGCCCGAATCGTTTGGCATATGGATGGGCTTTAGCGGCTCAAGCTCGGGTTGCATTTCTCCTTTTTGCTTGGCTTCTTTCATTGTCCACCAAGCGTCACGTCCAGTAACTTCGGGGATGCGCGCAAAATTGTAGTGAGGTACAGGCGACGGCAATGACCATTCAAGTGTGCGCCCATCCCAAGGGTCACCTGTAAGATCTCGTTCGCCATAGCGAATGCTATAGAGAATTTGTAAAACGATAAAGACGAATCCAACCCCCATCAAATAAGCGCCAAATGTGGAAATAATATTCCAAAAAGTCCAACCCATACCTGGTAAATAGGTATAGATCCGGCGGGTCATTCCCATCCAGCCTAACCAATATTGTGGAAGGAAGCAGACATAGAATCCGATGTTGAAAAACCAAAAGGCAATCCGTCCTAACCTTTCATTGAGCATAAATCCAAACATCTTTGGCCACCAGTAATACATGCCTGCCAGCATGCCAAACACGACGCCGCCGATCAGTACTTGGTGAAAATGAGCTACGAGAAAGTAGCTGTTATGGAATTGGTAATCAGCAGGTGCAACAGCAAGCATCACGCCGCTTGCACCGCCAATTGCGAAGTTGGGAATAAACGCAATCGCCCACAACATAGGGAGTTTGGTGCGGATTCTTCCTTGATACATCGTAAAGAGCCAGTTAAACACTTTGACGCCTGTCGGAATGGCAATGATCATCGTTGCGACAGCAAAGAAGCTATTCACGCCAGGTCCAGCACCCATCGTGAAAAAGTGGTGCACCCAAGTGAAGAAACTGATGACGGCGATTGCAATGAGCGAAGCGACCATCGATGCATAGCCAAAAGTACGTTTTTTCGAAAACGTTGCGACAACTTCTGAAAACACTCCGAAAGCGGGCAGAACAACAATATATACTTCGGGATGGCCCCACATCCAAAACATATTGACATACATCATTGGATTACCGCCGTCAAAAATGGTGAAAAAGTGGGCTCCTGCGAGCCGATCCATCAGCAATAAAGTCAACGCAGCGGTCAGTGGTGGAAAAGCAAAGATGATGATGATGCAGGCGGCGAGAATTGACCATGTAAAGAGTGGCATGCGCATGAGCGTCATCCCCGGCGCGCGCATTTTCATGATGGTCACAAAAAAGTTGATGCCCGTCGCCATACTTCCTATTCCTGTAATTTGAAGCGCGAGCAGATAATAATTTTCTCCTGGCCCTTTATCAAAAGTGAGTCCAGCGAGTGGAGCATAGCTTGTCCATCCTGCATCTGGTGATCCACCGATGACAAACGACAAGTTAAGTAGCATGGCAGCAAAGAAAAAGAGCCAAAAACTGATGGCATTTAGATAGGGAAATGCTACATCGCGCGCGCCAATTTGTAGTGGCACGGCAATGTTCATCATGGCAAAGATAAATGGCATAGCCATGAATAAGATCATAATCGTTCCGTGTGTAGTAAATATTTCATTGTAATGTTGTGCCTTTAAAAAGGGCATATTTGGCATGATTAATTGCGTTCGCATCAAAATGGCATCGACACCGCCACGAAATAACATGAGCAGGGCAGCAATCATGTACATAATGCCAATTTTTTTGTGGTCGACGGTCGTCAGCCACTCTCGCCATAGCCAGCCCCATTTTTTGTAGTACGTGAGGACAAAAACAATTGCTAAACTGACCAGTACAATCGATACATCGGCACCGTAAATCAGAGGATCTCCTAGAACAAAAAAGTGACTCGCAAAGTTTTCCACGTTGTACAGCATGTATGTCCTTCTTTCCAAATGAGGTTTGACTGCAACAGGCTTTTCTAATCTGTTCCCACGTGGGTGTTAACTTTCCCTTTCATGAGATCGCGCCGCATATACATGCCGCCATCCTGACTGACAATTTTCTCGAACAGTCCAGGTTGATTGGTAGAAAAGGACATCGGTTGAACGATCGTCCGTTGTGCCAAAACCGCATATTGTTGAGTCGTAAGCGGGGGGGCTGTGGATTTTATTCTTTGTACCCAATGATCAAAATCACTTTGCGGACGTGCAATCACATGAAAATGCATGTGTGAGAAACCTTCTCCGCTAAAGTTTGCCCCGGAACCAAAATAGACGCCTGGTTGGTCTGCTTCAAGCCACAACTTCATTGCCATGCCTGGCATCGTGTATTCTTGTCCGCCTAATTGAGGAACCCAAAAAGAGTTCATCGGTGCATTTGAAGTTAAAACAAATTCAATAGGACGATTGGCAGGGATTTCACAATAGTTTACCGTTGCAATTTTTTGTCCGGGATATTGGAATAACCATTTCCAGTCAAGAGAGGTTACTTGAATGGTTAAGGGATTGATCACTTTACCCGGTGGACGGACTAATGCAAAGGTTTTTTGTACAGTGACAAATCCTAGAACTCCGATGATGACGATAGGTACAGCCCACCATAGAAATTCTAATGTCCTACTTTCTGACCATTCTGGGCGATAGGGTGTTGGGTTATCAGGGGTATCGCGGTATCGAACGACAATGACCCAAAGCAGCGCGATTACGGGTATAACTACAATGGAAACCATCACAATGGAAAGAATGATCATCTGTTTTTCTACTTGGCCGACAGGACCCACGGGGTGAAAGACGAGTACCTGTTCTCCGCACCCGGGGAGCAGGAATAACGTCGCGCAGAGGGCAGCAATCAAGGTGTATGTGCCCGTTCTTTTTTGCATCATAGGGAGATCAACCTCGTTGTTATCATCATGTGGATGGTGCCCCTTTCCCTAGAGCGAACCTGTGAAAAACTGATATAAATATCCATGAAATTCCCATAAAAGGATTAAGAGAACAACTAGCATCACGACGGTAATTCCGACAGCAAAGTCTCGACGTGACAAACGTCTTCTTTTTGGCGTGTGTCTTGGTTTTCCTTCCACAACTCAGCCTCCAGAGATCGATATGGATTACATAAGATAACCAAAATAAAGAAAAATATTCCTTATTTATAGCGGAGTAGATACCCGTCGAACCACCAAAGTACTGCTCCCATGAGAAAAAATAGTGCAAAAATGATGATGACAGCCCAAAATGTTTTACTTAATCCTTCATTCGCATTTTGTTTCAATTCACGTTCCTCCTTATAGGGCAAGTGCGTGGAATGCAAACTATGGGTGTTCTTCATTCAAATGGCGCGACGTTAGTATGTGTGGGATGACGATGTATTAACCGGTTCATCCATGAAAGGGAAGTTGGCGATTTTATAGAGTCTCCTTTTCTGCAAGTACACTTGTTCTGTGGTAAGATCATCTAATAGTGTGTTTTAGGGGTGGTTGAAATGATGCACGACAGTCGTGAGAAAGAGAAACAGGTATATTTGCAGAAATTAGCTGATTTTGATGCAGAAGACTTGCTAGTCGCTTTGCATGCTGCGGAAGCCTCGAGGGAAAATCGGGGTGAACATGGATTTTATTTCCTACATCATTTTTTAGGTGAGAAACAAGTGGAAATTGCGGGTTATGACGCTTCGATCCAGTTACCCGTGAATCAATTAGTGCTCAATCCGCTGAATATGTTGCATGGCGGTGTGACTGCTTTGCTTTGTGATAATGTGATGGGGTTAGCTAGCTTCTTGGATAAAAAACGACCAGGGGTCACACTGGATTTGCATATTCGCTATCATCAACCAATTCGTGGGACACATACGACCGCGCGAGCTAAAGTAATTTCATCAGGGGGACGCATTAATATCACTACATGTGAGGTTGTAGATGAAACGGGGAAAGTGATGGCGACTGCGACAGGATCTTTCTACCATAAAGTGTAAATCTGTTGTGTATGCGATTTCCCTTCCCCAATTGACCCCAAAGAGACTCACTGGGTATAGTAGATGCGAGTGCGAATTTGTGGGGGAGGGAAAATCGCTGATGATGGATTATCCATTGCTTTTGCGGTCAGTGTTGTATCGTGCGAACACAGTTTTTCCTGAGAAAGAGATTGTGTCGCGTGATTACTCAGGTATTTTCCGATATACGTATCGCGCGCTTTATCAACGGGTTAGTCAGCTGGCAAGGGCGCTCGACCGTTTAGGGATTGATGCGCATGAACATGTAGCGTCTTTTGCATGGAATCATCATCGCCATCTTGAACTTTATTTTGCTGTACCTTGTTCTCAGCGAGTGTTGCATACAGTAAATATCCGCTTGTTTAAGGAACAACTCATCTATGTGATCAATCACGCCAAAGACCGTGTTCTTTTTGTCGATGAAGATCTGTTGCCCGTGATTGAGGAAATTGCTACTGAATTACCCACAGTGCACACGTATATCGTAATGACAGATAAGTCAGAACTCCCTGCAACTTCGCTTCCGAATGCAATTTCTTATGAAAATTTGATTGCTCATGAAGAAAAAGATTACGAGTGGCCGATTTTTGATGAAAATACGACTGCAATTTTAGGGTACACATCGGCGACGACAGGCATGCCAAAAGGTGTGGAGTATTCGCATCGGGGATTATATCTACACTGTTTGATGGCACTGACAGGAGAGCTTGGGACAGACGAATCTGACGTGACACTACCAATTGTCCCTATGTTTCATGTCAATGCCTGGGGAAGGCCATATTCAGACACTTGGATTGGCGCAAAACAAGTCTATCCAGGCAGTCGCCCCCAAATTTCTGACTTGTGTACACTTATAGACCAAGAGAAAGTTACGTACAGCGTAGGCGTGCCTACCGTATGGATGGGGATTTTGAACTACGTTCGACAACATCCAGGAAAATTTGATTTTCGTCACGTTCGCTATTTTCTCTCAGGTGGTTCTGCCTTGCCAATGGCATTGATCGAGGCCTATGAGAAAGAGTTAAACATTCATCTCTATCAAGGGTATGGACAAACTGAAACGACACCTGTCACTTTTATTGGGATGCAAAAAGCAAAATTTCAGTCTCTCCCCTATGCTGAACAACTGCAAAAACGAGCGAAGTCAGGATTACTTGTTCCGGGATTGGAGATGAAAATCATCAATGCGGGAGGAGAAGAAATTGCTCATGACGGTGTAGAAATGGGGGAGTTACTCTTAAAAGGTCCATGGGTAATCAAAGAGTATTATCAAGATCCTGAGAAGACGAAAGAAAGTTTTAAGGATGGGTGGTTTCGCACGGGGGATATTGTCACGATGGATCAAGATGGGTATCTGCAGATCGTCGATCGCACCCGCGATCTTATAAAGAGTGGTGGGGAGTGGATTTCATCGGTTGATCTTGAAAACGCCATCATGGGGCACCCAGCTGTCGCTGAGGCGGCTGTGATTGGGATCCCTCATGAGAGGTGGCAAGAACGTCCCCTCGCTTGTGTGGTCGTGAAGCCTGGGGAGACGCTGACAAAGGAAGCTTTGATGGCGTTTTTAGAAGCGCGGGTGGCGCGGTGGTGGCTTCCTGACGATCTTGTCTTTGTATCAGAGATCCCCAAAACAAGTGTTGGTAAATTTTCTAAAAAAACATTGCGTGAGCAATACAACTCAGGTCAACTATAATGCAGTGACCTCCCAATCTACAATGGTTGCAAACTTTTGTAGATTGGGAGGGGACTTAACCAACAGAGGCAACCGGACTGGCAAACAGCGATTCATTCATCGCAATGCCAGCTGCGCCAATCGCCACACCATTGACATATCCCATGACAATTGGGATTTCTCGGTTTTGAGAAATTGCGCGTTGTTTAAAAGTGGAGATCATTCGTTCTGAAAGAAATTTATAGGCCATAGACACTCTTCCACCAAGGACAATTTCATCAGGATTTAAGGCGTTAGCAATATTGGCCATACCAATGCCTAGATAAGTGCCTAAACGTTCGAAAGCGAATTGATATTTCTCAGAGCCAAGATAAGATTCGTAAATGACTTGTTCAAGGATGCTGCTAATTTCCGCAGATGGGGACACATGAATTTGTAATTCCTCTAAATAGCGCATCAGACTTTGTTCTGATGCGTATTGTTCAAAACACCCACGATTTCCACAACTACAGGGAACGCCGTTTTCTTCGATCGTCATATGTCCAAATTCGCCAGCTAGACCATCTCTACCTCGGAATAATTGACCGTTTAAAATAAGTCCTACGCCTACACCGATTCCAGCGTTCACATAGATAATACTTGATTTTGGCACATTGCGTTTTTCATATTCGGCAAAGGCGCCACAGTTTGCGTCATTATCCACATAGACAGGAAGCGCAAATTGTTCTTGAAGGACTTCTCTTATCCCCCAGTTTGATATCGATAAATTCGGAAGATGATAAATAAATCCAGTAGTGAAATTCACAAGTCCTGGAACGGCTAGGCCAATCCCTGTGATCCCGTGCGGCGATGGCGGCACATGTGCAAGTGCAGCTTTGACTTCCGTTTGAATCCACTCTAATAAAGAGAGTTGGTCAATTTTTTGCCCCGTTTGAGCGTTAAGTAATCGACGTACATTTTTGTATGCGATATCGCCTCGAATATTACATACCACTGTGGTCATATGCGAAATTTGCACATCAACGCCAATGCTATATGCTGCGTCGGCATTGAATCGCAGCATTACAGGTTTGCGTCCTCCGCTGGAAGCGCCATACCCCACTTCATCAACAAATCCTTCTTCAAGTAGTGTTTCAACCAATGACGATACAGTGGCTCGTGTGAGTCCTGTAGCCTCGGAAATTGCAATTCGCGTCGTCAACTTATGATCGCGGATATAACGCAAGACGCTTGCTCGGTTGAGCAATCGCATGGCGGACGCATCGATATTCATCATAGCATTTCAGATTCTCCTTATAAATGAGAGCGTGTGAATTTACTACATAGTTTAACACATTTACATAAGTGTTTGAAGTAACATGTATTTGTAATTAAAAAGGAAATTGCTGAGTTTTAAACGCGAGATCATCTATGCAGTTGTTTGGAGGAGTCCATTTCGAGTATTTGGTATTATGCGCATTTGACATACATACTGTACGGGGGTATAGTATGTGAAGGCGGTTTGATGTGATCAAGCAGCTTCTCACTAAGCAACTTTATCTAGTCTGGAATCATACACTCGTAATTCGTAAAAGATACGATTGTCGGAGGGGAATAGAAGGCAGGAGGGAATCTTCGTGGCAAAGATCGAAGAACTCAGTATACCGATTGAGGGGATGACTTGTGCATCCTGCGCGATCCGAATCGAAAAAAACGTTGCGAAACTTCCCGGGGTCAAAGAAATCAATGTGAATCTCGCCTCGGAACGAGCACGCGTCATTTTGGATAGTGAATCTACTTGGCAAGATGTCGTTCAAAAAATTGAGAAGTCTGGCTACTCTGTTCCAATTCGAGAAGTGGATCTGAACATCAAGGGAATGACCTGTGCATCTTGCGCAGCTCGAATTGAAAAAGTGGTGGGGAAAGTTGATTCCGTCAAATCGATTCATGTCAATTTAGCTTCTGAGAAGGCCCATATCTCTTACATCCCAGGGTTGATTCAAGAGGATGATCTCATAAAGGCTGTTGAAAAGGCCGGATATGAGGCAACACTTGCATCGAAACAGGTAGTTGAAGAAGAAAAACTTCGTAAAAAGCAAGAATATAAACGGGAACTAGCGAAGTTCTGGTTTTCTGTCATTCTCACAATGCCGCTCGTAATACAAATGCTGTATATGTTGTTTGGCGGTCAGGCCTATATGCCGAATTGGCTGAGTTTTATCTTGGCTACGCCCGTTCAATTTTACGTCGGTTGGCGATTTTATAAAGGAGCATATCATTCCCTGCGGGGTGGAGCGGCCAACATGGACGTGTTAGTCGCTCTTGGAACATCTGTTGCGTACGTATACAGTGTAATCTTAACATGGATAGGAAGTCCAGATACGTATTTTGATTCCTCCGCTACAGTCATCACACTTATTTTTATGGGGAAGTTATTGGAGACGAGAGCGAAAGCGCAATCGAGCTCGGCTTTGGAAGCTCTGGCCAAATTGGGTGCTAAAGTTGCCCATGTCATTCGGGATGGGCAGGAAAGTGATGTGTCGGTAGAACAGTTGCAAGTGGGGGATACGGTACGAGTTCGCCCTGGGGAGAAAATTCCGACAGACGGTGTGATTACAGAAGGCAATACATTCGTGGATGAATCCTTTTTAACGGGGGAGCCACTCCCCGTCTCAAAAGAGGTCGGCGATCCGGTAGTGGGTGCTTCAGTAAACCAAACGCGAGCATTCACGATGGAAGTCACAAAAGTGGGCTCTGATACTGCATTGGCACAAGTGATTCGCTTGGTAGACCAAGCGCAAGGGTCTAAGGCGCCTGTACAAAGACTTGCTGACAAAATATCAGGTATTTTTGTACCTATTGTACTGATCATTGCACTTTTCACGTTGATTCTTTGGGGAATATTCAGTGGTTGGTCACATGCGTTATTTGCAGCAGTTGCAGTACTGGTCATTGCTTGCCCATGTTCGTTAGGCTTAGCGACACCGACAGCCATCATGGTCGGTACAGGTCTAGGTGCAGAATCTGGGATCCTCATTAAGGGCGGAGAACATCTTGAGTTGGCACACAAAATAAACACTGTGATACTGGATAAAACAGGGACCCTCACAACTGGGAAACCTAGGGTGACTGATGTTTGGACGGCATCAGGAGTAACTGAAACAGAATTGATTCGGCTAGCAGCCTCACTAGAGGCGCAGAGTGAACATCCACTAGGTACAGCTGTCGTGCGATACGCAGAGGAACTCGGAGTTGCTCTTCAAACAGTATCGAATGTAGAAGCAATCCCTGGGAAGGGAATCGAGGGCCAGATTGATGATCAACTGATTCGAATTGGGAATGACAAGTGGCTGCTTGAACACGGGATTGACAACATTCCTAACGAGATCCTTGTTCGTTATGAGGAAACTGGGAAAACGGCGATTTTAGTAGCTGATTCAAAGCAAGTGCTGGGTATTTTGGCCATCTCGGACCCTATTAAAGAAGATGCAGCTGAAACAGTGCGTGAACTTCATCGGATGGGCATCGAAGTGTGGATGATTACTGGTGACAATGAACGAACAGCAAAGGCGGTCGCTACACAAGTTGGAATCACGAACGTCATTGCCAGTGTCCTCCCTACAGAGAAGGCGTCGAAGGTGGAATCGCTCCGTAAGGATGGGCGCATTGTGGCGATGGTGGGGGATGGAATCAATGATGCTCCGGCATTGGCGGCAGCTGACATTGGCATTGCGATGGGGACAGGTGCAGACGTTGCGATTGAAGCAGCCGACATTGCACTGATGAATGCAAGGACGTATGGTGTGGTTGATGCGATTCGGTTATCTAAAGCGACAATGAAAAAGATTCGACAAAATCTCTTCTGGGCATTTTTTTACAATGTACTTGGGATTCCGCTTGCTGCTTCTGGAATTCTTAGTCCAGTCATTGCTGGGGCGGCTATGGCAATGAGTTCAGTAAGCGTAGTTTCAAATAGCTTGTTATTGCGTTGTCTTCGCTTGGGAAGAAGTGTGTAATGTCTATGTGACAAGACGTTGCATACGGAGCGGTTGCATAGAAAAAAGGAGATGGAAGTCATGTCGACAATTACAATTGCAGTAAAGGGTATGACCTGTGGTGGATGTGTGAAATCAGTTACGAATGCACTGAATCGTGTACAGGGGGTACGCGAAGCAAAGGTGGATCTAGCAAGTGCAAAGGCCACAGTTACGTTTGATGAAACAAAAACCACGGTGGAGTCTTTGAAAGAAGCGATAGAAGAAGCCGGATACGATACTGAGTGATCAATAATTTATACATGAGTTTAATGGGGGGAGCTAAAATGCTTGCCCCCTACTTTGTATGATCGAAAATCCTGAGAATGCCCATTTCACTCGTTTTTTACTGTTTTATGACCGGATAGGGTATGTAGCGTTGACAGAGCTCCTACATACCCATCATAATGTGGTAAACCATGTGCTTGGCAGGGATTTGTGCGATGCCGCGACACGTGTAAAGGGGGGATGAGGATGGTTCCGGAAATCTTTATTCCATTTCGACCGGAGGATCAACAAGATCGACCAGGCTATTTTTTTATTTTATCTGGTCCTTCTGGTGTAGGGAAAAACACACTGCTTGGCATCGTTTTGCAGGGGTTGTCAGGCGTGTATTATATGCCTTCGGCCACGACTCGCCCCATGCGTCCTGGTGAAAGTCAACTGAATCCTTACGTTTTTGTTTCTAAGGATGAATTTGAGGAAATGATCGAGCGTGGGCAGTTTCTCGAGTGGAAGAAAATTCATACGAATGACTACTATGGTACACATTTACCATCGATTCGCTATGCGATTGAAAATGGCTACGATATTATCACAGACATGGATGTGCTCGGTTGTGCAGATGCTGTCGCGGCTTTTCCAGAACACATTTGTACAATTTTTATAATGCCACCTTCACTCGATGAATTGTCAAATCGCCTGTATAGTCGGGATGCAGACCAACGCAATATTCAGAAGCGACTAGAGCGTGTGGAGCTTGAGATGAAATATCAAGACAAGTATGACTTTGTGGTTGTAAATGACAATCTCGACGAGAGTGCGCAGCAGTTGCGAGAGATTATTCAAGAAGTGAGAACTAGTAAAAACTTCAAGGGGAAGCGGGAAGTGCCACAATAAAGGCACAGCTTCTCCCGCTTGTTTACCATGTAATTTGAACGTTGTACGTTTTTAACCACGTGTTGATTTGAATCAGATAGTCAAACATCTGTGGGGTTGCCATGATTTGACCAAACCAAGGCCGATGTTCGAGTTTATTGTAACTTGCTTGAATCAGTTCGCGAACGGCCGATTCGTTTATTAAGGCGTGAATAGGTTGCGTTTTATCGTCGAGAATCTGCTCTACCCACTCTCGTACAGCAGCTAAATAAGCGGGGTTATGGGTAGAAGGATAGGGGCTTTTGCGTCGATAGACGACGTCATCAGGTAGAATGCCCACCATTGCTTTACGCAAAATGGCCTTCGCAGTCCCATCAAAACGCTTAATCTTCCAAGGAATATTCCACACATACTCGACCAATCGATGGTCACAAAAAGGAACTCGAACCTCCAACCCTGTCGCCATACTCATGCGATCCTTGCGTTCAAGTAAAGTCGTTAAAAAGCGTGTGATGTTTAAATAAGAGATTTCACGCAAGCGCTCTTCCTCACGGGTTTCACCAGGTAGTTTTGGCACTTCGGCCAGCGCCTCATGGTAGCGTTCCTTCACGTATTCAATCGGGTTAAGTCGTGCGAGGAATTCCTTGGACAAAAGCCGTATACGTTCTTCGAGTTGAAGTGACCAGGGAAAAGTATCAGCTTGTAATGCGTCTTCTCGATGGAACCAAGGGTATCCGCCAAACACTTCGTCAGCGGCTTCGCCTGACAGCGCGACTGTCGCCTCTTTTTTTATTTCCTTGCAGAAAAGATAGAGTGACGTGTCAATGTCTGCCATGCCAGGAAGGTCGCGAGCGGCGAGCGGGCGAGTTAAATGTTCGATCAAATCAGGTGTGTCAAAGACGATTTCATGGTGTATGGTGCCAAGATATTTGGACACGCGGCGGGCAAATGGCGTATCGCGCCCAGTCTGAAAGGCGTTCGCTTCAAAGTATTCATCCATATTTGCAAAATCGATCGAGTAAGTATGCAAGGGGCCGCGTCCATCTGCCTGAAAAGCTTCCGCAGCAAGTGCACTGACTGCACTGGAATCGAGTCCTCCCGATAAAAAAGTGACTACAGGCACATCGGAGACGAGTTGGCGCGATACGGCATCTCGCAGTAATTCGCGCACCGTGTCAGCAGTTGTTTCGACGTCATCTTCGTGTGGATGGCTCTCGAGTCTCCAGTACTGGGTGATTTTTGTCCCTGACTGAGAGTAGAGCAGAGAGTAACCAGGCCGTAGTTCATGAATTCCTTTAAATACAGCGTGACCGGGTGTGTGGGCCGGACCGATGAGAAGTAATTCGGCGAGCCCTTCCAAATCGACTTCAGCTGGCACGTTTGGATGTGCAAGAAGAGCTTTCAATTCTGAGCCAAACACGAATAAGTGACCACGTTCCGTGTAGAATAGAGGTTTTACACCTAAGCGATCACGCGCCAAAAAGAGGGTTTGGTCGGTCTCACTCCAGATGCCAAAAGCGAAAATTCCGTTGAGTTTTTCTACGCATTGGGGACCCCATTGGACATAAGAGAGCAGGAGTAATTCTGTGTCAGATCGCGTTTCAAAGGTGTGTCCGCACAGTTCGAGTTCTCGCCGCAATTCATCCATATTGTACAGTTCACCATTATAGGTGATGACATATCTGCGACCGTCTACACGGCGCACCATCGGTTGGATCCCGCCTTCTGGATCGATGACAATGAGTCTGCGGTGAGCAAACGCCACGGGCCCATGGACAAAGGTCCCATCCGCGTCCGGTCCCCGACAGACTAAGGTTGTGCCCATGTGCTCTATCGTGTTCAAACGTTCTTTTGTGGCACCTTCCCAATCGACATATCCTGCAATTCCGCACATGTCAGATTCCTCCTAGTAAACTGTTCAGGGATTTATGAGCCCAGGTCTTTCACAATGTATGCAAGAGGCCAAAAAGGTGTGTCGATGATACAATGAGGGAAAGGAGATTGTGGGCAAGATGATACGCGAAGATCACGAGTATTTTATGGAGCTAGCCTTACATGAGGCGAGGCGGGCCTATGATTTGGGGGAAGTTCCGATTGGTGCTGTTGTAATAGATAAAGAGGGGCAGGTATTGGGAAGGGGATATAATCTGCGTGAGTGGCGCGGCGATCCTACGGCTCATGCGGAGATGTTAGCCATTCAGGCTGCGGCTGCTAAGCGCAAGCACTGGCGACTTCACGACTGCCGCTTGTATGTTACGATCGAACCCTGTATGATGTGTGCAGGTGCGATTCAACTTAGCAGGATCTCGCATGTAGTTTATGGAGCTGAAAATCCTAAGGGTGGAGCACTCCGGTCATCTGGTCATGCGTATGCATTTGAACGACTCAATCATTATCCAGTTGTTACCGGTGGCATTTTGGCTCAACAATGTGGTAATATAATTCAAGATTTCTTTCGC
Organism: Sulfoacidibacillus thermotolerans; assembly: GCF_003144315.1. GTDB lineage: Bacteria > Bacillota > Bacilli > Alicyclobacillales > SLC66 > Sulfoacidibacillus > Sulfoacidibacillus thermotolerans. The sequence goes on along the minus strand of NZ_MPDK01000011.1, from coordinate 21,161 downwards.
GAAAAACGCTTGCGCTAATTCATGAGTAGCTGTTTTGACGCGACCTGCGGAGAGATGTCCGAGTGGTCGAAGGAGCTCGCCTCGAAAGCGAGTAGTCCTTAACGGGGCTCGTGGGTTCGAATCCCACTCTCTCCGCCATTTCTATATTTAGCCGGAGTCTCAGCGCTCATCTAGTTGGGTCCTGCGCAACGCTTGCTCTCGAACTGTGTCAGGTCCTGACGGAAGCAGCACTAAGAGATGTCAGACGGGTGCCGCAGTCCCGCCTGGCTAGGTGGCGCTGAGAGTTCGGCTAAATCTTCATGTTTTTCGGTCGTCGTACGGCAAGGGGAACGTGTGCATGCGCAAATCTCACTCGGAGTTATCAACTCTATTCGAAATGTTTGGACTATCGGGAAGTTCGGAGGATCAGGTAGATCCGACCCCTATTTTGCATTTGATGCAGTGGATGATGTCAATACTGCCTATTTCCTACATATATACGGATTCGCATCAATTGATGATCGAATATAATCATCCCTTTGCTGAGCTCGTTGAATTGCCGGTGATGGACGCTCCGCAACCACTCCACGTGATCCTTAGTAAATACCCCCCTTTGATTGCGCTTTTTGAAAAGACGTTTCTGGAGCAGAGCGAATATCGTTCTCGCTTGGTTCATTTTGAGCGCAAAGAAAAACTTGTTCATTTACTTGTTGACGCCCATGTCATTCAGCAACACCAAGAGGTATATGGATCAATATTTGCTTGTCGCGAGATCGACAACTTGATGACCATTGAGGCGCAGGTATTGCGACATGATAAATTGGCGACTGCAGGGAAAATGGCGGCGGGGATAGCGCATGAAATTCGCAACCCACTGACTTCGATCCGAGGTTTTCTACAGGTATTAGAACGGGATCTCGTTGCTGTAGGATTAGAAAAGGAGCAAGTTTATATTCAACTGATGCTATCTGAAATTGATCGGGTGAATCAACTCGTCAACCAAATGTTGCTTCTTGCAAAGCCAGCAGATCTTGTGCTGGAGATGATTACATCCAATGAAGTGATTGAGAGCATTGCCTCTATTGTTCAATCCGATGCCCTGTTGCGCAACATAGATTGTCAGTTTCTTTTAGAACCTACGTCTCTTGTGCGCGTGGATCGCAATCATCTCAAACAAGTGCTGCTTAATCTTGTGAGTAATGCACTGGATGCGATGGAAGATAGCGGAGGGGGGACGTTAACGATTGCGACACATGATGATGCAGACAGAAAAAATGTTCACATCGACATCTCTGATACGGGACCAGGCATTCCATCTTATATGATTGATCGAATTTTTGATGCATTTTTTACCATGAAGGAACATGGAACAGGTCTAGGGTTGGCGATTTGTCAACGCATTGTCACTGAATTTGGCGGAGAAATTCGCGTCTTTTCTAAGGGATTTGGTACGACTTTTTCGATCATTTTACCGGCTGCGGTCAAGGAGTGATCATGGTGTCTTATGTGGCTTTGTATCGCGCGTGGCGACCGCAGCGCTTTGCGGACGTAATTGGACAGGAGCATGTGGTGACCACACTGACGCACGCGCTCCAGATGAACCGCTTGGCACATGCATACTTATTTGCCGGGCCACGTGGTACTGGGAAAACCAGCTTAGCAAAGATTTTGGCAAAAGCGGTCAATTGTGAGCATCCGCAAGGGGTTGAGCCTTGTAATGTCTGCCCGGCTTGTACTGGGATTACAGCTGGCGCGGTTATGGATGTGATTGAGATGGACGCGGCGTCGAACCGCGGAATTGATGAAATTCGCTCTCTGTTGGAACAAGTGCGATATGCACCGACTGAAGTTCAAAAGAAAGTGTACATTATCGATGAAGTCCACATGTTAACGCCGGAAGCGTTTAATGCATTGCTAAAAACACTCGAGGAGCCCCCCGATTATTGCCTTTTTATTTTGGCCACGACAGAATTGCATAAAGTGCCTCCCACTGTCGCTTCACGGTGCCAACGCTTTACTTTTGGCCGTGTCAAGATTGAACGTGTGGTCGATCGCTTGCGAGAAGTGGTCGCAACGCTCCCAGTTGAGATTGAGGATGCGGCCTTGTGGCTGATTGCGCGTTTGACAGAAGGAGGATTGCGTGATGCGCTCGCGCTGTTAGATCAGGTGGTCGCATTTTCTGATTTACAAGTTGGCGTAGAGCAAGTGGCGCAAGTGACAGGGGGGGTTGCGAGTGAAAAGATTGGCCAGCTTTGCACTCATGTTTTTACGCGTGACTATGCGGCATTGTTATCACTGCTGGCGTCATTTTGGGAACAAGGAGTGGATCCGTCGCAGCTTGTAGTAGAGATTTCGTCCTATTTACGCGATGCGATTTTACAGCGTTGTGGGGGAGTAGAGGAAAAATCCGGAGATCGCTCCGCGTATGATCCCACATTCCCAATCGTCATTCAACGTGTGACTCCTGAAATTTTGCTGACCTTTGCGCAGCGAATGGGCAGCCTACAGTCGGAATTGCGTTATCAAGCACAGACTCGGCTTTATGTCGAAGTGAGTCTGGTCTCTTTTATAAACGAAATACAGGCTCAGCAAAAAGCAGGGCAGTTGGTACAAGCGGAGGTATTGCAGGAATTACAGCAAGAGGTATCGCAACTGACGAAACGCATTGAGGCGTTTGAACAACGGCATGAGAATTTGCGTAAAGAAAGGAGTTCCCCCATCACAAGTGAGGAAGTGCGTACACCTTTTACTGAGGGGAAAACTCCTGACTACATGGCGCAAGCGGATTTTGCTCCTGCTTCAGAGGTGCGAGTCTCTCCGATACATCCTCAAAAGGTGGCGATGAGGGGAATAGAGCCATGGCGTGGAAAGAAAATGTCACAAAATGATCAAGATCGACTTGCTGCGATTGAGCAAAAGTGGAATCTCGTTTTAGAAGAAGTGAAGAAGGTGAGCATACAGTCTAGGGCATGGTTGTTGGCGGGACGTCCTGTAGCTGTGTTTGGAGAACATCTTGTGGTCGCTTTTAAGTCTTCTTTGCATGCGGAGACCGTGATGCGCAGTCCTCACCGCGAATTCATTGAAGAGGTGTTGCAAAGACTCTTTCAATGCACGTTATCAATCGCTACAATCCTTGAGGACAAATGGGGACAATTGCAACAAGAGCATCCGCTGGATACTGAACCCATACAGTCGAAAGGACGTGAGCCGTGGGTGGAAAAAGTGATAGAATTACTCGGTGAAGATCGAGTGCAAATTGTAATCGAAGAATAGGAACAGGAGATGGTCTAATGAAAAATATGAATCAGTTGATGAAGCAAGCCAAGAAATTGCAAGAGGATATGAGTAAGGCGCAAGAGGCGCTCGGTTCCATGACGGTAACGGGGTCTGCGAGTGGAGATGCAGTGACGATTCAGATGAATGGACATCGCAAAGTGGAAGTTGTGAAAATTAAGCCGGAAGTGGTCGACCCTGAAGATGTAGAGATGCTGGAAGATTTAATTTTAACGGCACTGCATGATGCCAATCAGAAAGTCGAAGCGCTCATTGAAGAACAAATGGGCAAATACACAAGGGGATTGAACATCCCTGGGTTATTCTAATGTTGCAGTTTCCAGAACCTATTTTGCGGCTGATTCAACAGTTTGAGCGACTGCCTGGAATCGGTCCAAAGTCCGCACAACGTCTTGCATTTTATGTGACGACGATGGCAGATGAGCAAGTGCAAGAATTCGCGCAGGCGCTGTTGCGTATGAAACAGGAGTTAACCATTTGTGAACAGTGTTGCGCAATCAGCGATCGCAGCCCTTGCCCGGTATGTGGAGATCCCCTACGCGATCGCAGTGTCATTTGTGTAGTGCAAGACACTCGCGATATGCTTGCAATTGAGCGAATGCAAGCATATGACGGGCTCTATCACGTACTTGGCGGGGCAATTTCCCCGATGGATGGGATTGGTCCAGACCAGCTTCACCTGCGTGAATTGTTGCAGCGCATCGCGAATGAACAAGTAACTGAGCTAATTTTAGCAACCAATTCAACAGTGGAAGGCGAGGCTACAGCGATGTACATCGCGCGCTTGGCACATCACTTTGATCAGTTGCAAGTTACACGTATCGCACATGGGATCCCTGTGGGTGGCGATTTGGAATATGCGGATGAAATAACGCTTAAACGTGCGATGGAATTTCGCCGTCCAATCTAAAGTTGTCATAAAACCTCTGCTTGCTCACTATACTCTACTAACCATACGGAAAGTAGAGGGCCGGCCTATGGAGGAATTCGAGGGGTTTTCGGACGAGCAGCGCGCAGAGCTCCTTGCGCAAATTGCAGACGCACATGCGCAGTGGCAACTGGCCTTGCAACAGTTTAACAACGCGATGGACGAGGTTGTTATCGACGATGCCATCTATCTGTTAAATGCGGCGGAAATGCGATTTGAAGGGTTAATGCGCGTGGCTAGGCGTTTGCGAATTGTCGTGAACATCCCAAACCATGTAAATTTCCGTTCGTATCGGTCTGATCGTCAAGACTTTCCTCGTGTGAATCTATCTTTTGCGCGCGACTCTGATTCCTTTTAACGGAGGAGGCGTACGATGTTTAGCGATCAGACTGCACTTTGGATGGCACTTGGCATTTTAGTGGTGCTCATTGTGGCTGCTCAAATTTTGCGTGATCCGCTGTCTTTTTTTGGCGTTCTTTTGCGTAACTTGAGCGTGGGCTTGCTTGCTCTCGCGGCGATTGATTATGTAGGGAAGGGAATGGGCATTCACGTTCCACTCAATCTGCAAACAGCTGGCGTCGCGAGTGTATTAGGGGTGCCCGGTGTCGCGGCACTTGCGATTGTCCAACACTGGCTTCTCTAAGAATGCCACGAGTGAGGAAGTGCCACCGCTGCCGAGCAATCTGGCCTTTTTAAGCGCAGGCAGTTGAAAAATCCTGCTTACGCCCGCGCCAATTTTATAAGTAAAGGGCCGATCATCGGCATGCGGAGCAATTCCTCCTGATCAACGGCGCGCAACATTAATGCGGTGGCGATATAAACTGGAACGCCAAGGACTAAGCTCACAAGGACAGCGCCTAGCGCCAACATCCGAGAGGCGTGAAAAGCTGGAAGCCACGTGGTCATGAATTCATAGAGGCGCAAAATGCCATAAGAGAGAAGTCCAACGGCCCCAGAGGCGACGAAAGTGCGCCAAGTTAAGCGTAAAAAGTACACACGAAGACCTGTGGCACGGCGAATGGCTGCCATATTTAGCCAGGAAGAAACGAAATATCCGACGATCCCGGCGATTGCCGCGCCATCGATGCCAAAGAGTGGAATCAAGGTGAGGTTTAATCCTAGCTTTATGAGGAGCCCTACTCCCATATGCCAAACAGGTGTATAAAAGCGATCGTATCCTTGTAAAATATAGGTAGATACGAGTTCAATCGCACTATAAATGCTCATCACGCCGGCAAGCGCAATCGCGTCTGTGCCGGCTGTACTTTTAAACAGGGCCAGATTGATCGGTAACGCGAGAACGCTGAGAATCAGTGCGCCTGGAAGCGTGATAAAAGCTGTCATGCGAAGCGTAAGCAAGAGGCGATCTTCACCCAATTTGCGATCTTTGCGTGCCATGGCTTCAGTGATTGCGGGCATGACAGAAGCCCCGATCGCGTTAGCAAACGCAAGTGGGAGCTGAATGAGTTTTAGCGCTTCGCCACTGTAAATGCCATATTGCACTGTAGCTGCAACGACGCTAAGGCCACTTGCGACGAGTTCGCGCGGCACAGTCCAAGCGTCGACTTGCTGGGACAGTGGAAGAACTAAGCTTCCCATGGCAATAGGTAGCGAGTAGAGGAAGAGACGCCATAAAATCGAGCGTGCAGGCAGGCGGGGCATCTGCGCAACGCGTGATTTTTGCAAATGAGCCCGGCGCGTTTTGATCACCGCGTGACGCAAGACGATAAATGCCGGGATCGCACCAACGACCGCACCCAATGTGGCTACTGCGGCAGTTACGCGCGGTCCATAACCGAGTTGAATTGCGAGAAAGGCGCCGGCCAAAATGAAAATCACACGAACGATCTGTTCAACAACTTGAGAAGTACCAGAAGGTTGAAGGTTTAAATATCCTTGTAAATATCCTCGCATGGCACTCATCAGAGGAAGCAGGAGTAAGGCAAGCGCTAGTGCGCGAACGGCAGGCAGTGCGTCATGCAAAAGTGCATGTTGCTGTTGGGGGACTGCCAATCGCAGGTAGAGGGGCCCCATAAACCACATGAGGAAAAAAGAAACAAGGCCAAATACAAGCATCGCTCGTCCAACAATGCGAAAGGTTGCGGTTGCCTCGCGATGTCGACCGCGTGCCGACAAGTCGCTGATGGATTTGGAGAGAGCAAGTGGAAATCCGGCTGTAGATAACGTCAGCATCACAGTATAAAGTGGATAAGCTAGATAATAGAGTCCATAGGCGTAACCGCCGATCATATTTTGCAGGGGGATGATAAAAAGCAGTCCGAGTACTTTTGAGATGAATACTGCGCTTACCATTGAAGACGCCCCACGTCCAAATCGCCCTTGTGATTCCGAAGACAAGACTTTGCTCCTCCCTTGCCAAGTCCTTGCGCACACTGCACGTAGTATAGCACATGAGGAACCTTTTCACGTCGAAATGCATACGGTAGGTGCACAGAAGTCGGATCTATATGCTCTCGTATAACAGCAATCAAAGAGAGGTATACTGATTGCTAGGATTGAATAACTAGGGGATAGTGGTTGAGATGGAGACAAACCGTTCGGTATGCATGATTTGTGAACGCGAATGTACAGAAGGAATTCATATTTTGACACAATTTATTTGCTTGGAGTGTGAGCAAGATATCTGCCGCACCAATGTAGAGGACGATCTCTATGACTATTTTGTCGGTCGTCTGCGCGGTTTGTGGATCGATGTTTTAAACTTAGACAAAGAAGAAGCCAATGGGTCGACCTTATCATAAATGTTGCATACAATAGAGTGAAGCAGAAGGATTCTGTCATCGCGTCACGAAATTGTATTCCTAAGGTGAGTTATGAGAATCGATCAAAAGGCAATGCCGATTGTTGAAGCAGTCCGCGCGCACCAAGCGCGTGAACGAGTCTCGCTACATGTGCCAGGACATAAAGCGGGACAAGGCCTTTCTGAAGAATTGGCTGCCTACGTAGGACATGTAGGACGTCTTGATATTACAGAGTTACCCGGTGCGGATGATCTTCATCATCCTACAGGCCCGATTTTAGCAGCGCAACAGCTAGCTGCCGCAGCTTGGGGGGCACAAGAGACTTATTTTTTGGTAGGGGGCAGCACAGTAGGGAATCTTGCTGCGATCTTAACAGCTGTTGGACCTGGAGATCTTGCGATTGTAGCGCGTAATGCCCATCAGTCAATATGGTCTGCATTAGAGCTTGCAGGCGCACAGATCGTTCCTGTTTTTCCGGAGGTGCAAGGAGGAGTTGCAGGAGCCCTATCGCTTGCGACTGTGGAACAAGCTTTGTCCCATTTTCCATCTTGCAAGACGCTAATTGTCACGAGTCCAACGTATTATGGCGCGGCTTCGGATTTGGCAGCGATCGTTAAATTGGCTCACCAAAATGACGTGCTTGTCATTGTGGATGAAGCGCATGGTGCGCATTTTTCTTTTCATGCAGATCTGCCAACCTCAGCTGTACAAGTAGGCGCAGACCTCGTGATCCACAGCGCTCATAAAATGTTGGGGGCATTTACACAATCCGGACTTCTGCACGTTTGTGGTGAACGGGTCGATCGGTCCAGACTAAAGAAATGGTTGCGCACCCTTCAGTCCAGTTCTCCTTCTTATTTGTTGCTCGCATCTATAGATAGTGCGCGCCAGCAAATGGCCACTCAGGGGAAACAAATGTTATCGAACACGTTAGCGGCTTTACGAAGTGCAAAAATGCGCGTCATAGAGAAGAGGCCTGGATTGATTGTTGAAGTTGCTCCTGTCGGTTTTGCAGACCCTTTCAAATGGGTATTGGATGCGGGCCGATTGCAGCGTACGGGATTTGAAGTCGAACGCCTTTTGCGAGAACGTTTTGGAGTATATGTGGAACTAGCAACAGAACGTCACGTGTTGTTTGTCTGGACTTACGCATCGACACATCGCGATATGGAGATGGTGGTGGAGGCATTACTCGCGATCGGAGAGGGGATCTCATCTGTCACTTCTCCCGTAGATCTCACCACACACACACAGCAGGTGGTGACGCACCCTCTTGTGTTGCATAACCTTGGGCAGCGCGTCCTTCATGAAGTAGAGGGGGCGTTACAAGATGCGATTGGGCATGTGGTCGCTGATGCTATTGTGCCGTATCCGCCAGGAATTCCTTATGTGCTTCCGGGTGAGACGCTGACTGCCGAGACTGCACAAGTGCTTTTGCAACATCACGCGGCTCAGCAGAGAATCGATGGCCTGTTAGAGCAAAATCCGCCGAGGATTCGATATTATCTAGAGGCTGCGGAAGAACAAGGAGGCGAGGCTGTATCTTGAATCGGGGTGTTTTTATCACCTTTGAGGGCATTGATGGTTCTGGGAAAACGACGCAAGTTGAGCGGCTTTGCGCGCGTCTCCGGGAAACTTCGCATGAATATATTTGCACGCGCGAGCCAGGCGGCACTCCGATCGGAGACGCGATTCGCGCGCTTTTACTAGATCCCGAATCTGTGATGACCTCGCTCACAGAGGCGTATTTATATGCAGCCGCGCGTGCAGAACATGTGCAGCGCGTGATTGCGCCCGCGCTTGCAGCTGGGAAGATTGTGATCTGTGATCGGTTTGTCGATGCGAGTGTTGTCTACCAGGGGTATGGCAGTGCGGCGGACGAGGTGACACCAGAATTGGTGTGGGCGTTAAATCAACCTGCCTTGCAAGGGATTCTTCCGCATGTAACCTTCATTCTAGATGTTCCAGTGGAAGTAGCTGAACAACGCTTGAATGCACGCAGTGGAATGGGGAAGAAGGATCGTATGGAGCAGCGTAATGCTGACTTTTTCCGCGCGGTGCGCAGCGGATTAAACCAGTTATATGAACAAGACCAGCAGCGAATGCTTTGGCTAGATGCTACAGGGTCACCAGAAACTGTTGAACAGGAGATTTGGCGCATCGTCTCTCAATTGATAAATGGGGGGGAGGGTTCTCCATGCAATTGATCTTTGCGGTGGTTCAAGATAAAGACGTGGCTCGTCTCTCAGAACGACTGGTTAAAGCCGGGATTCGCGCGACGAAGTTAGCTTCGACAGGGGGATTCTTGCGTTCGGGCAATACGACATTCATGATTGGCGTAGAAGACTCTCGCGTTGAGGAAGCACTCTCACACATTCGACAAAGTTGCCGCGCGCGTGAGCAACTCGTGACACCACTTACGCCGCTTGGCAATCAAGTTGAATCCTTTGTCTCGTATCCGGTGTCTGTCCAAGTTGGCGGAGCCACGGTGTTTATTGTACAAGTGGATCGCTTTGAACAGTATTGATCACGTGCGGGGGCGTTATATTTGAAGGTAAAGATGGAGCGTTCTAATCTCTTAGATTCTGGACATCCCCCAGTGGCAAATGTGGGCGCAGCGAAAGAATCGTCCGCTTTTCAGAGCCAATTAGTCGCCACGCAGCAGGTTTTAGAAGAGCAAGAGTGGGGGAGATTGATGGATGCTGTGACGAAACGAGGAGAGAAACTAGTGCGGCATCCTTCGGTCGAAACTGCACAAGCTTATCGTGATGCAGTGATGGAGTTTGTGCAACGTGCAGTTCAAAACGGGTTAACCGTTCACCAAGCAGTGACGAAAGGGCGATTAGGTCGACAGAAAATTTTTATGCAAGTCGAGCAAATTGATCGTCACTTACTCGACCTGATGCATTCGGTGTTGCAGCAGCAACAAGAACCGATTGATGTATTGCGGATTGTCGGGGAAATCAAGGGCTTGTTGGTCAGTCTTCGCTTGTAGAAATGAGGTTCTTATGAGATGGACGCGACGGAAATAGCAAACAAAATGAGACGTCTGCACGATCTGCATCGCCTTGGACATGCCTATATTTTACTAGGTGAATCTCTCACCGTTTTGCGCCAAACGGCACACCAAATCGTACAAGGTCTCTACTGTTCACGAGTTTCTCCTTCAGGAGATGCTTGCCAGACGTGTGATGAATGTTTGCGTATTGCATCGGGCAATCACCTCGGAATGACTTGGATTGCGCCAGATGGGGCCTCTCTCAAAATTGCTCAAATGCGTTCGGCATGGTCTGCGGATACGAGAAAGGCTAGCGGTGTCACCTTGCGCATGATTGTCGTAGAGGATGCTCAAAAGTTAACGGTCGAAGCGACGAATGCCATTCTCAAATGGGTAGAGGAACCAGGTGAAAATCGTTTATTTTTGTTTTTAACAGTCTCACTGGCAGCACTCTTGCCCACATTGCGTTCGCGTTGTGCACTTTTGCGCATTGATAAAAATTCACTAAACCTGCAAGAGACAGACGATGACGGCTTGTTCGCGTTATGGCCAAACAAAGAGGAAGAAGATGGGGATTTTGCGAAGGTTCAAGCGCAGTTTGCTGATGCCCTGTCGCTAGTGCTAGAATTGGGACAGTCTTTAGCAACACAAGAGCCACACGGTTGGCATGCTGTTGCTGATCGATTTGCAAAGATGAATTTTAAAGCAGAGCAAGGTTACGCGATTGTAGATTTGTTGATTGCGTATTTCCGAGATCTCATCGCAGTGAGTTGTTCGCAACCCGTCTCTCATTTTCGCGCACAAATACGGCAATTACAGCATGTAGCAAAGGGCGAACAAATCGACCACTATGCTCGTATCGCCGTAGAGCTTGGCGCGTTACGCAGACGCTTATCAAGTCACGTTCAAGTCGCAACAGCTTTAGAAGCCGTATTTCTTCAGTTTCAAAGGGAGTCAGCGTGACGCTTGCAGTAGCTGAGGGGTGAAATCTCATGATCGACAAACAGGCCATGTTGCGGCAGATCGAGCAACTACAAGATCGAATCGGGGAATTTTATCAGGAACTTGGAGAATTGAAGCTGCTGATTAGCGATTTGATAGAGGAAAATGGGCAATTAGCGCTTGAAAATGTGAAGTTACGTGAACGTGCACGTCTCTATGCGGAAGAAAAAACCCCAATACAGGGTGAAGCGGCCCGTTATCTTGGACAGCTGTACGAAGATGGGTTTCATATCTGCAATGTTAATTATGGGAGCTTGCGCAAAGGAGAATGTCTGTTTTGTTTACAAAGTCTGCAGCGTGTATAGAGAAGATTGCCATGTGCCTCAATCGAAGGATGGCCGCTCATGAGTGATTCCCATGCGATGTCAGTCGGAACTTTATATGTAGTGCCTACACCTATAGGAAATCTCGAGGATATTACTTTGCGTGCTTTACGCGTCCTCCAAGAAGTTGATTTTATTGCTGCAGAAGATACTCGTCACACAAGAAAACTATTGACACATTTTGCGATTCGACCGAAGCAGTTTTTTTCATATCATGAACATAATGTGCGCACTGCAGGGGAGAGTGTGATTCGCCTTCTTCAAGCGGGTTACTCGGGCGCTCTAGTCTCTGATGCAGGAATGCCAGCGATCTCTGATCCCGGATTTGATTTAATTGCACTGTTGGTGGCAGAACAATTACCCTATGTCGTTCTGCCTGGGCCCAATGCGGCGATGACCGCTCTAGTAGGATCCGGACTAGATACGAAAAACTTTTCTTTTCACGGCTTTCTGCCTCGTGTTGCGAAAGAGCGGCGAGCTATCATCGAGCAATTGCGTGGGCGATCGGAAACGCTCATTTTTTACGAAGCTCCTCATCGCATTGATAAGATGTTGGCAGATTTATATGAAGGATTGGGAAATTGTCCGGTCGTCATCGCGAAAGAATTGACAAAGCACCATGAGTGCTATGTACGAGGACGCCTTGCGGAACATCAGCAGTTGTTGCCCGAAGAGATGAAGCGTGGAGAGATGGTGGTTCTCGTAGGGGCGGACCCCCAATGGGATCCTCATGTAACGCAGAATCATCAATCGGTTTTAGGGGAGCAATTGTCTATCGCTGAACATGTCGCACAATGGATGGCTGAAGGATTAACGCAAAAAGAAGCCATGCGAGAAGTGGCAAAAGCCCGCAGCATTTCGCGGCGGGACGTTTACCGTGCACTATTAGAAAATAAATCATAAAGATAGATCTATTGAGTATCGAATCGCTTATTTTTGTTGTGCCATTTCAGCAATGCAATTCGGGCAGATATTTTTCCCTTTGAAGTGGATAATTTCGTCCGCTTGACCACAGAAAATGCAGGCAGGCTCGTATTTTTTCAGAACGATGCGATCGCCGTCGACGTAAATTTCTAGAGCATCTTTTTCTCCAATTCCTAAGGTGCGGCGCAGTTCAATCGGAATGACAACACGCCCTAATTCGTCAACCTTACGGACAATGCCTGTGGACTTCATCATTGTGAGTGTTCCTCCCCATGATTGGTTACTTTTTATTTTTTCTATCTCCTTGCATAACCTGTATTCACAGGTAAAATGCAATCTTCCGCAAGTTTCACAAACTAGCGGATTTTATTAAGGTTTACCCACTTATTTACTAGTGAAAGTCTACCACTTAGACCATAGAGATGCAATAGTTTTTTTTACTTTTTTGCGTCAAACATGGGCCTATTGATGTAACGCTTCCAGTTCCCCTGACATACGATGGTTTGATGCCGCCAAGATAGCAGGAGGGACGTGGAGTGCCAGCTCTAATTTCACTCATCACCCTATGTGTCAAGGAAACGGTGTCACTCGTTTCCTATGTAAAAAACCAGGCTTTCCCGCAACCACTGAATGAACAGGAAGAAAAGGAATGTCTGCTTCAGATCCAACAGGGCGATGAAGCTGCTTACAACCGTCTCATTGAACATAATTTGCGACTTGTCGCTTACATTGCAAAAAAATTTCGGGATTCTGGCGTTGATGAGGACGATATGATTTCGCTTGGTACGATTGGGCTGATTAAGGCGGTCAAGAGTTTTCGTCAAGATGCAGGCACGAAATTTGCCACCTACGCGGCGCGCTGCATTGAAAATGAGATGCTTATGCATTTGCGTTCTAGGAAGAAGTCGAGTCGTGATATTTCAATGGATGAATCGATCGGCACAGATAAAGAGGGGAATGATCTGACTTTACGTGATGTGCTAGGGTCTGATTCAGATGAATTGGAGCGATTTGTTGGAGAGCGTTTGGAAGAAGAACGATTGCGTTCGTTTTTACCTATATTAGATGAACGAGAGCGTAAAGTGGTCTGTTTGCGTTATGGGTTAATCGATGGAATGGAGTGGACGCAAAATCAGATTGCTGAACTCATGGGGATTTCACGCTCTTATGTATCGCGCATCGAGGCGAGAGCGTTAACGAAGTTGCAGCATGCTTTACATCCACGTCCCAAACGCGTGTCCTCGTCGTTTCGCAATCAGCGTTCACCGCGTTAAGAACAGAATCTTGCTCACTGATCTCCCCCTGCACACGAGTGTGCAGGGGATTTTTAGGTGGCTAATAAATTGACAGTAGCTCTGGTTTATTGATACCATGGGCGGCAAGATCTATTTGGTCATTGAAGCATTTTGCGCAAACTTTAGACCGTGTGATGCTTCATGAAAACGGAGGATTCCTCGAGTGAGCGAACGCACATTTTACATTACGACCCCAATTTATTATCCGAATGATAAATTGCATATTGGTCATGCGTATTCGACGACGGTTGCGGATACGTTGGCTCGCTATAAACGGTTGCAAGGGTACGACGTGTTCTACCTTACCGGGACAGACGAGCATGGGCAAAAATTACAACGCAAGGCAGAGGCTGCGGGAAAAGACCCGCAATCGTACATCGATGGCATTGTCAGCTGGATTCAGCGCTTATGGGAGCGACTTGATATTTCCTATGATGACTTTATTCGCACGACGGAACCACGGCACAAGACAGTGGTACAAGAGATTTTCACCCGTTTGGTTTCACAAGGCGATATTTATTTAGCTGATTATGAGGGATGGTATTGTACTCCTTGCGAGTCATTCTGGACAGAGCGACAACTCCATGAGGGACATTGTCCGGATTGCGGGGGTACAGTTGAACTGGTGCGTGAACCAAGTTACTTTTTTAAAATGAGTAAGTATGCAGACCGACTCATTGCGTATTATGAAGAGCATCCTGAATTCATTGTTCCGGAATCACGTAAACATGAGATGTTGAATAATTTTTTGCGCCCTGGACTCGAAGATCTTTGCGTATCCCGCACGAGTTTCAGTTGGGGTATTCCCGTTCGAGAAAATCCGGAACATGTAGTTTACGTTTGGCTTGACGCACTGACAAACTACATCACGGCGTTAGGCTATCTGTCTCAGGATCCCATTTTGCGGGAGCGTTTTGAGCATTTTTGGCCGGCCAATGTTCATCTCATGGCGAAAGAAATCGTCCGTTTTCACGCGATCTATTGGCCGATTTTCTTAATGGCTCTTGATTTGCCGCTGCCAAAACAAATTGTCGCACACGGTTGGCTATTGATGAAAGATGGGAAAATGTCGAAGACCAAAGGCAACGTGATTGATCCCAATTTATTGATCGACCGCTATGGGTCTGATGCATTACGGTACTTTTTATTGCGCGAAATTCCTTTTGGACAAGATGGCGTATTTACCCCAGAAGCGCTAATGGAGCGATTAAACTTCGACCTTGCAAACGATCTCGGTAATCTTTTACATCGCTCGCTCTCGATGTTGGGACAGTTTTGCGAAGGAGTCATCCCGGCTGCAGGAACGATCACGGCGCTTGAAGAGGAAGTTGCTGCACTCGCCGTGCAATCAGCCAAGCAGGTGGAAGAGGCACTTGATCGCTACGATTTTGCTGGTGCACTCTCTGCGGTGTGGAATCTCGTTCGCCGCGGCAATCGCTATATTGATGAAACGGCACCATGGGCACTTGCGAAACAACAAGATGTCAATCGGCTGGGAACGGTACTCTATACCGTTTTTGAGGCACTACGCGTCATCAGTGTGTTGTTGCAACCATTCATGCCTAAAACGCCGCACAAGATGTGGGAACAGATAGGGATTGAGCCTGGCGAGTTCACTACTTGGGCGAGCGCAAAGCAGTTTGGGCTTTTACCAAGTGGAATCCAGAGCAGAAAAGGTGACCCGATTTTTCCGCGCCTTGATGTAAGAGCTGAGGTAGAGGCATTAGATCAGATGATGGATCAAAAACAGGGGGCGTCAATTGTGAGCGAACAAGTGCAAGGCAGTTCTACAACTGAAATTCCAGCAGCGGAGAAAGCTGATGCGGAAATGACTGGCGTCGCGCAACTGATTCAAATTGAGGATTTCACCAAAGTCGATCTGCGTGTTGCGCAGGTGATACACGCAGAAGCGATTCCAAAAGCAGATAAATTGCTGAAATTGCAATTGGATTTAGGAACAGAGAAAAGACAGGTTGTCTCTGGCATTGCAAAATATTATGCACCTGAGCAACTCGTGGGACAAAAGGTGATCCTCGTCTCAAATCTAAAGCCGGTCAAGTTGCGAGGCGTTGAATCAAATGGCATGATATTGGCGGCTTCTGTAGGTGAGCAATTGGTTCTCGCTACAGTGTCTGGGGATATTCCACTGGGGGCAAAAGTCAAGTGACCTTGATGCTATTTGATACACATACCCATCTAAATGATCCGGATCTTTTTTTGCGTGCCGGGGAGTTGATTGTCCGTGCGCAAGAAGTTGGGGTCACACGTTTTGTAGTGCCTGGATATGACCGTGAATCGTCGCTGCGGGCGATGGAGTTGGCTGCACAACACGAGGCAGTCTTTGCCGTAGTGGGATTTCATCCACAAGATGCAGCGGCTGTTGGCGAGAGTGACTTTGCGGATTTAGAAGTATGGGTGCGGGATGAAAAAGTAGTAGGAATTGGGGAAATTGGACTCGATTATCACTATGAAGAACCCGCACGGGAAGTTCAAGCAGACGTTTTTCGCCGTCAGATTGCGATTGCAAAACAGGTGAGAAAACCGATTGTGATTCATGATCGAGATGCACATGGAGACGTCGTTCGCATTTTGCGAGATGAAAATGCAAAAGAAATTGGCGGCATCATGCATAGTTTTTCTGGGAGTAGCGAGATGGCTGCAGAGTGTCTGCAATTGAATTTCTACTTGTCGTTTGCGGGTCCAATCACGTTTAAAAATGCGAAGCGACCGCGAGAGGTTGCTGCACAAGTACCCTTGGATCGCTTGTTAATTGAGACGGATGCACCTTATTTGACGCCTGAACCTTATCGTGGGAAGCAAAATGAGCCTGCTCACGTACGGTTTGTTGCGGATAAGTTGGCGCAGTTGCGGCAACTCCCGGTCGAAGAGATTGCTCGTGTAACCTACGCGAATGCTCATCGGATCTTTTCCATTGCTGGGGATGTGCAGTGATGCAAGTAAAAGAGGTCATCGTTGTAGAGGGAACGCATGATCGCGATCGCATTTTGCAAGCTGTCGTTGCTGATGTGCTCGTTACAGGTGGATCACATATTCAGAAAGATGTTTTTGATCGGATCGAACGGGCGGCACAAGCCCGTGGAATCATCGTATTGACAGATCCCGATTATACTGGGAATCAAATTCGAAAAGCGCTTGCACAGCGTTTCCCTGAGGCGAAACACGCGTATATTGCACGTGATGAAGCGCTGAAAAAGGGGGATGTGGGGGTGGAAAATGCATCTCCAGAGGCCATTCGAGCAGCTTTGCAAAAAGTTCGCGCAGTTTTTTGGCATCCTGAAGTAGTGATGTCATGGAGTGAAATGCAAAGTTTCGGTTTGGTAGGTACCAAAAAAGCTGCACAGCGCAGGGAAAAACTTGGTGCTCGCTTGCATATTGGGTATGCGAATGCAAAAACATTCTATCAGCGGATCAATGCACTTGGGGTAACGCGAGCAGAGCTAGAGGAGGCACTTTTCGCATTGGATGAGGAGGAAGGGCATTGAAACCACGGCTGTATCAGCCTCGTGTTGTAGCAGATCTCCTCAAAAGATATGGCTTTACGATGAAAAAAGGGCTCGGGCAAAATTTTTTGATCGATGGGCACGTGCTTTCGCAGATTGTTTCTGCAGCGATCGCAGGGGCGCCTGCGGTGGGCCAGAAAGTAGCTGTTGAGGTGGGACCTGGGATCGGGACGCTTACGCAAGCCCTTATTGAAGGGGGATTCGATCGTGTCATTGCAATTGAGAAGGATCAGACATTAAAACCTTTGTTACAGGAAACACTCGGTGATTATACAGAGGTTGACATACGTTTTGCGGATGCCCTGCAATTTGATTTTGCAGGACTCTTGGCGGACATGCCAAAAGACACAACGATTCGTTTTGCAGCAAATTTGCCGTATTATATTACGACACCTTTATTGATGCGGCTCCTTGAGGGAGCGTTGCCCTTCTCTCGCATCGTTGTGATGGTACAAAAAGAAGTGGCGGAGCGCATGGTTGCAAAACCAGGTGGAAAAGACTATGGTGCTTTAAGTGTAGCTGTGCAATACTATTCACAAGCACAGATTGTAGCGTTCGTGCCAGGCACTTGTTTTGTGCCAAAGCCAGACGTTGACTCGGCTGTCGTTGCGTTAGAGCGCGTTGAACACGAGTTCTCCTGTAATCGCGACGTGTTTTTTCGCGTTGTCCGGGGCGCATTTGCTAAGCGCAGGAAGACGCTAGAAAATACACTGGCGATGGAGTTTGGGCTACCCAAGATCATGATTCGCGAATGGCTGGCTGCTTCAGGTATTGAAGGGGTTCGTCGCGGAGAAACACTAACCTTAGAAGAATTTGCAGCGCTTGCGGATCACTTCAAACAGTTTGTCTCTTCATCCGATAGGAAGGTGACAACTCATGAGGTTTATGAGTCCAACAAAGGGCAATATGACAATGGATGATGTAGCTGCAGACATTAGCGCTTACATCGCAGAGCAGTCTGAAGATCGCTATCGACTCATTGTCGGGTCAGATTCACAACCGCATCTTGCGCGCCAATCTACCTTGTTTGTAACGGCTATCGTTGTTCACAGGGTAGGAAAAGGCGCGCGTTTTTATATTTTAAAGCGCCCCTATAAGCGACCAATTCCCCTTCGTCAAAGAATCTTTATGGAAGCTTCGATGGCACTTGAGATTGTGCATGAATTAGAAAAAGCACTCGGTCCCCATCGCGTGGCACTGCCAATCGAAGTACATTTAGATGTCGGGGAAGATGGTGAAACAAAGGCGTTGATTAAGGATTTAATTGGATGGGTAACGCAAAGTGGATATTTGCCAAAGATTAAACCCGAGTCTTTTGGTGCTTCAAAGGTGGCTGATCGATACAGTAAATCCTAGTCATCTTCCTATGTGGGAATGCGAAGCCGTCTTTGCCCACAGAGACTCTAGGCTATGGATGCACCGTTCTCCACGATCACACATAAGATACCGTCTAAAGAGGGTCTGATGCGGGAGGCGGTTATGCGTGTGGAAAGTGGGGGATTTGGTTGTACGTCCTTCATATGGCAGAGACATTTGTTTCATGATCGTCGGGCTTGACATAAATGCTGGGATGGCCATTTTAAAGGGGCTTGATCTGCGCTTGATTGCGGACGCTCCCTTCGAAGATCTCGCAGCTCTTACAGAATCCGACTGGAAATCCTATCAAGTTGCACAGGCGAAACTAGAACACGAAACATTGCGTCTTGTACAATTGCGCAGGCAAGTTGAGAAAGACAAATTAGGATATCGCTCAGAGAAAAGAAAGCAAGGTCCAGATTTTTTTGAATTGCCCGGCCGCGTATTACATTTGGACGGCGATGGTGCGTATTTGGAAAAATGTTTAGAAGTTTATCGCCGTTTGGGGATTCGCGCGGTCGGGAAAAACATTCCAGAAGCTCGCATGGCAGATGTGATGGTACAACTATTGACTGAACATGATCCGGATATTCTTATTATTACAGGGCATGACAGCGTCTTGAGGAGTGCGAAGGGTGCTGATGCCTTGCGGCTAGATAATTATCGCAACTCAGATCACTTTATTCGAGCGGTACGAGCGGCGCGCAAATTCGAGCGCAGCTTGGATGAATTAATTATTTTTGCTGGAGCTTGTCAATCTCATTATGAGGCTCTCCTTGAGGCTGGCGCTAATTTTGCAAGTTCACCAGAGCGAATTTTGATCCATGCTCTAGACCCGGTCTTTCTTGCTGAACAAATTGCGTATACGCCGATCAATGAGACGATCGATATCTTTCAGGTTGTTAAATCGACAATTACAGGAACAGAGGGGTTAGGAGGGATCGAATCGCGTGGCAAGTACCGCATTGGATTGCCGCGCTCTCGATATTGAGGATAGAAACATTCATCACTGGGTATTCTAAAAAATCTAGCCTTATATGATTGACAAAGAAAAACGACGACTGATATAATATTTGCCCGCCATTTGACACAGTAAAAGTGACTGTGGTATACTTTTGCTGTGGAAAGAGGTGGAGTGTGTGGCTGCAAAGAACGCTTTGAACGATATTAAGCGCAATTTGGAAGGCCTGGTAGGAGAAAAGATTCTGCTGCGGGCAAATGGTGGTCGTCGCAAGACAGTTGAACGTACGGGCATCTTAGAAGAAACATACCCATCTGTATTTGTTGTAAAATTGGATCAAGCAGAGAATTCATTTAAGCGCGTATCGTATAGCTACGCTGACATCTTGACGGAAACAGTAGAGTTAACCGTGTATCGTGGCGATGCGCCAGTCTCAATTTCAGAATTTGAAGAGTAACGTATAATTTTATACACCAAGAATTTCCGAGCTGCCTTAACGAGTTTTCTCGTTGGGGCAGTTCTTTTATTTTTGAAAAGATCGCATACGGAAGTACATGGCGGGAAAGCTAATTTTGGACGCAGGATTCAAAGGGGGTCAAACTACATGGGGCGCAGGCGTGGCGTGATGTCCGAGCAATTCAAGTATGAACTCGCGAAAGATCTCGGCTTCTATCCCACTCTTCAAAAAGAGGGTTGGGGCGGCATTACCACTCGGGATGCTGGCAACATGGTCAAGCGGGCTATTGAAATTGCAGAACAGTCGCTCGCAGCTCGCGAAAACCGGTAGTTGAACCTGGAGATGGGCGACCAAGACGGCTGGTTCTCTCAGCCGTCTCTCTATATGAATAGCTGAAAAAGTATTGTATGTGGCGATTGGAGGCGAAGAATGGGCGAGCACAGTGGCGCTCTAGTGATTATTGGGGGCGCTGAGGACAAACGTGGAGACATGACGATTTTGCGCGAGTTTATTCGCTTAGCCGGCGGCACGCACGCACGTATCGTCGTGATGACTGTGGCCACAGAATTGCCGCTTGAAGTAGGTGCAGACTATATCGACGTCTTTGAAAAAATTGGCGTCGAGGATGTTCGGACGTTTGATGTATCCTCCAGAGAAGCTGCAGATCGTGATAGTGCATGTCGTGCGATTGAAAAAGCGACTGGAGTATTTTTTACAGGCGGTGAACAGATTCGAATTACAACATTACTTGGCGGGACAAAAGTGGACTCCGCTTTGCATACGGCTCATGAGAAAGGAGTTGTATTAGCGGGCACAAGTGCGGGAGCTTCGATGATGAGCAGCACGATGATTGTCGAGGGAGCAGGAGACACCAATCCGCGCATCGGCATTGTGCAAATGGCTCCTGGGATGGAGTTTATCGACGGCGTTGTGATTGATCAGCATTTTGCACAGCGTGGTCGTCTCGGTCGACTATTGTCTGCAGTGGCACAGTATCCGCACCACCTTGGACTGGGTATCGACGAAGATACTGCAGTGATTGTACGTGGGACTCAGTTTGAGGTGATCGGCCGAGGTGCCGTTTCGGTAGTCGATGCAGGAGCGCTTACGTTCTCAAATTTAGGAGAGTTGCGAAACAATGACGCATTGGCGCTGTGCGGCGTGAAATTGCATATTTTACCGGCCGGGTACAAATTTTCATTGCGCGAGCGCAAACCGAATTTAGAACGCCTTACGAGGAGTGGAAATGAGTGAAAGTCGTCCACCTGCGGGCGATCCATGGCCCGAACGTATACATTTAACAACCGGTCTTAATGATGCGGCTTGGTTTGGAGGAGTACACGGGTAGGGACAATAATAAA
>NZ_MPDK01000109.1 GCF_003144315.1 Sulfoacidibacillus thermotolerans | reverse complement strand
ACTTGGCCGCCAACAAGCCCGACATTCTTTGGTTCTAGGTTCAGCGTGTTAATGAGAATGATGTGCCCTTCGTCCATCCAACGTAAGAGATCGAGACTCCAACGTGTTTGACCAAAAATCCGACGCATTGCAAGGTTTTGTAAAATGGGTCGCAATCGATTTTGCAGCGCTCCAAGTTCCCCTGCTTTGATGTCCTCTCCGTCCATGTCCCAAAACTCTTGTACAAGGGGGTCTGAAACATGAATCGTTTCGCGCAAGGCAGGATACTGCAAAATACTCACCAATCCTAAAATGGTATGTTCTCTCGCTTGATCATCAAGCAAAGTCATGACGCCATTTTCAATGAATCGATCTGTTTTCGGGGTTTCCCCTCCGTATGCCGACTTGATGAGTGCCAATACATCCCCTGCCACGTTTGCATTGTCTTCCCCTACTGTTCGATGAAGCAAATTCAGGCCGACAGGATATTCAGAACTAGGAGTTAAGTCGAGATAATGTACTTTCTCCCACGGAATTTTCGCGCCTTGCTGTTCCATGTGCAACAATCGATTCAAGACGATGGTCAAAGTAGACCCAGCAGGGTCAACATAAGT
>NZ_MPDK01000108.1 GCF_003144315.1 Sulfoacidibacillus thermotolerans | reverse complement strand
AGATGTGTATAAGAGCCATGTACTGGACTATGCGGGTAACACAAGACGTCTCGGTCCTATTAATGATCCTGTCATTCCTAAGCGCCCAGGGCAGAAAGGAAAGTCCGCTGCACCTGTTAAAGAATGCCCGGTATGTAAAACCTGGAACCATGCGTCAGTTCGCTTCTGTGGTGGGTTAAAACCATTCGACACAAGTAGCATGTCACATGAAGAAATACTCTATCTTCAAGGATTAGGTTATACCATTACAAATAATAAAGCGTGCCGTGCTGGTTATTGCGGCCATGAGTTTACTTTTGAGAAGAAACTAATGGCGAGTGCTAGTACGAAAGCTATTATCAAGAATGATTTACCGGTCACTGAGGTATTGAAAGTTGATATGGTGAGTTACTACCGACACGAGAACAGGGGCGACCGTTCTAAGCCACCAACACTTCGTGTCGACTATCTTTGTGGCTCACAAACTATTCAACAATATATTTGCCTATTCCATACTGGCTTTGCAGGTAAGAAAGCGCGTAACTGGTGGCGTGAACATTGCAG
>NZ_MPDK01000107.1 GCF_003144315.1 Sulfoacidibacillus thermotolerans | reverse complement strand
CAAGAACTCAAACGCGCTACCTTCCGCAATAAATTCGTTAGTGTCCGGTAGACCTAATTTACCATCCCCGTAGATAGGATATACGACAAGTTCCTGCGTCACCGCAATACCATAACGGGAATCTGGATTTAAATCCGAGAAAGGTTCTTTACGTCCACGAACCGTAGTTTTTAGATGATCCACAATATCATCTACAGGACGTAGTTTACCAGACATCGCGACAAGACAAAGTCCAATCCCTGGAATATTGACAGTATGAACTTTATCTGTAGTTGTTGCAATATTACCCCATGTAACCTGACGATCTACAGCCAATATACCATTACGATAAGCAATTGCGGTCATATTAAACGCCCATATATGTGATAAATTTTATAAGCAGTGGAAAGACCGATATTAAACTCTTTCGCTGCAACCTGAAATCTGTTCTCTTTACCAGTGTAATTCCTAAGAAATTGATAAATTTCCTCTTTATCCAAGTGTCTGTTTCGCACAAGTGTAGGGGACCCAAGCCGGCGCATTTCGGGCGTAGTCGCGAATCTTCGCTTGATCTGAGCTACTGTACCAACATACCAATACTTTGCCCCATTTTGCCCAATAGCCGCGTGTACGCAT
>NZ_MPDK01000106.1 GCF_003144315.1 Sulfoacidibacillus thermotolerans | reverse complement strand
CCAAAAACCTTGAATAGAACACCACGTGCCCCCCTTTTTCCAGAAAGTAAATGGATAAAGAGGAAATACGCTATATTCTATAAAAATCCTTCATTTCCAAGATTGAAAGATTGCATTTTTGCAATTTTTTCGTTTTATGCGATTCACAGACTTATGAGCGTCAGGGGCCGACAGAGCCCGTGTTACATCATTCTGATCATGATTGTCTGCAATCATTCGTTCTTCCGATTCTTCCTCACTTAACACTCCATATAGTAAGAAACCTCATCCAAAAACAAGAGATTACTCCCTTCGATAACAATACGAGCAACCTGACTAAAAAATAAAACCCGGGGGAGACCCTTGCGATTCAAGGATTCCCTCGGGTTTGCGATACACGATCTTTACATCATGTCCATGTACCATAATCAATCAATAGCAATAAATTGAACATAAAAAAAAGCAAAGAAACCACGTTGTATCGATGTTTGACCTCCGTGTAAACAATCGAACAAAATCTAAAATAATTGATTCGATTTGCAAGTTGATTTGCAAGTGATTTGCGACTCTATTCCTTCGCCGCCTTCAAAAACGCCTTCTTCCATGCAGGCAAATCTCCTTCGTCGTCACCTTGATTCTC
>NZ_MPDK01000105.1 GCF_003144315.1 Sulfoacidibacillus thermotolerans | reverse complement strand
CTTTTGAAAACCTCATTCATAAATTTTTTTCGTGGACTCTAAAATCAAGCGTAAACATGCTCTCTGTTCTCCATCCTGGCGAGCTTTTTCAGGTAACATCTTAGACAACTTTCTCATCTCGTCTGTAAAACAATCACATAGTTGAATCGCTGCATCAATTCTCCCTGCATGTGCTTCATGTAGTAAGTGATGAACCGTTTCCACCGTGCATTTCATCGGATAACATCTCCTTCATATGTCCAATAGCCTGACGATGAATTTTGCTGACCATCATTTGACTCATTCCTAATCGTTCTCCAACTTCACGTTGAGATCGATCATCAAAATATAGCCCAATTAAAACTTGTCGTTCCCGCGCAGGGAGTAGTTCTAGCAGTAAAGTTAGCTCTGCCTGCTCTTCTACGCTTAATCTACTGCTCTCTGAAACTTGTTCTATCCATTTTTCATCGTGATTGGGATCAATAGGAGCGTTAAGAATCAGTGCTTCTCGATTCCAGCGTTGATAGCGCTTGCGTTCATTGAGCATTTCGCACCGAATGATCTTTCGAATCCAAGCTACTTCTTGTTCTGGGGTATAGGTCTTTATGCTAGATTCCTCCTTTGCTCGTTCATATTCATAGCGTTGGTCTGGTGCGACGTCT
>NZ_MPDK01000104.1 GCF_003144315.1 Sulfoacidibacillus thermotolerans | reverse complement strand
GGACAGCGTTGGGCGCGTGATCGACTTTAGTGTGGTTAAAACTACACTCTGCCAATGGTTGGAAGATAACTGGGATCATAAGTTCCTGCATTGGAGTCGTGATAATTTGATTGACGCTTTGAAAATTGCAGCAAGTCGCCCGAGTTGTCCTCTGGAACATGAAGACCATGAGCATTTCTTAGGCTCGTTGGTAGCTTTACCATTCAACCCAACTGCGGAAAACTTAGCTGCATATATGGTTGACGTAATTGGTCCTCAACTGCTTGACCAATATGGTGTTGAACTGGTAGAATGTACCATTGAAGAAACATCTAAATGCCATGTTAACTATTGCAAATAATTGACCACACAAGGAAACTGCAAACCATGAATGAATTTACAAAGATGACAAACCGAGCAGAAATTTCACACAGTATTGAAAAGATTTTAAAGTTGATTGAAGGTGGCGATGACTTGCGTGAAGGTCTGGTTGAAACTCCAGAGCGTGTAGCTAAGGCTTATGCTACATGGTTCGGCGGTTACGATGTAGATATCGCATCCCTGTTCAAGACCTTTGAGGATGGTGGGGAATGCTGTAATGAAATGGTCATTGTTCGTGATATTCCTGTTTACAGTCATTGTGAACACCATATGGCCCCTATTATCGGT
>NZ_MPDK01000103.1 GCF_003144315.1 Sulfoacidibacillus thermotolerans | reverse complement strand
TTCCACTCGCCCTGTCCCTCTTAGCAAAAGAATGAGAGCGCAGTCGCCAATCAGTAGGCGAAACCCCTATGGAAATGATTCGAATGCGTCAAGAGGGGAAGGATCATCACTTGACGGACACGGAGATTTCGAGGCATCGAAGGGGGAAACTTCGTTTTCTCAGCAACCATCTCGTTCGCTGAACAAAGTGGCGCGCTTTGATTCGGACGATCCAGAAGATACACCGTGGGAAAACGCCCCCGTGTCCCCGTTACCCTCTTCTCCGTCTCGCGGGGGTTCCTCTTGGCTGTCTCACCAGCCAACTGATCAAGAGACGCAAAAAAATGAATCTCCAATTTTGGAACGGATAAAAGGTGCGCAAAAGAACGAAATAAGGGAAGAGCAAGAATGGATACACAATGATACGAGTGAAAGCGAAGAACCTGAAGTGAATGAAAAGAAACGTGCGTATGAGGATGCGTTGCGTGAAATCCCTCATCAAGCAAAAGAATTGCGTGGACAAAACTGGAATCAAAAAACTTCCCGCGTGAGAAAAGTAGCAGAGAGGGGAACGAAAGCGGCTTATTTTGCTTCAAAGAAACTTGCTCCCCTTGCAATTAAAAGCACAAAGCGGCTTGCGCGATCCCCTGCAACTGCTTCGGAGTTAGC
>NZ_MPDK01000102.1 GCF_003144315.1 Sulfoacidibacillus thermotolerans | reverse complement strand
AAGAGAAAGAAAAAGGCGAGCTGTTTGTAAAAGGGTGGTCTCGTGGAGCTTCGAAGAAGAATGCAACGAAGACAATCTTATTGAATTCTTTGATAATAACCCGTTTGCGTATGACGACATCAATCGTCTGGCAGCGCAAGATTCCCTTTTTTTCTAAGATCCCGCGAAAAGCTAATTGATCACTTACTGCTCGAATGGCAATTGCACAGTTGCCCGCCGGGCAGTAAGACTCCAACAATTAAACATCTCCAGCACGTTAAAAAAGTCACTGGTAAGACTCCCTCCTTACTAGCAAAGTACGAATCCAGCTCCGTACCGCACGAACTCAGATACATTTACAAGTTATTTCTTGACTTTTATAATGGTGATAAATTCAGTTACAGCGAATTTAACGCCTGGCAAGATTATATAGGTGTAGAACTTGATTTCAGAGAGCGTGAACTAATTCGGCAGATTTGTCTTGAACGGCAAGCATTTGATATTAGGCGTCAACAAGAACTTATGCAACACGCTCAGACCAATAATAAAGGAGGTAAATAATGGCTGATGCAGCTGACATCGTCATTAGAGTCCGTGCTGAAGGTATCCAGAATGCTGAAACAGAGGGCCCTTTTCAAACACTCCGAGCCACCGAGACTAAGGCGAAAACCGT
>NZ_MPDK01000101.1 GCF_003144315.1 Sulfoacidibacillus thermotolerans | reverse complement strand
TCACTCCTCTTTTGAAATTTCACTTACGCTGCCCCGATGTTGTGAGGGGGTGGGGTCGTCGGACAAGCCGAGTAAGTAATCGGTAGAGACGTTAAAAAAAGTTGCTAACGCAATAATAACTTCAATACTCGCGCCGCGTCTTCCGTGTTCTAAGCTACCGAGTGTACTTTTGGTGATTCCTAGATCGTTGGATACAGAAGTTAATGACATTTTTTTTTGCAAGCGAAGAAAACGTAGTCTTGCGCCAAAAGAAACCCAGTCGAACGAATTCATAAAAAACCCCTTGACCGTGTGCAAATAGCACACTATACTCAAAACTAAGGTGTGCTATTTGCACACAATTGAAAGTGAGGAAGTGGTAATGAAAAAAATTAGACAGTTGCGTAACGACCGTCAATGGTCACTGAATGAAGTTGCACGAGCCATCGAAGTGTCGAAATCCGCTATATGGGGAATCGAGACTGGTCGGCGAAAACCATCCATCGACACAGCCGTTAAATTATCCAAACTATTCGATGTCTCTATTCAAGAACTCTTAAAAAACGTTGAAAAGGAGCGCATCTAAATGTCCGACATCGTTTTTGTCGAAAACGGCCGTGCTGTGACAGATAGTCTTACAGTAGCAAATGTGTTCGGAAAATCACACGACAAAGTG
>NZ_MPDK01000100.1 GCF_003144315.1 Sulfoacidibacillus thermotolerans | reverse complement strand
GCCGTACATTGCGGTATACGAGGCGTTAAGTATACGAAACTGGGACGACGGTGAAGATGATCTTGGTTCACTTAACCTTAATTTAGTTGTCCTGGATGAGTCCAAAGAAGTAATGGACAAGACTTCATTTGATTGGACTTATAAAGTTCAATATCGAGTTCTTGTTCTTGGAAGCGCCAACGTAGATGAACCATCAGATAGCGGTTACGTGTATGGGCAGTACATGACAGAACTGGTTCCTGGTGAAGATGACGAACCAGAAGAGGTGAGCTCTGACGTTGTAGTCCCTCAATATAAAGGCACTCCGCTTGAGCAGATACCTTTCGTGTTTTGTAACGCTATGGACTTAGTCCCAGAACCAGATAAACCACCGCTACTTGCATTAGCAAACAGATGTATTTCTATTTATCAGGGTGAAGCTGATTATCGACAGGCTTTGTTTATGCAGAGCCAGGATACGCTGGTTGTTCGTGGTGGTATTACGAATAGTGATGCGATTGACGATAAAGCTCCTGTTCGTGTTGGTGCTGGTGCTCGTATTGATGTATCTCCGGATGGTGATGCCAAATATATTGGTACTAATTCACAAGGTTTACCGGAGCAACGTAAAGCACTTGAAGCTGACCATAAAGACGCTCAGAACCGTTCCGGGCATTTAACCAGTGCGGAAAG
>NZ_MPDK01000010.1 GCF_003144315.1 Sulfoacidibacillus thermotolerans | reverse complement strand
ACCGCCGTATGCGGACCCGCATGTACGGTGGTGTGAGAGGTCGGGGGCTAGCCGCCCCCTCCTACTCGATCCTATACCGGTTTTGTGCACCATTTATCGTTGAAGGAGGATTTATCGAGTGAAAAAGGGAATTTTACTCTTAGTTGTTGCGACCCTTTTATGGAGTGGAAATTATATTGCTGGCCGGGTCTTAGCTCCAGCTATGCCGGCTTATTTTCTTAACGGTGTGCGCTGGGTCATTTCTGCTTTTATTTTATGGCTGATTTTGCGCCTACAAGGGAAATCGATCCCATTAAAACGAGAGTGGAAAATATTATCTATTCTTGGATTTGTAGGGATGTTTGCTTTTTCGACACTAACTTATTTAGGGCTAAAGTCTATACCAGCTGCTCAAGCAGGAATGATTTCAGGGATGATCCCGGTTATTATCCTTCTCTTTAGTGTGCTGTTTTTGCATGATCGACCTCCCTTGATTGCTTGGCTTGGGATTGTGCTCTCTGTGATCGGTGTAATCGTACTGTTTGGGGCGGGAAGCGGTTCTTCGTTTACTTTTTCGCTCGGCGATTTGGAACTTGTCATTGCAGCTGTTGCTTGGGGACTCTATACCGTACTCGGAAAAAGGCGAAGTCATCATATTGATCCACTTACAATGACTGCTGGCGCCGCAATTTATGGTGCAATTCCAAGTGCGATTGCGGGAATTTTGTCGTATTCGCCGACAGCGATTCACATGACGCCAGTTGCGTGGCTTTCCTTACTTTACGTTAGTACTGCAGCTTCTGTTGTCGCTTATTTTGTATGGACGTCAGGAGTTCATGTTGTTGGGGCGAGTCGATCGGCACCTTTTATGAATTTACTGCCAATTTGGACGGTGATTCTTGGTATCTCATTGTTAGGAGAGCACTTAAGTATACATGAAATGATTGGAGGGACAATTATTCTTGCAGGAGCTGTACTAGCAAATTTGCGTGGCTATCAATAACTGGTAATCGCTTGCTTTTCCCTCAGCAACATTGTATATACAGTAGTGTACTTATAGTGTCATTGCTAGTGTATATAAACGGGGTGGCAAGATGGAGATGTCCCTAAAGCAACGAAAAGAAGCGCGCTATGGAAATCGCACGTTTCAGGTTGAACCGTATGGGATCGAAACAGTAGGACAAGTGGAACGCCATGGGAGTGTACGCAGTCAATTTACGCTGTGGCTAGGCAGTAATTTGACAATTGCAGATTTTGCACTGGGTTTTTTACCAGTGAGCTTAGGATTGCCTTGGCCGTGGATGATTTTAGCGATTCTCCTTGGCAATGTGGCGGGTAGTCTGCTATTAGGTATGAGTGCTGCAATGGGGCCGACATACGGATTGCCCCAATTGATGATTGGCCGCTTTTCTTTTGGGCGTATTGGGGGATTCATTCCTGCTTTATTCAATTATCTAAGCACGATTGGATGGTTTGCGGTCAATAACATTCTGGGCACTTTTGGACTGCGCGTATTGTTCCCGCAACTATCTTTTTGGCAAGGTGCGTTGTTTCTCGTAGTCATTCAAGGTTTACTTGCTATCTATGGGCACAATCTGATCCACGCGTATGAACGCCTCATGTCGATTGTTTTGGCGGTTTTGTTTGCCATTATTACCTTAGTTGCGTTACTGCATACTCGACAATTGACCGCGTATCATCCTGTGACCTCGGGTCTGTGGCCACTCTTTGCTACGATGGTTGCAGCAGCCTTTTCGTATGTAGGAAGTTGGGGACCCTATGCTTCTGACTATAGCCGGTATTTATCTGAGCGAACAGATCGGAGAAGTATTATCTGGCATGTTTTTGGGGGCTCTTTGATCGCCTCTGTTTGGTTGGAACTCGTTGGTGCTTTCGTTGCAGTTTTAGCTGGGGCGGATGCGAGTGATCCGATATCTGCGTTGCATGCTGTAACAGGTGGATTTGGTGCATTGGCAGTGATTGCAGTGGTTCTTGGCGGTACCGCGGCTGATGCGCTCAATTTATATTCAAATGCACTGACAGCGGGAGCATTAGGCATTCGTCTGCCGCGTTGGCTGCTTGCGGTAGTTGCGAGCGGGATTGGACTTGTATTGAGTTTGTTTGGATCAGGTCATTTTGAGCAAAATTATGAAAACTTTCTTCTCATGCTCGGTTATTGGATGACACCATGGCTTGGGGTTCTGTTCACAGATTTCTTTATTTTACGGCGTGATCAGATTGTCAAAACGGATTTTCGTGCTTCACGTAGCTTTTATTGGCCAGGGGTGTTTAGTTTTGTAATAGGGATCATATGTTCCTTGCCATTTATGAATGGTCCTTTTTATGAGGGACGAGTAGCAAAAATTATGGGGGGAGCGGATATAAGCTTTTACGTGGGGTTTGTCGTGGCAGGATTCATTTATTATGGTCTTGCAAAGCGTGCGTCAGTGAGTTTGGATTAAAAATTTTTTACTGCTGTGCTGTTTCGAAAAAGGCGCAATGTCACTTGCGAAGTGGCATTGCGTTTTTAGTGTGAGCATGTAAAGATGGAGGGGAAAAGGCAATTTTTGATGGGAGTGTGAATCGGCGTGCGTTTTGGGGAAGTAACGCCACCGCGGACCACCGAAGAGATTCAACAAGTGCTTGATAACGTGGCAAAGGTTGTTGTTGGCAAGAATGAAGCAATCTTTATGTGTCTAGTTGCGGTTGTCGCTGGTGGTCACGTGTTATTGGAGGATGTTCCTGGTGTAGGGAAGACACTTCTCGTGCGCGCATTAGCAAGAACTTTAAATTGTCACTTCAATCGGATCCAATTTACGCCTGACTTACTTCCATCTGATGTGACAGGCACGGAAATATACAATCGCGAGACGCGTCAATTCGAGTTTCGAGCAGGGCCCATCTTTGCTCAGATCGTGCTTGCAGATGAGATCAATCGAACGTCACCGCGCACGCAGTCAGCTTTGCTTGAAGCTTTAGAAGAACACACGGTTTCTTGCGATGGGACAACACATGAGTTACCCTCCCCCTTTTTCGTTTTAGCTACACAAAATCCGATCGAGTATGAAGGTACTTATGCACTTCCTGAGGCACAACTTGATCGTTTTTTGATGAAACTCTCACTTGGTTATCCCACACCCGACAAAGAACAAGATGTCTTGCGCGCGGCGCTTAGCGATAGAGGAATTGAGACCGTCCATTCAGTCGTAAATCCGCAAGCTGTGCTGGCTTGGCAAGTAGCTGCACGACAAGTGAGGGTGGAGGAAAATTTACTCCAATATATTGTGGAGATCATCACAAAGACGCGTCAGCACCCAGATGTTTTTCTGGGCGTGTCACCGCGAGGGGGAGTTGCTTTGGCGAAAGCTGCGCGCGCACTTGCCTGGCTGGAAGGTCGAAGATATGTGATCCCTGATGACATCAAGCGACTGTTGATCCCGGTACTCAGTCATCGCCTACTCTTACATTCACATGCGCATCTAAATAGACGCGATGAAAAAGCGATTATTGAACAAATTGCCAGGGAGACTCCTGTCCCTGTCGCAATGCCGCGGAGGTGAGCTGTGCGAGGATGGAACGTGTTGATCTTTCTATACCTAGTGGTAGTCGCATTTTGTTTCGGGGCGTACATGCGAAATGAGAGTGCGGAATGGTTCTTGTTTGGCGTCTATGTTGGCTTGGCGATCTATGAAACTTTGATTTGGATGGTTTTGCAAACTCCTTTATATGCTACGCGTAAAATCTCTGAGACAGTGCTGTATGCTGGCGCGACAGTTCATGTACAAATTACAGTGAGACGTTCAAAGTCTCTATGGCTACTTTCACCCCGTGTCCAGATTAAAGAGGTTTTGCCTAATAGAATAATAGATACTGCGTTGGTCTATGAGCGGCAAGCGCGGGGCAGGGAAGCATTAGAATATGTAGTGAATTATGAACTTCGTGATTTGATGCGTGGAATCTATGAATTTCATGCGTTGACTGTTCATAGCAGGGATTGGTTTGGGATCTTAACGCAACGCGTAATCGTTCCTTGTTATACAGAGGTGCTAGTATATCCACGTATAGATCCCTTATTGCATTGGCCGTGGTTTGATCAGATGTTGCGTCAGGAACGCGCTCAGACAACGGTTCTTGCGGATGAAAGTAGTCAAGTGATCGGTACCCGCAAATATCGTCCTGGAGACCCACTTCATCACATTCATTGGCTCGCGTCTGCACGAGCCAATGAGCTGCGTTCGAAAGAAATGGATTATGTGAATCACATTGCATTGTCGCTTGTTTTCTATGCGCATACAGATGTTCAAGGGATAGATGAAAGATACGAATTAGCAATTTCTGCTGCTGCATCCATTGCGACTTACGTTTTAAAACGTCATCTCGCGGTAGAGTATTATGATACAAGGGATGCTACTTCAAAGATCTATCAGGCAAATGGCAGTCGCGGATTGCCTGACTTGCTCACTGTTTTAGCGCGTATGGCCCCTCATGCTGGGCTTAATTCGACGCCTGTTTGGCGGGTTTTGCGAAGTCTCAAAGGGCGCATGCAAGTGATTGTTACGACGGCTTTATCTCCTTTTTTAGAGGGAATCGAAATGCAAAGAGCCTGGGAACAATCTCCGTTTGTTTTTTATCTCTGCTCAGGAGCCGTAATGTCTGAGTCGGAACAACAGGCATTTGCACGTGCGAGTGCTCACGGATGGCAGATTGCTTGTATTTCTTCGCCAGATGACTGGTCTATGGTGCAAGCGCAAGGGAGCGGCGTGAGATGCTAACTTTCCTCAGAGATCGAGTCATTGTGGACATAAGTGCGAGATTGGTGCTGTGGGGTTTTCTTGTAACGATTGCAGTGGTTTTTGTGCAAGTGACGCCAGTTCTCCTATGGGTTAGCGTCTATCTATTTTTTTTGCTGCTGGTTTTCAGATTACAAAACCGATTCATTTACTGGTTTCTATTCTTGTTGCTCGTTTTGTGCATGCCTGTAAAGCTGAATAATCCCTTTCAAAGTATGGCGCAACTGTGTTTTGGAATGATTCAGGGAGATCCAAGTAGACTTGATGCAAGTGTATTTGTGCGAGCTGTAGCAGTACTTGGTTTTATCACATTTAGCGTAAAACTTTTAGAAGAAAGTTTGCAAAAACCACTGTGGCTATGGAGTTGGATGACAGCGGCAGAAGCGATTCTGCTATTTCTTCAACCTGTACAGCCGTCGTTTATACTGTCGCTTTGTATTTGTCTTGCGATCATGGAATTCGTGTTGTTGGCGTTTGCAAGTGAATTGACGGGGAGTTTGTATGCTCTGCGATCAGAATCAATACTTTCTATTCCATGGACGATACGTTTGACTGTTCTTTTGGTTTCTTTTGTAACAAGTGGACTTCTTCTATCATTTTTTGCGCATGGGTTTGCACATTCTCATCTTGTCGAGGGGCGTCAGGCGAATTTGGGGCAGGGAGATCAAACGGCATTTGATACACTGAATGTCAGTCATTTGGGTGGTCCCTTCCTTGGGACTTCACGCGTGCTCTTACGTGTCTTTGCTAAGCGTCCCACCTATTACTTAGGGGAAATATATAGCGATTATACAGGGCAAGAATGGAAGGCCAATACACCTCAGATGATGCATTGGTATCCTGTAGGTGCGCCGATTCAAATGAATTTATTATCTGGTGGAGTGTCTTTACGTGCACCCTATGAACGGGAACTGAGACAAACGGTAGAAGTCGTTTCAGGATCTTATCCAGTTTTATTTGGGGCAGATCAAATTGTTGCAGTAGAGACTGCAAAACGTTCTCAACAGTATCAATTTAATCCACAGACAGATGCGTTTTCACTAGGAGAAGTCGGCCCAGGAACAACTTATACCGTGGTTTCTGAAGTGCCCCGGATCAGCGCGAGAGCTCTTTTGCAGGTGCGTAATGGGAGCCTAGCTTACGCATTTCCCACTGATCTAGAGCTTCCTGCAGATTTTCCAGCGCGGGATGTTGCACTTGCCCGAGCGATCACGCAAGGCGCTCGTGGGACGTATGAAAAAGTAGAAGCGCTGATTGCGTATTTGCGGACACATGAACATTATGCGACGAAGGACATTCCATTTTTAAAACCAGGACAAGACGCTGTTGACCAATTTTTATTTGTGACGCATCGGGGTTATTGTGACCAATATGCAAGTGCTTTGGCGACACTTGCGCGCGCGGTGGGGATTCCTGCACGCTATGCGATCGGATTTGTCGCTGTTCCTCCAGATAAAAGGGATTCAGGGAGAATGCAGGAGTATGAATTGCGTGGAACAGATGCACATGCCTGGACACAGATCTGGTTTGCGGGATATGGGTGGGTTTCATTCGACGCGACACCCCCTGCGTCATGGCCACAAAGTCAAAGGGTACAGCAACTAGCCTTAACAAAACGCGTTTTGCGGCAGATTGATCCTTCGTCTATGGATAAGAGATCTACTCTGAAACAAAGGTCGCTGACTTCAATTTCTGCAGTTTTTGCACACTCTACATGGTCAATGCTTGTCTTTGTGGCAGGGAGTGTTGTAGTATTCGGACTGATCCCTTTTTTCCTGTTGCGGCGGATTTCCTCGAGGCGCAATTGCAGCCATTTGATCTCGTCCAATGTCACGATGACAGATAGTGCGCAAGGCGTGAAGGATCTACTTGATCCAATTTACCGCAAGTATGGTCCACGTGCTTCTTCACAAACACTGCGCGAATATGTACAAAACATAGGTGCACCCGATGACCGGGGGAAACTCATGCAGTTTGTGCAGTGGTATGAAAAGATTTGCTATGGACAGGGAGAACTTACTGATTCAGCAGGTTTTTATAAAGATGCAAACGATACTTGAGTCATACAACAAATAAGGGAGTTGGCAGTGATCTTGAACGAGCAAAGAGAACGGGTGGTTGTCCTTGACTTTGGTGGCCAATACAATCAGCTCATCGCACGGCGAATTCGTGATTTACATGTATATTCGGAACTTCTTGCACATGACATTACGGCGGACGAATTGCGTGCGTTACCTATCAAAGGCATTGTGTTTTCCGGTGGGCCACGCAGTGTTTATGAAGATGGGGCCCCGCGTGTCGATCCAGCAATCTATGAACTTGGCATTCCCATTCTCGGGATCTGCTATGGCATGCAATTAATGGCGAGAGATTTTCATGCACATGTTGATCGCGCACAGATGCGTGAGTATGGACAAGCTATCGTTGAGACGACTGGTAAGGCGCCGTTGTTTGTGGGCACTCCGGATCAACAACGTGTGTGGATGAGTCATAGTGACATCGTTACCTCACCGCCACCTGGCTTTCAAATCGATGCGGTAACGAGCAGCGCGCCAGTTGCGGCGATGAGTGCTCCTGATCGCAAGTTATTTGGGGTGCAATTTCATCCAGAGGTTCAGCATACGGATTATGGAGATGCGATTTTGCGAAATTTTCTTTTTGACGTGTGTGGTTGTGAGCCGAACTGGAGTATGGATTCATTTATCGATCGGGCAATCGCTGAAATTCGCGCGCAAGTAGGTGATAAACGCGTACTGATGGCGCTCTCTGGCGGTGTGGATTCGTCTGTGACAGCGGCGCTTTTGCATCGGGCAATTGGAGATCGTCTAACCTGTGTGTTTGTCGATCATGGGCTATTGCGCTTAGGGGAAGCCGAACAAGTGATGGAGATGTTTGCTGGAGTCTTCCAGATGGATATTCGCAAGATTGATGCCCGAGATCGTTTTTTTGCTCTGTTGCGAGGAGTAACTGATCCTGAAGTCAAACGTAAGCGGATCGGCACAGAATTTGTCCGCGTATTTGATGAAACGGCACGAGATTTAGGTGAATACGCATTTTTAGGTCAAGGAACACTTTATACGGACGTAATTGAGAGCGGCACGAAGACTGCGGCGACGATTAAATCCCACCATAATGTCGGCGGCTTGCCCAAGGATATGCGGTTTCAATTGATCGAACCTTTGCGTTCCCTCTTTAAAGATGAGGCGAGGGCGCTTGGTGAACAATTGGGACTTCCACATGCGTTTGTCTGGCGACAACCATTTCCAGGTCCTGGGCTTGCGATTCGCGTGATTGGAGAAGTGACGCCAGAGCGTGTAGACATCCTCCAAAAGGCGGATGCAATTGTTCGCGAGGAAGTGATCAATAATGGGTTGGAACAGGAGGTGTGGCAGTACTTTGCTGTGCTCACTGATACAAGAAGTGTCGGCGTGATGGGGGATGAACGCACGTATTTTGCGACTGTGGCGATTCGTGCAGTCACCTCACGCGATGGCATGACTGCAGAATTTGCACAGATTCCGTATCACGTACTTGCGATCATGTCCAATCGGATCTGTAATGAAGTGCCGGGTGTCAATCGCGTGGTATATGATGTTACCTCAAAGCCACCTGCGACGATTGAATGGGAATAGAGAGTAGAAAGAGAGACATCGGAAGGGGACCCCTATGCCGATGTCTTTCTATTTGTGGAAATCTGTGCGTGATATAGTGCTTCTTTCCAAACGGGAAATGTATGTTCACCGGCGAGTTGCTCGACTTTTCCGTTGGTTGAATAAAAAACTAGTAAGGGGAACTCTGGAATTAGTGAACGCCATTGGTTTGAGAGAAGGAAGTACATCTGCTCATCACGCAATCCGAATGTCGTTGACTCCTTTTCTGTTAACTGAACCGCTTGCTGAAGCGTTGTACCAGGGGCAAAACCAGTGCTAATGAAAAGTGGAAGATGGTGCAAGTGCGTTCTCTTTTCATTTAAAAGAACGAGTGTGCGCTGACAATGTGGGCACCAGTAGGCTTCAAAGAGCAGAGGATATTCTTTGGCATCAAGCACAACGGGTTTCCCATTTGCTGTTTCTACGAGTAGATGGGTAAAAGCGCTTGCGTGGGACACGGGTTGTGGTTGATAGGTTGCGAGTGGAGTTGTTTTGTCGATGGCAAGCAAATTTTGAAAGGGAGGGTTTGTGTGTGCTGCATGCCACTGTAAGATCTCTAAGCCGCTAATGAGCGCGACTGCAAGTAAAACTGCGGCACTGACTTTGGATTTCATATGCAGACTCCTTATGGATTGACGATGTGTGATTGCGTTGAAAAGTGTCTTTATTATAATACGGGGCAAGAAAAAATGCAGTTTGCTAAAAAGTTGATTGCATAATTATAAATCGAGTTGTATAGTAATTAAATCATAATTTGCGAATTGAGGAGGTCGAGCGGATGGATATGCCGTCTTCGATCAGCATTACAGCCGTCCCGGGAATCTCTTGTGCGAGTGGCTATATCGGAATTAAGCGAGATGAGAGGCCGGATGCCGCTTTATTTATTTGTGATCAGAAAGCGGCTTATGCGGGTGTTTTTACGACAAATCAATTTCGCAGCGCTTGTGTGGAAAGTGCTCTTGAGCGGCTGCATGGTGGAAAACAGGTAAAAGCTGTGCTCATTACAAGTGGCAATGCGAATGCCGGAACGGGACTGGCGGGTCGAGCGGATACAGAGTTATTAGCCGCTGGTGTAGCTGAGCAGTTAGATTGCCAGGCGGATGAAGTCATTGTTTTGCATACGGGTGTCATTGGGGTGCCGATGCATGCAGAGCGACTTTTGCCGAGGCTGCGTAATCTTGTGGCTGCTGCAGATCGTACGAGTGAAGCAGGGATTGCCGCTGCAACGGCGATGATGACCACAGATACTTTTCCTAAGACGAGTGTGCGAGCTATCCACACGGGGCAATACTCAGGGATGATTGGCGGAGTGGCCAAAGGTGCAGGGATGATTCATCCGCGCCTAGCGACGATGCTTTCATTGATCGTGACAGATTTACCTGTTCATCCGGTCGCGTTGCAAAGAGCGTTAGTGAAGGCAGTAAAACCAAGCTTTAATGCGATTTCTGTCGATGGAGATACGAGTCCTAACGACAGTGTCATTTTACTTGCCACAGGCACAGGAACTGAAGTGATCACGGAGCAATCAAAAGAATTTAGCGATTTTTGTGATGCGCTCACTGAGGTAGCGCAAGAGCTTGCAAAAATGATTGTAAAAGATGGAGAAGGCGCAACGAAGTTTATCGAGATTGAAGTACAAGGGGGGGCAACGGAGGCTGATGTGGAGCGTGTGGCATCCACTGTGGCGACTTCCCCGCTCGTTAAGACAGCTTTTTACGGTGAGGATTTTAATCCTGGGCGCATCGTATCAGCTATTGGGCGTTCGGGTGCCCATTTTGTACTTAATCATTTGACACTGCAAATTGGTGGGATCACTGTATTTGTACATGGAGCCTTTACAGAAGTAGATGAACAAACGGCAAAACGCGTGATGAGTCAATCTGAGATTGTCGTCGTCATCGATTTAGCAGCTGGTTCGTTTGCAGGACGGTATTTCACGTGTGACTTGACGCACGATTATGTACAGATTAACAGTGAATATACTACTTGATGCATTGCAAAATCGGTTTGTTCCATCAAGCGAAAGTGTTCAGAGAGGGGCAGGTATAGTGATTCGGACCGCGACAGTGGAGGATGTAGAACAGATCGCGCTGCTTTTGCGGCACTATGCAGATCAGGGGCTTTTGTTGCCTCGCTCCCGGCAATCGATTTGTGAGAATCTGCTTTCTTTCTATGTCATAGAAGAAGCGGGTCATGTTTACGGCACGGGAGCACTGCACGTATTAGGGGATGACTTGGCAGAGATTCGCTCACTTGCCATTGCGCAGAATGCACAAGGAAAAGGATATGGACGGGTATTGGTGGACACGTTATTTCAACGTGCGCAAGAGCTAAAGATTCCACGTGTTTTAGCGCTCACCTATCAAGAAGCGTTTTTTTCACGTTGTGGGTTTCAAGTGGTTGAAAAGCAAAATCTACATCAAAAAATCTGGAAAGACTGCATTAACTGCAAAAAATTTCCTGCCTGTGATGAGATTGCGATGATACGTGAAACTGGGTATAAGCCTGTGCTTACTCCATGGATTGAATCGCCCTTATACAATGTCCAAAGCTAGTTGCTCTGTAGTCTAGGAGTTTAAGAGGTAGCAAGCCATTGCAGTAAATGCGAAAGCTCCCATGTATTGATTACGCGCTCAGGTGTGAGGAGGCCTTTGCGGCCAATGGCAGATCCATACAGGGTAAGGCGTTCTAGATCACGAACACTGTGTGCATCACTGTCAACTGCAAATAGACAGTGACTTTCCATCGCTTGGCGTAACCAAATCGGATCGAGATCCAGACGATTTGGATTGCAGTTAAGTTCAAGTGCAATATGATTGTGTTCTGCTGCAGCAAAGATGCGGTCAAAGTCCACAGAATAGCTCTCTCGATGACCTAGCATACGCCCTGTGGGATGGCCTATTATATCCACGTGTGGCGATTCAATGGCATATAGTAAGCGAGCCGTTAATTCATTTGCAGATTGCGTCATGGCGGTATGGATGGAAGCGACAACAAAATCTAAAGACGCAAGGATGAGATCGTCGAAATCGAGTGTGGCATCTGCCAAAATATCCACTTCAGTTCCATGGAGGATCGTGATTTGTGGATATTTTTCACGTAATGCAGCGATTTCTTCACGCTGGCGTAGTAGGCGATCGACGGTGAGTCCATGTGCGATGTCAAGGGACTGAGAATGATCAGTAATTGCTAGATACGTATAACCCTTCTCAATGCATCGTTGCACCATCGCTTCGATGGGATCTGCGCCATCACTATCGCGTGAGTGCATATGTAAATCTCCCTTAATTTGCCCTTCCTGTAAAAGCTTTCGTGCCTCCTGGTGAAGGCCCCACTGTTCGCGCATTTCAGGAAGTAGATAGGGGTGGTCAATAAGCTGATACACCTCTTCTTCATGCTGTGCACGTAGGCTTGCGACCTGTTTTTGTGGATCTATGTTTAAGCGATTGTGAACAAATTTTGCGTGTGCGTCATCTCCAGTTGTCAGAACCCATGCAAGGGCGAACGACTCTGGAGAAACGAGATGTACAGTAAGGGGAAATGTACGATCGTCGTGTTCTACCTCTTTTGTCAAAGTGACCGCAGTAAATTCAGATTCGATCATTTGATTCGTCGTGCGTGTATCGTGCTGTATGGAGAATCCATTCATCTGCAATTGCGCTAAGGTTTCCGTGTCCCCATCCCAGGAAGCTAAAAGCTCGATAGTTGTCGAGATAGGGCACATGCGTCGCAGGGATCCAGTCATCTCGATACGTAAAAGATGTGGATAGGTTCGGTGCAGGTGTTCAATCGTGACAGCAGCGACTTCGCGACCTGTAGGTATTGAGATAGCACGGTTTCTTTGGCGCAATTTGTAGATTTCCATCGGCAGTTGCTGTAATTGGCTTTCTGGAAGAATGCGCGCAAATTGTATTTTTCCATTGTTTAACGCAATCTCCAAATCGCGCAGAGAGCAAATATGAAGTGTTCGATATAAGCGGCCTGTGAGTTTGGGTCCAAAACCAGGCAGTTCCATGATCTCGAGTAAAGACAAAGGTACATCAATCGGGAGAGCAAGAAGAGCGGCTTTTCGACCCTTGGTAAGTAAAAGTTCGATGGTTTGGCGTATCGGTTCTTCAAAGTGAAATTGCTTCTGCAATTCATCGATACCCAATTGTACATGAACTGGAAGTCTCCGAATGGTGTCTGCAGCTTTTTTATACTGTAAGGCTAGTTTTTCTTCATCGTGTCCAAGAGCGTAGAGTGAAGAAATTGCGCGCAGGGTTCGAGCAACGCCACGCTTATCCATTGTTCATCTCCTAACTTTCAAATCGACGCTTAGTGATCGTGGCAAGTGGATGATATATGGCCATAATCAGCGCGACGTAAGTAATTCCTATCAAGGTATCTTTTTCGTTCGTAAAGAGCAGCAGGATTCCTGTCAAAAAGTATTGTTCGCCAATTGTAAAGCCGCGAAATGGGATGCGTGATCGCATGTTGCGCAGTGCTTGATAAAATCCTGACTCCGATTGCTTTTTTTTATGATCGTCAGGAGTTTGCTGATTCGTTATAGGTGCTGATGTCTTTCCAATCTTTCCTCTTTGCTGCTCATAGTATTCAAGCAAAAAGAGAAGGAAGAGTTCGGCTAACGCATATTCCCAAACGGCAATACCGGGATGAAAACGCGAGTAGCCATAAGCGAAAGCAAGCGCAAGGACATATTCTTTGATGCGGTCGGCAATTTGGTCGAGCCATGCTCCATAAGGTGAAAATTGCTGCTTGTAGC
Organism: Sulfoacidibacillus thermotolerans; assembly: GCF_003144315.1. GTDB lineage: Bacteria > Bacillota > Bacilli > Alicyclobacillales > SLC66 > Sulfoacidibacillus > Sulfoacidibacillus thermotolerans. The sequence continues at coordinate 82,547 of NZ_MPDK01000010.1, read as the reverse complement.
GTGCAAGTTGACCGTCTGCACAGTCAAAGACAAAAGACAGCTGATGAATGAGTACGCCAAATAAAATAGCATTTCGTGTTCCACGGCTAAATAGCCATGCAGCAAACAATAATAAAAAGAAAGAGAATAGTGTAACCTGATTAGGCGTAATATTTGTTTTGCGAATCAAATATACGAAGCGCAGTGAAAAAAAGTAATACCCATAATTTGTCCATATATCGACGGGACGTTTGGCACTCGCGTTGATTGCCTTAAATTCAGACACGGAACTTAACTCCTTTGCATGTTGGACCGTTTGACGAAGAAGTGTATAAAATTATTCTTGAAAGTGTTTTACGACATAGGAGACGGCATACTCATAGTCTTCCTTAAAATCAACTTCAACACACGGGAGACCCGTGATGTCGACGGGGGTTAACGTTTCCGTTTTTGCCAAATCGTCCAGTGCATATTCAAAGAATTTACGTTCATTACCGGAAATTGCAAGGCGTTTGACGGCGGAGCGAAAAGAATGAACAAATGCGCCGGAAAATTTTGCGACACCAATGAACTCTCCCAAACAAATTTCAGGATTGATTTCTTTTCCGATTTCTACTATTTGATTCTGGTTTACGCGAACTTTTACCTCTTCCTCACGGCATTGTTTGCAATCGATTGCGAGAAGAGCCTCCTCTTTATGTTCCTCTAAGCGCTTGATGATCTCTTTGTGGAATACAACGTCGGCATTTAAGTAGTAGAAGTCTTGAGCAGGTAATGCAGCAAATGCTTTTGCTAGTGAAAAGAGGGTATTGGTGGTAGCGTATTCTTTATTTTCGATGTAAGTCACTCGCAGATGCGACCATTTTTCCTGAACATGTGCACGTATAATTTCTTGTTTATAACCGACGACAAGAGCGACTTCCTTTATGCCAATCGCAGTTAATGCGTATAATTGCCAGTCAAGAATCGTGCGGTCGCCCATAGGGAGTAAGCATTTTGGCGCATCATCCGTAAGTGGTCGCAGCCGACTTGATAAACCAGCGGCAAGAATGATGGCCGTTGTTGATAAACTCATCACATGATCTCCTTTAATAAATGATCTGTCATTTCAATATGGGTGCTCCAGGCATTTGCTTTGGCAAGCGCAAGGCGGACACTCGGATCGAAGCGTCCAGTGCCATTGACGATCCCATCCATAAGGAGTGCAAACTCTTCGGCATTTTTTCCGAGGTGGATGGCATGTTGCATAGGTAATAATTCGCGCATCGGCGTAGCGATGACTTCAATGCCTGCCGCTAAATATTCGTATACTTTTACCGGATTCACACTTTCTGTTAACTCATTTAAGCGAAATGGCGCCAATCCAGCATCAAATGCTTGCACGTAATAGGGCAATTCACTATAAGATTTCGGCCCTAAAATTTTAACGTTGGGCAGTTTTTCTAATGCATGCAGATCTGTCAGCACGGGCCCGATGAGAGCAAGTGTATAGTGTTCTCGCAATTGAGCAAGTCGTGTCATCAACTCAATGTCGATCCAATCTGCGATTCCCCCAACAAACCCCATCACCACTTTGGCGCCCAGTTCTTTTTTCCATTCTTGTGCTCGCAATAAGCTTTCTTTGGTAGGGGTAAAATGTTCGACGTGCACTCCGTTTGGCACAAGTTTTGGCGTCGCACCATAACTTTGCAGTTGCTCTGCAAGCTTGTTTGATGTTGCAAGCGATAGATCGGATTGCAAAGTTAAGCGTTGTTCCAGTTGTCTGACGTACGTTTTCGAGATGAATCCCGTAAATGCAGCGTGATCGTCCACACAGTCGTAAAGTATGCGTTTTTCTCCTGCTAATAAGGGAAGTAAATCGGCTGCAGTTGGCAACAATGAATAGATCACGTACTTATCAATTTGCAAGTGCGCCAGTTCTTCATTGATCGCGCGGGCAATGCGGTGTTGGTTCCACACATTCGAGATTGCTGTCATAGAACCAAAAGGCGCGATAACGGGCGGTTCAAGCACTCGGATGTGAGGTTCAACCTCCTTGCTGTGCCACTGTGTCTTCCATTTATGAAGTAGTTTTCGATCCTTTATTGGAGAGAGCCACGTAATGGGTGCGTTAACATATAAGATATTCCAACCGCGGCCGGCAAGTCCACGTAACATATGTTGTGGTCGATGATTTATGCCATGCCAATCGGTAGATCCAATGCAAACAATCCATGGTTTCAAGAGGTTCGTGAACTCCTTCCGATTTTGCACAATGGATTTGCCCATTGATTAAGTTAAACAAACCAAAATAGACATTGTCAATCTTTTCGCTGGGCATCTTTTGCAGCCTCATGCGTGTCTATGGTTTGGCTTGTATCTAAATAGTGATCACGGGGTGTCCAGCAGTTAAATTTCCAGTTCGGACGCGTTTGATAACCGAGTCTGGAACAGTGAAAATGCACTCCATCGGCTTCGCGAATTGCTCGAATATGGCGACATGTAGCGCAAAAATGGATATCTCGTCCCTGATGATCAAAATGCGGAGGGGATGGAGAACGGTCATACATAGAAACTCCTCCTCGAACCATCCTAAACTTGAAAATAAAGGGTTGCATGAGGAAAAAATACGAACGATATAGGTTTTTTAAAAATAAATGTTCGTATTTTCGTTGACCCTCGTGCGCGAAGTTGATAGACTAAACATGTAAGAAAACCATAAGTAAAGCATAACACGAACTTCGCCCGTGCGTCTGCGGGCAGGAACGAGGGATTGCCTTGATCGAACGTTATTCGCTCCCAGAAATGGCTGCGATTTGGACACTTGAAAACCGTTATAAGACGTGGCTTGAAGTTGAAATTGCTGCTTGTGAGGCTTGGGCGGAACTGGGCGTCATTCCGAAAGAAGATGTACAACTCATCCGCCAAAATGCCAGAGTCGACGTGGAACGCGCCCTTGAAATCGAAAAAGAAACCCGCCACGATGTTGTGGCGTTTACACGTGCAGTATCTGAAACGCTTGGCAAAGAACGCAAGTGGGTACACTACGGTTTGACAAGTACGGACGTAGTGGACACAGCGCTTGGTGTACAATTGAAGCAAGCAAATGCGCTATTGCGCGTAAAAATTCAGGAATTGAGCGAAACATTGCGCAAGCAAGCTTGGCGCTACCGCAACACTGTGATGATGGGGCGCACGCATGGTGTTCATGCAGAACCTACGACATTTGGGCTCAAGTTAGCTTTGTATTATGCGGAAATGGTTCGCAATCTGGATCGTTTTATGCATGCCAGCGAGACGGTTCAATACGGAAAATTATCTGGTGCGGTAGGGACTTATGCAAATATTGATCCGCGCGTGGAAGAGATCGTGTGTGAGCGCCTTGGACTAAAGCCAGCGCCGATCTCAACACAAACTTTACAGCGGGATCGCCATGCAGAATACATGGCGACAATAGCTCTCATTGGCACGACGCTTGACAAAATTGCGACGGAGATTCGCGGATTACAAAAAACTGAAATTCGCGAAGTCGAGGAGCCGTTTTATGCTGGGCAAAAAGGCTCTTCGGCAATGCCACACAAGCGAAATCCCGTGACTTGTGAACAGATCTCTGGACTTGCGCGCGTACTGCGCGGCAATATGGTCGCAGCCTATGAAAATGTTCCACTTTGGCATGAACGCGACATTTCACACTCTTCCGTTGAACGGGTTATCCTCCCTGATAGCACAATTTTGCTCCATTATTTGTTGCATAAAATGAATCATATCCTCACTCATTTGACGGTCTTCCCGGAAAACATGAAGCGCAATATGAATCGCACATTCGGGCTCATCTACTCTCAACGAGTATTATTAGCGCTTGTAGAACACGGAGTTGCCCGTGAAGAAGCATATGATGCGGTACAGGCAATGGCGATGCAAGCGTGGGAAGAGCAGAGGCCATTTCGTGAGTTGATCGAGCAAGTGCCGCTTGTACAGCAACATCTGACAAAAGCAGAGCTTGATGCATGTTTTGATTATACCCACCATTTGCAACATGTAGAGATGATTCTGCGGCGTCTTGGCATTGAGTCGTCAGCAGAGTGAGAAAAAACAAGCTAGGCAAGAGAGCGAGAGAGATGGAGGGAACTGTAGTGCAAAAGGGCCGGATGATGTATGAGGGCAAGGCAAAGCGCGTCTATGAAAGTGAGCGGGAAGATGCGTATGTTGTCGAATTTAAGGATGATGCAACAGCGTTTAATGGCCAAAAGAAAGGGTCGATTGAACAAAAAGGCGTGTATAACAATCGGATTAGCACGAACTTTTTTCACTGGATAGAAGCGGAAGGTATCGCAACCCACTATCTAGATACGCTTTCAGATAGAGAAATGCTCGTTAAACGCGTTCGGATTATTCCAGTCGAAGTTGTTACACGCAATGTAGTTGCAGGTACACTTGCTACGCGTCTTGGGATGGCAGAAGGTACAGAATTATCTCGGCCGGTGGTTGAGTTTTATTTAAAAAATGATGAATTAGGAGATCCGTTGATCAATCGTTCTCACGCACTTGCGCTTGCGATAGCGACGCGCGAGCAACTGGACTTGCTTGAAGCGACTGCGTTGCAAGTCAACGCGATTTTGCGTCGGAGACTACTTGAAAAAGGTTTGTTGTTGGTCGATTTCAAATTAGAATTTGGTGTCACGCAAGCGGGTGAGATTCTTGTGGCGGATGAAATTTCTCCGGATACGTGTCGTTTTTGGGATGCCAAGACGAAAGAAAAATTGGACAAGGATCGATTTCGCCGCGATTTGGGGCGTGTAGAAGAAGCATATCAGGAAATTTTGCGACGCATAGAAGAGTAAGGAAAGCAGGCGATGTAGATTGCTTGCCAGTTTGGATGGAGGGAAATCTAGTGGACGTCTTGGCTAAAATCTACGTTACTCTTAAAGAAAGCGTTCTCGATCCACAGGGGGCGGCTGTCAGTCATGCACTGCATGCGCTGCGTTATGACACGGTGAGTGATGTGCGGATCGGAAAATATATGGAAGTCACTTTGTCGGCAGGATCAGAGCAGGAAGCACATCAGCTTGTGCGCGGGATGTGCGATCAGTTATTGACTAATCCAGTAATAGAAAAATATACGTATGAATTGGTGGAGGCGTGATCATGAAGTGTGCAGTGATCCAATTCCCGGGCAGCAACTGTGATTTCGATGCGGTCAAAGCGATTGAAGCGACGATTGCACAGCCAGTAGATTTGGTATGGCATACCGCGACAGATCTTTCACAGTATGATTTCATTGTCGTTCCAGGCGGATTTTCTTATGGGGACTATTTGCGCGCCGGGGCGATCGCGCGTTTCGCAGCAGTGATGAAAGAAGTGGAGCGGGCGGCAGCAGATGGAAGATTTGTCTTAGGCATCTGCAATGGGTTTCAGGTATTAACAGAAGCGGGTCTGCTACCTGGCGCTTTGCGGCGCAATGAGTCTTTGCAATTTCGCTGTGAGCTGACTGAATTGGTGGTTGCGAATGCTGCTACTGCATTTACTCGCCACTATCAAGAAGGGGAGCGGATTGTAATTCCGATCGCACATGGCGAGGGGAATTACTATGCAGATGAACAAACACTAAGACGATTGCAGACGAATGGACAGATTGTATTTCGCTATGCACAAGGGTGTAATCCAAACGGCTCGATAGACGATATTGCTGGAATTGTCAATGAGCGTGGGAATGTTCTTGGAATGATGCCGCATCCGGAGCGCGCGATTCACAGTCGTCTAGGCAGTGAAGATGGAACAAAGGTCTTTACGTCGATTTTGCAGGTTTGGAGGGAGACGCATGCGGCAATCCAGTCTTAATGAAAACGAGGCATTGACAACTGCGCTTCCATCGCCAGAAATGGTTCGGGAGCAAAAAATTTATCGCACATTTGGCCTCACGGATGCAGAGTACGCACGCGCCGTCGAACTCCTTGCGCGCGAACCGAATTATGTAGAGACAGGTATTTTTAGTGTTATGTGGTCTGAACATTGCAGTTATAAGAGTTCACGGAAGGTTCTACGCCGCTTCCCCACTCAAGGCCCCCAAGTGTTGCAAGGGCCGGGAGAAAATGCAGGCATTGTCGATATCGGGGATGGGCTTGCTGTGGCTTTTAAGATTGAGAGTCACAATCATCCAACAGCAATTGAACCGTATCAAGGAGCGGCAACTGGGGTTGGCGGTATTATACGCGACGTTTTTACAATGGGTGCTAGACCGATCGCGCTTTTGAACAGTCTGCGATTTGGTGAACTGGATCATGCACATACACGCTATTTATTTGCTGAATCTGTCGCTGGTATCGGTGGTTATGGCAACTGTATTGGCATCCCAACAGTAGGGGGCGAAGTTGTTTTTGACAATCGCTATCAACAGAATCCGTTAGTCAACGCAATGTGTGTCGGAATCATGACTCACGATCAGATTGCTACGGGCAGTGCGAGTGGAGTAGGAAATCCTGTGTTGATCGTTGGTGCACGCACAGGGCGTGATGGTATCCACGGTGCGACTTTTGCGTCTGCTGAAGATCCCCATGCAAAAGAGCGTTCAGCTGTGCAAGTAGGGGATCCTTTTATGGAGAAACTACTGCTTGAAGCTTGTCTTGAATTGATTGCTACAGGACAAGTTGTAGGGATTCAAGACATGGGGGCTGCTGGCCTAACTTCATCGTCGGCAGAGATGGCCAGTCGTGCGGGCAGTGGTTTAACACTAGATGTGGCGCTTGTTCCATGTCGTGAAACAGGGATGAATCCATATGAGATCATGTTGTCTGAATCACAGGAACGCATGCTTGTTGTGATGCGTCAAGGTGCAGAAGAAGTAGCAAAGAAAATTTTCGAAAAGTGGGATTTGCAAGCGACAGTCATCGGTCGAGTTACGGATGACGGAATGTTGCGCGTGCTCGAAGGAGGCGTGGTTGCGGCTGAAATTCCCGTCTCGGCACTCGTTGATGAGGCGCCTTTGTTAGATCGCCTGGCTTTGCGTCCCGCCTATTTAGACGAATTGCGCGAGGATGCTCCAGTGCTTGCACAGCCGAGTGACTTTGTCGCTGAACTGGCAGAGTTACTTGCACGCCCAACGATTGCAAGCAAACAATGGGTGTATGATCAATACGATTCCATGGTGCGGACAGAGACTTTTGTGCGTCCCGGATCTGATGCGGCGGTTGTGGGGATTCCTGGGACGAAAAAGGCGATCGCTCTTGTGACAGACGGCAATGGGCGGCAAGTATATCTCGATCCTTATGAAGGCGGCTTGCGGGCAGTTGCTGAGGCTGCACGCAATCTAGTGTGTAGTGGTGCGAGGCCTCTTGCGGTAACTGACTGTCTGAATTACGGGAATCCAGAGAAACCAGAGGTGTTTTATCAATTTGAACGTTCCGTTGATGGGTTAGCGACTGCCTGTGAAGCTCTGCAAACCCCTGTAATTAGCGGAAATGTATCTTTGTATAACGAATCAAACGGTGTGGATATTTATCCGACTCCTGTCATTGGCATGGTAGGATTGATTGAAGATCGGGAACGGATCGTCACCTCAGAGTGGAAGATGCCTGGTGATGAAATTTACGTAGTTGGTGCTTTATCACATGCGCTTTTGGCTGGAGTTGGCGGATCAGAGTACCTCGCATTGCGTCAGCCAGACGCGAGTTTAAAATACCGCTTACCGACGTTTGATTTAGAACAGGAAGTGCGATTGCAGCAATATTTACTTGCTTGTGCGCAACAGGGGCTGTTGCAGTCTGCGCACGATGTGTCTGATGGTGGATTGCTCGTCACTTTTGCGGAGTCGGCGATTACAGGCGGACGAGGTGCAGAAGTGCAATTTGATTTTGCTGTGCAGCGTGAGGGGCGCGCGATAGAGAGCGACGAGCTTTTGTCTTTATTTTTTGGTGAAGGGGTCAGTTTAGTTGTGATTACTGCCAAACCAGAAAGTGCTGGTGCGCTTTCGCGCTTGGCAAATGAACATCAAGTCGCGCTAACGCGCGTTGGAGTAGTAGCGTCGACGCCGTTTTTACGTGTGTCTGTCGATCGTCAACTCTATGTGCACGCTGACATTTGGCAACTGCAAGCAGCTTGGCGAGGAGCGATTGCATCATGGATGAAGCATTAGATGTATTGGATAAAATGCATGAAGAGTGTGGGGTCTTTGGGATTTGGGGACATGAGCAAGCCGCGCAGCTTGCGTACTATGGATTGTACGCACTGCAGCATAGGGGACAAGAGAGTGCTGGCATCGCAGTGATTGATGGACAAACGATGCACAGCCATCGCGGCATGGGGCTTGTCACCGAGGTTTTTGCGAATGATCGGTTGCAGAGCTTGCGTGGATTTGCAGCTGTAGGGCATGTTCGCTACTCTACGACAGGAGAGAGTTCAATCCGCAATGCACAACCGTTGGTGTTTGATTTTCGACAAGGCAATCTCGCGTTAGCGCATAACGGCAATCTCGTGAATGCGCGGCATATCCGCGATATTTTAGAGCATCAAGGGAGCATTTTTCAGTCTACGAGTGATACGGAAGTCGTCGCACATCTGATTGCGCGCGGAATTTATAAAACGATCCCAGAAAATGTACGTGAAAGTATGTCTATGTTAAAAGGCGCTTATGCGTTTGTCATTCTGACTGACCATGAATTGATTGCTATGCGTGACCCTCATGGATTGCGGCCAATGGCGCTTGGACAATTGGATGGGGCTTATGTGGTGGCCTCTGAAACGTGTGCATTTGATACGATTGGCGCCACCTTTGTTCGTGACATCGAGCCTGGGGAAATGCTTATTATCGATCACAATGGGTTGCAGACACACCGTTTTTCGGAAACTGCGCACAAGGCGCTATGTACGTTCGAATATATCTATTTTGCTCGTCCTGACAGTGATATTGATGGATTCAACGTGCACATGGTGCGAAAGCAACTTGGACGTTTGTTGGCGCGTGAAGCGCCAGTTGAAGCGGATGTGGTGATTGGGGTCCCAGATTCCAGCATTTCAGCGGCAATTGGCTTTGCAGAGGAAGCGCATTTGCCCTATGAAATTGGACTGATCAAAAATAAGTACAGTGGCCGCACGTTTATTCAGCCCTCACAGGAATTGCGCAGTTTAGGGGTGCGTCTAAAACTGAGTGCAGTGAAAAAAATTGTCGCTGGCAAACGTGTCGTAATGGTCGATGATTCTTTAGTTCGTGGCACGACGAGCGCGCGCCTTGTGAGTTTATTGCGCGAGGCAGGGGCTACGGAGGTGCATGTGCGCATCTCGTCGCCGCCTGTGCGTCATTCATGTTTCTATGGCATTGACACGTCTGCACGTGAGGAATTGATCGCTGCGAAAAAGTCGATTGCGGAGATTCAATCATTCATAGGTGCAGACAGCTTGGCCTATATGGAGGAAGCGACGATGCTTCAGGCATTTGGCGTTACAGCGAATGAACCGCACGGTTTTTGTAATGCGTGTTTCACGGGCAGGTATCCGACGGAAATTTTCCCAACAACAAAGACGGTGCTCGAAGAGCGGAGTAAACATCCGGTGGAGAGGTAGGATCGCATGACGGATTTGTATCGGGCAGCAGGTGTGGATATTGACGCCGGCAATGAGACGGTTGAGCGGATCAAACCACACGTTAAACGGACGTTGCGCAAAGAAGTTTTGGGGAGTATCGGGTCATTTGGTGGTGGGTTCCTATTCCCAAGTGACCAATACCGTGAGCCTGTATTGGTTTCTGGGACGGATGGTGTAGGGACGAAGCTGAAATTGGCGTTTTCGCTGCAGCGTCATGACACGATAGGGATTGACGCGGTTGCGATGTGTGTCAATGACATCTTAACCACTGGCGCTCAACCCCTTTTTTTCTTAGATTATTTTGCTACGGGAAAATTGCAACCAAAGGTTGCTGAACAAGTGGTCAAGGGCATTGCGGATGGATGTGTATCTGCGGGTGCGGCGCTCATCGGCGGAGAGACGGCAGAAATGCCTGGAATGTACTCTGAGGGAGAATATGACATTGCCGGTTTTGCTGTAGGGGTCGTTGAGCGTGCGCGCATGATCGACGGCCGTGCGGTGCAGTCTGGAGATCGTGTGATCGGGCTTGCTTCATCAGGTCCACACGCCAATGGGTATTCTCTCATCCGAAAGCTTGTAAAAGAGCATGGCCATGCTTATGAAGAGCCATTTGGCGATGGTACGCACAGCCTTGGGGAGATTTTGCTGACGCCGACAAAAATCTATGTGAAGCCAATCTTACAATTATTGCAAACGCATTCTGTGCATGCAATGGCGCATATCACTGGGGGCGGACTGCTAGAAAATATCCCGCGCGCTTTACCAGAAGGTGTGGGATGTGTGATAGAACTTGGCAGATGGCCTGTTCCACCAATTTTTTCGTGGTTTCAGACATTGCAAGAGATTGATCAACAGACGCTTTATCGCACATGGAATATGGGGATCGGTTATGTGCTCATTGTTGCTGAAAAAGACGCTGCATCAGTTGTAAGTGCTTTGCGTGCGCTCGGGGAAGATGCATATGAGATTGGGTATGTGGAAGAGGGCCGAGCAGGAGTTACACTTTTGTCTTCTGAGGGATTGCGATGAAACGTGTTAATATTGCAGTTTTTGCTTCGGGTCAAGGGTCGAATTTTCGCCGTCTTGTAGAGGCAGAACGCGCAGGGGAACTCGGTTGTGGTCATATCGCGTTGTTAATTAGTGATAAACCGACGTGTGGAGCAGTGGCGTATGCAACTCACGTCGGGATCCCTTGTTTTGCGCATACGCATCAGGAACTGCAGGGTAAGGCGCAGTGGGAGCAGATGGTGCTTAACAAATTACAACAGGAGCAGATTGGGTTTGTTGTGCTTGCTGGCTATATGAAACTTATAGGGATTACGCTGATTGAGGCTTATGAACAACGAATGATCAATTTGCATCCTTCGCTGTTGCCTGCATTTAAAGGACTCAATGCAGTTGAGCAGGCGCTAGCGGCTAAAGTTTCAGAGACTGGCGTTACTGTGCACTATGTTGATGCACAGTTAGATGCCGGACCGATTCTAGAACAAGTGCGTGTTCCTATCTTTGAGACAGACGCAGTGGAAGACGTGCTGGCGCGAGTTCACCGCGCAGAGCATGAGTTGTTGCCGCGCGTTGTAAAACAGTGGTGTGAAAGGGAGATTGGATGTCATGGCAAGGGCATTAATTAGTGTTTCGGATAAAACGGGGATTGTGGAACTCGCGCAAAAGCTTCAGGCTGCAGGCGTTGAACTTGTTTCTACTGGTGGTACATTTCGTGTCATCGCACAGGCGGGAATTCCCGTTCGAGAAGTTTCCGAGGTGACTGGGTTTCCAGAAATGATGGATGGGCGCGTCAAAACGCTACATCCGCTCATTCATGGTGGATTGTTGGCGTTGCGTGACAATGTAATGCATATGCAAGCAGCAAAGCAGCATGGTATAGAAATGATTGATTATGTAATTGTAAATCTATATCCTTTTTCGGAAACAATAGCGAAAGCTGACGCTACTTTAGAAGAGGCAATTGAAAATATCGATATTGGTGGACCTAGCATGCTTCGTGCAGCAGCGAAGAATTACCCGCATGTCGTCGTTTTGGTCGACCCTAGTGATTACGCATGGGTAGGAGAACGCGTAGCCAAAGGAGAGGCGATTGTGCGCGAGGAACGTTTTGCACTGGCGGCGAAAGTGTTTCGGCACACAGCGGCGTATGATGCAAAAATTGCTGATTATTTAACGCAACAAGCGGGGGAAAGTTTCCCACAATCGCTCTCACTTACCTATGAAAAGGCGATGGATTTGCGTTATGGGGAGAATCCTCACCAAAAAGCGGCCTTTTATACGTCTGCGCAAAAAGTCTATCCTTCTTTGCAAACTGCGGTGCAAAAGCAAGGAAAAGAGTTATCGTATAACAATATCCAGGATGCAAACGCCGCTCTCGATCTCTTACTTGAGTTCACCGATCCGACGGTAGTTGCAGTAAAGCATATGAACCCTTGTGGGGTGGGGACGGGCCGCGATGCGCTAGAGGCGTTTACTCGTGCATATGAAGCGGATCCAGTATCCATATTTGGTGGGATTGTCGCATTCAATCGCGTGGTTGACGCAGCGGTTGCAAAGCATTTGACGGAGCTATTTCTCGAGATTGTCATGGCGCCTGCTTTTACGGAAGATGCGTTAGCTGTCTTAGCGAAAAAGAAAAATGTGCGTGTGCTAGAATTGGGGGAGTTTGGGCATCTAACATCTGCTGTACCGTCACTTGTACTGCGTAGTGTACGCGGCGGATTACTGATTCAAGAGTCTGATTGGCGCACAGTGCAACCTGATGATTTAACGGTTGTCACGAAAAGAGCGCCTTCGAAAGCAGAACTTGATGAATTATTATTTGCCTGGAAAATTGTAAAGCATGTGAAAAGCAATGCGATTGTGTTAACCCATGCACATCAATCGATTGGTATTGGGGCTGGGCAGATGAATCGCGTGGGTGCGGCGAAAATTGCGATTGAACAAGCAGGGGAACGAGCCAAAGGGAGTGTATTGGCGTCAGATGCTTTCTTCCCAATGCCCGATACGCTCGAGGTAGCGGCAAAAGCGGGGATTCAAGCGGTGATTCAGCCAGGTGGTTCGATCAAGGATCAACTGTCGATTGATGTGGCCGATGAGCATGGGATCGCGATGGTGTTTACTGGGGTAAGACATTTTCGCCATTAGGAAGCGGCGGATTTTTGGGGGGAAAGCGAGTGAAGATTCTCGTGATTGGCAGTGGTGCGCGGGAGCATGCGATCATCCGCAAACTCGCGTTTGACGCAAAAAAAAGTGGGACAAGTGGCCTGCTTAAACTATTTGCGGCACCAGGAAATCCAGGAATGGAGCAGTGGGCGACTTGTGTGTCCATCGATGTGTTAGATATCGATGGACTCGTGTCCTTTGCCCAAGCGCAACAGATTGATTTGACAGTCGTAGGACCGGAAGCTCCTCTTGCTGCAGGGATTGTCGATCGTTTTATGGCTGTAGGGCTGCGTATCTTTGGTCCTGAAAAAAAAGCAGCTCAATTAGAAGCAAGCAAATCATTTGCGCGTGAGTTGGCGCAAAGAGCAGGGATTCCTTCACCACAGTATCAGATTTTTGAAGATCCTGTCCGTGCTCGTGAGTATGTTCGAAAACAAAGTGGGCCGATTGTGGTGAAAGCTGATGGACTGGCTGCGGGGAAGGGTGTCGTCATTGCGCAGTCAAGTGCTGAGGCAGAGCAAGCTTTACATGCGCTGATGGAAGAACGTACATTTGCGAGTGCAGGCGAAACGGTTGTCATTGAACAGTTTCTTGTGGGCCGCGAAGTGTCTGTGATGGCTTTTGTCGATGAGTCTGGATATGTTCTTATGCCAGCGATTGAGGATCATAAACAATTATATGCTTCTGATCAGGGACCCAATACCGGGGGGATGGGGACGTATACTCCAGTTCCTTTTATAGGGGAAAAGGAACAAGAGCGCATTCGTACCGCGATTTTCGATCCGATTTTAGCACAGTGTCGCAAAGAAGGAATTCGTTTTCAGGGTGTCTTATTCGCTGGGCTGATGATGGTTGAAGGACAACCGTATTTAATCGAATTTAATGTTCGCTTTGGCGATCCTGAGACACAAGTGGCGTTAGAATTGCTAACAACGGATTTGCTTGCAGTGTTTGAGGCGGTTGTAGAGAATCGCATCAGTCAAATGGAAGTGCAGTTTGCTAAAGATGCGGTAGTTTGTGTTGTGCTTACGGCGGCTGGATACCCAGATGCGCCGCGTAAAGGAGAGATCATTACAGGACTTGATGCTGGCGAAGAAAGTGAAATTGTGTATACTTTACACGCAGGCACTCGTCGTGATGCTGCTTCTTTGGCTTTAGTTACAGATGGGGGACGCGTCTTAAATGTGATTGCGCGCGGAGAGACACTGACTATTGCGCGCGAACGAGCGTATCATCGCGTCCAGAGCATTTCCTTCCCTGGTAAACATTATCGAGAGGATATTGGAATGCGCTAAGGACAGTTTTGCACGGGATGATTTTGCGGCCTGACATTTAATATTGGGGTACATGGCTGTCATGATGCGAAAGGTCCGGTCTTACCGTCTTTACGTTTTGGCTGTATTATTGGGTGGAGCAAGCTATGGATTTGTCTCGCCGATTGTTAAAGTAGCCTATCACAAAGGGTTTTCAGCAACGGAGGTGACAAGCGGCCAATTTTATTATGCTGCGTTGCTCTTGTGGTTGATCGTGCTCTTTCAAACGCGAGGGAAAATTTCCTTAAAAACGCTTAGCCGGGTAGACTTTTGGCGTCTCTTGGCACTTGGTTTGTTAGGTACGGGAACTGCCGTTTTGTATTATCGTGCTCTGACTGTCTTGCCTGCATGGTTAGCCATCATACTTTTGTTTCAGTTTTCTTGGATGACCTTTGTTCTTGATTATATTGTGCGTCGAAGAATTCCAACTGGTTGGCAATGGGGTGGAATTCTTTTGATCGTCATAGGCACTGTATTAGCAAATCTCCATTCACAGATAGGGCATCACTGGTCTGCTTTGGGGATGTTTGATGGTTTGATGTCAGGAGCTACGTATGCTGCATTTTTATATATCAATGGGCATGTACAATCTCCAATCAAGCCGTTTTTGCGTGCTTCACTCATTACGTCAGTCTCAGCAGTTGCAGTTTCAGCGATTTATCCTCCACATGTGGAGCTATTTGTTGCGGCTTGGCATGGCATGTGGGTGTATGGTCTCCTCATTGGACTCTTTAGTCAAGCGATTCCAACTTCGCTGTTTGCTGTTGGTGTGCCGCACGTAGGGGGATCTGCAGCCGCGATTTTGTCGAGTGTGGAACTGCCGATTGCCGTACTGTTAGCTGCGGGGTTGCTGCATGAGCAGGTAAGTGTGATTGGGTGGATTGGCGTACTTTTCATTATTGCAGGAATTGCGGTAGGACAGCGGCAGCAACGAGTTGCATAGTGCCTTGCATTGTGATTGGAAGGTCTACCTCGCGCGCATACTAAAAAAGGAGTCGCCACTTTTTTAACTTGCTGCCGAGGGAGGTTATGATGTGGACAATAAGACCAGTCGAAAAGCAGATGAGCCTTCTGCAACGAGATTGTCCCCACTTGCTTCAAAAAGCCAAGCGCGCGGAGAAAGCATTGAAGAAGTAAAGAAGCAAGCAGACCATTCCCCAATTCGGCGCGTCTAAACATCTTTTGACCGCGCAGTGGAATGTCTGAGGTACTCGTTTGGGGTGCTCTACATGGTGTTTCATCTCTTATCCCATGTAGAGCACTGGCGATCGAACCCTCCATACATAGATTTGACGCGCTTTTTCCCTATGAATGAGAGTTCATGAGAGATAAACTATGAGAAGGAACGCTTATTTGGAATAGACTGTGTGGAAAAGGGGTTTTCCATTGTTTGAACTTCATGTGGTACTGGGACTCATCGCCATGATCCTCTCTTCTCTTTTATTGTTATGGAATGCATTGCGTTTTGGGAATGGGTGGAAGAGGCCTGGGTTTGGGCGAATCTTATTAGTCCTTTTAGATTTGCAAGTTTTAATTGGACTGATCGTATTTATTGCACACCCGATTTGGGGATTGTTTTTGTTACATCCTTTGATCATGATTGTCGTGGTCGGGATTGCACATGTGCTTGTACAAGAGAAACGCAAACCACAGACGCAACTGGTTGGCTACTTGTTGACGACCTTGCTGCTCATGGTGGGCGTTTATTTCGCGACGCGGTTTGCCTGATCTAGAGAAAAAGTCACGAGTATTTATACAAATTCAACGCTGAAAGCATTGATAAACCGGGCATTCCGGTTTATTTTTATAGACATATTTGAAACTTTATGCACATAGTTGTATAATGATTCACAAGAGGGGTGACGGTATGCGGATTGCGCTACTTGGCGCTACCGGATATGGAGGCATTGAGACACTTCGCCTTCTTGAAGGGCGCAAAGATGTGGAAGAACTTGTAGTTTTCTCTGATCGATATGCAGAGCAAGCGATTGAGCAGGTGTTGCCTCAGTTTAGGGGCACGTCACTTGGGCGGATCGCCTTTTCACCGCTTGCAAAGTTTCATGACCTTTCTTTGATGGATGCAGCCTTGCTCGCGATGCCGCATGGGGAAGCCCCAAAGTACGTGGAAAGATTACTTGATCAAGATGTGCGTGTGATTGATTTTAGTGGGGATTATCGATTGCCTAGTGATCTTTATGAACTTTGGTATCATGCTCCAGCAGCAGAGCGCCATGCGCCTGCTGTGTATGGGTTGCCTGAGCGTTATCGGGAGCAAATTCGTACGGCGCGGCTTGTCGCGAATCCAGGGTGCTATGCAACAGCTTCGGAGCTTGCGCTGTTGCCGTTGCTTGAGCAGCGGTTGATTGACCCGTTGCGTATTGTGATCGACGCGAAATCAGGGGTTTCAGGAGCAGGTAGAAATCCAAAAATGACGACTCACTTTGCTGAGGTCGCTGAAAGTTTGCATGCCTACAAAGTAGGCGCTCATCAACATACACCGGAAATTGAGCGCATTCTAGCTGATGCGTGGGTACGTGGTCGAGAACATGGGGGAGGCGAATTTGCTTCTCAAGATGTGAAGGTACTTTTAACAACGCAATTACTACCTATTAAGCGGGGAATTTATGTTACTGCGTATGGGCAATTGAATAAAGAAGAGATGACGACAGCTGATGTTTTAGGCATCTATCAGACTCGCTATGAAAAAGAGCCGTTTGTGCAGGTTTTGCCTTTAGGAGAGATGCCAGAAATTAGGCAAGTAACAGGAACGAATCTGTGTCAGATCGGCGTGCATGTCGATGAGCGCACTCACACCGTACTTGCGGTGGCGGCGATTGATAATTTAGGTAAGGGAGCTGCCGGTCAGGCCTTGCAAAATCTAAATCTCATGTTGGGTCTCAAAGAGACATTAGGCCTACAACTGAGCCCGTGGTGGTAGGAGGTGGCAATGTGCAGACGCTTGTTGTGAAATATGGCGGCAGCGTAAGCGAAGAACACACTTTTTTGCTTGAAGAAATCGCCTATTATGCCCGCAATGATGTCCATGTGGTTGTGGTTCACGGTGGGGGGCCTGAGGTGACGCAATGGCTCTCACGCCTTGGGCACGCTACGGAGTTTGCTAAAGGACAGCGGATTACTGATGAATTGGCACTCCAAGTGGTGGAAATGGTGTTGTCCGGACGAGTAGGGAAACGCATCGTGCGCCAATTGCAAAAATATGGTGTGCGTGCACTTAGTTTATGTGGTGAGGACGCTGGGATGGTTCGTGCAGTGCCTTATGAGAATGGGCTGCTCGGTTATGTCGGCCAAGTGGAGATGGTTGACGTCAGATTGCTTTGTTCTCTGCTTGCAGATCGCTACGTGCCTGTAATCGCACCTCTTGGGGTAGATGCAAATGGTCAAGTGTATAACATCAATGCAGACTTTGTAGCGGCTAGTCTTGCAGGTGCTTTGCGGGCGGATGCGTTTGTGTTGGCGACAGATGTCGCGGGAGTGCGTGAACATGCGAACTCACAGCATACGCTCGAGCAACTCACGGAAGAGGAAGCAATTTCTATGGTTGAGGATGGACGGGCGATTGGCGGCATGATTCCTAAATTGCAAGCGGTCGTGCATGCGGTGCAAAGTGGTGCAAAAGCTGCGTATGTGCTCGATGGCCGTATGGCTGATGCGTTGCACAGCGTAATGGAGGGACGTTCCATTGGGACGCGCATTATTCCCACAGGGATAATGAAAGGAGGAGTGGAACATGCCTGAAGTACACAAATGGAACACGCGGCAACAAGTCGTTGAGCAGGTTCCAGCTCAGACGCTTGATGCAGAGTATGTCATGCACACGTACGCACGGCAACCTCTGCAGATTGTACGCGGAGAAGGCGTATATGTATTTGATGAGCAGGGAAGAGCATATTTAGATTTTACGAGTGGAATTGCCGTCTGTGGGCTTGGGCACTGTCATCCGGCTCTTGTTGCGGCGGCAACCGATCAGTTGCAGCAGTTATGGCATATTTCAAACATCTATTTGACTGCTCCGCAAGCAGAGTTAGCTGCGCGACTTACCAAGATGAGTGGGATGGACCAAGTTTTTTTCGCGAATTCAGGGGCAGAAGCCAATGAGGCAGCCATTAAGTTGGCGCGCCGCTATTCGAAGCAAAAGTACGGGGCGCATAAAGGAGAAATTCTGACGTTTGCGCACTCTTTTCACGGGCGTACGATTGCGACTGTGACTGCGACGGCACAACCCAAGTATCAAGAGGGGTTTGGACCATTGCCTGGGGGATTTCGCTATGTGGAGCAGGCGACGATCCAAGCTGTAAAAGAGGCCGTGACGGAAAAAACGTCGGCGATTCTGATTGAGCCGATTCAGGGGGAAGGCGGTGTTCGTCCTTTTCCGACAGAGTTTTTGCATGAACTACGCGAGTTTTGCACACGCATGGGCTTACTTCTCATTTTCGATGAGGTGCAAACGGGAGCGGGGCGCACTGGAGCTTGGCTTGCTTGGCAACGTCTCGGTATCAAGCCGGATATTGTAACGATGGCCAAATCATTGGCAGGTGGGTTGCCGATGGGCGCGATGCTTGCGGTTCAAGAAGTGGCGCAAGTATTTACTCCGGGGACTCACGGCTCAACCTTTGGCGGAAATCCTGTTGCTGCACGGGCGGCTTTAGCATTGATGGACGTGATGTCGGCACCTGGATTTTTTGAACAAGTGCGCCGCAGAGAGCAGCAGTTGTACGGGGAATTAGTGAAACTGGCAGCGCTGCGTGAAGACATCGTTGATGTGCGCGGACTTGGACTCATGTGGGGGATGCAATTAAAAACACCGCGAGCCGGTGAAGTTGTAGAGCGTTGCCGCGAACTTGGGTTGCTTGTGTTAACGGCAGGGCCAGATACTCTTCGATTATTGCCGCCGTTAATCGTATCGCAAAAAGACGTAGAGCTGGCAGTAAATATTTTGCAAGCAGCATTAGGATAAGGAGGGATTGATGATATGAGTATGGCGGCTGCGCGCGAGAGTGGATTAAAAGGCACTCATTTTCTTGATTTTTCTGGTTGGACTGCGCACGAGATGCATGCGGTGTTGGCGCTAGCCAATGAATTAAAGCAAAAGCGCGCGAAAGGGGAGCCCACGCCTTATTTACAAGGGAAGACCTTAGCGATGTTGTTTGACAAGGCATCGACGCGGACGAGAGTCTCTTTTGAAGTGGGAATGTATGAATTGGGTGGGCATGCATTATTTTTATCCAATCAAATGACCCAAGTGGGGCGCGGTGAGCCACTCGCTGATACTGCTCGCGTGCTTTCGCGCTATGTGCAAGGAATCATGGTGCGCACTCATGCACACGCCAATGTGGAGGAATTAGCGCGCTATTCCACGGTTCCTGTGATTAATGGGCTCACAGACGATCATCATCCAGTACAAGTATTAGCAGATTTTATGACTATTCTAGAGCATAAAGGGCGTCTGCGTGGGCTTACTTTGTGTTATGTTGGAGACGGCAACAACATGGCTCACTCGCTGTTGCAAGCTGCTGCTCTTGTCGGTATGCATATCCGCATTGCTTCGCCTCATGGATATGAGCCGCGCGCTGATATTGTCCAACAAGCGCGCCGTAGAGCGATGCCGGCGCACTCTGAAGTGACAGTAACAGAAGATCCCTATGCGGCGGCAAAGGGTGCGGATGTCATTTATACGGATGTATTTACAAGTATGGGGCAAGAACAGGAAGCAGAGAAGCGCCTGCTTGATTTTGCAGGGTTTCAGGTCAATCAGGAGCTATTAGGATTGGCTGATCAGGATGCCATTTTTATGCACTGTCTCCCGGCACACCGGGGTGAAGAAGTCACAGAAGAAGTTCTTGAAGGTGCGCAATCCGTCGTATTTGACCAGGCGGAAAATCGCTTACATGCACAAAAAGCGTTGCTTGTGGCCCTCATGAGCGATCATTCATAAGGAGTGGGAGAATGGGAAAGCAAAAATTGGTTCTTGCCTATTCAGGCGGACTGGATACATCGGTTGCTATTAAATGGTTGAGTGACAAATATGGATATGATGTGATTGCATTATCTGCTGACGTGGGTGAAGGTAAGGATCTGTCTTTTGTTAAGGAAAAGGCGTTGTCTATTGGCGCAGTGGAATCCTATATGATTGATGCGCGTGAACAGTTTGCGGAAGAGTTTATTTTGCCTAGTTTATATGCTAATGCTTTGTATGAAGGGGTATATCCGCTTTCAGCTGCCTTGTCGAGGCCGTTAATTTCGAAGTTGCTTGCGGAAGTTGCGGAAAAAGTTGGCGCAAAAGCGGTTGCGCATGGCTGTACGGGCAAAGGGAATGATCAGGTTCGCTTTGACGTCTCTGTTGCGGCCCTTGACCCTGCGCTAAAGGTAGAAGCGCCTGTTCGGGAGTGGGCGTGGTCGCGGGATGAAGAAATTGCTTATGCAAAAGAACATGGCATCCCGATTCCAATCACGTTAGATAGTCCATTTAGTATTGATGCAAACCTTTGGGGAAGAAGTTGTGAGGCGGGTGTGTTGGAAGACCCTTTTGCGGAAGCGCCAGAAGAGGCATTTGAGTGGACGGTGAATCCAATAGATGCGCCGAATCAACCAGAATACGTGGAAATTGAGTTTGCAGCTGGCCGCCCGATCAAGTTAAATGGAGAGAGTCTGTCACTTGTGACATTGATCGAACAACTGAATAAAATTGCGGGTGCGCATGGGGTAGGACGTATTGATCACGTGGAAAACCGGTTGGTAGGGATTAAATCTCGCGAAGTGTACGAGGCACCAGCAGCCATCACATTGATCAAGGCGCATCAGGCACTTGAGTATTTGACATTGACGCGCGAAGTTGCGCAATTTAAGCCGATGATGGAGCAAAAATATGCGGAGCTTGTCTATAATGGTTTGTGGTTTTCACCGCTAAAATCCGCGATTGACGCGTTTATTAAAGACACGCAGGCACATGTGACGGGAACTGTGCGCATGAAACTGTTTAAAGGCAGTGTTTTTGCAGCGGCTTCGCGCTCACCCTACTCTCTTTATAACAAAGATTTGGCAACGTATGCAGGTGGAGATACATTTGATCATAAAGCAGCAGTTGGATTTATTTCCTTATGGGGATTACCGACACGCCTTCAGGCGACGGTGCAGTCAGATACAGAAGAATAAGGGGCGGTTTGTCACATGGGAAAGCAGTCCAACGCAATGTGGGGCGGGCGCTTTACAAAACAACCGGATGAACTTGTGGAGGCGTTTGGCGCCTCCATCGCTTTCGATCAGCGTTTAGCTTTTTATGATATTGCTGGTAGCAAGGCACATATTCGGATGTTAGCCAAGCAACAAGTCGTAACTGAACAAGAGGCACAGATGATTGTGGAGGGACTTGACAGCATTCGTGAAGAGATTGAGGCTGGCACGTTCGTTTGGGAACAATCATTAGAAGATGTGCACATGAATATTGAGCATCACTTGATCGAGCGCATTGGGGCGGTAGGGGGAAAATTGCACACAGGGCGAAGCCGCAATGACCAAGTTGCGCTTGATATGCATTTATTTGCTTTAGAAGAGGTTGACGTGCTTGTGACTCTTGTCACTTCCTTACAAACAGCATTATGCGATTGTGCAGAACGGAATTTTGATGTGATTATTCCTGGCTATACGCACCTACAGCGCGCTCAACCTGTTTTATTTGCACATCATTTGCTGGCGTATGTATGGATGCTCGCACGTGATCGCGAGCGCCTCTTTGGCGTTCGTAAACGGGCGGATTTAATGCCTCTTGGCGCGGGAGCACTAGCGGGTACGACGTTTCCAATTGACCGAACGTTTGTGGCCAGTGAACTCGGTTTTACAGCACTTTATGAGAATAGCATGGATGCGGTGAGCGATCGCGATTATGTGATTGAGATGCTTGCTACTCTGTCTGTGGTTATGATGCATTTGTCGCGCTTAGCTGAGGAGATTATCTTATGGAGTAGTGCAGAATTTGGTTTTCTTGAATTGGATGATGCATATACAACGGGGTCGTCCATGATGCCGCAAAAGAAAAATCCTGATATGGCGGAGTTAGTTCGTGGCAAAACAGGACGTGTCTATGGGCATTTGCTCGGAATGCTTACCACTTGTAAGGGGCTTCCGCTCACTTATAATAAAGATATGCAAGAGGACAAAGAAGGATTATTTGATGCAGTTGACACCGTGAAGACGGCTCTGCGAATTTTTACTGGGATGATAGAAACGTTAACAGTTCGCACGGAGGCCGTGGAGTCAGCGCTGCGTCAGGATTTTAGCGCGGCGACGGACGTGGCAGATCTACTTGTGCGAAAAGGTGTTCCTTTTCGAGAAGCGCACGAAATTGTAGGGAACATGGTGCGTTATTGCATTGAAACGAAAAAGCCGTTGGCAGAGTTAAGCAAAATGGAGATACAGCGTTTTACTCCACTGCTCGATGAACAGGAACTTGTCGCCTTGACTCCACAAGCTTTGGTTGCTGCGCGCAATTGCCGTGGGGGTACAGCACCAGAGGCTGTACGCAAACAATTGCAATGGGCACGCGAGCGCTTGGAACTCAGATAAGGGCGAGAAAAACTCTGGTAATTTAATCCACATGCAGGAGTTTCGACGCACATGTCGAATACTTTGTCGAAGCGTGGCGTATTGCGACTCAAGTTGCGATGCGCTGCGGCTTTGAGATCAACTCCGCATGGGGGATCGGTATGATTGAAATGCAAGATGTTTGGAAGGAATATGAGAATGGCGTAACTGCATTGTCGGGGGTTTCCGTTCGCATTCCACAAGGATCGTTTGTCTATGTGGTGGGACCTAGCGGTGCTGGGAAATCGACGTTTATTAAATTGATGTATCGCCAAGAACGTCCTACGAAAGGACATATTTTCGTTGGGGGCTTTAATATTGAACGGCTGCGTGAAAGTCAAATCCCTATCATGCGGCGTCATGTCGGAGTAGTCTTCCAAGACTATAAGTTGCTGCAACAACTTACGGTGGCGGAAAATATCGCTTTTGCGCTAGAAGTCATTGAGGCTTCACGGCGCACGATTCAAAAGCGTGTTCAGGAAGTATTGGAGTTAGTTGGACTTGAAGACAAAAGAAATATGCTGCCGCGAGAACTTTCTGGCGGCGAACAGCAACGGGTTGCCATTGCTCGAGCGCTCGTTAACAAACCCAAAGTTGTCGTTGCAGATGAGCCAACGGGGAATCTTGATCCAGATAATTCATGGGCGATCTTGAAGTTGTTAGAACGTGTCAATGATCGTGGGACGACAATCGTCATGGCGACACATAACCGCGAATTAGTTAATGCGTGTAAAAAACGTGTGATCGCCATTGAAAATGGACGGATTAGTCGAGACGAAGAGCGTGGGGATTATGGCTATGAAGATTAGGACAATAGGTCGCCATGGTCGCGAAGGATTTAAAAACTTGTTTCGCAATGGCTGGATGACGTTTGCC
Organism: Sulfoacidibacillus thermotolerans; assembly: GCF_003144315.1. Taxonomy (GTDB): domain Bacteria; phylum Bacillota; class Bacilli; order Alicyclobacillales; family SLC66; genus Sulfoacidibacillus; species Sulfoacidibacillus thermotolerans. The sequence goes on along the minus strand of NZ_MPDK01000010.1, from coordinate 59,061 downwards.
GCGATTAGTGCCGTTGCTGTAACGCTGCTGATTTTAGGAGCGTCGCTGGTCTTAAGTGTCAATATACAATCGATGTCGCTCAATATTGAAAACCAATTACAATTCAATGCGTATGTCTCCGATCGCGTTCCTAATAAAGAGTTGCCAAAGTTGGCACATGAACTTCGGAGCATCCATGGGGTTCGCACGGTCACGTTTATCTCGAAGGCTGAAGGGTTAAAGCGGATGAAGCAAATTTTGCAGTCGAACTCAGATTTAATTAATGGGCTAGGCAACCCGCTTCCTAATGAATTTGTACTGCAAGTAAATAACCCGCATCAAATCCCACAAATTGCAAACGAAGTAAAACATGTGCGTGGGATTGAAAAAGTGCAGTACGGTGCGAGTGTTGTGCCAAAATTGCTTTCTGTTATGACGATTGTTCGTGATACGGCGATTATTTTTATCGCGGGTTTGATCGTAATGGGGATGTTTTTGATCTCCAATACGGTGAAAATCACCATATTTACGAGGCGGCGCGAAATTGAGATTATGAAACTCGTCGGAGCAACAGATGGGTTTATCCGTGGTCCATTTTTCGTCGAAGGGACATTGATGGGGATCTTTGGGGCGTTGATTCCGAGCGTGCTCTTGTATGAAGGGTATCGGTGGATTCGCCATCAAGTTGCCTTGTTTCCGCCGTTCTCATTGCTGCCTACGCCCTATGTGATGGATCGTGTGGTACTCGTGCTACTTGCATGTGGTCTGTTTATCGGGGTGTGGGGATCGCTTGTTTCGATGCGTAAATTTTTGCGCGTGTAGTCTGAGTGTTACTGGCAGTCTCGTCCGCATAGAGTATAGGAGGCTGTATGAAAGTACAGGCCTGCCGATTTGCGAACGAGGGTCAGGTGGTTTGAATGTTAAGTGGAAAAGTAGGAAAGTGGAGTCGATTGATCGGAACGGTCGCCCTAACGGCGGCAGTCACCGTCCTTTCGCTCAGGTGGATAGGAGCAGATTTCTCTCCATTGGCGAGTGATGCTTCATATCAAAAATTTCTTTCTGCATATGAGTTACTCTCTGAGAATTATTTTCAAAAGGTGTCGACAAACAGGTTGTTAGAGGGTGCCATTGGAGGAATGGTGCAATCTGTTGGAGACCCTTTTTCACTTTACATGAATCCGGGAATGACAGCTCGCTTTCGCGAGCTAGTAACGTCTCATTTTCAGGGGATCGGCGCCGTTTTGACTTTGCAAGATGGGAATTTGGTGATTGCGAATGTGATGTCAGGGTCTCCTGCACAAAAGGCTGGCCTTGCGCCGGGAGATGTTTTGTTGCAGATTGCGGGGACGCCGACGACGGGGATGTCACTTGAGCAAGCGGTAGAAAAGATTCGTGGTCCGCGCGGAACGTATGTTTCACTTGAAGTGAAGCGTGGTGACCAGAAGTTGCGCATGAAGGTGATGCGCGCACGTCTCGATCAGATGACAGTTTATGCGCGTATGCTGCCTGATCGGATTGGGTATCTATTGATTACGCAATTCAGTGAGGATACGGCGTCGGCTTTTGCGCGCGATCTTGACATTTTAGAAAAAAGTGGCGCGCGCGCTCTGATCATCGATTTGCGGGATGATCCTGGAGGGTTATTGCAGAGCGTAGCGCGCATCGCAGATGACTTGTTGCCAAAGTCAAAAGTGATCGTACAATTGCAAGATCGTAGTGGACATCGCGAGGTGTTGCGTTCTACAGGTGCAAATGTGCATCTTCCAATGGTGTGTTTGATCAATGGTGACAGTGCGAGCGCCGCTGAAATTCTTGCTGCTGCACTCGGGGAATCCTTGCATGTACCGCTCATTGGGGAGCGTACATATGGGAAAGGAACAGTCCAGGAAACCCGCGAGTTTCACGATGGTTCAAGTATTAAATTGACCGTGGCGCGTTGGCTTACTCCTGATGGGCAATGGATTCATAAGCGCGGGATTGCTCCCACGATCGCTGTGCCTACCCCCTCTTATTTTCGACTGCCGCCACTATCTATGAATATGCCTAGGCCGTATACGCAAAATGCAAACAATGTTGAAATTGCAGTGTTACAGCGAATGCTATTAGCGTTAGGATTTAATCCTGGACGTACAGATGGATATTTCAATCAGGAAACGAAAAACGCACTATCTATTTTTCAACGTCAAAATCGCCTGCCTGTGAATGGCGAATTGAATAATGCAACGGCATACGCGATCAATGTCGCGATGTTGCGTTTGAAGCAACGCGAGGACCCGCAGTTGATGGCTGCGATTGGTTATCTCGAACAGAAACTCATGCGCTAGCAGCAGGAAGCCGCGACGTCCCTGTCGAATAAGTAACCTGTGGGTTATCTGCAGGTTACTTATTGTTGTTTCGTGTCGAGGAAGGGACGATGGTCGTGGCGTTGTGGCAGCAACTGAGTGATGGCTATATGCGACTATTGATGGAACCTTGGATCTATTTCCTCCTGCTTGCAGTCGTTTGGTTGCAATATCGTCGCGCTGAGCGTATGGAGCGCGCCTCGTTTGGCGTAAAAGTGAATTTTGCGAGTTTAGAGTGGGCGATCTCTGCTGTATATGGATTACTCGCGGGAATTGTGGCAAGCAGTTTGTTTGCACTGTTGCACATTCAGGTGAGTGCGGGAGAGATCCTCGCTGTGTGGGTACTAATTTTTGTTTTGATGTGGGTCGATGTCCGATTAACGTGCACGGCGTATGTCGGACCGCTGCTGATTCTTGGTAGCTTTATTTTGCAGTGGTTCGTGATGCGTGCAGGGAGTCAATCGATTCCCTGGATTCGTTCGTTACTGAATACCCCTGAACATTTTTCTTCACTTCTCCTCATGACTGGAATTCTTCATGTGTTTGAAGGAGTACTTGTTTTTTTAGCTGGATGGCGCGGGGCTTCCCCATTATTTGTCGAAAGCCGACGCGGTCAAATCATCGGGGCCTTTGCCTTACAGAAATTTTGGCCTCTGCCACTTGTGGTAGGGGTGGGGATGGGCGTTGCCATTCCGTTTCCAGTGCTGATTGGGTTTAGCACTTTTACGATTGGATACATACCAAAAACCGCCGCACGTGTAGCGGCTTTGCCCCTTATCCTCTACGGATTACTGGTAACAATGGGCGCTTTTTTTGCGCGCGGGCACAGCGTTTGGATCCTATGGGTTGCACTTTTTACTTTGGTCGCGCATGAAGCGATTTATCAAATGATACGCCGGAAAGAGATGCATGCCAGTGCACTTTTTGTCCGTCCGGCGAGGGGAGTACGCGTGTTAGCAACGCTTTTGCGCAGTCCGGCTCGGATGATGGGACTGCAACCGGGTGATACGATGATCAGGGTAGGCGGCATGAGTGTGAACAGCGCATATGATATCCATTTTGCACTTGATCAAAATCCAGCTTATGCGAAAATCGAAGTTGTAGATCTGCGTGGGGAGACCCGCTTTTTAGGCACTCCCGTGTTTGAAAATGATCCTCATCAATTGGGTGTCATCATGGTTCCTGATGAGCATGCGAGGGAGTATGCGGAAATCTATCCATTTTCAGTTGGGCGCTGGTTGTTTGAATGGTGGCGACGCAAAAGATCAATCGGTCAAAAAAAATCCGCGACCATGTCTGAACGCCCGAATCAAGGGAACTCTGCGCCAGGTTCTTAAAATTGGCATACGCTTGCTCGTAGTGGTTACTGCAGAGGACAATATAGCTACACTACTCTATGCGTTATAGATAAGGGGTTATGTATATATGGATATGACTACTCTGATAGGGTTACTCTTGAGTTTTATTTCTTTGCTTGTAGCATTTGTCATGGAGGGAGGGTCACCACTTGCGCTATTTGGATTATCTGCTGGCCTCATTGTATTTGGAGGCACGATTGGCGCACTGATCGTTTCCTATCCAGGAGCGCAACTGCGCAGGATACCGGCGTTGTTTAAAATTGCCTTTACCAACCGGACAAGTGAACCTCTAGACACGATTGACGAACTGGTCACTCTCGCTACGATTGCGCGGCGCGAAGGGATTCTCGCACTCGAGGATAAGGTAGTCGGACTTGAGGATACTTTTTTAAAGAACGGCATTCAATTAGTAGTGGACGGAGTAGATCCAGAACTTGTGCGCAGCATTTTAGAAACAGAGTTGACCGCTATGGAAGAGCGACATGAAACGGGTGCAGGGATGTTTGAAGCGGCTGGCGGCTTTGCCCCTACGATGGGGATTTTAGGGACAGTTATGGGACTCATTCATGTATTGAGCAATTTATCAGATGTTTCAAGGTTGGGGCCTCTGATTGCTACCGCGTTTATCGCGACCTTATACGGGGTTGGCAGTGCCAACTTGATCTGGCTGCCGATTGCAAGCAAATTGAAAATGCGATCAAAATCCGAAGTGACGTCACGTGAATTGATTGTGGAGGGGGTTCTTTCCATTCAAGCGGGTGAAAATCCCAATACATTGCGACAAAAACTACAAGTTTTTTTAGCTCCAGGTCAGCGCGAACGCGCAGTCACAGCGCAAGCACCGAGCGGTGCAGCAGAGGTGGCAGATATGTAATGGCTGATTTTGGGGGACGCCAGTTTATATCGAACGTATGATCGTATATAATAAAGAAAGGAGTGCAAAAGGAGGGTTGGCAATATGACGAATTCGTTGCCGGGCTCATTTCAGTTGGTGTCTGATTATGCGCCGACTGGAGATCAACCAGCAGCTATTGATGCATTAGTTGAGAGTTTGCGCGAGGGCAATACTTTTCAAACGCTGCTTGGCGTCACAGGCTCAGGGAAGACGTTTACGATTGCCAATATCGTCGCAAAGTTGAATCGGCCGACGCTTGTCATTGCACACAACAAAACGTTGGCTGCACAGTTGACTGCCGAGTTTAAAGAGTTTTTCCCACATAATGCGGTCGAGTATTTCGTCAGCTATTACGATTATTATCAACCAGAAGCTTACATTCCGCAATCTGATACTTTTATTGAAAAAGATGCAAAAATTAATGATGAGATTGATAAGTTGAGGCACTCAGCGACGAGCGCTTTATTTGAGCGCAATGATGTGTTGGTCGTTGCGAGTGTTTCAAGTATTTTTGGTTTAGGGAGTCCATTTCGCTATCGAGAAAATGTATTGTCGCTGCGTGTTGGGATGGAGCGACCGCGTAATGAGGTGTTGCGTCGGTTGGTCGATATGCAGTATGAGCGCAATGATATCAATTTTACCCGTGGCACGTTTCGCGTTCGTGGGGATGTGCTTGAGATTGTTCCGGCTTCGCAAGGAGATCATGCGTTACGTGTCGAATTTTTTGGTGATGAGATTGATCGGATCACAGAAGTTGACCTTGTGACAGGGGAACTGATTGGCAGAAGAGATCATATTGCCATTTTTCCGGCATCACACTTTGTCTCTTCGAAGGAAACGGTGGAGCGTGCAGTAAAAAGCATTCGTATTGAATTGGCGCAACGCCTTGAAGAGTTGCGTGGAGCCGGAAAATTGTTGGAAGCGCAACGCCTTGAGCAACGCACGAATTACGATTTGGAGATGTTGCTTGAGGTGGGGTTTTGTTCAGGTATCGAAAATTACTCGCGTCATTTAGATGGACGCGTGGCGGGCGAACCACCTTATACGCTGTTTGACTATTTCCCGGAAAACTTCCTGCTCGTCATCGATGAATCTCATGTTACGATTCCACAATTACATGGGATGTACGGAGGAGATCACACGCGGAAGATGACACTGATTGAGCACGGATTTCGTCTGCCCTCAGCTGCCGATAATCGGCCATTGCGTTTTGAGGAACTTAGTCGTTACAAATATCAGACAGTATTTGTCTCGGCTACGCCTGGTGATTATGAACTAAAAGTCAGTGCAAAGATTGTGGAGCAGATTATTCGTCCGACTGGATTGCTCGATCCACTGATTCACGTCCGACCGATCAAAGGGCAGATTGATGATTTAATTGGTGAGATCCGCAAACGCACGAGTCGCGATGAACGCGTTTTGGTCACTACGCTGACAAAGAAAATGGCGGAAGATTTGACAGATTATCTAAAAGAAATTGGCATTCAAGTACGTTATTTGCACAGCGATATAAAGACGCTCGAACGGATGGCAATTTTGCGCGATCTGCGGCTAGGTGTATTTGATGTTTTAATTGGAATTAACTTATTGCGTGAAGGATTGGATCTGCCTGAAGTGTCGTTAGTTGCGATTCTTGACGCCGATAAAGAAGGCTTTTTGCGCGCAGAACGTTCTCTGATTCAAACGATAGGTCGGGCAGCGCGCAATGCATCGGGTGAAGTTATCATGTATGCAGACGTGATCACACGTTCTATGCAAGTTGCTATTTCTGAGACAAATCGGCGGCGTGAGCGACAAGTCGAATACAATCAACTGCATGGAATCATTCCTCAAACGATTAAGAAGGCTGTGCGTGACGTTATTGAGGCGACGAAATCACTAGATGAAGCTGAGAGCCTTGAAGAGCAGGTCAAAACGATGACAAAGTCAGAACGCAAGGAATTGATCGGGCGTTTAGAGAAAGAAATGAAAGACGCAGCCAAAGCGCTTCAGTTTGAGAGAGCTGCACAGTTGCGCGACTTGATCTTGGAATTGTCAGCGTCATAAGTAAACATTTAAAAATCGGCCAAAAGGAGGGCTTAAAACAGCATGGCCCACGAGTATATCGTGATTAAGGGCGCTCGCGCCCACAATCTAAAAAACATCGATGTGGTCATCCCGCGCGATCGCCTTGTGGTACTCACTGGATTGAGTGGGTCAGGGAAGTCTTCACTTGCATTTGACACTTTGTATGCAGAAGGGCAGAGAAGGTATGTAGAATCGCTCTCAGCCTATGCGCGCCAGTTTCTAGGCCAGATGGACAAACCAGATGTAGATGCAATCGAGGGACTTTCTCCTGCGATTTCAATTGACCAAAAGACGACGAGTCGCAATCCGCGATCGACAGTGGGGACAGTGACGGAGATTTATGATTATTTGCGGCTATTGTATGCACGTATTGGCAAGCCACACTGTCCAAAATGTGGAATTCCGATTTCATCGCAAACAGTAGATCAGATGGTGGATCGGATTATGAGTTTAGACGAGGGGACACGAATTCAAATTCTTGCCCCCATCGTGAGTGGCAAAAAAGGGGAACACGCAAAGGTAATAGAGGATCTGCGCAAGAGTGGCTATGTACGCGTGCGCGTAGATGGCGAGTTGCGTGACCTAGCGGATGAGATTCGGCTTGAAAAAAACAAGAAGCATAGTATTGCCGTGGTCGTGGACCGTATTATTGTCAAACCGGGTGTTAACGCGCGCGTTGCCGACTCACTGGAAACAGGTCTAGGATTGACGGGTGGCACTGTCGTTATCGATATTTTGCAACACGAGGAGTTGCTGTTTAGTCAAAATCTAGCGTGTCCAGTGTGTGGATATAGCGTGGGTGAAATCAGCCCTCGCATGTTCTCGTTTAATAGTCCTTTTGGTGCGTGTGAGGTGTGCAGTGGACTCGGGGTGAAGCTTGAAGTAGATATGGAGCTTGTGCTCCCTGATCGGACAAAAACGCTTGCGGAGGGTGCTGTAGTACCTTGGATTGGATCTACCTCCTCGTATTATCCCCATTTATTGGAGGCTGCGTGCCGCCAATTCAAAATACCGATGGATCTCCCGGTTGAACAACTTCTACCTGAACAGATACAGAAGTTATTGTATGGTGCGCCAACAGAAAAAATTAAATTTACCTATGACAATGACTTTGGTCAGACAAAGCAGATTGAAGTGTTGTATGAGGGAATCATTCCGAATCTCGAACGCCGTTATCGGGAAACTGCGTCAGAGTCGATTCGCGAATTTATTGAAGGGTTTATGGCGAGTCGCCCTTGCCCGTCCTGTCATGGGGAGCGCTTGCGACCTGAGAGCTTAGCAGTGCGCATTGCGGGAAAAAGCATTTCGGATGTGACGAGTCTTTCAATTGATGAAGCACTTCATTTTTTTTCCACATTGACGTTGAGTGAAAAGGAACAACAAATCGCAAATCTGATATTAAAAGAGATTTCTTCGCGTCTAGGATTCCTGTGCGATGTCGGTTTGAATTATCTCACTTTGGCGCGTGCAGCAGGAACGTTGTCAGGTGGAGAGGCACAACGCATTCGCCTTGCTACTCAGATAGGGAGTAGCTTGGTTGGTGTGCTGTACATTTTGGATGAACCAAGCATTGGTCTACATCAACGCGACAATGCACGACTTATTCGCACGTTGACGCAGATGCGTGATCTTGGGAATACACTGATCGTCGTAGAACACGATGAGGACACCATGTTTGCGGCGGATCAGATTATCGATATTGGTCCAGGCGCCGGTGTACATGGGGGACGCGTGATGGCTCAGGGGACCGTGGAAGAGATCATGGCAGATCCACAGTCACTTACGGGCCAGTATCTCAGTGGTCGCAAATTTATTCCTGTGCCCGAAGATCGGCGCAAGCCGAATCAACGTTTTCTTGAGATTCGGGGAGTGAGAGAAAACAACCTTAAGGGTTTTGATGTAAAAATTCCCTTGGGATTATTTACGTGTGTTACAGGGGTTTCGGGTTCCGGGAAAAGTACTTTGGTGAATGAAATTTTATATAAGATACTTGCTGCGCAGCTAAATAAAGCAATGACGAGACCAGGTAAATATAAATCAGTGAGTGGGCTGGAGTATTTAGATAAAGTGGTAAATATCGATCAGTCTCCAATAGGGCGCACGCCGCGATCGAACCCGGCCACATATACAGGCGTGTTTGACGATATTCGAGATGTTTTTGCAGCGACCTCTGAAGCAAAGATTCGCGGGTATAAAAAAGGCAGGTTTAGTTTTAATATCCGCGGTGGACGCTGTGAAGCGTGTCGTGGGGATGGGATCATCAAAATTGAAATGCATTTTTTGCCGGATGTCTATGTCCCGTGTGAAGTTTGTAAAGGGCGCAGGTACAATCGGGAGACACTTGAGGTTCATTATAAGGGGAAGTCAATTGCCGATGTACTCGATATGACGATTGAAGATGCTGCGGAATTTTTCGCCAACGTACCTCGTATTACTCGTAAATTGCAGACGCTCGTCGACGTTGGGCTCGGCTATATGCGGCTTGGACAGCCAGCTACCACGCTATCTGGAGGAGAAGCACAACGTGTCAAGCTTGCGTCAGAACTGTATCGACGCAGCACGGGTCGAACAATGTACATTTTAGATGAACCGACAACAGGTCTACATGTAGCAGATATTGAACGCTTACTCGTTGTTTTACAGCGACTCGTCGATGCGGGAGACAGTGTCGTAGTCATTGAACACAATCTCGATGTGATTAAAACGGCTGACTACTTGATCGATCTCGGACCAGAGGGTGGAGATGGGGGCGGACAGTTAATTGCCGCAGGAACGCCTGAAGCCATTTGTGAGGTTGCAGAGTCTTATACTGGACGCTATTTGGCTCCTATTTTAGTGCGTGACCGCGAACGTGCGGAAAATCGGGTGAAGTGCCAGACTGTCTCATGAGGTGACTACGTAATAGGAGAAGAGGAGAGATTCGATGGCTACAATCGATGAATTTGCTGCGCTTGATCTTCGCGTTGGAACCGTGCTGTCCGCAAAGTTGCATCCTACAGCAAGAAAACCAGCCTATCAGTTAGAAATCGATTTCGGACCGATAGGTATAAAATGGAGTTCTGCACAATTGACAGCTTTGTACCAGCCGGCGGATTTGGTTGGGCTGCAGATCGTCGCCGTGACGAATTTTCCTCCGCGCAGAATCGGCGATTTTGTCTCAGAGGTGCTCGTTTTAGGGGCGATGCAGGCGGATGGGCGTGTCATATTGTTGACGACTGAGCGACCAGCTATGCCGGGTGACCGGATTGGTTAAAGTTGCATAGAAGTCCTCGGATTTGCGAATTTTTCTGTGGGGAGACGGAGCATGGATCGTAAAATGATCGATATTTTTGGCGAACGTGTCGAGGTTTTAAAGCAACTTCCGCCGCAACTTGTTGAATGTTCGAGTGACGAGCTGAAAAAAGGAGTGACTGTGGGGGAGCAAGCTTGGTTCATGCTTGAAGATGAGGCCAGTGTCCCGCTCTACTCGGTCCTAGCTAAAGATCGGTTGAGTCCAACGGAGTGGGATCTTTTGCAATTGCTTTTAAAGAGTTCAAAAGGCCGTCAACAAGATGAAGATTCTCCACGTTGGCGCAGGCAACTCATTGAGGCGCTGCATGAGCCACCAGAAGCGTTTGCTAGTGCCATTCGAATTGAAGATGATATTGAAAACATGTTGGTCCCGTGGTCGTGGCCCGTATTTTTAATTGCGGTTCGACCCAAAGATGGCGCACTTCAGGAAATTGGCGCAGAAGTAAAAAAGACGTTTGAATCTTTGACACAAACGGTAGAACAGGCTCCTTTTGTCGTCCAAGACGCGGCTTTAATCATGGGGATTTTTCCTCTTGCACAAAAGGAACGCGATGGCAATGAGGTATTTATGGGAGAAGAGACGGCATTCGCATTGGTCGATGGTCTGCTTTCAGAATCGTTTATCGAGGCACGAGCCGTATGGAGTGAACCCATACGCAGTTTTCCTGAACTTTTGCGAACAGCGAAGCGAATGCTGTATGTCGCATTGACAGCTGAGCGTTTTGTTCCAGATCAACGAGTCCTCTCGATGCGCGGTTTGGGGATCTACGAATTACTGTACTCGATTAAACCGCAGTTGCGCCAAGCATATGCAGAACATGTGTTACCTTTATCAGCACTTGCAACGCTTGGCACTGAACTAGAACAGACAGTGACCCTGTTTATTCAGTGTGATTTAAATATTAGTGAAACAGCTCGTCGCTTGTATCTGCATCGCAATAGTTTACTGTATCGCATTGAGCGCATTCGTGATCTTACAGGATATGACATTCGTCGGTTTGATGATGCGATCACGGTTTGGAGTGCGTTGTTGCTTAACCGTTTCTGAATATTTTTGTATGGAATGGGTTTGGGGGTTATCTTACAGGACGAGCGATCTATCCAAAACGCAGCTAAGATCTTTGTGTACGTTGCCATATAGTGTGACGCTTTGCTAGCAAGCTATACTATAGAAGAACATTTAAGAAAAGCTTGCGAAAGGGGAACCCTTTTTTGGCAGAGGTTATCTTATCTCATGTATATAAGCGTTATCAAGGGAATGTAGTTGCGGTTACAGATTTCAATCTAGATATTGCGGACAAAGAATTTATTGTATTGGTGGGTCCGTCTGGTTGTGGAAAATCGACAACATTGCGGATGATCGCTGGATTAGAAGAAATTTCAGAAGGCGATCTAGTGATTGGCGGTAAGCGGATGAATGATGTGGCGCCAAAAGATCGCGATATCGCAATGGTTTTCCAAAATTACGCACTGTATCCGCATATGACGGTATACCAAAATATGGCCTTTGGTCTTAAATTACGTCACTTCTCTAAGGCGGAAATTGATAAAAGGGTACGTGAAGCTGCACAAATTCTCGATATTGCGCACCTCTTGCAACGAAAGCCAAAGGCATTATCTGGTGGACAAAGGCAGCGTGTAGCGCTTGGACGGGCGATTGTGCGTGAACCCAAAGCATTTTTAATGGACGAACCGTTGTCAAATTTGGATGCGAAATTGCGTGTGCAGATGCGCTCTGAAATTAGCAAATTGCATAAACGTCTGCAAACGACTTTTATTTATGTCACTCACGATCAAACTGAGGCGATGACGATGGGAGATCGCATCGTCGTGATGAAAGACGGATTTATTCAGCAAGTTGCAACTCCACAAGAGATCTATAATCATCCACGCAATCTTTTTGTGGCAGGATTCATTGGATCGCCCTCCATGAATTTTATCAATGGTCGTATTGAGCAAGATGGAAGTGAGATCAAGTTTGTTGCCCCGGGGATGTCGCTAACAATTCCACAAGGCAAACACGATGTGATTTTGCGTGAAGGAATTGTAGGGAAAGAAGTTGTATTTGGAATTCGCCCAGAGCATGTACATGATGAGCCGATGTACATTGAGACTTTTCCTGGAGGTGTGTTTGAGGCACCGGTCGATGTCGTAGAGCATATGGGCTCAGAAATGTATTTGTTGCTTGACGTCAGTGGACAACAGGTCAATGCGCGAATCGTAGCGCGCGGGGATATTCAGATTGGAACAAAAATGCGCATGGCGATTGATATGGATAAAATACATTTGTTTGATAAAGAAAGTGAATTAGCGATTTTTTGATGATCATTTTTGCAATGTAATAGGAGGAGAATTGAGGGGATGACACCAATTGGGTGAGCTCCTCTCTTTTTATTATTTGCATGCAAAATGAAGAGCGATGCAAGAAAGGGGATTTTTATATGGACAAATATGTTACCGTTGCAGAATTATGCGATGAATTATCTCTCGAAGTCGCAGCGGGTGAGGAAGGGTTAGAGAGGAGAATTGGCACTGCCGAAATTAATCGTCCTGGGTTAGCACTTACAGGGTTCTTAAAATACTTTCCTTCAGAGCGGGTTCAAGTGATTGGTCGTTCTGAAATGGCTTTTTTGTCGTCTCTGCCACAAGCAGAGGCGATGGAGCGTTTGCAGCGCGTGTTTGCTTATGAAAACCTGCCTTGTGTCGTTATCACGAGAGATTTAGAAGTGACAGAGGATCTGGTGGCCGTCGCTGCGGAGGCGAAAGTCCCGTTGTTGCACACCACACTTTCCACACCGCGTCTAATCGCAAAGTTGACGTCCTTTTTAGATTTGCGCCTTGCTCCAGAAACGCTAGTTCATGGTGTCTTGGTGGATGTGTATGGGATTGGTATCTTGATGGTTGGTGCAAGCGGGATTGGCAAGAGTGAGACGGCACTTGAACTTTTAAAGCGAGGACATCGTATGGTAGCTGACGATGCTGTGGAGATTCGCAAAATAGGTGAAGATACACTGGTTGGAACGGCGCCTCCGTTGTTGCAACATTTACTCGAAATTCGTGGTCTAGGGGTCTTAAATGCGATGACTTTGTTTGGAGCAGGTGCGATTCGCACGCATAAGCGCATTGAGATGATGATAGAGCTAGAAGCCTGGCAAGATGATCGCTCTTACGATCGTTTGGGACTCGATGAAAATAAACGCAAAATCCTCGACTTTGAACTTACGTGTTTAACTGTTCCGGTGCGGCCTGGGCGAAATCTCGCCATTATCATCGAGGTGGCTGCAATGAATCAACGGTTAAAGCGAATGGGATACCATGCAGCGCGTGAGTTATCAGAAAAATTGATGTCAAGCATGGTGGAGCAAGATGACTAAACCGTCTTCTTGCTCACTTAGGATTGACAGGTGAAGAAGAGGATGTTAGGATACCGACAAGGAAATCCTTTAATACATTAGCAAACTAAAGTATCGGATCGGAGTCTTTCAGATGCATCCCATCTACTTGGAGCGTCCATCAGGTACGCGTGATTTATATGGACAGCAATTACAAAAAAAGCGTTGGATAGAGCAGCAAATGATTGCTGTATTTCGGAGTTTTGGCTATGACTTGATCGAAACTCCGATGATTGAATATGTGGAGACATTTGCGCAAGGCTTACATGGCAGTGAACAAGAGCAACTGTATCGCCTTTTCGATCGGCGCGGGCGAACTCTTGCGTTACGACCGGAGATGACGACACCTGTAGCGCGAGTTGTTGCTACGGAATTCGCGCATGTCGCTTCGCCGCTGCGTTTATCTTATGCGGCAAAAACGTATCGTGCAGAAGAAGGGCGTTTGCGCGAGCCAGTAGAGGTAACGCAGGCGGGTATAGAGCTTATAGGCGCGTTAAGTCCCGATGCTGATGCCGAGGTGATCGCACTGATGGCGACTGCGTTAAAGCGTTTAGGGATTGAACATTTTCGCTTTGCCATAGGTCACATGGCGTACTTACAAGCGATGCTCGCACCATTGCAAGAAACACTGCAGGCAAGGCTGCGACAGGCGTTAATTGATCGCGATTTAGTTCGTTATGAACAAATCTTAGCACAGGAATCAGATGTGGATCCTAAGTGGTTGGAGAGTTTGCGCGAATTTCCACGCATTCGCGGGGGGCTGGAGGCAATTGACGCTGCGCGCGAACTTGCACTCGATGAACGGGCTGAAAAGGCTTGTGATGAGTGGTCAGAACTTTTTGCGGCGCTTGATGCGTATGGGGTAGCTGAGCTGACGCATGTGGATCTCGGATTGTATCTTGATCATGATTACTATACAGGCATTGTCATTGAAGGATATGCAGATGTGCTTGGCGTGCCGATTTGTTTTGGCGGGCGCTATGACGGATTGCTTGAACGCTTCGGTCGAGGGGCACCGGCGACTGGATGTGTTGCACACGTGGAACGACTGTTGCAGACGGTTGAAATCGGATCAGAACAACCTTTTCGGATTCATCTTTGCTATTTGGCTGAACAAAGGACGCTTGCCTTTTCCTTTGCAGCTTATCTGCGAGAAAGAGATTATGCTGTGGCAACTTCTCGCGTAGAAGTTCAGGAACTGCCGTCTCTTGAGGCACAAAGTATAGGAGAATGTTTTGGTATGTTTACTGCAGGTGGGGAGCTTTTGACGGAGGATTCACTTTTGCAGCAGATTTGGGAGTATTACCGTTCGAGCGGGGCTTCTGAGACGGACGGGGGGAAGTCGATATGTTGACGGTAGCGCTAGCAAAAGGGAGGAATCTATTCGATACTGCCAATCGCTTGCGCATTTCTGGCTTTGCTTTGCCAGGGGACTTTGAAGAGACGCGTCGACTTGTGATCGAGGACGAACGCATGGAAATTCGCTATCTTTTGGCAAAGCCAGTTGATGTCCCGACGTATGTGGAGCACGGTGCCGCAGACTTAGGAATCGTGGGGAAAGATATTTTACATGAAAAGGGTGCAGATGTCCACGAACTATTAGATTTGGGTTTCGGTTTCTGTCGTTTGGTGGTAGCGGGGCCAAAGGAGACGGATGTTAGTCGTGTGACGCGCGTTGCGACAAAGTATCCGCGTTATGCAACGGAGTATTTTCGTAAGCTAGGCAGACAAATTGAAGTGATTTCACTGCAAGGGAGTGTTGAACTCGCTCCTTTGATCGGATTGGCAGAATGTATCGTCGATCTTGTGGAGACTGGTCGCACGTTACAAGAAAATGGGCTTGTCGCACTTGCAGAGGTTGCACAAGTCTCTGCACGACTTGTCGCCAATCGACGCAGTTATCAGTTGCGTGCCGCAGAGGTGGATGATTTTGTGATGCGTTTGCGGCAGAACCGGTGAGGTGAACAGAAATGATTGCAATCGTCGATTATGGCTTGGGGAACTTACGCAGTGTAGAGAATGCGTTTCACTATCTGCAGGTTCCTGTGTATACGACGTCTGATGCCTCTGAAATGGAGCGGGCGGACGGGGTTATACTTCCTGGGGTGGGGGCGTTTGGGGATGCAATGGAGCAACTGCACAGACGCGATTTAGTAAAGCCACTTCAGCAGTATGCGCGTTCGGGTAAGCCGTTGCTTGGAATTTGTCTTGGCATGCAACTATTATTTGAAGTTAGTGATGAACATGGCGAACATGAAGGACTTGGTTTACTTGCTGGTCGAGTAACGAGGATGCAAGGGGATTATAAGATTCCTCACGTTGGGTGGAATCAACTACAACTTCACGCACAACATCCGCTCGTAACCCATATTCAGACGGGGGATTATGTGTATTTTGTGCACAGTTACTATGTAGTTCCCCAAAATAAAGAGATGATGATCGCGACTGCAGACTATCATCAAGCGGTACCAGCAATTGTTGCTTCACAGCAAGTCTATGGGATGCAGTTTCACCCGGAGAGGAGTTCGAAAATCGGGTTGCAGTTATTGCGAAATTTCGCGCAAAGCGTAGCTTTGCACATGAAGAGGTGACAGTGGTGATTGTATTGCCCGCAATTGATTTGTACGATGGGAAAGCGGTACGCCTACGTCAAGGGAATTATGAGGATCAACAGCAGTATGGAGATCCTCTTGACGCTGCACTACGTTATGAGGAGGCAGGAGCGACGCATGTTCATCTCGTTGATCTTGCTGCTGCCCGATCTGGTAGATCTGATGATCGTACGCTCGAGATGATAAGGCGCATTTTGGCGCAGACGCGATTAAAAGTTGAAGTGGGCGGTGGAATTCGAACGCGGGAAGATCTGTTGCGTTTTTATGATGCGGGTGTGTGGCGGTGTGTACTAGGAACAGCTGCTGTTCGCAATTTGGATTTTACACGTCAGATGATCGCTGAATTTGGGGAACAGATCATCGTTGGAATCGATGTGAAAAATGGTCAAGTGGCTATTTCTGGTTGGACAGAGACAGAAGCAATAAGTGCACATGAATTGGGGATCACGTTACAAAGTTTTGGATTGCGAGAGTGTATTTATACCGACATTTCAAAAGATGGGATGCTTTCTGGCATCAATCTTACGGGTGCACTAGACTTAGCGCGGCAAACGGGTCTTAAGATTATCGTCTCAGGAGGGGTGAAGGATCTTCAGGATATTGAACTTATTGCCAAACAAGAAGGGCAGGGGCTTTCTGGCGTAGTCATCGGAAAGGCGCTTTATGAAGGCAGGTTGTCACTGGTAGACGTGTTCGCACGGGTACGTGGATAAGGAGGGGTTAATGTGTTAGCGAAGCGGATCATTCCGTGTTTTGATGTGGCCAATGGTCGCGTGGTCAAACACGAATCCTTTTTTGCTAATCCGCGAGATGCCGGGGACCCTGTGGCACTCGCTGCGCTTTATGATCAGCAAGGGGCGGACGAGCTCGTTTTGCTTGATATTACAGCGACTCATGAGCAGCGTGGAATTTTACTTGACATTGTTAGGCAGACTGCTGCGAAAGTATTTATTCCCTTTACAGTGGGTGGAGGCATCAAAAATGTTGACGAGGTTCGCGATGTACTTCGTGCGGGAGCTGATAAAGTGTCATTGAATTCTGCTGCTGTGCGAGATCCTTCCTTAATAACTGAGGTGGCTCGGCGCTTCGGGTCACAATGCGCTGTCGTTGCGATTGATGCGAAGTGGTCAGATCAACAACAAGATTATGAGGTTGTGATTAGCGGCGGGCGTATTCACACAGGGAAATCTGTGTTGGAATGGTCTAAAGAAGCCGAGCGGCGCGGTGCGGGAGAAATTCTGTTGACTAGTTTTGATCAAGATGGTCGACGCAATGGCTATGATCTGCGGTTGACGAAGCAAGTGGCGACGGCCGTTGCTATTCCTGTTATCGCGTCTGGGGGAGCGGGCAAGAAGGAACATTTCTATGATGTGTTAACCATTGGTGAAGCGGATGCAGCGCTTGCAGCGAGTGTCTTTCATTTTAAGGAGACTTCAATCGCAGAAGTTAAAAGGGATTTACAGAGGAAGGGAGTTTCAGTCCGTGAGCCAATTCTCGCTTGATTCTGATGTGGATTTTTCACAATTTCGATTTGATAAGCAGGGGCTACTGCCAGCGATTGTACAGGATGTACAAACAGGGCAAGTTTTAATGGTAGCTTATATGAACCAGGACGCATTGAAAAAGTCTTTGACGACAGGACAAATGTGGTTTTATAGTCGATCGCGGCAGGCGCTTTGGCATAAGGGAGAAACATCAGGCAATACACAGACCATCGTGCAAGCGTTTTATGATTGTGATGCAGACACGTTGTTATTTCACGTGATTCCGGCGGGACCTGCTTGCCATACAGGAGAAGTTTCTTGTTTTGTGGGAGCTTCTGATCACGAAGTGAACCACACTCCTTGGCTACTTACATCAACTGTTGAGCAACGGCCCTCTGATGTGTTACAACTGCTTGAACAGCGTGTGGCAGAGCGCGCTGCAGAAATGCCTGAAGGATCTTACACGACGTATTTATTTGAAAAGGGCATCGACAAAATACTTAAAAAAGTTGGGGAAGAAACTGCTGAGGTGATTATTGGCGCGAAAAATCGCAACCCAGCAGAAGTGCAATATGAAGTTGCTGATTTGCTCTATCATTTGATGGTGATGTTGCGAGAACAAAATGTCCCTTTTTCGGCAATTTTGCAAGAGTTAGAACGGAGATATGCGAACTGACAAAGAAAAGAGAGATGACAGCGCTTTCACCTTTGATGTAAGGCCAACGTAAAGTTGGTTTTTTTTATGTTGTGCAGGTGGGTGGTTAATATTGATAGAGAATCGTTGAACAAAGTATGTTAATATATCAATTGAATTTAATGAATATCATAGTCTGTAATTTCAGGTATAAGTAAGACACTATTTCGAATCTCAAATTATTGCACATCGGTATTGAATTTGTTAGTCTAAATGTCGAAATCGAGGTGATTACATGTCGACACTATTAGAAGTCTCGGGAGTTACGACGAGCTTCAAAACTGCAAACGGGTTCTTGCCTGCTATTGAAGATGTGAGTTTTACCATTAAAAAGGGTGAAACACTAGGAATTGTAGGTGAGTCTGGCTGTGGAAAAAGTGTAACTTCGCTGTCGATTATGCAGTTGCTGACAGCGAACGGAAAAATTGAACGCGGCTCCATTCGCTTTAATGGCAGGGAGTTAGTTGGCCTCAAAGATAACGAGATGCGCAAGGTGCGCGGCAATGATATAGCGATGATCTTTCAGGAGCCGATGACATCCTTAAATCCCGTTCATAAGATTGGCCGACAAATTGGTGAATCACTGCGCATTCACAAAGGGTATGGCAAAGCACAAGCTAGGGCTAAGGCCATCGAATTGTTGAAGTTAGTCGGCATTCCACGCGCAGAAGAGATTGTCGACGAATATCCACATCGCCTGTCTGGGGGTATGCGCCAGCGCGTGATGATCGCGATTGCGATGGCTTGTAATCCACAACTGCTCATCGCAGATGAGCCGACAACGGCACTCGACGTGACCATTCAAGCGCAAATCTTGGACCTGATGCGCAAGCTAAAGGCTGAGCTAGATATGTCGATCATGTTGATTACGCATGATCTTGGCGTTGTAGCAGAGATGTGTGATCGTGTGGTTGTCATGTATGCAGGTAAAGTAGTGGAACAAGGGAATGTGAAAGATATCTTTCGCAATCCTAGCCATCCTTATACGGTGGGCCTACTTAGCTCCATTCCCCGTCTTGAAGGTCGCCAAGAGCGTTTGTCTTCTATCCCAGGCAACGTGCCAAGCCTTGAGTTAATGCCTGCTGGATGTCGTTTTGCGTCACGCTGCCCACATGCCACGCAACGATGCGTGACGGAAGAGCCTTCCCTGTTGCCTGTTTCGGGTGAACATGATGCACGGTGCTGGCTCATGGATGAAAAGGGGGTAGCCGTGTGAGCGAGCCATTGTTACAAGTGCGTGGATTGGAGAAGTATTTTCCCATTAAAAAAGGGGTCATGCGCCTGACTCGTGGGCATGTGCGCGCTGTGGATGGTGTAAGTTTTGATGTTCGAGAGGGAGAAACGTTTGGTCTTGTTGGGGAAAGCGGCTGTGGCAAATCGACGACTGGACGCAGTATCTTGCGCTTGATTGAACCGACAGGCGGACAGATCATATTTAATGGAAAAGATGTCCGCAAGCTGGGTCGTTCGGAAATGCGAAAAATGCGTCGTGATATGCAGATTGTTTTTCAAGATCCCTATGCATCCTTAAATCCGCGCTATACAGTGCGGCAGATCCTCGAAGAGCCGATGATTATCCATGGACTCTATGGAGGATCGGCAGAGCGAAAGAAGAAAGTCGCAGATTTACTCGAGACAGTTGGATTGTCTGGAAGTCGGATGAATCGTTATCCACATGAGTTTTCAGGCGGACAACGGCAACGTATTGGTATTGCGCGTGCGCTGGCTGTGAATCCGCGCTTGATCATTGCGGATGAGCCAGTATCGGCACTCGACGTATCGGTGCAATCACAAGTGCTGAATTTATTAGATGATTTGCAAAAGGAATTTGGCATCGCCTATGTGTTTATTGCGCATGATCTAAGCGTTGTAAAGCATATTAGCGACCGGATTGGCGTCATGTACTTGGGGAAAATTGTAGAATTAGCTCCTGCTGACGGATTGTATAGTAAGCCGTTGCATCCGTATACGCAGGCGTTGCTTTCTGCGGTACCGGTTCCTGATCCGGAGTTCAAAAGAGAGCGGATCATTTTACAAGGAGACTTGCCAAGTCCCTCCAAACCTCCAACAGGATGTCATTTTCATCCGCGCTGCAAGGATTGTATGGAGATTTGTAAGACGACAGCTCCAGAGTGGAAGGAAGTAGAACCAGATAGGTTTGTTGCCTGTCATCTCTATAATTAGTCGAACGGAGGTGCGATATGTCACAAGCGATGACACCGCCATCAACGAAGTTGACGCAAACATTGGCTCACCCGCAAGGGAAGGTGCAAAGTAAATTTGTGCGCGTGTTAAAAGCGTACCCGCTGGTGTTTGTAGGCGGTTTGATGGTCTTGGTTTTGATTTTTGTCGCCATATTTGCTGATAAGTTGGCGCCGTTTAATCCGGATTACCAGTTTGCAAATGGCCTTGCGGCCGATGGTGCTCCGCTTGCCCCCAATCACACCTTTATTATGGGCACGGATGATTTAGGGCGCGACGTGTATAGTCGTCTGCTTTATGGCGCTCGGATTTCGTTAGAAGTTGGTGTGTTTGCAAGCTTGATTAGTCTCTTTATTGGCACATCACTCGGTATTATATCTGGTTACTATGGGAAATGGATCGACAGCCTGATTATGCGAATTACAGACATTATGTTGGCATTCCCGTTTATTTTGTTTGTCGTTGCGCTCGTGGCAGTACTAAAACCATCGGTAGATAATATTTTTCTCGCCATTGGCGTCTTAGGGTGGGCAAGTACAGCGCGTATCGTGCGTGCGCAAGTACTTGCAGTTAAAGAGTTTGAGTATGTGCAGGCAGCGAGAGCACTTGGGAGTCGCCAGTGGCGAATTCTATTTCGCATCGTTTTGCCAAACATAATGGCACCGGTAATTGTTCTTACAACACTTGCGATCGGAAACAATATGTTGCTTGAATCAACGCTCAGTTTTCTTGGGATTGGCGTGCAGCCGCCTACGCCAAGCTGGGGTAGCATGTTGGCAGAAGGGCAACAGGTATTCGAATACGCACCTTGGTTGCTCTATTATCCAGGCCTTGCCTTGCTATTTTCAGTACTAGGATTTAATCTTTTAGGGGACGGTTTGCGTGAACTGTTCAATCCGCGACGTGTTCGCTAAGCGAATTTGGGCAAGTCGCGCAGAATCTGTATGGAGATTACGCTGCTCTGGGAAGAGTAAGGGTAATCTGGTTTAGTCATTAAAGGGGGTACACAGATGAAAGTCAGTAAAATGCGCCTGTTTGCTGTAGTCGCTTCGATGGCGATGCTTGGCACAGCGCTTGCAGGGTGCGGAACTCAATCCGCAACCGCACCACAAGGCGGAGGAACTACTGCAGGTGGGGGCGGACAACCGGTATATGGAGGGACTTTGACACTCGATCTGGCCAGTCAATTTCCTCACCTTGATCCGGCAAAAGCGTACGACACGACTTCGGATGAAGCAGTGGAGCAGTTTTATAACACGCTTGTGACCTATCAGGGGACGACAAATAATATAGTGCCTGATTTAGCGACTTACAGCGTGTCAAATGACGGGAAAGTTTACACGTTCCACATCAAGTCAGCGAAGTTTTGGAATGGCGATCCGGTGACGGCGCAAAGTTTTATCACAGAGTTTGAACGTGTGCTAAACAACAACATGCAATCGGGTGGACAAGGGTTCATTGATCCTCTGATCCAAGGCTCAGCAGCGTATGTTGCGGGAAAAGCGACAAGCGTTTCTGGCCTCAAGGCGTTGAACGCTAACACCTTGCAGATTACTCTGACCCATCCAAGCGCCACGTTCTTATACGTTTTGGCCATGCCATTTTTCTCAGCCGTTGATCCATCGTATATCGCGGCACATCCAGAGTCATACATTGATACCCATCCGATGGGGACAGGTCCCTTTGAACTCGCGTCGTATACGCCTGGGAAAGACTATGTCTTAACGAAAAACCCGAACTACTTTGTCAAAGGCATTCCGTACTTAATCAAGATCGTGTTTAATATTAACAACTCGCCAAGTGCGGTATTGTTCCACTTTGAACAAGGGCAGACAGGGCTTATTTCTTGGAACCAAACGGGGATTCCGTCCGAAGATTATCTGCCGCTTAGCAACAATCCGAAGTATTCAGGCGATATTGTAAAACAAACAGAAGTGGCGACTAACTACTTTGGTTTGAATTGCAAGTACGGACCGACGGCGAATGTGAACGTTCGTCGGGCACTTGAGTATGCTGTGAACAAACAAGTGATCGTGCGAATTCTCGATGGATTGGCAGTTCCGGCCAATCAGATCATTCCGCCGAGCATGCCAGCTGGTTATGAGCAGACACTGCCTGCGCAAGATCAGTACACATATGATCCGGCGCTTGCGAAAAAACTGCTTGCTCAAGCAGGCTATCCACATGGCTTTAGCACGACAATTTACACAGATAATACGAGCCCGACTGATCTTAAAATTGCGGAAGCGATTCAGCAGATGTTTGCGCAAGTTGGCGTGCGTGCGCAGATCAATCAGACCTCGTGGAATACGTTCTTGACAAACAACGAGACAGGTAAACAAGATATGTTTACCCTGGCGTGGCTCGAGGACTTCCCGGATCCTTCTGACTTCTTGAACACTCTGTTTAATACCAATCAAATTCCGGTGAACAACTCGACAAACTACAGCAATTCACAAGTCGATGCGCTATTGAATAAAGGAGCATTGATGCCAGCAGGCACAGCGCGTGACAATGTGTACAAGCAAGCACAAAACATCATCTTGTCGCAAGCGCCGTGGATTCCGCTTGTGTATCCAGTCTATGCGGCTGCTGTCCAACCGTGGGTAAAAGGCTTTTACATCAATCCAAACTTGATGGATCCGCTGCAATACATGTGGATCGCAAAACACTAATCAAGGACTTTGGATGGAACGTTAGAAATACGTTTGGCTTGGGCAAAAGCGCTCAAGCCAAACGAATCATAACTATCTAAATAGGAGGTGCCTATGTGATTGCGTATATTATTCGTCGCATTGGTGGCTCAATCATTGTGTTGATTGGGATCTCCATTATTACCTTTGCGCTAGCGTATTTGGTGCCGGCGAATCCGGCCCGGGCAATTGTCGGCCCCCATGCGTCAGAAGCTCTTGTATTAAAAGTTGAACAACAACTTGGATTAAATGAACCGTTGCCTGTTCGTTATATTCATTATATGGAAAATTTAGTACACGGGAATCTTGGTACATCCTATGTTTTAGATCAACCGGTTACGACGTTGATTGGGCAACGCGTAGGGGCAACCGCGCAGTTGGCAGTGACGGCTTGGATCGCTGAATTGCTGATTGGGATTCCTATAGGAATTATTTCCGCGTTATATGATCGCAAAGCGCTTGACCATGTAGTAAGTATACTTGCACTTGTTGGAATCTCACTTCCCGTATTCTTTGTTGGATTAGAGCTGATGTATTGGGTAGGATTTAAACTAGATTGGCTTCCTGTCGGTGGTACTGGAGGATTTAATTTTGTAATCCTGCCAGCACTGACTTATGGGATTACCGGTGCAGCGTATTATGCTCGTTTGCTTAAATCCTCGATGATTGACGTAATGAATTCTGATTATATTCGGACAGCTCGTGCCAAAGGAGCAAGTCCAAATCGTGTGATTTTCCGACATGCACTGCGTAACGCCATCATTCCGGTTTTGACATACGGCGGCATTGACATTGCCAGTTTATTTGGCGGCGTTGTCGTCATTGAGGACGTGTTCGGTTATTCTGGAATTGGACAATTGACAGTTCAGGCGATCAATAACCTCGACGTGCCTGTCATTATGGGAACGGTGTTATTTGCTGCGCTGTTTGTCGTACTCTTTAACCTCTTAGTAGACGTTTTATATGGAATTATTGACCCGAGGATCACTTACTCTTGATGGGTTTAGAGCTGTGAATGAAAGGTGTAGGATTCCACATGGTTGGAGTCGTGCGCCT
The DNA here is from genome assembly GCF_003144315.1 of Sulfoacidibacillus thermotolerans. Lineage (GTDB taxonomy): Bacteria > Bacillota > Bacilli > Alicyclobacillales > SLC66 > Sulfoacidibacillus > Sulfoacidibacillus thermotolerans. The sequence goes on along the minus strand of NZ_MPDK01000010.1, from coordinate 34,996 downwards.
TTTTTATTTTGCTCTAGAAATGACAGAAAGAAGAGAACTCACACGCTTCTAAATTAAATAGTGCTTTATTTTATTTTCTGACTTGACTAGTTATACAAATAACCCTAACATATTGCTAGATACATATTACGCTTTTATTACAAACTTACACTGTCGTTACAAAGTAGAGGAGAGCAAAAGACGGGAATTGCTTCAAGAACTTTGGACAGGGTATTTAAAATAAAGGAGGACCATGAATGAATCGCAATAAATTGCGTTTACTTGGCGTAATTGCTTCGATGGCAATGCTTGGAACTGCGCTCGCTGGATGTGGAACACAATCAGCAAGCTCTGGAGGGACATCGCCAAGCCCTGCTTCGTCAAGTAGTCAGCCTGTCTACGGCGGAAGTTTGACGATGGATCTATCGAGCCAGTTTCCACACCTTGATCCAGCTAAGGCGTACGACACGACGTCCTATGAGGCGGTTCTTCAGTTTTATAATCAACTTGTAACCTATCAGGGTGCAACGAACAATATTGTCCCTGATTTAGCAACCTATTCGATTTCTGATGGAGGGAAAGTTTACACGTTCCACATCAAGTCAGCGAAGTTTTGGAATGGTGATCCGGTGACGGCGCAAAGTTTTATCACAGAGTTTGAACGTGTGCTAAACAACAACATGCAATCGGGTGGACAAGGGTTCATTGATCCTCTGATCCAAGGCTCAGCAGCGTATGTTGCGGGAAAAGCGACAAGCGTTTCTGGCCTCAAGGCGTTGGACGCTAACACCTTGCAGATTACTCTGACCCATCCAAGCGCCACGTTCTTATACGTTTTGGCCATGCCATTTTTCTCAGCCGTTGATCCATCGTATATCGCGGCACATCCAGAGTCATACATTGATACCCATCCGATGGGGACAGGTCCCTTTGTACTCGCGTCGTATTCGCCTGGGTAAGACTATTGCGTAACGAAAAACCCGAACTACTTTGTCAAAGGCATTCCGTACTTAATCCAGATCGTGTTTAATATTAACAACTCGCCAAGTGCGGTATTGTTCCTCTTTGAACAAGGGCAGACAGGGCTTATTTCTTGGAACCAAACGGGGATTCCGTCCGAAGATTATCTGCCGCTTAGCAACAATCCGAAGTATTCAGGCGATATTGTAAAACAAACAGAAGTGGCGACTAACTACTTTGGTTTGAATTGCAAGTACGGACCGACGGCGAATGTGAACGTTCGTCGGGCACTTGAGTATGCTGTGAACAAACAAGTGATCGTGCGAATTCTCGATGGATTGGCAGTTCCGGCCAATCAGATCATTCCGCCGAGCATGCCAGCTGGTTATGAGCAGACACTGCCTGCGCAAGATCAGTACACATATGATCCGGCGCTTGCGAAAAAACTGCTTGCTCAAGCAGGCTATCCACACGGCTTTAGCACGACAATTTATACAGATAACAGCAGTCCTTCTGACTTGAAGACTGCAGAAGCGATTCAGCAGATGTTTGCGCAAGTTGGCGTGCGTGCCCAGATCAATCAGACCTCGTGGAATACGTTCTTGACAAACAATGAGACAGGTAAACAAGATATGTTTACCCTGGCGTGGATTGAGGACTTCCCGGATCCTTCTGACTTCTTGAACACTCTGTTTAATACAAATGAGAGCCCGGTGAACAACTCGACAAACTATAGCAATTCACAAGTCGATGCGCTTTTGAATAAAGGAGCATTGATGCCAGCAGGCACAGCGCGTGACAATGTGTACAAGCAAGCACAAAACATCATCTTGTCGCAAGCGCCGTGGATTCCGCTTGTGTATCCAGTCTATGCGGCTGCTGTCCAACCGTGGGTAAAAGGCTTTTACATCAATCCAAACTTGACAGATCCACTGCAATACATGTGGGTTGTACCCCACAATTCTTAAATGATTGGCACAGGTGCCATTTGTTTGCGCACTCTTGCAGTTATCTAAGGAAACAAGGCGGGCCCCCTCAAATTCAGAGGGGGCCCGCCTTGTTAGCGGCATAAGATCATGATGAAGATCATGCTGTAAGCTCATGTTGATTTACTCAAATTTGCGCCGGATATGCGATTCCGAGGAGTTGGAGTGCTGCCCGGATGGTAAGACGCGTGGCGTCCGTGAGTGCTAGGCGCCAAGTTCTTAACTCAGATTCTGCAGTAAGAATGGGACAATCGTGGTAGAAGCGATTGAAAGCTTGGCAAATGTCAAGGATTTGCTTGGCGATCAGCGACGGATCCGACTCATTGAGTGCACGTTGGCGCAGAGTTGGGAACAAGCTAATCTGCTTGGCAAGTTGCCATGTCGCATCATCAAACAAAAATTGCTCTGCGGTTTCTGCGATCTCAGAAGGCAGATTGAGAGCGGATGAAATGGCAACTGAGACGCTAGGTGAAACGTTTGTATCCAATAACTCTGCCTTGCGCAGTACGGAGCATGCGCGTGCATGCGTGTACTGTACATAAGGACCAGTTTCACCATCAAAAGCGACAGCTTGTTCTAAGGAAAATTCAATGTCGTGAAGACGGTGTGTTTTTAGGTCGTTAAAAATGACTGCGCCAACTCCGATTGCCTTCGCAACTTCGTCTGCATCTGGCAAATCTTTACTTTTCTCGGCGATGATGATTTGTGCTCGGCGAATCGCTTCATCCAACACTTCTTGCAAACGAACAACTTGTCCTTTGCGTGTAGACATTTTTTTGCCGCCAATTTTCATGAGGCCAAATGCGATATGCTCACACTTTGCTGCGAAATCATAGCCCATAAGGGATAGAACGCGGAAAATTTGTTGAAAATGCAAACGTTGTTCTCCACCGACAACGTACAGTAGTCGAGTTGCACCAAGGACGTTGTGACGATACAGTGCGGCCGCCAAATCACGTGTAGCATACAATGTAGCTCCGTCAGACTTGCGAATGAGACAAGGAGGGAGGGAAAAGGCATCCAATAAGACGACATCAGCTCCTTCACTTTCGACGAGGAGGTGACGTGCTTCTAATTCTTCAACGACGGATGCCATTTTATCGTTATAAAAACTCTCGCCAAGTACATGGGTAAAAGGTGTACTTAACAGTTCGTAGGTGCGGTTAAATTCCTCAAGGCTTACTTCGACAATCCAGCGCCACAAAGCAAGTGCGTCAGGATCACCATCTTCTAATTGCTTAAATGCGGCACGAGCTTCAATTTCTAAATTAGGATCGTTTTTTTCCTCTTCATGAAAGCGCACATAAAGCTGATTTAGTTCTTGGATCGGGTTTTTTCTTATAAGATCGGGATCGCCATAACGCTTATAGGCTACGATCATTTTACCAAATTGAGTACCCCAATCGCCGAGGTGGTTGATACGAAGTGCCGTATATCCGGCGGATTCAAATAAATTTGCAAGAGCAGTTCCAATGATCGTTGAGCGCAAATGCCCCATCGAAAAAGGTTTTGCGATATTTGGGGACGAAAGGTCAATCGCGACGATTTCTCCGACACCTTCTGTGCTTGTGAAAAACGATCGATCAGCAGACAAGGCATCCAGCCACATGCGAACGGCAGTTGCGCGGTTTAAGTGTAAATTCACATAAGGTCCTACAGCTTCTGCGCGCCGTACAATCGAAGTTTGGGCAAACTTCTCTGCGAGTGTCAAGGCAATGCTTTGCGGGCTTTTCTTTTGTTCTTTTGCCAAGCGAAAGCACGGCAACGCCAGATCCCCAAGTGTCGGGTCAGGCGGTGTCTCCAACCATTCTACGAAGGAGTTTGGTTCACTGTCTATCTGTGCAGCCAACTCCTTTGCAATCCACTCTTTTATGCCGTACACAGCTTGGTTCGCTCCTTTATTTTGTTGCAATAGGCAACATGACTTTTTAACCATATATCTTTTCATTATAGACAAAACGCAGAGCCACAGCAATTTTAGGCAGACTCGCATGCGTTTGATGGCATGACAATGGAAACCTGACTGTGATATACTTCGCTTAATGAACGCTTTGAATTACTCCCAGAGGATGAGTTAAGGAGGCTACTTCATGGAAGAACGGGAGAAAAACTCAAAAATAGTACCGTTTGAACCAGATGCTGCCTTTTTCTTTGAGCGAGGAGTTCGATATTTGAACAGACACGATCTGTCCCGCGCTTTGAAATCTTTTGAGCGTGCCGTGCAGTGTGAACCCAATAATGCTGTAAACCATTGTAATTTAGCAGGCGTTTTATCTGAGTTAGGTGATTTTGAAAAATCAAACGAAATTTTACAAAGCGTCTTGACGAACATCGCGCCGGACATGGCAGAGTGTTATTTTTATATGGCAAATAACTATGCGAATCTCGGAGAATATGAGTTAGCGGAAGCGCATGTTGTAAAGTATTTAGAAGTCGATCCGACAGGGGAGTTTGCCCCTGACGCAGATGAAATGCTAGATGTGTTGATTCACGAATTTGGTGGCGGCGACATTTTGCGCGAGAGCCGGCGCAAGCAGCATGAATCGAGCCGCGAACGCGATTATGCACGCACGTTGCTTGAGGAAGGGAAATTTCATGAAGCAAGTACTTTGTTGACTAAGGAAATTGAAATGCAACCGGACGCTGTTGCGCCGCGCAATAATCTTGCACTGGCACAGTACTATCTTGGACATATTGACGAGGCGATTGCGCTAACTAGACGAGTTTTAGAGCTTGAGCCAAAGAACATTCATGCGTTGTGTAATCTCGCTGTGTTTATTCGGCACCGTGGTCAGCACGAAGAATACCGACATTTGATCGCATTATTAAAGAAGCTTATGCCTCTTCAGTTTGATCAAGGGTATAAACTCGCAACAACACTTGGGATTCTTGGAGAACATCAGGCGGCCTATCAAATCTTTTTACAGCTTGTCCAATTTGGCGATCGTCATGATCCAACGTTGTATTTTGCACTTGCAGCTGCGAGTGCAAACTTAAACCGCTTTAAACAAGCACGTCAATGGCTGTTGGAGGTTCAGGCGCTTGATCCTGAGAGTGGCGTTGCTGATTATTACCTACAGGAGATTGATCGCGGATTAGAGAAGGGCGAACGCGTTTTACTCAGCTATAGTTATCAGCTTCCTTTTCATCTGCGTTCCAATATGAATGCACAGATGCGTTCGGGAGCGTTTGCCAAAATCGGAACGTGGGCAAAAGATCCAAGTGTCCGATCATCGCTGTATTTTGCGCTCTTTCGTGGTCCGCGTTCGACAAAGCGCGAGGCACTCCAAGCGTTAGCAGTTCTGCATGATACAGAAACAATTCACATTTTGCGCGACTTTGTGCGTGATGCAACGCAAGGAGAAGACATGGTGTGGAATGGTGTTTTTGTCTTGCAGGCGATGCATGTTACGGGTGCGCTCGATGTTTATCTCGGAGGGCAGTTGACGACGTTGCAATTACCTGTAAAAGATGAGCGTATTTTGTCGTGGAATCCGACGCTTGAAGCTATTTTTCGCGATGTGCAGTCTGCACTGGCAACAAGCGATGCTGATCTGATCGAAATTGCTTATGATGTGTGGGTGCGATATTTGATGAATGTGTTCACGGAATTGCCTAAAATCGTAAAACGCAGTGTGTGGGCCGCTGCTCTTGAATATGTTGTACGGAGAACTGCCGGTCGTACTGAACCGCAAGCGATCGTTGCGAGTCGTTACGAGGTATCGGTTAAAGCGCTCGCAAAAGCAGCACAAGCGATTACCGTGACGCTATAGTGGATGTTAGAATCTATATGTAAACAGGGGATCGGTGTATACGCGTGGATTTTATGATCGTTGGAACGGCTGGACATATCGACCATGGAAAAACTGCGTTAGTAAGAGCGCTTACGGGAATTGATACGGATCGGACGCGCGAGGAAAAAGAGCGGGGCATTTCCATTGAACTTGGATTTGCCCCGCTTTTGTTGCCAAGTGGCAAACGCATTGGGATTGTCGATGTGCCCGGTCATGAGCGGTTTATTCGTAATATGCTTGCTGGCGCAGGTGGCATGGATTTGATTTTGCTCGTGATCGACGCGCGCGAAGGCGTCATGCCGCAAACGCGTGAACACGTAGATATTTTGCAACTGCTTGAAGTGACGGCAGGCATTCTCGTAGTCACGAAGGTTGATCTTGTAGACGAAGAGTGGCTCGCGTTTATGCATGATGAGATTCGCACACAGATGGCGGGGACTTTTCTAGAAAATGCGCCGATGGTAGACGTGTCTGCAGTTTCTGGACAGGGGCTCGATGTTTTACGCGCGGTGATTGAACAGTCGCTTTTACGCGTTCAACCTAAATCTAGTGTAGGCGCGGTGCGTATGCCTATCGACCGCGTATTTCGTGTGGCGGGATTTGGATCTGTTGTAACTGGGACGATGTGGCGTGGGCAGCTACGCGTTGGCGATGCAGTAGAACTTTTGCCAACGTCAGAAGCACTGCGTGTTCGCTCCTTACAGGTGCATGGGGAACAAGTTGCACAAGCGATGGCGGGGCAGCGTGTAGCTGTCTCATTTACGAATGTTCGCGGGGAAATCAAGCGGGGAATGACCTTAGCCACACCTCACACGCTAATCCCTAGTCGATTGCTCGATGTTCGGCTCAGAGTGTTACAAGATAGTCCGTTTGTCTTAAAACATCGGATGCGTGTGCGCTTTTATCACGCAACTGCCGAGGTCATGGGGCGCGTATTGCTGTTGCGCGATCAAGAAGTTGCGGTGGGGGAAGAAGCATTGGCACAGGTATTATTGGAACAACCTGTTGTGGTGGAAGCTCGTGATCATTTTGTGCTGCGCAGTTTCTCGCCCATGCATACGCTTGGTGGAGGAATTGTCATCGATCCACATCCCGCGCGATTACATCGTCGCAATAGTACAGAAATCGTTTTACAACTCTTACGCCGCGAAGGGGGAACATTACGCGAGCGATTGCTTGATCAGATTCAATCAGCACCAGACGCTGAGCTCTTCGAGCTTGCAAAGAAGCTTAACGTTACCTTGGAAGAACTGCGCCCTGTTTTTCAGGATCTAGTGACCACGGGGGAATTGATTGAGTTTGAAAATAATGGATGGCTCCCGAAAAATCTTCTGATTTCTTGGGAAAATGAGTTTGTCCACGCATTAGAAGAGTATTATCAAAAAAATGCATATGATCTGTGGATGCCAAAATCTGTAGCTTACCGCGTATTAAAAGCAAATGGTGTGCCTCCCCGCTTTCATGATCAGCTGTTAAGCAACTTAGGTGCGCGAGGAATTCTTGTGGTTGAGGCGGAACGCGTGCAAAAGCCGGGTCGACAAATTGCTCTTACAACGGATGAAAAGTTGATGCAGTCGGCGATTTTAAAGCAACTTCAGGGGCAGCCGTTTGCACCACCAACTCTGCAGGAATTAGAGAAAGTGTATAAAGGCAGAGAAAAGGGATTACGTCTCGTTTTGCATGCGCTGGTGCAAGCCGATGAGATTGTCTTTATCAGCCAGGATCTGTTTCTATCGGTGTCTGCGTTGCATGCTGCAGAAGTGGCTGCTCGCAAATTGTATGAGGAGCGTGGGCCGTTTGCAGTCGCTGATTTCCGCGATCAGACGCGTACGAGTCGCAAATTTGCAGTGGCGATTCTTGAATATCTCGATCGTCAGAAAAAGACACGTCGCACGGGTGATGTACGCGTCTTTTTAGAAAACAGTTAAATGCAATTCATCGTCAAGGGGGAGTGGAGAAATGAAGAGTCGGGCTTTTCAGTCGAGCTATGAGGTTCCCGCATGTGCGACTCCGCTTCAGGCGACCATTACAGTGCCGGGATCAAAATCAATCACGAATCGAGCGCTGCCGATGGCGGCTTTAGCAAATGGACGCACGCGACTTCGGGGCGCATTGTTTTCGGATGATAGTCGGTACTTTATTCAATCATTACAGAGACTGGGATATCGTGTGGAAATAGACGAAATGGCCAAAGAAGTCATTGTGTATGGTGCAGGGATCGAACCTTTGCAACATGTGCAAGGATTGGATTTATTTGTTGGGAATTCAGGGACAAGCGCTCGCTTTCTCTCAGCTTTCGTAAGCCTTGGCAAGGGAAGTTATCGCATAGATGGAGTGTCACGGATGCGCGAGCGGCCGATTGCGGCATTGATTGCGGCGTTACGTGAACTCGATGTTGATGTTGTCGATGAACTGGGTACGGGGTGTCCGCCAATTTTAATTGAAGCGCAGGGTCTGCGAGGCGGAACCGTGCTGATGAGCGGGAAAGATAGTAGTCAGTTCGTTTCTGGGCTTTTGATTGCAGCACCTTATGCGAAGGATGAAGTGACTCTTATCGTACAAGGAGAACTTGTATCTGCACCTTATGTGACGATGACACTTGCGATGATGCGCCAATTTGGTGCAACAGTAAACCAGGAAGGGAACGTCTTTCACGTTGTTCCGAGTCATTATGTTGCTAAGGACTACATGATCGAACCAGATGCGTCGGGTGCTTCGTATTTTCTTGCGGCGGCAGCCATTTGTGGCGGAACTGTCACGATTCTTGGGTTGGGACGAGATTCACTGCAAGGCGATGCGCAGTTTGCCCAAGTGTTAGCGAATATGGGATGTACAGTTCGCTATGGATTCGATCGAATCGAACTAAGTGGTCCTCCAGAGGGGTTGCGCGGGATTGATGTCGATTTGTTTGCGATGTCGGACATGGTGCCGACGTTAGCGGCAATTGCTCCTTTGGCCAGGGAGAAAGTGCGAATTCGCAACGTCGCAAACATTCGCCTGAAGGAAACAGATCGTATTCGTGCTTGTGTGACAGAATTGCGGCGCTTTGGCGTCACAGTTACGGAGTTTGATGATGGACTTGAGATTGAGCCTTGCGATCAATTGCAAGAGGGGGTCACCGTGCAAACCTACGATGATCATCGCATGGCGATGGCATTTTCCATTCTTGGATTGCGTGTGCCTGGGACGCGGATTGAAAATCCAGCGTGTACGGCGAAGACGTATCCTGAGTTTTTTCAACATTTGGAAGAAACGATTCGCGGTGGCGCCTGATCGTGGTCATTCTATTTTCATGTACTTGTAATCATTGTGCAATCTCTCAGGATTATGATGTGGGTGTAGCATATTTGACCCCCTTTTGATGATTGTATTTGCGTAACGAAGGCGATGGCCTTTCGTTGCGTCTTTTTTTTGGCGGCATGTTACAATAAAGCTATTGCAGTGTCAAGAAGGTGTAGGTAATGGATTGACTGAGGGGGAAGCCGTTTTGCGTGTTGCAGTGGGAATCGATTTGGGTGGAACGTTTATTAAAGGAGCCGTCATTGATGAGGAAGGACGGCTCCTCGTAAAAGAGGAGGTGCCGACAGAAGCGGGCAACGGAGCAGATTCAATTTTAAGGCGAATTGAACAGTTGACACGCCGTCTGATTGTTGCGAGCGATGTGCGAGCGAATGAGGTTGTAGGGCTAGGAATTGGAATTCCCGGTTTTATCGATTCCAGTCGAGGCGTGGCAGAAGAGGTGATTAATATCGGGTGGCGGGATGTCCCTGTGATTGCCCCACTGCGTTCATGGCTACAGATGCCCGTTTTCATGGAAAATGACGCGAATCTCGCTGCGCTTGGTGAAGCGTGGGTCGGAGCCGGACGGGGATATCGCACAGCACTTTGCATTACACTAGGTACAGGGGTAGGCGGGGGAATTATTATTGATGGAAAGGTGCTGCAAGGTGCAAGTCATATGGCTGGAGAAATCGGTCATCTTGTACTTGACCCACTAGGCGCACCATGCAACTGTGGTCATTTTGGTTGTTTGGAAACAGTTTCCTCTGCGACGGGTGTCGTGCGTTTAGCGCGTGAGCGCATAGAAAAGGGAGAGCAGACACAATTGACGCTACAGCAATTGACAGCTGCAGATGTATTTGCAGCTGCAGAGCGACACGACCTATTGGCGCAGGCTGTCGTGCAAGAGGCTGCGCAAACTCTTGGGCGCGGACTTGCCATCGCTGCAAATTTGATCAATCCAGATGTCATCGTGATTGGCGGTGGGATGGCGCGGGCGGGAGAGACACTATTTAAACCTGTGCGTGAAGCATTTTCTGCGTACGCTTTGCGTCGTGTCGCAAGTGCAACAACACTTGTCCCTGCTTTGCTAGGCAATGATGCGGGAGTTGTAGGAGCAGGCAAACTGGCCTTGTATCCGTAAAAGGAGTGGCACACATGGGTCAAGGCGTGCGGATGTTAATTATTACAGGGATGTCTGGTGCTGGTAAGACGGTGGCGGTTCAGTGTTTAGAGGATTTAGGCTTCTTTTGTGTCGACAACTTGCCTCCTGCACTCATTTCAAAATTTAGTGAGCTACTGCGGCAATCCGATGGTGCGATTAAGCGAGTCGCACTCGTATGCGACCCGCGAGGAGGCGAGTTTTTTAAAACATTGTTCGCAGCCCTTGCTGAATTAGAAGAGCAATCTGGGATGGACTATCAGATCTTATATCTCGAAGCGGATGATGAAACGTTAGTGCGGCGCTATAAGGCATCCCGTCGCAGGCATCCAATGGCTCCAGAGCATGGGCGAATTGTCGATGGTATTTTGCGCGAACGTCAGTTATTAGCTGAAGTTCGCGAGCGAGCGGACTTAGTGATTAATACAAGTCGGCTAACACCAGCTGAATTAAAAGATATTTTAGCTAAGCACTACGGTACTTTTAGCGCCAGTGAGCGAATGACGGTGAATGTGTTGTCTTTTGGGTTTAAATATGGACTTCCTATTGATGCAGACTTGGTTTTTGACGTACGCTTTTTGCCAAATCCATATTACGTGGATACACTTCGTCCGCGTACTGGGCAAGACCCAGAAGTGTATGATTATGTAATGCAGTGGCCAGCTACACAAGAATTCCTAAAAAAGCTGTTAGAGATGGTTGATTTTCTTCTTCCCCAATATATTAAGGAAGGGAAGTCACAAATTGTCGTTGGGATTGGGTGTACAGGTGGGCGCCATCGCTCTGTCGCCATTGCGGAAAGATTGCGTGAGCACTTGCAAAAATCGTACGTAGTGATGGTCTCACACCGCGATCTCGACAAGGAAGGTGAGCGATGAGAAAACATCTCAAAGAGCTAGCGTGGTTAATTCTCACACTTGGCGCGGGCATTCTCATCGGCGCTTATATGGTACAAACTACGTATGGATTTAAATGGTGGTTGATTGGGCTGTTTTGTATCACTTTTGGTGCAGTAGCCCTACTTGGTTTACGGTTGCGTGAACGCACACGCGAAAGGTTGATGCAACGGCAAATGGCGCGCCGCCCACGCATCGTCGTAATTGGCGGGGGAACAGGTCAACCCGTGCTGTTGCGCGGACTGAAGGCAAAAGATGCAGAAATTACGGCGATTGTTACCGTAGCGGATGATGGTGGAAGTTCAGGTCGTTTGCGCTCGGATCTTTATATGCCGCCACCTGGCGACATTCGCAATTGCCTGATTGCTTTGGCGGATACGGAACCTTTGTTAGCAGAACTGCTGCAATATCGTTTTGATGCTGGAAGTGAATTATCTGGACATAGTTTTGGCAACTTGTTTTTAGCTGCGATGACCAATATAACTGGCGATTTTGAAACGGCGGTCAAAGAGACGAGTCGAGTTCTTGCTGTACGAGGCCGCGTTTTGCCAGCCGCACGTCGCGCGATTACGCTTGCGGCGACTTTCATAGATGGATCGCGTGTAGTTGGAGAATCGCAAATACCGCTTGCAAAGAAAAAAATCAAAGAGGTCGAATTATTGCCGCGGCATGTAGAACCATTGCCTGAGGCGCTTGAGGCATTGGCCGAAGCTGATGCAATCGTGATCGGTCCAGGAAGTCTATACACGAGTATTTTACCGAATTTACTGGTCCCAGGAATTGCCGATGCGATCCGTCGTTCTCCAGCGAAAGTAATCTATGTTTGTAATGTCATGACACAGCCAGGGGAAACGGATGGATTTAGCGCCTCCGACCACGTGCAGGCAATCTATGATCACATTGGGCCGCGCTTTTTTGATATTATTATTGTCAATTCAGCGCCTATTCCTCAATCCATTCTAGAACAATATGAGTCAAAGGGCTCATATCCAGTGCGTGCCGACGTCGAAAAATTGCATGCACTTGGATTAACTGTCATCGCTCGCAATTTTTTGCATTATGCGATGTATGCGCGGCATGATGCGGATATGATTGCGATGCAAGTTCTTTCTTTAATTGGTCGCGAACATAAAGCAAAGTAGAGGTCAAGAAAGTGGAAGCGAGGTGGGTGAAATTGTCGTTTGCTGCGCAAACCAAAAAAGAACTCACTCAACTCCAGAGTAAACCTTGTTGTGAACGTGCTGAACTTACTGGATTTATCCAACATTGTGGTCGTATGAACACGGATATCGATCCACCTGTATTGGAACTCGCGACAGAAAATGCCGCGATTGCACGTCGTATGTATCAGTTGTTAAAGGCAAAGACAGGGGTAGAACTTGAAGTTTTAGTGCAACGTAAAATGCGTCTCAAAAAAAATAATGTCTATATTGTGCGAATGCGCCAAGATGTTTCCGCGGTATTTGATGAGTTGCAGGTGGGAGATGCACATGAACACATTGCGGCAGAAATCCCAACGTTTGTAAGGTCAAATACATGTTGCAAGAAAGCGTATTTGCGAGGAGCTTTTCTAGCGAGTGGATCGGTAAATGATCCAGACAGCCATTCTTATCATTTAGAAATCTATTGCAAGACACAGGAGCATGCGCAGGAGCTTTTGAGTTTATTTACTGGGTTTCACTTGCATGCAAAAGTAACACGGCGCAAAAAAGGATATATCGTCTATCTTAAAGAGGGCGATAAAATTGTTGAATTTCTTGGGATGGTCGGTGCGCATCAGGCGCTGTTGCGCTTTGAGGAAGTGCGAATTGTTAAGGAAATGCGCAATCAGGTGAATCGTTTAGTGAACTGTGAAACGGCGAACTTAAACAAAACGATCTTAGCTGCTGTGCGTCAATTGGATAATATTCGCTTGATTGAGCGCGAACTCGGTTTTGCGCGCTTACCACAAAAGTTGCGTGTGGTGGCAGAAAAACGTTTGCAGTATCCGGACATCACTTTGCAAGAATTATGTGAGGTGCTTCCTGATAAAGTGAGTAAGTCTGGATTAAATCATCGTTTGCGCAAATTAGACGACATCGCTCAAAAAATTCGTGCAGATCGCGGAATCTTTGAGGAATCGTAGCGTGGCTACAAGTCGTCTGGTATAATGTGAAAATAACACGAGAAATGAAATCGCTTGGAATTCGAGGTATAGGGGGTTGCGATCATGGCGGAGAGAACCGTGACCGTGAGTTTGCGAACAGGGCTGCAAGCGCGTCCGGCAGCTTTGTTTGTTCAAGAAGCAAATAAATTTAGCTGTGAAGTGACGTTAGAGAAAGATGGGAAATCCGTAAATGCAAAAAGCATCATGGGTGTGATGTCACTCGTGATTCCACGGGGAGCCGTGATTACTTTGCGGGCGCAGGGCAATGACGAAGATCAAGCGGTTGAGCGCTTGGCTGCGATGGTCAGCGCGGAGGAATAAGCCGCTGCTTACTAGTACTAACCCATTGTTCAATCTCATAGAGTATAGCGATGACATTGCTTAGGAGCTCGATGAGATTGGAGTTGAGAGATGTGCGTCTGCGCGCGAACCCTACGAGAGTTCAAAGACGACGTTCAAGGCGACCACAGGCGTATGTGATTTTATTGGTCGGTGCGATGGTCGTCTTTTTGCTTTGGGTGCTCATTTCTGCAAATCCTTTCCAAACAACAAATCCGTTCTTGCGTCAGACGACCATCGGGCAATCTGTATTAGGTGACTGGCGTTATGGTGGTTCAGATGCAACGGGTCAGATGAAATTTTATGATGCCTATCAATCTGTCGTTATCCCTGGAAATGCGACGACATTTGCAGCAGATGGGCAATTTGTCACAATCGACGCACATACGCCAACAACGATTACGTTTGAACCCTCTTATGAATCGGAGACGATTGGGCCTACGGTATTTTTGTGGATGTCGTTGTTTGTCGCAGCAGGAATTGTTGCTTTTCACCAAGGCAGTAAACAGCGCGGGCGACAGCGTTTTGTTGGTCGACGAAAAGGCTTGCGTTTTCGCAAATAAAACGTATGTGTAGAGATAATTATATTCAAGGTGAATATTTAATCTTCTAACTTTCATGGTGCTCGATCGATTCCCTGTGTAAGCTTCTCATAAGTCTATGGGAGGCGATTAAACGGTGGAATCTATCACTTTTTCTTGGGTTGGGACTGATCACGCTTTTTTTGAGATACTGACTAAAGTCATTTTTTATACCGGTTTTAGTAAAGGGGTTGTGAATCGGCGTTGGTCAGCATTTCGTATCGCGTTTTGTGGATTTGACATCGCGCGGGTCGCTTTTTTTGACGAGTTACAGATTGAATCGCTCTTGCGGAAAGATTCGGGTATTGTGCGTAACGCGCGCAAAGTTCAGGCTACCGTAACAAACGCTCGGATATGTATAGAATTGATCGGGCAATACGGCTCTCTTCAAAATTTTATGGCAGAGTTATCTAGAAGTTCTCCATTGTCTATGCAAATTGTATTTCGGAAAACATTTTCTTTAGTTGGTGAGAGTGCAGCACTTGCTTTGTGGAGAGAATTACAGGAAGAAAGGGGAACGATTTGATGGCGCTGTGGGATCGCGCAGCGAGTGAGCTAACGAAAATGGGATACACGCATTTTATCGTGACTCCAGGGGCTAGTTTTACCTATTTGACAGGATGGGAAACGCATTTAAGTGAACGACTTACTCTATTTGGGATGCGCTCCGATGGAAAAGCTGCGCTACTGGTACCTAAACTAGAAGCAAGTGGAGTTTCAAGTCATCAGAACATCAAGATATTCAACTATTCAGACGAAACGGGGCCGACTCAGGCCCTGCAAGCGTTTGTGTCAGAGTTAGATCTCACGGCAGAGAGTCGTGTAGGGATTGAATCGATGCAATTGCGTGTGTTTGAAGCAAATTTCCTGTTGCAACAAGGAGTAAAGCATCTGCTTGCTGCAGATGAACTCCCGATGTCTTTGCGATTGATCAAGGATGATCAGGAGATTGCACACCTCCAAAGCGCAGCTGAGATTGTCGATGCAGCGTTGACTGCAGCGTTGCCGCTTTTTCGGTTTGGAATGACGGAACTTGACGTTGCCGCAGAACTAGAGTATCAAATGCGCAAATTAGGTTCACAGGGAACGCCATTTGCAACAATCGTTGGGTCTGGACCTCGTGGAGCCTTACCGCATGGAGGACCGACAACCAAACGCATTACAGCGGGTGAACTCGTTGTGCTTGACTATGGGGCACGCTTTGCTGGCTATGCAGCGGATACGACGCGGACGCTCGCTTTTGGTGAACCAAGTGATACCGCACGCAGAGTCTATGAGATCGTGCGTACTGCCCAACAAGCAGCGATTGATGGAGTCACTGCAGGCATGACTGCTGCACAAGTCGATCGTCTGGCTCGTGAGGTGATTGAGCGGGCAGGATATGGAGAATATTTTACTCATCGCACAGGCCATGGTCTGGGTCTTGATGTTCATGAATATCCAAGTATTATGGAGGGAAATGAACTAGCGCTCACTGCGGGTATGGTTTTTACGATTGAACCAGGAATCTACTTGCCAGGGGAGTTTGGTGTTCGCATAGAAGATGACGTAGTCGTAACAGCAAAAGGGGCTCTTGTACTTACACGTTTTACAAAAGAGCTTATGGTGGTTGGAAACTAGAGCAACGAGGAGTGTAGGGAGCCGATTTGATGGAGCGAAGAGATGAATTGATTCGAATTTTGCAAGCGAGTGAAGTGCCGCTTACGGGTGCTGAACTTGCACAGCGCTTTGGGGTGACGCGGCAAGTCATCGTTCAAGACATCGCCGTTTTGCGTGCGAAAGGCTATGCGATCGTAGCGACACCGCAGGGCTATTTTCAACCCAAGGCTCATCCTCATCACCTTTCTGAGCGGGTGTTTCGCTCGATTACCATTGTGCATACGCCTGAACAGACGGAGCAGGAACTGTTGACGTTTGTCGACGCTGGGGTTGAAGTGTTAGATGTTTCGGTCGATCATCCGATTTATGGAGAATTTGTAGCGAGTCTCATGTTTGGCTCGCGCCGCGATGTGCTTCGTTTTACAAAGGCAGTAAGAGATCAGCATGCACCTCTCTTACTGAGTTTGACTGGCGGTGTGCACCGGCACACGTTGGCTGCAAAAGAAGAAGTGATGATCGATGAGGCGCTTCATGAGTTAAAACATGCAGGATTTCGCATCTTAGATGATCACTAAGTGCCCAGGAGTCCGTGTTTTGCATAGCATGGAAGCATAGTGAGGTGGCTTGCATGCGAATCCGTATGACTTTTAACATTGGTTACATTCGGTTTTCTAATATTGAGAGTGCTTCTGCAGTCAATTTTGGTCAGAGTGTTCAGGCAGATTGGGATGCGTATTCGAAGGTCAATTCAGGTTTTGGCAAGGTGACAGGCAACCAGAACTCTTTTCCTGGAGCGCGAAGTTACGTAGAGGATCCTGACGTCGTCGATTCCATTATGGCAGAAAGATACAGTGCATACCGGCCCCGTGTGCAAGGAGAGGGGCGGTAACGATGCCGCAAGGCTTTGACCCAGGTCAATCTTGGCAATCAATGACAGAGCAGTTTCGCCGTGTTTTTGGCGATGAATTTGTGCAAAATCTCATGAAATCGATCAATTTATCTGAGATGATGAATTCGGCCCCTTTTTTTTCACAGTCAACGCAAGGGGCGGGAGAGAGAATGGGTGGAATGCCTGGAGGACCTGTAGGTATGCCGGGTATGCCAGGAAGTAGGTTCCCGTTTGACCAAGGAGGACAAACGCCTGGCGCGGGTTCTTCCGCGCCTTCGACTGCACTTCCGCGCATCGATATGATTCAGACTCGTCACGAATTAATTGTCATTGCCGAATTACCAGGCGTACAGGCTGGTGATGTAAAGATTTCGGTCTTGCCAGATCGTTTGCGTTTGTCTGGGCAAATGAAAAGGCCGTACACGCCGACCGTAGATGACCAAGTTCTTTTATCAGAGTTGGCTCGAGGTGACTTTGCGCGTGAAATCCCTCTTCCTGTCCGCGTAAAAACTGAGCGCATTCGCGCAAATTATAAACAAGGGTATCTGGAAGTGCGCATGTTTAAGGAGGATGCAAGGGAATCGTGGCAAGGGCATGAGATCCCGATTCGTTTTGAGTAAGTGAAGTAGGCTGTTGGCGAATTAGTAACATAGCAAAAGAACAGCCGCAGGGCTGTCCTTGAAAAAACTTTAGGGCGCTATCTTGCCTGAATTTGAGATCGATTGTGCGTAGAGACGTGGCATGCGAAGCGTGTCGAGGGCGTCGGAATCATTTGTTTTGGCGTCTACAAGGGTGCGATTGTAATTGCCTGACGTATCGCCGAATCCGTTATTTTCCTTTTTAGTTGATGACCACTTTGCTTGAATAGTAGATCCTACAAATACCCCTGACGTTTGTACAATTGAACCGAGTTTGATCTGTCCGATATTCATCTTTACATCTGCCATATAAACCCCCCTATCTTATGTTGATCTCTTTTGTAAGCTGTGCGCCCATCTCTCATCTATATGCGAATTTTAACTAAAGTGCGAACTGGTACATGATCTGTTGCGTATAGTGGCGTCGTAAGGGGGAATTGGGCGTGGCAGTATGGGTAAATCTTGGGTCGATAAAAGTGGGCGGCATGACGAATGACAGCGGAATTTATATCGGTCAGAATATGCAAAATGGCTGGGACAGTCATGCGAAAAACAATACAGGCATTGGCGAAATTACAGGTGACTACAATTGGTTGGGTGTGTATATGGCGATTTTGTACGATCCGGATGTGATTGACGCGCCGATATTTGACAATGATATAAAATCTCCATCTCTTGCGCATATTCAAGGAGTTTAAGCGATTGTTTTACGATGCATTGGGGGGATTACAAGATGGCTGTTTGGGTGAATTGTGGAGTGATTAAAACTGCCGCACAATCGAATGATTCAGGGATTTTTTTCGGACAGAATATACAAAATGGATGGGATTCACACGCGGTGACAAAGACGGCAGCTTACTTCAATATGGGTGATTTTTCAATTGCTAGTGTAGCATTCACGTTTTTCATTGACCCAGATGTGATCGATGCCCCGATTTTTGATCAAGATGTCAAATCTCCATGGGCTCCAATGATACAAGGTGTCTGAGTATTATGATACAATAAAGTTGAGAACGAGTGTTTACATTCAAGGAGGATGTGGCGTGGCTTTTCGAAAAATTCTAGTGGCTAATCGGGGAGAAATTGCGATTCGCATTTGCCGCGCCTGTACAGAACTTGGCATTCGAACAGTGGCGATTTACGCGAAGGAAGACAGTTTGTCACTTCATCGCTATAAAGCGGATGAGGCGTATCTCATTGGAGAAGGCAAAGGGCCTATTGAGGCGTATTTGGATATCCCAGGAATTCTTGAAATTGCAAAACGTCATGACTGTGATGCAATTCATCCGGGATATGGATTTTTATCAGAGAATGCAGAATTTGCAAAAGCATGTAAGGAAAACGGGATTCAATTTATTGGTCCTTCGCCTGAGCATTTGGAGTTGTTCGGGAACAAGGTGTTTGCCAGACAAGCGGCTGAAGCGGCGGGTGTACCGATCGTTCCAGGGATCGATCACGCCATTTCGATTGAAGAAGCGCGTGCGTTTGCTCGCGATGTCGGATACCCTTTGATGCTTAAGGCAATTAGTGGCGGCGGGGGCCGAGGCATGCGAGTGGTGCAAAGTGACGAGGAATTGACAGATGCATTTGCGCGAGCGAGTTCCGAGGCACAAACCTCTTTCGGAGCT
This sequence comes from Sulfoacidibacillus thermotolerans, assembly GCF_003144315.1. Lineage (GTDB taxonomy): Bacteria > Bacillota > Bacilli > Alicyclobacillales > SLC66 > Sulfoacidibacillus > Sulfoacidibacillus thermotolerans. The sequence continues at coordinate 16,120 of NZ_MPDK01000010.1, read as the reverse complement.
GCACAAGTATATGTGGAAAAACTAGTACAAGATCCAAAACACATTGAGGTGCAAATTTTAGGGGATCAATTGGGTCAACTCGTTCACTTATTTGAACGAGATTGCTCGATTCAGCGCCGTCATCAAAAAGTGGTTGAAGTAGCCCCTTCCCTTTTACCTGATGAGGTTCGTAAGGACATCTGTGAGACGGCGCTCACGTTGATGAAGAGTGTAGGGTATACAAATGCGGGAACGGTTGAATTTTTACTTGGGGCGGATGGCAAGTACTATTTTATTGAGGTGAATCCGCGCATTCAGGTTGAGCATACAGTTACTGAATTAATCACTGGAATTGACCTTGTGCAAGCTCAGATTCTCGTTGCACAAGGGATCCCCCTTTCGGATCCGAGAATAGGGATTCAAAGTCAAGAAGATATTTCTGTTCGGGGGTTTGCGATTCAATGTCGATTGACGACGGAAGATCCACAAAATAATTTTACACCGGATACCGGTCGCATTGTCGCCTATCGTTCGGCGACTGGCTTTGGTGTTCGTCTTGATGGTGGCAATGGTTACAGTGGGGCAAGGATTACACCGTATTACGATTCGCTTTTGGAGAAGGTGTCTGTCTGGGCTCTGACATTCTCTGGGGCGGTCGCAAAAATGCAGCGTGCATTGGCTGAATATCGTATCCGTGGGGTCAAGACGAATATTCCATTTCTTGAGAATGTCATCCATCATCCGCAATTTCAAAGTGGCGATTATACAGTCAATATGATCGAAACGCATCCAGAACTTTTCATCTTTTCAAAACGACAAAATCGCGCAAATCGACTCCTCCATTATATAGCTGAAATTACTGTAAATGGTATCGAGGGTGTAAAAGCAGGGACGAAAAAACCACTTGTTGAATTGCCGCAACTTTTGTCTTATCGACTTGACGATGCAACGCCGCGAGGCACGCGGGATGTTTTACGAGACCGTGGAGTCGATGGGTTGTTGCAGTGGATGCGCGAAGATGGACGATTGTGGTTGACAGATACAACTTTGCGCGATGCGCATCAGTCATTGCTTGCAACGCGGATGAGAACGTATGATTTACTAAAAATTTCTGACGTGATTGCTCATGAATTACCCCAGTTGTTTTCTCTCGAGATGTGGGGTGGGGCGACATTTGATACCGCGATGCGCTTTTTAAAAGAGGATCCTTGGGATCGATTGGCACAATTGCGGGAACGGATTCCGAATATCCTTTTCCAAATGTTGCTGCGCGGTGCAAATGCTGTCGGTTATCGCAATTATCCAGACAATGTAGTTACACGGTTTATTGATGAAGCAGCGGTGGCCGGTATTGATGTTTTTCGCATTTTTGACTCTTTAAATTGGTTGCCAAATATGCAACTTTCAATTGAACGCGTTCGGCAAAATGGAAAGATTGCGGAAGCTGCAATTTGCTATACGGGGGATATACTCGATCCGACGCGCACAAAATTCACTTTATCGTATTACGTGGATTTAGCGAAAGAACTTGAGCGATCAGGAGCGCAAATTCTCGCAATCAAGGATATGGCAGGATTATTGAAACCGTATGCAGCGTACCAACTGGTGAAGGCGCTCAAGGAGCACGTTGGTCTTCCCATTCATCTGCACACTCATGATACGGCATCAACGGGTGTGGCGACGATTATCAAGGCGGTTGAAGCGGGTCTAGACATCGCTGACGTGGCAGTGGGTTCAATGTCTGGACTGACTTCACAACCAAATTCTACAGCTGTTGTGGCAGCGTTTGCGAATTCTCCGCGCGATACAAAACTCGATGCGGAGAAGCTAACACTTGTGAGTAATTATTTTGGTGCTGTTCGTGGATACTACGCTCCGTTTGAAAGCGACGCCAAGGCAGGCGTACTTGATGTGTATGAACATGAGATGCCTGGCGGACAGTATACCAATTTGCAAAAACAAGCGGAATCTCTTGGGTTAGGTGATCGCTTTGACGAAGTCAAACGCGCTTATCGTGCAGTCAATGACCTGCTAGGGGATATTGTGAAAGTGACGCCATCCTCTAAAATGGTAGGAGATTTTGCGTTATTTATGGCCCAAAATCGACTGACACCAGAAGAGTTGCAACGTCGTGCGTACGATTTTGATTACCCCGCTTCTGTAGTAGATTACTTCATGGGATATATGGGCCAACCGCCCGGAGGTTTTCCCGAGTGGTTGCAAAAGGCAGTCCTCAAAGGCCGTACTCCGCTTACCGTTCGCCCGGGAGCTCTGTTGGAAGAAGTAGATTTTGACGCGCTGACTACGGAGTTAAATGCAAAAGTGCGACGCATTATTACGACACGTGATGTCAGTTCCTATGCATTGTATCCACAAGTGTTCTTAGACTTTATGCAAGCTTATGAACAGTATGGGGATTTGTCGAAACTGGATTCCGGGACATTCTTTTATGGACTTCGTCCCGGTGAACAAGTGGAAGTTGAGATTGCCAAGGGCAAGACCTTGATTATCAAATTGATTTCAGTCTCTTCGGTTCGTGCAGACGGTCATCGAATTGTGTTTTTTGAATTAAATGGACAACCTCGTGAAATCGAAGTACTCGATAAACAAGAGTCAAAAGCAATTGTTGGACAGCGTAAGGCAAATCCAGCAGACAATCGCGAAGTGGGCGCTTCGATGTCCGGAACGGTCGTTAGCATCATGGTAGAAGAAGGCGATCAAGTAACGGAAGGACAATTTTTAGCAGTCACAGAAGCGATGAAAATGGAGATGCAGGTACAGGCGCCGCGCAGTGGTCGAATCAAAGAAATTGCAGTGAAGGTCGGGGATCCTGTACAAGCTGGCGATCTACTTATGCGTTTTGAGTAGAAGTTTATGCGAGGATTAGGAGTACAAATAACAAACAAGAGGTGCAAGGAGAATTCCTGCACCTCTTGTTTGAATACATTCGAGTGTTGATTTGATTGTCAAGCCACGGTGGACTCGTCTTGAAGTTTGACTTTCAGCTCTTTTAGATCCTTTGTCTCAAATCCAGAGGCAACTCCCCAGTAATAACAGACCAGTGATACGATTGCGATGACTACGATATCCATTGGGAAGGAGAGAGCACCCGTTCCGCCGAAGTTTTTATCTCCAAAATAAGAGATGATTAAAAGGGCGGCGATGTATACGACTAACCAAGTACCCTGAACTAGATCTTTCGTTGTAAAACCACTTACTTTAAAGAACCCAGCATAAATCAAGAGTCCGATGATGATAGCAAACAGCGCATATTTATCAGTATTCCATCCTGACCAATACACGATCAAGCCAGACATAATAAATGCAATCGGCGCTACGATTGGCATGCTCTTTAGATAGACGGGACGCGGCAGATCAGGTGCAGTTTTGCGAAACGTCGCTGCAGAAATCGGGCCGATCAGATAGCTGAACACTCCAGTGACGGAGATAAATCCGATAATGTGCGACCAACCTTGAGATGGGAATAGGGTGATAATTCCAACAATCATGTTGACGAGCATGGCGTTAGCAGGGACACCAGATTTGTTGAGCTTCGCAAGCCAAGCCCACATGTAACGATTCTCCGCCATCGCAAATAGTCCTCTTCCTGTGGAAGCCGTATAGACAAGTCCAGTCCCGCTTGGAGAGAGCCACCCGTCAATTTTAAGCAACATGGCTAACCAGCCTAGATTCATCGTAATCGCTAGGCGCACCCAAGGATTGTCGAAGCTCACGTTTCCCCAGCCTTTTGCTAAATCTGCAGTTGGAACTCCAGCAACAAAAGCTGCTTGCAATCCAGCATAAACCACAATACCGATGAGGATGGATAAAACGACTGCGCGGGGAACATCGCGCGAAGCATTTTTTGCTTCCCCAGCAAGCTCAATGGCTTGTCTAAACCCAAGAAAGGAAAAAACAATACCGGAAGTGCCGATAGCGAGAAAGACATTGGAAAATCCATTGCTAGCAAAACCCTGGGAAGTATAGTTGCTAAAGTGATGTGCGCCAAAAAGGAAAATCAGGGCTGTACCAAGCGGCACAATAAATTTAAACCAAGTCAAGGCAGTGTTTGCGCGAGCAAACCATTTTACTCCATAGTAGTTGATTAAGAAAAATACGAGGATCAACAAGGCAGATAACAAGAGACCTACCGGAGTGAGAAGACTTGTCGATGAATTGTATAGTCCAGGAATATATGCATTCGCAAGCTGAATCACTGCTTCAGCTTCCGCAGGAGCAACTGTGACCCAGGTTAGCCAACCCGCCCATGCCATGATAAAACTTACAAAACTTCCGTGTGAATATTGCGGATATCGCACGGCAGCCCCAGCTTCTGGGATCATGGCACCAAGTTCGGTATAAACAAGACCTAACAATAAAATCGCAATGCCGCCAATGATCCAGGAAATGATAGCCGCGGGACCGGCGATTTGAGTTGCCGTTTGGGAAGCTAAGATCCAGCCCGACCCAATAATGCCTCCAACAGAGGCGAATGTTAAGTCAACTAACGTCAACTCTTTTTTCATTCCAGGAATTTTCATGTAGAACCTCCTCTATTATCAAAAGATCTAGAATACAGTGACGATACACAGGCGCAGTGCCGAGTAAGATGTTCAACATTTAAAATTCTTTAACTTCTACTTCACACAGAAGCTGTATACATCAAGTAAAATGACGTTACTACGAAGTGATTTTACAATGCTTGGCCTACTTCAGAGGCAATTTAGAAATAACAGTAAATAGAATGAATTAAATATTCATTCAACTCGGTTTCGATTAGTTTGCACCTCCTCACTAAAATGGAACTGTACGGAATGAATCAATGCATCAATCCTTGAAACTTTCAGATTGTTGAGCATAGTCTTCAATTCGGTACAATGGTCATAATAGCATAGAAATCTTTTCGTGTGTTGAATAATTGTGAGGAAACTTATCGGGAATTTGTGATCACCTCGACATCTTGCAAGAATATCGCTATACTTTGAGACAGTGTGTGAGTCCGCATCGGGTCAAGCAAAATATTTGGTCAGTTGGCCAGCTGCGTATGAGCAGTTGGTTTTTTTGTACGCAGCCAAAGGTTGTCATTTTGTCATTTGGAGGTGTACTGACTAGAGGAAGGAGACATCTTATGCACCTAGTTATCGGTGGGGCACGCAGTGGTAAAACGGCTTATGCAGAGCGAGTAGCTTTAGCGACTGCAGAGCGGCTACAAGTTCCAGTTACATATATCGCCACGGGCATCGCACTCGATGCAGAAATGGAAGCGCGCATCGCAAGGCATCAGGAGGCGCGAGCTCGCGAATTTTTGCTTTGTGAATTTCCAAGGCATCTGCATGAGAACTTAGCTGCATTAGATGAACGAGAGCATGGCGTCTTGCTTATTGACTGTCTCTCGACGTATTTAGGTACCCTTAGTTATGATTTGGGTGACACGAGTAGCGAGGCAATGTTATTTGATGCGGGAATGCAACTAATCGAAGAGATTAAGCGGTACCCATTTCCTGTAGTTGTCGTTACAACTGAGGTGGGCATGGGAATTGTTCCATTATATGAAAGTGCTCGTGTTTATCGGGATGCATTAGGCCGTGTCAACGCGCATTTTGCTGAAATGGCAACAGATGTAACTTGGTTGATGTCTGGAATTGCACTTGCCTTAAAGCGCAATGGAGATTTGTCGCCATGCTGTGAAATATGGCCTATGCCGCGGTGATCTTATGTTAAATCGCGCGTATGTCCAAGCAAAGGCATTTATTTTAGCCATTCAATTTTTATCGCGATTTCCCGTTCCAAGCCTTCGCGACGTGGAACCAGCGGATGTCGATCGCAGTTATGCCTATTTTCCCGTTGTAGGTGTGATGCTTGGCGGGGCGTATGCACTTCTCGCTGTTGTCGCACATATCTTTTTTTCCTCTTCATTGTTGGTGGCAACTCTCGTCGTTGGATCGCAACTGTATCTGACGGGGGGGCTACATATCGATGGATTAATGGATACGGCTGATGGTCTGTTAAGCTATCGTTCAAAAGAGGACGTTTTAGCGATTATGAAAGATAGTCGCGTGGGTGCGATGGGCGTGATGGCGTTTGGCGTTGATTTACTGTTGCGCATCGCGGTTTATCAATCGTTGCCACTGCTGCTGTTTGTTTCATTACTCTTTGTCACACCGTTTTTTTCGCGCTCTGTGTTGTTGTTGCTCCTGCGTTTTACGCGTCCTGCACGGACTGATGGGCTTGGTGCGCGAGCGATGCAAAAGACAAGAGGGAGTATCATCTTTACAACAAATGGGATAGCTGTGCTTGTTGTTGTCGGATTGTTAGGGAAAACCGGATTGCTCGGTGTGCTTCTCGGGGCACTTGTCCTGCTGCGTTTTATTCGGACTTGTGATCGCCGCATTGGCGGTATGACAGGGGATACATTTGGCGCTGCAATAGAATTACTTGAAGTTTTATTGGCGCTTGCAACTGCAAGTCGGCCGTTTTGAGGTGAAAAATGACGACACAGGTCATTTGGATTCGACATGCACAAACGCTTGCAAACCAAGAGCAAAGATATCTTGGACATGCAGATTCGCCACTCACAGAGGTTGGGCTTCAGCAAGAGCAGCGTTTATTAAAAGCGTTGCATAGGGAACGGATTGTTGCAGTTTATGGTAGTGATTTGCCCCGTGTGGCAAAATTTGCGGCGTGCATTGCAGCTGACCATCAGTCGCGCGTGACGTTTGTTCCGGAATTGCGAGAAATGGATTTTGGGGTATTTGAGGGCATGCGGTATCCAGATATAATGGAAAATTTCCCTGATGAAGCGACAGCGTTTTATGGAGATTTGTTACATAATCGACCTCCTAAGGGGGAATCAGGCTTGGACGTTTTGCGTCGCGTGCGCCACTTCTATTACATGCTTGTTAAGGAGATTCAGGAGGAACCTTTGGGAACGCGTGTTGTCGTAAGTCATGGTGGGCCTTTGCGCCTCTTGTTTGCCGACTTGCAATTCGGCGATCCTTTGCGTCACTTTGATTTTGGTATTGCTCATGGGATGGGGGTGCGCAGTTCTGTATCTGTCACTGGACGTTTAACCATACTGTCCACATTCGGGATGCAATAGAACATGATGGAGTGGATTCATTCACTGGAGGGATTTTATTGTGAGCAGTCCATATCGGCGTTTAGTTGATCGCGCGCTAAACCGCATTTCTCGCCTTGATGATAAGGCAATGGAAGCAGCGGCCAAGCGTTTAGATTCCCTCACGAAACCAAAAGGTAGTTTAGGCCAATTCGAAACCTGGTTGATTCAAGCAGCTGGCATTCAGGGCACGCCAATCGCGCGCTTTGATCAGGCGCATGTCGTCATTATGGCGGGTGATCACGGGGTGGTAGAAGAGGGCGTATCGGCTTATCCAGCGGACGTTACAGCTCAGATGGTCATGAATTTTTTGCGTGGGCAGGCAGCTGTTAACGCACTTGCGCGCCAAGCACAGGCACAGGTGCATGTTGTGGATATTGGTGTCAAGGGAACAATCGATCACCCCTTCTTAATTCACAAAAAAGTTCGTGCAGGCACAAGGAATTTTTGCCATGAACAGGCACTTACAACTGAAGAAGTATGGCAGGCGTTAGCCATAGGAGTGGAAGTTGGTGAGGCGGTTGCTATAGGCGGGGAGCGCGTCATCGCTTTAGGTGAAATGGGAATTGGCAACACGGCTGTGAGTTCCGCGCTTTTGTGTGCCTTTTCTGGAGTGGAAGTCGCAGATGTCGTCGGTAGAGGAACGGGGATTGATGATACGGCACTCGCACGCAAGATATCCGTGATTGCGCGTGCATTGGATTTGCATCAACCAAAGGCGCAAGAACCTTTAGATGTGCTCTGTAAGCTTGGCGGGTTAGAAATTATCGGACTTGCGGGGGTAGCTCTAGGTGCGGCTGCGAATCGTGCGGTCATTTTGGCCGATGGTCTGATCAGTACGGTCGCTGTACTCATCGCAGCAAAATTTGAGCCGCGCGTCAGTCAGTATGTGATTGCTGCGCATCGCTCGCCTGAACCTGGACATGCGCTTGCGCTGCGTCTGCTCGGATTGCGTCCAGTTCTTGATCTTGGTATGCGCCTTGGAGAAGCATCAGGGGCAGTGACTGCGCTTTTAACGCTGCAGGGTGCTGCACGGGCGATGAAAGAAATGGCTACATTTGAAGAAGCAAGTGTGGCGACAGAGCGTTTTGATTCCCATCTAGCAAGTGCGATCTCGGCAAAACATGTGCACAATGTTGAGGAGCAGCGTGATGATGGAATGACTTTGCCCGGGAAATCATCAAGTTTTTCACAAGAAGAACCAGGGCTGCAATACACAGAAGAGGAGTTGTTTTTTTCCGAAGCAGAACGAGCAGCTGTTTATAAAGCAATCTATCTGCGTCGCGATATCCGACGCTTTGTGCCCAAAGAACTTCCTGAGGATGCGTTGTTGCGCATTTTGAATGCAGGCCATCACGGGCCTTCAGTAGGCTTTATGCAACCGTGGAATTTTATTGTGATTCGCGATCACAAACTCAAACAACAGTTGCGCAATGTAGTAGAACGAGAACGAATTGCAGCTTCGCTGCATTTTCCAGATCGAAAACGCGACGAGTATTTGCGCCTAAAAGTGGAAGGGATTTTGGAAGCCCCGCTAACGATATGTGTAACGAATGATCCGACTCGGGGTGGGAGTCATGTGTTGGGACGCAATTCGATTCCTGAGACAGATCTATTTTCCGTGTCTTGCGCGATTGAAAATATGTGGCTTGCGGCACGCGCTGAAAATATTGCACTCGGGTGGGTGAGCATTTATCAGAAACCAGATATTCAGGAGATCCTGCGCATTCCACCGCATGTGACGCCAGTGGGATTATTAACGCTTGGCTACACAGATGAATGGCCGCAACAGCCCATCTTAAAAACGTCAGGGTGGCGTGAGCGAGTCCCATTTACAGAGGTGCTCTATCAGAATCAGTGGGGAAATCGCGGGTAACAGATGCAGCTTTATTTAGTCAGCGGCTCTCCTTGTGGCGCGATGGTGACTGCTTGCCGGCCCATTTGAATCCAACTTTCCCGAAAAGCAGCCATCGGAACAGACTGAAAAGAGTCAGTTAAGGGGTTGTTGATAAACACCTGTGTATCGTTATACCCCACGAGTAGTACTGCATGTTCAAAAAGTGTGGTGTGAATAGGTCCGGATGGGCTGTTCCATGTCACAAAGTTTGTCACGGGCGCCAAGTAAATTGTGGTCCACGCAATGACTGGGCGTCCGCTTTTTACGACTTGCAATAGTGTATCCCAGTTCGTACCCGTTAAATCAAGTGCTTGATGAGGCTCATAGCGTGCTAACAAGAGCGCAATGGGATGATGGAAAACACCAAACCCGGGTTTGCGTCCCGTGATGCTTCCAACAAATCCGTCATTTGGGTCCCCCCAACTTGCAATATGTCCATTCTGATTGATGACAAGCGGCGTGGGATCGCGCGCAATCTGCTTTGCAAGAGTTGTACTGCTTACTGAAATATGTTCATATTGGAGTAACATAGCGAGACTCGTGACTTCACAGCCGTTTTCAAGCTGAGGTAATTGTCCAAGGATCGGTGCGTGTAGAAGGATATTGTGTTTTATGGATGGGCTTTTGGGTGCTGTTTGGAGCAGTAGTTGTCGTGCCTTTGTACGGGCGTATACCGGGTTTGCAACGATGTGATCACTTTTTGAAGGCAGTGGAGCAATCAATAGGAACAGACTGCTTAAAATTGCGACTGCAATTTGAATTCGAACATAGTGTTTTAACCAATGGAACATGCCGCTTGGGCAAGTATGGACAGACCTTGCCCACCATTCCCCTCCATAAAAAACCAGAATTTTTATAGGGTCTATTTTACACGAGTTGACTCGTTGCGCAAAGATTTATGCGGTTTTGTTCGTCATCCACTTTTAAATCTGTTGCGCAATCGCTCAATTGAAGAGGTAGAGCCCATCAAGTGAACGACGTCAAACTGCTCAAGTATTGTATGTCCGCGTGGAATGATCTTTTCTTCCCCTCTTTCAATAGAGATAAAGAGTACATCGTGTGGCAACAAAAGTCTTCGCATCGGAGTGTGGCTAAGGCGCGGGGATAGGATCTCAATTTGGTCGATAATCCACCCTTCTGGTAGAAAATCGGCTGGTAGCGAGGCATTGTTTTTCGGATGTTTGATACGCGTTTGTGTTCCGACAAGTCGCGTAAAGACTCCAGGTGAGATGAGACAGGTGATAATTGAAAGTAAGATGAGGCCGTTGGCAAGTCCAGCAGGAAGGACGCCGATTTGTTGACCTAGCTTACTTGCTACAATGGTCAAGCTCAATTGTGAGCCGAGCAAAAAACCGGCAGCTGTGCGTTGCTTTGGGGTAAATCCTTTCATCCACCAGAGTGTCGCAACCATTTTATTGGCATACATACCGATAAAGACGATTGCGAGACTTAACCAGAAATAGAGGTTTCCAATCAAAGAAGACAGGTTAAAGGTTAGTCCGACGTTGACAAAAAAGATGGGTAGAAAAAAACCATAGCCAATAGAGTTTAGCTTTTGCGTGAGTTCCGAGTGTTTTTCCGATAGTAAGCTGATGATGGCGCCAGCCAAAAAAGCTCCGACGACAACTTGAGTACCGAGTAATTGTGCGAGTGCGAGAAAGACCAGGATAAGGGCAAATGAACCACGCAAACCAAGCTCACTCGTTGCATTTTCGACTACTGAAAACATCCGAACGCCTTTGACCGCTTTCAAAATGCGGTAGACCGCGACGAAAATGAACAGCAGGACAAGGACAAGTAAGACGCTTGCGGCATTTCCAGAAGTGTGCCAAGTGGTATAGGCTGCAACAAAAATAAGTGTCATAATGTCAGCAAGTAAAGCGTAAACGAGAATTTCTTGACCGTATGGGACAAGCAACCAACCTTTTTCCTTTAATGCGGGGGTTACAATCCCAATTGAGGTTGTGCTCAAGATAAATGTGAGAAAGAGTGGATGCTGAACAAGATGTGCCCCGTACAAGCTATAGGCAATGACTCCGGATGCGGCCATGGCTGTTATGAAAAATAAGATGCCCTTGAGCCAAGGGGGGCGTTCATTGCGATTTCCACGCTGCAAAATGAGATCAAAGTCGATCTCTAGGCCGGATAAGAACATGAGATATGAGAAGGCGAGATTAGAAAGAAAGTTCACATAGGTGGTAGTTTGCGTTAGGTGAAATCCACTTGGACCAACGAGAATTCCCAGCAAAATCTCTACGACAATGGCTGGGACGAGGCCGCGTGTCAAACGATACGACGCCCAAGGGGAGAGAAATGCGATAACAGTGACAAATAGCAGTGAATAATAAGTATTGTACAAGTTGTCCACTCCTTACACTGTGAATCGCGATTCGCAGTGAGCTTGTTCTATCATGTTACTATGAGCATATGGATAAGACCACCATGTATTTGGCTCCACAGTTTTCCGATTTATTGTATCGAAATTCGCTTTGCGATATGTGACTGTAGCGTAGGAGTGCAAGAAAGTGGTTGCAAGATTTGGCGTTCCGGTGACAATCTGCCCTGAAACTTTGCACAACTATGAGACCTCTATTACAATGTTAACGTCGCCAGCAGTAGAGGGAGGATAGGCATGGATAAAAAGGGGAAGGCAGCAACCAAACGCTCCGCTTCAAGATCAGAAGCTAGAAGGTCGCAAAAGCGTGTGCCGGGATGGGTAAAGTTTGCTTGGATCGGCAGCTTTAGCGCGCTTGTATTCGCAGCGTTGGTTGTAGGCTTTGTCTGGTTTTTTGCTACGCCAAGGGTCAATCTGGCGCAACTGGATCAGTCGAGTACGCCGACAGAAGTGTTCGATCGCTATGGACAGCTTGCATTTAAGATTCAACCAGCGGGTATTTTGCAAGTTCCACTAAAGGAGATCCCGCTTAATTTGCAACAGGCACTCATCGCGACGGAAGATGCAGGCTTTTACCATAATTTTGGATTTAGTATCAAAGGCTATTTTCGGGCTGCCCTGCACGATCTTTTGCATATGGATACGGGACAGGGAGCGAGTACAATTACACAGCAGTTGGCGAAGTTTGTGTATCTCAATGACAACAAAACGATTGGATATAAGTTGGAAGAATTGCTGCTCGCTATTCAAATCTCCCGCGAGTACAGTAAAAATCAAATTCTCGACATGTATTTTAACCATGTGTACTTTGGCAATGGGGCGACAGGGATTGCGCAAGCAGCTTATACCTACTTCAGTTTAAAGCCCAATCAGATGGATCGTATGACCTTGCCCCAATCTGCTTTGTTAGCGGGCTTGCCGCAAGCGCCATCACTTTATGATCCGCTTGTAAATCCTAAACTTGCGCTGCAGCGGCGCAATGAAGTGTTACAGCGGATGGAAGAGCAACATTATATCTCGTATGCAAAGATGGTCCAAGCGCAAAAGGCGCCATTGGAATTGCATCCGAGTACGAATAATTTGTCCGGAATTCCACCGCAGTATGATTATTATCGGGACTTTTTATATCAGGAATTAAATCAATTGCATTTAAGCACACAAATGCTCTCGCAAGGCGGAGTGAAAATCTATACGTCACTCGATCCGCAGTTACAGATGGCGACGTATAACGTGATTAACGATCCCGCCTATTATCCCACGCCTCTCTCGACAGCCACAGAAGAAATCCAAGGCGCGGCGACGTTTATTGATCCTCATACAGGGGGGATCATGGCAATGGTCGGGGGGCGGCAAAATCAGTACACCTATCGTGGATTCAATTACGCAGTCGCTACACAGCGCTCTCCTGGTTCTGCAATGAAACCACTTGTGGTCTACGGGCCAGCGCTTCAAACGGGTCAATGGAATGCCGGGTCTGCATTAAAAGATGGGAAAAATAATCAATTAACGTTTGGCAGTTACACGGTAAGTGACTGGGAACCACATCCTACTGCAAATGGCTATGTGACTCTGCGCTGGGCTCTTGCAGAGTCGTGGAATGCACCTGCTGTGTGGTTGCTCGATAAAATCGGCATTCAAACGGGGATTGATTTTGCCGAGAAAGCTGGAATTAATCTATCGAATCCAGCCAATCAGAACTTGACGATTGCTCTTGGGAACATTCATCCAGGAATTTCACCCTTAACACTTGCGGATGCCTATTGTCCATTTGACAATAATGGCGTGCGAATGCCTGCACACGCAATAGATCGCATTGTAAACTCGCAAGGTCAAGTGATTTATCAGTATCAGCCTCAGCCAGTGACTGTGATGTCGCCGTCAACAGCGATGCAGATGGTCGCTCTTTTGCGCAACAACGTCGTGAATGGGATCGTTGCTGGAGCAGCGGCACCTGGACATGAAGTTGCAGGGAAAACAGGATCAGTCGCTTATACGAACACATCACATACGGATAGTGACTTGTGGGTTGCGGCTTTCACACCAAACGTCGTTGGCGCTGTGTGGGAGGGTTACCCAGACACGTCGTTGGCGAATAGTTTGCCGCAGTGGTCTAGTGGTTATCCACCGCGCGTGTTTTCTGCGATCATTAGTCAAGGATTGCCGCCAACAGGTGCTTCATTTGGGGTTGCGCCGGCTGCAGGGCCTGATTTTCCTGGCGTGGTTCCTGAAAGTAAAACTGCGAAATCCGGGAATAAAGGAAAGAACACAACTGGGACGACACCAAACAGTTCGCAAAGTGGTACGTCTTCTACTCCTGCACCCAATCCAAATGCTCCTACAACGTCAACCACGGGGGCTGGCTCCAGTCAAGGGAATGGCGGCACACTGACTGTCACAATTCCTGGAACGAGTCAGACGAGCCCAGGTACTTCAACTGGCAGCGGGACAACAACGAATCCGCCTACCAGTACGCAAGGTTCGGGAACGGGGACACCAGCTGGAACTGGGGGGGCAAGCAGTAGTCCGCCAGCAAGTTCTACGCCAAGTGGAAGCAACGGTCCACCTCCAGGTCTTGGTAGCAGCCAAGGGCAGGATCGTGGGGGTTCTGGCACATCCCCTAGTACAAATACTACGGGTACGACGACTAGTACAGGTTAGCAGAATCGGATCACGTAAAGAGGGAGTCGCTTCATGTACGAGAAGCGACTCCCTCTTTACGTGATTTGCGATTAGACGCGAAGGTAAGCGGATATTGCTGTATCGTCCATGACTTGTCCTACATAGAATGATCCAAACTCTCCATAACGAGCACTTACTTCATCAAAGCGCATTTCGTACACGAGTTTCTTAAACGTGAGTGGATCTGCTGAATAAAGGGTTACTCCCCACTCCCAATCGTCTAATCCCATGGAACCAGTGATAATCTGAGTGACTTTTCCAGCGTATTTGCGCCCAATCATGCCGTGACTGCGCATCAACTGCACACGCTGCTCCATCTTTAACATATACCAATTCTCATCGCCCATGCGACGCTTGTTCATTGGATAAAAGCAAATGTAATCGGCCATTGCGCCTATCTCCGGATGCAATCGTGGCAGTAACTCGGGATCTTGTTCTGGCGCAAGGTCTGGTTTAGATAAATAGTTACTAAGTTCGACAATCGAAAGATAAGAATAAGGTTTGCTCATAAACTGTGCAAAGCGTGTTTTGTCAAGGCCAACTTCCATATCTATTGCATCGGGGAGAGTCGGTACAAAATGGACAAACAGTAAATCTGCTTTGTGGCCCGCTATTTTGTAGACGCCAAATCCACTCGTCCTCGCTTGATCGCGGGTTCGTAAGGTCTTTGTATAGTCAAACAGGTCTAGTAAAGCTGCTTCACGCTCTTGTGGAGTTGCCGCTTTCCATGCAGCCCAGTTCATCGTACGAAAATCGTGCAGTGCATACCAACCTTCAATCGTAAGTGTAGGTTCAGCCATTGTAGTATCTCTCCTTTGGGGCAACGACCTTGCGGTCTGTACAAACTAAACTAAGCGTACCGCATGGGCAGGGGAGAATCAATGCAAAGCGCACGGTGAAAGATGACAAATTGCGGCATGTGTCCGTTGAATTTTGTCGGAAATTGGCGAAACATGCATTGACTCTCCAAAATTCTTGTGCTACTGTTCAGATAGATTACGCACTTTTTATAGGCGGTTCGGGTATTTTACATAGATTTTTAGAAGGCGAGGATTGTGCATGCCGATCGCGTTAGACTCTGCAACTTCAGGGATGAACGCATTTCAACAAATGATGGATGTAATTGGGAATAATATTGCCAACGTAAACACCGTAGGGTATAAATCTGCGTCAACAACATTTGAAGATCTTCTTAGTCAAACTTTGAATGGCGGGTCAGCTGGAAATGGAACAAGCGGTATTGGGGGTACGAATCCAGTACAAGTCGGCTTGGGTACACAGGTAGCTGCAATTACGTCAAATTTTGCAGAGGGATCGCTGCAAAATACGGGGGGTCCTAGTGATCTTGCCATAAATGGCAGCGGATTTTTTATTGTCAGTCCAAGTACCAATGGAGGACAATTATATTATACGCGGGCTGGCTCATTTCACGTAGATTCCAACGGATATTTAGTAAATCCTAATGGGTATTATCTGATGGGTGTTGCAGAACCGTCTGGTACGACCCCACCCAGCCAACCAGCACCGTCGTCCACAGTGCCAACTTTAACAGCAGTCAATGTATTTGAACCTGGGGCAACGGGAACAGTTGGAAATTATACGATTGCTCCAAATGGTCTTGTTACAGTAAACAACTCGACGGCAGGGGGAAGTAATAACTACTATTATCTCCCACTCGTCACGGTTCCTAATGAAGAGGGTCTAGTGAAGGCGGGAGGTAGTTTGTATTTATCTTCGTCAGCGAGTACTGCTGGTGGCGCACCACAGTATGGATACGGTGCAACGGGGATTTATGGGAGTATTCAGCAAGGTGCGCTTGAAGGATCGAACGTGAATTTAACCAAAGAGATGAGTAATATGATCGTGGCACAAACAGGCTATGAGTCTAACTCAAAAGTAATTAACACAGAAAATCAGATGGATCAATTTATGTTGCAGCAGGTATAGTTATTTGATTGCAGGTTAGAGGCATGCTCTTTTTGTTGTACGCCCGGCATGGGCGGAATCTTTAGGGTGTAAGTCCCGAACGGGGGTTGGCGACAAACCTACCGTT
>NZ_MPDK01000001.1 GCF_003144315.1 Sulfoacidibacillus thermotolerans | reverse complement strand
ACCCTGTTTTGCTCTGTCAAAGCCTATTTTGAAAAAAATACGTTGTAATTTATTCCTGTTATCTCAAACATACTGCGTATCAATTCAATCCTGTCTGCACATACTGCTCTCTACTTAGAACCCTTTCCACATCGTTTTGGCGGCTTGTATAAGTGCTTCGCGGTTTGCTGGATGTGCGATCGCAATTAAGTTGCGCGCCCGTTCTTCTAAGCTTTTTCCATGTAAATCGGCAATCCCATACTCCGTTACAACGTACTGCACATGATTACGTGTGGTTGTCACGCCGGCTCCTGGTTTCAGTGTAGCTACGATACGCGATTGTCCTGATCGCGTTTGCGAGGGTAGAGCGATAATGGATTTTCCTTCAGGAGAGAGACTTGCCCCACGGACAAAATCCATTTGTCCGCCAACACCAGAAATCACTTGAGAACCAATCGATTCAGCGACGACTTGTCCGGTGAGATCGATTTCGATCGCTGAATTAATTGATACCATACGAGAATTTTGGCGAATCACGGCTGTGTCATTTGTATAATCGACATCCCGCAGTGAAATAAGTGGATGATCGTCTAAAAACCGATAAAGTTCCGGAGTGCCAAAGGCAAAGGTTGCGACTATTTTCCCTGGATCAGTTGTTTTATAGCGTCCTGTGATCACTCCTTTTTCGGCCAGAGTTTGCACTCCGTCAGAAATCATTTCACTGTGAATGCCTAAATCCTGATGGTTTACAAGTTGGCGTAACACAGCATCTGGAATATTCCCGATGCCAAGTTGTAAGGTAGAACGATTTTCAATTAAACTCGCGACATAGTAGCCGATTTTTTCTGTGACAGGATCAATTTCTGTTGCTTCTTTTGCTGAGAGCGGTTCTTCCCAGGCAACTCCATAGGTGATGTGATCCATTGGAATCAATGCATCGCCTAGCACTCTTGGAACATGTTTGTTAATTTGAGCGATGACAACTTGCGCGTTTGCAATTGCCGTTCTCGTTGCTTCAAGCGTAGGACCTAAACTCACGTAGCCATGCGCATCAGGTGGACTTACGTTTAAAAAAACAACATCCGGCCGAAAGGCGGGCTGTGACAAGAACCACGGGATTTCGGAAAGAAACAATGGAACATAAGATGCACGACCTTCTCGCACATGATCTCGCATATTTTTCCCGATAAATAGTGAGCGGTCATAAATATGACCGCTAAGATCGGTTGTAATCCAAGGAGTATCTCCTTCTACATGAAGATGAAAGAGTTCAACAGCTTCAAGTTCACGACCACGCTGTGCCAATTCTTCAAGTAGACCATGTGGCGTAGAAGCCATGCCCTGAACATAAATTCGTTGATGAGATTGTAACTTTGCTAAAGCTGCTTCACGAGAGATCATATCCATGGCGTGATGTCCTTTCTCTTTGTGATCTATGTAGTGCAAGACGATAACTACATAAAACATACAGGAATCGCTATCGAGCCGCCACTTTCATTTTAACTAATAGAAGTTAGTCTTTTTGGAGGAGGGTCCCTAGTTATTTGTTAACCTTAAGTCAGCACGACCCTCTACTTATTTGTGAAATTTACTTATAATTTTAGAAATGAATGGGTGTTTGGATTGACCTTTATTTTTTTCAGTTTGATTCTGTCCTTCTATTTCTTGGATAAGTTCATTGGCCATATACTGAATTGAACGTGACAATACAGATTCAGGAAATTTAAGGAGTAAGGGCTTTCCTTCATTCGCAGCTTCAACAGGATACGATCCATCACTAGGCAATTGAAATGAGATCGGAGTTTGTAAAACGCGGGTGATATCTGATGTCTCCACGCCTGTTTTAGACCCACTGCGATTTAAGACGATGCGAATTTTCTCTTTTGTATAATGAAATCCATTATAAAAAACCTGAAGTGCTTGCACGACTGTGCGCAAGGTCATTACATCAGGGGTACAGATCGTCAAAATCGCATCCGAAAAATCGAAAGCTGCTAAATTGATATCTGTATAACCAGGCGTGGTATCCACTACAACAAAAGCATGTCGTTTACGCAACCACCTTAGGATTTGAACCACGTGATCTGCCGTTATATCTTCCGCTTCTTCTGGGTTATTTGGAGCAGCTAGCAGATACACTTGCTCTGTTACTTCTTTAAGAGCATGTGAAATCGTCGCTTCGTTCACAGTTGTTGTTTCTTTGATCACGTCATATAAAGTCATCTCTGGAGTATCGCCCACCAAAAATGCCGCATCTCCGAACTGAACATCCAAATCTAGAATTGCTACTGGTTGCCTATATTTTTTTGCTAAAGCAATCGCTAAGTTGACACTTAATGTCGTTTTCCCTACTCCTCCTTTTGATGAAAAGACGACAAAAACTCGTCCTTCCTTTGTAGGGTCGCGTTGTATGGAGACGGCTGCTCGCGACAATGTTGCGGATAATTCCACAGTCCAATTGTCCATATCAAGGAAATCTTGTGCATGAATGATTAATGCACGTGAAATTGCTTCTGTGTCCAATGAAGAGGCAAAAAACACAATGGGATATGAAATACTAGTAATTTGATCTACTAACTGAATGTCTTCAACGAGTAAATGATCGTCAACCAAAAGGACGTCAGGATGCTCGACTGCACATTCTTCTAGTGCTTGTCGCAAATGCACAGAACTCCCGATGAACACAGCATGAGGGATTTGTTTCACCGCCGTAACGAGTTGTGGTTGCAGTTGTGCTCGAATAGCTACATACACGGTAAACATCAATAGCCCCCCTTCTTTACAATCCAATCGATTTTTCAAGGTTTTTGCTTGTGAGGGGCGAGGACCAATCTCAAGAACTTGATTGGGTTCCAAGCTTAAATGACCAATTCATCGATGTTGGCAATAACCCGAAGGTGGGGCCTACAGGATGATAGTTACTTAACCGAAAATCCACGAACACCATCGCGGGTGTTTGAGTTACACCTGTCAATCGGACCCCCGTCACTTGCCCATCATTCACACCTAGGGGTACACCTAACACATTTAGTAAACCCATGCCGTTGTAAGAAAGTAACCCAGCATTCGTCCAACCTGTAAGCCCCATTGAATTGAGCGGAACCCATCCGTCAGAAGATGCATTGGGGTTGCCTAGGAGTTGAGAAATCCCTGTCTGTTGTAAAATCTCATCCAATGCACTAGGGTTTACCTGAACTTCTAAACCCTTTGCAGTCATAATGGCAGGCTGCTTTTGTGTAACATTAACGATGACTTGCGTATCTCCAGATGCATGAGGCGGCAAGTAAGTCGCTGTTGTAGATCCACTTCCTATACTTGAAGTTGTTGCAGACGAATCATTTACAATCACACTCTCAATCGAGAGTCCAGGAGCAAGCGCGAGTTGATTTCCCACACTTATGGCAATTTGTTGCGCGCTATCGCCGACTAACGCATCTTGATACGCGGCTGTAGCTGCATTTGCGGCAGCTTGACGCGCACCTAATGTAAAAAACAAAGTGATTCCACCAAGTACTAGAAGAAGAAAAAGAGGTAAGACAAATGCTGCTTCAACGAGTGCTTGTCCTTGTTGATCGTAAATTATAGATTGAAAATGTGCGCGAAGCCTTATCAAACGCGAGATGAATGTTTTCATTTTTCATCACTCTTCCAGTTTCTTTTGTTTCTTCATTTGTTATCTGGACTCTTCGCTAAAATGGTAGGAAAAATCTGCAAAGTATCCCCCAAGAAAATTTCCTGATTTTTACTCGTTGGCAATTCTAATACCCAAGATGCATCCCACACAATTGGACTTACTTCCCACGGGTTAAGTTCAATCATTTGTAAGACTGTGAAATCTGTAGAGAGATAGACAATCAACAGTGGATATCGCATAAAAAACATATGCACCGCATGGGTACGTGGAAATAACATGCCTTCGTCCTTCGATAGGGTTGATGTTCCCATGAGGCCGCGAAACTTTTGCCAAAATGAGTGGGCCACATATACACCAGTGCTAATCACAGAATCTGTCCGCCGATTGATGACTGTTACTTTTCGTTGGAAGAGATTGCTCGTAAAACTATCCATGAAACACCTGTATGAACGAGAGAATAGCAGGACCTAAGATTACGACAAAAATAGCGGGAAATATAAATACAATCATGGGAAAGATGATCTTCACTGGGATTAATGCAGCTTTCTCTCGAGCACGCATACTCCTTGTGTTCTTGATGTCTTGTGCCTGTGCCTTTAAGGCCACAGCAATGCCACCCCCCATGCGATCTGACTGTGTGACAAGAGAAGCAAATCGATGCAATTCAGGCAAATGAGTTCGTTCAGCCAGTGCACGCAAAGCATCTGTCCGGCTCATTCCAAGGCGCATATCAGATAAAACCCGACCAAATTCATCCTTTGCAGGACTTTCTGGCATGTTTTTTACCATTTTATACAATGCACTATCAAACCCTAATCCAGCTACTACACTCACACTTAGCAAATCAAAAACTTCCGGGAGCGAACGCTCTAGCTGTTTGAGTCGCTTTTGTGCCGCAGTTTTCAAACGAGCTCCTATAAATAAGTACATGCTTCCCGCAAAGAAGATAGGAAGGAGGACTCGTTCACTCGGAGATAAGGCGGGAATCCACATTGCCAAATACACACCAACTGCCATCATTACAAGAGAAAATGCAAAGCGCATGATCACAAACTGTTCTATACGTAATGAACTTCCTGCTTGTTGCAGTTGTTGTATCCATTTGTGACGCATATTTTGCGGCGTGAGTAGATGAAAGAGCGATTCAAATAATTTGTGCCAAAACGGCATCATAACGCGCTCCCAAAATGAGATCGACAGTTCATCAAATGAATCCTGTCGCTGAATATGATAGAGTCGCATCCGATCATGAATGATTTTTTGGCGTTCATAATCTTTGCGGTCTCGTTGCCATTTTGCCAATACAACAAAGCAAGAGACGATCAATAAGACGATTAAGTATTTTTCTGCTTGTAACATAGATACGCTCTCCTAATCTAAAGTTCTGGTGAACGGACGAGTCGATGAATGAGTACTCCCCCCACAAGCACCAAGAAGGCTGCGATACTTACCAGCAAGTCGCCAAACAGTGTGTGAAATAATGCGTCCATGTAGGTGGGATTGATGTACCAGAAAAATACGCCTAATACAAGAGGCAGAGCCGTTAACACCCATGCACTTAACCGCCCTTGCGCCGTAAGAGCACGAACTTCTTGTGCTAACCGTTGGCGGGCCGCAATGGTAGCCACAATATCATCAAGAATTTCTGCCATCGATCCCCCTGTCTCGCGCTGAATATTAATGACCATAACAGCCAAATGTAAATCACTCGAAGGAATGCGAGTCGTTAACTCTTGAAGACTCTCCTCTAGACTGTATCCAATCGCATGTTTATGTAATACACGTCGAATTTCAAATCCTAATGGATCAGGTATTTTTGCTGCCGCGAGAGCCATTGCTTGAAGGATTGGATGACCGGCGCGAAGTGCAGTAGCCCACGAACGTAAAAAATCAGGTAGATTTCGCTCGATCATTTGCAAGATCCGCTCTTTCTTCCAACGAAAGTAGCTCCATACAGCAAATGCTCCAAATGGCGCCAAGATCAGACTTCCCAATAATCCGCGCAGATCATAACCTAAAATGCCAGGAACGAGGGTGCCAGCCCAGATAATAAGGAGATATTCAGTGAAGCGCAATTTTAGTATGGCGGCATTCTGACCTTGTTCCCACGCCTGCTGGGCTTTCTGTATTTTCCATATACTAAGAGGCCTAGAGTTAAACTTAGAAGTCTCTCTATCAGAAAATGGGGGGATGATCGCTGTAAGGTTTTTCTTCGTTAAGCGATGCATATGGAGAACGCGAATTCCTAGCCCGATAAAAAGAGTGGCTAAGCTCCATAATCCCGCGATAAAAAAGTTCAATAGATTGTCTGTTGTCATCTTCCCACACCAAATACTGCAAGGGATAATTCTACCCCATGAGCGCGCATGCGTTCGAGGTGCTGTGAGCGAATTCCAGTGGCCCGGAAAGTACCTGTAATCTTTTTCTTCTCGTCCATCCCCATTTGCTGAAATTCAAAAAGATCTTGTAAAGAAATGATTCCACTTTCAAGCCCCACAACCTCCGATATTTTCACGATGCATCGCGATCCATCTAGCAATCGTGTTTGCTGAACAATCAAGTCAATCGCAGAAGCCACTTGTGATCGAACAGCTAACATGGGCAGTTCTACACCAGCCATAAGTACCATTGTTTCAATACGTGCAAGTGCATCCCGAGGACTGTTCGCGTGCACAGTAGTCAAACTACCCTCGTGACCAGTATTCATTGCCTGTAACATATCTAAAGCTTCACCGCCGCGTACCTCACCTACAATGATTCGATCTGGTCTCATACGCAATGCGTTGCGAACGAGATCTCTTATTGTAATCGCGCCACGTCCCTCCACATTCATTGGACGTGCTTCCATGCTCACCTTGTGCTCATGTTGTAACTGCAGTTCTGCTGCATCTTCAATTGTGATCATGCGCTCACTAGGCGGAATAAAGGATGCTAAAGCATTGAGCGTGGTTGTTTTACCAGATCCAGTTCCTCCGGAAACGACAATGTTCAGTTTTGCTTTTACTGCGGCTTCTAAAAATGTCGCCATGTCTGCTGATAAGGTATTGAATTGGATCATCTGTGAGATCGTCAAGGGATCACGTGAAAATTTTCGGATTGTAATCGCGTCACCTTCGATCGCTAATGGACGTAAAATTGCATTGAGACGCGAACCGTCTGATAGACGTGCATCTACCATGGGACTTGACTCGTCAACTCGTCTACCAGAAAAAGACAACATTTTTTCAAGCGTATTGCGAAGATGAAGCTCATCTCGAAATGTGAGATTTGTTTTTTCCAAAGTCCCGAGTCGTTCCACGTAAATCGCACCTGGGCCATTGATCATAATTTCCGATATTTCAGCATCATCGAGCAACGCTTGAATCGGACCAAATCCCAGAATTTCATCAACAAGGATGTTTACGACTTGGTTTTTTTCAAATAGAACTCTCTCGCTTTCTCTTTCAACAATCTCTCCGATACGTTCTCGCAATTCGTGATGCGTTAACTTTTCAGGATCAGAAATTTCCGTCAGCAATACTTCCTGTACACGCGTCTTCAATCGTAAAAACTCTGAACTCAGATAGTCGAACCTTTGAACTTTATTTATATGTGCGGGACTAATTGAGTTAAATGCCTGTGAAGCGCCAGTTCCCATCTCATGAATCCGTGTTCGCAATGACATCGTCATTCTGCCTTTCCGTATAGATCCAATGTGAATGAATCTACGATTTTGGAACTCGTAGATGCGTTCCCTCAAATTTCTTACTCAAGTCACTTGCGATTTCTGAAAGAGCTTTAGCCACAGGGTGACGTGGTTGTTCAACCATCAGTGGTTTCCCTATATTTGCAAGTCGTGCAATCGTAGCTCCACCGCTTGGGACAAAGTAGGTGATAGGTAGATGCAAAAAATCTTCAATTTGCATTTGGTTCATTCCGCTGCCAGCCCGATTGAGCACAATGCGAATTTCTGGTGAAACTGGATAAAGGGTTTGTAAGATTTTTAAGGAACGTTTCACTGTTCTTAATGTAATTATTTCTGGTGATACAACAAGTAAAAGGACATCAGAGACTTCCATTGCAGTTAAGTTCTGATCCGTTAATCCGGAGGATAAATCACAAATCGTATACTTATGTGACTTTCGTAGCAAATCGAGAATTTCACGAATATGATGAGGTTTTATCATGGATGCATACTGTGGTTGCAAAGGTGCCAGTAATAGATCCAGAGGAACCTCCGTAACAGGTGTTAAAGTGCGTAACAGCTGCTCTTCCTGAATCTCTGTGTGTGAATTCCACTCAACTAATTCTTGGATCGTCAGATCTGGTCGCGAAGCGATCATGGGGCCTATATCACCAAATTGTAAATCAAGATCGATGAGAACACTTTGCTTTTGAGACTGTTGTGCCAATGACCACGCTAGATTTACAGCCAATGTACTTTTCCCAACCCCACCCTTAGGGGAATATACTGAGATGACTGCATTCGTCGTTTCCTTGTCCACGACGACGCCTTGTCCCTGCATGAGAGCGAATAACTTTTTTGATATTGTTTCTAATGTAACGAGATCTACAGCATGAATTGAGAGTGCACGTCGTGTCGCTTCAATACTGGCTTCTCTAACATAGAGAAAGATAGAGCAGTTTGTTTTCGCTGTGCGATCCAGTAACCCGGAATTTTCATTTAAAAGCCGGTCTTCAAGTACAAGGATGCCATCCGCATGATCACCTGTACAAATCCCTAACACTTCACGAATATTCTCAACTGCACTCATCAAAACAACACCTGGAATTTTTTCGATCAATTGTGTCAGAGTTTCCCGAAGTGGACTCGTTGCAACGATCCACACATTCGTCACTTTAAAACCACCTGTCTTACATTTAAAAATTTTATGGAATCGGAGTGTCCATCTCTGAACTTGTATAAGGAGATGGCTGTTTTGCAACTGTATTTGGCGATTCAAGAGCTGCGACAAGTCCGCCACTTTCTGTAGCCAACAGCAGTTTTTCCGTTTCGGTTGGAGACAGTGCAAGAATCAAGGAAAGATTTTTCCCTACCGTCGAACTGCTCGCAGGAACCATCGACCCATTGACGGCTAATACCGTCACGTGATTCATAAAGTCCTCAAGAACTCGATGATTGCCTTGTGTGATATTCAAAAATAATGCAATCTGATCTCCAGGCATGATGAGACCGTCCACTGCTGCGTCGGCAGTAAGTGGAACGTCAACAGCCATGTCATGAGCGTTAATGCGAGCCGCCAGTACATTTGCTGTACTTGGAAAAAACACTTCACTGGATACTATGGGAATCCCCGCCGCAATGGGTTCTGTTGTCCAGGCTCCCGCTAAGTTTGTCACAGACGTATAGGCACCAGGCGGTACCGCTGAGGGAGGGAGCCGTATTGCCGTTACCATTGCGGCGGTCACAGGGCTATACGCCGCAATGGCGTGATTCGCAACGAAGATCTGTAAAGTTGACTGATGTCTTTTATCTATTGCTTGATTTACCGTACTGTGGATATACTGTACCGAAAGAAAAGCCGCAATTGTGATCAAGAATACACCTATTATCAGCCAACGATTTACTCGAAGAAATGTCATCACGCGACCTTCTTTACCCAAATCCTCAATCAACCTCCTAGATTGCAAAATTTCTCGAGATACTATTTCTTAGAGCTGGTTAGCTATATTGGTAAATTCCGTCTTGATATCGCCACCTAATGTTGTCAAAACCACTATGGCTACTACAGCGACTAACGCTAAAATAAGTGCATACTCTACAAGGGCTTGACCTTCTTCCCGAGCAATCTGATGAACGTCCCCCCCTTTTTTCTTACTGGGCCACCCCATAAGAACGTTTCTACCCATATGTATTTTCATTTGTAAATTACCTCCTTATTGTGCGGTAATTAGTAAACAGAAACATCCTTACATGAATCA
This sequence comes from Sulfoacidibacillus thermotolerans, assembly GCF_003144315.1. Classification (GTDB taxonomy): domain Bacteria; phylum Bacillota; class Bacilli; order Alicyclobacillales; family SLC66; genus Sulfoacidibacillus; species Sulfoacidibacillus thermotolerans. Next base: position 53,320 of record NZ_MPDK01000001.1, on the reverse strand, counting down.
ATCAATTTCTTATAGCTAAATTATAATCTTGATTAGTATGAGTGACTTGAGCAAAAGCAACTATTTTCCATAGGCGTTTTATTGTATAAACGGACTATGATCAACAAGTCCAAAGAGATCATTTTTCTAGGAATTGGATGACACGCAGTGGATACTACGCACGCGGAAACGGGATGGTTACTTCCCCATCCCGAAGATGTTTGATTTGAGTGAGTCATTGGGGAAAAACTCTATATACATAACTTCTTAGAATCGCTATTTGTTGTCACGCAAACTTTTTTCTATATTTTTCCTAAGATTTTGTAAGTGCATTGTTGTCGCTGTCATCGCTAGCTGCACATCTCGATTTTGGATTGCAAGCAAAATCTGCTTGTGTTCTTCTAATGATTGTTGATAGCGTTCGAGATCTGTGAGTGTCTGCTTACGAATTTGCCGAATCATATGCAAATTACTTTCGATGATCGAAACAAACACAAAGTTATGAGTCGCCTCGGCAACCGCTACATGAAAGTTCATGTCAGAGGATATTTTCTGATCGGAATACACAAATGACTTTTCTACTTCACCGAGCGCTTTTTCGATTTTTTCAAGATCTGCTGCAGTTGCACGATGCACGGCGAGTTCAGCGATGCGTGGTTCTAATATTTCCCGCGCTTCTAAAAAATACAGGATTGCAGATTTTTCTAATAAATCAACTGTTGGCTTGTGATATTCATATTTGATACTTTGTTCAATTTGTTGAACAAAACGCCCACCACCCGATTTTGAGATGATCAATCCTTCTGCTTCAAGAACGCGAAATGCTTCGCGTAGAGAAGTACGACTACAGCCAAGGGTAGTAGACAATTCTCGTTCTCCTGGTAACTTATCTCCAGGTTTTAACTTGCCTTCTTCAATTAATGCGCGAATTTGTGTGACAATTTTTTCATAGAGGCGTTCACTGCGAATGTTTGAAAAGAGCCGATCCAATCTTGTCACCTCAACGTTCTCGAATGAATTCAGTATGTCTTATCAACGATTCTAAAGTCAATGTAACGGACCGATCAGAAAACCAACCTCCTTGTTTGTTATAAATTGGTATACGGGGTGTGTTATACTTTAAGTAAGTAATTCTAGATGTTTGCGCTCTTTCAGTAAAATAAGGGGTGAAGTAAGTTGGATATGTTGAATTGGGGTATTTTAGGTACTGCGCACATTGCTGAAACGCAGTTAATTCCAGCTTTGCATGCAGCGAGTAACGCACGAGTGGTAGGAGTAGCTAGTCGAAATCGTGACAAGGCTCAAGAGTATGCAAAACGAAATAGAATTTTACACAGTTATGACAGCTATGAACAACTATTGGCCGATCCTGATATCGACGCTGTGTACATTCCTTTGCCAAATGGAATGCACGCTTACTGGACATTACAGGCTGCACGTGCTGGTAAACATGTGTTATGTGAAAAACCAGCTGCCTTAAATGCGGCAGAAATGCGCGAAATGGCCACAGTCTGTCAAGAAAATGGGGTTGTTTTTATGGAGGCATTCATGTATCCATTTCATCCCCAATGGGATCGAATCGAACAATTGCTCGCTGAAAATAGAATTGGGGATTTGAAAATAGTAAACGCGAGTTTCTCATTTACACTAAAAAATACAGCCGATATACGTTGGGATCCGCTGATGGGTGGTGGTGCTCTTTATGATGTTGGGTGTTACTGTGTTCATGTCGCCCGCAATGTAGCAAAAGGTGAGCCAGTTACACAAGTGCAAGCTGCAGCCCAATTCAGAGCAGATGGAATGGTCGATGAATCGCTTGTTGGGAATTTGCGATTTGCAAATGGCATGCTCGCTCATTTTGATTGCTCATTTGCAGCAGTAGAACGACAGTTTGTTGAAATTGTAGGATCCAAAGGTTCTGTGCAAGTCCTTTTCCCCTTTCGTCCAGATAAAGGGACACCGACATTACTCATTCGCGATGAGAGCGGAGAAACTCGTGAGACGCTTTCTTCTGAAGTAAATATGTACACACGTCAAGTCGAGCATTTTGCGGAATGTGTGTGGCTCAAACAAACTCCACGCATTACGCTCCATGACTCCATTCAAAACTTAGAAATTATCGACGCACTCTATAAAGCTGCAGGTCGGAAGAATAAAATATAAACAACTTGTTTTTTTAAAGCGAGTGATTTAAAATATGCAAAAGAAACAAGTTTAGTTATATGGGGGAGTTACATTTGGGAAAAGATTTTTTAACAGCAGTACGTGAAAGAAGATCCATGTATGCATTAAGTAAAGCATCTCCCATTTCAGATGAGCGAATTTTACAGCTTGTCACTGATGCGGTTAAATATACGCCATCTGCCTTTAATTCACAAAGCACTCGCATAGTTGTGCTTCTTTTAGAACAACATGAGCGGCTTTGGGAGCTTACCACAGACATTTTAAAAACGATCGTACCATCTGATCAATTTGAACAAACACAACAGCGGATGGATGGATTCAAAAATGCATATGGCACTGTGCTTTTCTTTGAAGATCAATCTGTGATTGAGGAGTTGCAAAGGAATTTTGCATTGTATCAAGATCGCTTTCCTGTATGGTCACAACATACCAGTGCGATGCATCAATTTGTCATTTGGACAGCCCTAGAGAGTGAAGGGTTGGGTGCCAGCTTACAACATTACAATCCTTTAATTGATAAAAAAGTAAAGGACACGTGGAATCTTTCTGAAAGTTGGCAACTTGTGGCTCAGATGCCCTTTGGTACACCTGTAGCATCGCCTGCAGAAAAAGAATTTACATCATTAGAACATCGTATACGCGTATTTAAATAAACTGGTTCTAAACACGTTTACAAGAAAGGGGGGCCAACGGCTCTTTGTCGAGTTGGCCCCTTAGTTTTATCCTTTCATCCAGCTGTCCGAAGGTTGAAAAGACTTGATCAGCTGTTGCATGGCTTGTGCTTCTTGTTGCATTTTTTGTTGCAGGCGAACTTCTGCTTGTTGATTAAGTTGTGCAACCCACTGTTCAATATTTCTATGTACCAATCGTGGGGCAAACGAGGGAAACATACTCAAACTCATGAAGAATCGCTCCTTTCAAGATTTTAAATAACTGGAGCTATTTATAATTTCTCATTTGCAAGCACGCTCGTCAAGGTTATTCAGAATAGCTCTGTGGATTCCACCGTTCCTCAATTTCAAGAAGTTTCCATGATCCAAAAGAGATGCTCCAAACAAGTAGAAATAGAGCGACTAAGAGATAACCTAATGTTCCAAAATCTAACTGCTGCAGCCATATCCAAAATCGATTATGAAAATTAAATTCACTACTGAGAACTTGTGCTAACTCGATAACTCCAATCAGAGAAGCTGCGAGAACACCGAGACCTGTGACGGAGAGATTGTAATAAATTTTACGAAGTGGAGTTGAAAAAGCCCATCCATAAGCTGTTGTCATAAACATGCCGTCTGCTGTGTCCATTAAACTCATTCCAGATGCAAAGAAGATCGGTAAAGCTAAAACCCCAGTCAAAGGCAATGCACTTCTCGCTGCAGTCGCTGAGATGGCAAGTAAAGCTACTTCACTTGCTGTGTCAAATCCAAGTCCAAATAAAAATCCAATTGGATACGCGTGCCAGTCTTTCGTGATGAAGCGCATGAGAGGTCTAACGAATTTGGCGATGAGACCCCGAGAGTTTAGCAATTCATCCAACTCTTGTTCTTGATGTTGCCTATGTTTCATTTGTAAAAATAAGGTGTACAATTTTAGCCAGATAAATAAATTCACAAAACCTAGTAACAGTAAAAACACACCTGAAATGAGCGTCCCCAAAATACCTCCGATATTCTGTAATTGAGGTAACTTTTGCTGCATCCAGTGAACGGCTATTGCAGTCAAGATGGACATGATCACAACAACGGTAGAGTGTCCTAAAGAGAAATAAAATCCGATTCCCGATGGGTTTTTTTTCTGTTCAAGAAATTTTCGTACGGTATTATCAATAAACGCAATATGATCTACGTCAAACGCATGACGAAGACCAAAGGTGTAAGCCAAAAGCGCCATCCCTAATAAAGCAGGATGATGTGATACAGAGATACCCAATAAAATAATCCCCAAAACGTGTAATGCAAAGACTCCTGTCCCATATTTAAAAATTCCCCGATTCCTCATTTTTTTTGCTCTCCTTACATGGCAGTATGGGTAAAGATACAGTCAAAGATCGTCTGAGATATTTAGCTGAAAATCAAAAAGTTCCGACGAGATCCATCGGAACTTGGGTACGAGATTATAGACAGCGTAAGTCTTCTCAATCGCTGAATTGATCTGTACACCGCCCCTTTCCTCGAAGGTATAGGTGAAACAATCTAGGTAGGTCTCCTGACTTCTGCGTCATCGCATCCTTTCGTCTTCCCCGAAAATTCGAGTGACATCGTGAAAGGATACTCCTCAGTTACAGTGGCGGGACCGTTCGGGATTTTCACCCGATTCCCTGTTATCCCTAAAATGGGCACCTAGTTGTTGCATGATGTGAAGTTAGCATATAAACGAATGCTGGTGTAACAGGATTATAGTTGTCTGATCCGCATCCTGTCAATCAATCAGGGAAACGAATTTTATGTTTCGTGGTTACGAGAGAAGCGAGTTGCTACAGGCACGCATGATGTGTTATCTTTATTGACAAAAATAGAGGTAAAACATAAAATTCCTTATATTTATTCTACTATGTTATGTAAATTAACAAGTGCGAACGATTGGCTGCAACGAGCGCATTTTGATTCAATTCGCCAGGTCCCTCGACGACGATGAAGAAAGTTTAGGTTATTGTGTATACAACACTGTTTTACAGCATTGTGGGGGATTAGAATGAGCGAATGTAAAAGGAGCACAACTCAAGAAGTGATACTCCCCTTTTATCAGCCAATTGTGTCACTGCAAACGCGTCTCATTTATGGGTATGAATCACTCGGAAGAAGAATCACTGCAAATGGGATTGAAAGTCTGGGTCCGCTCTTTCATTCTACGATCGTCAAAGAACAAGAAAAATTAGAACTCGATCGCCAATTGCGCACTCTCGCCTTACAACATCGCGCACAAAGTGGTGGATCCGAAAAGTTGTTTATTAATTTAAAACCTTCTTGGATTTATCGATATCATTCTAAACTTTCTGAACTGCCAACTCTCAAACTACTGAACGACTCTGGAATTGACCCTCACCTTGTCGTCATTGAAATCACAGAAGAACAATTTACAGGAGATCTCGCCATACTTCGCGAGATCATGCATGTATATCGCTCACTAGGCTGTATGATTGCAATTGACGATCTTGGGAGTGGATTTAGTAATTTCGAGCGCATTGCACAAATTGAACCAGATATTCTCAAAGTAGATTTAAATATAATCCGCAAAAGTCAAGTGTCCAAAAGACATAGTCAACTTTTAAAGTCATTCTCTTCTGTCGCTGAACATATTGGAGCTTCCTTACTGTTAGAAGGAATTGAGTCAGAACAGGATATTTATCTAGCATTACAAGCTGGAGCGCGCTATCTACAAGGGTTTTATTTTTCACAAGCAATTCCCGACTTTCTTGCTGAGTCGGCCTTTACGATGCAGTTGGCTACTTTGACAAAGCGATACTTTGAACAAAGTTATATCGCACGACATGACTTATATCGAATTGAGTCTGAATTAGCTGCATGTGTAAACACATCTCTGCGCGATTGGCAGGGATCTTGGGAAGAAGTGAATCGATTCTTACTGTATTTGTCATCGCAAATTCATCCAATCTGTTTCCGCATGTATGTTTGCAAAGAAAATGGTGATCAGGTTTCCGCCAATTGTACTCGCCAAATAGACCATACTTGGTTATTGGAATTCGACCATGTCGGTCAAAACTGGATGTGGCGCTCTCATTTTATCTCCAATATTGTCACGATGAAAAAATATCAAATCGGCATTCTTTCTGCGGAGTACGGAGATCTCCATAGTAATCGGAGAATTCGCACCTATTCATGTCCACTAAATCAGCATCAATATCTCTTTCTCGATTTAGATATAGAAATGATTTGAATTGTACGTCCATGTCGGATGAGTGCAATTTCTGCTCATTATTTTCAACAAAATTAAGAAGATTATCCGTAGAGAAGTTATATGAAGCGCTTTCCTATTTACATCGAATAAAAAATAGCAGTATCCTACCATTAGCAACAACTTTTTATTTAAGGAGGAATAGAAGGAATGCAACATGAAATAAGTGCAGATCACGTATTATTTGTACAAGATTTCTATCCTGATGATTTTTCATGGTGTTATGGTTGTGGGCGATTAAATGAACATGGACTTCAACTGAAAACATACTGGAATGGCGATGAGACAGTCTCCGTGTATGTTCCTCGTCCTGAGCATACTGCGATTCCAGGGTTTGTGTATGGTGGATTAATCGCCTCTCTTGTCGATTGTCACAGCACGGGTTCGGCATCACTGGCATTATATCGACGAGATGGACATGAACTGGGTGATCCTGATCCTGTACCACGTTGTGTCACCGCTTCACTGAAAGTTGACTTTGTGAAGCCAACTCCTCTCGGACAACCGATTACTACAAGAGGTAAAATCATCGAAGTTGGAAGAAAAAAAGTAGTCGTACAAAGTGAAGTATTTGTCGAAGGAGTCCTATGTGCTCGCGGTGAAGTCGTTGCTGTCCTCGCACCAGACACGATGACTGGAGGTCGCAAATAAGCAGTCATAGCTTACATCCCTCAGCGTTTTTATCCACGAACTGATAAAAAAACAGCCCCTAAAAGGCTCGACGCAATTGCGCGAATTTCTTTTAGGGCTGTTCTCCCGATTCTTTGTAGCCTATTTGTTCTGTCAACAAACTGGGAAGTCTCTGCACCATAACAAAATAAGATTTGGAGCGGATGACGGGGCTCGAACCCGCAACATTCAGCTTGGGAAGCTGACGCTCTACCAATTGAACTACATCCGCATACATTTGCATACCAGTTCTTAAGGCAACACATATAGTATACATACTTTCGCACGTAAATTCAAGTCATTTGATGTTTTTTATGTATTTCTCCTGTACTACGGAGACAAGGCGGTTAAAATCCAAGAAGCAATACTACGTGATGAAGATTGCTTACATATGTTTATATTCGTTGATAAAAAAAAGGAGAAATTTGTTTCAATCGAAATGACTCTGGATGGAAGATTTGTTCGGTTCCCCCTACAAACAAGATTCCGCCCGGGCGCAACGCGCGTGAAAATTTTTCAATCAAGAGATTCTTTGCATCATCTGTAAAGTAGATAAGTACATTCCTGCAAATAATTAAGTCGAGTTGTTTGGGATAAGGATCAGATAATAAATTGTGTTGTTCAAAGAAAACGTGTTTTCTATAGAACGGATGTATCATCACTTTTCCGTTGTCACTCGGTATAAAATATTTGTTTCGCAAGTTTTTTTCTATTGAAGCAACATCAGTTTCCGTATAGGTTGCATTTTGTGCAAATTCTAAAGCATGTAAATCGATATCAGTTGCCAAAATCGAAATTTGTTCAATCGGTAAAAGTTCAGCTAAAATCATTAACAAAGTAAACGGCTCTTGACCCGTACTGCATGCCGCACTCCATGCGTGAAATGTTTTCCCTGTAAGTAATGATGGAAGAATATCGTTTTTTAATGTTTGCCAGCGATTAGGATTCCGGAAGAATTCGGAAACATTGATGGTCATCCGATCTAATAATTCATTCATCAGCAGATCATCTTGGCATACTGCGGGAAAATACTCTTCAAAAGATGAAAACCCACGCTTATTACACAGCGCGAGCAATCTTCGTTCCATTTGTGGGCGCTTGTAATAGGCCAAATCAATCCCTGTCGCCACTTTAAATTGCTCGACAAACCAATCATAGCCACTTTTAGGATTTGGCGTCCACTCACTCATGATCTTGCCTTCCTATTCCTTGAAATCATGATAACTCATATACGAACTCTCGTGGTGAGATTGTTTATGTGCAATCGAGGATCGGTCTATGTCATGTTTCCCGATCCTCGACTCCTCACTCTCTCATATTCCCAGCAAACATTAAATCCACTTTGCGATGGTGTGCTCATAGGATGTCAGTTCACTACTATTAAACCACAGAGCAATCTCACGCGCTGCACTTTCTGTGGAATCACTGCCATGAATGAGATTCATACCTACACTGATGCCATAGTCGCCGCGAATCGTACCCGGCAGTGAGTCTACGGGGTTGGTCTTCCCCATCATAGAACGTGCGATCGAGACCGCATTCGCACCCTCCCATACCATAGCGAAAACAGGAGAAGAGGTAATAAATGAAACCAGTTCTCCAAAAAAAGGACGCTCACGATGTTCTGCATAATGTTTTTCCGCTAATTCCTTGTCGACTTGCAAAAGCTTTGCGCCGACTAATTTTAACCCTCGATGTTCAAATCGAGAGACGATGTCACCGATTAACCCGCGCTGTACACCGTCGGGTTTAATCATAATGAACGTGCGTTCCATAAAAAACCTCATTTCTCTAGAGACTCATGTGATTGATGACCATCATATTTTAGCAGGCTTAGGACATAAAACGCAATTCCAATCAGTCGGTTTAAAAATGACCATAAGAACTTATTTTTGTTTAGTGGTCGCGTTTGCCAACGAATTTCGCGAGTTCCATGAGTGAATCTCGCGCAGGAGATGATGGAAGTGAAGCGAGTGCGCATTCAGCTTTTTGTAGATAGCGATCAGCAAGGTCTTGCGCACTCGTGATTCCTCCGCTTTCTTTTACAATAGCAATTGCGCGCGACACCTGATCTGGAGTTTGCGTAGGCGAGATCAACTGATTCAACTCTGCGTTTCTCTTCGCATCTTGTAATGCAAAAAGTACAGGAATCGTGATATTGCCTTGTCGCAAATCTCCACCAATCGGCTTGCCTAATCGCTCAGCAGAAGCAGTAAAATCAAGGATGTCATCTGTAATTTGAAACGCCATCCCTGCATAGTAACCAAATCGACGCAGGGTAGAAACCACGTTCGAATCCGAATCAGAGACAATTGCGCCCAGTGCACATGACATTTCAATCAGTAGTGCGGTCTTTCGTCGAATGCGCTTTAAATAATTACGAAAGCTTTGCTGTAACGAATAGAGGTCGCGAATTTGTTCAATTTCACCAACACACATCCGTTCGATCGCAATTGACAGGATGTGATGTGCGCGAGGCTGAGAAATACCGGATAGCACAGAGAGAGCCTGAGCAAAAATAAAATCCCCTGTATACATGGCAACTCGATTTCCAAAGTGAGCCTTTACAGTTGGATTCCCTCGCCTTGTCTCTGCATTGTCGATGACGTCGTCATGAACAAGTGTCGCCATATGAATCAATTCTAAACCGACCGCCACTTTTTCTAGACGATGAATGTCATAATCCCCAAATTTTCCCGCTAATAAGACAAAAACAGGGCGCAATCGCTTCCCACCTGCTTGCAGTAAATGAATCGCTGCATGTTCAAGCGCAGGCTGTGAAGAACGCAGTTGATCGCGCAATCGCTCCTCTACATAGGCGAGATCCAGTTCTAAATCAGCATATAAATCTGCAACGACCACGGTGCCATTCACCTTCTACATCGTCACGATGACGTAAGTGCGGGTTGAGGTTTGCGTCCCATGTGTAAAGCGCAAATTCCTCCCGTCAGAGCATAATGCTCAATATGTTCTAATCCAGCTTCAGCGAAAAGCTTGGCCAAAGCAAAGCGATCAGGGAACTCGATTAAAGACTCTGGGAGCCATTTATAGGGCTCTGCCTTTCCTACAGCTAGTCGTCCAACAAAAGGCAAGATACGGTAAAAATAAAAATAATAGAGTGCGCGAAACGGCGGCCATGTTGGTTTAGATAACTCTAGCGAAACAACGAGTCCACCAGGCTTTACGACTCGCTTCATTTCACGAATAACACGAGAAATATCAGGTACGTTTCGCAACCCAAAACCAATCGTCACATAATCAAATGTATTATCTGGATACGGGATATCCATCGCATTTCCTCGTACGAGTTCAATTCGATCTCCTAAATGACGCTGTTGCACTTTTTTCTCTCCAACGTCAAGCATTTCTTGACAGAAATCAAGTCCGATGACTCTGCCTTCTCTTCCTATTTGCTCGGCTAATGCGATTGCCCAATCTGCAGTTCCTGTCGCAAGATCTAGGCAATGTGCTCCTTTTTTTACCGCCATCTTGCGCATTGTGAATTTACGCCAAAGTTTATGCTGGTTGAAACTCAGTACGGAATTCATGACGTCATAGCGTCCTGCAATATGTGAAAACACATCATGCACGAATTCAGAGCGTACATGAGAGTTGTTTTCAGCCATATGGATCACCCACCTTCCATGGATGGGGCATGTTCTGTCCCTGTATTTGCATGTTGGAAGAAGCGTTCTAAAATTGCCCATCCATCTCTGCCAATCAAGTCAATCGCAACATTTTCCAGCTGACTCATCACTTCACGAAAGCCAAATAAGACACGTTTCATCGTCCCGTATTTAGAGTGAAGCGAAGATAAGCGTTTATCGCCTACTTCGCTTCGCGGTTGCATAACTAAGAAGGTGAGTTCATCTTCAGTTGCCAATTGACTTAACAGGACGTTCGCCAATGTTTTTTCGCCCGCATGATTTGAACGCTCTAACTCGCGATCATAAATATTTGCTGAGATTGCCAAATCGATAAAAGTTCGAATCCGTTCAAATGGTGCATATGCATCACATAAAGCACGTAAAAGAGCGCCGTGGATCGTGGATAAATCCTTAAGATAATCTCCTTCATTATAAGTGCCATTTAATTGTACTTCATGTACAGACATCTTCGCTTCGTTAATATTCACGATCGCTTTCGAAAAGGATTTCACCATATCAAGAAGGCCCGCTTCGACTAATAATCTATAAAATAAACTACTGAGGAAATCCCCGCCTAAAATGGTCAGTTGCCTACGTTTTTCATGGCTCGTCTTGCCCTCTGTAATAAAATCATGCATACAGAGACCATGGTACATCATGACCATCGCCGCTAACAACCGCTTTCGCACGGTAGCTCCGAGACTAGATTTTGTTAATACCGCCGCGCCTAAGAATAGTTGTAATTGCGACAAGGCGGGAAGTACTGATTCATCCTTTAGCACCTGATGCGCAATCATGTGCTCTGCGAAGGTCTGTACTTCATTCATTTGAAGACCTTCGTATAGGCTTAGGTTGTCGAGATCTACACCCACCCTGTCCATCTCCCGCCATCCACATTTGCCATCACCGCATGAAGCGCGTTCATTATATCACATTCAGGTTCATGCAAGCATGGTTTATGAGCTTTTGTCACTTACTCTTCTGTGTCAATTACGCCATGTTTAGTATAAATCATCGCTGGGCCTCGAACTTTGATGGCCGAAGTATATTCTGTGAATTGAGCCAGCATGACTTCGCCTCGATCTAGTTTTTCCAAGTGGTTAAATTTTGTTTCTTGTCCTCTCGTCAAACCAATCACTTGAACACCGCTGACTTTTGCTTTAATGACCACATAGTCTTCTTCTGTCATGAAGAATCCTCCCCCTGGGATTTGAGGTAAATTTCATCGAAAAAAAATCAGCCCACATCGTGCGGGCTGATTTTTGTGGTCGGAATGCCGGGATTCGAACCCGGGACCTCTACCTCCCCAAGGTAGCGCGCTACCAGGCTGCGCTACATCCCGTCACCTGCGAATGGTATGAATTATATCAGTCAAACGACCATTTCGCAAGTGTGAGAAAAGCGTCGAAAAAGCCCGAATCTATGGTTATTTTCTCATTTCCTCGGCAATCCTTTACGCTGCTTTTCAAGTGTCCGCAGTTCAATGCGCCGGATTTTGCCGCTCGTGGTTTTCGGCAAAGTTTCGACGAATTCGATCTCACGGGGATATTTATATGGAGCAGTAATCGCCTTTGTATGTTCTTGCAATTCTTTGATTAATTCTTCACTTGGACTCACACCTTCTTTAAGAATAACAAAAGCTTTTACAATGTGACCCCGCTCTTCATCTGGACTAGCTACGGCAGCGCATTCAGCAACCGCAGGATGGCGAACGAGCGCATCTTCAACTTCAAACGGTCCGATCGTATATCCTGAACTAATAATCATGTCATCTGCACGTCCTTCAAACCATAGGTAACCATCTTCATCAAAGCGGCCGAGATCTCCTGTCACGTAGTAGTCTTTACGAAAGGCGCGTTTCGTGCGTTCTGGATCATACAAATATTCTTTGAACAAAGTGGGGGCCGTACGCTTTACAGCAATGTCACCAACTTGTCCAACCGGTAAGGGCTGTCCATCTTCATCAATGACAGCGACTTCATGTAACGGAGAGGGCTTTCCCATTGAACCGGGTTTTACTTGCATCCCTACTTGTGTTGACACGAGCAATGAGTTTTCCGTTTGCCCATATCCATCCCGGACATAAACATTGCATTGGCGTACAAAGGCATCAATCACTTCACTATTTAGTGCTTCTCCGGCACTTACCGCGCTGCGCAGAGCTTTAGGGTGCCATGTTTGCATTTTTTTAGATTTCGCCATGAGACGATATTCAGTAGGCGTCGTACATAAAACCGAAATCGGATATTGTTCTAGCAATTCAAGATAACGTTCTGGATCAAATCGACCGGTGTAAACAAATGCAGTGCCACCTTTTCCGAGAATAGAAACAAACGGACTCCATATCCATTTTGCCCACCCTGGACTTGCTGTTGCCCACGCCCATTCTCCTTCTTGCACGTCAAACCAGTACGTTGCCGCATTCGCAATATGTGCACGCGGCCAACCATGCACGTGAACGACCCCTTTGGGTCCTCCTGTCGTCCCAGAAGTATAAGATAGAAAAGCCATTTCGTCGGCGCGGGTATCTGCAGGCTCTAAGAGAGGTTGTGCAGCAGCAAGAGCGCGGAGATCTTGAAGATCATGAAACCCCTTTCTCCTTCCTGACGTCAGAATGCGGATAACGGAGTCATCTTCAGCAAGCGCTTGATCAACCTCATCTGCGATCTGCGGAGCGACAATAACCGCTTTCACTTGCGCATGGCGCACACGATAAAGAATATCTCCTTTCCTTAGCATTTCTGAGCCTGGTAAAATGACTGCTCCTAAATGATTGAGACCAAGGTAAATCTGGTATGCATCTATCCCGCGATTGACAAGCACGAGTACTCGATCTCCTACTTGGATCCCCACATTTTTAAATGTTTGGTGTAAGATGGCTGCTTCGTCACTTAATTCTCCGTAGGTTCGTTGCGCAGTTTGACCAGTATCTGTATGAACAAACAATGCAAGATTGTCGCGGTGAGTGCGCGCATAATTTGAAATGGATGCGGCGAAATTATAATGTTCGTTCAATTCCTATTCCTCCTCAGATCAAAGCATAAATACAATTGTAATTTGAAGATTTGTTGAACTATATTCGCTTTAGATTTGAAACTTTCCTGCTTGTTTAAGAAAATAGACAACGCGCGGATCATCCGCGCGCGCCGTTAGGGGTCAGTTAGAGAATAATAGCGATTAACCCACCACTTCCTTCGTTAATAATGCGTTGAAGCGTTTCTTTTAATTTATATTGAGCATTTTCTGGCATCATGGACAGTTTTCCTGAAATTCCTTCACGCACAATGGCTGCAAGCGATTTTCCGAAAATATCGGAATCCCAAATTTTAAGCGGGTTTTCTTCGAAATCTTGCATCAGGTATTTCACGAGCTCCTCACTTTGCCGCTCCGTGCCTACAATAGGTGCAAACTCTGATTCAACATCGACACGAATCATGTGAATCGATGGGGCGGTTGCTTTTAGTCGTACACCAAAACGCGAACCCTGGCGAATCAATTCTGGTTCGTCTAACGTCATCTCTTCGAGCACAGGAGGGGCAATTCCATATCCAGTGAGTTTTACCATGCGTAACGCATCAGCTACTTTGTCGTATTCTTTTTTCGCATACGTAAAGTCCTTCATTAACTTTAATAATTGGTCTTTTCCACGAATCTCCACACCGACGACTTCTGTGAGAACTTGATCATACAATGCATCAGGAGCTGACAATTCGATGTCAGCCACTCCCCTGCCCATATCTACACTCGAGAGCGCCGCATTTGCGATAAATTCATACTGCGCAAAATTCCCCACCACTCGATCGACATCGCGCAGACGTTTAATGTCGCGAATCGTTTCGCGCACGGACGTTTCATAGTTTTTGCGCAACCAATGTTCGGGGTCAAGAACCATCACCCAACTTGGCAGATTGACATTGACTTCATGAACGGGAAATTCAAACAGTGCTTCCTTTAGGATCAACAGTACATCTTCGCTTCCCATGGTCGCGCATGAAATAGCTACGACGGGAACATCATATTTTTCGATTAAAGCAGCACGTAATGATTGTGTTTCAGGGCTATAAGGATGTACAGAGTTAACAACCATCACAAATGGTTTGCCAAGCTCCTTTAATTCAGCAATGACGCGTTCTTCTGCATCAATATAATTTTCTCGTGGAATCTCAGAAATGGAGCCATCCGTCGTCACAACTAAACCAATTGTAGAATGGTCTGCTATGACTTTACGCGTCCCGATCTCGGCCGCATCTTGAAAGGGAATTGGATCGTCATACCATGGAGTACTTACCATCCGCGGCCCATTTTCATCCTCATACCCGCGCGCTCCAGCCACTGTATACCCGACGCAATCTACGAGCCGGCAATCAATTGTAAGTCCCTCAGCGACAGTGATATGCGCTGCTTGATTAGGAACAAACTTAGGTTCCGTCGTCATAATCGTTCGGCCAGCTGCGCTTTGTGGCAGTTCATCAATGGCACGAGCGCGTTCTGCCTCATCTTGCATACTCGGCAGAACGATAAGCTCCATAAATTTCTTAATGAATGTGGATTTTCCAGTCCGTACTGGGCCAACGACACCCAGATAGATATCGCCGCCAGTTCGCTCCGCAATATCCTTGAATATATCAAATCTGTCCACGCTATTCCCTCCCTAACTTCAAAAGCCAGCGTAGATGACCAATCATGTTCTGTTGGCTGCGGGCGCCTGACGGCCTCATCTGCGCAAAGCCCTGTTTGGACGTTACATATATATGAGCTTTACGGCTCAATATGCCCGCATTGTCTTATTGGCCACAGCGAGTCCTATTTGTTTGATTTATATGCCACTGGAGAGAGAGGTAGAACGCGCGGGGGAATCTTTTGTACAAAGCAAAACAAGCAGATAATGCGTGCTTCTTGCACGACTATCTGCTTGCAAACATTGCGGAGCATAAAAGACAATTAGCGCCGTAAAGTCCAACTGTCGTTTGTGTATTTTTCTTCCATTAGGTGCAGTGCATCCTGATGTTCTTGTGCACTGATAGCATGCGGAATAAGTTCCAAGTCCAACCCCTTCGCGAATCCTTTCGCAAATGCAGCAGCTGCTTGTTCATACGTGATTTCGCGCGAGGTAAGTTGTCGTACACTAATCGCACGCTCATCAAATTCCTTGCGTGTGCGACTGCGCTCTGCTTCTGAGCGAAAAGTCAAAACGTCAAACAAGTCGTCTGGTTCAAGGTCAAGGAGCAAAGCACCGTGTTGAAGCAGTCCATTATGGGCGCGCACTTGAGCACTTCCAGCGATTTTCTTGCCTTCGACAACAAGCTCATACCAAGAGGGTGAATCAAAGCAAGCTGCCGATCCTAGTGTCGCATATTTGGCTCGCTCAGACTCTTGTGCAAGGGATACAACTTCTGCATGAACGCCAAGTTCAATGAATCCTTCGCAAAGACCCTGAGATAGCTGGCGATAGGATTCCACGACTGACGCTTTTGCGAGCGGATGATCACCAGGCACAATGACGCTATACGTTAATTCTTTATCGTGCAAAACGGCTCGTCCACCCGTCATTCTACGAACTAAGGAGAACCCGCGCGCATTTACACGACTGCGATCCACATCACGGTCGACACGCTGAAAGTAACCGATCGAAATGGTAGGTCGATCCCAAGCATAAAATCGCAATGTTGGAGGCGCTTCTCCTGCTCCAACACGCATGAGAATCGCTTCGTCTAACGCCATGTTATACGCGGCACTGTGCACACCCGTATCCAATAGGCGAAATTGATTTGGCTGCCACATGACTTACTCCGCAATGAGTGATTGATATTCTTTTGCAGAAAGCAGACCTTCAGGATGATCTGACTCAATTTCCACAGCGATCATCCAACCACCTTCATATGGTTGTTCATTCACCTTTTCTGGCGTATCCGCGAGTTCTGAATTTATCTTGACGACCTTTCCACTCACAGGTGCATAAAGATCTGAAACAGTCTTTACAGATTCAACAGTTCCAAATGTTTCACCCGCTTGGACACTTGATCCTACATCTGGCAATTCAACAAACACAATGTCGCCGAGTTCACTTTGAGCAAAATCAGTAATCCCAATATAAGCAGTGGTACCTTCCATGCGAACCCACTCATGCTCTTTCGTATACAACAAATTCTCTGGTGCTTGACTCATTTGTTTGACCTCCTCGCAATATGTATGTTTGTCATTGTATCACTTAAGGAAACATCCAGCCAGTTGTCGCGTCTTGAATGAACGGCTCCATTTCATGTGTTCTGGTTCGCGACATCAATTCATCCACTGCAAGGCGCGGACTTTTTTGGTTAAAAAGAATATCTCCAATTGCAGAGGCAATAGGCATGGGTACTGCGACTTCATTTGCTACAGCAAGTGCAACTTTCGTAGTTCGAACGCCCTCTACGACCATTCCGACTTTTTGAAGGGCATCGTCCAATGAAAACCCCTGCCCTAGCAAGTAGCCAGCGTTCCAATTTCTGCTGTGACGACTTGTACAGGTTACAATGAGATCCCCTACACCCGTCAAGCCAGAAAAAGTATTAAAAGCAGCTCCTAGACGAATCCCAAGTCGTGAAATTTCAACTAATCCACGTGTCATGATCGCAGCCCGCGCGTTGTCCCCATAACCAAGCCCATCTGAAATGCCGCACCCTAAAGCGATGATGTTTTTTAATGCGCCCCCAAGTTCAGCGCCCACCACGTCTGGATTGGTATATACGCGAAGCACTCGATTCATCAGCATATCTTGGATGTATTCCGCAGTACTTTTAGACGCACTAGCGACGACAAGTGTTGTGGGCAGTTCGCGCGATACCTCTTCAGCATGACTGGGTCCACTTAGAACAGCAAGATTTTGTTCTTGCAAGAATGGGCAAGAATCTAAAATGACCGTTGACATACGTGCCATCGTTCCGACTTCAAGCCCTTTAGTCGCATGAGCAACTTTCACTTTACTCTTTGACTGCAGCAGTGGTGCAATGCGTTCACAGGTTTCGCGCATTGCGTGAGAAGGGACAACAAGCACGATCAGATCGGCATTCGCAATGTGCTTTTCGTCCGATGTTGCAAATATTGCTGGATGGAGCGAGACGCCTGGTAGATACTGCTTATTTGTATGATGTTGGTTAATTTCTTGTATGAGCGAGTCGCGGCGAGCAAGCAGTGTCACCTCATGACCGTTTGTCGCAAATACGGACGCGAGTGCAGATCCAAAACTCCCTGCGCCTACCACCGCGATACGCTGGATCAAACTTGTTTCGGCATTCATCGGCCGTTATACTCCGTTTCTCTACCGTGATCGTGTTAGCGGGAAAAAATGCGATGTTCTACGCCCTTGCGCAGGCGCGTAATATTTGTTCGATGACGCCAAAATGTCATAAGTAAAATGATGACACTAACCCAGATATAAGGAGCGGGTGTATGCATCGCGATTTGAAAAATAGGAGTAAGTGTAACAAAAGTGAGCGCAGCTAATGAGACATAGCGTGTGAGTAACAAGAGTGCAATCGCCACTAAACCCGCGTATAGAGCTGGTGGAAAACTAAGTGTAGCTAAAACACCAATGGTAGTGGCAACTCCTTTGCCGCCGCGAAAGTTAAAATAGATCGGCCAATTATGACCAATAATTGCCGCTAACCCAGAAAGCGCCATCGCCCACTGCGAGCCGTTTGTCGCGAGATGGGCAAACGCGATGGCAAGAATTCCCTTAACGATGTCAGCGACAAGTACCAGCAGTGCAAGTTTTGGACCGAGCACGCGTAGCGTGTTGGTTGCTCCTGCATTGCCGCTTCCATGATCGCGAATATCGACACCAGACGCCACTTTCCCAGCAATGTAACTACTGCTGATCGCTCCAAGCAAATAAGCAAATATAATACTTAGAAAGAGCATCACGATCCCCCTTAACGGAGTAAAGCTAGTTTCGCTCATGCGAGTTGCGCTCGCGAATGAGAATACGCATCGGAGTCCCAAGGAATCCAAATGATTCTCGCAATTTATTTTCTAAATACCGCTCATAAGAAAAATGCATCATTTCTGCACGATTTACAAATATAGCAAACGTCGGAGGCTTAACAGCTACTTGTGTCGCGTACAGAATTTTTAAACGCTTTCCTTTATCCGTCGGCGGTGGCACCATAGCGACAGCTTCTTGAACAATGGTGTTTACAGTCGAGGTAGCAATGCGTTGTGCGTGATTTTCTGCCGCCTCCGCAGCAATCTCAAGAACACGCCGAACACGTTGACGCGTCTTTGCCGAGACAAAAACAATAGGTGCCCAAGAAAGAAAAGGAAAATGAGAGCGGATCATCTTTTCAAATTCCTGTGCAGTTTTCCCGTTTTTCTCAATTGCATCCCACTTGTTTACAGCCACGACAATTGCTTTGCCTGCATCCAGCGCATATCCAACAACACGCTTGTCTTGTTCGATGATTCCTGAGTCTGCATCAATGACTAGAACCGCAACATCACAGCGTTCAATCGCACGCAGGGCACGTAAGACGCTGTATTTTTCTGTTGCTTCGTACACTTTCCCTCTTTTGCGCATACCAGCTGTATCGATCAAAACAAACCGCGTCTCATCCATCGTAAATGCTGTATCGATCGCATCGCGCGTCGTTCCTGCAACTTCACTGACTAGAACGCGATCTTCCCCAAGAATCGCATTGATCAAGGATGATTTACCCACATTGGGTCGACCAATTACTGCAACTTTAATTGCGTCTTCATCAATCTGATCTAGGTCAGTGCTCGCAGGCGGGAAATAGTCAAAGACAGCGTCTAATAAATCACCAATCCCTAAAGCGTGTTCAGCAGAGATTCCTATCGTCTTATCAAAACCAAGTCCATAGAAATCATACGCCAGAGCGTTTCGCTCCGCGCGATCCAACTTATTTACCGCAACAATAACTGGTTTTCCTGATCTGCGCAAGAGGTTTGCAATTTCTTCGTCAGCTGACGTCAGACCAACTACTCCATCTACGACAAACACGATGACCTCTGCTTCATCAATCGCGAGTTCGACTTGTGCCCGAATGCGTGTAGCGATCGCATCTACTTGTCCAAGTTCTAATCCCCCTGTATCAATAACGCGAAAGGACCGTGAGCGCCACTCGGTAGAAGCATAGATGCGATCTCGGGTAATACCAGGTCGATCCTCAACAATGGCAAGACGTTGTCCAACAATCCGGTTGAATAACGTTGACTTTCCTACATTTGGCGTTCCTACAATTGCCATAACGGGTGCTGCCATATCTATTCCCTCCTTTCAAAACAAGTTAACTGCCACTGACGGCATTTTGGACACGAGCAAAAGTTGCTTCATAGCGCCGCCGCGCAGGTAATGCATGGGTTTTTCCAAGTGCGCCATAAACCAGTCCACTCGCATTTGGCGGTACGACAAGAATCTCCTTTTGCAATTGATCTCGGACTTGTTCAACTTCATAATCGTCAAGGAAAATATCCGCATCGTCTTTTAACATGACATCTGGAAGAAGAACCGTGTCTGCTGCAATTTGATTTTTTAACTGTTTGACGATGTCTTGTCCTGTAATTAAACCTGTTACGGTTACTTGATCGCCATAGAAATCATTGGAAACAATATGAACATCTACGGTCAATCCACGAATGGCATTTAATCGTTCTGCGACTTGCCGGATGATTTTTTGTGCTGAAACGCCTGTGACCACAGCGACATGACGTTTGCGAGAAAGTTTTTGCGGCAATTTTTTTTCAAGCACGGCAAACTCATCAAGTAGTGTTCGCAATAAACCGACGCCATTTTCGATCTGAGCAAATTCATCATAATATAGCGCAGACGGGATTTCACTGTCTCCAATACAATAAAATTCATCTGCAGCATGAACAAAATTCACGCCCAAACGAGGGCGTAAGCGCTCTTGCCAGTTTGCAATTTGAGCAGTCACATGACGCGCTTCAGCAGCTGTACAGTTTCGCAAATCAGCCAATCCACGGCGATGTTTCGTCAATCCGACTGGGACAACTGACAGAGTTCGCACTGCAGGGTAAAATTGTGCTAAGTCTTCAATCGTGCGATCGAGTTCCGTTCCATCATTCCATCCAGGGCACAACACAATTTGTGTATTCATTTCAATTTCGTGTTGTGCGAGATACGCAATCTGGGCAAGAATCTCTCCAGATTTTTTATTTCCAAGCATTCGTTCACGCAGTTCTGGATTTGTTGTGTGAACGCTGATATTGAGTGGCGACATACGTAACGCCGCAATGCGTTCTAATTCGCCTTCACGCAAATTCGTTAAGGTCACAAAGTTTCCGTGCAAAAAGGATAGTCGATAATCGTCATCGCGCATATTTAATGTTTTGCGCATGTTTTTAGGCACTTGATCGACAAAGCAAAATACGCACTTGTTGTGACATAACCGAACTTTGTCAACTGTAGCGTGTTCCCACTCAACGCCTAGTGTTTCGTCGTACTCTTTTTCTACTTCAATGATCCATTCTTCCCCATTGCTCTTGCGAACATCGAGGGAAATCTCTTCTCCAGCTAAAGCGAATTGCAGATCAATGACATCGCGAATGGGCTGTCCATTAATTGCGACAATGTCATCTCCTGGTTCAATTTGCAGTTCTTCAGCTAGTGAACCAGGAGCTACAGTTAGCACTTTTGGCATCACGCTTGCCCCCCTAACCATTGCGACATTATCGCAAAAAATAGCGGATAACGTCAATTACAATTTAAATTTTTCTCTAAGGACATCACCAAATAATTCCCCTAATGTCGCGCTCGTCGGTTCTGCCTTTGTCTGCGTCTGTGTTGGTTGTCGCGTGACAGCAGGCTTTTGTTGCTCTTTCACAGCTTCTCGAATGGATAGTGACATTCGCTCTTCTTCGGGTTTCAATTCGAGGATTTTTACGCGCACCTGATCACCGGGTGTCACAACAGCAGCAGGCGATTCGACTCGGCCGCTGGACAACTGAGAAATATGGACAAGTCCTTCAATTCCCGGGGCAACTTCAACAAAAGCTCCAAATGATGCGAGTCTTTTTACTGTTCCCGAGACAATCTGTCCGACATGAAACTGTTCTGAAACGCTGCGCCAAGGATTGGTGTCTTCAAGTTTCATACTTAAAGAAATTTTCCCTTGGTCAGGATCAATGCGCAACACTTTCACGCGTACTTGATCTCCGGGGTGAACCACATCTTCAGGACTCTTTACGCGCGCAAATGACATTTCGGAAACGTGCAAGAGTCCATCGACTCCGCCCAAATCGATAAAAGCGCCAAAAGGTGTTAAGCGAGCAACCGTACCTGTCACAATTTGTCCAACTTCAAATTCTCGCAACTTTTGTGTGCGAAGTGATTGCTGTTCCTTTTCTATTGCATGTTTTCGAGAAATAATTAAGCGCCGTTGTTGTTCATCCAATTCCGTTAGGATGACAGCAATGGTTTTTCCTTCGTAAATGCTTAAATCGCTTTGAAAGTGAAAATCGATTAATGAAGCGGGAAGAAACGCGCGTAACCCTTCTACGTCAGCCACAAGTCCACCTTTTACTGCAGACAAGATCTTTACTGGAAAAGTTACTTGATGCTCGAAGCGCTCGCGTAAAACGGCCCAAGTTTCTGCATTGACAGCGTCTTTGCGCGAGAGTTGCAAAGGATGCGCTGCATCGCCAAGATCGATGATTTTTGCGAGAATGCGTTCACCTACCGCAACTACCCCTTCAAGGGTCGAGAGGCGAACATCTGACCATTCTTTGCGCGTGATTTGTCCAATTTTTTGAGAGCCGAACTCTGCGTGAACTACATTTGCTGCTACTGCGGTTACGGTCGCTTCTACAATTGCTCCAACATGTAGTTGGTCTGTACTCTCATTGCTTTGCTGCGTGGTTTCCTGATTTGAAGTCTGTTCTGTCATTGTATTTCCTCCTTATCCGGCCGCAGATATGGCTGTAGTTTGCGCAGTCCCGCAAAAAAACCAAGGATGACCGGAATGTACAGAATGACCGCCCATGTAAGTGATAGTACATGAAAGCGATAGAAAGAACCAATTGCCAGTGCGTACGCAATAAAAACAGCGCCGACTTTGCGCATGTTCCGGACGACTCTTCTACGCTTTTTGGCATCTTCGTTTGGTACTGCTCCCAATACTCCACTGTACAGCCATAACGCAAAAAACGCAAAAAGTCCCACTGCGAAAATTTCAAGAATGCGCTGAATCACGAGTGGCTTCCTCCAATACATCATACATAGCGGACGCAATCCTAGCTTCGGCAAATTCAGCGATTGAGAGCTCAGCAGCTTTTGCTGCTTCTGGCATCACGACAAAAGGTTCACCAAAAACGATGCGCACTTTGCCAAATAAGCGATAAGGACCTATAATGGCAACCGGCAAAATCGCTGCTTGTGAGCGACTTGCTAGCAAAGCAGCTCCTCGTTGTAATGGGTTAAGTCCTTTCCCCGTGCGATTTCTTGTACCTTCTGGAAAAAGCACAAGTGCACCGCCTAAACTGAGAATGTGAAGTGCAGTTTTAATGGCTGCGCGATCATTACCACCCCGATGAATGGGAAAACCGTGGACAGATTTTATCAGCATACCAAGTGGCTTAAAGCGAAATAATTCCTCTTTAGCCATGAAGGAAACTGGACGTTTCATAGAGATACCGATAAGTAGCGGATCCCAATTAGAGATGTGGCGCGAACAAATAAGTAATGCTCCTTGTTCGGGTATATGATTTGCACCTTGAACAGATATTCGGAAAATCAGGCTCATCAACAGTTTGACCGCAAAGCGACCGATATAATACATAAGTTTTAGGGCTAACTCCTTTTCCTTAATTGGCGATATTCACAAAGTGCGACGATCATTTCTACGACCTCATCAACTGAAAGTGTCGTCGTGTCAAGTAAGACAGCATCTTGTGCTTTCCGTAAAGGTGAAGCTGTTCGCTGTTCGTCATTTTCATCACGTTTTGCAACCGTCTCAAGTACATCTGCATAGGTTCCTTTATACCCTTCGCGCACTAATTCGTCATAGCGTCGTTTGGCACGCGTTTCAAGAGAGGCAGTCAAGTAGATCTTGACGTCAGCATCTTTCAGTACGTGCGTTCCAATATCACGTCCATCCATGACAACACCAGTTGCTTCGCTCGCCATTTTTCTTTGTCGTTCTACGAGTTTCTCGCGCACCAAGCGATGCATTGCAACTGTAGAGACAAGCGCCCCAACTTCAGAACTGCGGATCGCTTGTGTCACATCTTCTCCTCCAAGGTAGACCGTTTGACCTTGTGCTCCTGGAATGAAGTGAATGTCAAGTGATTCCGCAAGCTGCGCGAGATGTATTTCATCATGAATGGAAATCCCCATGCGTAGTGCATTCCAAGTTACACTACGATACATAGCGCCTGTGTCAATATAAGGAATAGAGAGCCGATTCGCGACACGTTGTGCAACTGTGCTTTTCCCTGCTCCTGCCGGACCGTCAATAGCGATATACATGGTCACGTGAAAAGTATCGTCCTCTCTAGTAAAGAATCAAGTGGAGCATTGCAAAAAAGTTTACTCCTTTTAACCAAGCCCTTTGGCGCGCAACTCGAGTTGGCGTTTAAACGCATACTGGATAATGCGCTGCTGGGCGGAGCTTGAGATGTCAGTAAAACGAATGGAAAAGACAGGAGAAGGCAGCACTTCGTGTGGATGTGCGCGTAAAACAAGTCCTTTCGCACTAATCGGTGAAAGTGATGGTGCATCGTTTGGCAGTGAAAACTGAACCGTGATCGCATCTCCAGGTTCAATTGCAACTGCTGCGTCTGGGTGAAATCGCATACCCCCAGCACTAATATCATGCGTCATCCCCTTGCCACGCAAAAGTGTTTGTTCGCCTTCTTTTTTGGTGACAAGGAAGGCAACTGGAAACGTCGCCGGGACACGCACAAACGCACGTCGCTGAATGCGCTTGATGCTCTCTGTAGCCGGGCGCGGAATTTCATATCCGCGTAGCGCTCCTACAGTCACTTGACGCACAATGGATGTTTCAAACTGATGAAGCGAGCCATCCATTGCGGAATACGTAATGAGTACGAGATCATTTATCATGAAGGACAATTCTTCGCGGCGATTTGTAATCATAGGAATATCAAAAAACACAGCAGTTTTCGTCAGATCAATGACTCGTGCATCAGCGCGGACATTATCGTGCAAACGCACAATTGATATCTTTTGTCCTAATTTAGGTAATGCCATCGTTTCACCCCGCTCGTCTCTTGATTATAACGTGGTTTAGAAAAACATAAAAGAGAGGTGGCATCACCTCTCTACTAAGTGAATGGATCACTTCGCATCATTTGATCACTATATGTTTCGTGTCTCTGCCTTTGTCAATTTGTCAATCTTGAGAACTTGTCCTGTATTTGCATCCACATCCACATGAAAGACATTGTAAACGCTTTGCCCCGCAATATCATACGCAAGGACTGGTTGATGTGAACTGTTTTCAATGAGAGCTAAATGGATGCTGGTAATGTGAAAATCGGGATGTAACGCTTCTTTTGCCTGCTCTGGTGTTAGTCGATGTTGTAGCGAGATGTTGACTGGTTGTGCCGTAAGGAATTTAGTGGCATCGTAGTGTGTAACGTCACCCGTAGTTAAGTCTATCTTCATGAGCACCGGTTCAGTTAAGAGGCGAACGCCGGAATGTAAAGGGACAAAAGTATAATTCGCCATTCCGTCATATGCAACAGCCTTTTCTTCAATGAACCCAGTTAATCTTTGTTGTTGGAGGAAGCGTTCGGCATCGCGTGCGCCTTGTTCTACTGAAAGGCGTGGGCGTCCGGCCACCACTAAACCATCACGTGCCATCCAGAGAATGGCTCCTCCGTGCTTGGTGATAGCGACATAACTTGGCGCCGCTTTTGGCGTCGGAGATACGGTGATGAGATATCCAGGAACTCCGTACCCTAAGCCAAGTGATTCAGCAGTAGCGTGCGCCCGTGAACTTACACCTAGCACGCTGCGCGCACGTGCGATGGCAGTTGCTGAATCAATCCAAGGCCCTGTGGATGTATTCGTTTGAACGCTGTGAAAATGGGAATTGGATTCCTCGTGCGGCTTTGTCATCGCATCTTGAATGTTCAGCTTAGGAACGTGCTTGCCGATTTCTGAAAAATACTGTTTCGCTTGTTGGGTAACCGTAAAAGTTGGAGCCGCAAAAGTACTTGTCATGTGAATGATCGTGTTTTTGTGCTGCATCATTTGCGTCTGTACACTTCTTGCAGCTCGTTCGACATCTGTTGCTTCGCGATAGAGAAATTGAATTTGTTTGCGCTCATTTGTGCTAAATGGAGTTCCATTTGCATGCTGATCAGAAAGGGCTTCTGTTTTTTGAATCATTGTACCTAAAAAACGCTGTAACCCACTCTGCTGGGTAAGAGTTTCAGGAAGATGACTGGCATACGACTCAGCTCTCGCAGCTTCACTTGCAGCAAGATGCAGTTGCCGAACGATTTCTCCCCCTGATTTTGGGACTAACGCATTTGCGAGTGCATCTTGTAATTCATCTAGATTATAGATCATACTGTGAAAAGCCGATTGATACCCAGATTCTAACTCAGCAAGAGAAGCAGCTTGCAAGCGATGTTCTTGATAACCATACAACGACATACCAATGAAACCTAATGCTAAAGCGGGGATGACCCATCCTGCTGACGTCCGTTTAACGCGTTTCTTCTTCATGTTTCTTCTCCCTCCTATTTCGCAAACACGTGGTTGCCGATTCGGAGCATAATCGGTTGCGACCAAATCCATTGTGACGTCGAAGTTGCGGGATTCCAGTAATACAATGCACCATTTGTAGGATCCCACCCATGAATCGCGTCCATGACCGCGCGGACGTTTTCTTGATGCAATCCAAGCCAAGCTTGGCCATTAGAAATTGACGTAAATGCACCCGGCTGATAGATAATAGCTGGAATGGAGTGTGGGAATAAATTGCTGTGATAACGATTTAAGATAACAGCGGCTACAGCGACTTGACCGACAAAAGGCTGATTGCGCGCTTCGCCATATACTACATGAGCCATGAGGTTGATATCGTTTTGCGAAAAGCCGTCAGTCCCACCTGAATTTGCTACATTCACTACAGATGTGGCAGTTTGATTATTTTGTGCGGTATTTGTCGTTTGCGAAGAAGCGGGGGGTGTCGCAGTATTTGATGAAGCTGCTTGCGTTTGTTGATTTCCCGGCCAATTGACGGTTGCTTTGTCAAGTTTGTCCCATGTTTGCGCGGTGAGAGAACCGTTGACAGGCATGCCAAAGGCATATTGAAAATCGCGAACAGCCCAATAAGTGCGCCAATCATAAATGCCATTGATTGGTCCTGTATAGTATCCAAGAAATTTCAAACGACTTTGCAACTCACTGATTTGTGGTCCGCGACGCCCGACACCAGGCCACCCCGCAGTTGCTAGATGCAATCGTTGTGCTGTTTGCGCGTCGTACTGTCCTGTCACCGGCATGCCAAAAGCGGATTGAAAATTACGAACTGCCGCTGCTGTAAGATCTGTGTAGGTTCCGGTTAAAGTGCCATGATAATACCCGAGATAGCCAAGACGGCTTTGTAAATCGATAACATCTTGACCTTGACTGCCAATCGTTAATGTGTCTGCCATGACTGCACCCTGTGGTAATCCCCAAAGTGACAGAACAATACCGAGCATAGCGGTTATTCTTGCGATACGTTTTATCCAACTCATAACCTACATCCCCCTAAAATTCACGTCATCGCCTGTGCCCTCTTGTAGTGTTGTACAATGCGTACCCGACTATGTAAGAGAACAGAAAAAAGGCAACAGCCAGATGGCTGTTGCCTTTTTTCTGTTCCTGATGCGTGAGAAACTTTATCACGCCAGTGTTTCAATATCAAAGTCCTTGTCGTTATCGCACAGACAACGGCGAAACCC
This sequence comes from Sulfoacidibacillus thermotolerans, assembly GCF_003144315.1. Taxonomy (GTDB): domain Bacteria; phylum Bacillota; class Bacilli; order Alicyclobacillales; family SLC66; genus Sulfoacidibacillus; species Sulfoacidibacillus thermotolerans. The sequence continues at coordinate 25,991 of NZ_MPDK01000001.1, read as the reverse complement.
TGTTTCTACATGCCCGCGGACATCGCGGACGCCTCGTAGGATAAACACTTCACCGCATTTGCGACAACGAATATGGATTTTAACTCTGCCGCTGGGAACATCCAGTTCACTGCCTATCTCTTGGAGCGTCGTAGACTCCGAACGCATGTCGATAACCTCCTAAGAACACCACCAACGTTTCCAGTATGATCTCGTATGTGAAGTCATCATACCCATCCGCGCAATTCTACAGCCTCTGCCAAACGGCGAACCCCCACCATATAAGCAGCGAGTCGCATGTCGATTTTGCGTGCCTGGGCTGTATTATACACAGTTTCAAATGATCGCACCATCAATTCTTCAAGTCGAGTCATGACTTCTTCTTCCGTCCAATAATATCCTTGATTATTTTGTACCCATTCAAAATAGGATACAATCACACCGCCAGAATTACCCAGCACATCAGGAACAAGTAAGATATCTCGTTCCGTTAGAATGCGGGTGGCTTCCATCGTTGTTGGTCCATTCGCAGCTTCTACGATGATTTTTGCTTTAATATGGTTTGCATTTGCCAATGTGATTTGATTTTCAATTGCTGCGGGAACGAGAATATCACAATCTAGTTCTAAAAGTTCTTTGTTGGAAATCGTATTTTTAAATAATTTTGTTACAGTTCCAAACGAATCGCGACGCTCGAGCAGTGAATCAATGTCCAAGCCATTCTCATCGTACAGCGCACCGTAAGCATCAGAGATTGCAATCACTTTAGCCCCAGCATCGTGCATGAATTTAGCCAAATAGCTTCCTGCATTTCCGAATCCTTGAACAACCACTCGACTTCCTTTTAATGTTATTCCTTTCACGCGTGCTGCTTCGCGAATGCAGATCGCTACGCCGCGTGCTGTCGACGTGTCGCGTCCAAGCGATCCCCCAAGTGCAACAGGTTTTCCCGTAATAAAATTTGGCGAATCAAATTCTTTGATGCGACTATACTCGTCCATCATCCAAGCCATAACTTGTGAATTGGTCATCACATCAGGTGCAGGGATGTCTTTTGTAGGACCGACAATCTGGCTGATCGCACGAACATAGGCGCGTGCAAGCCGCTCTTGTTCACGGAACGACATTTCACGCGGATCACAAATGACCCCGCCTTTTCCTCCGCCATAGGGCAAATTGGCAATGCCGCACTTGACACTCATCCAAATGGATAAAGCTTTTACTTCATCTTCCGTGACATCAGGATGAAAACGGATTCCACCTTTTGCTGGGCCAATCGCATCACTGTGTTGTGCTCGATACCCTGTAAAAACTTTTGTCGTACCATCGTCCATACGCACAGGGATCCGAACAGTAAGTGTTCGCAAGGGCTCCTTTAGCAGTTCATACATCTCGGGTCCGTAACCAAGTTTTGTAAGAGCTTCTTTGATGACAGCTTGCGTGCTCGTTAATACGTTTAGATTCTCAGCTGCCGAGTCGTTTTGCGACATGCTTTCGCCACCTTTTAGAAATACGATAAACGAGTTCTTTTTTCCATGGACAGTATAACAGCAGGATGGAAAAATGGTCAAATCTACACCCTTCTCATTTACTGTGCATGTAACGAACGCTGATATGCCCGCTGCACAAGTCCAAAAAGAAACTCAGGAAATTCGATCCCCTTTGCTTTTGCAGCGTCTGGGACCAGACTTGTGGCAGTCATTCCTGGCAACGTGTTGACCTCAAGGGCAATAGGACCTTGCGCGCCGACAATAAAGTCAATGCGTGCATAATCCATGCACTGAATCGCGGTATATGCTTTTTTAGCCAGTAGCTCAATAAGTTCCATTTGCTCTTTGGGCAATCTCGCCGGAATAATGTGTTGACTGCCTCCTGTCTGATATTTGGAATGATAGTCATATAGTTCAGCTGTAGGGATGATTTCAATGATGCCAAGAACTTCTGGTGAGTTTGTGTCGCCAGTTAATGCAACCGTCACTTCTGTGCCTTTGATATACTGTTCAATTAAAACTTGTGCATCATAGCGCAGGGCTAAACGCAAACCGTGCTCGGCTTCAGAAATGTCATGTGCTAAAGTTAACCCAATCGTAGATCCCTCGCGATTGGGTTTAATGATAAGCGGCCACCCCAACTTCGTTCCAATCTCTTCAAAAAATGCCGAAGGAAGAGCTTGGCTGTCCGCTTGTTTTACTACTACGTGTTTTGCTACTGGAATACCTGCCTGTGCCAGAATATTTTTCGTCATAAATTTATCCATGGCTAGCGCACTTGCAAGTACGCCTGACCCTACATAAGGATAGCCAAGCAATTCTAGCGCGCCTTGTACAGTTCCATCTTCTCCAAAACGGCCATGCAGTCCGATCACAACAACGTCAGGCTGGAAAGATTGCAGCGTTTCGAAAAACTGCTCAGTAAGATCAATGCCCAATACTTCATGATTAAGTCCTTGTAGTGCTTGAATCATTTCTCGACCTGTCGCTAACGAAACTTCTCGCTCTGCAGATTTTCCACCGTACAACACGGCTATTTTCACAGGAATATGCCCCCTTCACTTTCGTTTTGCTCATGTAAGATGCGTTCAATCATTTTTTGGAGGAATACAATCGGCCAAAGATAGGAAAATAAAGGATTCCCTACAGCAAAAGAGGTTTCATGAGTATTTCCCGTTGTACCCCCGATCAGAACTTGCAAAGTAGGGACGCGCGAGCTGATTTCTCCTAAATCTGTTGCTCCTTTTTGAAAAGCCGTCTCTCTCACTCTTACGCCAGAATCCCATGTCCGTAATACACTTTGTGCGTAACGCTGCAATTTTTTACTATGGCGCAGCGGAGGGTAAAAAACAATGAGTTCAGCACGTGCCGCTAAGCAGATTGATGTAACGTGCACAAGATCTTGAATCATTGCATGCTCAGGATTTGGCTTATGAGGATCTATTTCAATCCAAATATCTATGTACCTTGCAAAACGACGAGTAGACACAGTGGAAATCAACTCACCAAAGCGCTTGATGTAACAATCGCGGATAGCTTCTGCGACACGATCTGTTGCTTTCACTGACTGCAGGCGAAAATTCGCATCACTAACGTGCGCCCGGATCCAAACTCCACCGTTTACACCGTCAATGAGGCGAATTTCAGGATTGGGGCAATTTTCATCTAAATGTGTACTAAGCACCATGGTTGCCCCATCAAAAATACCCTCTTGCAGCAATTTTGATTTCCCAGGTTGAAATGGTAAAGGAAAGTGTGGATCATAAGCTGGTCGCGCCTCTTCTGCAGGACAACCGACAATTTGCAATGCCAAATCACGTTCGAAATACCATTTGTTTTTAATGGTTATAGCGAGTCCTAACGCATGAACAGATTGGGCATGATGACCGCAAAAATGGCCAATCGGTCCGTTTTCACCTAGTTGAATCGCGTCGAGATCAGCGGTGATTACAATCCGTATCTTTGCCTGCTTTACATCGCCTAAGGAAATAATCGGCGCTAGTCCCTCTAATCCGAAACTTAAAGGCAAATCATGACGTTTTGCAAATTCACTCCAAATCTCTACGGTTTTCCATTCTTCGTAAGCAAGTTCAGGAGTTTGTTGTAGAGTGAGAGCTAAGTCGAGAAGCTCTGTCTGTAGTTTCTCGTCAATGAGATTGTAAGGTGATGCCACTCCATTGCAATCCCTTCTAGGCCATGAATGCTTCTATGCCTTGATGTGTCAGATAAAGTAACGAAGATCCAGTTAGCGAGAGCAACGCTCCCTCTCCCTGGATCTTTCTTAGGCAAAGTGACGACGAATTACTTCAAGCGCGTTTCCATCGGCGATACACTTCCCATACTCCTCAAGCACTGCAGAAGTCACAGGGGCTAATTCACCATGTTCTTGTAAGATCGCCCAAACTAAATCGTAGTGGCTTTCAGGAATTGTCTCGTCGTCAAATGACAAATGATATTTATCTTTGTAATAGAACAGCGAACAGTCCACGGGGAATAGATAACTAAGTGGACGGACAACTTGTACGACGTCTTCAAAATCCTGAAAAGCAAAGACGAATGACCCAAATGGATCGCGTTTTAATGTTTCTTCGTCTTGTTCACCTGATGCAGGGGGGAGGCTAGGCACTTGCGTCACGATCAGCACCACGCCTTCTGTCGGCATTGTGAAAGCTTCTACTGCAATCGGTCCAGCAATTTCAAATCCGACTTCTGCATAAGCCACTTCGAGCATATCCCAGAATAATTCTTGAACTTTCTTACCGTTTTGCCACATTTCATCACGGTCGATGCCCCGCGCCTCAAGGTCGTCGTAACTGATAAAGATACGCAACTTATTCCTTGCTATCTTTTCTACTCGCACGCACATCCCATCCCTTCGAAGCGAGCACATGCATCCGTCTGACAATAGAACCAGCGATAGCTGATGCAGCGTACTTCAATCTTTTCTGTAATCATACTCACATTCGCACCAAGATGCTAGTGGAAATTACACGGATTCTGGCATGATCTCACCTAAATTGGGCGTTTGTCCATTTCTCTTCACTTTACAAATTTAGGCGCTGTAGATTCTCTTTCTAAAATTTGATGCGGCAAAACTACCGTATATGTGCTTATGGGTTCATCACTCAAAAGTTTTGTTAAAAATCGCATGGCAACGGCCCCGTAGTCATACATAGACTGAGCAACCGTCGTAAGTGGTGGGCGGCTCATCTCTGTCAACTTCGTGTTATCAAAGCCAACAATCATGACATCCTCGGGAATTCGTAACTTTAGGTCTTGAGCAACATGTTCCGCTGCGATAGCGAGTTCGTCATTTGCTGCGACGATTGCTCGCACAGGAGAAGTCTGTAATGCGTCTTTAAGGAATTTTAATGCTCCAGAATACGTTTCACTGGGTACATCAATGAGTTGTGAAGTGATGGCGTTACGTTCAGTTGCTTGTAGAAATCCGGCACGCCGCTCATCAGTGAGTGATTTCAGTCCCGCTTTTGCACCGACAAAGGCAATTGATTTACACCCTTTGGCGGCTAAATAATCTACCACATCAATAGCAGCTTGTTTATTATTGATATTGACCGAGGGAATCCGCTTCTCAGGGTCATCTGTACGGCATAAGACAATAGGCAATTGCGCTTCTTCAAAAGTATCAATGTGTTCTTGTCGCAATTTGGGAGACATAAAAAGCAATCCGTCTACTTGTTTTTCCCACATCGTTCCGACCAAATCTCTTTCACGGTCCAATTGTCCATCGGAATTGCATAAGATGATGTGATAGTGATACATATTGGCGATGTCTTCAATGCCACGAACTAATTCTGCCATAAAGGCGGCCGAGACATCTGGGACAATCACGCCAATCGTTTTTGTGCGTTTGCTAGCGAGTCCACGCGCAACCGCATTTGGCCTGTAGGAAAGTTTAGCAATGGCATCGAGCACCCGTTTTTTCGTTTCTTCTTTGACGACAGCCGTATCATTCATGACCCGCGAAACGGTTGCCATGGAGACACCAGCTTCTCTAGCGACATCATAAATTGTCGCGCTCATTGTCTTATCCCCTTTCCGCGATCTGTGCTCACTGAGAGATGGCCAAGTTGCTGAAGGATTTCCCAATAAAAACATTTACGATCGCGTCCATTAAATATTATACAGACTTTGTGCCCCGCATTTTGCATAGAATCAACAGAGATGACCTTGCCGCGACCGAATATTTTGTGAAATAATACAGTCCCCGGTGTGGGGATCGCAAACTTTGATTGGTGATTCCAAAGATCCGTTTCGTCAGATGCTGATGAAGTAAAAGAAACCTTTTGAAGTAAGGGTTTTAAATAGGGCGTAACTTCTGTACGTTGCTGCAAAACCGTTTGTGCATAATGGAGCGAGAGTCGAAAACGCGAGCGCGTTAGAGCCACATAAAGTAATCTGCGTTCCTCATCTAAGATCTGCTGTCGATCATATTCATTGTGCGCTTCTACCATTGCTCTTTGATGCGGAATTGCGTGAGCGTGTAATCCAATGATAAACACATGGTCAAATTCTAGACCCTTCGCCGCGTGGAACGTCAATAGCTGGATCTGTGTGCTGTGCACTTGGCGCTGTTGTGATTGAGCAATTACTGTATCAATATCTGTCAACCACTGCGAGAGCGACTGATCATCTGAAGCTTGTTCATACAGTAAGTACAGTCGTTCAAGTGTACCATCGTTTCCACGATTCTTTCGCGCGCGCCACAAATAAGGATCGTAGACAGCACGAGCCACATCTATAGCTGTTTTTGCAGTTGAATGTCTCATTTTTTGCAAAAAACGGTCAAAATCAATCGATGTAGCAAGTTTCGGTTGCTTAAGTGAGTCTTGCCGCCATTTCCCATATTCTAGACGTGCTTCCATGTGGTCTTGTTCAGTAGCATCACTTGTGCATTGCGTCGCTCGGAGTACGCACAACAATCGTTGTACGTGATAATCTCTATAAAGATCCAATTGTGGGTCAAGCGGTTGTATGGCAATGCGATTCTTGCGCAATGCGTCAACAACACAGATCAATTGGCGATGCGTTCGTGCAAGTACAGCAATACTGTGTGTATTTATGCGCACTAGGTGCGCGATTTCGTGTGTGACCTGAAGGGCTTCTGCCCATTCTGTCTGATGGCAAGATAGCGAAGGCTGTATACCAGAACCAACCACCCCAGTAAAAGGCTTTTGTTTCCGTGTAGCTGCCTGTTCGATCACCTCAGTCGCTAGTTGAATGATCGGATCTGTTGAACGGAAATTGTGTTTTAATACAATCGTCTTAGTAGTAGGAAAAGAATGCTCAAACGCAGCCAATATATCTGGTTTTGCGCCGCGAAAACGGTAAATCGATTGATCATCATCCCCAACCACAGTAAGGGGAATTTTTTGTTTACATAATAATATTATTGACAACCATTGAATTTGACTAGTGTCTTGAAATTCATCAACCATGACGACTGATATCATATCTTGAAGTCTTTTACGAAAATCCAGATCATGCTCTATGGTTTGATAAAATTCGCTTAAAATGTCATCAAAATCAAAACGTCCGTGATCTCTCTTGAGCTGCTCGTACCGTTCCCACACTTTAAGTGTCTGTCGTGTATGCGTATCAATAAGATTGTCTCGGTTAAACTCTTGCATCAAGTTTTTTAGTTTTGAAACACTTTGCACATATTGATCTCTTGCCTCCTGATGAGTTGGCAGACGCAATTCGGTTAATACCGTGACAATGGCCGCTCTTTGCTCCTGTGCCGACCACAATTTTGGATTGATGTGTTTTTCGCGCATTAACCAGTGCAAAAAAAGCGAATGAAACGTTCCTGCAATCACATTTTTTAGTGGTGGTAAAAAACTGCCAAGTCGTGCTTGAAGTTCTTTTGCACTTTTACGCGTAAAAGTAAAAATGACAATCTGCTCAGGACGAATCTTTCTCACTAAATGCAGATAGGCTGCTCGCAGGGTTAACACGGTTGTTTTACCACTACCTGGGCCTGCATAAATGGTAAGTGCAGGTCCAGGTTCACGGATGGCTTCCCATTGTTCATTTGTTAAATGTAGAGAGCGGGAGTCGAGCAATGCCTTAAATTCGCTTTCTGTCATCGCATGTTGTCCAGAGTTTGCAAGAATAAGGATAATGCTTGAATGCGCTGTTCTGCTTTGCGTTTTGCGGGAAACAAGTCGGCGATTTGTGCAGCATTCGCTTCAAAAAAATAAGTTACCGCACGCTGTTCTAGACGAACCATCTGCGCCTCCCATAGACTCAGCAACATTTGGATGCGTTGTCGACGCTCTTTACGCATGACAGCAAATGGGTCGCGCAGTGAATGATCTGTTCCCCACTTTGTTTCTCGTGTCGGTTTCGCGCGGATATTTTCGTCTCCTTCGTGTTCGCGCACTGCCATCACGCATTACTCCTTTACAGAAGTTGTATGAATATGGGTGGAACGTCTCAAGTAGGTTTGACAAAAGCCCGCATATTTCCCGCTTACTCGATCACTGCTTGTTCAAACTGAGCAAGTCGATCTTGCCAATGCTTCACAAAATGTGCGAGTTCAGAAGCAAATTCACGCTCGATTTTTTGTTGTTGAATTAATTGAGCAATCCCTTCAATGTCTTCTGAGCGAAATAGTCGCATCACTTGTTCCGCTAACTGATCCTCATCAGGTCGTGTGGCTGCCACTTCTTTTGCGCATTCTTGGAGTAGTTCCATCGTGGACTGAATTCCATGTGAAAAAGTAATCTTAAGCAAAAAATTCTCCTCCTTAAACCTCGGGTGCCAAACGATCGCGGACGAGCTTTAATTTACTCCTACAAATTCCGCAAACATAACGTCGTAGATCTAACTTACGCCGCCTTGTATAATGCGTTTGACACTGCGTACAGACATATTCGTAACGAATCGGTAAATTCCTCTTTAATGAGGAAGGTTCTGCATAGCGAGCTCCACCGACCTTTGCCAATAAGCGCTTAAAGTCGGCATCCCTATGGCGATAACCTTTTCCAGCCAGATGTAGATGGTAGTGGCAGAGTTCGTGGCGAATGGTCCCAAGCAAACCTTCGTACCCGACCATGTTCATATAGCGCGGATTAAACTCCAAATCATGAGTACTTAGCAGATAGCGTCCACCTGAAGTACGCAATCGCGCATTAAAACGGCACTGATGTAAAAAGGGGAGACCAAATTCTGTTTGTGACACTGTTGCGACGAGCTCATGTAGCTCTGCCTCATTGGTTGGGAGTTTATAAGCTGAGCTGATTTCGATTGATCGCATGTTAGGCTCCTTGCGAAAAAGGTTCCCTTTCATGGTACAATCGATTGCAAAAGGGGGCAAGTCCTATTCGGATTTTTGCGATTGCAGATTTGCATTTAGCTTTTGGCGTTCATAAGCCAATGTCCGTCTTCGGAGGATTATGGGAAGATTATGAACGAAAGATGGCGGAGATTTGGCAAGCTCACATCCTACCTGAGGATGTCGTATTAATTGCTGGGGATATTTCTTGGGCTATGCGTGAATCAGAGGTAATCCCTGACATGGCTTATTTAGCTACGCTTCCAGGAAAAAAGGTGCTCTTAAAAGGGAATCACGATTACTGGTGGAGCACAAAAAAGAAGGTTCAGGAATTAGCAGGACCAGACGTCTATGTTCTGCAAGCGAACGCCGTTGAATTCCCCTCCTTTACGGTAGTAGGTACAAGAGGGTGGGATCTTCCGAATTCAGTAAATTATACAGGAGAAGACGAGAAAATCTTTCATCGCGAAGTCGAACGTTTGCGGTTATCCCTTGAAGCGGGGGCGAAAAGCAAAAAGCCACTGATTGCGATGATGCATTATCCACCTTTGAACGCCGATCATGAAGTGACGCCATTTACTACACTCTTTGAACACTATCAAGTCACTCATTGTGTCTATGGACATTTACACGGACATGCGCATCGATTGCGCATAGAAGGCGCTGTGCGAGGGGTCCAATATCATCTTGTTGCAGCAGATTTTCTCGCTTTTCGCCCGCTTGAACTGCTTTTTTAATCTCTGTGATTCAACGTTGTTGCATGAAATCAAACACTTCTTTGCGTTTTAGTGGATCAGTGAACAAAATCCCTCGAACGGCTGTCGTTAACGTTTTGGTCCCCGGTTTATTCACTCCGCGCATTGCCATGCACAGGTGCTCAGCTTCCACCATGACAGCGACACCAGCTGGATCTAAGCGATCGACGAGCGCATCTGCGATGGTAGCTGTAAGGCGTTCCTGTAATTGAGGCCTGCGCGCGGCTGTTTCTACAAGGCGTGCCAATTTTGACAATCCAGTGATGCGAGCCCCCTGAGGGATATACGCGACGTGTGCATGTCCAAAAAATGGAACAAGATGATGTTCACACATGCTATAAAAGGTAATATCTTTAACGAGAACCACTTCATTGTGATCCTCGTTAAAAATCGTCATGAGTTGCTCTCGTGGATCTTGATGTAATCCTGAAAATACTTCACTATACATGCGGGCAACTCGTGCAGGTGTCTCAAGTAATCCTTCACGATTTGGATCTTCTCCGATTGCCTCAAGAATCATTTTTACTGCTGTCTCAATTTTTTGTTGATCAAAGCCACTCATGTTATCACTCTCCATAGTGGCCAATATACCATTATTGCCAAGGGAAAGGGAAGTTCGCGACACGTGTGTTCACATGAATATCTTATTTGATCGCTTGGATCACAGCGAAATTCAACCATTTCGCATAAGATTGCATCACGGTCTGATTTTTGAGCATCATTTGATTCACTTCTTCCGAATAAGCTTCTTCAACATCTAAAAGAACATTCGAAATAGGATCCAGATCCTCATCAAATATTGGGGTATTTGGCACGGGACCAGAGCGTAAGATGCGCACAGAGCGAAATCCTGCATCGCGATAATGTTGCTTCCATTGTGTCATGGTGGGTACAATTCGCGCTCCGTATGTTTCTTCAAAAATCTTAAAAACTTCTTTCGGTAAGGGTGAACTTGCGCACATCTCTACATCAATGACTATGCCATCTGTTTTTAGTAAGCGGTAGTAATCTGTTAAGAGCGGGCGCAACTCATTGAATACCGTTACAGATTCTGCAACGATCCAGTGAAAGCTAGCATCGGAAAAAGGCATGGATTCGCCAGATAACTGAAGAAATTCGAGGGTCAGTTGTTGTGTGGCCGCACGTCGCCGCGCTTTTTGTATCATTTTTGCATTGCGGTCAACGCCGATGACAGTGCAATCAAACCGCTCTTTCAGAGCACAGGCGGTCCTTCCTGTGCCACAACCGACTTCAAGCACCGTGTGCTCTTTAGCAATCTGAATTTGATCCATCCATTCTTTCGTAATCGAAAAGCCACCTGGATGAGCGCTTGAAGCGCCGAGTACTGCGAGTGCGTCGTGATAGTCCATAAGCTTTCCCTCCGCATCTGTCAACGCTATTTTACGCGCGAAAGGACTTTCGTGTTCATGGCGTTCTCGCAGTTGTACAACATTTTGTTGCGAGGTATAGTGAAACAAGGAGGACGGAGGATGCAAAAGAGACAAAAAGGGCTGCCGCGTGATCGCCAGTATGATGCCTATTTAATCCATGTGGAGCACGAGCAGGACTTTTATTTTATTGTAGAAGGTGTTTGCGTAATTAGTGAAGATCATCACTATACAGTTTATTCGTTAGATTCAATGCATAATTTTTTGCGAGCAGCAGTTTTAAAATATCCTTTATCCGAATTACTTGGTGAGGGTGTGACATTTCGCGGGGCGCAAATAAAATTGGAAGACCTGTCGCTATTTCGCAGGTTTCATCACTTAGAGGAATGCTCATTGCGGGAATTGCTAACCGTTTTATACCAATCAGAGCCTCAACGACATTATTTTTTAGAGAGGTTTCTGTTCAACTAAACATTTTCCCATACAAAATAAAAAGTCAGCAAGCGATGTGTTCCTTTGCATCTTGTAGAACATCATCGCTTGCTGATTGATTTGGGACGTTCTTACTTATTCTGTCGCAATATCTTGTTCTGTCTGTTCAAGTCCCGGCTGTACCATCACAAAATGTTCTCGTGGATTACTAAGTAAAGAATGTAATCGTTCAGCTTCACGCTGTTGTCCTGATCGAACAAGTTCTTTTTGATAAATGCTAATCAGTTCTTGGACGTCTTGCACACCCGTGTTATTCAGCGGGCTTAAAGTGACTTTTGCCCCCTTTGCGAGACGTCGTTTTAAGGCCTCGATAGTCAGACCCATCGCTGGATCAACGCGCAGGTACACGACACCCCCTGTCATGCCAGAACAAATCCACGGGCCTGGATCTCCGAGGACCAAGGCGCGTCCTCCAGTCATGTATTCAAAGGCAAATCCTTTAATGTTTGCACGTAATGCCAATCCGCCACGGGAATCATCAAGAGGCGAAGTGACTTCTCCTCCGATAATCAGATCGGCACCTGATAAGCGAATTCCAGCACGCGAATCAGCATCTCCTTGTACGATGAACAAACCGTGTTGAGCACCATAAGCGAGTCCTTTTCCAACAGATCCGTCAAGTCGTTGACCGTTGCGGTTGACCCCTTTTAAAATTACGATTTTTCCACCCATTGCTCCTTTTCCAACACCATCTTGAGCGCCGCCTTCTACTCGCAGATGGACACCTCGTGCATTGTAAGCGCCAAATCCATTGCCAGCTATGGAACCGCTCAAAAGTTTCACAGATGCTCTTTCTAGTCCTTTTTTACGATCGCGAATTTCTCTGCGAACGACTGAACCTGACAACATGCCACCAATCACGCGCTCAGGAGACTGTACATGAGTTGCGCCAAATTGCAGAGCTTCATTGCCAACCGCCATTGCAGAAACCGCTTCTTTGCCAAGTTGTGCAGTTAACGAATGAACGCCAACTGTACTTGCACGTGGACTCTTCCAAGCAAACGAATATTGGATCGATTGATGAGATACGATGAGATCATCCAAACGAACACGTTCCAATTCGCGGGTTTGTTCCAATAACTCTGAACGACCGACAAGATCTTGCAATGAAGTTGCGCCTAATTGTGCAACGAGAGCTTGTGTTTCTTTTCCGATTTGTGCAAAGAAGTGAGTCAGTTGAGCAACGGCTGTATCAATGTCACGTGGCACAAACGCCTTAAGCCCATGTTCTGTCGCCTGTTCAACCGTTTCAATTTGTGTAGCAATCCCCACATGGCAAGTATCTTTGTGGCAGGCCCGGCAACTTGTACACCCGATTGCAATCATAGCCATCGTTCCGAATCCAACGCGGTTTGCACCTAGGAGAACCATTTTTACGACGTCAACGCCATTTTTCATGCCGCCGTCGCACCATAGTTCCACCATATCCCGTAAACCAGCTTCAAGAAGTGCTTCATGAGCTAATTTGACACCAATTTCAATCGGTAAGCCAACATGTTTTAATGCATGAGCTCTTGCAGCACCTGTACCTCCATCAAATCCGCTCAGCGTAATGATATCTGCTCCAGCTTTTGCGATGCCGACAGCAATCGTTCCAATCCCCGCAACAACTGGTACTTTAACAGAAATTTTAGCTCGTGGATTAACGACTTTAAGTTCGTCAATCATCTGTGCAAGGTCTTCAATCGAATAAATATCATGATTATTAGACGGTGAAATGAGATCTGTACCTTGTCGTGCATTCCGGGCATTAGCGACTTTTTGCGAAACTTTTGACCCCGGCAAGTGTCCTCCCTCTCCCGGTTTTGCACCCTGTCCAATCTTAATCTCTAATAGATCAGCAGAGTTGCAGAGTTCCGCATTGACCCCAAAGCGGCCAGAAGCAATTTGATGTCCCCGATTTTTCGCATATTTCCCCAGCATGTCTTTGATTTCTCCGCCTTCGCCATTCATTGAAATCATGTCCAATTGTGTGGCGGCAATGGCATATGCACGAAATGCAACCTCGCTTTGTGAGCCAAAAGACATAGAACTGATCACAAACGGAAGCGCATGTTCACCAATTGCTAAGCTGACTTGTTCTGGGGTGATTGCATGGGGATGTTTTTTTATATCTAACAGATGACGTAGCGAAATAGGTTGCTTCTTCTCTAATTCTTGAAGTTTGTTGCTGTATTCTTCATATGGGATGTTCCCTGCTGCCGCATCACCAGCTGATTTCCAAATTCGAGGCCATAGTTGGTACGGGCGAGCAATTGCGCTTTTTCCAGCATGTAAAGCAACTGCACGTTCACGCGCATTGGCAAGAAGAGAGTCAAAGTCACTATAATGAGCGTTTTCATCAAAAAATGACTTGATCTCTAGAATATTTGCCACTTCTGCAGATAACCCAATGGCACTGAATAAACGATCATATCCACGCACTTCATGAATGCCAAGAGTAGATAAAACTTTTTCCAAGCCTTTTGTGAGGGCCTGGTACGCGTTCTCGATCCCTTTCCACGCATCGATATCATATGCGCTTGCGAAATAGAGGTACGGGCAAACAGCATCTGCACCTAGTCCGATCATTACGACGAGATCATGAAGATTGCGTACGGCACCCGACCGCAAGATCAAGCTGCTGCGACGCCGAGCGTTTTCTCCTTGTTGAGACTGATAATCGCGCAATGTGGTATGTGCCACACTAATTGCCAGTGCAGGATCAATCCAAGTATTGTCATCTGTAAAAGACAAACGATCGTCTAGGATGATTAAATTCGCTTGTCCATCGGCAGCAGCAATGACTTCTGCGCGCAATCGTTGCAGTGCAGTTTCAAGCGTCTCATCTGCTTCGACACGTGGATAAATTTCTACAACATCCTCGTATTTGACAGAAAAATAACGCAGGACATCTTCATAAAGTTGCGTGCCTAATTTATGTGCTAATGACCGATACAGATCGGCTTCTTCTAATTGATGTCCACCAAGCAAGATTGGACTTTGTAGCTCCATCCGCAAAGTTTTTGTCTGTTGCTGTGTGACGTTGGGACGCTTTCCTAATACGACCCGGGTAGAAAAATGCTCGATTTCTCGTTCGCGGTCAATCGCTGGATTTGTTACAACAGCCACCATCTCTTTTAGATAGTCCGCAATATTTTGCGGGCGATCTGAGAGGATAGCGAGTGGACCATCAAACCCTAGTGAGCGGATAGGCTCCTGCCCAGTTGTCGCGTGGTGTTCTAAGATGCGAACATCATCGACATCCCAGCCGAAAGCTCCCATGAGTGCTTCGCGGCTCTTCTCTTCGATCCGATGGGGCGTGAGATGGACTTCACCAAAGATGGGTGGACCGCCAAAGGCAATGCCATGACGATAACCATCGAAATGAAAGCGCTCGCTCATTCTCTCATATGTGGCTTGTTGAGCTTCATGATAGGAATATGCTACAGTCGGCGCTGCATCAGGCAACTCTACATAGACTTTTTCACCAGGGCTCAGTGGTTTGGGATCGTGAATCATCTCAATGAATGGCACGACACCTTGTTCCGAACTAAAGATAATGCTCGTCTTCGTTTCGACCATCCAAAGTGGGCGCAAGCCAAGTGCATCGACAGAAAACACAGCTTCTCCAGCAGCTCGAGCAATAATCGCCGCTGGCCCCTGGGCAAATGGCCCAAAAATAGAGCGCATAAACATATAGAGATCCTGTAAGTGCGGTGGCATATGTTTAATCTCATGAATAATCGGCGGAAATACAAGTTCTAGTGCCTCAAGCAGTGTAAACCCATAACGATGCTGTAATCCTTCAATCACTCGGTTTAAATCCTGGGAATCGGATCCTCCAGGGGTTGTAGGAATATTCAACATACGCGATTCTTCGCGCAAACGGTAAATGGTATTTAACTCGCCATTATGGCCAAGCAATGAAAACGGTTGTACGCGTTCAGAAGACGTCGTCGTATTCGTCGAATAGCGATTGTGACCAAGGGTTATGCGACTTTTTAGTCCAGTGTGAGCAAAGTCTGCAAAATATTTTTGTAATGTCATACTATCCCCGCGCACTTTGTACACCACGGACGAATTCGAAAGCGAAGCGACGTGGGCGATGCCCTTCGCTTCAATTGACAGTTCTAATTCAAAACAGGCATGTGCCACCTCTCGTAACGTAGATACTGTTTCTGACCACAGCGCAACCTGAATAAAATGGATCCCTTCGGCTGCGCCTGCAGGTCCGAGTACATGTGGATTTACAGCATCTACAATGACGGCAAGTACTGAAAATCCAGCAGCACTTGCGAGTGAACGCAAAGAATTCTCAAATTGTGTAGGCGCTTCTCCGATCTGTCGTGACAAAATAAAATGTCCTACAACAAACCGAGGATCATAAGCGAATTCTGGATCTAAATTCCTGCTACTCAAATGGTCAGCCCATATGGCTCTCGGCAGATCAATCAAAATTCCGCATCCATCGCCTTCATTTTCAACAAATCCTGCACGGTGTCGCATTTGATGAAGCGCATTTAATACGAGATTTACATTCTCTCTAGAGGCGTATGGCGCTTTTTCTACCCATGCAACAATTCCACACGCGTCGTGTTCTTCTCTCTCTAAAAATGCCATCGACTCCACTCCTCTCTCACAAGCCGCTCTCTCAATTGAAATAAAGACGGAGAGGCCCAATAAAGCAGGGAACCTCTCCGCCGAGTCTTTTATCCTCACGGTGTGCCGCGTTCGCGCATGGCCTGCACCGCTTGGTCCTGTCTTCACCTGATAAAAAGGCAAGCCGGATCCCTAGGTGCACTTCCTCTGTAGTTCAGAGTATACCTGCGAATGCATAATAATGCAATGATTTTGTGTTCATATTCGTCGTAACACAAAGAAGTTGTAGAGAGAGCAAGACCGCATGTGAGGGATTTTTATAGACCTCCTTCATGATACGCATTTCCCATCATAGCTTTTAACGCGTCACGTACTACGTCAATCGCTATTGCAAAGCCAATACCTTGTGAACTTTGACTCACCGCAGTATTGATTCCAATGACTTCACCACGCATATTAATGAGTGGTCCCCCTGAATTCCCACGATTGATCGCGGCGTCTGTTTGCAAAAGATGTGGATAGGAGCGATCACCGATTTGCATGGGGCGTTCTTTGGCACTCACAATCCCCACAGTCACAGAGTGGTCTAGGCCAAGTGGATTGCCGACAGCGAGTACCCACTCTCCTACTTTTACGTCCTTTGAGTGGCCTAGTCGGAGCACAGAAATATTTTTGGGTAATGTGACTTTTAATACAGCGAGATCATGTTCGTAATTCGTCCCGACAACGCGTGCTGCGATCGGTTTTTGTTTCCCTAGCATCTGAACCATCACTTTTGTCGCTCCATGGATGACGTGCTCATTCGTTAAAATATACCCTCGCGGGTCAAATACAAACCCTGTCCCAATGTTTAACGCTTGAGGTTCTTGACTTGGAAGTGTATCCCAGGGAAATCCATAGGGCAATAAAGTGGATTTTGTTCGCGGAGATTCTTGCGTAACTTCAATTCCGACAATTGCACTTTTATAGCGCTCTACAATCGTGACAAAATCGAGAATTCTCCCGCGACGACTGGGCTTGATCGCGCTTTGCTTCCGCTTTGCAGTTGGTTTTCTTACACTTGGCTTTTTCTGCAAGTCGGCCCACCTCGCTCTATACGGCATATGACACCATATTCGTGATGCCAGCCGCAGGTTAGAGGCAAATGACCCACTTTGTTTGGATCAATGGGCAAAAAAGAAGCCGTCTCAAACGAGACGAGCTGTTCGTGATTATTTAGAAGACTCTTTGCCGGTCGACACAACAGGCGAGTGTTCTTCTATTTGTTCGC
The DNA here is from genome assembly GCF_003144315.1 of Sulfoacidibacillus thermotolerans. Lineage (GTDB taxonomy): Bacteria > Bacillota > Bacilli > Alicyclobacillales > SLC66 > Sulfoacidibacillus > Sulfoacidibacillus thermotolerans. The sequence goes on along the minus strand of NZ_MPDK01000001.1, from coordinate 8,736 downwards.
GATATCCGGATGTACCAGGCAATGGCGGCGCCGAAAGAAATTGCATTCCACGTTCTAGTTTGCGATATAATCCCATCGGATCACGTCCACCAATCAACGCGCCGTTTCGTAGTGCAAATGGAACGTCTGTGCACATTGCGCACATATCAAGACAATCTTTCACTTCTATTTCGAGATCTGGGTAATTTGCTCGCAATGCGTCATAAACAGACTGCGAGTATAATTCTAGATTTTTTTTGCAAAAGGTTAAACTGATGGATGAAGGCATGCGGAACATCTCCCTTATCTGCTTCATCGCTCATTGTAGCACAGGTGCTTTCGGCTTTGCTATAGCTCGTCTTTAAAGTGAAAGGGGCGGTTGATAACGCACGCCATAGTTCCCTTTACGAGTTCGATAAATCTGTACCAGCGGCTGCTGTTGCCCTCGCAAAATTTGGTCATCGCGCACGCACATCGCAACATAATTGGCAACAGAGCGCGAATCGTACAACCGCGCTTCATAAATCCAGGTCATGCATACCCACCTCCATTTTCATGGTTGTCCGGTAATGCAAAGTGTACCCGAATCGTCGTCAAGACATGTAAACATTGCGATTTTCACCGACTGAAACTTATCTAGCAGTGACTTCAAGGAACATCCCCGCATGCTTTTTGATATTGACACATCCTTGCTCAAACAATAAGTATTGACCCCGTATCCCGAGGAGTTTGCCTTCAACAGATTGTTTTTCAAGGGAAATCGAACGCGCCTTAGGCATCGTTTCAGGTATAACAGGATAAAGAAAATCATAAATGGGCGTGTCTGCCAATAAATATTCTGACCACAGGGCTGGAAGACGTTCTTTTACTTGTGCAGCAACTTCTTTCAGATCGATATCTGAAGTGATGCCTTGTACCATTTTGCGCCAATCTGTTTTGTCGGGAAGTTCTTTTGCGACTTCCATCTCAAATTCACCCGCTGCTTTTCGGGTAGGAAGCTCCGCTAAAAGCATCGCGCGAACAGCTCCTTGATCAATCCAACGAGTCCATTGTCGATGCTTGCGTGTTAAGCCGACTTTTACTTGACTGCTCACAGCGAGATATACGTAGTGTGGAATCATGCAATGGGTAGTAGCAAATTCCTCATCTCGACATGTGCCATTTGCAAAATGGCATTCATGGGGCTTAACGATACATAAGTCCGTCTCAGCAAGTGTAGTCACACATGGATAACAATATCCGTTTTGGTATAATTTATTTACTTTACGCCCACAGGCAATACATCTCTTTTCGCCAAGAAACTCAATGTGCATTTCCTTGCCAATCCATTGGTTTAATGCAACCTCTTCATCGCCTAAATTCCATTGATACTGAATCGGACGATCGACAAGATGGGTTAGCCCATTAGTAAATCCTCTCACATTTCTCAACCCCTCATAACCATTGACCTTGTACTATGTATTCGATGCAAGAATGGGCCTCTTTCCGGTCATCCTACAGTTATGTCGATGAAGGAGGCTTCGTCTATATGTTACTACTTGCTGCGATTGTACCTGCATGGCTTTTTCTTGCCATAATCTATGCGGTAGATCGCAAACGCGAAAAACCGCAATTCGTTTTTTTATTGTACTTCATTGGCATGTTGATCGTACTTCCGGCGGCGCTTGCAGAAAAGTATCTACTCGATCTTTATAGTCAAACGTCTGAGCCGCAAACAGGTTTTTTAGCAACACTTGTCACCGCATTCTTTATCGCGGGAGCTGTTGAGGAATCATTAAAAGCAATTGCATTTAAGCAATTGGTATATCCTCGTCCCTTTTTTGATGAGCCTTATGATGGGGTCGTCTATGCAGTAGCGATTGGCCTAGGGTTTGCAACTGTCGAAAATGTTCTCTACGTGTTGAGCTCAGGTTTATCAACTGCATTTGTAAGGGCGTTTACTGCTGTCCCTGCGCACGCTTTATTTGGCGTTGTCATGGGCGCATACTTTAGTCGCAGTAAATTTCAGGGGAGTCCTATGTGGCCTGCATTCGTGGTACCCGCCTTGCTACATGGGATCTACGACAGTTTTGCCTTAGCGCAAAGTTACTTTGCCAATCTCTTGCTCGTTGTGTACTTGATGTGGCTTGTTCGCTTTGCCTACACACGCGCTTATCCGCTACTTCACACGAAATTAAACTATCGCATATCGTGACCACTTTGTCCAAAATGAAAGGGGTTATCCGGAATATTGTCAAATGTGAACAAAATTCCATCTGACGTTTTAAAAATAGAAATATCAGCTTCTTCGTTCATCATGAGCAAATGAAACAAATTCATATCTGTCTTGAAATAAGGGCTAAGGTGTTCATCGTGAAATCGTAGACTAAGGACACGGAAACGTTCTTTTGTAGGTACGCGATAACCTGGCAAACTTGGCCCCTCAAGTAACATATCTGAGATTGTTGGCTGCGCCTCCCCTTTTGTGCGCATAAATTCATAGACGGCTCTCGCTGCTCGCGCCTTGCGGCTGTGGTCGGTCACTAAAGCGTAATGCATAACGCGCCTCCTCTGGACAACAAGGAATGCCCCCTGTGGTAAACCAACCGGATTAGGGGGCATTCACTTGCTTTGAAACATAAGTAAGCTTAACTCTAGTATAACGTAAAATTGCGTAGTGTGGGAGTTGAAATTTGTGAGTACAGAAACAAGTTATGCCACTTGTTTAAAATTTGAATCCTGTGCCTACATGTTTGTTAGTTGCTGAACAGCTTCAGCAAGCACGCGAACGCCAAAACCTGTTGCCCCTGCGGGTCGATACCCTGATGTGGATTCGGCTTCCATAGGCCCTGCCATATCAATATGCGCCCATTTCGCTTCTGGTTTTACAAAGTGTTGGAGGAATAACGCGGCTGTAATTGCCCCTCCTTTTCCCTTTCCAATGTTTGAAAGGTCAGCATAGTTACTTCTCAATTGCTCGTTATACTCTTCAACCAATGGCATGCGCCACAGTTCGTCGCCTGTGTTTGCCCCTGCTTCTTGGAGTGTTGCCACGAGTGGATCAGTTCCAAATACGGCAGCATATTTTGTCCCTAGTGCTGCTGCTGCTGCACCTGTTAGCGTTGCGATATCCACGGTAAACACTGCGTTCCGATTCATCGCTCGAATGAGTGCATCCGCTAATACGAGTCGCCCTTCTGCATCGGTATTGGCAACTTGAACAGAAACACCATTTGGATATTGGATCAATTCTCCAGGTAACATGGAGCCCGCATCGGGAATATTTTCAGCTGCTGCAATGAAACCGATCACGTTGCAATCGACTTTCGCGGCGACAAGTGCATCGATTGCGCCAATGACCGCTGCAGCACCCGCCATATCTAAACGCATATCGCTAATATCGCGACCGCTTTTTAAACTGATACCGCCAGTGTCAAATGTGATACCTTTTCCCACAAGTGCAATAAGGGGTTTCGTAGGGTCACTCACATAGTGAATTTCTAGAAAACGCGGTTTGTTGACACTCCCTTTGCCTACTGTCAATACACCGACCATTTGTTCTTCAATGAGTTGATCCCCCGCGTAAACCTTTACCTCTGCGTCAGTATGTTCAAAATGAGAGACAACAAATTCTGCCAGCGTGCTTGGCCGTAATAGATTTGGTGGTTCATTAGCTAGATCGCGGGCAAGTATTGTCGCATTCGCATAAACTTCTCCCTTTTTAATGCTTTGCGTAACATTTTCCGATGTGAGAAGAATGAGTTCTTGCAGCGTTTGTGTTTTTTTCTTCGCCTTATAACGATCAAATTCATATGTACCAAGAAGTGCTCCCTCTGTAATTGCATTTGCCTCTTCTTGTGGGGAAAAAAGATTGGGGAGAAAAATCTCAGCCTGCGTCCACTGCTCTTTATTTGCCTCACGTGCTGCTTGTCCAGCTGCATTTCGCAAAGTTTCAAGTGTGACTTTTTCTTTTTTCCCTATACCAACTAGAATAAGGTTATCGCGTGTCGTCACGGTACCAAGACTCTGGTGTCGATCTGTGAAAGACTGTCCAGCCAATTCATTTGTATCCGTTGTGAGAAAGCCAATTTGTCCAGAGACTGCTGAACTTTGTGCAGTGCGTGTAAAGATCTTCATTGAATCACTCCTTACGATCATTGTGATTTTATTATACTCCTTTTTGTCCCCAGATTTCCTGTGTTTGCTGTTTGAAACACTTCGCGAAGATGAGAATTCATGCTATACTGTACTTCTCAAAAGGAATTGAATGGAAGGTGCCTCCTGTGCGTAATGCGCGTACACTCATTGAGCGGATCGTATTGTCAAAAGTCGTAGAAGGTGAGTTGCGAACTCTTGATCTTGATATGCATCAAAGTGACCAGGGGTATGAAATTTACGTTTTTGATGCAGAAGAAGATTTTGAAGCGCCCCCTCTATATTGTGAAACTTTCGAAGATGCAAAGAGAATGTTTGCTCAATATATGGATCTCATTGTTCATGAGCCCGTTTTGCCAACTGAATCCGTGTATGATTTTGCACAAAGGATCTACCGTAAGTTGTCAACTAAAGCAAGCTAACTTCCATGCGCTGTAAAATACTGTGCAAGGACTTGATCCGCATTGTGACGAATGCGAACAAGAGGGACTCCATTTTGTATGGCGATACGAGGCAATTGCGAGACAGGATGCATGTGCAAGCTCGTCCCGATGATTAAAAGAGCATCGCAGGTACTCACCCATTGAATTGCTTTGGCTAGTTGTTTCACATACTCCCCTTCAAACACGATATCAGGCCACAGAAGTTCACCACATGCAGGACACTCTGTATGAGAAAGGGTATGAGTGTCAACGGATAAGAGGGAACGGCACCCATGACAACGCAATCGCGTCAGCGAACCATGTAATTCAATCACTTCCGAAGATCCTGCACGCTGGTGAAGTCCATCCACGTTTTGTGTGATAATTCGCACCCCATGTTCAGCTAATAAGTAGTGTGCAGCGTTTGGTTGAGCGCGTAACCAAGTTGCGATCAAATCTCGGTAAGCATTTTGATACTCTTGAATGTGGTGATGAGCTTGTTGAAGTTGAAAAAGTTCAGTCAGCGTACGTCCGTGCCAAGTGGCTTCAATCGTTGGCAAACCGCTTGGTGCACTGATGCCTGCACCTGTAATGGCAAGCAGTCTATGTGCGTGTAAAATTGCTTTTGATACTCCCTTTGTGTTGTGTTCAAAATTGTTCTGGTGATACATTTTTTACACTCCCTCTTGACGGATTGACCCTTCATGTAGTATTCTCTGAAAAATTCCATATCACTAAAGCAGTGATGGAAACGAGTCTGCGGGAAGTGCAAAGAGAACTGACGGTTGGTGCGAGTCAGGGACGGAACGTATGACCATAGCATTCCGGAGTGAAAGGTGAAGGTGTGTTCTTCCTTAGATCACATGAGTAGCTTTTTACGGTGACCTCGTTATCGGTTGCGGTTTCTCGAAAGAGGACCGACTGAGCTGATCAACCGTGAGGTGATCAGAATTTAGGGTGGTACCGCAAGTGTTTTGACCGCTTGCCCCTTTACACAGAGGGGGCAAGCGGTTTTGTATTATATTATAAAAAATGGGAGTGGAGAGTATGTTTTCAGAGAAGACAATTTTGCGGATTCCCGGTCCTACCCCGGTTCCACCAGAAGTGACAAGAGCGATGACACATCCGATGATCGGACATCGCAGCGGTGATTTTTCAGCACTTTTAGCAGAAGTTGAAGCGAACCTGCGCGAAGTATTTCACACTTCAGGGGATATCGCTGTCATTGCAGGGACAGGAACGGCAGGATTAGAAGCTTCTGTTTTTAGCATGGTTCGGCAAGGGGATGCTGTTCTTGCCATTTCTACAGGAAATTTTGGAGATCGCTTTACTGAGATTGCACGACGGACAAACGCTACTCTCTACACCTTAAATTACGAATGGGGTCAACCAGCCAAAGAACAAGACGTTGTTCAGATGCTTAAGGAACATCCAGAGATCGAAGTGGTTTTAATGAGCCACTGTGAAACTTCTACTGGCGTACTCAATGACGTTCAAGCCATTGCGAAGATCACTCGTGCACACGGAGCTTATTTGATTGTCGATGCAGTCAGTTCTTTTATTGGTTCTCCCCTATTGATGGATGAATGGCTTGTGGATGTCGTGGTTACAGGGTCGCAAAAAGCACTTGCTTTGCCTCCTGGATTAGCTCTTGTTGCATTATCTAAGCGTGCGTTAGAACGCGTGAAAAATGGTCCGCCAGCACGCTCCTTTTATTTCGATTTAGCTCGTTATCACAAGGATCTGGGAGCTGATACGACCCCTTGGACACCACCTGTTAGCCTTATTTATGGCCTTCGCGCGTCACTCGCGATGATTAAGCAGGAAGGTTTGGAGCAAGCTCAAGCCCGACATCGCTTGCTGCGTGATATGACAAGAGCTGGTGTTCGTGCATTAGGGCTAAAACTGATGGTGGAAGATGAGAAATACGCCAGCCATACGGTAACAACTGTTCTTGTATCAGATGCGGATGCCGTACGCAAAGTGATGAAGAACGATCTTCATATTGCTGTGGCTGGTGGACAAAAGCAATTATCCGGTAAAATCATCCGAATCGGTCATATGGGCTATGTTGATGCGAGCGATATACTTCAGTGTTTAGCAGCACTTGAAATAGCGTTAGTGCAAACAGGACATGAGATAAAGCTTGGCGCTGGTGTCAGCGCAGCTGCGGAGGTGTATCTACATGCTGAAAATCCTCGTTACTGATCCAATCTCTGAACAAGGTTTGCAGGAATTATATTCCTCAGGGGAATTTGAAATCATTGAAAAGATTGGTATTTCTCCAGCTGATTTACTTCAAACGATTGGTGATTTTGATGCACTTCTCGTACGCAGTCAGACCAAAGTGACAAAAGAGGTCATCGACGCAGGAAAAAGATTGCGTGTCATAGGTCGCGCCGGAGTCGGTGTGGATAATATTGATGTTCGTGCCGCGACAAAAGCAGGGATTCTTGTAATTAATGCGCCAGACGGGAATACGATCACAACAGCGGAATTCACATTTTCTATGATGCTGGCATTAGCTCGCCATATTCCTCAGGCTCATGCTAGCTTGCATGAAGGAAAATGGGAGCGGACGCGTTTTACCGGTGTTGAGTTGCGAGGCAAAACACTTGGAATTGTCGGGTTTGGGCGTATTGGTACAGAAGTTGCAAAACGCGCACAGGCTTTTGGGATGCAGGTGATTGCCTATGACCCATTTCTAACATCAGCGCGTGCTGAGAAAATGGGTGTGCAAGTGGCAACGCTAGAAGAGACGATTCAGGTTGCTGATTTTATCACAGTCCATACCCCACTTACAAAAGAAACGCGTCATTTAATTAGTGATCGAGAATTTTCTGTAATGAAGCGCGGGGTAAAAATTTTGAACTGTGCAAGAGGCGGCATTATAGATGAAGCTGCATTATTACGTGCATTGGAAGAAGGGATAGTGGCAGGAGCAGCACTCGATGTGTATGAGGAAGAACCTGCGATTGCCAATCCGTTGCTATCTTACGCTCAAGTCATTGCAACGCCACATCTTGGGGCTTCAACCGTGGAAGCCCAGGTGAATGTAGCCGTAGATGTTGCTGGAGGTCTTGTAAAAATCTTACGAGGTGAAAGTTATCCTCATACTGTAAATTTGCCTGCGTTAACACCGGAAACAAGAAAGAAAGTAGAGCCATTTGTGCAACTCGGTGAAATTCTTGGAAGCATGGCTGCGCAAACGATTCGCGGAGGCGTACAGCAAGTACAGATACGATATGAAGGTGAACCAGCACAACAGCCTGCGGATGCAATGACGAGATCGATCTTAAAGGGAGTTTTGTCTCATTTTTATCGTGAGGAAGTTCATCTCATTAGTGCAACGCTGATTGCAGAAGAAATGGGAGTAGAAGTGATTGAGACAAAACAGCCCCGCCATGGAACTTATGCCAATCTCATTGAAGTCCGTTTGAGTGGAGATCAAGGTACAGTAGCAGTTGCAGGTACTGTTGTCCCAGGACATGGCATGCGTATCGTCCAAATTGATCAATATTCAGTAGATATTGCGCCTAGTGAAGCGATGGTACTCACATGGCACCGCGATCAGCCGGGAGTGATTGGTCATGTCGGAGGCATTCTTGGAGAAGCGGGTGTAAATATTGCTTCGATGCAAGTAGGCAGACAAGAAGCTGGAGGTCAAGCCATTATGATGCTTGGAGTCGATCGAGAAGTTGATGAAGCTCATTTAAAGAAAATACGCGATACGATAGGAATGGATCGTGTGTTGTATGTAGAATTGCCGACTTCTTAAGGTGATGCCTTTCTTTTTGTCTGCTTCCTCGGTATGATATCCATCAGGAAAGTTTTTAACGCGTACTGAGGGTGAAAGAAATGGTGATCGGTTTTGGCTTTGGCAGCCCACTTGTAAGTATCCTCATGCTTTTACTTACAAGTGGGATCAGCTATTTTGTTTTTCGGGCGCTTCGCCATTCAAATACAAAAGACTTTTCACGTCAAGAACTTCTTAATTATTATCTTGAACAGCGCAGACGTGCACGTGAATTTTCAGCACAATTTGATCTATCTGATGAAGAGATTGAGCGTAAGATTGACGAGGAATTGCGAAAATAAAAAAACTTGGTCCTCTCATTGAGAACACGATGACTTGATAGCAGTAGACACCCAGCAAAAGGCACACGCTCTGTTACTTTGCGTGTGTTTTTTTTTTTTTTTT